>JBAZTF010000001.1:0-482013 GCA_041662105.1 Erythrobacter sp.
AAGGCCTGGACAATCGAAGCCCTGTGGCAGGCCGTCGGCTCAATCTGCGAACTCTACTCTCCCGAGGAATGCTGGAACTACCTCAAGGAAGCCGGATATGTTGCAGATTAATCGCACAATGCTCTAGCGTCAGTGCAGGGCCTTCGACAAGCTCAGGCTGAGCGGGTCTTGCGAGCGATTGGCTGAGCATCCAGCCACCACATCGCGCGCAAATCGGCTGGATCGAGACGGGCCCACCTCCGCGCAACCACGCGCACCCCACCTCCGCTCAGCCATACGCGCCCACCTCCGCGCAACCACGCGCACCCCACCTCCGCTCAGCCTGAGCCTGTCGAAGGCCCTGCGCAAAGGTCAGCCCAGCTTCACCCGCGCTTCCAGGCCCAGCCAGTCGGCCAGCATCGCCAGCTCGCGCGCGACCGGGCCTGCCGCCAGCGCGGCGCGGCTTTGGTCGAGGCGCAGCGTCAGCCTGCGCTTCCCCCGCTTCAACGCGCTGTGCGACAGCGCTTGCCGCGTCCCCGCGCCCAGCCGCTGCGCCAGCCGCAGGCCCAGGCCCCAGGTCGTCCCCTGGTGCAGGTCCTCCTCGCTGGCGAGGAGGCGCACACGCCCGGGCAGTTCGGTCTGGCCGAGCGTGCCGACCAGCGCGGCGCAGATCATCGCCCGGCCGCGCGGGCTGAGATCGATCCAGCGCTTGTCGAGCGACCATTCCACCGCCTGGTTGAGCCGCAGGTTCGGCTCCACCTTGTGCAAGGCGGCGGCCAGCTGCGCGGCGGCGATGCGTTTGCGCTCGTCCCCCGGCTTGGCGCGTTCGACGAGGTCGGCCGTCCAGGCCGAAACCAGCGTCGCATCGGTCGCATTGGCCCCTTGCGGCGCGGCAAAGGCGGATATGCCCGCCAGCAGCGGATCGCGCTGCTGCTGCATCGGTTCGAGCCGGGCATAGAGCAGGCCTTCGCGGATGCCCCAGCTGGAGAACACCAGCGCCTCTGGCTCGAATTCGGCGAGCAGCGGGCGCAGCAGCGCGGCGGCATCGGGCAGATAGCCCGCGCGCATCGCGTCGATCCCGCCGATCTGCATCAGCGCTTCGGGGCGCGCATCGACCAGTTCCGCGGCCATGCGGTCGGCATCCTCGAGCGACAGCACGAAGCCGTGCGGATCGGTCAGCGGATAATCCTGCGCGCGCATCGCATAGGCCGCCAGCGCGCGCCAGGTGCCGCCGATCATGTAGAGCGGGCCGCGATGCGCCGCCGCCCAGCCGACTTCGCCCAGCGCGGCGTGGATGTGTTCGTCAAAGTCCCCCGCCGCGCGCATCGCGGGCAGGCGCAGCGTGCCGAAGGGCAGCGACGAGGCATGGTGGCAGCGGTTGGCGTGGATCGAGACCAGCTCGAGACTGCCGCCGCCAAGGTCGGCCACCACGCCATGCGCGCCCGGAAAGGCGCCCAGCGCCCCCATGGCCGAGGCATTGGCCTCTTCCTCGCCGGTCAGCTGGCGCGGGGCGAGGCCCAATGCGGCGACCGCGGCAAGGAAGTCGGGCCCGTTTTCCGCGTCGCGCGTGGCGGCGGTGGCGACCGTCTGCACGTCCTTTATCCCATGGTCGGCGATGATCTGCGCATAGCGCGCCAGTGCCGCCAACGCTTCGTCCCACGCCTCGCGCGGGATGCGCCCGCTATCCGACAGGTCGCGACCCAGCCGCGCGGCGACCTTTTCGTTCCACACGGTTTCGGACGCGCGCGCGGTGCCTTCGTAGATGACCAGGCGCACGGTGTTCGAACCGATGTCGATCACCGCGCGCGGGGCGGGTAGCGGGCGGCGCGTGCCGCTGCGGCGGCGGTTCACGCCTGCGGGCCCTTGAGCGTCAGCCGCGGAACGTCGCCGCCGGCACTGCCGCGTCCGGACAGCGAGGGGTTGGCCATGAAATAATCGTGGCAGTTGAACCCGCCTTCGCCCACGCGCATGCGCCGGTACTGGCCATCGGGATCGAGCCGCCAGCTGCGTTCGGTGTCGAGGATATTGGCCAGCATCACCTGGTCGAGCAGCTGGTCGTGCACCGTGCGATTGGTGACCGGGACCATCACCTCGACCCGGTATTCGAGGTTACGGCTCATCGCGTCGGCGCTGGTGATATAGACCGCCGCACGCCTGCTGGGCAGCTTGTAGCCGTTGGCAAAGACCCACATGCGGCTGTGTTCGAGGAAGCGGCCGATGATCGATTTGACCTTGATATTGTCCGACAGGCCCGGAACCCCCGCGCGCAGCGAACAGATGCCGCGGATCACCAGCGTGATCTCGACCCCGGCCGCGCTCGCTTCGTAGAGCTTGTCGATCACGCCCTTGTTGGTGATCGAATTGAGCTTGGCCCAGATGCCCGCGGGGCGGCCCGCGCGGGCGTTCTGGATTTCGCGGTCGATCAGCGCGAACAGCTTGGCCTGCATCCCGATGGGCGAGATCGACAGCTTCTCCAGCTCGGTCGGCTCGACATAGCCGGTGACGAAGTTGAACAGCTTGGCCGCGTCGCGCCCCAGCGCCGGGTCGGCGGTGAAGAAGCTGAAATCGGTATAGATGCGCGCGTTGACCGGGTGGTAATTGCCCGTGCCGAAATGGCAGTAGGTGCGATAGCCGTCCTCCTCGCGCCGCACCACCAGGCTGACCTTGGCGTGGGTCTTCCATTCGGTGAAGCCATAGATCACCTGAACGCCCGCGCGTTCGAGCTCGTTGGCCCAGTGGATGTTGCGTTCCTCGTCGAAGCGCGCCTTGAGTTCGACCACGGCGGTGACCGCCTTGCCCGCTTCGGCCGCCTTGATCAGCGCCGCGATCACCGGCGACTGGTCGCCCGCGCGATAGAGCGTCTGCTTGATCGACACCACCGCCGGATCGCGCGCGGCCTGGCGCAAATAATCGACCACCACCTCGAATGTTTCATAGGGGTGGTGGATGACGATGTCCTTCTCGCGCACGGCGGAGAAGATATCGCCGTCATGCGCCAGCACGCGTTCGGGATAGCGCGGGTTGAAGGGGGCGAACTTGAGATCGGGGCGCGGCTCGCTGCAGATCGCGGCGAGGTCCGACAGGCCCAGCATGCCCTGCGTCTTGACGATCATCGCGGCATCGACGTCGAACTGTTCGCGCAGCAGCGTCTCGGACACCTCGTCGCATTCGTCGTCGAGCTCGAGCAGCACCACGTGGCCGCGGCGGCGGCGCTGGATCGCGCTGCGGAAATAGCGCACCAGGTCCTCGGCCTCGTCCTCGACCTCGATATCGCTGTCGCGCAGCACGCGGAACAGCCCGTCGCCGAGGATGCGGAAGCCGGGGAACAGCAGCGGGGCAAAGCGCACCACCAGCTGCTCGATCGCGACATAGATCGCCTTCGCGCCCGGCACGCGCACGAAGCGCGGCGCGCCGCTGGGGATCAGCACCATCTCGAGCAGGTCGGCCTGCCGCTTGCCGCGCTTGAGGCGGAAGATCGCGCCCATCCCCATGTTGGCGACGAAGGGGAAGGGGTGGCTGGGATCGATCGCCTGCGGGGTGATGATCGGCAGGATGTCCTTTTCGAAATAGGACTTGAGCCAGGCCTGCTGTTCGCGGTCGAGATCGTCGACCGTGGTGATGAGGATGGCCTCATCGGCGAGCAGCCGCCGCAGCTGGTCGAGCACCGCCTGCTGGCGCAGCACCAGCGCATCGAGCTCGCTGCGGATCGCCTCGAGCTGCTGGCGCGGGTCGCGCCCGTCGATGGCGAGCGTCTCGAGCCCGCGGCTCGCCTGGCCTTCGAGCCCGGCCACGCGGATCATCGTGAATTCGTCGAGGTTGCTGGCCGAAATCGACAGGAAGCGCAGCCGTTCGAGCAGCGGATAGGCCGCGTTCTCGGCTTCCGCCAGCACGCGGCGGTTGAACGACAGCCAGCTCAGCTCGCGGTTGACGTAGCGCGTCTCCGGCGAATCGGCGCGGGTGACCGCGTCGGGGGGGGTATCGTCGATCATCGCCAGCCAATCCGTGCCATGGCCCCTGTCTGGCGCATGTTACGGTGCCGTGACAACCACCTTCGCCACGTCTTGCGGCTTGTGCCGAAAAGCCGCATCGCCTAACGCGCGCTTCCGATGAAGCGCACACACCTGCCTCTCAACGCCCTGCGCGTTTACGACGCCGCCGCGCGGCACCTCTCGTTCACCCGCGCGGCGGACGAACTTGCCGTCACCCCGGCCGCCGTCGGCCAGCAGATCCGCGCGCTCGAGGATCACCTGGGCACGGTGCTGTTCCGCCGCACCAGCAAGGGGCTGGAGCTGACGCAGGAAGGCGCCGCCGGGCTCGACGCGCTGCGCGAAGGCTTCCTCAAGTTCGAGGAAAGCGTTTCCGCGATGCAGGCGGGGCAGGCGAGCGACAGCTATACCATCGCCTGCCCGCGCGAATTCTACGCGCAGTGGCTCGCCCCGCGGCTGGCCGAATTCGGCAGGGAAAACCCCGAGATCCGCTTCACCTTCGTCGCCGACGAACACGCCGATTTCACCGAGGCCAACCTCGACTGCGCGATCCGGCTGGTCGACGGCCCGGGCGATCTGCAGGGGGTCGAGCTCGACGCCGCACGCCGCGTGACCGTGGCCGCGCCGGGCGCGCCCGACCGCTGGATCGACTGGGGCCTGCCGCTGCAGGATGCGATCGCGGCGCATATCACCGTATCCAACGCCGGTCAGGCGCTGTCGAGCGCGATGGCCGGGCTGGGCAAGGCGATCCTGCCCGAACTGCTGGCCAAGGATGCTCTCGAGGCGGGCAGGCTGGAGGTGCTCGAAGGCCCCGACCCGGGCACGCGCGCCTACTGGCTGGTCGCCCCCACGCCGCAATGGCGGACCAAGAAGGTCAGGGCGCTGGTGGCGTTCCTGACGGCGTAATTCGCACACCCGCCCGCGCGGATGGCATCCTCTCCGTGCGGGGAGGGCGGCGGCGCGCAGCCCGGCGCGAGTGATGGAGCCGGATATGGCAAAGCGCGGCGTGTCCAGCACCGTCCGGCAGCGCCCCTTGTATCGCCTGCATTCCCCCCCATCTGATAGCCAGCTACCAGTCGCGATCGACGGTCCCGAGCGGCACGCAAAGCCTCTCCCTTCTTTCCTTTTCGCCTCTTAGCCCCGCGCACAAGCGGTCGCTGATGAACGCCTGCGCGAAACGGAAGGAATTCCCCCATGTCACAGTATGGCAAGATCAAGAGCTACGACACCGGCAAGGGTCGCGGCATGATTGCTCCCGAAAAGGGCGGCGAGCCGCTCGAATTCGTCAAGGCCGATCTCCAGCAGGAAGCCGCCGAACCCAAGCAGGGCCAGCGTTTCGGCTATGAAACCAGGCAGGTCGGTGGCGGCAAGCCGCAGGCGATCAACCTGCAGCACCAGCAGGGCCAGCGCGAACAGACCGTGCAGCCACAGAGCTGATCGGCAGGTGGCCCGGGCGTGTCTCAGGACAGGTCCGGGTGACCCCGTTTCGTCCACGCTGCCCTTTCCAGGAGATGCGCCATGGACCTCAATGAACTGCTCCACGCACACCAGGTCGCGGTGATGAAGGCCTGCGCGGTGGGTGACGGCGATACGCGGCAAGGCCATTTCGACAAGGTCGCCGAATATGCCGAGCGCATCGGCCAGTTGCGCGCAATGCGCCGGAACACCGGTCCACCACCGCTGCCCAATGCGCTCGAGAGCGTGATCTACGCTTCCTATGCGGGTGATACGCTGCCGCGACCGGCGGCGAAGGCCATCGCGTCGTGGGAGGGCGAGGGCGGTGCCCTCAACCCGCCCGAGATACCCTTGCCCGCCGGCCTGACGATGAAGACGTTCCGCCGCTATTACGTCGGTTCCTATGTCTATGAGGACCTGGAACTGGCGCTTGCCGAGCATGGACGGCAGAAAGCCGACGCGGGTGGAGCGTTTCAGGCCCGCCGAAGGACGAGCCCCCGCATTGGTTGACGCTTGTCCGAACCGGCCTCCCACGTTATAACTCCCGTATGAACACGACGCTCAAGATCACCCGCATCGGCAATTCCGCAGGGGTTATCCTGCCCAAGGAAGTGCTGGCCCGGTTGCGCGTCGGGCTGGGCGATGCGCTGCATCTGACCGAAGCGCCCGACGGGGTGCGGCTGACCGCGCATGATCCGGATTTCACGGCGACCATGGAGATTGCCGAGGAGATCATGCGCGAGGATCGCAACATCCTGCGCGAACTCGCCAAGTAGGTGTCCGATCGCAAGGTACCTCGCTGGCTGGCCGAGCCGGTCATCCTGGCGGTGCATGACCGCCAGCTCGGCGAGCATGGCGGGCCCGTGGGTGTGCGCGATGCGGGGGCACTGGCGAGCGCGCTCGCCCGGCCGGTCAACCAGTGGCATTATGGCACCCACGATCCTTGCGTGCTGGCGGTGGCCTATGCCTTCGGCATCGCGCGCAACCACCCCTTCGTCGATGGCAACAAGCGCACGGCCTGGGTCGCGGCGCGGTTGTTCCTGCGGCTCAACGGGCACGCGCTGAGCTTTTCGGAACAGGATGCGGTCGCCACGGTTCTCGCCCTCGCCGCGGGGGAGCTGACGGAGGACGAGCTGGCCGATTGGCTGCGCGGTCATCTGGGCGGTCATCTGGGCGGGCAGCCGGGTGCGCATTCCGGCGGCGCTTGACCGCGCGGCCCCATCCCACTATGTGCGCGCCCATCCGGCGTGGGATTCGCCAAGGCGCAACCCGCTCCGGTCAGATAGAGCTGAACATTGCCGGTCATGTCCCGGGGCCTGGTGCCGATGCGAGAGCGTCGTGCATTTGGGCTCTTTTCTATTGAGGTCAGCGCGGTCCGTGAACGATCCCAGCTTTCGCTGGGATGACGGACAGGCGGGATTTCGGGGCAGCCGTCAAAGTAACCCGGTGGCCGTGAGGGCTGCTTGGGTGGAGCGTTTCAGGCTCGTGCGGTGTGCGCCCCTCGTGGTGCCTGTCCTTCGACAGGCTCAGGACGAGCGGGGTTTTGCAGGGCCGCCCGGACCTTTACCATTCCACCCGCGCATCCCTCTAGTCGCCGCCATCATGGGTGAGCGATCCATCCTCGCCCGTTCGTGCTGAGCTTGTCGGTTGCGAAGCCGACCGAAGGTCAACCGCCGTATTTTTCTTCTGGCGCGGTGCCGGAAGTGAAGGGCGGGCCTTCGACAAGCTCAGGGCGAACGGACCTGGGGCAGGGCGCAATCCCGCCAACGGTGAAGAGAAGAGACTCAAATGCCGACGATCAACCAGTTGGTCCGCAAGGGCCGCGTTCCGCAGAAGGCCAAGAGCAAGGTCCCTGCGATGGAGCAGAACCCGCAGAAGCGCGGCGTCTGCACCCGCGTCTATACGACGACCCCGAAGAAGCCGAACTCGGCGCTGCGCAAGGTGGCCAAGATCCGCCTGACCAACCAGCGCGAGGTCATCTCCTACATCCCCGGCGAAGGCCACAATCTGCAGGAACACAGCGTCGTGCTGATCCGCGGCGGCCGTGTGCGCGACCTTCCCGGCGTGCGCTATCACGTGCTTCGCGGCGTGCTCGACACGCAGGGCGTCAAGGACCGCAAGCAGAGCCGTTCGAAGTACGGCGCCAAGAGGCCCAAGTAATTTCACGCCAGCGCCGGCTGGATTCACCCGTCATCCCGGCGAAAGCCGGGACCGCGTGCAGCCAGGTCGAACGCCGGATGGGAAGTTTTTGAGACCGAGCGCATGTGGCCAACGATCCCAGCTTTCGCTGGGATGACGTTTGAAGAGGTCGCTACGCTCCCGAGTCTGGAGTTTTTGAAATGTCACGTCGTCGTCGTCCCGAAAAGCGGGAAATCCTGCCTGATCCGAAGTTCGGGGATCAGGTCCTCTCGAAGTTCATGAACAACCTCATGTACGACGGCAAGAAGGCCGTCGCCGAAGGTATCGTCTATACCGCGCTCGACACCGTCGAGGCCAAGGCCAAGGCGAACCCGGTCGAGCTGTTCCATGCCGCGCTCGACAACGTCAAGCCGCAGGTCGAGGTGCGCAGCCGCCGCGTCGGCGGTGCGACCTATCAGGTGCCGGTCGAGGTCCGCCCCGAGCGCGCGCAGGCGCTGGCCATTCGCTGGCTGATCACCGCCGCGCGCGGTCGTGCGGAAACCACCATGGCCGCACGCCTGTCGGGCGAACTGATGGATGCCGCCAACAACCGCGGCAACGCGGTCAAGAAGCGCGAGGACACGCACCGCATGGCGGACGCGAACCGCGCCTTCTCGCACTACCGCTGGTAAGGGGGCGCGAAGCGCTCTTTTCCGTTCGCGCCGAACCTGTCGAAGCACCGCACTTTTCTTCAAGTGCACAGCTGGAAGCGAAGGACGGCCCTTCGACAGGCTCAGGGCGAACGCAGGCCGGGGCGGGATAGACCAGGGGTCTGTCTTTAACCGGTCACACAAATCCCTACATGGGGGCGGGCACGACCCACCCCCGAACCCGAGGAATTCAATCATGGCCCGCGAGTATCCGCTGGAGCGTTACCGCAATATCGGCATCATGGCGCACATCGATGCCGGCAAGACCACCACGACCGAGCGTATCCTCTATTACACCGGCAAGTCCTACAAGATCGGTGAAGTCCACGACGGCGCCGCCACCATGGACTGGATGGAGCAGGAGCAGGAACGCGGCATCACCATTACCTCGGCGGCGACCACCACCTTCTGGTCGGCCGATGACGGCAAGGGTGAAAAGCACCGCATCAACATCATCGACACCCCCGGCCACGTCGACTTCACCATCGAAGTCGAACGCTCGCTGCGCGTGCTCGACGGCGCGGTGGCGGTGTTCGACGGCGTTGCCGGCGTCGAACCGCAGTCGGAAACCGTGTGGCGCCAGGCCGACAAATACGGCGTTCCGCGCATGTGCTTCATCAACAAGCTCGACCGCACCGGCGCCGACTTCTACTATTGCGTCCAGTCGATCATCGACCGCCTCGGCGCCGTGCCGCTGGTGCTCTATCTCCCGATCGGCGCCGAAAGCGATCTCAAGGGCGTGGTCGACCTCGTCAACAACCGCGGCATCGTCTGGAAGGACGAGAGCCTGGGTGCCGAGTTCGAATATGTCGAGATTCCCGCCGATCTCGCCGACAAGGCCGCCGAATATCGCGAGAAGCTGATCGAGACCGCCGTCGAGCAGGACGACGATGTCATGGAAGCCTATCTCGAAGGCAACGAACCCGATGCGGCGACGCTCAAGCGCCTGATCCGCAAGGGCACCATCGCCCGCGCCTTCGTGCCGGTGGTGTGCGGCTCGGCGTTCAAGAACAAGGGCGTGCAGCCGCTGCTCGACGCCGTCGTCGACTACCTGCCGAGCCCGCTCGACGTGCCCGCGATCAGGGGCGTGCTGCCCGACAGCGACCAGGAAGACACGCGCCCCTCGTCGGACGATGCGCCTTTCTCCGCGCTGGCGTTCAAGATCATGAACGACCCGTTCGTCGGTTCGCTGACCTTCACCCGCATCTATTCGGGCAAGCTGACCAAGGGCTCCTACCTGAATTCGGTCAAGGACAAGCGCGAGAAGATCGGCCGCATGCTGCTGATGCACTCGAACAACCGCGAGGACATCGACGAGGCGTTCGCGGGCGACATCGTCGCGCTGGCCGGGCTCAAGGAGACCACCACCGGCGACACGCTGTGCGATCCGGCCAAGCCGATCGTGCTCGAACGCATGGAATTCCCCGAGCCGGTGATCGAGCTGTCGGTGGAACCCAAGACCAAGGCCGACCAGGAAAAGATGGGCATCGCGCTCAACCGCCTGGCTGCCGAGGACCCGAGCTTCCGCGTTTCGACCGACCACGAATCGGGCCAGACGATCATCAAGGGCATGGGCGAGCTTCACCTCGACATCCTCGTCGATCGCATGAAGCGCGAGTTCAAGGTCGAGGCCAATGTCGGTGCGCCGCAGGTGGCCTATCGCGAATATCTCGCGAAGCCGACCGACGTCGACTACACCCACAAGAAGCAGTCGGGCGGCTCGGGCCAGTTCGGCCGCGTCAAGGTCAAGGTCGAGCCGGGCGAACGCGGCCAGGGCTTCGTCTTCCAGGACGAAATCAAGGGCGGCAACATCCCCAAGGAATACATTCCGGCGATCGAAAAGGGTTTCCGCGAGCAGGCCGAGAGCGGCTATCTCGTCGGCTTCCCGATCATCGACTTTACCGTCACGCTCTATGACGGTGCCTACCACGACGTCGACTCGAGCGCGATCGCGTTCGAAATCGCCGGTCGCGGCGCGATGCGCGAAGTGGCGCAGAAGGCCGGCATCAAGCTGCTCGAGCCGATCATGAAGGTCGAGGTCGTGACCCCCGAGGATTACCTCGGCGACGTCATCGGCGATCTCAACAGCCGCCGTGGCCAGATCCAGGGCACCGATACCCGCGGCAATGCCCAGGCGGTCGAGGCCAATGTGCCGCTGGCCAACATGTTCGGCTACGTCAACGAACTGCGCTCCTTCACCCAGGGGCGTGCGCAGTACTCGATGCAGTTCAGCCACTATGACGAGGTCCCGGCCAACGTCGCGGCCGAAGTCAAGGAGAAGCTTGCCTAAGGCAGGCCAAGCGTCTAGGGGCGGCGCCTGATTCAGCGGGTGCCGCCTAATTCCCCGCAGCAATCGAATTCCAGACACTAGAGGTTAGAGAAAATGGCGAAGGAAAAATTCCAGCGGAACAAGCCGCACTGCAACATCGGCACCATCGGTCACGTCGACCACGGCAAGACCACGCTGACCGCGGCGATCACCAAGGTGATGGCAGAAACCTATGGCGGCACCGCCGTCGATTTCGCCAACATCGACAAGGCCCCCGAAGAGCGCGAGCGCGGCATCACGATTTCGACCGCGCACGTCGAATACGAAACCGCGGCGCGCCACTATGCGCACGTCGACTGCCCGGGCCACGCCGACTATGTGAAGAACATGATCACCGGCGCCGCGCAGATGGACGGCGCGATCCTGGTGGTGAACGCGGCTGACGGCCCGATGCCGCAGACGCGCGAGCACATCCTGCTGGCCCGCCAGGTCGGCGTGCCGGCGCTGGTCGTGTACATGAACAAGGTCGACCAGGTCGACGACGAGGAAATCCTCGAGCTCGTCGAACTCGAAGTGCGCGAACTGCTGTCGAGCTACGACTTCGACGGCGACAACATCGCCATCGTCAAGGGTTCGGCGCTGGCCGCGCTCGAAGGTCGCGACGACGCCATCGGCAAGGATTCGATCATTGCCCTGATGAACGCCGTCGACGAATTCATCCCGCAGCCCGACCGCCCGGTCGACAAGCCGTTCCTGATGCCGATCGAAGACGTGTTCTCGATCTCGGGTCGCGGCACCGTGGTGACCGGCCGTGTCGAAACCGGCGTCGTCAACGTTGGTGACGAAGTCGAAATCGTCGGCATCAAGGACACCAAGAAGACCACCGTCACCGGCGTCGAAATGTTCCGCAAGCTGCTCGACCGCGGCGAAGCGGGCGACAACATCGGCGCGCTGATCCGCGGCGTCGGCCGTGAAGAGGTGGAACGTGGCCAGGTCCTTGCCAAGCCCGGTTCGGTCAACCCGCACACCGAGTTCAGCGCCGAAGTCTACGTCCTGTCGAAGGACGAAGGCGGCCGTCACACGCCGTTCTTCGCGAACTATCGCCCGCAGTTCTACTTCCGCACCACCGACGTCACCGGCGAGGTCATCCTCCCCGAGGGCACCGAAATGGTGATGCCGGGCGACAACGTGACCATCTCGGTCAAGCTGATCGCGCCGATCGCCATGGACGAAGGCCTGCGCTTCGCAATCCGCGAAGGTGGCCGCACCGTCGGCTCGGGCGTCGTGAGCTCGATCACTAAGTAAGTTTCGCAAGAGACGGCTTGAAAGGTTTGGGGCCCGTCCCTTCGCGGGGCGGGCCTCTGCTTTTCCCGGCGTCCGGCTACCCGTCGAAGCGGGGTCGTCACGCCATTTTCCACTCGGGTGAAATTGGGTGGAAATCGGGGGTTGCATGAAACGGGTCACACCCGTATAGGCGCGCCCACAGACAGGGATTTGTTCCTGTCGCAACGGATTTTAGGGAAGGTCGCCCGCTCCGGGAAACCGGGCAAGGCAGGGCGGACCTTTCTTTTTTGCGGGTTGGCAACGGCCCGTTTGGCTCTTTCGCATCGGTGCAGGACATGGAAGCTCAGAATATCCGCATTCGCCTCAAGGCGTTCGACCACCGCGTTCTCGACCAGGCCACTGGCGAAATCGCAGAAACCGCACGTCGTACCGGCGCCCTTATTCGCGGCCCCATTCCCATGCCGACGCGTATCGAGAAGTTCACCGTGAACCGCGGTCCGCACATCGACAAGAAGTCGCGCGAACAGTTCGAGGTGCGCACCTACAAGCGGCTGCTCGACATCGTGCAGCCCAACGCCCAGACGGTCGACGCGCTGATGAAGCTCGACCTCGCCGCTGGCGTGAACGTCGAAATCAAATTGGCTTAAGTCAATTTGCCGTAGCCCTGCGCGAAGGCGGGGGATGCTGTCCTCCTGATCGGACTTGAAAAGGTCAGGACTGTTTCGGGGCCGTGCATTGCGGCCCGTGATCCCAGCCTGCGCTGGGATGACGAAATTGGTGGATACCGCCGGATCTGATCCGGGTCTGCGTCCCCCGTCTCGCTCCCACGGCCTCGGCCGCGGAAGCATTCAGCCCGGACGGGGCGACGTATCATTCAACGGGCTGGCAAGCACCCCGGATGGGCCGGGGTGCCTCTGTTTAGGAGTTGACGATGCGCACAGGCGTTATCGCAAAGAAAGTCGGGATGACCCGCCTCTTCCAGGAGGACGGTCGGCACGTGCCGGTCACCGTTCTCGCGCTGGAAGACTGCCAGGTCACCGCACATCGCACCGCTGACCGCGACGGCTATTTCGCGCTCCAGGTCGGTTCGGGCGAAGCGAAGCAGAAGAACGTGAACAAGCCGCAGCGCGAAGCCTTTGCCAAGGCCGAGGTTGCGCTGAAGATGAAGGTGGCGGAATTCCGCGTCGACAACGAGGACGGCCTGCTTCCCGTCGGTGCGACCATTTCCGCCGAACACTTCGTCGCCGGCCAGAAGGTCGACATCACCGGCCACACGCAGGGCAAGGGCTTTGCCGGCGCCATGAAGCGCTGGGGCTTCGGCGGCATGCGCGCCACCCACGGCGTGTCGATCAGCCACCGTGCGCATGGTTCGACCGGCAACCGCCAGGATCCGGGCCGCGTGTTCAAGGGCAAGAAGATGGCCGGCCACATGGGTGACCGCCGCCGCACGCAGCAGAACCTCGAAATCGTCCGCACCGACGCGACGCGCGGCCTGCTGTTCGTCAAGGGTTCGGTTCCGGGTTCGAAGAACGGCTGGCTGCTGGTCCGCGACGCGGTCAAGCTGCCGCTTCCCGAAGGCGTGCCGTTTCCCGGCGCGGTGATCGAGAAGAAGGGCGCCGCTCCCGTGCAGGACGAGACCCCGACCACCCCGGTCGAGGCGATCGATGACGCCGTGAACACCACCGAAACGCCCGCAGCCGACACCGGCTCGGACGAGAACAAGGAGGGCTGATCCGTGAAGGTGAAGGTCCAGAAAATCGACGGCAAGGCTGCCGGTGACGTCGAGCTCGACGATGCCGTGTTCGGTGTCGAGCCGCGTGCCGACATCCTGCACCGCGTCGTGACGTGGCAGCTCGAGAACCGCCGCGGCACCGCCCGCCCGACGCGCGAGCGTTCGGACGTGGCCCGCACCGGCAAGAAGTGGGGCCGCCAGAAGGGTGGCGGCACCGCTCGTCACGGTGACCGTTCCGCTCCCGTCTTCATCGGCGGCGGCAAGGCCCACGGTGCCAAGCTGCGCGACTTCAACCAGTCGCTCAACAAGAAGGTCCGCGCGCTCGGCCTCAAGATGGCCCTGTCGAGCAAGGCGAAGGACGGCCTGGTGGTCGTCGACAGCCTCGAACTCAAGGACGCCAAGACCAAGGCGCTGGCCGCGACGCTCGGCAAGAACGGCTGGAACGGCAAGGTGCTGGTGATCGACGGCGAAACCGTCGACGCGGGCTTCGCCAAGGCCGCGCGCAACCTGCCCGGCGTCAATGTGCTGCCGGCCGTGGGTGCCAATGTCTACGACATCCTGAAGCACGACACGCTGGTCCTGACCAAGGACGCGGTCGCGAAGCTGGAGGCCCGTTTCAATGGCTAAGAAGCAGGACATCGACGCGCGTCACTACGACGTGATCCTCGCGCCCCACATCACCGAGAAGTCGACGCTGGCTTCGGAGAACAACGCCGTCGTCTTCAAGGTCGCCGGCGATGCCACCAAGCCGCAGATCAAGGAAGCGGTCGAGGCGATCTATGCTTCGCAGAAGGCCAAGGTGCTTTCGGTGAACACGATCGTGGTGAAGGGCAAGACCAAGCGCTGGAAGGGCAAGGCCTACAAGCGCAGCGACGTGAAGAAGGCGATCGTCACCCTTGCAGAGGGTTCGATGATCGACATCACCGAAGGTGTGAGCTGATCCCATGGCACTGAAGAACTACAAACCGACCAGCCCGGGCCGTCGCGGCCTGATCCTCGTCGACAAGTCGGCGCTCTACAAGGGCAAGCCGGTCAAGGCGCTCGTCGAAGGCAAGCGCAAGACCGGTGGCCGCAACAACAAGGGCCATGTCACCTCGCGCGGCATGGCCGGCGGTCACAAGCAGAAGTATCGCTTCGTCGACTTCAAGCGTCGCAAGTGGGACGTCGAAGGCACGGTGGAACGGCTCGAATACGATCCGAACCGCACCGCCTTCATCGCGCTCGTCAAATATGACGACGGCGAACTCGCCTATATCCTCGCGCCGCAGCGCCTCGCCCTTGGCGACAAGGTCGTCGCGGGCGAGCGGACCGACACCAAGCCCGGCAACGCCATGCTGCTCGGCCAGATGCCGGTCGGCACCATCTGCCACAACGTCGAGATGAAGCCGGGCAAGGGCGGGCAGATCGCCCGCGCCGCCGGGTCCTATGTCCAGCTGGTCGGTCGTGACCGCGGCATGGTCATCGTCCGTCTCAACAGCGGCGAGCAGCGTTACCTGCGCGCCGACTGCATGGGCACGGTCGGGGCGGTGTCGAACCCCGACAACCAGAACCAGAACCTGGGCAAGGCCGGTCGTCGCCGGTGGATGGGCATCAAGCCGCTCACCCGCGGTGTCGCCAAGAACCCGGTCGACCACCCGCATGGTGGTGGTGAAGGCCGCACCAGCGGTGGCCGCCACCCGGTTACCCCGTGGGGCAAGCCGACCAAGGGCGCCCGCACCCGCAACAACAAGCAGACGGACAAGATGATCATCCGTTCGCGCCACGCCAAGAAGAAGAGGTAATCCGACATGGCTCGTTCCGTCTGGAAAGGTCCGTTCGTCGAGCTCAGCCTTCTCAAGAAGGCGGAGGACGCACAGGACAAGGGTGGCCGTGCGCCGATCAAGACCTGGTCGCGTCGTTCGACGATCCTGCCGCAGTTCGTTGGGCTGACGTTCAACGTCTACAACGGCCACAAGTTCATCCCCGTGTCCGTCTCGGAAGAGATGGTTGGCCACAAGCTCGGCGAATTCGCGCCCACGCGCACCTTCCCGGGCCACGCTGCCGACAAGAAGGGTAAGCGCTGATGAGCAAGCAGAAAGCCCCCCGCCGCGTTGCGGACAACGAAGCGCTCGCCGTCGGCACCACGATCCGTGGTTCGGCGCAGAAGCTCAACCTCGTTGCCGGCCTGATCCGTGGCAAGAAGGCCGAAGAGGCCATGAACATCCTCGCCTTCAGCAAGAAGGCGATGGCGAAGGACGCCAGCAAGGTGCTCGCTTCGGCGATCGCCAATGCGGAAAACAACCACAACCTCGACGTCGATGCGCTCGTCGTGGCGGAAGCTTCGGTGGGCAAGTCGATCACCATGAAGCGTTTCGCGACGCGTGGCCGTGGCAAGTCCACGCGCATCCTCAAGCCGTTCAGCCGGCTGCGCATCGTGGTTCGCGAGCAGGAAGAGGCGTAAGATGGGCCAGAAGAGCAATCCGATCGGTCTGCGCCTGCAGATCAACCGCACCTGGGACAGCCGCTGGTACGCCGAAGGGCGCGACTACGCCAAGCTGCTCAAGGAAGACATCGAGATCCGCAAGTTCATCGTCGAAACCCTGCCGCAGGCAGCGATTTCGAAGGTGGTGATCGAACGCCCGGCCAAGCTGTGCCGCGTGTCGATCTATGCCGCCCGCCCCGGTGTTATCATCGGCAAGAAGGGCGCGGACATCGAAAAGCTGCGCGCGCAGCTGGCCCGGATGACCGCCAGCGAAGTGAAGCTGAACATCGTCGAGATCCGCAAGCCGGAAATCGATGCCAAGCTCGTCGCCCAGGGCATCGCCGATCAGCTGGTCCGCCGCGTCGCCTTCCGCCGTGCGATGAAGCGCGCGGTGCAGTCGGCCCTGCGGCTTGGTGCGGAAGGCATCAAGATCGTCTGCGGCGGCCGTCTCGGCGGTGCGGAAATCGCCCGGGTGGAATGGTATCGCGAAGGCCGCGTGCCGCTGCACACGCTGCGCGCCAACGTCGACTATGCCGAAGCCGAAGCGTTGACCGCCTATGGCATCATCGGGATCAAGTGCTGGATCTTCAAGGGCGAGATCCTCGCCCATGATCCGACCGCCCAGGACCGCCTGATGATGGAAGCGCAGACTTCCGGCGTGCGCCCGGCTCGCTGATTGCAGGATTAGGAAAGAACCATGCTGCAACCGAAGAAGACCAAGTACCGCAAGGCGTTCAAGGGCCGCATCCACGGCAACGCCAAGGGCGGCACCACGCTGAACTTCGGGTCCTATGGCCTGAAGGCGATGGAGCCCGAGCGGATCACCGCGCGCCAGATCGAAGCGGCGCGTCGTGCGATCACCCGCCACATCAAGCGCCAGGGGCGCCTGTGGATCCGCGTGTTCCCCGACGTGCCGGTGTCGAAGAAGCCCGCCGAAGTCCGTCAGGGCAAGGGCAAGGGCTCGATCGAATACTGGGCCGCGCGCGTGAAGCCGGGGCGCATCCTGTTCGAACTCGATGGTGTCGCCGGCCCGCTGGCCGCCGAAGCGTTCGAGCGCGCAGCGATGAAGCTGCCGATCAAGACCAAGGTCGTTGCCCGCCTCGGCGACACCTCGCACCTGGGAGGCGAATGATGGCCAAGATTGCAGACCTGCGCCAGAAGACCGACGACCAGCTGGACGAAGAACTGGTCTCGCTCAAGCGCGAACAGTTCAACCTGCGCTTCCAGGCGGCGACCAACCAGCTCGAGGCTCCGGCCCGCATCCGCGAAGTCCGCCGCACGATCGCCAAGATCAAGACGCTGCAGACCGAGCGCGCCCAGTCGAGCGTCTCTGGCGCAGCAGCCAAGGCATAAGGAACAGACCATGCCCAAGCGTATCCTGATCGGGACCGTCACCTCCGACAAGACCGACAAGACCGTGACCGTGCTCGTCGAGCGCAAGGTGAAGCACCCCCTCTACGGGAAGATCATCCGCCGTTCGAAGAAGTACCACGCCCACGACGAGAATAACGAGTTCACCCTCGGCGATGTCGTGCGGATCGAGGAAACCAAGCCGATCTCCAAGACCAAGACCTGGCAGGTGATCGATCGCGTTACCGCAGGCGGCACGCAGGCTGTCGAGGCCGACCTCGACGTCGCGGCCGCGGGTAACTGAGCAGTTAGGCGTTAGGAACTGCCGGACTGGTTCCGGCAAGCCAGTGAGAAGGAAGACGGATCGATGATCCAGATGCAATCCAATCTCGACGTCGCGGACAACAGCGGCGCCAAGCGCGTCCAGTGCATCAAGGTGCTGGGCGGGTCGAAGCGGCGGACTGCTTCCGTGGGCGACGTGATCGTGGTTTCCGTGAAGGAAGCCCAGCCGCGCACCAAGGTGAAGAAGGGCGACGTCCATCGCGCCGTGATCGTGCGCACCAAGAAGGACGTGCGCCGTCCCGACGGCAGCGTGATCCGTTTCGACAGCAACGCCGCGGTCCTCGTCAACAAGAACGAGGAACCGATCGGTACCCGTATCTTCGGCCCCGTGGTGCGCGAACTGCGCGGCCGCGGCTTCATGAAGATCATCTCGCTCGCTCCGGAGGTGCTGTAATGGCCGCCGCCAAGATCAAGAAGGGTGACAGCGTCGTCGTCCTGTCCGGCAAGGACAAGGGCAAGACCGGCACCGTCGCCAAGGTCCTGCCCAAGGAAGGCAAGATCGTCGTCGAAGGCGTGAACGTCGCCGCCCGTCACCGCAAACCGACCCAGCTCAACCCGCAAGGTGGCATCGACCGCTTCGAAGCACCGATGGCCATCAGCAAGGTCGCGCTGGCCGATCCCAAGTCCGGCAAGCCCACCCGCGTCCGTTTCGAAACGAAGGACGGCAAGAAAGTGCGCGTCGCCGTCAAGTCCGGGGAGACGATCGATGGTTAAGGAAGGGGCGATGGTTAAGGAAGGGGCGATGGTTAAGGAAGGGGCGATGGCCGATTACACCCCCCGCATGCGCAAGCTCTATGACGACACGATCGTCAAGGCGATGACCGACAAGTTCGGTTACAAGAATGCGCTCGAAGTGCCCAGGCTCGAGAAGGTCACGCTCAACATGGGCGTGGGCGAGGCGAGCCAGGACAAGAAGAAGGTCCAGACCGCTGCCGAGGAAATGGCGCTGATCGCCGGCCAGAAGCCGGTCATCACCAAGGCCAAGAAGTCGATCGCGCAGTTCAAGCTGCGCGAAGGCATGCCGATCGGTTGCAAGGTCACCCTGCGCCGCGAACGCATGTACGAATTCGTCGACCGCCTGGTCACCGTCGCGATGCCGCGCATCCGCGACTTCCGTGGCCTCAACCCCAAGTCGTTCGACGGGCGTGGCAACTATGCCATGGGCCTGAAGGAACAGATCGTCTTCCCCGAAATCTCCTACGACAGGATCGAGAAGGTCCGGGGCATGGACATCATCGTAACCACCACGGCGAAGACCGACGAAGAGGCGCGCGAACTGCTCCGTCTGTTCGGTTTCCCGTTCCCGGCCCCCGAAGCCACGGGCGCGTCGGAAGAGAAGGAGGCGGCGTGAGCCGCTAATAGAGGAACTTAAGTCCAATGGCGAAACTGAGTTCGATCAACAAGAACGAGCGTCGCAAGAAGCTCGTCAAGCAGTATGCGGACAAGTACGCGAAGCTCAAGGCTATCGCGGACGACAAGAATGCCGACGAGACCGAGCGCCTGATGGCCCGGCTCAAGATGGCTGAATTGCCGCGCAATGCGAACCCCACGCGCGTACGCAATCGCTGCAACACCACCGGCCGCCCGCGCGGCTATTATCGCAAGTTCGGGCTTTGCCGCATCGAACTGCGCGACCTCGGCAACAAGGGCCTGATCCCGGGCCTGACCAAGTCGAGCTGGTGAGGTAAAGACAGATGGCTATGACCGATCCCCTGGGTGATATGCTCACCCGCATCCGCAACGGCCAGCGTGCGAAGAAGGACAGCGTCCTTTCGCCCGCCAGCAAGCTGCGTGCGAACGTCCTCGAAGTGCTCCAGCGCGAAGGCTACATCCGTGGCTTCAGCGAGGACTCTTCGGGCAAGCACCCCGCGCTGCGGATCGAACTGAAGTATTTCGAGGGCGAACCTGCGATCAAGCATGTCGCTCGCGTCTCCAAGCCTGGCCGCCGCGTCTATTCGGGTTCGAAGGAACTCCCGGTGATCCGCAACGGCCTTGGCATCACCATCGTCTCGACGCCCAAGGGCGTGCTTTCCGACGCGGAAGCCCGTTCGCACAACGTCGGCGGCGAAGTGCTGGCGGAGGTGTTCTGATGAGCCGCATCGGCAAAAGGCCGGTCGCGATCCCGAGCGGGGTCGAGGCCAGGATCGACAACGGCCTGCTCAGCGTCAAGGGTCCCAAGGGCGCCCTGACAATGGGTCTGTCGGACCTGATCGAGTACAAGCTCGAAGACGGCGAGATTTCGGTCAAGCCGGCCAACGACACGCGCGCCGCCCGCAATCACTGGGGCATGCAGCGCACGCTGGTTTCGAACCTGGTCGAAGGCGTCACCGAAGGGTTCACCAAGGTCCTCGATATCAAGGGCGTCGGTTACCGTGCCAACGCGCAGGGCAAGTCGCTCAAGCTGCAGCTGGGCTATTCGCATGACGTCGACCTGGCCGTGCCGGAAGGCCTCGAGGTGAAGACCCCGGACCAGACCACGATCGAAATCTCGGGCATCGACAAGCAGGCCGTAGGCCAGTTCGCCGCCGAAGTCCGCCGCTGGCGCAAGCCCGAGCCGTACAAGGGCAAGGGTATCGCCTATCGCGGCGAATATATCTTCCGCAAGGAAGGGAAGAAGAAGTAAGATGGCCAAGCTCTCTCTCTTTGAACGCCGCCGTCGCCGCGTCCGCACCGCTCTCAAGAGCGTCGCGGGCGGCAAGCCGCGCCTGTCGGTGCACCGCACCGGCAAGCACATCTACGCGCAGATCATCGACGATGCCGCGGGCAAGACGCTCGCCGCCGCCTCGACGCTCGGCGCGAAGGCTTCGGGTGCCAATGTCGATGCCGCCAAGCAGGTCGGTAGCGAGATCGCCGCTGCCGCGAAGAAGGCCGGCGTGACCACCGTCGTGTTCGATCGCGGCGGTTTCCTGTTCCATGGCCGCGTCAAGGCGCTGGCCGACGCCGCCCGCGAAGGCGGGCTGGAGTTCTGATGATGCCAGAGAACGAAATCACCGAAACCAACACCGAGGAAACCGTGGTCGACGCGGTTGTGCCCACCGGGCAACCGGCTGCCGAAGCTGCCGCACCCGAAGCTGCCGCACCCGAAGCTGCCGCACCCGAAGCTGCCGCACCCGGGGCCGCCGCGCCCGAAGGCGAAGCCCGCCGCGGCCGTGGCCGTGGTGGCGAACGCGGCGGCGATGATCGCGGGGGGCGCGGCCGTGGCCGTGGCCGCCGCGACGACCGTCGCCAGCGCGAGGAAGAAGACGACGGCATCATCGAGAAGCTCGTCCACATCAACCGCGTCAGCAAGACGGTGAAGGGCGGCAAGCGCTTCGGTTTCGCTGCGCTGGTCGTGGTGGGTGACGGCTCGGGCCGCGTCGGCTTCGGCCACGGCAAGGCCCGCGAAGTGCCCGAAGCCATCTCGAAGGCGACCGCCTCGGCGCGCAAGAAGATGATCCGCGTCCCGCTGAAGGAGGGCCGCACCCTCCATCACGACGCCAAGGGTCACTTCGGCGCCGGCAAGGTCACCGTCCGCACCGCGCCCGCGGGCACCGGCATCATCGCCGGCGGTCCGATGCGCGCCGTGTTCGAGAGCCTCGGCGTCGCCGACGTGGTGACCAAGTCGGTCGGCACCTCGAACCCCTACAACATGATCCGCGCCACCTTCGACGCGCTCAGCAGCCAGACTTCGCCGAAGTCGGTCGCCCAGCGTCGCGGCAAGAAGGTTGCCGACCTGCTCGGTCGCGGTGGTGCGTCGGAGGCCGAGGCGGAAGCCGACGCCGCCGCTATCGCGGAGTAAGACGAGATGGCTACCATCAAGATCAAGCAGGTCGGTTCGCCGATCCGTCGCCCCGAAAGCCAGCGCAGGATCCTGATCGGTCTTGGGCTGAACAAGATGCACAAGGTCGTCGAACGCCAGGACACCCCCGAGGTGCGCGGCGCGATCGCCAAGATCCCACATCTTGTGACGATCATCGACTGATCCGGACCCGACGAAGCGGACAGAAAGAGCCGGGGCGCCCCAAGCGCTCCGGCTCTTTTCCTTTCAGCGCGCGCGGCAGTGACCCCAGACCTCGACGTAGAGTTCGGTGTTTCGCTCGATCGCCACGGAGGCGACTTTGCGACAGTGTGCACGTTCGTAGTCGCGCACCATGCTTGTGGTCACCCGGTTGGTCGGCACGGTATTGCGGGGTGCGACCGCTCTGTCATGGGGATGATCGGCGCTCACCGGGCATGACCCGGCTCGCCTTTCTATGAATCCTCGCTCAACAGGGACTCGAAATCCCGGCCACCGTAGAAGATCCCGATGACGACGACCGCCTTGTCATCCACCGCAAAGGCGATGGTCACACGCCGCCGCCAGGCGATCGTCCGCAGGCCCGGCCGCAGATCGTCGCGCATCGTGCCGCGATGGGGAAAGTCGGTCAGCTTGCCGATATGGTCGAGGATGCCATCGGTGAAGCGCTGCGCGATGTCCGGCGACGCGGCAGCGGCGATATAGTCATAGATGGCATCGAGATGGTCACGCGCTTCCGGCGTGAGGATGATGGAATGTGCCACGTTCAGCCGCGCTTGGCGGCCCGCTTGTGGCGCTCGGCCAGACCGGCGCGCACGTCGTCGAGCGGGATACCGCGGGAGGGATCGGCCTGATAGGCGTCATAAGCGGGGACGACCTCGTTGCGCAGCCATTGCTCGACGGCCCGATCCCGCGCCTGGAGCGCGCGCAATCCGTCGCGGATCACTTCGCTTTCGCTGGCATATTCGCCCGACGCCACCTTGGCGCGAACCTGCGCCGCCATGTCGTTCGACAGCGTTACGCTGAACTGTTGAGTCGTCCGCATGGATAGCACTCCTTACGGATAGGATTTAATCCTATTCACGCGATCCTTCAAGATCGCTGGCGATCATGCGAACAGGCCGGGCAGCACCGGCATCGGTTCGCCGCGCGCCGTCGCCCGCGCCGTTTTGTCGGCCCCGGCCATAGGGGAGCGGCAGTCGCCAAAACAGGGGTCGACAAGCGGTTGCGAACACTTTAGGGGGCGCCACTTCCCAACAGCGCGAATCCCCTTGCAGGGGCCTGGAAAGCGAAAGCGAGTGCAAGACCATGAAACTGAACGATATCCGCGACAACCCCGGCGCCCGCAAGTCCCGCATCCGCGTGGGCCGTGGCATCGGTTCGGGCAAGGGCAAGACCTCGGGCCGCGGCCAGAAGGGCCAGAAGAGCCGTTCGGGCGTTGCCATCAAGGGCTTTGAAGGCGGCCAGATGCCGCTGCACATGCGCCTGCCCAAGCGCGGCTTCAACAACCCCTTCGCCAAGGACTACGCCGAAGTGAACCTGGGCATGGTCCAGAAGTTCATCGATGCGAACAAGCTCGACGTGACCAAGACCGTCGATCACGAAGCGCTGCAGGCGGCCGGCCTCGCACGCGGCGGCAAGGACGGCGTGCGCCTGCTGGGCAAGGGCGAACTGACCGCCAAGGTGACCTTCAGGCTTGCCGGTGCGTCGAAGGGCGCGGTGGCTGCGGTCGAAAAGGCCGGCGGCGCGGTGGAAATCATCGAGAAGGGCCAGCCCGAGCACGAGAAGAAGGCTGCGCGCGCCGAAGCCAACAAGGCGAAAAAGGCCAGGTAGTCGGGAAAATCGGGGGGTGGGGTTCGACATTCCGTTCCCCGCTCCCTATCTGTCCGGTCGATGCCGGGACGGGCCGGCGACCAGCTAGGATCGAACACGACCAATGGCATCACGCGCCGACAATCTCGCGAGCAATCTCAGCCTCGCCAATTTCTCCAAGGCCACCGAGCTGAAGAACCGCGTCTGGTTCACCATCGGCGCGCTGGTCGTTTTCCGCTTCCTCAGCTTCGTGCCGCTGCCAGGCGTGAACCCGCTGATCCTCAGCAGCCTTTACGACCAGACGCGCGGCGGCATCCTCGACCTGTTCAACACGTTTTCGGGCGGCAGCCTCGAGCGCATGAGCCTCATCGCGCTCGGCGTCATGCCCTATATCACCTCCTCGATCGTGGTGCAGCTCGCCGCCGCGCTCCATCCCAGCCTCGCCGCGCTCAAGAAAGAGGGCGGGGCCGGCCGCCAGAAGCTCAACCAGTATACCCGCTACGGCGCGGTGTTCCTGTGCGCGATCCAGGGCTGGTTCCTTGCCTCGGGTCTCGAAAGCTTCGGGGCGCAGAGCGGCCTGCAGGCGGTGGTCGAACCGGGTCTGATGTTCCGCATCGTCGCGGTCATCAGCCTCGTGGGCGGCACCATGTTCCTGCTGTGGCTGGGCGAACAGATCACCAGCCGCGGGATCGGCAACGGCGTGTCGCTGATCATCATGGCCGGCATCGTCGCGCAGTTTCCGACCTTCGTCACCAATATGGGCAAGGGCTATTCGGAAGGCTCGATCGCGACCGGCACGATCATCGGCTTCCTCGTTGGCGGGGTCAGCGTGATCCTGTTCATCTGCTTCATGGAACGCGCCCAGCGCCGCCTGCTGATCCAGTATCCCAAGCGCGCCACGCAGCGCGGGATGATGCAGGCCGACCGTTCGCACCTGCCGCTCAAGCTCAACACCGCGGGCGTCATCCCGCCGATCTTCGCCAGCTCGCTGCTGCTGCTGCCGCTGACGATCACCCAGTTCGCCGGAAATTCGGTGAGCACCGACACGACCTTCGGTTCGATCCTGCAGACCATCCTGCAATACCTCCAGCACGGACAGCCGATCTACATGGCGCTCTATGCGGCGGGCATCATCTTCTTCAGCTTCTTCTACACCGCGATCGTGTTCAACCCGGAAGAGACCGCCGAGAACCTGAAGCGGAACGGCGGCTTCATCCCCGGCATCCGCCCGGGCAAGCGGACGGAAGAATACCTCGACTACATCCTCACCCGCATCACCGTGATCGGGGCAGCCTATCTGACGATCGTCTGCGTCATCCCCGAATGGGGTATCGCGCAGACCGGCGTGCCGCTGTTTCTGGGCGGCACCAGCCTGCTGATCGTGGTCAATGTGACCGTCGACACGATCAGCCAGATCCAGTCGCACTTGCTGGCGCACCAGTATGGCGATCTCATCAAGAAGGCCAAGTTGAAGGGCCGCCTGCGTTAAGGCATGCTGCGCAGGCGAAGGGGACACGACGCTCATGGACATCATCCTTCTGGGCCCTCCGGGCGCGGGCAAGGGGACGCAGGCACATCGACTGGTCGAAAGCTATGGCATGCACCAGCTTTCCACCGGCGATATGCTGCGCGCGGCGGTCAAGGCCGGTACGCCGGTCGGCCTGAAGGCCAAGGCGGTGATGGACCGTGGTGAGCTTGTTTCGGACGAGATCGTCTCTGAGCTGATCGACGCCGAGCTTTCGGCGATGGGGCCCGACACCGGCGCGATCTTCGACGGCTATCCGCGCACCGCGGCGCAGGCGGAAAGCCTCGATGCCATCCTTGCCAGGCATGGCCGCAAGCTCGATCATGTGATCGAGCTTGGGGTCGACGAGGATGCGCTGGTCGAACGCATTACCGGCCGCTTTACCTGCGCCAGATGCGGCGAGGGTTATCACGATGTCTTCAAGCGCCCCGCGTTCGATGGCGTCTGCGACAGGTGCGGCTCAACCGAATTCAAGCGCCGTCCCGACGACAACGAGGAAACCGTGCGCACCCGGATGCGGGAATATCGCGCCAAGACCGCGCCGATCCTGCCCGGATACGAAGCGCGCGGGATCGTCAGCCGGGTCGACGGCATGGCCGCGATCGACGCGGTCGCCGCGGCGATCGACGCGATCCTCGCGCGCTGATTTCGCGCCACCTTTCCAACCGCGCCGGCTTGCCCTAAGACCGCACCCCGAAAGGGAGAAGAGGATGCTCCGCACCGCCGTTGCCGCACTGGCCCTGTTCGGTTCCACCCCACTGGCGGCCGAAGTGGTCGAGACCAGTGCCGACGGATTCGTCACCCGCGCGTCGGTGACCGTGGCGGCCAGTCCGCGCGCCACCTGGCTGGTGCTGACCCGGCCCGGAGAATGGTGGAGCGGCGAACATACCTGGTCGGGCGATGCCGCCAACATGACGCTGACCCCGCAGGCGGGCGGCTGTTTCTGTGAACGCATTCCGGGCGAGGACGGCAAGGACGGATTCTCGCTCGACGGCAGCGTCCAGCATGCCATCGTGATCCAGTCCTACCCGCTCAAGGTCCTGCGGCTGCGCGGCGGGCTGGGCCCGTTGCAGAGCGAACCTGCCGAAGCCGTGCTGACCATGACGCTCAAGCAGGTCGACGGCGGCACGCGCGTGTTGTGGGAATACAATGTCGGCGGCCCGATGCGCTACAAGCCGGCCGAACTGGCAAAGGCGGTCGATGGCGTGCTGAACCAACAGCTCGAACGCCTGCGCGATCATCTGGGCGGGCTGGACGAACCTGCCACGGCCCGGCCGGATGCCGGGACGACAGGGGACGCGGGCGCCATCGAAACGCAGATCGACGCGCTGGCCGGCGATTAGCTGCTGCAGGAGAACGCCCGGACAACGGGTGCAAGGTCGCGCGAAAGTCTTTCGGATCCCGCAAGGGCCAGCAAGAGAGGTGTGACCTATGGCTTCGATTTACGACCGGCACGTCGATTTTCCGACCTTCATGGAGGGCGTCAGGCGCCGCAACCCTGGCCAGCCCGAATTCGTCCAGGCGGTGCAGGAGGTGGCGCAGGACATCTTCAGCTTCATCGACGACAAGGAAGAATACCATACCGCGCAGATCCTGCGGCGGATCGCGGAACCCGACCGGATCGTCTCGTTCCGCGTCTGCTGGGAAGACGACAACCACAATGTGCGCGTCCAGCGTGGCTGGCGCGTGCAGTGCAACAATGCCATCGGCCCCTACAAGGGCGGCATCCGCTTCCACCCCAGCGTGACCGAGGGCACGCTCAAATTCCTCGCCTTCGAACAGACCTTCAAGAATTCGCTCACCGGCCTGCCGATGGGCGGCGGCAAGGGCGGGGCGAACTTCAACCCCAAGGGCAAGTCCGACGCGGAAGTCATGCGCTTCTGCCAGGCCTTCATGACCGAACTCTATCGCCATATCGGCCCCGATACCGACGTGCCCGCGGGCGACATCGGCGTGGGCGCGCGCGAGATCGGCTATATGTTCGGCCAGTACAAGCGCATCACCAACCGCTGGGAAGGCGTGCTGACCGGCAAGGGCACCGAATACGGCGGCTCGAAGATGCGGCCCGAGGCGACCGGATACGGCGCGGTCTATTTCCTGCAGAACATGCTCAAGCACGCCGGGAACGACGTGGCCGGAAAGGCGGCGGTCGTCTCGGGTTCGGGCAATGTCGCGACCCATGCGGCGGAAAAGCTGACACAGCTGGGCGCCAGGGTGCTCACCCTGTCGGACAGCGGCGGGTTCATCCACGATCCCGACGGGCTGACGCAGGAAAAGATCGACTGGATCAAGCACCTCAAGAACGTGAAGCGCGGCCGGATCAGCGAATATGCCGACCATTTCACCGGGGCGAGTTTCCATGCCGACAAGCGCCCGTGGGACGTGCCGTGCGAGCTGGCGCTGCCCTGCGCCACGCAGAACGAACTCAACGAGGACGAGGCACGGGAACTGGTCGCCAATGGCGTGATCGCGGTGAGCGAGGGCGCGAATATGCCGACCACGCTCGAAGGCGTGAAGGTGTTCCACGATGCGCACACGCTCTATGCCCCGGGCAAGGCGGCGAATGCCGGCGGCGTGGCGGTTTCGGGCCTCGAGATGAGCCAGAATTCCGAACGGATCAGCTGGAACCACGAACGGCTCGGCCAGATGCTGACCGAGCTGATGGAGGGCATCCACGAGAAATGCGTCGAATATGGCACGCGCGAGGGGGGCTATGTCGACTATGTTCGCGGGGCCAATATCGCCGGCTTCAAGAAGGTGGCCGACGCGATGCTCGCCTTCGGGGTGATGTGAGGGCGCGGTCAAGGGTTTTGACCTGAAGGGCGTGCTGGTGTAGGAAGGCTGGACAAGGCGACGGACCGTCCGTATCGGCGGTCGCGTCGCATTGCGTGCGCAAGGCGGTTGACGCCCCGGGCGAATCCGCCTAAGCGCGCGGTTCATTCGACACTTGCGGTGAGTCCGGCAGGCGGCAGGCTTTGGAGTGATTTCGAGCCAGATGGAATCATCTGGCGGCCAGGAAATCACGGTAAAACAAGAGTCCAGAGTGCCGACTTTGATACAGTCAAAGCCGGCACTCCAGCGCGCGCCATCCGGGCTTTTTGCGTTAGGCAGGTCCGCATGTGGTCGGTGAATTGAGCGTTGAGATAGGGGTGCCGGCCCGTCCGGTGCTTTCCTGTGGAGCATGGAGAAGTAAGTGGCTCGTATTGCCGGGGTCAATATCCCCACCAACAAGCGCGTTATCATCGCGCTCACCTATATTCACGGTATCGGCCGCACCACGGCCGTCGAGATCGCGAACAAGCTCGGGATCGATCACGCGCGTCGCGTGCAGGACCTCTCGGACGAGGAAGTGCTGCGCATCCGCGAGGCGATCGACGCCGATTACACGGTCGAAGGCGACCTGCGCCGCAACACCGCGATGAACATCAAGCGGCTGATGGACCTCAAGTCCTTCCGCGGCCTTCGTCATCGTGCCGGCCTGCCCGTTCGCGGCCAGCGTACCCACACCAACGCCCGCACCCGCAAGGGCAAGGCCAAGCCGATCGCCGGCAAGAAGAAGTAAGCGCAGGGTCTCCCAGCGCTTTTCCCTTCTTGAAAGAATAGAGGAACATACACCATGGCACGCGAACCCGGCCGTATTCGGCGCCGCGACAAGAAGAACATTTCTTCCGGCGTCGCGCATATCAACGCCAGCTTCAACAACACCATGATCACCATCACCGACGCGCAGGGCAATGCGATCAGCTGGTCCAGCGCCGGCATGATGGGCTTCAAGGGCAGCCGCAAGTCGACTCCCTATGCCGCGCAGGTCGCCGCCGACGATGCGGGCCGCAAGGCCGCCGAACACGGCGTGCGCACCCTCGAAGTCGAAGTGAAGGGCCCGGGCTCGGGCCGCGAGAGCGCGCTGCGCGGTCTTGCGGCGGTGGGCTTCACCATCACCTCGATCCGCGACGTGACGCCGATCCCGCACAACGGGGTTCGCCCGTCCAAACGTCGTCGCGTCTGATCCGTACCTGCCCGGCGGCTCGCAGCTGAGCTGCCGACATTCTCCACGGACCGGGCGCTCTTGAGAAAGAGCTCCGGTCCTGCCCGCATCCGAACCAGGGGATATCCATGTCCGTCAACATCAAGAACTGGCAGGAACTCAAGAAACCCAACAGCCTTGAAATCAAGGGCGGCGGCGAAAAGGGCCGCAAGGCGACCTTCGTTGCCGAACCGCTCGAGCGGGGCTTCGGCCTGACGCTCGGCAACGCGCTGCGCCGCGTGCTGCTCAGCTCGCTCCAGGGCGCCGCGATCACCTCGATCAGGATCGAGGGCGTGCTGCACGAATTCTCCTCGCTCGCCGGCGTGCGCGAGGACGTGACCGACATCGTCCTCAACGTGAAGCAGATCGCGCTGAGGATGGAAGGCGAAGGGCTCAAGCGCCTGCAGCTGTCCGCGACCGGCCCGACCGAAGTGAAGGCGGGCGACATCGCCGTCACCGGCGATATCGAGGTGATGAACAAGGATCTCGTGATCTGCCATCTCGACGAAGGCGCGACGCTCAACATGGAACTCACCGCCGATAGCGGCAAGGGCTATCGCCCGGCGGTGATGAACCGCCCGATCGATGCGCCGATCGGGTTGATCCCGGTCGATTCGCTGTATTCGCCGGTTCGCCAGGTGAGCTACAAGGTCGAGAACGCCCGCGTCGGCCAGGAACTCGACTACGACAAGCTCTCGTTGACCATCGAAACCGACGGCACCGTCGCCCCGGAAGACGCGGTGGCCTATGCCGCACGCATCCTTCAGGACCAGCTGACGCTGTTCGTCCACTTCGAGGATGGCATCCCGCAGCCGTCGAACGCCATGATCGGCGTCGCCGCCGAGCCGCAGGAAAGCGACACCAACCAGCTCAACCGTTACCTGCTCAAGAAGGTCGACGAGCTCGAGCTGTCGGTGCGTTCGGCCAACTGCCTCAAGAACGACAACATCATCTACATCGGCGACCTGGTCCAGAAGACCGAGGCCGAGATGCTGCGCACGCCGAACTTCGGCCGCAAGTCGCTCAACGAGATCAAGGAAGTCCTCAGCTCGATGGGCCTGCGCCTCGGCATGGACATCCCCGGCTGGCCGCCCGAGAATATCGAGGAAATGGCCAAGAAGCTCGAACAGGAGCTGCTGGGCTAACGGGTTCCGGCGGCGCACCTGTGAGCGCCGCCAGCACTGGGGTACCTGAAACGGCCTCTTTTCGAACGAAGGAAACAGAGAAATGCGTCACAAACTTTCCGGCCGCAAGCTGCAGCGCAAGACCGGCCACCGCAATGCCATGTTCCGCAACATGGCTGCCGCGCTGGTCAAGCACGAGCAGATCATGACCACCACCCCCAAGGCGAAGGAACTGCGTCCCTACGTCGAAAAGCTGATCACGCTGGCCAAGCGTGGCGGGTTGTCGAACCGCCGCCTGGCGCTGAGCCGGCTGGGCGACGAAACCCAGCTGAAGAAGCTGTTCGACGTGCTGGCCGAACGCTATGCCGACCGTGACGGCGGCTATACCCGCATCATCAAGGCCGGCTTTCGCGCAGGCGATGCCGCCCCGATGGCGGTGATCGAACTGGTCGACCGCGATGTCGACGCCAAGGGCCAGGATTCGGGCCCGGTGGCGAGCGAGGAAGAATTCGAGGACGCCTGAGGCGGCGTTCGCTTCGAGACAGGCGGGGCCGGACGGGAAACTGTCCGGCCCCTTTTGTTTTGCAAAGCCCCAAAGCCGTGCCAAAAGATCGGCCATGATCCGCCAGACCATTGCAGCGGTCGCGCTGCTCGCTGCCTCGCCCCTCCTTGCCCGGTCGAACCCGCAGGACGAGTTGCGGTCGCGTTACGACCGCGTGCTGGCCGCGGGCTACAAGGCGCTGTTCCTGTGCAGCGCAATCGCCAATGCGGAACGCAATGGCACCGTGCGCACGCCGGAGAGTGTGGAGCAGTGGGAGCTGACCGGGATTCAGGCGCCGCTGGACGGGCTCGTGGGTGCGATGCCCTATCGGATCATGCGCGACCCGGACGGTGAACTGGCCAGCGTTTCGGTCGAGTGGGGCGAGGAGTCACTGCTGCGCATAGCGGTGCATGATTCGCGCATGGGGTGCTCGCAGCTTCCGGTGAACGGCATGCCGCTGCCCATCGCCACCAAGCGGGCGCCGCGCAAGGTCGAGCAGGTCGCCCCGGTCGCTGCGGGTCGCTCGCTCGCCGTACCCTTCGCACGCGCCCTTGCGAATGAATACGGCGCCGGGACCCGCACGAGCGCAGTGCTGGCGATGCGCAATGGCAGACTGCTCGGCGAAGACTACGCGCCGGGCTTCGGTCCGGCCGTGCCGCAGCGGACCTGGTCGGTGGCCAAGAGCATTGCCGCAACGCTGGTCGGCGTTGCCGTCCGGCGTGGTGAAGCCAATGTGGCGAAGTCGGCAGGACTTGGCCTTTCCTTCAACGACCGGCGCAGGTTCATCACGGTCGATCATCTCTTGCGCATGGCATCGGGGCGCTATTCGGATACGCCCGGCAACCGGACCGACCCGCTCTATTTCGGCGGGTCGACGGTCGGGGAGACGGCGCTCCACTGGCCCATGGTGCACGCGCCCGGCACCGTTTTTCGTTACGCCAACAACGATACGCTGGCTGCAGTATGGGCGATCCGCAGCAGTTTCGACGATCATCCTCCTGCCGAATTCTTCGAGCGGCTGGGGATGCATGACACGGTCGCCGAAACGGACTGGCGGGGCGACTATGTCCTGTCGTCGCAGGTCTGGTCGACCGCGCGCGATCTTGCGAAACTGGGGCTGCTTTACCTCGATGGCGGCGTCCTTCCCGGTGGCGAGCGGGTCCTGCCCGAAGACTGGCTCGCCTATGTCTCAGCGCCTTCCGGCCCGCAACCCGACGGTCCGTTCGGCTATGGCGCGGGGTTCTGGTTGCTCAACAGGAGCGAGGGCGTTCCGCGCGACACCATCGCCGCGATGGGCAATCGCGGGCAATTCATAATAATCGTTCCAAGTATGAACGTTGTGATCGTCAGGCGCGGTGAGGACCCGACCGGATCGCGCTTCGATGCCGCGGCATTCACGCGCGATGTGCTTGAATCTCTTCGGGATTAAGTGTTCATAAAAATAATCGTTTTCCTGAACAATACCTGTCGCCCAGGTTCAGCGTCACCTCACCGCGAATCGCATAAACAAGGCTCTTGCCGAGGCAATCCCGCCGCGGTGCATTCGAGGAGAGCCTCACATGACCAGGAACCTCAGGACCATTGCGAAGGGTGGGATCGCAGCGGCTGCCGTCGGCGCCATGGCGTTCGCCGGAGCCACCCCTGCCCAGGCTCGCGACCGTCACGACGACGGCATTTCGGTCGGCGACGTGATTGCCGGTGCGGTGGTGATCGGGGGAATTGCCGCGATCGCAAGCGCCGCCAGCCGTGATCGTGATTACGACCACGATGGCCGCTATTACCGCGATGGCCGATACTATCGCGACGGCTACGACTATCGCCACGATGCCTATGCCCGGCGCGGCAATCCGCGCGGTGCGGTCGAACAATGCGTCAGCGCCGCTCGCCGCGACGCCCGGCGCTATGGATTTCGCTATGCTCAGGTGACCGATATTCGCGATGTCCAGGACACCCGCTATGGCTGGAGGGTCAAGGGCAGGCTGGTGGTCGACGGCAATTATCACGGCGGGCGCTATGACGGCCATGGCTATCGCGACCGGGATGATCGCTACCAGCGCTGGAACGACCGCGACAGCGGCAGCTTCACCTGCTCGATCGAGCGGGGCCGGGTGGCCTATCTCGACTTCGACGGCATTCGCGGCCTGCGCTGATCGGCGCGGCCACTGCAAGGGCCACCACCGGGCGGTTCAGGCTTCATGCAGCCTGGGCCGCTCAGGTCCATGCGATCGTTTTGCCTAGCGCACCGGGTGGAAGTGCGCCTTGAGGGGTTTCCAAAGCCATGCCGACCAGGTTTTCGCTTTCCGCCATTGCGGCATTTGCTGCCGCGCTTTCGCTCGCCGCAGCCCCGGCGTTCGCCACCGACCTGCCCGTACCGGCAATGCGCGCCGCGGTCGGGGCGGCACCCGCATGGGCCCCCGGCGTCGACACCGCGCATAATCACCGCTGGTACCGTTATCGCCGCCACCGCGGGGTCGATGCGGGCGATGTGCTGGCCGGGATACTCATCATCGGCGGGATCGCGGCGGTCGCCAGCGCGGCGAAGGGGTCGGAGCGCCGGGCGCGCGACGACTATCGCTATCGCTATCCCGAACCGCACCATGACGATGGCGAAGCGCGCGGGATCGACCGCGCGGTGTCGATCTGCGCCAGCGAGGTCGAGCGCAATGCGCGGATCGGCAGCATCGACGCGGTCGCCCGCACCGCGCAGGGCTGGCAGGTCAGCGGTTCGCTCTACAATGGCGACGGGTTCAACTGCTCGATCGGGGGCAATGGCCGGATCGAGGCGATCGACTATGGCCGGGGCACGCCTGCACCCTATCGCGAATCTGCCGCGGCGCAGGATGACGCTGGCTACGACCGGCAGGACGATGCCCCCCAGTACGACGATGCCCAGTACGACGATGCCCAGTACGACGACGATACCTATGCGCAGGCCCGCGCCCGGGTCGAAGGTGCAGGTGCGGACGGCCCGCAGCCGGCCTATCCCGGCGGCCCGCTGCCCGGCGAGGAACCGATCGACGGCGATCCGGGCGAGGCCTGATCGCGGGCGAGGCACAGGGCGAAGATCGCCACGCCCGCAAGATCGAGCCAGTCGGGCAGCGGGGTGAGCGTTTCGGAGGTCATCCAGGCGCCTTGCTGCGCGCCTTGCGGCGACGGAACATGAGGATGCAGCCGAGCAGCGCGCCGAGCATCGCCAGCGCGGCGAAGGTGATCAGGATCGGATGGTGCGTATCCTCGCGCGTCTGCAGGTCCATGATGTGCAGGCCCCACATGAAATCATAGAAGCGCCACCAGCGCGTGCGCACCGCCTCGACCTGCCCGCTTTCGATGCCGACATAGACGTTTGTCCCGTCGGCGAGCGAGACCTGCCACACGGGCATCTCGCGGCGGAAATCGAACGGCACCGCATCGGCGGCAAAGCGCCGGACCGCGGCCACCTTGTCACCGCCACGGATGGTCTCGGCGACGATCAGCCGCGCTTCGACATCGGTCAGCGGCCCCATCTTGCCGCCATCGGCGCGAAAGCGTTCGGTCGTGCCGTCGATATAGGCGATCCGGGTCACCGTTTCGCCGCGTTCGACCTGCGTGGTGACCGACCGCACGGGCCGGGTAGAGTCCGAGGGCAGCGAGACGGAAATGCTGGTGTCCGCGGGCAGGGCCTGCTGGGGCACCGCCTTGCGCAGGTCGGTCCCGCGCACGGTCTCGATCGGCCGGGCGACCATGACCAGGCCGGACACGGTCCACATCAGCACCGGCACCCCGACCAGCCAGCCAAGCCAGATATGCCATCTGGCGAATTTCTGCATCATGCGCTGCTGCGCCAAGACTGTTCTCCCGCGATCCCAAGGCCGCGAGCCATGCCGGAACTCGGTCAGCCGTGCAACAACCGCCCGATCGCGCCCGCCGCGGCGATGCAATCGAAGTCGGCCCAGCGCGGCCCCATCACCTGCATGCCGCAGGGCAGGTGCCCGCTCGCGCCGACCGGGACCACCGTCGATGGCAGGTTGGGAAAGGTCGCCAGCCCCGCCCATGCGAGCATATCGGCAAAGGCGCAGTCCTTGCCGTTGATCGTGATGCGGCGATCGCGCAGCGGGGTCTGGTCGTGCGGATAGGCGACCACCGCCAGCGGGGGGGCCAGCACGAAGTCGTATTCGGCAAACACATCGCCCCAGCCATATTCGTTGCGCGCCTGCACATCGAGCAGCTGGTAATAATCGGCCAGCGTCATCACCTGCCCGTTCGGCCCCGGGCGGCCGCGCGCCATGGCGGTGTTCAGCAGCCGCATGTAATTGGCGTGCTGCTGGGCAAGGTCGGGCAGCAGGCTGCTCGAACGGTCGACCCTGATGCCGACCCGCTCGATTTCGCTCAGCGCCGCCTCGATCGGATCGCGCACCGCGGCATCGACTTCGCTGACCGGGTGATCGAGCAGCGCAAGGAAGCGGCAATCGCCCAGCGGCTTGTGGCGACGGACCAGCGGGAAGCTGGCCGTCACCTCGAGCAGCACGTCGAGATCCTCGGCCGAACGCGCGAGCGGGCCGACCACCGACAGCGGCCCGTCGTGAACGTCGCGGTGACCGGCCATCGGATGGGTATGCCCGCGCCGGCTGACCAGGGCGAAGCTGGACTTGTGGCCGAAGATGCCGTTGAAATGCGCCGGGTTGCGGATCGAGCTGCCGATGTCGCTGCCATATTCGCACGGCACCATGCCGGCCGCGACCGCCGCGGCGCCGCCGCCCGACGATCCGCCCGCCACGCGGTCATGATCGTGCGGGTTGTTGGTCCGGCCATAGACCGGGTTGTCGCTCTGCAAATCGGCAAGGTCGGGCGGGACGTTGGACTTGCCCAGGATGATCGCGCCCGCCGTCTTGAGCCGCTTGACCACCACCGCATCCTCGCGCGCGATGTGATCGGAAAACCGGAGGTGGCCGAAGGTGGTCGGCAGCCCGGCGATGTTGAAGCTTTCCTTGACCGTCATCGGCACGCCGAACAGCGGCTGGTCGTCGCCCGCCTTGCGCGCATCCATCGCCTTGGCGGTTTCGAGCGCGCGTTCGAAGTCGGTCACCACCACCGCGTTGACATGCGCATCGTCCTTTTCGATCCGCGCAATCGCCGCCTCGACCGCTTCATAGGGCGACAGCTCGCCCCGGCGGACCATCGCCGCGGTTTCGAGGGCCCCGGGCCGCTTCGTCAGTCTTGGATATGCCATGCCGTCTCCCGCCGCTTTTGCCTCATCGTAGGAGAGCGCGCGGGGCGGGGCAAATGCTAGTGTTGCCGTGGCGTTCGGGCACTGCCCCCCGCCAACCCCAGTGCCAGGCCGAAGCCGATGATCGGCGCCGCGCCATAGCCGATCAGCGCGCTGGGATAATTCGACAGGATCGCCGCGATCGAAAAGCCGAACAGCGTGCCTGCCAGCGCGCGCCGGGCAAGGGGGCTGCCGGGCGCTGCATGGAGCATCAGAAAGAAGCTGGCAAGCAGCGTCGCCAGCAGGCCGAGAGCCACCAGGGGCGCTTCGAAGAGGAGTAGATGGAGCACGCGCTCGACAAAGGGCTGCGCGGCCAGTTCGCCACGCACCGTCATGACGAGGATCGCGAAAAAGGCGACGATGACGAACACGCCATACTTCCAGTCGCGCCGGTCCTGATAGAAGCCGACCCCGGCCAGCATCAGCGCCGCGCCGGTCGCCATGTCCGGCTGGAGCGCGGCCGCAAGCAGCGCGGTGGCAAGGATGGTGGGCGCATAGTCCTCGTCCTGCGCCGCGAGGACCGCAAGCGAAGGAACGAACAGCATGCCCGCGTGGAGCTGGACCGGGCCAAATCGAAGCCAGCGTGCGATGCCGAGGATTTCCGGCCCGGTTGCCAGCGGCACGAACAGCGCGGCCAGCGCGACCAGCACCATCGCGCGCCGCACAGCGAGGCCGGGAGCAGGGGGCCGCAGGATCGGCAGCGCCCCCACGGCAAGCGCCGCGGCATTGGTAACGAGATAGGAAGCCGGCGCGCCAAAGCGCCACAGGTAGAGCAGCCCCGCCACGACCGGGAGCAAGAGCGCGAGCAGGGCGGCGGCCCGTGCCCGCATTCAGAATGCTCTCCGGCTGGCGGCGGACCGGCGCATCGGGTCAGATGTGGATCGGCTTGCCCTGCACGCCCATCGCCGCTTCCTTGATCGCTTCGGAATGCGTCGGGTGGGCGTGGCAGGTGTAGGCGATATCCTCGCTGGTGGCGCCGAATTCCATCGCCTGCGCCGCCTGCGCGATCATCGTGCCCGCCACGCTGGCGATGCACCACACGCCCAGCACGCGATCGCTATCGGCATCGGCGATGACCTTCACGAAACCGTCGGGTTCGTGGTTGGTCTTGGCGCGGCTGTTGGCCATCATCGGGAACTTGCCGACCTTGACCCTGGCCTTGTCGCCGCCGGCCTTTTCGATCGCCTGTTCCTGCGTCAGGCCGACCCCGGCGATTTCGGGCCAGGTGTAGACCACGCCGGGGATGACATCGTGGTTCACGATTCCGCTCTGCCCGGCGATGTTTTCGGCGCAGGCGATGCCTTCGTCCTCGGCCTTGTGCGCCAGCATCGGGCCGGGGATCACGTCGCCGACGGCCCACACGCCATCGACCTTTGTGCGGAAATCATGGTCGGTCTCGATCTGGCCGCGCTGGTTGAGGTCAAGTCCGATATTTTCGAGGCCGAGGCCCGCCGTGTTCGGACGGCGGCCGATCGACACCAGCACGCAATCGGCCTCCAGCGTCTCGCTCGCCTGTCCTGAGCCTGTCGAAGGGCCGCCCGCGGCGGGTTCGAGCGTCAGCGTGGCCTTCCTGCCCTTGACCGTGCAACCGGTGACCTTGGTCGACAGGCGCAGTTCCATGCCCTGCTTCCTGAAGATCCGGCCCGCTTCCTTGCGCACTTCGCCGTCCATTCCAGGGAGCAGCGCGTCGAGGAATTCGACCACCGTCACTTCGGCGCCCAGGCGCCGCCAGACCGAGCCGAGTTCGAGCCCGATCACCCCGCCGCCGATCACGACCATCTTCCTGGGCACCGCCTTGAGCTCCAGCGCGCCGGTCGAATCGACCACCACCTGCCTGTCGTTGTCGATCTCGACCCCCGGCAGCGGGGTGACCGAGGAACCGGTGGCGATGATGACGTTCTTCGCGGTGACCGTCTCGTCGCCGACCTTGACCGTGTGGGCATCCTGGAAGGTGGCGTGGCCCTTCTTCCAATCGACCTTGTTCTTCTTGAACAGGAATTCGATGCCGCCGGTCAAACCCTTGACCGCATCGGCCTTGTCGGCCTGAAGCGCGGCAAGGTCGAGCTCGACCTTGCCCAGCTTCACGCCATAGCGTTCGAGCGCGCCGCTGGCTGCTTCGTCGAATTTTTCCGAACCATGCAGCAGCGCCTTGGATGGAATGCAGCCGACGTTGAGGCAGGTCCCGCCCAGCGTCTCGCGGCTTTCCGCGCAGGCGGTCTTCAGCCCCAGCTGCGCCGCGCGGATCGCGGCGACATAGCCGCCCGGTCCGGCACCGATGACGAGGACGTCGTAGTCGTATTCAGCCATTCTGGCCTCCGTTCCGCATGGCCTTCGACAAGCTCAGGCTGAGCGGGCTTGGGTTCAAAACGTCAGCGCACATCATCCGCCCATCGCGAGCTTGTCGAAGGATCATGTGCGACGGTAGCGTCACAAATCGATCAGCATCCGCGTGGGATCCTCGATCGCTTCCTTGATGATCTTGAGCGCGGTGACCGCTTCGCGGCCGTCGATCAGGCGGTGGTCATAGGACAGCGCGATATACATCATCGGGCGGATCACGACCGCGCCATTGCGGACCACCGGGCGCTCGTCGATGCGGTGGAGGCCGAGCACGGCGCTCTGCGGCGGGTTGATGATCGGGGTCGACATCAGCGATCCGAACACGCCGCCGTTGGAAATGGTGAAGGTGCCGCCCTTCATGTCTTCCATCGTCAGCGTGCCGTCCTTCGCGCGCTTGCCGAAGTCGGCGATGTCCTTCTCGATCCGCGCGAAGCCCTTGGCCTGGCAATCGCGCACCACCGGCACCACGAGCCCGCCCGGAGCACTGACCGCGACCGAGATGTCGACGTAATCGTGATAGACGATCTCGTCGCCCTCGATACAGGCGTTGACCGCGGGCACGTCCTTCAGCGCGAGGCAGGCGGCCTTGGCGAAAAAGCCCATGAAGCCGAGCCGCACATCGTGCTTCTTCGCGAACAGGTCCTTGTAGCGCTCGCGCGCCTCGATCACCGCCGACATGTCGACATCGTTGAAAGTGGTGAGCAGCGCGGCGGTATCCTGCGCGCTCTTGAGCCGCCGGGCGATGGTCTGGCGCATGCGGGTCATCTTGACCCGTTCCTCGCGGCGCTCGCCGGTGGCAAGCGGCGCTGCGGGGGCGGGTGCCGGGGTCGCAACGTCTGACTTCTTCGCCTCGGCCGCGGCGATCACGTCTTCCTTGGTCAGGCGGCCGTCCCTGCCGGTGCCCTTGATGGTCGAGGGATCGACCCCGTGTTCGAGCACCGCGCGGCGCACCGCCGGGCTCAGCGTCTGCGAGGCATCGCCGCTCTCGCCCTTGGCCTGAGCGGGGGCCTGAGCGGGGGCCGGGGCGGGCGTTTCGGCGGCAGCGGGTGCCGCGGCCGCGCCGGTTTCGCTGACCACCGCGATCACCGCGCCGACTTCGACCGTATCGCCCACGGCCACGCGGAATTCGGTGATCGTCCCGGCGACGGGCGAGGGCGCCTCGACCGCGACCTTGTCGGTCTCGAGGCTGGCGATCGGTTCGTCGACCCTGACCGTGTCGCCGACCTTCTTGAGCAGTTCGCCGATGGTCGCTTCGGTGACCGATTCACCCAGCGTGGGGACTTTGACTTCAGTAGGCATAGGGTTTCCTCGGGCCTCCCCCGCGATCGGGGGCAGGACTTGGTCGGGATGGACTAGGCAAGGCCAAGCGCGCTGGCGACCAGCGCTTCCTGCTGCTGCTGGTGGCGGGTGGCATAGCCCGTGGCGGGCGAAGCGGCGGCATCGCGCCCGGCATAGCCCGGGCGCAGGCCCTTGTGGCCGGCACTGACGGCGGCCTGCTCGATCAGGCGATCGACGAAGAACCAGGCGCCGTTGTTCTTCGGTTCTTCCTGGCACCAGACGATTTCCCTGAGGTTGGTCATGCGCGCGAGGCGCACCGCCAGCGGCTCGCCGGGGAAGGGATAGAGCTGTTCGATGCGGACCACCGAAACATCCTCGAGGCCCGCCTCGTCGCGCGCCTGCATCAGGTCATAGGCGACCTTGCCGCTGCACAGCACCAGGCGGCGGACCTTGCTGTCGTCGATCACCTTCATGTCGGACTTGATCCGCATGAAATGCCGGTCGCCCAGAAATTCGTCCGCGTCCGACTTCGCCAATGGATGGCGCAGCAGGCTCTTGGGGGTCATGATCACCAGCGGCTTGCGGAAGCTGCGTAGCATCTGGCGGCGCAGCACGTGGAAATAATTCGCCGGCGTGGTGATGTTGCACACGCAGATGTTGTCGTCGGCGCACAGCTGGAGAAAGCGTTCGAGCCGGGCCGAGCTGTGCTCGGGCCCCTGGCCCTCGTATCCATGCGGCAGCAGCAGCACGAGCCCGTTGGCGCGCAGCCACTTGGCCTCGCCCGCGGCGATGAACTGGTCGATCATGATCTGCGCGCCGTTGGCGAAATCGCCGAACTGCGCCTCCCACAGCACCAGCGTCTTGGGATCGGCCATGGCGAAGCCGTATTCGAAGCCGAGCACGCCATATTCGGACAGCGGGCTGTCATAGACCTCGAACTTGCCGTGCGGCAGCGTGCCCAGCGGGATGAACTTGCGTTCGCTCGTCTGGTCGGTCCACACCACGTGGCGCTGGCTGAAGGTGCCGCGCCCCGAATCCTGGCCCGACAGGCGCACGCCGAAGCCTTCGGTGACGAGGCTGCCGAAGGCGAGCGCTTCGCCGGTGGCCCAGTCGAAGCCTTCGCCGCTTTCGAACATCTGCCGCTTGGCCTCGATCACGCGGCCCAGCGTCTTGTGGATCGCCAGGTCGCCCGGAACGCTGGTCAGCGTGCGACCGAGGCTGTCGAACAGCTTGCGTTCGATCGCGGTGTCGACGTTGCGCCGCGCGGTTTCGGGGTCGGCGGGCTTGTTCATCCCCGCCCAGCGGCCGCCGAACCAGTCGGCCTGGTCGGGTTCATAATCCTTCGCCGCGGCGAATTCCCGTTCGAGATGCTCGGTGAAATCGGCGATCAGCTGGTCGGCATAACCGGGCGCGATCACGCTTTCCTGTTCGAGCCGCGCGGCGTAGATTTCGCTCACCCGCGGGTGCCTGGCGATGGCGTCATACATCAGCGGCTGGGTGAATTTGGGCTCGTCGCCCTCGTTATGGCCGAAGCGACGATAGCACCACATGTCGATCACGATATCGCGGCCGAAGCGCTGGCGGTATTCGATCGCCAGCTTGCAGGCGAAGGTCACCGCTTCGGGATCGTCGCCGTTGACGTGCAGGATCGGCGCCTGGACGCCCTTGGCGACGTCCGAGGGGTAGGGTGACGATCTGGCAAATTGCGGGCTGGTCGTGAAACCGATCTGGTTATTTATCACGAAATGCAGACAGCCGCCGGTGTTATAGCCGCGCACGCCCGAAAAGCCGAGGCATTCCCACACGATCCCCTGGCCCGCGAAGGCCGCATCGCCGTGGAGCAGCACGGGCAGAACCTGCTCGTGCTTTTTCAAATCGTCGCGGATCGCCTGTTGCGCGCGCGCCTTGCCCAGCACCACCGGGTTGACCGCCTCGAGGTGCGAGGGGTTGGGCACCAGGCTCATATGCACCGAAATCCCGTCGAATTCGCGGTCGGTGCTGGTGCCCAGGTGGTATTTCACATCGCCCGAACCGCCGACGTCGTCGGGGTTGGCCGATCCGCCGGAAAATTCGTGGAAGATGACCTTGTACGGCTTGCCCATGACGTTGGCGAGCACGTTGAGCCGGCCGCGGTGCGCCATGCCATAGATGATCTCGCGCACGCCCGCGCTGCCGCCGTGCTTGATCACCGCTTCGAGCGCGGGGATCATCGATTCGCCGCCGTCGAGGCCGAAGCGCTTGGTGCCGACGTATTTCCTGCCGAGGAACTTTTCGTACTGTTCGCCGCGGATGACCGCCGCCAGAATCGCGCGCTTGCCCTCGGGGGTGAACTGGATCACCTCGTCGGGCAGCTCGAACTTTTCCTGCAGGAAGCGCCGTTCCTCGGTGTCGGCGATATGCATGTATTCGAGGCCGACATGGCCGCAATAGGTTTCCTTGAGCGCTTCGTGCAGCTCGCCCACCTTGACCCAGTCATAACCGAAGGCGCCGCCGACATAGACTTCCCGGTCCGGCTGGCCGCCAAAGCCATTGACTTCAAGCGTCAGCTCGGCCGGGTATTCGCGTTGCGACAGGCCCAGCGGGTCGAGCCTGGCCGCAAGGTGGCCACGCACGCGGAACAGGCGGATCAGCAGCATGGCGCGGATCGAATCGTCCGCCGCCTGCTCGATCGCCCTGGGATCGGCCGGCTTGCCCGCCTGGCTGGCCGCCTGCGCGACGACCAGCCGCATCTGCGTGGGGTCGAGCGCGGCGGTCAGGTCGGCGCCGCTGTCGACCACATCGGCCAGCCAGCGCGGATTGGCCCAGCTGGGGCCGGGCTGCGGACCGTCCTGGTTGCCCAGTTCGGGCAGGAAATCGTGGCTTTCGTTACCCATTCTACTCTCCGCGAGTCCCCGCGAAGGCGGGGACTCACATTTACACCAGTTCCTTGAGCAGCGCGTCGAGCGAAGTGCCCAGTTCGCTGGGCGAGGGCGAGACGCGGATGCCCGCCGCCTCCATCGCGGCGATCTTGTCTTCCGCGCCGCCCTGGCCGCCCGAAACGATGGCGCCGGCATGGCCCATGCGGCGGCCCGGAGGGGCAGTGCGGCCGGCGATGAAGCCGACCATCGGCTTGCTGATACCCTGCTTCGCCTTATGCGCGATGAATTCGGCGGCTTCTTCCTCGGCGCTGCCGCCGATTTCGCCGATCATGATGATCGATTTGGTCGCGTCGTCCTTGAGGAACAGGTCGAGCACGTCGATGAAATTGGTGCCGTTGACCGGATCGCCGCCGATGCCGACCGCGGTGGTCTGGCCCAGGCCGACCATGGTGGTCTGGTGTACGGCTTCATAGGTCAGCGTGCCCGAACGGCTGACCACGCCGACGCTGCCCTTCTGGAAGATCGAGCCCGGCATGATGCCGATCTTGCATTCGCCCGGGGTCAGCACGCCGGGGCAGTTGGGGCCGATCAGGCGGCTCTTGCTGCCGCTCAGCGCGCGCTTGACACGGACCATGTCGAGCACCGGGATACCTTCGGTGATGGCGACGATCAGCTCGATTTCGGCGTCGATCGCCTCGAGGATCGAATCCGCGGCGAACGGCGGGGGGACGTAGATGCACGAAGCGGTCGCGCCGGTCGCGCTCTTCGCTTCGGCCACGGTGTCATAGACCGGCAGGCCGATATGCTCGCTGCCGCCCTTGCCCGGGGTGACGCCCGCAACCATCTGCGTCCCATAAGCCAGCGCTTGCTGGGTGTGGAAGGTGCCGGTTTCGCCGGTCATCCCCTGGGTGATGACCTTGGTATTCTTGTCGACGAGGATGCTCACGTAAGCCTCTCCTTGGAAATCGCTATTTGAAGGGTTGCTCAGGCGAGCGAGCTGTCGAGCGCCTTGCAGGCCACCAGCAGTTCCTCGACCGCGTCGGTCGAGGTCTTGAGGTTGGCCTTCTCGGCGTCGGAAAGCTGTATCTCTACCACGTCCTCGATACCGTTCGCGCCGATCACGGCGGGGACGCCGACATAGAGCCCATCGAGCCCGTACTTGCCCTCGACATGCACCGCGCAGGGCAGGATGCGCTTCTGGTCGCCCAGATAGGCTTCGGCCATGGCGATCGCGCTGGTGGCCGGGGCGTAATAGGCCGAGCCCGTGCCGAGCAGCGCGACGATCTCGCCGCCACCTGCGCGGGTGCGCGCTACGATCGCGTCGATGCGGTCTTCGCTGATGCTCCTGATCCTGGCGTAATCCTTGACCGGGATGCCGTTGATCGTGGTGTAGCTGGTGACCGGCACCATGGTGTCGCCGTGGCCGCCCAGCACGAAGGCGTTCACGTCCTTCACCGAAACGCCGAATTCCCACGCGAGGAAGGTGGCGAAGCGCGCGCTGTCGAGCACGCCGGCCATGCCCACGACCTTGTTGTGCGGCAGGCCGCTGAATTCGCGCAGCGCCCAGACCATCGCGTCGAGAGGGTTGGTGATGCAGATAACGAAGGCGTCGGGGCAGTTGGCCTTGATGCCTTCGCCGACGGCCTTCATCACCTTGAGGTTGATGCCGAGCAGGTCGTCGCGGCTCATCCCGGGCTTGCGCGCCACGCCAGCGGTGACGATCACCACATCGGCCCCGGCGATGTCAGCGTAATCGTTGGAACCGGTGATTTTCGCGTCGAAGCCTTCGACCGGGCCGCACTGGCTGAGATCGAGCGCCTTGCCCTGAGGTACTCCCTCAACGACATCGAACAGCACGATGTCGCCAAGGCCTTTGAGGGCCGCGAGGTGAGCCAGAGTGCCGCCAATGTTGCCGGCGCCGACCAGCGCTATCTTCTTGCGTGCCATAGGGGGAGGGTCCTTTTCCTGCCGCGGGACCGCGTTGAAACCCTGACCGAAACGGGCCGCGCCAATCTGTCCCGCGAGGCGGCACGGCACCCGGTCACATTGGTGAGCGCCCTAGGCCCGTGGGCAGGCGAATGCAACCGTCAAATGGACGGGCTAGGCAAGATTGTTTGCAAATAGTTCGCAATTGCAATAATACGACGACGCAGATGTATCCACGGCGATCCGGCAATGGCCTGCGGGGCGCGGTTCAATTGATCAGCATGTCTGCTGCATTGAGGCGTCGTTCGATCTGCTCGGCCAGTCGCCGGTCGAGCGCACGACACACACCGAGCCACCATTCGCAGCCCGCCCGGTCGCCTGTGAAATGCGCCCGTTCGACCTGGCGGCGTGCCGCCTCGGCCGCGCCCATGCCGTGTTCGGCGAAATGCCTGAGCGCGGCGCGCATCATGTGATCGAACGACGATGCTTGCGCCGCCATCTGCCCCGCATCGCCGTTGTCGTTGGCTGCGCGGGCATGGGCCTTCTTCGCCAGCGCGCGCGCGATCGGCGAATGCGCGGTAGAGCGGGCAGCGGCAAAATGGACGGGCACGGGCGGTTCCTTGCGAGACTTGAGCGCCCCGAAGGCGCAGCTTCCCTGCTAGCGCGGTGCCGCTAAGCATCGGTTCCGCAGCATGGTTGTGAAGTGGTAAAGCCACGATCCGGCGGCGGTCGGGGTCAGCCGCCCTTGCCCGGTTCGCGGATCCAGCGCCCGCTGTTGGCATATTCGTCCCTGACCCGCCCCGATTGCGGGAGCGTGTCCTTGTGCGAGGCCGTCGGCGGAACCGGCGCACCGACCGGCGTATCGGGCAGGCCAGCGATGCCCAGTGCCGAATTCGGGGGCGGCGGGACGGCGCGGACCGGGCCGGGGGCATCGGCTTCGGCGCGGCGGGCCGGGGGCGCGGCCGCCGCCGGCTCGAACCCGGCATAGCCCTGGCTGAAGGCGTCCGAACGGCCCGCGCCACCCTTCCAGCGATAGAAACGATGCGCACCGATGGTGGTGATGTAGTCGAGGCTCGCCGCCCAATAGGGATTGACGTAATTGGTGTGGTAATGCGTCGCGAGGCCGACCGGGCGGTAGACCTCGCCCGCCAGCGCGCCCAGCGCGACCGACTGCGCCCTGGCCCAGCCCTGGCGCGACGGCGTGCGGCCGAGCGACCCGTCGCAGGTAAAGGTGAACTGGCACCCGGTCCTGCGTTGCGAACCCTGGAACACCACGCCGCAGACGCTGGCCGGATAGGCGGGGTGGGCGACGCGGTTGAGCACCACTTGCGCCACCGCCTGCTGGCCCTGATGGCTTTCGCTCGCGGCTTCGTAATAGACCGCCATCGACAGGCATTGCAGCGCGCGCGCCTTGTCGAGCCCGCTGCCCGCCGCGCGAAACGCCTGCGCCGCCGCGCCCGCGCCGTGGCTTTGGGCGAACTGCACGGTTTCGAGCACGTCGCCGTCCTCGCGCAGCGCGGCAAGATCGCCGGTCAGCCGCGGGGCATCCTCGAGGTAATAGAAGGCCGAACCGGGAAAGCTTTCGCCCGCGGTTTCGAACGGCATCGGGGCCAGCGCGACGCGTTCCCCGCCCAGGCCCATTGCTTCGCGCAGCCCGTTCCATTCGCCCTGCGCGGCGACGGTGGGCACAGCGATCGCAGCGGCGAGCACCGCGGACCGTCCGGCGAGTCGGCGGCGACCCCTGCGGCGCTGCTGGAGGCGGCGCGCGCGCGGGTCCGCGCCCGGGCGCTGGCCCGTCGCAACGCTGCGCATGCTGCCGTCGATCCGGTCCAATTGCATCCTTCCAGTCTGGTCGCCGCATAGCCCGTCCGGGCCGTGTGCGGGAGTCGGCTGATGCGCCGGTCCCACCGCGGGACGCGGCCTTGCCCGCGCCTGGAGTGCTTGCCGGGTTTGATTGCATCGAATCCGGCACTCCAGATTCTTGTTATCGCGATTTCCTGGTCGCCAGATGATTCCATCCGGCTCGAAATCACCCTATCGCGCAAAGCTCAAGCAAGCACATGGCTTGTGCGGCGCGCGAAGCTTGGGTAGAGCGCCCCGCGCGTCATGGGTTGGCCTGTTCGCGCAGGCCCGAAGAGGGAAGAGGGTGGAGCCCAGGCTCCGCAAGCCCTCGCTGCCCCCGCAACTGTGACCGGGGAGCGCTTGCGCCATATGCCACTGGGCCCACGCCCGGGAAGGCGGCGCAAGGGTGATGATCCGGGAGCCAGGAGACCTGCCCATGCGTGTCGTTCGGCCGCGGGCGGGGTGTACCGATGGCAAACGTGGATGCGAGCAATCCCGCTCCTTCCCGTCAAGAGCGACGTTCGCTTTTGACAGGAGGTTTTGTGTCCAGATATCTGTTTTTCCTGACTGCAGCCGTGATTCCCGCCAGCGCTTTCGCGCAGGATGCCGCATTGCCGGATGATGCCGCGACAAGCGATGAAATCGTCATCGCGGATTCGCGCGTTCCCACCATCACCGTCACCGCCAATGGGCTGGGCACCGCGATCGGCAACACCGGGCAGGCGGTCACGATCATCGAGCGTGACGAGATCGACGGCGTGCAGGGCGCCGATGCCCTGCGCGTGCTGCGCCGCACGCCGGGCCTGTCGCTCAGCCGCAACGGCGGGGTCGGCGGCTTTACCGGCGCCAGCGTGCGCGGCGCATCGTCCGAACAGCTGCTGGTGCTGGTCGATGGCGTGCGCGTGGCCGATCCGGCGGCGCCTGGAGGCGGGTTCGACTTCGGCAATCTGCTGCTCGGCACGGCGGGCAAGCTCGACATCCTGCGCGGATCGAACAGCACGATCTGGGGTTCGGACGCGATCGGCGGGGTGATCGACGTATCGACCCGCGGCGAAGGCGGCATCGCCGGCAATGTCGAATATGGTTCGCGCGACACGGTGTTCGCCAGCGCAGCCGGCGGGGTGAAGGACGATGGCTATTTCGTCGGGCTGACCGGGTCGTGGTATCGCACCGACGGCTTTTCCGCCGCCGCATCGGGGACCGAGCCCGACGGGTTCGAACAGCTTGCGCTGGGCGGTTCGGCCTTCGTCGACATCACCCCTTCGCTCGAACTCTTCGCCCACGCCAACTGGAGCGAGGGCGATCTCGACATCGACGGCTTCCCGCCGCCGGCCTTCGCGCTGGCCGACACGCTCGAGACACAGGAAACCCGCCGCCACTGGGGCGATGTCGGCCTGGGCTATTACGGCAGCGAGCTGACGCTGCGCGTGTCCTACAGCCTCGCCGACACCGAGCGCGACAATCTCGACGACAGCGGCGCGGTGAGCTTTGCCAGCGACGGCCATTCGCAGCGCGTCCAGCTGCGCGGCGAATATCGCATCATCGGCGGGCTCGCGCTGGCTTTCGGGGGCGAGCATGAATGGTCGGACTACCAAACGACCTTCGACACGCCGGCAACCGTCGAAACCACGGGCGGCTATCTCCAGCTTGGCTGGGTACTGGGAAGGCTCGCGGCGCATGCCGGTGCACGGATCGACGATCAGGAACGGTTCGGCACCCACGCCAGCCTGGGCGGCGACATTTCCTATGCCATCGGCAACGACTGGCGGGTCCGCGCAAGCCTGGGCGAAGGCTTCAAGGCGCCGACGCTGTTCCAGCTCTTTTCCTTCTTCGGCAATCCCGACCTCAGGCCCGAGGCGAGCACCAGCGTCGATTTCGGCGTGGAGAAGGGCGAGCGCGGGCGCGGCACGCATCTCGCGCTGACCGCCTTTCGCCGCGACAGCGAGGACCTGATCGGCTTTGCCTTCAGCGCTGCGCGGCCTTTCGGCTTCTATGACAACACCGCCCGCGCGCGCGCGCAAGGGATCGAGGCCGAGGCCGGGTTCGACCTTGCCGAAGGGCTGCGGCTGTCGGGCGTCTACAGCCTCGTCGATGCCGAGGATCGCACCACGGGCAATGATCTGGCCCGCCGCCCGCGCCATTTCGCCACGCTCTTCGCCGATTACGATGCCCCCTTCGGGCTCAAACTCGGCGCGGATTTGCGGCTGGTCGGCAGGAGTTACGACGATGCGGGCAATTTCACCCGCATCGAGGGATACGAGGTGGTCGACCTGCGCGCCGCGCTGCCGGTTTCGGATGGCGTCGAGATCTATGGCCGGGTCGAAAACCTGTTCGATGCTGACTACCAGAGCGCCGCCGGCTATGCTTCGCCCGGGCGCGGCGTGTTTGCCGGGGTAAGGGCGCGGATGTGATCCGTATCCTGCCCGCGCTGGCCCTGCTGCTCGCCGGTTGCGCGGGGGCGGGGCCTGCGCGGGCGCCCGATGCGCACCGCCCGACCATCGTCAGCCTCAACCCCTGCACCGATGCGATCCTGGCAGAGGTGGCCGCGCCGGGGCAATTGCTGGCGATATCGCATTACAGCAAGGACCCGCGGGCAAGCTCGATGGCGCCGCAGGTGGCCGCGCGCTTCGCCGCGACCGGCGGGACGGTGGAGGAAGTGCTGGCGCTCTACCCCGATGTGGTCGTGGCATCGAGTTTCCTCGACCCGGCAACGCGTACCGGGCTCGAACGGCTCGGCCTCAGGGTCGAGACCTTCGGCACAGCCGGGACGGTCGAGGAGAGCGCGGCGCAGGTGCGCGCGCTGGCCGCGCTGGCGGGCAATCGGGCGGGCGGAGAGGCGCTGGTCGGCCGGATCGAAGCGGCGCTGGCGCGGGCCGAAACCACCGGCCCCCCGCTCGAGGCAGCGCTGTGGCAGCCCGGCGGGATCGTGCCGGGCGAAGCCTCGCTGGTTTCCGACCTGCTGCGCCGCACGGGGTTTGCCAGCTATGGCGCGGCGCGCGGGATGGCGCAGGCGGACTATCTGCCGCTCGAACAGGTGGTCGCCGACCCGCCGCAGGTGCTGCTGGTCGCGGGGGCCGAGGTCGGGCAGCGCCACCCGGCGCTCGAGCGGATTTCCGCCATGCGGCGCGCGGCGTTCGACACGCGGCTGATCTATTGCGGTGGGCCCACGATCATCCGCGCGGCGCGGCGGCTGGCGGCGATACGGCGCGCGGCATCGTGAACCGCGCCACCTACGCCCTTGCGCTGCTGCTGGTGCTGGCGACCCCGCTCTCGCTGCTCGCGGGGCGCGTGTGGCTCGATCCGGCGAGCACGCCCAACGCTGCGCTGATCCTCGCCGAACTGCGCCTGCCGCGCGCGCTGCTGGCACTGATCGTCGGGGCGGGGCTGGGGGCGAGCGGCGCGGCGATGCAGGGCTATCTGCGCAATCCGCTGGCCGATCCGGGCCTGTTCGGCATTGCCCCGGGCGCGGCGCTGGGCGCGGTGGCGGCGCTGTGGTTCGGCTATGCGGCCTCGCCCTGGCTGCTGCCGCTGTTCGCATTGGTCGGGGCGGGCGGGGCCATGGCCTTGCTCGCCGCGATTGCCGGGCGCACCGGCGGGATCGCGCTGTTCACGCTCGCGGGGCTGATGGTGGCGAGCCTTGCCGGGGCGCTGACCGCGCTGGCGATCAGCCTGGCGCCCAATGCCTTTGCCATGAGCGAGATCGTGCTGTGGCTCAACGGCGCGCTGACCGACCGCAGCTGGCGCGAGGTGTGGCTCGCCGCGCCGCTGGTGGCGCTGGGCGTGGCGCTGCTGTGGCGCAGCGGGCGCGCGCTCGACGCGCTGACGCTGGGCGAGCCGGTGGCGCGCTCGCTCGGCGTCGATCCGCGCCGCCTGCTGTGGCTGCTGATCGCGGGCATCGGCTTGACCGTGGGGGCGAGCGTGGCGGTGGCGGGGATCATCGGCTTCGTCGGGCTGATCGTCCCGCATCTGGTGCGCCAGCTGACCGACCGCCGCCCGTCGCAGCTGATCGTGCCGAGCGCGCTGGCGGGGGCGCTGCTGGTGCTGGTGGCCGACAGCGCGGTGCGCGTGTTGCCGCTGGTCACCGAACTGCGGCTGGGCATTGCGCTCAGCCTGCTGGGCGCGCCGTTCTTCCTGTGGCTGCTGCTGCGGATGCGCCAGGGGCATGGGGGAGGGCTGGCATGATCCTGTCGGCCCGCGACCTCACCATTGCCGGGCGGCTGCGCGAGGTGTCGCTGGCGTTTGCGCCGGGGAGCGTCACCGCGATCTGCGGGCCCAATGGCGCGGGCAAGTCGACGCTGCTCGAGGCGCTGGCCGGGCTGCTCGTGCCCGATAGCGGCGCGGTCACGCTCGGCGGAACCGGGCTTGGCGCCATGGCGCCGCGCGCACGGGCGAGGGCGCTGGGTTACCTGCCGCAAAAGCACGAGATCGCGTGGGACGTGCCGGTGCGCAGCCTCGCCGCGCTGGGGCGGATGCCGCATGGCGATACGCTGACGGCGCCCGTCGATGCGGCGCTGGCGGCGCTCGACATCGCGCATCTGGCGGATCGCCGCGCGCAAGCGCTGTCGGGCGGCGAAACCGCGCGCGTGCTGCTCGCGCGCGTGCTGGCGGGCGAGCCGCGCTGGATCCTCGCGGACGAGCCGCTCGCCGCGCTCGATCTTGCGCACCAGCTTGCGCTGCTGCGCCATTTGCGCGCGGCGGCCGCTGCCGGGGCGGGGGTGGTGCTGGTGCTGCACGACCTCGCGCATGCGATGAACCATGCCGATCGTGTGGTGGTGCTCGATCGCGGACGGGTCGCCGCCGACGGAGCTTGCGAGGACGCGCTCGACCCGCTGGTGATCGAACGCGTCTGGAAGGTCGCGGCCCGGTGGGTCGGCGATGCGCGCCACCGGGCGCTGGTGACCGGCTGATTATTCGGCGGTTTCGCCGCCGGTCAGCCCGCGCGCCTCGAGCATCGGGGTGACGTCGGGATCGCGGCCCGCGAAATTGCGGAACATCTCGAAGTAATCCATCGTGCCGCCGCGGCTCAGCACGGTGGCGCGGAAATGGTCGCCATTGGCGCGCGTCAGCCCGCCGTTGTCGCGCAACCACTTGCGGCTGTCCTGATCGAGCATCTGCGTCCACAGATAGCTGTAATAACCCGCCGAATAACCCGCCGGGCCGGAAAAGATGTGGTTGAAATAGGTGCTGCGATAACGCGGCGACACCAGATCGACCTCGAGCCCCAGTTCTGCCAGCGCCTTGGCCTCGAAGGCATCGACCTTTTCGGGCGTATCGATCGCGGCGGCCTGTTGCTGCGACAGCGCGGCCCATTTCATGTCGAGCAGCGCTGCTTCGACCGTCTCGCCGAAATCGTAACCCTGGTTGAACTTCGACGCGGCGTCGATCTTCTCGATCAGCTGCGCCGGAATCGGCTCGCCGGTCTTGTAGTGCCTTGCATAATTGGCGAGCACTTCGGGCCAGGTCGCCCAGATCTCGTTCACCTGGCTGGGGTATTCGACGAAATCGCGCGCCACGGCGGTGCCCGACAGGCTTTCGTAGTTCTGGTCGGCGAAGAAGCCGTGCAGCGCATGGCCGAATTCGTGGAACATGGTGCTGACATTGTCGAAGCTGACCAGCTGGACTTCGCCCTCGGTCGCCTTGGGGATGTTGAGCACGTTGTAGATCACCGGCCTGGTGCCGCGCAGGTGGCTCTGGTCGACGAAGTTCGACATCCACGCCCCGCCACGCTTGCTGGGGCGCTGATAGGGATCGAAATAGAACAGGCCCAGCTCCGCCCCGTCGCGGTCATGGACGGTGTAGGTGCTCACGTCGGGATGATAGACCGGCAGGTCGGTGCGCTTCTGGAAGCGCAGCCCGTAGAGCTTGTTCGCGGCGAAGAACACGCCGTCCTCGAGCACGCGGTCGATCTGGAAATATTCCATGACCTTGTCTTCATCGAGGTCGTAGCGTTCGGCCTTGATCCTGTTGGCATAGCGATACCAGTCCCACGGCCTGACCTGATAATCGCCGCCGTCGGCCTTGATCGCCGCGTTGAGCATCGCCGCCTCGCGCCGCTGCGTCGCGGCGAGCGCGGGGACCATCTGCTGCATGAAATCGAGCGCGGTCTTCGGCTTTTCCGCCATGCGGTCCCACATCGCATAGCTCGCCCAGTCGGGCGCGCCGAACAGCGCCGCCTTTTCGGCGCGCAGCGCGGCGATCCGGGCCACCAGCATCCGCGTGTCGACCGCGCGCTGGCCGTCGGCGCGGTGATAGGACAGCTGGAACAGCCTTTCGCGCGTGGCGCGGTTTTCCAGGTTTGGCAGCAGCGGCTGCTGGGTGGTGTTCTGCAGCGCGATGGCGAAGCTGCCCGGCTGGCCCTTTTTCGCGGCGAGATCGGCCGCGGCCTTGATGTCGGCATCGGACAGGCCGGCCAGTTCCTCGCGCGTGTCGACGATCAGCGGCTGGTCGGCCATCGCCGTGCGCACCGTCTGCGCGAATTCGGTCGTGGTTTCGGTCAGCGCGGTGTTGATCGCCTTGACCCGCGCGCGCTGCGCATCGGTCAGCAGCGCGCCCGCATGGACCATGCCCTCATAAGTATCCTCGAGCAGCCTGGCGTCCTCGGGCGTCATGCTTATCGCCGCGCGGCTGTCATAGACCGCCTTGACCCGGGCGAAGAGCACCGGATCGAGCGCGATGGCATCGCCATGCGCGGTGAGCCTGGGGCCGATTTCGGTCTGGATCGCATCGAGCCGGTCGTTGGTGTTCGCCCCGGTCAGCGCGAAGAACACACTGGCGACGCGGCCCAGCATCCGGCCCGAGGTTTCGAGCGCGACGATGGTGTTGGCGAAGCTGGGCGCTTCGGGATTGGCCCTGATCGCGGCGACTTCACCATCGTGGATCGCCATGGCCTTTTCGAAGGCCACCTTCATCACCTCGGGCGTGATCCTGGTGAAATCGGGCGCGTGGAAGGGCAGCGTGCTGTCGTTGGCGAAATAGGTCGCCTCAAGTTCGAGCGTGGAGTCATCGCTCGTTCGGGCGAATGCCGGGCCTTCGGACATGGGGACGAGCGCCAGGCAGGCAGCGGTGGCCAGGATATGGGCCTTCATGATCTCTCCTTCGATTGCGGGGGCGGCACAGCGGCCCGGCCCCGCGGTAGACTGGCGGTGTTGGAGAGCATCGCGCGGCCCCGTGCAAGCGCAAGCCCGCCCCCGGTCGGGCGGAGTCGGTGGTTCGTCGATGCTCTGCGAAGCGGCCTGTGCGAGCCGGCGGCCGGCGCATCGTGGGCGACCGGTCAGCGGTCTTCGCGCCGCACGCGGTTGCGGCCCTTGAGCTTGGCATCGTACATCGCCGCATCGGCACGGCCCAGGCTGGTCGCGACGGTTTCCCCCCGCAGGTGATGCGTGACGCCGATCGAGGCGCTGGTCACCCCCTGGGGCAGACCGAGTCCTATGTGCAGCCGCGCAAGCCGTTCGCGCAGGTCCTCGGCGAACAACAGGGCGCGTTCATCGTCGGCCTCGTCGAGGAAGACCGCGAATTCTTCGCCGCCCAGCCGGATCGCGAAATGTTCGCCCGGCGCATGGGCGCGCAGGGTGTCGCGCAGCAGCGTGCCGACCGCGATCAGCGCCTTGTCGCCCACGTCGTGACCATAGGTGTCGTTGAGCAGTTTGAAATGATCGAGGTCGATCACCAGCATATGCGCGCGATCATGCGTGGCGCGATCGACCAGCTTGCGCTCGAACAGCGCGCGGCGGTTGAACAGGCCGGTCAGCGGGTCGTGCGCGGCCATGAATTCGGCATGCGCCAGCGCTTCCTCGAGATCCTCGTTGAGGCGGCGGTTCTCGACCAGCATGTCCGCGGCGAACTGGCGCTGGCGTGCCGATGCCAGCGCATAGATCAGGATGCCTGCCCAGATCGCGGCGAAGGCCGCGGCATAGCCCAGCGCCAACCCCGGCGCGAGACCGAGGAGCCCGATCGTCAGCATGATCATGTACCCGGCGGCATAGGCGAACATCTGCGGGCGCAGCGTCGCGATCATGGTGGTGATCAGCGCCACCCCCACCAGCGAGCCGGAACCGATCACGAAATGCGCGGGGAGGATCAGCATCTCGTCGAACAGCGGGATCACCAGCGAGGCCCAGCTTGCCCCGCCCAGGAACAGGATCAGCGCCAGCAGCCGCAGCGACGGCGCGAGCGGCCGGGCCGCATCGAGTTCGCGGCGGACATTGATCCACGACAGCTTGGCCGCGCTCGCTGCCAATACGCGCATGGCCAGCGGCCACAGGAATGCGTGGGCGTTGGGCAGTTGCAGCGCGGCGATGAAGAACAGCACGATGGCCATGACCTGCGCCGGGAAGGCGCGCATTTCGGTGACCAGAACCGCGCGCACGGTTTCGCGCCAGGCTTCCCTGCGCCAGTCGTCATCCCGTTCGGGGAAAGCTAACCATTCCTGCGCGTTCATGCGCCGCCACCCCCAGGCCTCTTCGAACCGTGTAGATGAATAGCGGAGTATTAATCGGTTCTGACAGGAAAAACATCGGAATCAAAACTATTTGCCGCGATTAGGGGGTCGTATCGCGCCATATGACATGGCGCCGGGCCGGTATCCCGCTCGACACAGGGTCGCGATCGCGCAAGATCCGCCGCGCAAAATCCATCGCAGGGAAGAGCGAGAGGGGGAGGAGGGGGAGAGGGGAGAGGGAGAGGGAGAGGGAGGGGGAGAGGGGGGGGGAGAGGGGAAGGGGAGAGGGCGCCGCGCGGTGTTGCGGCGCCCCCCCGCCCGAGCGATCACCAGATGCGCGCGCGATCCGCGGGCGCGATGTACATGTCGTCGTCGGGGGTGATGCCGAAGGCTTCGTACCAGGCGTCGACATTGCGCAGCGGGGCGATCGTGCGATAGCGCGTCGGGCTGTGCGGATCGGTGGTGACCTGGTTGCGTAGCGCATCTTCGCGCGCCTTGGCCCGCCACACCTGGGCATAGGCGAGGAAGAAGCGCTGGTCGCCGGTCAACCCGTCGATCACCGGGGCTTCCTGCCCGTTGAGCGACTTGTGATAGGCATCGAGCGCGACCAGCACGCCGGCCAGGTCGGCGATGTTTTCGCCCATGGTCAGTTCGGGATTGATGAAGGCGCCGGGAACGACCTCGAACTTGCCGTACTGCGCCCCGAACTTGGCGGATTCGGCCTTGAAGCGTTCGTTGTCTTCGGGGGACCACCAGTCCTTGATCGCGCCGTTGGCGTCGATCTTGCGGCCCTGGTCGTCGAAGCCGTGGCTGATCTCGTGGCCGATCACCACGCCGATCGCGCCATAGTTGACCGCCGAATCCGCCCAGGGGTCGAAGAAGGGCGGCTGGAGGATGCCCGCCGGGAACACCATCTTGTTTTCCAGGCCGCCGTTATAGGCGTTCACGGTCTGCGGGTTCATGCCCCACTTGCTGCGGTCGACCGGCTTGCCCAGATCGCTCAGCGCATAATCGGCGTTGAACTTGGTCGCGGCGACCATGTTGTCATAGAGGCTGGTTTCGCTGACCGGGAGCTGCGAATAATCGCGGAACTCCCTGGGATAGCCGACCATGACCTCCATCTTGTCGAGCTTTTCGATGGCGGCGGCCTTGGTCGCCTCGCTCATCCAGGCATTGCCGCGGATGCGATCGGCCATGGCCAGCTTGAGGTTGCCCACCAGCTCGTCCATCCGGGTCTTGGCGATGCGCGGGAAATATTCGCCGACATAATCCTTGCCGACCAGTTCGCCCAGCTGGCCGTCGATCAGGTCGACCGCGCGCTTCCAGCGGGGGCGCTGTTCGCTGACGCCCGACAGCTTGCTGGTGAATTCGAAGCGGCTGTCGACCATCTTCCTGGTGAGGTAGGGCGAGGCCTGGGCCGTGATCTGCGCCTTTTCCCACAGCTTGAGCGTGTCGAGATCGGTGCTGGCATAGAGCGCCGCAATCGCCTTCACCGCGGTGTTGTCGGTGACGATGATGCGCTTTTGCGGGGGGATGCCGTTCCCTTCGAACAAGGCATCCCAGTCGATCCCGGGGGCATAGGCGGCCAGTTCCCCGCTCGACATGGGGTTGTTGATCGCGGCGATGTCGCGCTTCTGTTCGACGTCCCAGTTGAGCTCGGCAATATAGGTTTCGAAGGCGAACACGCGGCTGGCGGCCTCGCGCGGGTCGGTGACGCCGATCGCGCGGAAGGTCCGCTCGAGATAGGCGAGATAGGCGCCGCGCTGGGCGGCGAACTTGTCGCTGAAGTAATAGTCCTTCTCGGGCAGGCCGAGGCCGCCCGAGGCCATCCACAGCGCGTTCACGGTCGGATCGTCAGGGTCGGCATAGGGGCCGGCGCCGAACAGGGTCACGCCGAACTTGTCGTAGGTCGAACCCATGAAGCGCGCGAATTCGACCTTGTCGCGGATCGCATCGACCTTGGCGAGATCGCGCTTGAGCGGGGCGAGGCCGACCCGTTCGATCGCCTTCTCGTCCATGAAGCTCTTGTAGAGCGCGCCGTATTGCGTGCCCGCCGGGGCACCGGTGATCAGGCCGTTGACCTGTCCGGTCACTTCCTCGCGCGGATTGTTGAACGATCCGGCCGAGGGGCGGTCGCCGGGGATTTCGGTGCGGTCGATCCACGCGCCCGAGGCATAGCGTTCGAAATCGTCGCCCGGGTCGGCCGATGCGTCGCCCGCGGTCAGGTCGAGCCCGTATTCGCCGATCCTGGCCTGGCCGGTAACCACGATGGTGTGCTCGTCCGAGGGAACGCCATCGCCCCGCTCTTCGGCAAGGACGGGCGCGGCCACGATGGCGAGCGAAAGTGCGATAGCCGAAACGGCGGTACGGCTGGAACGAATGCTGCGACGCATGCGGAATACCCCTAAGTGTGAATTGGCCCCAAATGTGTATTGGCGACGAACCTCATACACTCCCGGGCCGCAAGGGGCAGGATTTTCGGCAAACTACGCCCTGCGGTCTGCGAAGGACAGGAAACGGGCCCATCGCAGACCGGTCAGGCGTCGCCGGTCACCACAGGCGATAGGAGGTCACCGTCGCATCGCTCGAGATGATCAGCTGGTTGTCGGGCGTGATCGCCAGACGGCCGCCGACCGCCGCGGTCCATGCCTGGGCATGGTTGGCGGCCACGAGGTCGAACGCGTAGCTGTCGGTCGCGGTGGACACGAACAGGTGCGAACGCGTGCTCACCACGCTGCCGGTCAGCGCCCCGGTGCCGGGAATGGCGATCGAATAGGAAACCGCGCCGGTTGCCGGATCGATCGCATCGACGCGGCGGTTGGCCGGGTTGATCGCGAAGACCAGCGTTTGCCCCAAGGCCGGATAGGCCGAATAGGACAGGGCCGAGGTCCACAGCTGGGCGCCGCTGCCGATCGACCAGGCCGAAATGGGCGAGGCATCGGCATAGGCCTTGCCCAGCGTGAAGGCGATCAGGCGTCCTGCGGGGTCGAGTATGGGGGCCGCGTCATATTGCGAGCCGCCCGCGAAGCCCGGGTTTGCGAACGAGGTCGTGACCGCGCCCGTGGTGCGCGAGAGGACCTGGATGGTCGGACCGGCAAAGGCATAGACCGATGCCTCGTCGACCGCGAGCGCGGCGCTGCTGGCGATCGCGCCGCCGAAGTCGCGCTGCCAGGCGAGCGTGCCGTTGACCAGGTCATAGGCATGCGCGACCATGCCATTGGTCCCGGCGATCAGGAACAGCGCATCCATGAAGGGAACCGGCTGGTTCATCGCCCCGCCCGGCGCGTCGTAGGCCGGCAGGGCGGTTACGCTGCCGGTAGCGGCATCGACGACCATCGGGGCCCTGGTCCCGCTTGCCGCGCTGCTGGTGTAATAGACGCTGCCGTCGCGATAGGCCGGATCGCTGACCGGGTCGGTGCCCATGTCGATGCGCCAGGCCAGCGTTCCGGTCGAACTGTTGATCGCCAGCGCGTAATATTTTCCGTCCGCCGCCTGTTCGGTCAGGAACACGCGGCCCCGCGCCGCCGCCGCCGCGCCCACGCGCGATCCCTGCGCGGCGGTGTACTGCCACCTGCGGATGAAATCCGCCGGCAGGTAGTTGACGTCGACATACCCGCGATGGTCGGCCAGGCGCTGCGCCGTTTCCCAGTCGCTGACCCGGATGTCGAGGTTGAGCGTGTAGGCCACCGTCGAGCCGGGATAGACGCTGGTGCAATTCGCATCGGCGCACAGGCGGAAGAAGATCGTGCTGGTGGTCAGCCCGCCGGGGGCAAAGGGAATGGTTTCGAGATTGACCGTGAAGCTGGTGCCCGTCCCGGTTGGCGTGCCGGCCAGGCGATAGCGTTCGGCGTCGATGATCACATCGGCGATGACCGGCTGGGTCGAGGTGCCGGTATAGCTGGCGCCGAAGCCGAAAGTCGTGGCTCCGCCTTCCTCGACCGTGACCGTCTGCCCGGTTTCAGAAAGCGTGACCGCCAGCGTCGGCAGCGTGGTGCCGCTGCCGCCGCTGTCCGAATTGCCCCCGCCGCAGGAGGCGAGAAGTGCGGCGGCCAGACCCGCTGCCGCTACGCGGGACACCCTCATCAAAACGCGGGACACCCTCATCAAAATCATCCTTCATTTGTAAGCAATGGCATTTGCCAGCAATGGCGATTCGCGCATCGCGGTGCCTTGTCGCGGCTTAATCCAGCCTGCACCTGCCTGCACATGGCGGATTGATTCCGACATTCGATCCCGCATCGCTGCAGTCAATCCACTAGAGTCGTTCCGGTTCCGATCGAACCGAAACCATTCCGATTTATCTCCGTTTGCCGTGATTTCCGAGCCGCCGGATGATTCCATCCGGCTCGAAATCACTCTAGCGCGTCGAACCTCGCCTGCAAATGGGCGAAGGGGATTTCCACGAATTTCGCGACCATGCGTCGCGCGCCGGTGGCCGATCCGATCCTGCCTGCCCTCTACCATGCGATCGCGGCCTGTCGTCCCCGGCGGTGCCGGCAGTCGCTGCGCCGATTGCGTCAGAACGCGATACCGGCACCTGCCGCGAAGCCGCCCTTGCCGTGCGTATCGACGGTCCCGTTGAAGCGGAATACCGCCTTCCCGTCACCCGACGCCGCCGAAAAGCCAAAACCGAAGGCGGTTTCGCCGCGATAATGCCCGATCGAGCCGCCGAGCAGCGCTTTGCCTGCCTCGAGCGTCTGGGGGATCGTGCCCAGCGCTATGGCAGACGCCGTTCCCGAGAAGGCATCGGTGCGCAGTTCGGACAGGTCGAACCCGATTTGGGCGAAACGCAGGTCGGTATAGTTCGTCGCATTCGTCAACACGCTCTGGAGGCCATTGTCGAGCTGGCCAAGGTTCACCGCATCGGTGGCCGCGATCCCGTTCGCCACGTTGTGCAATGCGACCGGCGCACCGGCATCCGCGCCGACCAGCGTCACATCATTGGTGATGGTCCCGCCGTTGCTGAGGGTGGGCGTGCCCGGATTGGAATACTGCACCGCCACCACCGTGCTGCCGGCGATATTGGAGTTGAGCGCGGCTATGTCGGCCGTATTTTGATCGATGTCGACCCGGTTCTGCGCCACCGCGAGGCGTGTATCGTAGAGCTGGCTGCCGTTGACCGCATCGCTCGACCCGGCCGCAAGCGTGCCATCGGCGACATTGGTCACGCGCACGGGCCCGCCCGATGCACCCGTGAAGGCCGCGGTATTGGTTGGCGTCGCGCTCGACGTCACGCCATCCGCATCGTCCACATAGCCGACAGGGACATTGGCAATCTGCGTCTGGATACCGGCGATCAAGGTGGTGTTTTGTGTCACGCGTGCATCGATGCCCGTCACGCTGTTGTCGAGGATATCGAGGCGGTCATAGGCAATGGTCACCCGCCCGTCGAGGTTGGCGATATCGGTTTCATTGACGGTCACCCGCCCGTCGAGGCTGGCGATATCGCCTTCGTTGACCGTCACCCGCCCGTCGAGGCCGGCGATGGCCGCGGTGTTGGCGGCTACGGTCTGGTTGGTCGCATAGAGCTGGCTGCCATTGACCGCATCGGTCGAAGCGGCGTCGAGCGTGCCTGAAGCGACATTGGTAATCAGCGTCCCCCCGGCACCCGCGAGCGTGACCTGCGTATTGGTTACATCGTCGTACTGCAACGACAGCGCGCTGCTGGCAAGCGCGGTGTCGAGCGCGGCCTGGACCTGGCCCACCGTGGCCGCGTCGGTCGCGCCGGTCCCGGGCGCGACATTGGTGATCTGGCGCAGCGAGCCTGCGGCACCGACCGAAACGGACCCCACCGAATCATGCGTGCCCGCCAGGAACGCGGCGGTATAGCCGGTCAGGGCACCGCGATCCGCCAGCGATCCCGCGCCGAGCGCGACGCCGTTGGCGGTGGTGACGCTCGCCCCCGTGCCGATCGCAACCGCGCCTGTGGCCCCGACCGCGGTGCTGGCGCTGTTGCCGAACGCGATCGCGTCGAGTTCGCCCGCGCTTGCCGCCAGGCCGTTCACGCCAAGTCCGGTGATGCTGTTGCCGCCAATCGCGATCCCGCCCTGCGTGTTCAGCGTATAGCCGTCGGTGGTGATGTTGCAGTTGCTCGGGCCGACCAGCGTGCCGTTGGTATCGAGCACCTGGACCCCGATGGGATTCCCCGCGACACCGTTATCGACGATGCCGGTGACGTCGATGTTCAGCGGGGAGAGCAGGCTTATCCCGGGAATGATCGCCGTGAGACCGAGGACGCTGTTGACCACGCTTTCGATGGGGGAGACGATCGGCTCGTTCACCGCGGCAAGCAGGCTCTGCACGCTCGACTGGTCGATGCTGACGCCGGTGCAGAGGTCGACCACAGGGGTGAGCGCCTGCGCATGGGCCGCCTGGGGCATGACGATCTGGGAGATCGATACCATGGCTATCGAGGAAGCAAGTGCGCCCCGCAAGAGGGCGGTGTTTGAACGAGCCAACATACTTAATCCTCTCAAATATCAGATCATGAAACTCCTTTACGTTATTGTGAGAATCTCAGGGATTGCTTAAAAGTTAATTAAGAGAAAAGAGTGATTTATCGTATAGAGTTAACGAGATTTTACTATAAATTTAAAGTATCGCGATGCGATAATTCGTATCTTTTCGGCGTTGATTTGCCCCTGACCCGACATCGCCATCATCTCGATATGGTGCATGAGGGTGTTTCATCCATTCCAAATATCCGGCATTCCAAATATCCGGGCTGCCGCGCCGGAGTCCTGGTTCTGGACGGCCCGTCCCGCCCCCCGGACCCCGCGACCCATCGTCCCGACCAATCCGGCAAGGCGTGTGCCGACCGGAACCTGTATTGCATTGCGGCCCTGCGCACCCACATCGCTGGATCGACGGGGATGCCGCGTGCACCCCCTCTTGACGAATGCGAACATCACCGGAACAAAGCGCCCCATGGCACTCACCCAGATTTCAGTACGCGGCGCGCGCGAACATAACCTCAAGGGCATCGATATCGACCTGCCGCGCGATGCGCTGATCGTGATCACCGGCCTTTCCGGTTCGGGCAAGTCGAGCCTGGCCTTCGACACCATCTATGCCGAAGGGCAGCGGCGCTATGTCGAGAGCCTGAGCGCCTATGCGCGCCAGTTCCTCGAGATGATGCAGAAGCCCGATGTCGAGCATATCGACGGGCTTTCCCCCGCGATCTCGATCGAGCAGAAGACCACCAGCCGCAACCCGCGCTCGACCGTCGCCACGGTCACCGAGATCTATGACTACATGCGCCTGCTGTGGGCGCGGGTGGGGGTGCCCTATTCGCCCGCCACCGGCCTGCCGATCGAGGCGCAGACCGTCTCCAACATGGTCGACCGGGTGATGGCGCTGCCCGAAGGCACGCGGGCCTACCTGCTCGCCCCGGTGGTGCGCGGGCGCAAGGGCGAATACCGCAGGGAACTGGCCGAATGGCAGAAGGCCGGCTTCACCCGCGTGCGCATCGACGGCACCTTCTATGCGATCGAGGACGCGCCCGCGCTCGACAAGAAGTACAAGCACGACATCGAAGTGGTGGTCGATCGCATCGCGGTGAAGCCGGGCATCGAGACCCGCCTTGCCGACAGCTTCGAACAGGCGCTGGGGCTGGCCGAAGGGCTGGCCTATGTCGATCTGGCGGATGCGACGGTGGCGGCGCTGGGTGCCGGTCCTTCGACAGGCTCAGGACGAGCGGATGTTGTTCCGGAACCCAAACCCGCTCAGCCTGAGCCTGTCGAAGGCCCCGGCAAGACCTCGGGCATGAAAGGCGCGGGCATCCCTGCCAACCGCATCGTCTTTTCCGAGAAATTCGCCTGCCCGGTCTCCGGCTTCACCATCGAGGAGATCGAGCCGCGGCTGTTCAGCTTCAACGCGCCGCAGGGCGCCTGCCCGACCTGCGACGGGATCGGCGAAAAGCAGCTGTTCGATCCGCAGCTGGTCGTGCCCAACGAAGCGCTCAGCCTCAAGAAGGGCGCGGTGGTGCCCTGGGCCAAGTCCAACCCGCCTTCGCCCTATTACATGCAGGTGCTCGCCAGCCTGGCGAAGGAATACGCGTTCAGCCTCGACACCCCGTGGGAGGATCTCGACCGCGAGATCCGCGATACCATCCTCCACGGCACCCGCGGGCGCGCCATCGCGCTGACCTTCAAGGACGGGCGCAAGGAATATACGGTCAACAAGCCGTTCGAAGGCGTGATCGGCAATCTCAACCGCCGCATGCTGCAAACCGAAAGCGCGTGGATGCGCGAGGAGCTGTCGAAATACCAGACCGCGCAACCGTGCGAGACCTGCCACGGCAAGCGCCTCAACGAAAAGGCGCTGGCGGTGAAGATCGCGGGCACCGACATCGCCACGCCGACGAAGATGAGCGTGGCCGACGCCAAGGCGTGGTTCCTCGCGCTGCCCGGCCAGCTCACCGCGATGCAGCAGCAGATCGCCCGCGCGATCCTGAAAGAAATCAACGAGCGGCTCGGTTTCCTCGACAATGTCGGGCTCGACTACCTCAACCTCGACCGGACATCGGGCACGCTCAGCGGCGGGGAAAGCCAGCGCATCCGCCTCGCCAGCCAGATCGGATCGGGCCTCAGCGGCGTGCTCTACGTGCTCGACGAGCCGAGCATCGGCCTGCACCAGCGCGACAACGACCGGCTGCTCGAAACATTGAAGCGGCTGCGCGATCTCGGCAATACGGTGATCGTGGTCGAACATGACGAGGACGCGATCCGCGCCGCCGACCATGTGGTCGACCTCGGCCCGGGCGCGGGGGTCCACGGGGGCGAGGTGGTCGCCCAGGGCACGCTGGCGCAGGTGCTCGCCTCGAAGACCTCGCTCACCGCCGCCTATCTCAACGGCACGCGCGCGATCGCGGTGCCGGCCAGGCGGCGCAAGGGCAACGGGCACAAGCTCACCGTCCACGGCGCGCGCGCCAACAATCTGCGCGACGTCACCGCCTCGATCCCGCTCGGCACCTTCACCTGCGTCACCGGCGTATCGGGCAGCGGCAAATCGAGTTTCACGATCGACACGCTGTATGCGGCGGCGGCGCGCGCGCTCAACGGGGCGCGGGTGGTGGCGGGCGCGCATGACAAGGTCACCGGCCTCGAATATTGCGACAAGGTGATCGAGATCGACCAGTCGCCGATCGGCCGCACCCCGCGCTCCAATCCCGCCACCTATACCGGCGCCTTCACCCAGATTCGCGACTGGTTCGCCGGCCTGCCCGAAAGCCAGGCGCGCGGTTACAAGCCGGGGCGCTTCAGCTTCAACGTCAAGGGCGGGCGGTGCGAGGCGTGCCAGGGCGACGGGCTGATCAAGATCGAGATGCACTTCCTGCCCGACGTCTATGTGACGTGCGAGGAATGCCACGGGCGGCGCTACAACCGCGAAACGCTGGAGGTGAAGTTCAAGGGCCTTTCCATCGCCGACGTGCTCGACATGACGATCGAGGATGCGGAGGAGTTCTTCAAGGCCGTCCCCCCGATCCGCGACAAGATGCACATGCTCAATGAGGTCGGGCTCGGCTACGTCAAGGTCGGCCAGCAGGCGACCACGCTGTCGGGCGGGGAGGCGCAGCGGGTCAAGCTGGGCAAGGAACTGTCGCGCCGCGGCACCGGCCAGACGCTCTACATCCTCGACGAGCCGACCACGGGCCTCCATTTCGAGGATGTCCGCAAGCTGCTCGAAGTGCTCCAGCGGCTGGTCGAGCAGGGCAACAGCGTGGTGGTGATCGAACACAACCTCGACGTGATCAAGACGGCGGACTGGATACTCGACCTCGGCCCGGACGGCGGGGTGCGCGGCGGCGAGGTGGTGGCGCAGGGCACGCCCGAAGCCGTCGCCGCCAACCCCAACAGCTACACCGGCCAGTACCTGCAACCGATGCTGGCCAAGAGCGGAGAACGCGCGAAAGAGGCGGCGGAGTGAACGGCAATCCTCCCCGCAACGGGGAGGGGGACCACCCGCAGGGTGGCGGAGGGGCACAGGCGCTCCCCCCCAACTGGTCCCCCCGTCCCCCGGGCCGGGGTCTTGCATTCTATTTGGTTCACACGAAGTCACGAAGATGTCGCGCCAATTGTTTCGCGCAGAGGCCGCAGAGGCCGCAGAGGGAAGGCACAAAGCCCTCTCCCCGATGGGGGAGAGGGTTGGGAGAGGGGGGATAGGTATAGGGTCCCCGGAATTCTCGTCCCACCATCAATCCACCTCTACTGTCATCCCAGCGAAAGCTGGGATCGCTCTCCGCAAAAGGCCATGCTGGGATTTGCCAACGAATTAGGTATGCTGTCCCCGGAATTCCCGGGCCGGGGTCTTGCATTCTATTTGGTTCACACGAAGTCACGAAGATGTCGCGCCAATTGTTTCGCGCAGAGGCCGCAGAGGGAAGGCACAAAGCCCTCTCCCCTTCAAGGGAGAGGGTTGGGAGAGGGGGGATAGGTATAGGGTCCCCGGAATTCTCCCTAGGAAGATGTTTCACACGAAGACACGAAGATGTCGTGACGGAAGGCTATCCTCTGCCCGACTGCCACCCCTCGAACGGCACCCGCCAAGGAGCAAGGCAACGCCGAAACAAGCGCTGCCCCCTTCGTGGCTTCGTGTGAGAAACTGCTACCCTCGCTGCTTGCGCGAGGGAGTTGGGTAGGGTGAACCAGGCATGCTGCCCCTGAAATTTGCCTGGAATTTGGGGGCGGGCAGAGTTGTCCCACCATCAATCCACCTCTACTGTCATCCCAGCGAAAGCTGGGATCGCTCTCCGCAAAAGGCCATGCTGGGATTTGCCAACGAATTAGGTATGCTGTCCCCGGAATTCCGGATAGGGTTATTAGTTTTTGTCAAATTTCATCGGATCCGCCGGCTTGCAGACCGGTCACCAGTAAGAAACATCAAGAAATTCAAATTATCAGTGCTTGTTTGGGAAACCTAAGAAACCTGAATGGACTATGAGTGATTCACGTATGTTAATGTTCGTCCAAAATGAACAGATCGTTCGAATTACAAGATTCGTACTTCTTGCCCTCAAAGTGCGGGGCATCTTGAATTTTAAATACTTCTGCTTGTTTTTATGTCTAATATTGGGCGTTCGACTTCCGGCGATTGCTGAGCCGACAAACAATTGGCAGATCGAAAACGTCGACATTCACGGTAGTTCTGAATTGCCGGAAATGGTGGTGGTCCGGGGTGCCGAAAAATTCGGTTTTCGATCAGCTTCTAAGTTTGAAATTACATGGTCGCAGTATCGACCAGCGGTGGAATCGGGTGGCTGCGGTCTTCCAGTGGGATTTCGCGTTGAAGAGACCACTGGACCCATATGGCGCTCCGAACGGACATCTTTGTCAGATCCCCGCTTTTCAACCGATTTTCCCGTCACAGGGATATCGAGGAGCGACATGGATTGCTTCTTGACCTGGCTAAATGGGGAAACGGGGCAATCGTTTAAATTGCCGACAGCTCATCAATGGCGCTGGCTGTCGTTCGGCAGCAATGAGACGTTGTTTCCGTGGGGAGATGTCGCTGAGTTCGGTTTTGCCAACATCAGTGCGAATAATGTTCTGTTATTTGATAAATTTATTGTTGGCAAACCGGAGACGTTTACGGGCTTGCTTCAGGTTGGCCGGTTTCCTCCAAATGAATTTGGACTTTATGATACCATTGGTAATGCTGGAGAGCTTGTCGATGACTGCACGAGCGTTCGTTTGGCAAATTCACAGAAACATTATCCATCTTGCTTAGTCATGGGTCGGTATGATGCGCCGCTGCTAAATAATCCGCGTTCTGGAGCGGTGCATTTATTGGTTAGCGACGCGACTGCCCCATCAGTCGGTTTCCGTATTATTGAATAACTTGGAGTTTCTCTAATGAATGATGTAACTCGAGAGACAGTGACCCTCAATGAGATTGACAATGAGGCAGATTTTTCTGTAACTGATTACGTCGGTACTTTAGGAACTGTTCTCGGGTGGTTTGGTGATGCCTTAAATACGGTTTCGCCGCTGGTGCCGAGGCTTCAGCAATTCAATCAGACTGATGGCGTTGCCATCGCCATCGGGATCCAGGGTGATATCGGCCTCAGAAGCCGCATACGTTTTATAAATCGAATATTGGAAATTGTTCCTGCTGATATAAGCCGTGAACTAAGCCGTAATTCCGGGGACAGTATACTTATTCCCCCCTCTCCCAACCCTCTCCCGCAAGGGGAGAGGGCTTTGCGCCCTCGCGCCAGGAACAAGCTGGATCTCGGGTCAAGCCCGGGATGACGATTCGAGGAGTGGATCTTCTGTCCTACACGCCCGCTCCCGTATAAATGGTCCGGTTCCCTCCCTCTCCTCAGGAGCGAACCATGAACGCCATCACCCCGCACCCCGACTTCGCCCCCACCGCCGGTCCTCACGGCGACGGCCACACCATCTTCACCCCGCGCGCGCAGGGGGCGTTTCTTGCCAGCCTTCAGCTCAACGGCAATGTCCGGCTTGCCTGCCGCGCGGCGCGGGTTTCGGCGCAGACGGCCTATCGTGCGCGGCGGCGGCATCCCGGTTTTGCGCGGGCGTGGGAGGCGGCGTTGCTCGCGGCGCGCGACCATGCCGAACAGGTGCTCGCCGATCGCGCGATCTACGGGGTCGAGGAGGCGGTGTTCTATCGCGGCGAGGAGGTCGCGCGCCGCCGCCGCTATGACAGCCGCCTGCTGCTCGCGCATCTGGCGCGGCTCGACAGGCTGGCCGAGCGGCCCGATCTCCACGCCGCGCTCGCGCTGCTCGACGGGCAGATCGGTGGCCTGCGTGAAGGGCACCCGATCCCCGATGCGGTGCCTGTCCTTCGACAAGCTCAGGATGAGCGGGGGAGGGTGCAGACATCCGCTCAGCCTGAGCCTGTCGAAGGCCACGCGCGAACTTTTCCCCATAACCCTGTTCCACCTGTTCCATCGTGTAGGGATTGCGGGGGCCAATGCGACACGCCGGGGGCCACGCTGGGGCCCGATGATTGCCAGTGGCTCGAAAACCGCCTGTCGCGCATGGACGCCGCGCGGCCCAAGGGGGCGCTGCCGCCGTACAAGCTGGGTGACGGGTCGCAGGGACTGGGCGAAATCGAGGCGCTCCAGCTCGAGGCGTTCGAGGCCGACGGGTACGAGTGGTGGCTCGTCACCAGTGAGGCGGAGATGATGGACTCGATCCTCTACAACCATGAGGAGGAGGAAGGGGAAGGGGAAGAGGAAGGGGAAGGGGAAGGGGAAGGGGAAGGGGAAGATGAGTAAGTGCTGCCCCTCAGGTTCCCGCCGGAACCGGGCCGGCGCAGGCCCGGCAAGCGCGCCCGCCCGCCCGCAGGGGCTCGTAGCGCAGTGAAGGAACAGCCCCGAGGACGCACCGACGGGGATCGGTGCGAAACACCCGAACCCCTACCCTTCCACCACCGCCAGTTCGACCCGCCCGCTGCCCGGGCCGATCAGGCCGAGCGCGTTCGCGGCGGCGTGGCTCACGTCGATTACGCGGCGGCCATGGAAGGGGCCACGGTCGTTGATGCGCACCACCACGGAGTGGCCATTGGCGGGGTTGGTCACCTGGACCAGCGCGCCGAAGGGCAGGGTGCGGTGCGCGGCGGTCATCGCGTTCATGTCGAACACCTCGCCGCTGGCGGTGCGGCGGCCGTTGAAGGCGCGGCCGTAATAGGAGGCCATGCCGCCCGCGATCGGGGTGGTCGTGGGGGCTGCCCCGGGCTCGACAATGGCAAGCTCGCCTGCCTGCGCGCCCGGCGGCGGGGCGGGGGGCAGTTCCTCGTAAGTCTCGAATGTGGCGTCGAAACCGGTGTCGACATCGATCGCTGCGGCCCTCTCTTCCGAGTGGCCCGCGGTGCCCGCAAGCGCCACTGTGGCAAGGAAAAGCAGGGTTCTGTACGCGCGTTTGGCCATGGTCTGGACCTCCCGTTCGGTGCCGCCCGCTATAGCGGCGCGCGGATCGCGAGTCCTGAACAGGACGGGTTTCTGCCCCATTCCTGCCACGATTCATCGCGGATCGGCGGGGCAAGCGGCTTTCCTACGGTCGGATTTGGGGGGTAATGGATGCCCGATCGTGGCCGACAAGGAGGCCAACGGCTCTTTGATAGGTTCGGTTTCTGATCGGCTTTTGGCCGGTTTCGGCGCGATTTGCATGGCCGCGCCTGGCCCAAGTCAAATGGGCGCCCATAGCAAATGGGGCCGGCATTGCTGCCGACCCCACTCTCACCGATGCGTGGTCTCGTCTCCGAAGAGACAGGAACTTGGCATCCGATGTTTCCCCTTCGGGTCGCCCGAAAGCGGTCCTTCCGGTTCCGTCACCGGCGCTCGCACCGGCATCCGGCTCCACCCTCCAATCCACCCGGTCGAATGCGCCAGGTCCGAAAACCCTCGCTTCTTCTCCAGGCCGACCTTCAACGGGCAGCTCCGCAACCTGACCTTGCCGCCGACTGCCTCGAACGGTTGCATCTCCCTCAGATCCGCAGACCCGCGTTCAATGCCTCCTCGGCCTTCGACCGGGCTGGCCCGGTTCGTGTTGGAACGACTTCGCGGCTCCGTCATCGACCCGCCTTGCGTCCGACCGAAGTCTTTCGCCCGAGGGTCTCCTGATCCGCGCGGACAGGTTCCGTCACGTCTTCCCGGTTTGGAGATTCCCTGTTCTTTCAGGCTTTTGGGCCTTCCAGCTCAGATCGTTTCCGCGCCGTTCCGATGAGTTGAAGCTGCGCCTCGCAGGCCGATTCTTCAAGCGCGCAAGCCACGAGTTTTCCACTTTCCCCGACTTTCCCTGTGGAGGGGGGTGGATAACTCAACGATTCGTCGCAAAAATCTTACTTTCACCATCTCGCAAGCGCAATTTTGCGCCGCAAAACGATGCTGCAACGCAACTAACGATCGCGTTTGGCCAGCAGCCGCAGGCGCAGCGCATTGAGCTTGATGAAGCCGCCGGCGTCCTTCTGGTCATAGGCGCCCGCGTCATCCTCGAAGGTCACATGCGCCTGCGAATAGAGCGAATTGGGCGACCTGCGCCCGACCACGCTGGCGAGACCCTTGTAGAGCTTGAGCCGGACCGTACCGCCGACCTTGTGCTGGCTGAGGTCGATCGCCGCCTGCAGCATCTCGCGCTCGGGGCTGAACCACAGGCCGTTGTAGACCAGTTCGGCATAGCGCGGCATCAGCTCGTCCTTGAGATGCGCCGCGCCGCGATCGAGCGTGATCTGCTCGATCCCGCGATGCGCGCGGGCGTAGATCTCGCCGCCGGGGGTTTCGTACATGCCGCGGCTCTTCATCCCGACGAAGCGGTTCTCGACCAGGTCGAGACGGCCGATGCCGTGTTTCCTACCGAGCTCGTTGAGGCTAGCGAGCAATGTGGCGGGCGACATCGCGGTGCCGTTGAGCGCGACGCCGTCGCCCCGTTCGAAATCGATGGTGATGTATTCGGGCGTGTCGGGCGCGTTTTCCGGATGCTCGGTGCGCGAATAGACGTAGTCGGGGGTCTCCTCCCACGGATCCTCGAGCACCTTGCCCTCGGAGGAGGTATGCAGAAGGTTGGCGTCGGTCGAGAACGGGCTTTCGCCGCGCTTGTCCCTGGGCACGGCGATCTGGTGCGCTTCGGCCCAGGCGATCAGCGCGGTGCGGCTGGTCAGGTCCCATTCGCGCCAGGGGGCGATGACCTTGATGTCCGGGTCGAGCGCATAGGCCGACAGTTCGAAGCGGACCTGATCGTTGCCCTTGCCGGTCGCGCCGTGGGCGATGGCGTCGGCGCCGGTTTCATGCGCGATCTCGACCAGCCGCTTGGAAATCAGCGGTCGCGCGATCGAGGTGCCGAGCAGGTAGTCGCCTTCGTAGCGGGCATTGGCGCGCATCATCGGGAAGACGAAATCGCGCACGAATTCCTCGCGCACGTCCTCGATGAAGATGTGCCTGTCGGGAATGCCCATGGCGCGGGCCTTGGCGCGGGCGGGCTCGATCTCCTCGCCCTGGCCGAGATCGGCGGTGAAGGTCACCACCTCGCAGCCGCGCTCGACCTCGAGCCACTTGGCGATCACGCTGGTGTCGAGGCCGCCCGAATAGGCAAGGACGACCCGTTTGATGTCGGACATGGCAATGCGGCTCCTCGGGGACGGCGCGCGTTTGCAGCGCTTCCCTTACATGTCAAGCAGCCGCTGCTCTTCCGCTTCGATATAGCCCCGGGTGATCGGCAGCGCATGGCGGCTGCGGGCGAACTGGACCTGATAGTTGCACATCCCGCCGGATTCGAAGACGGTGGCCGCACCCGCGAGGTAGAACATCCACATCCGGTAGAAGCGCTCGTCATAAAGTGCGACGATCGCCTCGCGGTTCTCGCAGCAGTTCGCATACCAGCGGCGGATCGTCTTGCCGTAGTGTATCCTCAGCGTTTCGACATCGGTGGCGATCAGGCGGACCTTCTCGGAGGCGGCGAGCGTTTCGGAAAGCGCCGGAATGTAGCCCCCGGGGAAGATGTACTTGCGGGTGAATGCATCGGTCGAACCCGGCGATCCCAACCGCCCGATGGTGTGCAGCAGCATCGTGCCCTCGGCGGTGAGCAGGTTGGCGCAGGCGCGAAAGAAGGTCTCGAACTGCGGCTGGCCGACGTGCTCGAACATGCCGACCGAAACGATCCGGTCGAACTTGCGCCCGGCCCTGGCGAAATCGCGGTAATCGACCAGTTCGATGCTGACCCTATCGGCCACGCCCGCATCGGCGACCCGCTGGCGGGCAAGCTCGATCTGCTCTTCGGACAGGGTGATGCCGACCACTTCGACGTCATAGTGCCGGGCAAGGTAGATCGCCATGCCGCCCCAGCCGCACCCGATGTCGAGCACCTTGTCGCCGGGGCGCAGCGCCAGCTTGGCGGCGATATGCGCCAGCTTGGCGGTCTGCGCTTCGCCCAGCGAGATGTCGTCCGATGGCCAGTAGGCGCAGCTGTATTGCCAGTGTTCGTGGTCGAGCATCAGCGCATAGAGCTCGTTGCCGATGTCATAGTGGTGCGCGACATTGCTTTTCGAGCGGACCGCATTGTTGACCTTCTCGGCCGCGGCAGCAACGCGATTGATCAGGCGGCGGCTGAGGCGCGGGGGGCCGATATCGCTGCCAATGTCCCACGCGTTGTTTGCGCGCAGCAGCGTGACGAGCCCCATGATGTCGTCATGCTCGACGACCAGCCGCCCGTCCATGAAGGCTTCGGCGGCACCCAGGCGCGGGTCGAGCAGGATGTCACGCGGCACGCGCGCGTCGGTGAAGTGCAGCGCAACTTCGGGGAACCCCGGAGCGGGCGTGCCGAAACTGCGAGTGCTGCCATCGGCGAAGGCGACGTCGAGCCGTCCGCGCGTCACGCTGCGATCGAGGAATTTGCCAAGGAGGGTCTTGTTCATGTCCTGCCCATTCGAGCGAAACCGGCAAGGAGATACAAGAAAGGAAAATTTGGAGCCCTGTGGTTTCCTGTCCCGGTCCGGCACGGCAAATCCCCGTCCGCCCCGTTCCACCGCCTGTTCCCCGCCGCGTCGTATTCGCGGGTCATGCCGCCATGGCCGACGAGGATCACGCGTCTGCGTGCGATGGCATGCGCCAGGAACCTGTCGAGTAAACGCATTGGCGGCATCCTTCCCGGTAAGCCGATGAAATCAGTGCGACAGCCGCATGGCGGCAGTCAATCGAGGCGGCGCGGGGAGCAGACCGTGCCCACAGACCATGCCCGGCCGAAGAAGTGTTCAGATTCCGGCGTACCATTGATAGCCGGCGTGGTCTTCCCAATAGCCGCCCTTGCCCTCGCCGATATCGTCGAGGCTCGCAACCGCTTCGATCGCGGTAACGAACTTGGCCTGCTTGTAGCCGAGCTGGCGTTCGACCCGCAGGCGGATTGGCGCGCCGTTCTTCACCGGCAGCGGTTCGCCATTGAGCTGGTGCGCCAGGATGGTCTGCGGGTGGTAGGCGTCGACCAGGTCGATGCTTTCGTAGTACCGCCCGCCCTTGTAGTCATCGGCGCAGCGGAACACGATGAACCTGGCTTCGGGCTTGAGCCTGGCCGCGTCGAGCAGCACCGACAGCTGCGGCCCGGTCCATTCGCCGATCGCGCTCCACCCCTCGACGCAATCGTGCCGCGTCACCTGGGTACGCTGCGGCAGCTTGCGGATGGCGTCGAGCGAATAGGTCATCGGCATTGCGACCAGCCCGCGCACCTCGATCTGCCAGTTGGCGAAGCCTTCGGCCACATGGCGCGGGTAGTCGCCGTTCTGCGGGTCGGTCGAGCCATTGCCGCGGAACGTCGGCGAGATCGCGCTTTTCGGATATTCCGGCGCCAGCGCCTCGCGGCTGTTGAGCAGACGATGCGCGCCGCGGTGCCAATCCTGCGCGGCGGACAGCAGTTTCGCGCCCGCCTCGCTGTCGGCGACCTTGTTGCAACCCGCCACCCACAGGGCGCCAAGCCCGGCGATGAAACCCCTACGCTTCATGGAGCGTGCCCCCCGTAATCATGTCGCGGATCTGCCCGATCGGGCCCGACAGCAGGACCAGAGCCAGATGGATGACGAAGAAGGCGAAGATCGCCCAGGCGAATATGAAATGCAGGCTGCGCGCCGACTGCCGCCCGCCGAGCAGGTCGATCAGCCAGTCGAGGCTTGGTCCCATCCCGGGGCTGATCGCCAGGCCCGTGAATATCATCATCGGCAGGAGAACGCCCAGCACCACGCCATAGGCAAGCTTCTGGAAGAAATTATACTTGCCGCTGGCGTGTTCGAAGTTGAGCTTGAGGTGTTCGACGATGTCCTTCCAGATCGCCTCGGGATGCCATTCCTTGCGGGTTGTGGTGATGTCGCGCTGGAAATGGCGGTTGGCGAGCATCGCGATCCACATGAACAGCAGGCCCAGCGCAAAGGGCCACGCCATCAGCACGTGCCAGTCGCGCGCAACCGCCAGGTTGTAATGCCCCGGTATGGTCATCCAGTTGGGAAAGCGCGGCACGGCGAACCACGCCGCACTGGGAGAAAATCCCCATTCGCCCCAATAAAGATAGCGATGGGCGTTCGAGATCGTCAGGCCCGACATGAACAGCGTCACCACGCAGATCAGGTTGAGCCAGTGCCACAGGCGCGTGGTCAAGGCGTGTTTGGTCATGGTCCGGCCCCTTCCCGGGCAAGGTAGATGACGTCGCGCGGTTGGTGCAACAGGTGTTGGCCGCTGTCGACAAAAAGCGTCTGCCCGCTGGCCAGCGCGCCGCTGGCAAGGAACAGGGCGGCATCGGCGACTTCCCCGGGCGCGGTCCTGCGCCCGAGCAGGTTGAGCCGGTGCGAGATTTCGGTTTCGGCTTCGTCCTGGTCGTGGCTGGCAAGGATCGCGCCGGGAGCGAGGCCATAGACCCGGTCACGCGGATCGGCCGCGCCCATGGCCAGCATCGGGACCGTGGCGGCAAGCGCGTGCTTGCTCATCGTATAGCTGAAGAAGTCAGGGTTTGGATTGGCGACCTTCTGGTCGGTCACCTGGATCACGCAACGTCCCCCGCACGGCCTGGCACGCGCAAGGAAAGCCTGGGCCATGCGGGCCGGGGTGCGTGCGTTGACCGCCATCGCCCGTCGGTTCGTCGCCGGATCGAGCGCGGTTACACTGTCGAATTCGAACAGCGAGGCGCAATTCACCAGCACCCGGAAATCGGCAAGCCGCGCGGCCAGACGCTCGACCATGGCGAGGGCGGCGGCATCGTCGGCGAGATCGCAACCGACGGTCTCCGCGCTGGGAAAGGTGCTGGCCAGTTCCCGCGCATCCTCGCCAGAGGTGTGGAAGTGGATGACGACATGCCAGCCGACGCCGGCAAAGGCGCGCACGATATGGGCCCCCACCCGCTTGGCCCCACCGGTAACCAGCACCGCCGGACGGTGCGGATCAGTCATGGAGGGACGCTTTCGGCATGGGAAGCATTTCAGCATACCACCCGCGATTTGGCCAGGTGTTTGGTCCCGGCATGCTTGCTGGCGTGCACGGCCGGATTGGCATGTAGGCGCGGCGCAATCGATCGGCATCGCGGCGACTGGCCTTGGCCGTCGAACGCAGCTGCCGGGTATCGATCCGGTTGCTGTCCAGGATTGGCTGTCGGACGGCTTTCCCCTTTGCGCCCCGGGTCCTTCATCGCTAAGGAGCCGCATCCCACGTGCAACACGGATTCTCGCGCGCCCATGCCCCTGTCCTCGATGAAACGCGTCCTGCTCAAGCTCTCGGGCGAGGTGCTGATGGGCGACCAGCAGTTCGGGATCGATCCGGCCTTCGTGCTGGAGCTGGCAAAAGAGGTGAAGGCGGCCAAGGAAACCGGGCTGGAGATCTGCCTGGTCATCGGCGGCGGCAATATCTTCCGCGGCATGGCCGGGGCGGCGCAGGGGATGGACCGTGCGCAGGCCGACTACATGGGCATGCTGGCCACGGTGATGAATGCGCTGGCGATGCAGAGCGCGCTCGAGCAAATCGGCGTGCAGACCCGGGTGCAGAGCGCGGTGCAGATGGATCAGGTGTGCGAGCCGGTCATCCGCCGCCGCGCCGAGCGGCACCTGGAAAAGGGCCGCGTGGTGATCTTCGCCGCGGGGGTTGGCGCACCCTATTTCACCACCGACAGCGGCGCCGCGCTGCGGGCGGCGGAGATGAAGTGCGACGCGCTGCTCAAGGGCACCAGCGTCGACGGGGTCTATGACAGCGATCCCAAGAAGAACGCGGATGCAAAGCGTTTCGATACGGTAAGTTACAGCAAGGTTCTGGCCGATGACCTCAAGGTCATGGACGCCAGCGCGGTGGCGCTGTGCCGTGATAACGACATCCCGATCGTCGTGTTCTCGATCCGCGAGAAGGGCAATCTTGCCCGGGTGATCGCGGGCGAGGGCACCCAGACGGTCGTCACGAACAAGACCAGGTAAGAGGAAGCCGCAATGGCCAAATACGATAAAGCCGATATCGAGCGCCGCATGAAGGGCGCGGTGGAAAGCCTCAAGGGCGATCTTTCGGGCCTGCGCACCGGCCGCGCCAACACCAGCCTGCTCGATCCCGTGGTGGTCGAGGTCTATGGTGCGATGATGCCGCTCAACCAACTGGCGACCGTTTCGGCCCCCGAGCCGCGCATGCTCAGCGTGCAGGTGTGGGACAAATCGAACCTGATCGCGGTGGAAAAGGGCATTGCCAGGGCCAACCTCGGGCTCAACCCGATGATCGACGGCCAGACGCTGCGCCTGCCGCTGCCCGACCTGACCGAGGAACGCCGCAAGGATCTTGCCAAGCTGGCGGGCGAATATGGCGAGAAGGCCAAGATCGCCATCCGCAATGTCCGCCGCGACGGGATGGAAGCGCTCAAGGACGACGAGAAGAAGAAGGATATCTCCGAAGACGAGCGCAAGCGGTCCGAAGACGACGTCCAGAAGCTGACCGACGCCCATGTCGCCGAAACCGATGCGGCCGTGGCGGCCAAGGTCAAGGAAATCCTGTCGCAGTGAAGACGCCCCTCCCCTTCAGGGGAGGGGCTGGGGGTGGGGGAGTCTCCGCCGTGCTCGGCCCTTGCCTCCCCCTCTCCCAACTCTCTCCCCTGAAGGAGAGAGGGTTATGACCGCCCGCCACGTGGCCATCATCATGGATGGCAACGGCCGCTGGGCGAAACGCCGGCACCTGCCGCGCGCGATGGGGCATCGCAAGGGCGTGGAGGCGGTGCGCGAACTGGTGCGCAGCCTCAAGGATACCTCGATCGAGTGCCTGACGCTCTACGCCTTCAGCAGCGAGAACTGGAAGCGGCCCGAGGACGAGGTCGATGACCTGATGAACCTCATGCGCAAGTTCATCAAATCGGACCTGCCCGAATTCATCGCCAACGATGTAAGGCTGCATATTCTGGGTGACTGGCAGGTGCTTGCACCCGATATCGTGCAAATGCTCGAGGATGCGCTGGAGCAGACGGCCAGGGGTTCGCGCACGCTGGCGGTGGCGCTCAACTATGGCGCGCAGGCCGAAATCGTGCAGGCGGCGAGGCTGGCCGCGGCGAGTGGCGCGATCACCGAGCAGAGCCTTGCGGCGAACCTCTACACCGCCTCGCTGCCCCCGCTCGACCTGCTGATCCGCACCAGCGGCGAGGTGCGCCTGTCCAATTTCCTCTTGTGGCAGGCAGCTTACGCGGAGATGTTGTTCGTGGACACCTTGTGGCCCGATTTCACGCCGCAGCACCTGCGCGATGCCCTCGACCAGTTCGCGGGCCGGGAGAGACGCTTTGGCGGACGATAGGCCGCAATCCAGGAACGTCATGCTGAACTTGCTTCAGCATCCATGGTGCCATGCCATGCAGATGGTGACGTTGGCGAGATGGACCCTGAAACAAGTTCGGGGTGACGGGAATGGATAACGCAGTGTCCAAGAAAAACTCCGACCTGCCCGTCCGAGTCGCCTCGGCCGCGGTGATGCTGGCGGTGGCAGGAACGGCGCTGTGGCTTGGGGGCTGGGTATGGGGGCTGTTCGTCGGCGCGGTCGGCATTGGTGTCGCGTGGGAATGGAGCCGGCTCTTTCTCAAATTTGCCAGTTTGCCTCTTGAGCGGCTGGCCTGGAGTCTTGGCGGTATCATTTACATCAGCACTGCTGCCGCCGTTCTGATTGGCTTGAATCTCGATTTCATGTCCAAGCTTGCTCTCGTTGCGCTCCTGGCATCGGTAATCGCCACGGATGTCGGGGCCTATTTTGCCGGTCGCGCGATCGGCGGACCGAAGATTGCCCCTGCGATCAGCCCGTCGAAGACCTGGGCTGGCCTGGGTGGGGGAATGCTCGGCGCGTCGGCTGCGCTTTGGCTGTTGTTGGTTGAAGGGCTGAATTTCTCATGGACCGCTGCCTTGCTGGGCATTCCGATCGCGATTGTGGCGCAGGCGGGGGATTTCTTTGAAAGCTGGATAAAGCGGCGCGCGGGCGTAAAGGATTCTTCCAGTCTTATTCCCGGACATGGCGGCTTGTTCGATCGTGTCGATGGTCTGCTGGCAGTCAGCTTCGTTCTGGGAATTTGCGGTCTCTTCCTCGAAGGTTTTCGATGACCCGTTCGATCTCCATCCTCGGCGCGACCGGATCGGTGGGCGGTTCGACGCTCGATCTCGTCCGCCGCAATCCCGGCGAATGGCGGGTGGTGGCGCTGAGCGCCAATGGCAATGTTGCCGAACTGGCCGCGCTCGCCCGTGAATTCGCGGTCGAGGTGGCGGTGGTGGCCGACGAACGCTGCCTGCCCGACCTGCGCGCCGCGCTCGACGGCAGCGGCATTGCGGCGGCAGGCGGTCGTCAGGCGCTGTGCGACGCGGCTGCGCGCCCGGTCGATATCACGGTGGCGGCGATCGTCGGCTGCGCGGGGCTGGGCCCGGTGATGGCGGCGATCGAGCAGGGCGGCACCATCGCGCTCGCCAACAAGGAAGCGCTGGTTTCCGCCGGCGAGGTGATGACCGCCGCGGTGGCGAAACACGGCGCGACGCTGCTGCCGGTCGATTCCGAGCACAATGCGATCTTCCAGTGCCTTGCGGGCGGGCGGATCGAGGACGTGCGCTGGATCACGCTGACCGCCAGCGGCGGCCCGCTGCGGCTGGTCGTCGATCTCGACGCGGTGACGCCGCAGCAGGCGATCGCGCACCCCAACTGGGACATGGGCGCCAAGATCAGCGTCGACAGCGCGACCATGTTCAACAAGGGCCTCGAACTGATCGAGGCGCACCACCTGTTTCCCGTCGGGCTCGCGCGTATCCGCATCGTCGTCCACCCGCAAAGCGTGATCCACTCGATGGTCGAGTATCGCGACGGTTCGACGCTGGCGCAGCTCGGCCCCAGCGACATGCGCGTGCCGATCGCCTCGTGCCTCGCCTGGCCGCGCCGGATGGACACGCCCTGCGCGCCGCTCGACCTGGCCGCCATCGGCGAGCTGAGCTTTTTCGCGCCCGACGAGATACGCTTTCCGGCAACACGCCTGTGCCGCGAGGCGGCGCAGGCGGGCGGGGCGGCCCCCGCCGTGCTCAACGCCGCGAACGAAGTGGCGGTCGCGGCTTTCCTCGAGCGTAAGATTTCGTTCAGCCGCATTCCCGTAGTGGTGGAGCGCGTGCTGTCCGGCGGCGCGCTTCCGGCTGCACCGGGGACCCTCGACGAGGTCTTCGGTGTCGATCGCGAGGCGCGCATCCGGGCCACCGAATTGCTGGAGCTAGCCTGACCTTGGACCTGACCTTGCCCCTGTGGCTCTATTACGTGATCGGCTTCCCGCTGCTGCTGGGGCCGCTGGTGACCGTGCACGAGCTCGGCCATTACCTCGTCGCGCGCTGGTTCGGCGTCCAGGCCGAGGCTTTCTCGATCGGTTTCGGCAAGGAAATCTGGGGCGTCACCGACAAACGCGGCACGCGCTGGAAATTCGCCGCATTGCCGCTGGGGGGCTATGTCCAGTTCAAGGGCGACATGAACCCGGCAAGCATTCCCGACGCCGGGGCGATCGCGGCCGCCACGGCGGACGATCGCGCGGGCAGCTTTCATCATGCCGCATTGTGGAAGCGCGCGCTGATCGTGTTCGCGGGCCCGGCGACCAACCTGATGCTGACGCTGGCGATCTTCGCCGGTTTTTTCGCCATCCTGGGCAAGCCTGTCCCGGCCGATCCGCAGCAGCAGCTGACCATCGCCGAATTTGCCGAACAATCGCCCGCGCGCGAGGCGGGCTTGCGGCTTGGCGACCGCATCGTGGCGATCGACGGCGAGACCATGCACGGCTTTCGCGAGGTGCAGGATGCGATCCTGCTCTATCCCGGGCGCACGCTCGACATAACGGTCTCGCGCGATGGCCTCGAACGGACCATCCCGGTGACCGCGCGCAACCACGAGATCAGCGACAGGTTCGGCAATGTCTCGCGCGTCGGGCTGATCGGGATTGCCGCCGCAGAGGCCGACTATACCTATGAGCGCCAAGGGCCGGTGGCCAGCATTGGCCTGGCGGTCGACCATTCGCTCGGGATCGTCGAAATGATGGTCACAGGGATCGGCCAGGTCGTCAGCGGCGAACGCTCGGTCAAGGAGCTTGGCGGGCCGGTCAGGATCGCCAAATATTCGGGCGAGCAACTGAGCCTGGGCTCGCTTGCCTTCATCAACTTCGTGGCGCTGATTTCGCTTAATTTGGCATTCATCAATCTGCTGCCAATCCCGGCGCTCGACGGCGGGCACCTGGCTTTCTACGCGGCAGAAGCGGTCCGCCGGAAGCCGGTCGGCCCGCGCGGTCAGGAAGTGGCGTATCGTGCCGGCGTGGCGCTCGTGCTCATGCTGATGATCTTCGTCACGGTAAACGACCTGGCAGGTCTCCCGATATTCGGGAAATAGCCGGGGAAAGGGAAGGCGACGGGTCGGCAAATCGCTGCAGCAATGCTTGATTGGCGAAGGCGCATCGGGCAGGGGACGCACAGGCCGCCCCCACCGTGCGGCCTGGCGCCGGTTCGGGGCAACTGCCTGCCGGGTCTTCGAGATTTTGAAGAGGACGGGGATCCCCTTGTCGATGACTGATTTTGTACCTGCCGCCGCGCGACGCACCACACCCCATGCGCGGCTGGCGATCGCCTTGCTCGCCGGCACCATGCTGGCCGGCGTGCCGCAGATCGCCATGGCGCAGGACGAGGGCGGGGAAGAAACCGCCCCGCCGCCCCTGGTCCAGCAGGATACGGTCCGCAGCATCGCCGTCGCGGGCGCGCAGCGGCTCGAACCGCAGACCATCCTGTCCTACATCAAATTGCGTCCGGGCGACACCTGGACCAAGGCGCTGGGCGACCAGGTGCTCAAGGACCTCTACGCCACCGAGCTTTTCTCCACCGCCAACGTGGCCAACACCAATGGCGACGTGGTCATCACCATCGTTGAAAATCCGGTCATCAACCGCATCATCCTGGAAGGCAACAAGCGGCTCAAGAGCGACAAGGTCCTGCCCGAGATCAAGCTTGCGCCGCGCCAGATCTTTACCCGTTCCAAGGTGCGCGCCGATGTTGCCCGCATCATCGAACTGTACAAGCGCCAGGGCCGTTTCGCCGCGACGGTCGAACCGAAGCTGGTCGAACTGAGCCAGAACCGCGTCGATATCGTCTACGAGATCAACGAAGGACCCAAATCCAAGGTCCGCCAGATCAACATCATCGGCAACGAGAAATTCTCCGATGGCGAACTGCGTGGCGAGATGCTGACCAAGCAGGCACGCCTGACCAGTTTCTTCAGTTCGAACACCAGCTATGATCCCGATCGCCTGGCCTTCGACCAGCAGAAGCTGCGCCAGTTCTACCTCACCGAAGGCTATGCCGATTTCCGCGTGGTTTCGGCGGTGGCCGAACTGACCCCTGACAAGCGCGACTTCATCATCACCTATGTGATCGAGGAGGGCGAGCGCTACAAGTTCGGCGAGGTCAAGGTCGAAAGCCAGATCCGCGATTTCGACAGCACCGCCATGACCAGCCGCCTGTCGATGAGGCAGGGCGACTGGTACAATGCCAAGGCGGTCGAGGACACGGTCGAACAGCTCACCGAGCTGGCGGGAACCTTCGGTTACGCCTTTGCCGACGTAAGCCCCGATTTCCGGCGCGATCCCGAAACGCTGTCGATGAACGTCACCTATCTCCTGCGCGAAGCGCCGCGCGTCTATGTCGAACGGGTCGACGTCAACGGCAACACGCTGACGCAGGACAAGGTGGTGCGCCGGGAATTCCGGACCGCCGAAGGCGACGCCTTCAATTCGCTGGCGGTCAAGCGCTCGACCGCGCGCATCAACTCGCTGGGCTTCTTCCAGGAAAACTTCGAGATCAATCAGGTCGAAGGCAGCCAGCCGGACCGGATCGTGCTCGAAGCCAATGTCGAGGAGCAGGCGACCGGCGAGCTGCAGCTGTCGGCCGGCTTCAGCTCGCTCGAAAGCTTCATCCTCGCCGGCTCGATCCGCCAGCGCAACTTTCGCGGGCGCGGGCAGACGGTTGGTCTCAGCCTCAACTATTCGCGCTTTTCGCGTTCGGCGCAGGTCAGTTTTTCCGAACCCTATGTGTTCGACCGCAATATCTCGGCCGGTCTCGACATCTACCGGCGCGATCTCAACAGCTTCAACTTCCGCAACAGTCAGCGCAACACCACCTTCCGGCAGGCCACGACCGGTTTTTCGCTGCGCGCGGGCGTGCCGCTGACCGAATATCTTTCAGCGATCGGCAGCTATACCTTCAACTATGACGACGTTTCGCTCGACCGCGCAATCTATTTCAGCGATCGCGACGGTGACGGGATTTCCACCTGCGATCCGATCATCGCCGGTCGTTTCCTGTGCGAAGCGATCGGCAAGCGGGTCAGTTCGATCCTCGGCCTGACGCTCAATTACGACACGCTCGACAGCCGCCTGCGGCCTTCGCGCGGCGAGACGGCCAGCCTGACCACCGAATTCGCCGGACTTGGCGGCTCGGTGAAGTATCTGCGCGCGCGCCTGCGCGCGGCCAAATACTGGTCGCTGGGTTCGGGTTTCATCTTCTCGACCTCGGCGGAAGGGGGCTATATTTACGGCTTCGGCGGAAGCGACGAGCCCGGGGCCGATTCGGTACGCCTGACCGACCGCTTCTTCCTCGGCGAACCGCAGATACGCGGTTTCGACATTCGCGGCGTGGGCCCGCGCGTGGTGCGCCTGCAATATGTCGATGCCGACGACGATGTGACCACGCCCGATGTTCCGCAGTCGATCGAGGAAGCGCTGGCGGGTCGGCGCCGCGTCGATGACGCCTTGGGCGGCAAGGCCTATTATCTGGGGCGCGCCGAACTGGAGATCCCGCTGGGTTCCGGCGCGCGCGAACTGGGGCTGAGGCCGTCGATATTCTTCGATGTGGGCTCGCTGTTCGACGTGACCGCGCCGGCCCTGCAGGATTTCCCGCTGGGCATTCAGGAACAGGACGCCAGCGGCAATCTGATCTATTTGCAAAGCAGCGTCGATGATCGCGGCAACGATGTGATCCTGCGCGTGACCAGCCCCACGGCACCGGACGGCAGCACCAATTCGCCGTCCTATATCTCCGGGACCAACTTCAGGGAGGTGTTCGTGGGCGATAGCCCGTCGCCGCGCGTCTCGATCGGCTTCGGGGTCAACTGGAATTCGCCCTTCGGCCCGTTCCGGATCGATATTTCCAAGGTGCTCAAGAGCCAGACGGGCGACGACACCAAACGCTTCTCTTTCAATGTTGGGACCCAATTCTGATGATTACCAAGACCAAGCTTCTCCCGCCCGTCGTGCTCGCGGGCGCCATGTTGGCGGCAACCCCCGCCGTCGCGCAGGTTGCCGGCATCGCCACCAGCAGCCCCGAGGCCGTGATTGTCCGCTCGCAGGCGCGCATTGCCGCCTACCAGCAGATCGAAACGCAATATGCCGCGCAGATCCAGCAGGTCCGCACGCTGCGCCAGGAAACCGCGACGCTGCAACAGAGCCTCGATACCAACAAGGACGGCCAGCTTTCGCAGCAGGAAGTGCAGGCGAACCCCGCCGTGGTCCAGCAGATCCAGCAAAAGGAACAGGCGATGCAGGTGGCGAGCCAGCCGATCGTGCTCGCGCAGACCTATGCGATCGAACAGCTGATCAACGATTATCCCAACGTCCAGCAGCAGGTGGTCAACCAGAAGAAGATCCAGATCATGCTGACGCCGGATTCGATCCAGTACGCGCCCGACGCGATCAATGTGACCGATGATATGGTGGCGGTGCTGAACCAGCGCGTGCCGAGCGTTCAGATCGCGCCGCCGGCCGACTGGCGCCCGCGCCAGGAATCGTTGCAGACCCAGCAGGCCGTTTCGCAGATCATCCTGTCGGTCGTGCAGCAGCAGGCGGCCCAGCAGCAGGCCGCCCAGCAGCAACAGCAGCCGTCGGGCCGCTGATCCTTCAGGGCAGGGGCAAGGGAATATGGGCGAGAGCGGTTTCGACGTCGTCGAGGTGCTGAAGCGCCTGCCGCACCGCTATCCCCTGCTCCTGGTCGACCGCGTGAAGCAGCTCGTCCCCGACGAGCGCATCCACGCGGTCAAGGCGGTCAGCTTCAACGAAGCCTTCTTCCAGGGCCATTTTCCCGGCGCGCCGATCATGCCCGGCGTGCTCCAGATCGAGGCGCTGGCGCAGGCTGCCGGGGTGCTGGCGGTGGAAAGCCTCGGTCTCGCCGGGTCGGGCAAGCTGGTCTATTTCATGGCGATCGAGAACGCCAAGTTCCGCTCGCCGGTGACGCCGGGCGTGCTGCTCGACCTCAAGGCCAGCTTCGTCCAGAAGCGCGCGCGCGTGTGCAAGTTCGCGGGCGAGGCTTCGGTCGACGGCAGGGTGACCTGCGAGGTCGCCTTCACCGCGATGATCGCCGATGCGCCGGAGTCCTAAGTTTTCGCACCCGCTTCCGCGGGTGCGTTCTCGCTAGAGTGATTTCGAGCCGGATGGAAGCATCTGGCGACTGGGAAATCACGGTAAGACAAGAACCTGGAGTGCCGGCTTTGATGCAATCAAAGACGGAAGCACTCTGGAGGCGCAGCAAGCTGCGGGCGGGCGGTCGCCCTTGCCGGGCCACCGTCGGCCCGGTTCAAGCCTCTCGCAAAAACAACCGAGCCGCAGGCGAGGCAAGGCCGACCGGCCGCTGCGGCTCATGCCGCGCAGCCCAGTGGCGCGGATGCGCCGCGCCCGGCGCTTGAGGGCGTAAGCAGACAATGCCCGATCGGTCTTGCGTTTTAGCGCAATTCCGATTAGGCGCGCGCCTTCCCATTCACAGCTGGACCGGTCGGAACCGTTCCGAAGCTAGAAGGACGACTACCATGAAGGCCGAAGGGCACCCCGATTATCACATGATCACGGTCAAGATGACCGATGGTACCGAATTCCAGACCCGTTCGACCTGGGGCAAGCAAGGCGACGTTCTCGCGCTCGAGATCGACCCGACCAGCCACCCGGCCTGGACCGGCGGTCGCCAGCAGCTGCAGGAAGGTGGCCGCGTTGCCGCCTTCAACAAGCGCTTCGGTGGTCTTTCGCTCAAGAAGTAAGCTTCGCGGGCGATTGCGAAATCAGGCACGAAATCAGGCAAGGGCGGTCCCGCGGGGCCGCCCTTTGTCGTTTGGCGTCAGCCCGCGCAGGCGATGCAGCGCGTGGCGGTCGGCCGTGCTTCGAGCCGCGCGCGCGCGATCGGTTGCCCGCAGGCGCTGCAGGTGCCGTAGGTCCCATTGTCGATCCGCAACAGGGCCGCACGTATCTGGGCGATTTCCTGTCGCAGCACATCGTCGACCCCGGCCAGCGCCTCGTCGTCGGCGAGGTCGATCGCCTGCTCGCTCGAATCGGCGTCGAGCGGATGGCGCAAATCGTCCTCGACCGCTTCCGCCCGTTCGAGCAGGTCGGCCAGGCGCTTGCGCAGGACTTCGGCCAGATCGGTATAGTCGGTCATCACCATCCCCATGGTTTTTCGCGATACCACTTGGTTATCACGTATTTCATTCCCTTGCGCACCTTCATCCCGTGATGGAGCGTATTCGGGTTCCCGCGACCGTCCGGACGGCGGTTGTTCCAGCACACCAGCTTGCCGGCTTCGGGCTGGACTATCTTGCCGACCGCCTTGAACCGTGTCGCACCGCCCGCCGCGACGTCATTGAGATAGATCATGAAGGTCCAGGTCCGCTGCCCGGCGACCGCGCAATATTTCTCCCAATCGGCACCTCCCGGATTGAAATAGTCGCAATGCGCCTTGAATTCCTGACCGACGTCGTAGCGCTGGCCCTGCACCGGTTCGCCATAGGCCGGATCGATCCCGTTGAGCGCAACGAACAGGTCCTCGAGTTCGCGCACCGGTGGGAGTTCTGCCGCGAGATCGCAGGTCTCGCTGGTGCGAAAGTGGCGGTCGTCGCCCGCATCGGCCAGCGTGGAAGGGCGGCGGTCCTGCTCGATCAGCGCAACCAGTTGTGCGCACAGGCCGGGGGCGAGGAAATCGCGCAGCTGGAACAGTTCGAGCTTGTCGCTCGGCACGCGCTGCATGCCGATGTGCGCAAGCAGTCGTTCTGCCGAAGATTCGCCGGGCCCAGCCATGCGGGCAATCTAGAGGCTCCAAGCGGCCTGCGAAAGATAGTTACGTCACATGCGCCCGACGCGCTTTTTCGCTTCCCATTTCCGACGTGTTGTGCAACAGGCGCACGCCGCTGCGGCAAGCGGGTTGACGCCCGCCCAGCCGCGCGTATCAGGCCCCCTTTCCCGGACGGTTCCGGGGGCATGTGGCGATCGTAGCTCAGTTGGTTAGAGCGCCGGTTTGTGGTACCGGAGGTCGCGGGTTCGAACCCCGTCGATCGCCCCATTTCTCCCCTGGCAGAGCCGTTCCCGACGCAACATTGGGGCACAATCGATGACGGCTTTCTGGACCGAAGCGGATTTCGACGATCACGAGCTGGTGGAGGTCGTGCGCGACCCCAAGAGCGGGCTGACCGCGATTATCGCGCTTCATTCCACCCATCTCGGCCCCGCAGCCGGCGGCACCCGCTTCTGGCACTACGCCAATCCCGCAGACGCGCTGCGCGACGCGCTGCGCCTGTCGCGCGGGATGAGCTACAAGAACGCCATGGCCGGCCTGCCGATGGGTGGCGGCAAGGCGGTGATCCTGGCCGACAGGGACCGCACCAAGACCCCCGAATTGCTCGCGACCTTCGCCGATGCGGTCGAGGCGCTGGGCGGCCGCTATGTCACCGCCGAGGATGTCGGAATCTCGGAAGCCGATATGGTCGCGGTCTCGAAGCGCACGCGGTTCGTGTCGGGCCTGCCGGTCGAAGGCGATGACGCGGCGGGCGGCGATCCCGGCCCGTTCACCGCGCTCGGCATCTTTCTCGGCATCAAGGCGGCGGTGAAGCACAGGCTGGGCAAGGACAGCGTCGCAGGCGTCCATGTCGCGCTGCAGGGCACCGGCAGCGTCGGCGGCGGCGTTGCCCGCCTGCTCGCCAGGGAAGGCGCGCGGCTGACGCTGTCGGACATCAACATGGACCGTGCCGCGGCGCTCGCCGCCGAATTCGATGCCGAAACCGCCGCGCCCGAAGCGATCATGTCGGTCGCCTGCGACGTGTTCAGCCCCAATGCGCTGGGCGCGATCCTCGATGACGAGGGCATCGCCCGGCTCGATTGCCCGATCGTTGCCGGTGGCGCCAACAACCAGCTGTGCCGTCCCGAACACGGACCCATGCTGGCCCAGCGCGGTATCCTCTATGCCCCCGACTACGTGATCAACGCGGGCGGGATCATCTCGGTGGCGCTCGAATATCTGTGCCGCCACCAGCAGCCGCTTTGCGACATCAACGAGGTGCGCAAGCGGATCGCCCAGATTCCGGGTCGGCTCGAGACGATCTGGCAGGAAAGCGCTGCCACCGGCGCCTCGCCCGATCAGGTCGCCGATCGCATGGCGCAGGAACTGATCGGACGCTGACCCCTTTCGCTTGGTGATGTCATTGCGAGCGTAGCGAAGCAATTCGGTCCTGTGTTGCCTGGATTGCCGCGTCGCCTGCGGCTCCTCGCAATGACAAGTCGGCGAAATAGCTGTGAGAATGCTTGAAGCGCACCCCAACCCCTGCCAAAGCGGCGGCGGACAGGTAATCGATGCACGGCTTCGCCAACCCCAAACGCTTCCTATCGCTTGCGCAATGGCTGACCCCGCTCCTGCTGGTGAGCGGGCTCGTGGTCAGCGGCGGCGCCTTGGCTTGGGGTGCGATCGCGGTTCCGCCCGACCGGTTGATGGGCGAAACCGTGCGGATCCTGTTTCTCCACGTCCCCACCGCATGGCTGGGCATGGGCGGCTGGACCGCGATCGCGATCTCGAGCCTCGTTTTCCTCGTCTGGCGGCATCCGCTGGCGGGGCTCGCCGCGCGCGCTGCCGCGGTGCCGGGCCTGGTCTTCACCGTGATCTGCCTCGCCACCGGCTCGATCTGGGGGCGGCCGACCTGGGGCACCTGGTGGGTATGGGACGGGCGGCTGACCAGCATGCTGGTGCTCGCCTTCCTTTACCTCGCCTATATCGCGCTGGCGCAGGCGGCCGAGCGCGAGGGCGTGAGCCCGCGCATCCCGGCGATCTTCGGCCTGCTGGGCGCGATCAACATCCCGATCATCAACCGCAGCGTGGTGTGGTGGAATTCGCTGCACCAGCCACCCAGCATCACCATGGGCAAGAGCGCGATCGATCCCGCCTTCCTCAACCCCTTGTTGATCGCCGTGTTTGGCTTTTCGCTGCTGTTCGGCGGTGTGGTGCTGGCGCGGATGCGCGCGCTGCTGGCCGATATCCAGACCGAGGCGCGGTTGCGGCGCAAGGCGATGGAGGCCGACTGATGCGCGAAGCGCTCGACCAGTGGAGCTTTGTCGTCGCGGCCTATGTCATCGGCGTGGCCGGCACGCTGGCGATGATCGCGTGGAGCTGGATCGACATGAGGCGCGCCGAGAGGCGCCGCGAAGCGAGCCGCAGGAAATGAGCCCGATGAAGGCCAAGCACCAAAGGCTCATCCTCGTCGTGCTCGCGCTGGTCGCGATCATCGGCGCGGGCCTGCTGGCCGTCTATGCGCTGCGCAATCAGGCGAGCTATTTCTACCTGCCCGAACAGATGCTCAGCGATCCGCCAGGGGTGGGTCAGGCCGTGCGGCTGGGCGGGATGGTCGAGCAGGGCTCGCTCAAGACCGATCCCGATGGGGTCACGCTGCGTTTCACGGTGACCGGCAAGGGCGATGCGCGCGTGCCGGTGCGTTTCAGCGGGATCGCGCCCGACCTGTTCGTCGAGGGTTCGGGCGTGGTGGCGGAGGGCAGGCTGGGCCCCGACGGCACCTTCGTGGCCGACAATCTGCTCGCCAAGCACGACGAGAATTACGTCCCGCGCGAGCTTGAGGGGATGGACGAACAGCAGGCGGCGCAGATGGCCGAAGACACCACGGTCGGCCTGAAGTGATTGCCGAGCTTGGCCTTGCCGCCCTGTGGCTCGCCGCAGCGCTGGCCGCGTTGCAAGTGGCGGCGGGTTTCCTCGCCGTTCGCGCCGATGGCGAAACCGAGCTTGCCCTGCTGATCCGCCCGGTGGCGGTGGTGCAGGGCGCGCTGGTCGCGCTGGCCTTTCTCACGCTCATCTGGCTGTTCGCGATCACCGACCTGTCGGTCAAGCTGGTCGCGGCCAATTCGCACTCGATGAAGCCGCTGGTGTTCAAGATCGCCGGGGCATGGGGCAACCATGAAGGCTCGATGCTGCTGTGGGTGACCGTGATGGCGCTCGCGGGCGCGCTGATCGCACTGATCGAGCGGCGCCTGCCCGAACGCACCATGCAGGCGACACTGGCGGCACAGGGCGTGGTCTCGCTGGGTTTCTACGCCTTCCTGCTGTTCAGTTCGAACCCGTTCGAGCGGCTGCCGGTCCCGGCGGCCGAGGGGCAGGGGCTCAACCCGCTGTTGCAGGACCTCGGCCTCGCCTTCCACCCGCCCACGCTCTATCTCGGCTATGTCGGGCTATCGATCGCCTTCAGCTTCGCGGTCGGCGCGCTGCTGACGCGGCAGGTGACGGCCGATTTCGCCCGCGCGATGCGCCCGTGGATCCTGGGCGCCTGGGTGTTCCTGACGGTGGGCATCACCGCCGGGTCCTATTGGGCCTATTACGAGCTGGGCTGGGGCGGCTGGTGGTTCTGGGACCCGGTCGAGAATGCCTCGCTGATGCCCTGGCTGGCGGCGACCGCGCTGCTCCATTCGGCGAGCGTGCTGGCCAGCCGCGACGCGCTGCGCACCTGGACGATCATGCTCGGCGTGGTCGCCTTCTCGATGAGCATGGTCGGCACCTTCCTCGTGCGCTCGGGCATCCTCACCAGCGTCCATGCCTTTGCGGTCGATCCCGAACGCGGCAGCTTCATCCTCGCGCTGCTGGCGCTCTACATCGGCGGCGCGCTGCTGCTGTTCGCCCTGCGCGCGGGCACGATCAGCGAGGGCGAGCGGTTTGCCATCGCCAGCCGCGAAGGCGCGCTGGTGTTCAACAATGTCATGCTCAGCGCGATCCTGGCGATCGTGCTGCTGGGCACGCTCTATCCGCTGGTGACCGAGGCGTTCGACGTGCGCGTTTCGGTCGGCCCGCCCTATTTCAACCCGGTCGGCGCGATCTTCGCGGTGCCGATGCTGGTGGTGATGGCGGTCGGCCCGCTGCTGCGCTGGCGGCACGACCGGATCGAGCGCGTTCGCAGCGAGGTGGCGCTGATTGCCGCGCTGGTGCTGGCTGCGCTGGTGCTGTTCAGCCTGATCGCCCGCGTTGCTCTGTTGCCGCTGCTCGGCCTCGCGCTGGGCATCGGGGTGGCCGTGGCGAGCGTGCTGCCGCTGCGCGGACGCCGGCTGGCGCGCGTGCCGCTGGCGAGCTGGGGCATGGTCGTGGCGCATTTCGGGATTGCCGTGGCGCTGCTCGGCATGGCCAGCGAAAGCGCCTTTTCGGTCGAGCGGCTGGCGGCGGTGCAGGTGGGCGGGACCACCAGCGTGGGCCCCTGGGCGGTCACGCTCGAGGGGGTCGAGCCGGTCGCCGGGCCCAACTGGACCGCGCTCGAGGGGCGCATGGCGGCGCGCTATGACGGCGGCGAACCGACCATCATCGACCCGCAGGCACGCAGCTTCTGGGCCCCGCCGCAGCAGACCACCGAAAGCGCGCTGGTCACCCGCTGGAACGGCCAGCTCTATGCGGTGATCGGCGACCAGGCACCCGATGGGCGCTGGCAGCTGCGGCTGTGGTGGAAGCCTTTCGTCCCGCTGATCTGGATCGGCGGCCTGCTGGTCGCGCTCGGCGGCGTGCTGGCGCTGCTTGGGCGCGTGCTGGACGACATCAAGCGGCGCCATGTGATCGCGCGCATGGCCGAACGGCGCAAGGAGCAGGAGGCGCTGTCATGAACTGGCGCCTGTGGGTCCCCTTGCTGCTGTTTGCCGGCTTTCTCGGCCTCGCGGCCTATCAGCTGACCCAGCCGAGGGACGAATTCGTCGAAAGCCGGATGGTGGGCCAGCCGCTACCCTATTTCGACCTTCCCGCCGCCACCGATGGGCTGGCGGGTATCAAGAGCGCGCAGTTCGCCGATGGCAAGCCGCGCCTGCTCAACATCTGGGCGAGCTGGTGTGTGCCCTGCATCGCCGAAGCGCCGCAGCTCGAGGCGCTGCGCCGGCAGGGCGTCGAGATCACCGGCATCGCCATCCGCGACCGGCCTGAAGATGTGGCGCGCTTCCTTGGCCAATACGGCAATCCCTATGTTGCGGTGGGGCGCGACGACCTGTCCGAAGTCCAGCTGGCGATCGGGTCATCGGGTGTGCCCGAAACCTTCGTGATCGACGGCAGGGGCGTGATCCGTTACCAGCATATCGGCGATATCCGCGCCGGTGACGTGCCCTTGCTGCTCACGAAATTGCGGGAGGCCGGGCAATGATCCGCCGCATCCTTGCCATGCTGATGCTGGCCCTGGCAGTCCCGGTGGCCGCGCAGGACACCATGCCGCCCGCACCCTATGCCTATCGCCAGCTCGACGATCCGGCGCAGGAGGCGAGGGCGCAGGAGCTGATGGAGACGCTGCGCTGCCTCAAGTGCCAGTCGCAGTCGATCGCCGACAGCGACGCGCCGATGGCGGGCGATATGCGCCACCAGGTCCGCATCCGCATTGCCGCGGGTGAAGAGCCCGAGACGATCCGCCGCTGGCTGATGCAGCGCTATGGCGACTATGTCAGCTACAAGCCCGAAATCAGCGCCAGCACCTGGCCGCTGTTTGCGGTTCCGATCCTGCTGATCCTGGTTGCCGGACTGGTCCTGCTGCGCCGCTTCAGGGCGCGCGCATGAGCTGGGTGCCGATCCTTGCGCTGGCGGCGCTGACCTTCGTCGGCGCGGTGTTCCTGCTCAAGCTGCCGCGTCCGGTGTGGATGCTGTTCGCCGCCGGGCTGCTGTTCGGGCTTGCCGGCTATGCCATGCAGGGTTCGCCGGGACTGCCTGCGGCCGCTGCCGTGGGCACGGTTGACCAGTCCGCGCAGACCGGCGAGCTGCTGGTGCAGGCGCGGCGCGAATTCTACCCCGAAGGGCAGTCGCCTTCGCGCTTCGTGGTCACCGCCGATGCCTTTGCGCGCCGCGGGCAGTTTGACCAGGCGGCCAGTTTCCTGCGCAATGCGGTGCTGGAGAATCCGAACGACGGCGAGGCCTGGCTGGCGCTGGGCAATGCGCTGGTCGAACACGCCGAGGGCCAGCTGACCGCAGCCGCGCTCTATGCCTACAGCCGCGCCGAACAGGTCCAGCCGGGCAGCCCCGCGCCGACCTATTTCGTGGGCCTCGCCTTCCTGCGCGCCGGGCAGCCGGGGCAGACGCGGGCCGTGTGGGCCGAACTGCTGGCCAAGGCTCCCGAAGATGCCCCATGGCGGCCGGCGCTGGCCGAACGACTCGCGCGGCTGGAAGCGCTGATGGGCATTGCCCAGCAGTCGCCGCCTGCTGGAAATGAACAGTAATACAAGCGTTTGCGCAATTTGTTGCGGCGCGACAGATGGGCTGCTAATCGCGTCGCCTCGCGCCGGCCCCTTGGGCCCCAACGCTGGTTTTTGACGCAATGCGGCAGGACATTCTTATCCCATGAGCGAGGCCACCGTGCCGCAGACCGTCGATCCGGCCGAAGAGCCGGACCAAGGCGAATACACGCATGGCCAGGGCCATGGGTCGCGCACCGCGCTGGCCATCGGTGCGATCGGCGTGGTGTTTGGCGATATCGGGACCAGCCCGCTTTACGCCTTTCGTGAAACCTTCCTGGGCGAACACAGCCTCGCGATCGACAAGCTGCACATCTACGGGGTCGTCAGCCTGATCTTCTGGTCGATGACGCTGATCGTCTCGATCCAGTACGTCACCATCCTCATGCGCGCCGACAACAAGGGGCAGGGCGGCACGCTGGCGCTGGTGGCCAAGCTGTCGCGCCATATCGGGGCGACGCGCTATGGCTGGATCACCGTGCTGCTGGGCGTCTTCGCCACCGCGCTGTTCTATGGCGACAGCATGATCACGCCCGCGATTTCGGTCCTGTCCGCGGTCGAGGGCCTGACCGTGGTCAATTCGGGGCTCCAGCCGCTGGTCATCCCCATCGCGCTGGTGCTGCTGGTGTTCCTGTTCCTGATCCAGAGACGCGGAACGGCCATGGTGGGCAAGCTCTTCGCCCCGATCATGATCGTCTATTTCCTCACCATCGCGGTACTGGGGACGATCCACATCGTCCAGAACCCCTATATCCTGCAGGCGCTGAACCCGATGTACGCGGTGCAGTTCTTCGTCGCGGATCGGCTGATCGCCTTCCTCGCGCTCGGTTCGGTGGTGCTGGCAGTGACGGGTTCGGAGGCGCTCTATTCGGACATGGGCCATTTCGGGCGCGGCCCGATGCGCCTGTCGTGGTTCGGCTTCGTCATGCCATGCCTGCTGCTCAACTATTTCGGCCAGGGCGCGATGATCGCGGCGATGGATCCGGCCGAGACGTTCGAGGCGATGAAGAGCCCGTTCTTCGTCATGGCGCCCGAAGAATTGCGCCTGCCGCTGGTGCTGCTGGCGACCGCCGCCACCTTCATTGCCAGCCAGGCGGTGATCAGCGGCGCCTTCTCGATCACCCACCAGGCGATCCAGCTTGGTTTCATTCCCCGCCTGTCGACCGCGCATACCAGCGCCAGCGAACGCGGGCAGATATACATTCCCTTCATCAATCACGCACTGCTGGTTTCGGTCATCCTGCTGGTGCTGATGTTCCAGAATTCGAGCAATCTTGCCGCAGCCTATGGCATCGCGGTGACCGGGGCGATGTTCATCGACACGCTGCTGATGGGCGTGCTGTTGTTCGCCGTGTGGAAATGGCGCTGGTGGCTGGCACTGCCGGTGCTGCTGCTGTTCGTCTTCGTCGACGGGGCCTATTTCGCCGCCAACCTGCCCAAGGTGCCCTATGGCGGCTGGTTCCCGCTGGTGGTGGGCCTGATCGCCTTCACCCTGCTGACCACCTGGTCGCGCGGCCGCAAGCTGATGCGCGACCGCATGAGCGAGGTCGCGCTGCCGATAGAGATCTTCGCCAAGAGCGCCAAGAACAGCGCCACGCGCGTTCCCGGCACCGCGATCTTCATGGCCAGCCAGACCGCCGGCGTGCCATCCGCGCTGCTGCACAACATCAAGCATAACAAGGTGCTGCACGAACGCGTGGTGATCCTGACGGTGCAGATTGCCGAAGTGCCCTATGTCGATGCCGAGAAGCGTTGCGAGATCCACGACCTTGGCGACGGCTTCTTCCGCGCCGTGCTGCACTACGGCTTCATGGAGGAAACCGACGTTCCGCAGGGGCTCAAGCAGATGCAGCGCTGCGGCGGCGATTTCGACATGATGCACACCAGCTTCTTCCTCAGCCGCCAGACGCTGCTGCCCAGCGCCAAACCGGGCATGCCGATCTGGCGCGAACGAATCTTTGCCTGGATGCTGCGCAACGCCGCGACCGCGATGGATTTCTTCCGCCTGCCGACCAACCGCGTTGTGGAACTCGGGAGCCAGGTGGAGATTTAGGGTAATTTCGAGCCGGATGGAACCATCTGGCGACCAGGAAATCACGGTGAAACAGGACTCTAGAGTGCCGACTTTGATGCAATCGAAGCCGGAAGCTCTCTAGCGCAGCCCGGCCAGCACCAGCGCCTCGTCCACCGCCTGGCGGGCCTTGTCGGAGCAGGTGACCAGCGGCAGGCGTACCTCGTCGGTCATCCACTCGTGCACCCGGCTCAGCGCATATTTGACCGGTGCCGGGCTGGCATCGGAGAACATCGCATAGTGCAGCGGGAACAGCCGGTCGTTGAGCTGGCGCGCCAGCTCGAGCTCGTTGGCGGCGATCGCTTCGTGGAATTCGGCGCACAGCGCGGGGGCGACGTTGGCGGTGACCGAGATGCACCCCCGCCCGCCCGCGGCGGCGTGCGGCAGCCACAGCTCGTCATTGCCCGACAGCTGGCAGAAATCGCGCCCGATGCCCATGCGATGGTCGGCAACGCGCGAAAGGTCGCCGCTGGCATCCTTGATCGCGACGATCCGGTCCGGGTACTTGCGCACCAGCGCGACGACCGTCTCGTCCTCGATATCGGTCACCGTGCGCGCCGGCACGTTATAGAGCACGATCGGCAGGTCGCTGTTTTCGGCAAGGAAACTGAAATGCGCGATCAGCCCCGCCTGGCTCGGGCGGTTGTAATAGGGCGCAACGCAAAGGCCCGCCGCCGCGCCGGCCTTTTTCGAGAAGGTCATGTGCAGCAGGGCATTGCGCGTGTCGTTGGATCCGCAGCCGGCGATCACCGGCACGCGCCCGGCGGCCTGTTCGATGCAGATTTCGATCACCCGGTGGTGTTCGGCATTCGACAGGGTCGAGGCTTCGCCGGTGGTCCCGCAGGCCACCAGTGCCGAACTGCCGTTGTCGATCTGCCAGTCGACCAGCCGCCGAAACGCGGCCTCGTCGATCGATCCGTCGCGAAAAGGAGTCACCAGAGCCGGAATCGAGCCTGAGAACATTTGCACAATGCCTTGTGTTGGTTGCATGAAGATCCATGTGAAATCGCGGATCGAGAACATTCGTTCAGCACCTGATAAGGAGCCGGGGGGCAGTATGTCCAGCATGGGCAAGAGGACAGCACTTTCTTTCGCGCTCACCCTTGGCGGCATGATGGCCGGCGCGGCGTCCGTGCTCGCCCAGGACGGCGCATCGTGGGACCGGGCGCGCAACGATCTGGTGGCGCAGGCACCCAGCCACATGGCGCAGGCGATCTCGCGCTGGGAATATCTCACCGCGCGCGAGGGACTGGCTTTCTCCGACTATGCCGGATTCATCGTCACCTACCCGGGCTTCCCCAAACAGACGCTGCTCCAGTCGCGCGCGGAGGATGCGCTCGATACCGCTGCGGTGACGCCCGAATCGCTGGTGGCGTTCTTCGACCGCTTTCCCCCGATCGGCAACGCGGCGCGCGCGCGCTATGCGCTGGCGCTGGCCACGCTGCAACGGCCCGAAGCCTTCGAGACAGCGCGGCAGGCCTGGCGCGGCGGCAGGATGAGCGGCCCGGCCGAAGCCTATATGCAGGGCCTGTATGGCTCGCGCTTCACCGCCGACGATCACGCCGCGCGAATGGACGCGCTGCTGTGGCAGGGCGACAAGGAAGCCGCCGCGCGGCAGATCCTCAACGTCAGCGGCGCCGAGCGCGCCAGCGCCACGGCCCGGCTCGCCCTGATCCAGGGCACCTTGCCGCAGCAGGCCGGGATCGAGCTTCCCGCGCAGGCGCTGGGCGATGCGGGTTATGTCTACAACCTCGCGCGCTACTATCGCACCAGCGGGCAGTTGCCGCTGGCGGTGAGCACGCTGGCCAATCGGGCGCCCTTTGCGAAGCCCGCGCTCGATGCGGAAGATTTCATCGGCGAGGCGCTGCGCATCGCCAAATCCGCAGGCGCAGACCCGGCAGCCCGTATCGCGGCGCGGGTCGATGATCTGTTCGCTCCTGGCGCGGACATCAGCAAGCTGGCCTACCGCCTGCGCGACGATTACACCACGCTGATGTGGCTCGGCGGGACGAGCGCGCTGTGGCAGCTTGGCGATGGCAATCGCGCCGCGCCGCTGTTCTATCGCTACGGTGCCGCCGCGCAGACCCCGCAGACCCGGTCCAAGGGTTTCTTCTGGGCCGGCCTTGCCAGCAGGCGCGCGGGCAATACGGCAGAGGCCAATCGCTATTTCGAGCTGGCCGCGCAATATCCCGAGCGCTTCTATGGCCAGCTGGCGCTGCGCGAGCTCGGTCGGCCCGTCCCGCAACTCGCCAGCGCCGCACTGGTGAATCCCGCCACGGACCAGCGCGCGGCGTTCAACCGCCAGCCGCTCACCGCCGCCGTACGCGAAGTGGCGCGCGACGCCCCATGGCGCACCGGTGTCCAGTTCTACAAGGCCATCGCCGAGCAGGCCGAGACACCCGAAGAGCATGCGCTGGTGGCGGAACTGGCGCGTGAAATCGGTCGCCGCGACCTTGCCGTCATCCTGTCCGATGCGGCCGGCGCCGACGGGTATCACGAATTCGTGGCGCAGGGCTTCCCGACCATGCCCGTCCCGCCGGGATCGAACTGGACCATGGTCCATGCGATCACCCGCCAGGAAAGCCAGTTCGCGCAGAACGCGATCAGCCACGCGGGTGCGCGCGGGCTGATGCAGCTGATACCCGGCACCGCGCGCGAACAGGCGGGCAAGCTCGGCCTGAACTACATGTCGGCTGATCTGATCGATTCCCCCAGCTACAACATCCAGCTCGGCAATGGCTATTTTTCGCGGATGCTGGACTATTACGGCGGCTCCTATCCGCTCGCCGTCGCGGCCTACAACGCGGGGCCCGGCAATGTGAACAAATGGCTCGCGGCCAATGGCGACCCGCGCGGCGGCGGAATCGGCTGGATCGAATGGATCGAACGTATCCCGGTCTACGAGACCAAGAACTACGTCCAGCGCGTGATCGAAAATGCCGCCATGTACGAACAGCTCAATCCGGACAAGGTGCTCTACGGCAAACCGAAGCTGGTGAGTGACTTCCTGCGCTGATGTCGGCTAACAGCCGCGCAATGTCCGCCGTGCCGAGCAACCCGATCACCCCGGCCGGCTATGCCGCGCTGAGGGCGCGCTATGACCATTTGCTGGGGACCGAGCGCCCGGCGATCGTCGAGATCGTCAGCTGGGCCGCAGGCAATGGCGACCGCAGCGAGAACGGCGATTACCTCTATGGCCGCAAGCGCATGCGCGAAATCGACCGCGAACTGGCGCATCTCGCCCGGCGGATGAAGGCCGCCAGGGTAATCACCCCCGCCGAACAGCCGGACAAGTCGCGCGCCTTCTTCGGCGCGACCGTCACGCTCGCCGACGAAGACGATAGCGAGATGATCGTGACGCTGGTCGGCGACGACGAACAGGACGCCAGCGCGGGGCGGATCGGCTGGTCGAGCCCGCTCGCCCGCGCGGTCAGGGGCGCGACGATCGGGGATTTGCGCAGCGTCAGGCTTCCCGGCGGCACCAGGGAATGGGAAGTTGTCGCCATTGCCTATGCATAAGCTCGCCGCCCCGATCCTGCTTGCCCTTGCCGCACCATTGGCGGCAAAGGACGATCTCGGCGTGTTCGCCGACTGGGGCGCCTTTCGCGATCCATCGGTGCCGCGCTGCTATGCCATCGCCGCCCCCCAGCCGGGCGCGCGAGGCCGTGACTTCGATCCCTATGCCACCATCGGCACCTGGCCGCGCAAGAACCTGCGCGGGCAGGTGCATTTCCGCCTGTCGCGCCAATTGGCCAGGAATGCCGCCGTGACGCTACAGCTAGGTAGCAAATCCTTTCGCCTGTCGGGCGGCGGTGGCGATGCCTGGGCGCAGGACCGCACGATGGATGCGGCGATCGTCGCGGCCATGCGTTCCGCATCGCGCATGACCATCCGTGCAAGCGACACCCGTGGACGGCGCTTCGCCGATACATACTCGCTGAACGGCGCGGCGACCGCAATGGACGCGGCCACGCTCGCCTGCGCACGGAGGTAGCCAAACGGGGCAGGCGCGATTATATGCGCGCCTCCCATGGCCGATACGCAACTCATGAGCATCCCCGGGCGGATCGACCCGGTTCCCGTCGCGCGTGACATCACGCCGCGCGCGGACGGCCGTATCGACCTGATCGGCCTGCCCAAGGATCGTATCCGCGAAATCTTCGGCGAAGCCGGTCTCGATGCCAAGCAGGCCAGGCTGCGCGCCAAGCAGGTGTTCCACTGGCTCTACCACCGCGGCGTCACCGATTTCGATGCGATGACCGATATCGCCAAAATCATGCGCCCGTGGCTGGCCGAACGCTTCGTTATCGGGCGGCCCGAAGTGGTCGAGGCGCAGCATTCGAGTGACGGCACGCGCAAATGGCTGCTGCGCACCGCCGACGGGCACGATTTCGAGATGGTCTTCATCCCCGACGCCGACCGCGGCACGCTGTGCGTTTCTTCGCAGGTCGGCTGCACGCTCAACTGCCGCTTCTGCCATACCGGCACGATGAAGCTGGTGCGCAATCTGACGCCGGGCGAGATCGTCGGCCAGGTCATGCTGGCGCGCGATGCGCTGGGCGAATGGCCCGATTCGTCCGCGTCACCCCAGCGCAGGCTGGGGTCGCCATCGGATACGTCCGACCTGACGGAGAGCGATCCCGGCTTCCGCTGGGATGACGAGGTCGGCGAATACACCGCGGACGGGCGGCTGCTGACCAATATCGTGATGATGGGCATGGGCGAGCCGCTCTATAATTTCGACAACGTCAAGGGCGCGCTCAAGCTGGTGATGGATGGCGACGGGCTGGCGCTCAGCAAGCGCCGCATCACGCTGTCGACCAGCGGCGTGGTGCCGATGATGGCGCGCTGCGGCGAAGAGATCGGGGTCAACCTCGCGGTCTCGCTCCACGCGGTGACCAAGGATATCCGCGACGAGATCGTCCCGATCAACAGGAAATACGGCATCGAGCAACTGCTCGAAGCCTGCGCCGCCTATCCGGGCGCCTCGAACGCGCGGCGGATCACCTTCGAATACGTCATGCTCAGGGACAAGAACGACAGCGACGAACACGCGCGCGAACTGGTCCGGCTGATCAAGCACTACAAGCTGCCCGCCAAGGTCAACCTGATCCCGTTCAACCCGTGGCCCGGCGCGCCCTATGAATGCTCGACGCCCGAGCGGGTGAGGCGCTTTTCCGAAATCGTCTTCGAGCACGGCATCAGCGCCCCGGTGCGCACCCCGCGCGGGCGCGATATCGACGCCGCCTGCGGCCAGCTCAAGACCGCAGCCGAAAAAAAGAGCCGCGCCGAAAGAGACAGGCAGGCGCGCGACCGCGAGGCGGCGCAAGTCGCGCAAGCGTGAACGGTCGGGGAGCGGGCGCCGGAACGCTAACGCCTCGTCCTGTCGTGCAGCTCGATTCATCGCTAATATCGCCTTAACGCCGCTTGTTCATCCGCGGTTGTGGACCCGTTCGGCACATATCGCGTTGAGACGGCACGACAGTCGTAACGAGGACCGAAAGATGAAGAAGCTCGCCCTTGCATTCGCAGCCGGAACCATGACCCTGACCGGGCTTGCCCTGTCGGCCCCGGCCGCCGCCGACCCGCCGCCATGGGCGCCCGCGCATGGCAAGCGCGCCAAGGACCGCGCGATCTACGACAGCCGCGGTTACTATGTCGAGCCGCGCCGGATCACCCGCGACAGCTATATGTGGCGCGGCGATGACGGGCGTTACTATTGCCGCCGCGACAATGGCACGACCGGGCTGGTGATCGGTGCCGGTGTCGGCGCGCTGGCCGGCCACGAGCTTGCGGGGCGCGGCGACAAGACGCTTGGCGCGATCCTCGGCGGTGTCGTCGGGGGGCTCCTCGGTCGTGAAATCGACCGCGGCAGCCTGCAATGCCGCTGACAGGCCGAGGATGCTGCCAGGGGGCGTCCCTGCCGGTGCGGGTGGCCCCCCTGCTAGAATGATTTCGAACCGGATGGAATCATCTGGCGACCAGGAAATCACGGTAAAACAACAATCCAGCAGTGCCGACTTTGATGCAATCAAAGCCGGAAGCACTCCGGGTTATGTCAGGGGGGTTATGTCAGGCGCAGGTCGGCGTGGCTGGCGATCGTATCGCATCGTCCGCCAACCCAGGTGCTGCCATCCTCTTCACGCGTGCAATCGACCAACCCGTCGGCTCCGGTCATCCGCCCCTGCGCGGCCCGATAGCGGCTCTCGGCGAGTCCATTGTCGAACAGGTGCAGCGCCACCCCCGCGTTGAAGCTGCCGGTAACCGGGTCCTCGCGAAAGCGCCCCTGGCTGTCGCTGAAGAAGGCGCGCAATTCCCAGCCTGCCGCGCTCCCTTCCGCACAAGGTCCGGCAAGGCCGATATCCGTGCCCGCAGGAGCGGTGGGGGCCGGCTTCGCGGCCAGCACATCATCCGCGCTGCGCAACCGCAACAGTCGCCAGTCGGGTCCGTTGCGGACATGCACCGCTTCGACCACCACCGCCGGATCGACCCCCGCCTGCGCGATGGCCCGGGCACGATCCTCGTCGCTCAACGGGCCGCTGCGCATCAGCGGCGGCGCACGAAAGGCATAGCTCCCTTCGTCCACGCGGATCTCGACCAGCCCGACGCCGCATTGCTGCACCACCACCCCGTCGCGTCGCGGCTTGCCGCCGGCAGCGAGCCATGCGTGGCAGCTGCCCAGCGTCGGATGGCCGGCAAAGGGCAGTTCCCCGCCGGGATAGAAGATGCGCAGCCGATAATCCGCGCCCGGTTCGCTCGGCGGGCACAGGAGGGTGGTCTCCGAGAAACCCAGCCAGCGGGTCAGGCGCAGCATGGCGTCGGCATCGAGTCCCTCCCCCTCATGCACCACGGCCAGCGGGTTCCCAGTGAGCGGCGCGGACCCGAATACGTCGATCAGATCGATCTTCATCTGCATCTCCTTGGCCGGATTTGTGCCAACTGTTTGGTCCCAGCATGCGATGGGCGGGTTTTGGGATAAGGGCATCCGGTCTTGATTTCCAGAGTTCCTCGATGGCCTGGTATGGCGTCCTGAACTTCAAGCCTTGATCCGCCTGGCGAGGAAGTCTGACTGGTCGGCGAACTGAACCGCCCTGAACCGCCCCGGGATTGCCGGAGGCCCTAACTCCTGAGAGGAAGGGTCTACGATGCGCAAGACGACGAACAAGTTTGCACCGAAGCTTCGTGAACGGGCGGTCCGCATGGTGCTGGATCACGAAGGGGATCATCCGTTCAATCATGTCGCCGATCCGCCGCCCTCTTCGAATCACACCTCGTTGCGGAGCCGATTGCGATGGCAAAATCGGGGGCACATGCCGCAAGAACGCAATCCTGGAAAAAATTTCCGTTCCACTCTTGTTCTTATGGAACAAACGCGGTACATGGCTCTCCGGTTGAAGAGTGCCCGGGGGCACTGGTCAAGCGCAGGAGGTAATGCCATGGCGGCCAATCTGAAGCTCGTAGAAGGAAAGCAAGTGGACGCAGACCGTCAGAAGGCGCTCGACGCCGCGCTCGCGCAGATCGACCGCGCATTCGGCAAGGGTTCGGCGATGAAGCTGGGCCAGAAGGAAACCATGCAGGTCGAAACGATCTCGAGCGGCTCGCTCGGGCTCGACATCGCGCTGGGGGTGGGCGGTCTTCCCAAGGGGCGCGTGATCGAGGTCTATGGCCCGGAAAGCTCGGGCAAGACCACGCTGGCTTTGCACGTGATCGCCGAAGCGCAGAAGAACGGCGGCACCGCGGCCTTCGTCGATGCCGAACACGCGCTCGACCCGGTCTATGCCAAGAAGCTCGGCGTCGATATCGACGAACTGATCGTGTCGCAGCCCGATACCGGCGAACAGGCGCTGGAAATCACCGATACGCTGGTCCGCTCGAATGCGATCGACGTGCTGGTGGTCGATTCGGTCGCCGCGCTGGTCCCGCGTGCCGAAATCGAGGGCGAGATGGGCGACAGCCACGTCGGCCTGCAGGCGCGCCTGATGTCGCAATCGCTGCGCAAGCTGACCGGCTCGATCAACCGGTCCAAGTGCATGGTGATCTTCATCAACCAGCTGCGCATGAAGATCGGGGTGATGTACGGCAATCCGGAAACCACCACCGGCGGCAATGCGCTCAAGTTCTACGCCTCGGTCCGCCTCGACATTCGCCGCACCGGGCAGATCAAGGATCGTGACGAGATCATCGGCAACACCACCCGGGTGAAGGTGGTCAAGAACAAGGTCGCCCCGCCGTTCAAGCAGGTCGAATTCGACATCATGTATGGCGAAGGCATCTCGAAGATCGGCGAGATTCTCGATCTGGGCGTCAAGGCCGGGGTGGTCGAGAAGTCGGGCAGCTGGTTCAGCTATGACAGCGTCCGCATCGGCCAGGGCCGTGAGAACGCCAAGCAGTTCCTCAAGGAAAACCCCGAAATGTGCGCCAAGCTGGAAGCCGCGATCCGCGGCCGCACCAGCGAGGTGGCCGGGGAGATGATGGCCGGTCCGGACGCGGACGAGGACTGAATCCCCTCAAGCGGGAACACGCCGCCCCCCCGGCGCTCCCGAACAAACGGAAAGCCGGTGCGTCCCGCCAGGGGTGCACCGGCTTTTCCGCTTTTCGTGCCGGCGGTGGATCGAGCGCGCCGTGCGGCAGCGGGGCCGCGAGGGGGCGGGGGCTATTTCGCCTGGTGATGGGTGCATGGGCTTGCAAATGGTGATGCCACCTCGCAAAAGGCGCTGCGACCGCCCCCCCCCCGGGCACTACCAAACAGGCTGCACGGATAGCAGAATGAAGATTGCCGTATTCGGGCTCGGCTATGTCGGCCTGGCCAATGCCATCATGCTGTCGCAGCACAATTCGGTGGTCGGCTGCGACATTTCCGAAGATCGGGTGGCCATGCTCAGCCAGCGCCGCTCGCCGATCCAGGACGAACTCGTCGAACGATATCTGCTCGACGAGAGCCTCGATCTTTCCTTCACCACCGATTTCGCCACCGCGATCGCCGGGGCCGAATTCGCGATCGTGGCGGTCCCGACCAACTACGACGTCGAAAGCAATTTCTTCGACACCTCTGCCGTCGACAGCGTGATCGAGCGCGTCCTCGCCGCCAATGACGAAACGGTGCTGGTGATCAAGTCGACCGTGCCTGTCGGATATGTGCGCCAGCTGCGCGAACGCCTGGCCACCGATCGCGTGATCTTCAGCCCTGAATTCCTGCGCGAAGGCAAGGCGCTTTACGACAATCTGCACCCGTCGCGGATCATCGTCGGCGAAAGGTCGGATCGGGCGAGGCGCTTTGCCGAACTGCTGCTGCAGCCGACGCTCGCGGACGATGTGCCGGTGCTGCTCACCGATGCCGACGAGGCCGAGGCGATCAAGCTGTTCGCCAACACCTATCTCGCGATGCGCGTCGCCTTCTTCAACGAGCTCGACAGCTATGCGCTCTCGCGCGGGCTCGACACGCGCCAGATCATCGAGGGTGTCGGGCTCGATCCGCGGATCGGCACGCACTACAACAACCCCTCCTTCGGCTATGGCGGCTATTGCCTGCCCAAGGACACCAAGCAACTGCTGGCCAATTATTCCGAGGTGCCGCAGAACCTGATCCGCGCGATCGTCGATGCCAACCGCACGCGCAAGGACTACCTCGCCGACCAGGTCATTGCCCGCCAGCCGCGCCGGGTCGGGGTGTTCCGCCTGGTGATGAAGGCCGGATCGGACAATTTCCGGCAATCCTCGATCCAGGGGATCATGAAGCGGATCAAGGCCAAGGGCATCGAGGTGATCGTCTACGAGCCCGTGCTGCAGGACGAGAGCTTCTTCGGCAGCTGGGTCGAACGTGACCTTGCGGCTTTCAAGGCGGGGTGCGACGTGATCGTCGCGAACCGGCTCGACGCCGAGCTCGAGGACGTGCGCGGCAAGGTCTTCACCCGCGACCTGTTCGGGGCCGACTGATGCGCGAAACCCGCCGTGCGCTGGTCACCGGCTCGGCAGGCTTCATCGGCCATTTCACCTGTCGCCGGTTGCTGGCCGATGGCTTCGAGGTGATCGGCGTCGATTCGCTGTCCGACTATTACGATCCCCAGCTCAAGCTGCGGCGCCAGGCGGGGCTGCTGCAAAGCGCGGGCTTTCGTGCGGTCAACCAGCCGATCGAGACACCCGGCCTGCTGGCCGGGCTGTTCGCGGCGGAACGGCCCGATATCGTGGTGCATCTCGCCGCGCAGGCCGGGGTGCGCTATTCGATCGACAATCCGCGCAGCTATCTCGAGAGCAACCTTGTGGGCACTTTCGAACTGCTCGAGGCGGCGCGCGCGCATCCCCCGCGGCATATGCTGCTTGCCTCCACCTCCTCGGCCTATGGCGCCAACAGCGACATGCCCTATCGCGAAACGATGCGCACGGACCACCAGATGTCCTTCTATGCCGCGACCAAGAAGGCGACCGAGGCGATGGCGCATTCCTACGCGCATCTGTTCGACCTGCCGGTGACGATGTTCCGTTTCTTCTCCGTCTATGGCCCGTGGGGGCGGCCCGACATGGCGCTGTTCAAGTTCACCAGGGCGATGCTGAATGGCGAGCCGATCGACGTGTACAACCACGGCGCGATGATGCGCGACTTCACCTATGTCGACGATCTGGTCGAGGCCATCCGCCGCCTGATCGATACGCCGCCGGTGCGGCCCGCCGGGCCTGAGGCGATTGCCGAGGGCGACAGCCTTTCGCCCGTCGCACCGTGGCGCGTGGTCAACATCGGCAATTCGCAGCCCGTGCAACTGGGCGACATGATCGCCGCGGTCGAGGACGCGCTGGGCGTGCGCGCGCAACGCAACCTCTTGCCGATGCAGCCGGGCGATGTGCCCGCAACCTGGGCCGATACCGGGCTGCTGCGCGCGCTGACGGGCTATGTGCCGCAGACCGATATCCGCGATGGCGTGCGCCGCTTCGTCGAATGGTATCGCGACTATTACGAGGTATAGGCTGTGACCGACGCATCCGACTGGACCGGCAGGGTCGGCAAGAGCTGGGCCCATGAATGGCAGCGCACCGACCGCAGTTTCGCGCCCCTGACAGAGCGATTGGTGGAAGTTGCCGGGGGTGGAGGATTTGATCGCGCGCTCGATATCGGTTGTGGGGCAGGCGAACTGGCGCTTCGGCTCGCCCGGGCGCACCCGGCGGCGCAGGTTATCGGCGTGGACATCAGCGACGATCTCATCGCGGTCGCCCGCGAACGCTGCAGCGGCCAGCCCAACGCCCGGATCGAGTTCGCCGATGCGGCCCGATGGATCGCGGGGGAGGCTCAGGCACCGGACCTGCTCGTCTCGCGCCATGGTGTGATGTTCTTCGACGACCCGGTTGCCGCCTTCACCCACCTGGTGGGGCAGGCGGTACCCGGGGCACGACTGGTGTTCTCCTGCTTCCGCGAGGTTGGCGACAATGGCTGGGTGCGCGAACTTGCCACCGCATTGCCCCCGGACGAAGGGCCTGCTGGCGATCCTGACGCACCCGGACCCTTCGCCTTTGGCCGTCGGGCGCGGGTCGAGGGCATACTCGAAGCGGCGGGATGGCAGGACCTCGCCTTCGAGGCTTTCGATTATCCGATGGTCGGCGGGGTCGGAGAGGATGCCATCGAAGACGCACTGTCCTACTTCCTGCGGATCGGTCCGGCCGCCCGCGCGGTGGCGATGCTCGCGGGGCCGCAGCGCGAGGAAACGATCGCTCGGCTGCGCAGCGTGATCGGGCGTCATCAGCTTGACGGCGTGGTTGCCTTGCCCTGCGCGGCATGGATCGTCACTGCCCGCGCGCCCCGCTGATCGCGCGCGCACAAGATTCCGGCCCGCCTTTCCCGCTTGTCGCCCGCGCGGCGATTGCCTAACTGCGCCTGCTATGACCTCGACCAACGACATTCGCCGCAGTTTCCTCGACTATTTTGCCGCCAACGGGCACGCGGAGATGCCGAGCGCGCCGCTCGTGCCGTTCAGCGATCCCACGCTGATGTTCGTCAATGCGGGCATGGTTCCGTTCAAGAACGCCTTTACCGGGCTGGAGACCCCGCCCGCGCCGCGCGCCGCCAGTTCGCAGAAGTGCGTGCGCGCCGGGGGCAAGCACAACGATCTCGACAATGTCGGCTATACCGCGCGGCACCATACATTCTTCGAAATGCTGGGGAATTTCTCGTTCGGCGATTATTTCAAGGAACAGGCGATCCACCATGCATGGACGCTGCTGACGAAGGAATGGGGGCTCGATCCCGAACGCCTGACGGTCACGGTCTATCACACCGATGACGAGGCCTTCGACCTGTGGAAGAAGCTGACCGGTTTCGGCGATGGGAAGATCATCCGCATCCCGACCAAGGACAATTTCTGGGCCATGGGTTCGGATGGTCCATGCGGTCCGTGCTCCGAGATCTTCTACGATCACGGCGATCATATCTGGGGCGGCCCCCCCGGATCGCCCGAGGAAGACGGCGACCGCTTCATCGAAATCTGGAACCTCGTGTTCATGCAATACGAGCAGGTGGCCGACGAGATCGTCGCGGACCTGCCCAGGCCCAGCATCGACACCGGAATGGGCATCGAACGCATCGCCGCGGTGATGCAGGGCGTGCACGACAATTACGACACCGACACGTTCAAGGCGCTGATCGGCGCGAGCGAGAGCCTGACCGGGGTCAAGGCTGAAGGCGAGAGCAAGGCCAGTCACCGCGTGATCGCCGATCACCTGCGCTCGACCAGCTTCCTGCTGGCAGACGGCGTCCTGCCGTCGAACGAGGGGCGCGGCTATGTGCTGCGCCGGATCATGCGCCGCGCGATGCGCCACGCGCACCTGCTGGGTGCCAGCGATCCGCTGATGCATCGCCTCGTCCCCGCCTTGGTGACCGAGATGGGGCAGGCCTACCCTGAACTGCTGCGCGGCCAGGCGCTGATCCAGGAGGTGCTCGAGCGCGAGGAAGCGCAGTTCCGCCGCACGCTCCAGAACGGGCTCAAGCTGCTCGACGAGGCGACCGCGGACATGGGCGAAGGCGGCACGCTGCCGGGCGAGACCGCGTTCCGGCTCTACGACACGTATGGCTTCCCCTACGATCTTACCGAAGACGCGCTGCGCAATCGCGGGATCGGCGTCGACAAACCCGGCTTCGACGCCGCGATGGCGTGCCAGAAGGCCGCCGCGCGCGCGGCCTGGAAGGGTTCGGGCGAGGCGGCGAGCGAGGAAGTGTGGTTCGACATCGCCGAACGCGAGGGTTCGACCGAATTCACCGGCTACGCTTCGACCACGGGCGAGGCGGCGGTGGTCGCCATCGTCAAGGACGGTGCCGAGGTGCCATCCGCCGGCGCGGGCGAGGCGGTCATCATCCTGACCAACCAGACGCCGTTCTATGGCGAAAGCGGCGGCCAGACGGGCGATGCCGGGCGCATCTGGACGCCCGAGGGCTTCGAATTCGCGGTTGCCACCACCAACAAGCCGCTCGGTCGCCTGCACGCACATGTCGGCACCGTGGCCAAGGGGACGGTCAAGGTGGGTGACGCGGTGCACCTGGCGATCGACGCTGAGCGGCGCGACCGCATCCGCGCGAACCATTCGGCCACGCATCTGGTCCATGCGGCGCTGCGCAACCGGCTGGGCGGGCACGTCACGCAAAAGGGTTCGCTGGTGGCGGACGATCGCTTCCGCTTCGATTTCTCGCACCCAAAGCCGTTGGATGAAGCGGATATCGCGGCGGTCGAGGCCGAGGTGAACGCCGAGATTCGTGCGAATGAAGCGGTCGGCACACGGCTGATGACCCCCGACGATGCGGTCGCGGCAGGCGCGCTGGCGCTGTTCGGCGAGAAATACGGCGACGAGGTGCGCGTGCTCTCGATGGGCCGCAAGGGCGGCGAGGGGCGCAGCTATTCGGTCGAACTGTGCGGCGGCACGCATGTCCGCGCCACCGGCGATATCGGCCTGTTCAAGATCGTCTCCGAAAGCGCGGTCAGTTCGGGCGTGCGCCGCATCGAGGCGCTGACCGGCGAAGCCGCGCGCCAGTGGCTGGTCGCGCGCGACGAAGCCGTGCGCAGCATTGCCAGCGCGCTCAGGACTTCGCCCGACGAGGCCCCGGCGCGCGTCGCCGCGCTGGTCGAGGAGCGCAAGCGGCTGGAGAAGGAACTGGCCGATGCCAGGCGCGCACTGGCGCTGGGCGGCGGAGGTGCGGGCGATGCGGGACCGGCTGACGAAGACATTGGCGGGGTGACCTTCTCGGGCCAGGTGCTCGAAGGGCTCGACCCCAAGGACCTGCGCCCGCTGCTCGACGAGGCCAAGACGCGCATGGGTTCGGGCGTCGCGGCGGTCTGCGCGGTGAACGAGGGCAAGGGCACCTTCGCCGTCGCGGTGACCGACGACCTGACCGGGCGTTTCAGTGCGGTCGATCTTGTGCGTGCCGGCGTCGAGGCGCTGGGCGGCAAGGGTGGCGGTGGCCGGCCCGACATGGCGCAGGGCGGCGGACCGGACGGGTCGAAGGCGGCCGAGGCGATTGCCGCGGTGCGCGAGGCGCTGGCGAGAGTGCCTGACTAACCCGCCTCGCTAGTGCTGGTGCGCAGTTTCGGCTTGTAGTCGAGCGCGGCTTCCTGTTCGATCTGCGCGCGGAATTCGTCGCGCTTCGCGTGGATCGAGGCGATCACCGGCCCCATCGCCACACCGATATCGACCAGCACCGCTTCCGATAGCTGCAGCGAGGCTTCGAGCGTTTCGGGCACCGCATGGCTGGCCCCGGCGCGGTAGAGTTCGGCCGCGTGTTCGACATCGCGCGCACGGCAAACGATCCGCAGCTCGGGATGCTCCTTGCGCAGCTTGCCGACGAGCCGCTGGACCAACACCGGTTCGTCCATGGTCAGGACCACGGCGGCGGCCCTGTCGACGCCGAGCCGCGACATGGCGTCGCCGCGCGCGGCATCTCCGTAGGTGGCGCGAAATCCTTGCCGCTTCGCCTGTTCGATCAGGTCGGGGTCCGAATCGAGCGCGACATAGGGTTTGCCGTGGGTGCCGAGCATTTGTGCGACCAGCAATCCCACACGCCCCGCGCCGACGATGATGACCCGCGCCGCGCCGTCTTCGGTTTCGGGCAATTCGGGCACGGGTTCGACCCGCCGCGCGACCACGCGGCCGAGGCGTGCGAGCAGCGGGGTAACGGTCAGCCCGACCGCGGTGACGATCTGCCAGAATTGCGCGGTGCCCGGCTGGATCAGCAGCGCCGAACTGGCGGCGGCGAGCACGATCAGCGTGGTTTCCGACGGGCTGGCCATGAGGATACCGGTTTCGGTCGCCGTGCTGCGCCGCGCGCCCATCAACCGCAGCAGCACGCCCGTTACCAGCGCCTTGAACGCCAGCACGAGCGCCACCGCCGTCGCTATGCTGGCGAGATTGGCCCAGATGGTGGCGAGGTCGATGCTCATCCCCACGGTGATCAGGAAGATACCCAGCGCCAGGCCCTTGAACGGCTCCATGATCGCTTCGACTTCGCCGTGATATTCGGTCTCCGCGATCAGCAGGCCGGCGATCAGCGCGCCGACGATCGGTGACAGTCCGACCGCGGCCGTGGCCAGGCTCGCGCCGATCACAACCAGCATCGAGGCAGCGAGGAACAGTTCGGGGCTCTTGGTGCGCGCGGCCTGTCCGAACAGCCGGGGCAGGGCGATCCGTCCCAGGACCATCATCGCCGCGATCACCAGCGCACCCTGCCACAGCGTGGTGAGCAGGCCCCCCCATCCCTCGGCCTCGGCATTGGGAGCCATCGCGCCGAGGATGAAGATGATCGGCACGATCATGAGGTCTTCGAACAATAGCATCGACAGCGCCGCCCGCCCGACCGGCGAACTGCTGCCCGAAATCGGCAGCACGATCGCGGTCGAGGAAAAGGCGAGCGCGAAGCCGAGCGCCAGCGCACCGGTCCAGAACTGCCCCATCATGGCAAGCACGATCGCCGCGCAGGTCCCGATCACGATCAGTTCGAGCGCGCCGAGCCCGAACACCATGCGCCGCATCTGCCACAGGCGGTTGAAACTCAGCTCGAGCCCGATCGAGAACAGCAGCAGGATGATCCCCAGTTCGGCGAATATCTCGAGCGCCTGAGGGTCGGATATGGTGATGTATTCGAGCGAGGGACGCTCGAACACCAGCCGCCCCAGGCCATAGGGCCCGACTGCGATTCCGATCAGGATAAAGCCGATGACCGGCGTGATGCGAAAGCGGGTGAAGACCGGGATCACCAGTCCCGCCGCGCCAAGGATCACCAGCGCGTCGGACAGGGCGGAGGAAGCGAATTCGGCGGAGACCATGGGGCTGGTCTAGAGGCCAGCCCCATGACTGTCACCCGCCAAGCGGGTTCCCTGTCCGGTGTGGCCTGTCAGGCCCAGCCGGCCATTTCCGTCTCGAGGTTCCCGACGATCGCCTCGAAGAACTGTTCGGTGGTCATCCAGCTCTGTTCGGGACCGATCAGCAGCGCCAGATCCTTGGTCATCTTGCCGCTTTCGACGGTCTTGATGCACACCCGCTCGAGCGTTTCGGCGAAGCGGACGACGTCGGGGGTGTCGTCGAACTTGCCGCGATACATCAGCCCGCGGGTCCAGGCGAAGATCGACGCGATCGGGTTGGTCGAGGTCGCCTTGCCCTGCTGGTGCTGGCGATAGTGGCGGGTGACGGTGCCGTGCGCGGCCTCGGCCTCGACGGTCTTGCCATCGGGCGACATCAGCACCGAGGTCATCAGCCCGAGCGAGCCGAAGCCCTGCGCGACCGTGTCCGACTGCACGTCGCCATCGTAGTTCTTGCAGGCCCAGACGAACTTGCCCGACCACTTGAGCGCGCTGGCGACCATGTCGTCGATCAGGCGGTGTTCGTAGGTGATCCCGGCGGCCTTGAACTTTTCGGCGAAGCCTTCGGTGTCGAACACCTCCTGGAACAGGTCCTTGAAGCGCCCGTCATAGGCTTTCAGGATCGTGTTCTTGGTGCTGAGGTAGACCGGCCAGCCCAGGCCGAGGCCATAGTTGAAGCTGGCGCGGGCGAAATCGCGGATCGAATCGTCGAGGTTGTACATCGCCATCGCCACGCCCGCGCTGGGGTAATCGAACACGTCGAGGTCGATCCTTGTGCCGTCCTCACCGTCGAACACCAGCCGCAGCTTGCCGGGGCCGGGGATCAGCGTATCGGTGGCGCGATACTGATCGCCGAAGGCGTGACGGCCGACCACGATCGGGTCGGTCCAGCCGGGCACCAGGCGCGGGACGTTGTCGATCACGATCGGCTCGCGGAAGACCACGCCGCCCAGTATGTTGCGGATCGTGCCGTTGGGCGACTTCCACATCTGCCTGAGGCCGAACTCCTCGACGCGGGCTTCGTCGGGGGTGATCGTGGCGCATTTCACGCCCACGCCATACTGCCTGATCGCATTGGCCGCATCGACGGTGATCCGGTCCTCGGTCTCGTCGCGCTTTTCGACCGCGAGGTCGTAATATTTCAGGTCGACGTCGAGATAGGGCAGGATCAGCCGTTCGCGGATCCACTGCCAGATGATGCGGGTCATTTCGTCGCCGTCGAGTTCGACGATCGGGTTGGCAACCTTGATCTTGGCCATCGTTTTCCTGTCGTTTCGAATGAGGTTGTCGGCGCTTTAGCAGAGGGAGGCGCAAGGGCAAGGGAGTGCCAATTCACCGCGCCGATAGATTTTGGGGCTGGAACATGGGCCGGTGACCGCGGGCGGAATCACCCGTCGGCCTGGAAGTCACGCCGGACCCTTCGTCTCGGTCGAACCACCGGAGTGATTTCGAGCCAGATGGAATCAGCTGGCGACCAGGAAATCACTCTAGGCGGCATTCTTGTGGGTGAGCGCGCCGAATGTCTGCAGGATAATCCGTATGTCGGATTTGAGGGACCATTTGTTGACATATTCGAGGTCGGCCGTGAGGCGGTCGCGCAGATTGTGTTCGTGGAAAGTATTGCCGCGATAGCCGCGTATCTGGGCCAGGCCCGTGATCCCGGGCTTTACGCTGTGGCGCTGCCAATAGGCGGTGTCGACCTCCCAGAACAACCGGTCGCCGGCCCGCGAGAGCCTGGCATGGGGGCGTGGCCCGACGATGCTCATTTCCCCTATCAGGACATTGAATAATTGAGGAATTTCATCAAGACTCGTGCGGCGGAGCAAGGCGCCGACCCGGGTGATTCTCGGGTCGTTGTGCTGCGTGGACAAAGTCCCGTCGAAGTCGAGTCGATCGTTCACCATCGAGCGGAACTTGAAGATCTTGAACGGGCGGTTGTCGCGGCCGATCCGGTCCTGCAGGAAGAATACAGGTCCCCTGCTGTCGAGCTTGATCGCGAGCGCGATCAGCGCGGTGAGCGGCAGGAGCAGCGGCATCGCCGCGACAACCGCGGCCAGGTCGAAGGCGCGCTTGATCGCTCGTTCGTGGAGCTGCAGCGGTCCGGTCGTGATGACGGCGCAGACGCCCGAGGAACGATAGGTCAGGCCCAGCGGAGCCAGCGCCTCAAGTTCCGGGACGACGATTTCGGTGGGGATGCTCAGCGAGCGCATGACGAAGATCCAGTCACCGCGGCGTTCGGGCGGGCAGTGGACCACAAGCCGATCGAAATCCTTGCTGATTTCCGCAAGGCGCCGGATCATTTCCGGATCGGATGGGTCTGCGGCAAGCCCATATTCGATCGCATCGATCTGGTTCGACCGAGGGCGCGGCCGCAGCGGCATGCCTTCGTAGATACACAGGGTCGCAGATTGTCCGGCCGCCAGGTTGCGCGCGACCAGGAGCGAAAACAATGCACGAAATCCGATCAGCCCGATCAGTGCGGTTATGCTTGAAGACATTGTGACCAGCCGCGAAATATCCATCGTCTTGGTCAGGAAGACCAGCAGGAGGACGCCTGCGATGGACATCACCAGCGCGAGCACCGCGGGCATGACCGGGACGCCGAGGCGCCGAGCGCTGACGATTTCGAACGAGTTGAGATTGATGCTCGCAAACAGGAACACGGGCAGGATCGCCGCAATCAGCAGGCTCGCCGTGGACAGGGCGTTCGCATAGGGCAGGTAGCCGGTCGCCCAGCCAAGGATCGCTCCGACGACGATGAGGATGTCGCCCAGCACAAGCACGGAAGTCGTTCGCGAACGGAATTTGCGCTTCGCAACGGCATCATTGTTGAACCTGGCGGCGAGTTCGGCGAATGCGGGGCGGTTCGCCCCGGCGTGCTCCCCATCGCGATCAACCGCTTTCAGTACATTCTGCTGCGGAGGCATGTTCACGGCGCGTTTCTGCCCTTCGACTGATCCAGCCCGATTACGATGCCTGCTGCCGGCGATGCTTGCCGGTATCCTGCGAAGTCGGACCCTTGTTCATGGCGCATGCCCATGTGTTGCCGCCGGTTTTTCGCGTATTTGTAACGGTGGCAAGACAAATCGTTTACGATCCCCTGCCCAAGTTGCAATCCCGCCGAACGGGGGCGGATCGTCCCTGCCGGTCGATCACGTACGAATTCGCGTTCCGGGGTGACCCGCGCCATCGAATTCGGGCTGCGTGTTCCCGATGGCGGACTGTCGCCGGGTCGAAAGATGCGCCCGCAAGGGGTCACACGGCACCATATGCACCGACGACGGCGGATCGGTGTCCGGGACGGTCGTGTTTTGCGAAAAGCGCCTCGATGGTGGGCGTACCAAGGTTCGAACTTGGGGCCCCTGCGATGTCAACACAGTGCTCTACCACTGAGCTATACGCCCACTCTATCGAGCGCCCCCTTGCGGGGCAGGCGGGCGCTTTAGCGAGCCTTCCCGACCCGCGCAAGGGGTTCATGGATGCCCGCTCTAGATGCCCGCCCTAGATGCCTGCCCTGACGCGGTCTTCGAGGACCCGCTCGACCTCGAGCACGAGGTCGCGCAGGTGAAAGGGTTTCGACAGCACCTTGGCCTGCGGCTGCTCGCGGCTCGCCTTGAGCGTGACGGCGGCGAAGCCGGTAATGAACATTACCTTGGTATCGGGGCGCATCTCGTTGCACCGCTGGGCCAATTCGATGCCGTCCATTTCGGGCATGACGATGTCCGAAAGCAGCAGGTCATAGGCGTGTTCTTCAAGCAGCGGGATCGCGGCAGTGCCGCGGTCGACGGAATCGACCTCGTATCCTGCACTGACGAGTGCCCGTTCGAGATAGACGCGCATGGCGTTGTCATCCTCTGCCAGGAGGATTTTCTGGCTGGTGCTTCCGGTCATGCCGGCATGATAGCGACCGGCGCTTAAAAAACCATATACCAGGCACGACTCCGGCTGACGCCCTGACGAGCCGCTCACCGGGCGGTGCGCTGTCGCTCGCGCGGCAATGCGGGATCGTCCGTGATTCGACTTCGGACAGGTCGTGAACACGCAATCCCGCTTGCTTTGATGGCGCGGCAAGGCAACCATGGCGCAATGCACAGGGACCAGATCGTGCCGGGGACCAGGTTTGCCCAATCGTCGGGTGGCGCGATACCCGATACGGGGCGGGCGGCCTATGTGCTCTGGAACAGCCCCGAACCGCCGTTGCCGATCCTCGTGGCCGTCCCCCACAGTGGGCGGGACTATCCTGCCGGTGCCCTTGCATCCATGCGGGATCCCGAACAGGCCCGGTTGCGCCTGGAAGACCGCTACGTCGATGCCATAGCGACCCGCCTGGCCGCCGAGACCGGTGCCAGCCTGCTTGTCGCACAGGCCCCGCGCGCGCTGATCGACCTGAACCGCTCGGTGGAAGACGTCGACTGGAGCATGATCAGCGGGGAGGTGCTCCGTTCGTCCCGGCATTCGGTGGCCAACCGCCGTTCGCGCAATGGGCTGGGACTGGTGCCGCGCCGGATCCCGGGGCTGGGCGAGATATGGCGCGGCCAGACCCCGGCGGCACAGCTCGAGGCGCGGATCGCCGGGATATACCGGCCTTACCACGCCGCGCTCGGGGCCGAACTTGACCGCCTGCGCGATGCGTGGGGCGCAGCCTTGCTGGTCGATCTCCATTCCATGCCTCCGCTGAGGCCGGCGGGGCCGGAAGACCGCCCGGCGCAATTCGTCGTGGGGGACCGATTCGGGGCATCCTGCCATCCCGGACTGGTCGACATGACCTTGCGTTACTTCGGCGACCATCGGCGTCGGGTGTCGCTGAACCGCCCGTATTCGGGCGGCTACATCCTCGACCGCTTCGGCCACCCTCGCCGGGGCATCCACGCGTTGCAGCTCGAGACCTGCCGGAGCACATACCTCGACACGCGGCTCGACCAGCCGAGCGCGCGGATCGTTTCGGTTGCGCGCCTGCTGGCCGGACTGGTCAGGGCGCTGGCCGCCGAGGTCGGAGAGATTGGCGGGGCGGGGCGGCTTGCCCAGGCCGCCGAATAGATTGCATCCACGAAAAAACCACCCCGTGCGGATCGCACGAGGTGGCCAAGGTTCAGGGAGGAATGCACATATGTGCATCGCCGGACAGGCCATGAGGGGGAGCGCTGCCCAGCAAGCCGGATTTAAGGGCTCCGCGCGGCACTTTCAACAGGGACCGGGGAGATTTGTCGCATCCCGTCGGCGCAAATGCTGCACGGCGCGACGGTCTTTACCGCAACGGTTACGAATATTCGCCCCAGGCTTCGGCCTGCGCGACAGCCTGCGCGACCAGGAGCGTCGCATCGCCGGCGAATTCCAGCCGGGCGATTTCGGGCACGAAGGCGCATTCGCCCATGTCGAGCGACCCGCCCGGCAGCTCCGCATGGCCCGAGAACGGGATGACAAGCGCCGCTCCATGCCAGTCGCGAATGGCGTCCCGCGTGCCGGAGGTCAGGGCCGCCAGACGGAAGTGCTCGCCCTCGCAGAGCGGCTGTCGACCATCGTCGATCCGCCCGCGGTTGCTGGCGAGGTAAGGGCCGGGAACCGCCACGCCGACCGCCTGGTCGAGATGCAGTTCGCGCGGCCGACCATAATCGTAGAGGCGGAAGGTGATGTCGGTGTTCTGCTGCACTTCGATCAGGCTGACCCCGCCGCCGACCGCATGCACGGTGCCCGCCGGGATGAAGAAGCAGTCGCCAGGGGAGACCGCGTGCCAGACCAGCAGTTCGACGATCGAGCCGTCGAGCGCCGCGCTGCGCACCGTCCCGGCGTCGAGTTCTTCCCTGAAGCCGGCTGCGATGGTTGCGCCGGGTTCGGCATCGACGATGACCCAGCACTCGCTCTTGCCGCATGGCCCCAGACCCATCGCCCGGGCATCGGCATCGCCGGGGTGGTTCTGGATCGACAGGCGCTCGCTTGCAAAGAGGAACTTGACCAGCAGCGCGTCGAGTTGTGGCGGCGGCGTGAACCAGACTTCGCCAATCCGTTCGCCGGATGGAGCCTTGAATTGCGGGGGCAGGCGATCGACGCCCCAGACCTTGGGCACGAAATGGCGATCGAGCTTGCGGATCACTGGTTCTTGCATCTTGTCACGCGGCCGACCGCCTGCGCGGCATCGCGGGAGACGACGAGGACATCGTTGCCGTCGACCACCACCACGACGTTGTCGAGTCCGACGACGGCAACGTTCGGGCCGTCGCTGTCGATCATCGTCCCGCGGCCATCGACCACCTCGCCGGGACCCACGATGATATTGCCCCCGGCATCGGTTTCGCGCCTGCTTGCGAGGGCATCCCAATTGCCGATGTCCGACCAGCCCATCGCCGCATCGACCATTGCCACGCGCGTGGCGTTTTCCATGACGGCGTAGTCGACGGATTCCGCTGCGATGGCGGCAAAGGCTTCGCGCTGCGGGCACCAGGTCATGCCGTCACCTTCCCGCTGGCGATGCGCCGTTGCGACCTGCGCCGCCAGCTCTGGCCGGTATCGTGCGAGTTCGGACAGGTAATATCCCGCACGGAAGGCAAAGATGCCGCCATTCCAGGCGTAACCGCCTTGCGCGAGGAATGCCTGCGCGGTCGCGCGATCCGGCTTTTCCGTAAAGCCTTCGACGCGAAAGCCGGTGCCCAGGCGCTCGCCACGCCGGATGTAGCCATAACCGGTTTCTGGAGCGGTCGCCTCGATCCCGAAGGCGACAAGCCAGTCGTCCCCGGCCAGCGTGGCGGCATCGGCCGCCGCTCGTCGGAAGGCGCCCATATCGGCCACATGCTGGTCGCTCGGGCAGGCCAGCATCACATCGTCCGGGTCGAGCGCATGGGCCGCAAGCGCGATCGCGGGAGCGGTATTGCGGCCAAAGGGTTCGACGATGAAGCGGGCACCCTGGGTCACCCCTGCGGCTTGCGGTCGGGCGAAGGCGAGATGCCCTTCGCCCACGACGATGACCGGCGCGGCGAATTGTTGCGGATCGTTGCAACGGTCGAGTGCGGCTTCGAACAGCGTCCGCCGGCCCAGCAACGGGATGAACGGCTTTGGCCGGGTCACGCGGCTTCTGGGCCAGAGCCGGGTCCCGCTACCCCCGCACAGGATGACTGGCACGATCTTCGACATTGGCACTCCTGATCGCCCGATTTCCCGGTCGCCTTTCGGGTCTGACCCTATCTAAACCGGGCTTGGGGTCGGAGCAAATGACCCGATACCACTATTCCCCGCCGGACCGGCAACGCGCGCGGATTGGATGGCCCGATGGATTTGGGCGATGCGTTTCCACGCTGGCCTGACGGCTGGCCGGCGCGCGCCCACGCCTTCGCCGGTGATGGCAACGATCGTATCGTTGATCCGCAGTCCGGCAAGGCCTGCAAGGGACAGGCAACACAGGGCGGTCCGGCACGGCCCGACCGCCCTCCGCTTGGCCCGATCAGGCAGTCGGCGCACCATTGGGCGCCGCGTTCTGCACCGGAGCCGTCCCCTGTTGCACCTGACGGGCAAAGATGATGCGCATCTGTTCGAGCGAAAAGACATGCGCATAGATCAGCTGAAGCAGGCCGTTCTCGTTCCATTTGCGCAGCTGGTCGCCACGGACTTCCTTCAGCTTGTCCATGTTGATCATGCGAAAGCCGCGATAGATGAACGGGCTGGCGTTGCCGGGTATCTGGATGGCAACTTCGCCGTCCATCAGCAGGTCGTGCTGCTTGAGTTCGTCCATGAAGGCCTGCGTGCGCTGGCCGGCCTGCTCGAAGCTTTCGCAGAATTCGAGGATGCTCCTGGTCGCCTGCGAAGGCTCGCTGCCATCGAACAGCGGCTCGCCATCCTCGAACTCGCCCACCGAATCCGCGGTCGGGTCGAAGCACAGCGACAGTTCCTGCGCATCGGGACGCAGGCGGGCGAGCAGAAAGGGGTATCGGCGGATATAGGCGGGAAGATAGACCGGTTCGCTGACCTTGCCCTGGGCGTCCACATAGGTGTTCACGCCTTCGTTGAGGCCCATCAGCGCGATCGGCAGCGGGCTGTCGCCGGCGGTGAACACGATCGGCAGCTGGCGCTGCGCCTGGATGAATTCGTCGACCGTCAGCGGGACCGCATGCTGCCTCGACAGCCAGGGTGCGACCTCGACCGAACGCGTGCGAAGGCCGGCGTGATCGTTGGTGTTGAGCGGCATCAGGTCGTTATAGAACAGGGGCAGGTTCGGCTGCGGCGCGCTGGCCATGGAAACTCTCCGAAGAACGTTGGATGATACGCCGCACCCAGGGCACGCGCGCGTGAAGCCCGGCGCTTTAGGGGGTTGTGCCTGCCAGCGCAAGCGGCACCAGCTTGCCCGGATTGAGCAGGCCCTGCGGGTCGAGCGCCTGCTTGATGCCGCGCATCAGCGCCAGCGCAACCGGGTCGCCCAGCCGTGCCAATTCGTCGCGCTTCATCTGCCCGATCCCATGCTCGGCGCTGATCGAACCGCCCGCCCGTGTTACGAGGTCATGGACGTGGGCGCTGATGACCTTGCCTTCGGTTGCTTCCCATTCGCCGCGCACCGCGCCCTGGGGGGCGAGGACGTGGAAATGGATATTGCCGTCACCCAGATGCCCGAAGCCGACCGCAGTGGTGCCCGCGAACCGTCGCTCGACATCGGGTGCGGCCTCCTCGATAAAGCGGGCCATGCCGGCGACCGGGACGGAAATGTCGTGCTGCATCGCCGGGCCGATAGCGCGTTCGGCCGGGGCGATCATGTCGCGCAGCTGCCAGAAGGCTTCGGCCTGCGTTTCGTTCGCGGCGATTGCGGCATCCTCGACCAGCTGCTTCTCGAAGGCGGTGGCGAGCATGGCTTCGGCGGCTTGGGCAAGCCGCCCGGCGTCTCCGGCAGGGGCCACCAGCTCGATCAGCGCATGCCAGGCATGGTCGCCTGCCAGCGGTGAACGGGCATCGGGCAGATAGGCCAGCACCGATGCAAGGCAATGCGCCGGAAGCACCTCGAAGCCTTCCAGACTGTCGCCCGCAACACTTTCGCAATGGAGCAGCAATTGCCGTGCCGCGGCGATCGAGGGAAGCCCGGCCCAGGCAACCACGCGTCCGCCGATTTCGGGCACGAGCCGCAGGGTTGCGGCGGTGACAATACCCAGCGTGCCTTCCGAGCCGATCAGCAATTGCTTGAGGTCGAACCCGCGGTTGTCCTTCCTGAGCGGGGTCAGCGTGTCGAGCACCGACCCGTCGGCAAGCACCGCCTCCAGCCCCAGCACCTGCGCGCGCATGGTCCCGTGACGCAGCACCTGCGTGCCGCCCGCATTGGTGGATACCAGCCCGCCGACCGTCGCCGAACCCTTGCCGCCCAGCGTCAGCGGGAAGCGCAGGCGGTGTTTCCCCGCCGCTTCGTGGAGGTGCTGGAGAACCACGCCCGCTTCGCAGACCGCCTGCCGCGCCTGCGGATCGAGTTCGCGGACCGCATCCATGCGGCGCAGCGACAGGATCACCGCGGTCCCGCTGTCGTCGGGGGTGGCGCCGCCCGACATCCCGCTGTTGCCGCCCTGCGGGACGATGGGCACGCCATGTTCGCCGCACAGCCGCACCAGCGCGGCGACTTCGGCGGTCGACGCGGGCGAGGCGAGGCCCAGCGCCCGCCCGGTGAAGCGCCCCCGCCAGTCGGTCAGCCAGGGGGCGACCAGTTCCGGATCATCGGTGAAGCCGCGTTGGCCGAGCAGCTCGCGGGCGGCACCGATGAAGGAATTGCGCGAAGACATGTGTGCCCCATGCCACAGCTGTCCGGTACAATGCCACACCTTGCCTTCGCATGGAGATCAATTAAGCGGATATTCAAGCGGGGGGGCGCAGGCGGGCGCCGGATCGTGGGTCGTACCACGCAGAATCGATGCGTCAGGGGAGCATTCAGCCGCACCAATGCCTTTCGTCACTGCCCTTCTGACGTTGCTCCTGCCGTTTGCTGCATCACAAGACGGTCGCGCAGACCGGGATGTCGCCCATCAGGCGCGTGTGCCGGAAAGGGCGGCCCCCGAAGGCCCCATGTCACGCCGTGCGCCGGACTGGACGGGCTTCGTCGACGGCGCCGGTATTCCGGTTGCCAACCAGGTGAGGATCGAGGGGCGCGTGATCGTGCGCATCAGCCCGCAGCCCAGCGCGGTGCGCAACGGCCTGCTGGCCGACCTGCCGCGCCAGACCGCCCCGCCCCGCCTCGTCGAACGACCGATCGGGCGTTGTATCGCCGCCGACCGCATCGTTGGCGTTTCGGACAGCGGCAATCGCCTGGTCATCCACATGCGTGACCGCACCATGATCTCGGCAAAGCTCGAAAAGGACTGCAGTCCGCGCGATTTCTACCTCGGCTTCTACATGGAGCGGAGCGAGGACGGGCGGCTGTGCACCGGGCGCGACCGGTTGCTGAGCCGGGCCGGGGCGAAGTGCCAGATATCGAGGTTGAACCAGCTGGTGCTGGTGCCGGGCGAAGACTGAGCCGCGACACTGAGCCTGCGCAGCCGAAACCTTGACTTCCGCCCATAAAAAGGCAAAGGGCCCGGCCAGCCGATCCCGCGGACGCGCGGGTCGTGATCGGCGCATGTCCCAGGGAAACTTTCGACGCTAATGACTTTCGCCGATCTCGGCCTTTCACCAGACCTGCTCAAGGCAGTCGAAGACGCCGGCTATACCGAGCCGACTGCGATCCAGCGCGAGGCCATTCCGCCGGTGCTGATGATGAAGGACATCATCGGCATCGCCCAGACCGGAACGGGCAAGACCGCCAGCTTCGTGCTGCCGATGATCGACATCCTGCATCACGGCCGCCGCCGCGCGCTGATGCCGCGCTCGCTGATCCTCGAACCGACGCGCGAACTCGCCGCGCAGGTCGCCGAGAATTTCGAGAAATACGGCAGGAACCACGATCTCAAGATGGCGCTGCTGATCGGCGGCGTGCAGATGGGCGATCAGGTCAAGGCGCTCAACGAGGGCGTCGACGTGCTGATCGCCACGCCAGGCCGGCTGATGGACCTGTTCGAACGCGGCAAGATCCTGCTCAACGGCTGCGAACTGCTGGTGATCGACGAAGCCGACCGCATGCTCGACATGGGCTTCATCCCCGATATCGAGTTCATCTGCGACAAGCTGCCCGAAACCCGCCAGACCCTGCTGTTCTCGGCCACCATGCCCCCGCCGATCGAGAAGCTGGCCAAGAAATTCCTCAGCAATCCCAAGCGGATCGAGGTCAGCCGTGCGGCGTCGACCAACAAGGACATCACCGCCTTCAAGGTGCCGGTGAAGAGCCGCCAGAAGCGCGAGACGCTGCGCTGGCTGCTGCGCAACGATCTGGTCGAAACCGCGATCATCTTTGCCAATCGCAAGACCACGGTGCGCGAAATCAACAAGAGCCTGCAAAGCCACGGCTTCTCCTCGAGCGAGATCCACGGCGACATGGACCAGGCGAGCCGACTGAAGGAGCTGGACCGGTTCAAGAAGGGCGAGGTCAACATCCTCGTCGCCTCGGACGTTGCCGCGCGCGGGCTCGACATCAAGGGTGTCAGCCACGTGTTCAACTTCGACACGCCCTGGCACCCGGACGATTATGTCCACCGCATCGGTCGCACGGGGCGCGCGGGGGCCAAGGGCCGCGCCTTCACCTTAGTTGCCGAAGACGATGCCGAAGCGATCGCCAATGTCGAGAAGCTGACCGGGGCGCAGGTTCCCGTGTTCGGCAAGAAGGATGTGCGCGTCGAACTCAAGGCTCCGGAACCCGAGCCCGAAGTCGATTCCGGGCGCGAGGAACAGGCCCGGCCATCGCGCGGCCGCCGCGAAGAACGCGATGAGCGCGAGCCGCGCCGCGAACGTGCTCCGCGCCGCGAGAAGGAACCGGGGGCAGAGAAGCCTCGCCGTTACCGCGACGAGGACGACACGCCGACCAGGCCGGGCGAATGGAACGGGCCGATGCCCGGATTCCTCAGCGTTTCGGCGCTCTGATTTGGGCGCCCGCAGGGGGGCGGTCTTCAGCATTTGTTAGCCTTGCTCTGGCATCGGGGCGGGCATGGAAGACCAGTTCTCCTCGCTCGAAGACCTGCTGTGGCAGTTCGGTCCGGTCGTCGTCTTTTTCACGCTGTTCGCGCTGGCCACCAAGCGCGGGGCCATCGTCGATGCGTTGCGCCGCTGCCGCGCGGAAGCGACGACCAATGTCCTGCTGACCGCGTTCAACACCTTGCTGGTCGGGCCGATCTTCGTCGTTCCGGCCATCGTGCTGAGCGATACGGTCGGACAATACGGGCTGTTTCCTGACCTGTGGAGCGGCCTGCCCGAAGTGCTGGTGCTGGCGCTGGCGATCGTGCTGGTCGATTTCGTCGCCTATTGGCGCCACCGGATCGAACATATGCAGGGCATCTGGCGGTTCCACGCCACGCACCATAGCGACACCGCGATGCATTTCCTCTCGGTCCAGCGCAAGCATCCGGTCGGCAAGATCATCAGCATGCTGTTCGACACGCTGCTGGTGGTGGCGCTCGGCTTTCCGCTCTGGTCCATCGTCGGGGCGGGAATCCTGCGCAGCTGGTGGGGATATTTCGTCCATGCCGACGTCAACTGGACGCTGGGTATCTTTGGCGAGGTGCTGATCTCGCCCGCCGCGCACCGCCTGCACCATATCCGCGATGAAGCGCTGATGGGGACCAATTACGGCAACACCATCACGCTGTGGGACAAGCTCTTCGGGACCTATTGCGACCCCAGGCCCTATCTCGGCTGCGAGACTGGGATCGAAGAGGGTACGCGCGGATTTCTCGGCGAACTCGCTCGCCCGTGGGAGCGGCGCTATCGCGATGGCGCAGCGGCGGTGGCCGACGCCGGGGCGGCGGCCTGAGTTCCTACTCGGCCAGTTTCACGAAGCTGTCGATCACCCGTTTCTCGCCGGTTTTCCCGAAATCGATGGTGAGCTTGTTGCCTTCCTGGCCGGTCACCTCGCCATAGCCGAACTTGTCGTGGAACACGCGCGCGCCGATGGCGATGTCGCTGCGCGGCCTGGCGGCGAAGCTGGCGGCGCTGCGGCCGGGTTCCACAAGGCGCTTGGGGGTGGCGTCGTACCCCGTCGTTAACGCGCGTTGCCATCCCGGGCCGCGCGCGCTCGAACGTTCGGGGCGGCTGGCCGAGACATGGGCAAAGGGATCCTCGGTCTCGCTCCAATTGGCGCGCCACAGCGAGGCGCCGCCGGTCATCGTGGTCTCGCGCGCGATGGTTTCGGCGGGCAGTTCGTCGATGAAGCGGCTGGGAATCGAACTGGTCCACTGGCCATAGATGCGGCGGTTGGCGGCGTGGAGGATGGTGCAGCGCCGCCGCGCGCGGGTGATCGCGACATAGGCGAGGCGGCGTTCCTCCTCGAGGCTGGCGAGCCCGCCTTCGTCGAGCGCGCGCTGGCTGGGGAACACGCCTTCCTCCCATCCGGGCAGGAAGACATGATCGAATTCCAGCCCCTTGGCCGCGTGCATGGTCATGATGGTGACCTTTTCGCCATCGTCGCGCGCATCATTGTCCATGATCAGGCTGACGTGCTCGAGGAAATCGGTGAGGCTGGCGTAATCCTCGATCGCGCGGGCGAGTTCGGACAGGTTTTCGAGCCGCCCCGCGCTCTCGGCGCCAGGGTCCTTCCGGAGCATGTCCTCGTAACCGCTTTCGGCGATGACCATGCGCAGCAGTTCGGACGGGGTGACCCTCTCCGCCTGTTCGCGCCAGTGGACGAACTGGCCGAGCAGCCCGACCAGCGTGTTGCGCGCCCGTGCAGGCAGCTCGTCGCTGTCGGCAAGCTCGAGGCTCGCGGCGGCGAGCGGGGCCTGGATGCGGCGGGCGTGGCGGCGCATGCTCTCGAGCGCCTTGGCGCCGAGGCCGCGTTTGGGCTGGTTGTAGATGCGTTCGAAGGCGAGATCGTCGGCGGGCTGCTCGATCACCCGCAGATAGGCCAGCGCATCGCGGATTTCGGCGCGTTCGTAGAAGCGAAACCCGCCGACGATCCGGTAGTTGAGGCCGATTTGTATGAAGCGGTCCTCGAATTCGCGGGTCTGGTACTGCGCGCGCACGAGGATGGCGACCTGATCGAGCGGAGCACCTTCGGCCTCGAGCCGCTCGATCTCCTCGCCCACCCGGCGCGCTTCTTCGGGCCCGTCCCAGATGCCGAGAACGCGGAGCTTCTCGCCCTGCGGCAGTTCGGTCCACAGCGTCTTGCCGAGCCGCTGGCTGTTGGCATCGATCAGGCCCGATGCGGCGGCGAGGATCTGCGGGGTGGAGCGATAGTTCTGTTCCAGCTTGATCACGGCGGCGCCAGGAAAATCCTTCTCGAACCGCAGGATATTGGCGACTTCTGCCCCGCGCCATGAATAGATCGACTGGTCGTCGTCCCCCACCACGCAGATGTTCCTGCGCCCCTGCGCGAGCAGCCGCAGCCACAGGTACTGGACCTGGTTGGTGTCCTGATATTCGTCGACGAGGATGTATTTGAAACGCTGCTGGTAATGCTCCAGCACGTCGCGGTGATCGCGCAGCACATTGACCACATGCAGCAGCAGGTCGCCGAAATCGCAGGCGTTGAGTGCCTTCAACCGGTCCTGGTAGAGCCGGTAGAACTGCGCCCCGTGGCCATTGGCATAGGCCTCGTTCTCGACCGCATCGAGATCGCCCGGATTGAGCCCGCGGTTCTTCCAGCGATCGATCAGCCCCGCCAGCTGGCGCGCGGGCCAGCGTTTTTCGTCGAGGTCGTTTTCCTGGATCAGCTGCCTGAGCAGGCGCAGCTGGTCGTCGGTGTCGATGATCGTGTAGTTCGGTTGCAGCCCGACCAGTTCGGCATGGCGCCGCAGCATGCGTGCGCCGATCGAATGGAAGGTGCCGAGCCAGGGCATCGCTTCCACCGCATCGCCGATATGCCGCGCCACGCGTTCGCGCATCTCGCGCGCGGCCTTGTTGGTGAAGGTGACGCAGAGGATTTCGGACGGCCAGGCCCGCCGCGTCGCGATGAGATGCGCCAGCCTTGCGGTCAGCGCCGCGGTCTTGCCGGTGCCCGCGCCGGCCAGCATCAGCACCGGCCCCTCGGTGGTCAGCACCGCCTGCCGCTGCGGTTCATTCAGCGCCGCCGCATAGGCAGGAGGGGCACCGGCTTCATCGGTGCGCGAAGGGGCAGGGTGGTCCGACATGGTTGCTGGAACAGTTAGGGAACGGTGCCGAGGAAGGCAAGCGCGCCGGTTGCGTGCGTTCAGGCGGCGAGCCGCAGCAGCGTAAGCCGTGCCTTGCCGACCTTGCGTTCGGCCTCGACAGCCAGCCCCTTGACCGCCACCTCTTCCTTCGCACCGGTTTCGAGCGCGATCCAGCTGGCACCGTCGATCCAGCCCAGCCGCAGCATGCGGTCGAGCGCGACCTGCCCCGCGCCGGTATCGTAGGGCGGGTCGAGCAGGATCAGCGCAGGCGCTGACCGCGCCGCGCCCAGCGTCAGCACCGACGCGTGCTGCACGCTGGCCCTGCCGCGCGCGCCCAGTGCCTCGATGTTGGCGCGGATCGCCTTCACCGCTGCGGCGTCCTGTTCGACGAACAGGCACGATGCCGCCCCGCGCGACAACGCCTCGAGGCCCAGTGCGCCCGAACCCGCGAACAGGTCGAGCACGTCGAGCCCCTCGAAACTGCCAAGCCGGCTGGCGAGCATGTTGAACAGCGTTTCGCGCGTGCGATCGGCGGTCGGGCGGGTCAGATCGCCCGGCGGCGCGGTCAGCTTGCGCCCGCGCCAATCGCCCGCGACGATCCTCACTTGCGGCCCCGCATCAGCCCCTTGCGGAAACGTTCGACATCGGCCTGGCGGATCTCGATCACCTGCCCGCGCGGCAGGTCGGCCAGTTCGAACGGGCCGTAAGCGGTGCGCAGCAGCCGGTTCACCTTGAGCCCGAGGTGTTCGAGCACGCGGCGCACCTCGCGGTTCTTGCCCTCGGTCAGCGTCAGTTCGATCCAGCGGTTCTTGCCCGATCCGCGTTCGAGGTCGGCCTCGATCCGGCCATAGCGCACGCCCTCGATCTCGATCCCCTCGATCAGCTCGTCGAGCTGCGCCTGCGTCACGTCGCCGAAGGCGCGCGCGCGATAGGTGCGCGCGATGCCCGAGGCGGGCAGTTCCATCGCGCGCTTCAGCTCGCCGTCATTGGTCAGCAGCAGCAGGCCCTCGGTGGTGAAATCAAGACGGCCGACCGGCATCACCCGCCCGGCGCCCTTGGGCAGCGCATTGCGCAGCGCGGTGTAGATCGTCGGGCGGCCCCGGGGATCGCGCTCGGCGGTAATCAGGCCGGCGGGCTTGTGAAAGGCGAACAGCCGCGCGGCTTCGGCCTGGTCTACCGGCCTGCCGTCGACCGTGACCGCGCGCAGGCTGGCGAGCTTGACCGCGGGCGTATCGAGCACCTTGCCGTCCACCGCCACCCGGCCATCGGCGATCATGCGCTCGATCTCGCGGCGACTGGCGACACCCGCGCGCGCGAGCAGCTTGGCGATGCGGTCGCCGTCTTCGGGAAGTCGATTGTCGGACATGACCGCGCGGTTAGGCGCTCAGTCGGCCGCGCGCAAGGCTTGCTCGACCGTCTCGTGGTAGCGGTGGATGCCGCCTTCGAGCGTGCCCAGCGTCAGGAAGGGCACCGCGCCGCTCGCCAAACCCTGCTGGCCAAGCTCGGCGGCGCGGAAATCCTCGCTCGCGAAAACCCCGCCATCGAGCAGCGCCCAGCTGCGTTCCCAATGGTTGCGGGCCTTTTCGGTCGCCGGCTGCTGCGGGATCAGCATGAAATCCTCGACCAGCGTGCGGTCGTGCGATTGCGGCATCATCACCATCAAATTGATATAGTCGGGGCTGGGGATGACCAGCGCGCCCGGCAGCATCTGATAGGCAAAGGTCACCACCCGGCGCAGCGCGTCGATGTCGGTCAGGTCGACGCCATCCATCTCCTCCAGCCTGCCCACCGCGCTGCGCGAATGCGGGCCGATCATGTCGCCGCTGGTCGCGCCGTCCTTGAAGAACGGGCCGATGGTTTTCGCATGCAGCCGCGTGACATGGTAGCTTTCGAGGAAGGCATCCATGATCAGCTTCCAGTTTCCCGCCACGTCGTGCGTCTTGCGGCGGAACAGCACCTGTTCGCCCATGCCCAGCGCGTCGAAATCCTCGCCCAGCCGCTCTGCCAGCGAGAAATCGGCGGTGTCCTGCCGCGGGCAGAACCAGATCAGCCCGCCGGTTTCGCTCGAAGGAAGTTCGACGAGGCCGTAATCGCGCTTGTCGAGGCCGGGGAAAGTATCGGGGCGGGGCAGGGCGAGCAGCCGCCCGTCCACCGCATAGGTCCAGGCGTGATAGGGGCAGACCAGCTTCCTGGTGCACTGGACCTCGCCGCCTTCGACCAGCCGGGTGCCGCGATGGCGGCAGACGTTGAGCAAGACATGCGCGGCCCCTTGCGCATCGCGCGTGATCAGCAGCGGGCGCCCCGTCGCGTCATGCGGCACCGCCATGCCGGGATCGGGCAGCAGCGCCGACGGGCACAGGATCTGCGGCAGCCGGTCATAGATCGCCGCCCTCTCGCGCTCCCAATAGGACGGGTCGGTATAGACCCGCGCGGGGATGCTGGTCGCGCCCGTGGCGTCGCGCTTGCGACCTTCGGCGATATCGCGGGCCAGCGCGATCATGCCCTCGGTCGGGCGGCGCGCGGAATGTTTGGTGTCGACAGCGCTCATCGGGGCTGTTCCTCTCTCTCACTCTCGCGGCTAGTGTCGCAAAAAACCGGCGAAAACGGAAGGACGCTAGGGAATGCAGGAATCAGTCGGCGTCGCGCCCGTATCGCAGCCTTCGCTGTGGGCCTCCCTCAAGCCGTATCTGGAAAAGGAGTCGCTCGCCGCTTTCTTCCTCGGCATATCATCGGGCTTCCCCTATGCAATGATCGGCGCGACGCTGACCACGCGGCTGGCGCAGGACAATATCGACAAGGCGACCGTGACCGCTTTCACGCTCGCCTTCCTGGTCTACAACTTCAAGATTTTCTGGGCCTGGATCCCGGACGGCATACGTCTGCCGATCCTTGGCCGACTGGGGCAACGCGTTTCGTGGATGGTCGTAACGGGCCTGCTGGTTGCGGCGGCGGTGGTCAATCTGGCGCTGGCCGATCCGGCAAGGGACATCGCGTGGATGGCCACATCGGCGGTGCTGGTGGGCGCTGCGGGCGCGAGTTTCGACATCGTGATCGACGCCTATCGCATCGAAACGCTCAAGCCTTACCAGTTGGGTGTCGGTTCGGGGATGAGCCAGTATGGCTGGCGCATCGGGGCGGCAGGTTCGGGGGCGATCGCGCTGGTGATCGCGGCACGCTCGGGCTGGAGCGCGGCCTATCTCGCCTGCGCCGCGCTGGTGCTCCCCGCGATGCTGACCGCGCTCATCCTCGGCGAGCCGCCACGCCGCAAGGCCGAGATCGCGCGCAAGGGCGTCGGTGAAGTGTGGCGGTCGATTGCCGGCCCCTTCATCGAGTTCTTCAAGCGCCACGGGGCCTGGCTGGTTTTGCTGTTCATCCTCGTCCACAAGATCGGCGACACGCTGGCCAACCTGACATTCCGCCTGCTGTTCGACGACCTCGGTTTCACCAATGACGAGATCGCGATCTACGATGTGGGCGTGGGCTTCTGGGCCTATCTCATCGGTGTGTTCATCGGCGGGGTGATCTATGCCCGCCTGGGGCTCAAGCGTTCGGTGCTGATCGCACTGGTGCTGATGGGGATTTCGAACCTCAGCTTCGCGCTGCTGGCGGCCGCAGGCCATTCGAACTGGGGCATGGCCGGCGCGATCGGGTTCGAGAATATCGCCAGCGGCTATGGCGGCGTGGTGGTGGTCGCCTATTTCTCGGCCCTGTGCGACCTGCGCTTTACCGCCGCGCAATATGCGCTGATCAGCGCGGCGGCGAGCATTGTGGGGCGGTTCCTGACCGGCACCACGGCGGGCGCGCTGATCGAGACGATGGGCTATGTCGATTTCTACCTGCTCACGACACTGGCTGCCGTGCCGGGAATCGCCCTGTTCTGGTGGATGATGCGCAACGGGTTGGTCGATGCGGCCATGGGGACTGCCGGAGAAGCGGATGATGGCCCATGACATTCCCCACGAGGCGGGAGTTAAGCAAAATCTAAGCAATCGGCGTTAATCGTGACACCATGGGCGGGCCGCACGACCAGGTTGACAAAGAATCGCAGCGTGACTTCCTGCGCGTGGATGTCGGCGTGGTCGGTCATCTCGAAACGCTCGACGGGCGCAAGCGCGTGGAAATTGTCGATCTGTCGCAGGGCGGTGCCCATGTCGCGCTGATGGACGGGGACGGGGAAGCGGAATACGTCGTCCGCGATTGCGTGCTGCGGTGGATGACGTTCGAGGCATTCGGCGAAGTCAAGTGGCGGGACGGGGACCACTTCGGCATCGCCTTCGATGAGCCTTTGCGCCCCGGCGTGATCAAGGAAACGCGCCAGCAAGCTTCGATGAATATCCGCAACGACCATCACGAGATCAAGCAGGCCGCCTATTTGTGGGCACACGGGATTCACCCCCGCTAGAGTGCTTCCGCTTCGATTGCATCAAAGTCGGCACTCTAAGTTCTTGTTTTACCGTTATTTCCTGATCGCCAGATGATTTCATCCGGCCCGAAATCGCCCTAGTCGGGCAGCTCGCCGTTGAGCCGCAGCACCTCGCCCGCGAGGTAGAGCGAGCCGGCGACCAGCACGCAATAGCCATCTGCCGGGAGCCCGAGGAGGGCCTGCTCGACACCGGCCGCCGCACATGCGCCGGGACCGAACCTCGCGGCCGGATGCCAGTCATGACCCGGCACAGCGACCACGGTCAGGCTGCGGATCCGATCGCGCAGCGGCCCGACAATGGATTGCGGGTCCTTCGCTTCCAGCATTCCGATGATGAGGTGGATCGGCTCGCGAAAGAACTCGGCCAGCGTTTCTCCGGCACTGGGATTATGCCCGCCGTCGAGCCAGATCGCCCGACCCGGGACCAGCATGGTCAGCGGACCTTGCGATAGGCGTTGGAGACGGGCCGGCCAGCGCGCCGTGCGCAGACCTTGCGCAATGGCCGCTTCTCCGACGCGAAGCCTGCTCTGCGAACGAAGCATCGCGATGGCGAGGCCTGCGTTGAAATACTGGTGTTCGCCGGGGATGGACGGGGCGGGGACATCGATCCCCTCCCGATACCGTTCACGGTAGAACAAGCGCCCGGTGCCGGCATTGAAACCGTCGCAGCACCAACCCGGACCGTACTCGCGGAGCGGAGAACCGGTCTTTTCCGTGATCGCGGCAATCACCGCGCGCGCTGCATCCGGATAGCATTCGCCCATCGTCACCAGCGGCACGCCCGGTTTGGCGATCCCCGCCTTCTCGAAGGCGATGCGCGCGATGGGATTGTTCGGCACGCCATCCTCGGGCGCCAGCAGGAAGCGTTCGTGGTCGATCCCCAGCGCGGCGATGCCGCACACGAGGGGGCGCTCTATCACATTGGTCGCGTCGAACCGCCCGCCAAGGCCGACCTCGACCACGCAAGCGTCCGCGCGAACGCGCGCGAATTCGGTGAAGGCGGCGGCGATGGTGACTTCGAAGAAGCTCGGATTGAGGTCCGCTCCCGCGTCGAGCACCTCTGCCAGCAGCTGCGCGAGCCGATCGTCGGAGATCAGTTCGCCTGCGACGCGGATCCGTTCATTATAGCGCACGAGGTGCGGGCTGGTGGTCGCGTGGACCTTGTACCCCTCGGCCTCGAGCATCGCGCGCAGGAAGGCGCAGCTCGACCCCTTGCCGTTGGTCCCGGCGACATGGAACACCGGCGGCAGAGCCAAGTGCGGATCACCCAGCCGTGCCAGCAGCGCGCGGATCGTTGCCAGCCCCAGCCGGCCCTGCGGCACGCTGAGCGCGCCCAGCCGGTCGAGCTGCGCCTGTACGGCGGGGCTGGTGGAGGTGGCGAAATCCATCAATCCTCCTCCACCGGGCGAGGGGGACCATGCGTAGCGTGGTGGAGGGGCACGGGCGGCGGTTCATGGCATCGGTTGTTTCGATCCATCGAGAGTGCCCCTCCACCACCTTCGGTGGTCTCCCTCCCCGGATCGGGGAGGATCATCACGCCGCCTTGGCGGGCGCCAGGTAATCGAGCAGCGTCGCCAGCATGTCCTTGAGCTCGTGGCGATGGACGACCATGTCGACCATGCCGTGCTTGCGCAGATACTCGGCGCGCTGGAAGCCTTCGGGCAGCTGTTCGCGGATCGTGTCCTGGATCACGCGCTGGCCGGCAAAGCCGATCAGCGCACCCGGCTCGGCAATGTGGACGTCGCCCAGCATGGCATAGCTGGCGGTGACGCCGCCGGTGGTGGGATCGGTCAGCACCACGATATAGGGCAGGCCGGCTTGCTTGAGGCGGCGGGTCATCACCGTCGCCTTGGGCATCTGCATCAGGCTGAGGATACCTTCCTGCATCCGCGCGCCGCCCGCGGCGGTCACCACGATATAGGCGCATCTGCGGCGCAGCGCGCGTTCGGCGCCCTGGCAGAAGGCGGTGCCCACCGCCATGCCCATCGATCCGCCCATGAAGCCGAAGTCCTGCACGCCGACCACCGCCGGCTTGCCCTCGATCGTGCCCGAGCCGACGAGGAAGGCGTCCTCGTGCGGGCTATTGGCGCGCGCCTTCTTCAACCGATCGGTGTATTTCTGCGAATCGCGGAACTTGAGCGGGTCTTCCTTGACCTGCGGGACCGGCAGGACCTCATGGCCTTGGTCGAGCAGTTGGCGCAGGCGCTCGTCGGCGCCGATGCGGCCATGATGGTCGCAGCGCGGGCAGACGAAGGAATTGTCCTCGTATTCCTGCGCGAAGACCATCTGCTGGCATCCCTGGCACTTGACCCAGAGATCCTTGTCGGTGCTGCGCTTCGATCCGAAGTTCAGTGAATTGCGGACGCGGGTGAACCAGTTCATGGGACGGGCCTTAATGTGTTTTTTTCGTCATTGCGAGGAGTGAAGCGACGAAGCAATCCATGGCGCAGTGCTTGCTGCAGTGTTGTTCCATGGATTGCAGCGCAGCTTCGCTGCTCGCAATGACGATGGGATTAGCGCGCCGAGTGAACGGCCTCGGCCAACGCCGCAGTCAGTTCGCGCAGCTTCGCCGGGGCCTCGGTTCCATGTTCGCCGACCAGTTCCACCAGCGCGCTGCCGACCACCACGCCGTCCGCGACCCTGGCGATCGCGCCCGCCTGCTCGGGCGTGCGCACGCCGAAGCCGACCGCGACGGGCAGGTCGGTCGCCGCCTTGAACCGGGCCACGGCGTCCTCGATGCTCGCCTGCGCGGCCTGCTGGAGCCCGGTGATCCCGGCGACCGAGACGTAATAAAGGAAACCCGAAGACCCAGCGAGCACGGCGGGCAGGCGCTTTGCATCGGTGGTGGGGGTGGCAAGCCGGATCGGCGAGATACCGGCCTTGCGCAGGGCGGGGCCCAGCGCATCGTCTTCCTCGGGCGGGATGTCGACGCAGATCACGCCATCGACGCCCGCAACCTTGCACTGCTCGGCAAACCATTCGGCGCCGCGCCGCACCATCGGGTTGGCATAGCCCATCAGCACCAGCGGCACTTCGGGATGGCGCCGGCGGAATTCGCTGGCGAGGCGCAAGACATCGGCGGTCCGCGTCCCGGCGCCCAGCGAGCGCAAATTCGCCGCCTGGATCGCCGGGCCATCGGCCATCGGATCGGTGAAGGGCATTCCCAGCTCGATCACATCGGCGCCCCCCTCGACCAATGCATCGAGATTGGCCGCGGTGTCGCCATCGCCCGCGGTGATGAAGCAGACCAGCGCGGGGTGGGGCTTGGCGAAGGCGGTGGAGAAGCGGGTCACTGGATGCCCCTCTCCCCGACCCTCTCCCCTGAAGGGGAGAGGGAGTTGGTCGTGCCACCCTTAGCCCCCTCACCTTCAGGGGAGGGGGTTGGGGGAGGGGGTGTCACCTGCATATCGACGATCTCGCCCAATCGTTCCAGCACTCCGTCCATATTTCCCATCACGTCCGAGTTCGAAAACCTGACCACCGTGTATCCCTGTTCTTCCAGAAACCGCGTTCGCATCGCATCGTAGCTTTCGCGTCCGCCATGCGTATCGCCATCGAGTTCGATTGCCAATTTGGGTTGGTTCGAGGCGAAATCAGCGATGAACTTGCCGATCACCTTCTGCCGCCGAAACCTGACCCCGCGAAAGCGCGCGGCGCGCAGTTCCAGCCACATCCGCATTTCAGGCTCTGGCATTTCCTTGCGCATGGCCTGGGCGTGCTTGAGCGAGGCATGGTCACGCACCCCCCTCTCCCGACCCTCTCCCCTGAAGGGGAGAGGGCTTTGCCCGCACCATCACATCTCCACTCCCAGCTTGTCGGCCACGGTGAAGATGTCCTTGTCGCCGCGTCCGCACAAATTGCACAGGATGATGCTGTCCTTCGCCATGGTCGGCGCGACCTTGGCCACTGCCGCGATGGCGTGGCTCGGTTCGAGCGCGGGGATGATCCCCTCGGTCCGGCAGAGCAGCTGGAAGGCGCCCAGCGCCTCGTCGTCGGTGACGGCGGTATATTCCACGCGGCCCATGTCCTTGAGCCAGGCGTGTTCGGGGCCGATGCCGGGATAGTCGAGACCCGCGCTGATCGAATGGCCCTCGGTGATCTGGCCGTCTTCGTCCTGCAGCAGATAGGTCCTGTTGCCGTGGAGCACGCCGGGAAATCCGCCGAGCAGGCTGGCGGCGTGCTGGTCGCCATCGAGGCCATAGCCTGCCGCCTCCACGCCCAACATCTTCACCTCGGGATCGTCGAGGAAGGGGTGGAACAGGCCCAGCGCGTTCGAACCGCCGCCGATTGCCGCGACCAGCAGGTCGGGCAGGCGGTCGATGCGGCTGAGCATCTGCGCGCGCGCTTCCTTGCCGATCACGCTCTGGAAATCGCGCACCAGTTCGGGATAGGGGTGCGGGCCGGCGGCGGTGCCGATGATGTAGAAAGTGTCGTGGACGTTGGCGACCCAATGGCGCAGCGCCTCATTCATCGCGTCCTTGAGCGTGGCGGCCCCGGCGGTGACGGGCACCACTTCGGCGCCGAGCAGCTTCATGCGGAACACATTGGGCGCCTGGCGCGCGACATCAGTCGCGCCCATGAAGATGGTGCAGGGCAGGCCGAAGCGCGCGCAGACCGTGGCGGTGGCGACACCGTGCTGGCCCGCGCCGGTTTCCGCGATGATGCGCGTCTTGCCCATGCGCATGGCGAGCAGGATCTGCCCGATGCAATTGTTGATCTTGTGCGCGCCGGTGTGGTTGAGCTCGTCGCGCTTGAACCACACCTGCGCGCCTTTCCCTGCGGGCGCATTCTTGGCAAGCTCTTGGGTCAGGCGCGGCGCGAAATAGAGCGGGCTGGGGCGGCCGACATAATGTTCGAGCAAATCGTCGAACTGCGCCTGGAATGCGGGATCGGCCTGCGCCTTGCGATACTCGCGCTCAAGATCGAGGATCAGCGGCATCAGCGTTTCGGCGACATAGCGGCCGCCGTAATCGCCGAAATGCCCGCGCGAGTCCGGCATTTGCCGAAAGCTGTTCGCTTTCGGTGGGGGTTGGTTGCGGAGGGAATCTGTCGGGACCGAAGTCATATAACCCGTTTGTGCTGAACCTGTCGAAGCACCGTTCCTACTTCTGGCGGCGCAAGGGAAGAAAGAAAATGCGACCCTTCGGCAAGCTCAGGGCGAACGGACCTTGCTAGGCGTTGCGAGCCGCTTTGCAGAAGGCGGCGATCTTGTCCACGTCCTTGACGCCGGGCGCGCTTTCGACCCCGCTCGAGGTGTCGACCAGCGGCGCGCCGGTCAGGCGGATGGCTTCGCCGACATTGTCCGGGGTCAGCCCGCCCGCCAGCCCCCATGGCAGGGGTGCGCGATAGGCGCGCAGCAGGGTCCAGTCGAAACGTAGGCCCATGCCCCCGGGCAGCGCGGCATCGCCGGGCGTCCTGGCATCGAACAGGATGAAATCGGCGGCCCCGGAATAGGCGGAAGCGCGTTCGATATCGGCGGCGCTGGCTACGCTCAGCACCTTCCACACGGGCAAGGCAAGGCGGTCGCGCAGTTCCGCCGCGCGTTGCGGGGTTTCGGCGCCATGCAACTGGATCGCATCGAGCCGCCCGGCGGCAACCGCCTGTGCCAGCAGCGCGTCGTCGGGATCGACGAACACGCCGACGCGCGCGATCCGGCCCAGCGAACGTTCGGCCAGTTGCGCCGCCTGTCGGGCGATGACATGGCGCGGGCTGGGGGGATAGAAGTTGAGCCCGATATAGTCTGCGCGCGCGTCGAGCACCGCGTCGAGCGTCTCGAGCGTCGAAATACCGCAGACCTTGATCCTGGTGCCCGCCATGGCGCGCGCCTAGCCCCGGCTGATCGGTTTTTCCAGCACCGCGAAGCTGATGGGCGGATCGCGCGGCACGCGAAAGGGCCGTGTTTCGCCGCTGCGGGCGTAACCGCACCGCTCGTACCACGCGATCAGCGTGTCGCGGCTGTCGATCACGGTCATCTCCATCACCGCGATGCCTCGCGCGCGGGCGTGGTTTTCGGCTGCCTCCAGCAACCGCCGTCCCAGCCCGGCGGACTGCAACCCCGGCGAGACGCACAGCATGCCGAGATAAGCGAGCGTGGGGTCGCGGCGGGTCACCGCGACGCAGCCGGCAAGTTCGCTGCCATCGCGGGCGACCAGCATGGCCGCCTCGGGGTTAGAAAGCAGGGCCTCGATTTCCTCGAGCGTTACCCGCTCGTCGTCGAGGATATCGGCCTCGTGGTTCCAGCCGCGCCTGGCGGACTCGCCGCGATAGGCGCCCTCCAGCAGCTGTTTGAGCGCAGGGGCATCGTCCGGCGATGCCGTGTCGATGGCGATCAAAGCGTCGCCTCGATCTCGCGCGCGGCCTGCGCCGGGTCTGGGGCCCGGCTGATCGGGCGGCCGATCACCAGCACGCTGGCGCCGTCGTCACGGGCCTGGCGCGGGGTGACGACGCGCTTCTGGTCGCCCGCCGCGCTTCCGCTGAGACGCAGGCCGGGGACGATGAGGAAGCCGTCCTTCCACTGCTCGTGCACCGCCCTGACCTCGTGGCCGGAACAGACGATCCCGTCGAGTCCGGCATCCTGCGACAGTTCGGCGAGCCGCATCACCTGCTCGCGCGCATTGCCCTTGATCCCCGTGCGTTCGAGGTCGCGATCGTCCATGCTGGTGAGCATGGTAACGCCGACCACGCGGGTGTGTTCGCCGGCTGCGGCCTTGGCGTCTTCCAGCATCGCCCGCCCGCCGCTGGCATGGACGGTGACGATGGCCGGTTCGAGGACATGGATCGCCTGCATCGCCCCGGCGACGGTATTGGGAATATCGTAGAGCTTGAGGTCGAGGAAGACCGGCAGGCCAAGCTGTCCGATCATGTGCACCCCGTGGGCCCCATGCGCGCAGAAGAATTCCAGCCCCAGCTTGATACCGCCGATGTGGCCCTTGACCTTCTTGGCGAGTTCCACGCCTTCGCGCAGGCGCGGGACATCGAGGGCGAGGTAGATCGGGTTGCTCATGTGGGCGTCTATTGTTCCGGATCAACGGGGTTGGCGGGTTCGGACGGGGCGCTGTCGACCGGTGCGAAAGACAATGTGCGCTCAACCTTAGCGGCGACAATTCGCGCGGTCGATTCCTCGAGGTTGCGGATGCGGCGATGGAGCCGCCACTTCTCGAACCGGTGATACCCCCACATTGGCAGGAAGCCGAGCAGGAAGAAGAACAGCCCGATGAAGCCGATCGGCCATTCGAACAGCTTGCTGTCGCCCCCCGGACCGGGGAAAATCCGCACCGGTTGCGGATCGCCCCAATTGAGGATGATCAGGATGACCGCGATAGCCGTCACCATCACCCACAGCATGATGCGCACTATCTGCATACGACCGGCTCCCCTTTTGCCATTGCCTGCCTTGCTAGGCCGGGGAAGTTCATCCGTCTAGCCAAACACCCGTGCGAAGATCGTGTCGACGTGCCTGAAGTGGTACTCGAGATCGAACTGCTCCTCGAGCTGGTCCGCCGAGAGCGCGGCGGTCACTTCTTCATCCTGTTTGAGCAGGTCGAGCAGCATCAGCCGGCCGTCCGATTCCCACACCTTCATCGCGTTGCGCTGGACCAGGCGATAGGCATCCTCGCGGCTGACCCCGGCCTGCGTCAGCGCCAGCAGCACGCGCTGCGAGTGGATCAGGCCGCCCATGCGGTCCATGTTCGCCTGCATGCGCTGCGGATAGACCAGCAGCTTGTCGATCACGCCGGTCAGCCGCGCGAGCGCGAAGTCGAGCGTGATCGTGGCATCGGGGCCGATGAAGCGTTCGACCGAAGAATGCGAGATATCGCGTTCGTGCCACAGCGCCACGTTTTCGAGCGCGGGCAGGGCATAGGCGCGGATCATGCGGGCCTGCCCGGTGAGGTTTTCGGTAAGGACCGGGTTGCGCTTGTGCGGCATCGCCGACGAGCCCTTCTGGCCGGGTGAGAAATACTCTTCCGCCTCGAGCACTTCGGTGCGCTGGAGATGGCGGATTTCCACCGCCAGCCGCTCGATCGAACCGGCGATGACGGCGAGGGTGGCGAAATACATCGCGTGCCGGTCGCGCGGGATGACCTGGGTCGACACGGGTTCGACGCTCAGCCCCATCTTCGCGGCGACGTATTCCTCGACCGAGGGATCGATGTTGGCGAAGGTCCCGACCGCGCCGCTGATCGCGCAGGTGGCGATTTCCGCGCGGGCGGCGATGAGGCGCGCCTTGCAACGGTCGAATTCGGCATAGGCCTGCGCCAGCTTGAGCCCGAAGGTCACCGGTTCGGCATGGATGCCGTGGCTGCGGCCGATGGTGGGAGTGTATTTGTGCTCTTCCGCGCGCCTGCGGATCGCGGCGAGCAGCGCGTCGAGATCGGCCAGCAGGATATCGCTCGCGCGGGCAAGCTGTACCGCCAGCGTCGTGTCGAGCACGTCGCTGCTGGTCATGCCCTGGTGCATGAAGCGGGCCTGGTCACCCACGTTTTCCGCGACCCAGGTGAGGAAGGCGATCACGTCGTGCCTGGTCACTGCCTCGATCGCATCGATCGCGGCGACGTCGATTGCCGGATCGGTCGCCCACCAGTCCCACAGCGCCTTGGCCGCGTCCCTGGGGACGACGCCCAGTTCGCCCAGCTTTTCGGTCGCATGCGCCTCGATCTCGAACCAGATGCGATACCTGGCTTCGGGTTCCCACAGCGCGGTCATTTCGGGGCGGGCGTAACGGGGGACCATGGGCAACTCCGGGCATGATCTGTGGGTGCGAATTGCGCGCCGGCTAGGCCGAACCGGCAATCCTGGCAAGCGCCGCGCATGCGTTTTCACGCCTTGCAGGCGCAGCCTGAGCGTAACCACGGTTGAGTATTTTCGAACCCACTGCTGTAAGACCAGGCATGACCGAAACCCCAGCGCCCAAGATGCAGGACCGCCTGCCACGGTTTTTGCGAGTGACTGCGCGGCGCTGGGTCAAGCTCTATCGCGGCTATTCGGACGTCTCGTGGACGCTTGCCGATCTGTTCACGCGGGTGATGATCGCGCAGGCGTTCCTGAGGTCTGGCCTGGTCAAGCTTGCGGACTGGGACACGGCGCTGCTGCTCGCCGCAAACGAATATCCGGTCGGTTGGATGGCACCGCACCATGCCGCGCTTGCCGGCTTGCTGATCGAGGTGGTCGGTCCGGTTCTGCTGGCGATCGGATTCCAGACGCGACTGGCCACGCTGGCGATGGCGGCGTTGCTGGCGGTTTCGCAGGCGGTCTATGTGCCGACCACCAGCAACCTGTTCCTGATCGCGCTGCTGGGCTGGTATGCGCTGGCCGGCGCAGGCCCGCTGTCGCTCGATCGGCTGCTGGCGCAAGGGCTGAAGGACAGCGCCTTGCCGCTGGCGCGCCAGATGACGGGGCTGGGCGAATTGCTGCTCAGACGCGGAGCGCCGGTGTGGATGCTGGTCTTGAGGCTGTGGCTCGCGCTCAGCCTGCTCGCAGCCGCACAGCTATTCGATCCGGGGGTAGGGCTGGCGACCTGGCTCGCGACGACCAGCTTTGCCGAAATTCCGGCCCTGGCGGCCGCGGCGCTCGCAGTCCCGCTCGTGCTTGGGCTGGGCACCTCGGTGGTCGCGCTGCTGCTGGCGTTCGTCGTGGGCCTGGTGATGATGGCCGGGCTGCACCCCGATGTGACGTTCTATCCGATCCTGCTGCTGGTGCTCTACGAGGCGCGCGGACCAGGATTTGTCTCGGTCGACATGGCGATCGAGCGCTGGTTCGACCGCAATGTTCTGTTCGACCGCAATTACCGCGATATTCCCGAAAGCTGGCCGCATGTGGTGATCGTGGGCGCGGGATTCGGCGGGCTTGCCGCCACGAACCGGCTCAAACAGCTTCCGGTGCGGATCACGCTGATCGACCGGCGCAATTACCACCTGTTCCAGCCGCTGCTCTATCAGGTGGCGACCGCCACGCTCAATCCGGCCGATATCGCCATCCCGATACGCACGCTGTTTCGCGACGACGGCAATGTCCGGGTGATCATGGGTGAAGTGAAGCAGATCGATCCCGAGGCGCAATGCCTGATCCATGACGATGACAAGCGGCTTTCCTATGACCATCTGATCCTGGCGACGGGCGCTTCGCACAGCTACTTCGGCATGGATCAATGGGGCAAGTTCGCGCCCGGGCTCAAGCGGGTCGAAGACGCGGTGGCGGTGCGCGCGGCCATCCTTGGCGCGTTTGAGCAGGCCGAGGCCAGCAGTGATCCTGCGCATATCCGCAGGTTGCTCAATTTCGTGATCGTCGGCGGCGGGGCGACCGGGGTCGAGTTGGCGGGAGCGATTGCCGAACTCGCCAGGGTCAGCGTTTCGCGCGAATTTCGCAGCATCGATCCGGCAACGGCGCATGTGGTGCTGGTCCAGTCGGGTCCGCGTGTCCTTCGTGATTTCGCTGACGATCTCTCGGCCAAGGCGCAAAAATCGCTCGAACGGCTGGGGGTCGAAGTGCTTACCAATTCGCGGGTGACGGCGATTGCGGCCGACCATGTCCGGATCGGCAAGCAACGGCGCATCGAAACCGAAACAGTGCTGTGGGCGGCGGGCGTGGTCGCGTCGCCGGCCGCAAGCTGGCTGGGCTGCGAGGCCGACGAGGCGGGGCGGATTGCCGTCGACGAGCATCTGCGCGTCAAAGGGCATGCGAACATCTTTGCGATCGGCGATACCGCCGCCAGCATGGGATGGGCGGGCAAGAGCGTGCCCGGCCTCGCTCCGGCGGCGAAACAGGCGGGCGTGCATGTCGCCAGGCTGCTCGAGGCCGAGTTGTGCGGGACCAGGATGCCACCGCCCTTTGCCTATGATCACAAGGGCAGCCTCGCCACCATCGGACGCAGGGCGGCGGTCGCCGATCTGGGCTGGCTCAAACTGTCGGGTGCGCCGGCATGGTGGCTGTGGGGGGTGGTTCACATCGGCTTTCTCAGCGGGCTGCGCAATCGCGCCACGGTGGCCATCAACTGGCTGTGGAGCTATTTCGCCGATTCAGCAGGTGTGCGCCTGATTACCGAGCGAGAGACCGCCGCCTAGAGTGCTTCCGGCTTTGACTGCATCAAAGTCGACACTCTAGAGTCTTGTTTTACGGTGATTTTCTAGTCGCCAGATGATTCCATCCGGCTCGAAATCACTCTAGACCAGCCCCTTGGCGCGCAGCGAGACATGCCCGCTGCGCCCGATGATCACGTGATCGTGCACGGTCACGCCCAGCAGGCGCCCAGCCTCGGCGATGCGCTGGGTGATCTGGATATCGGCGCGGCTCGGCTCGGGATTGCCGCTGGGGTGATTGTGGACCAGGATCAGCGCGGTCGCGCCGATGTCGAAGGCCTTGCGGATCACCTCGCGCGGGTGGATCGCCGCCTCGTCGATCGAACCGTCGCCGACATGGTGATCGAGGATCAGCCGGTTCTGCGCGTTGAGGTAGAGCACCCGCACGCGCTCCACCGTCAGATGGGCCATGTCGACCGCCAGATAATCGAGCAGCGCCTGCCAGCTGCCCAGCACCGGCTTGCCCTCGATCTCGCCGCGCGCCATCCGGCGTGCGGCAATCGCCACCGCGTGCAGCGCCGCCGCGCTCGCCTCGCCCATCCCCCTGACCTGCGCCAGCGCGCCCGGTTCGGCGTTGAGCACCGCCGAAAATGAGCCGAAGCGCGCGATCAGCGCCTTGGCCACCGGCTTGGTGTCGCCCTGCCGGAAGGCGCCGAACAGCAGGTATTCGAGCAGTTCGTAATCGGCCAGCGCCTCTGCCCCGCCGCTCAGCAGGCGCAGGCGCAGGCGTTCGCGGTGGCCGCTGCCGCCGTGCTGCTGCAATTTCTTCGCGTTGTCAGGCAACGAAATCCCCGCGATCAGCGTTACAGTGACTTGCATTGCCTTTGGCGCGTCTTGGGCGCAAGTGTGGGATCGATGGACAGCGGCGCGAGCGACGACCAGCTTCACGACGAGGCCGCGCCGCGTGAGACGCGGGTGTGGTGGCGCAGGAAGCGGTGGCTGATCCCGGGCGCGATCCTGGCGCTTCTCGTCATGGTGCTGGCCGTCGGCTGGCTCGCTCGCACGAGAGTCGCCGACACTGTCATCGCCGGCCAGCTCGAAACCTATGGCCTGCCCGCGACCTATGCCATCGAAAGCGTGGGCGGGACGCGGCAGGTGCTCTCGAACCTCGTCATCGGCGATCCCGAGGCGCCCGATTTCACCGCGAGGCAGGTCGTGGTGAGCTTGCGGTATCGCCGCGGCCTGCCAGTGGTCGATTCGGTCCTGCTGGTCGAGCCGCGCCTTTACGGCAGCTATCGCCGCGGCAAATTGAGCTTCGGTTCGCTCGACAAGGTCATTTTCGCCGAAACCGGCAGGCCCCCGCAATTGCCCGATCTCGGGCTGGCGATCCGCGACGGTCGCGGGCTGATCGAGACCGATTGGGGCCCCATCGGGCTCAAGGCAGAGGGCAGAGGCCGGTTGCGTAGCGGTTTTTCCGGCATCGTCGCGGCGACGGCACCCGAACTCGCCCTGCCAGGATGCGGCGCAGCCAAGGCGACGCTGTTCGGTCGCATCGCGACCTCGCGCGGCATGCCTTCGTTTGACGGTCCCTTGCGGCTCGCCTCGCTCGACTGCGCCCAACGGGATCTGGCGCTGGCCGACTATGCCATCGGCCTCGAGGCAAGGCTCGACCGCGAACTGGCCAATCCGACGATCGAGGCGCGGGTCGACGGCGGCGCCACGCGCTATGCCGATTATTCCGCCAACGGGCTCAACGGCACGGTTCATGCGCAGCTGCGCGATGGCCGGGCCTCGGGCCGCTTCTCGCTGGCCGGACGCGGGGTTTCCGCCCCGCAAATCCTGGCAGCGGTGCTTACCGCCAAAGGCCGGGCGCGCGGGCCGCTTGATCTGCAAGAATTCGAAATCGACAGCCAGGTCGAAGGCAATGGCCTGCGGCCGGGGCCGCAGCTGGTCGAGGCGATCAACGCACTGGCCGCGTCGGGCGAGGGCACGCTGGTCGCACCGCTGGCGAACCAGCTCGGCCGCGCCTTGCAGGCAGAGGCGCGAGGCAGTGCGTTTGCCGCCGGCCTGCGGCTGCGCAAGGACGCGGGGCGGTTCATCATGCTGGCCCCAACCGCCGAACTGCGCGGCGGCAGCGGCACGCGGATCATGACGCTTTCGCAGTTCGAACTGGCCAGCGAAGGGCGCGCGCCGCCGCGGATTGCGGGCAATATCGCCACCGGCGGCCCCAACCTGCCGCGCATCATCGGGCGCATGGAACGCGCCGCAAACGGTGCTTTGGAGCTCCGGCTGGCGATGCGGCGCTACACGTCCGGGAATGCCGCGCTGGCGGTGCCGCAGATGGTGGTGGTGCAATCGGGCAACGGCGCCCTGCGCTTTGCCGGGCAGGTCGAGGCAAGCGGCGCGCTGCCCGGCGGGGCGGCATCGAACCTGCGCCTTCCGGTCGACGGGAGCTGGTCGCCGAACGGCGCACTGACGGTGTGGCGGGCCTGCACGGACATCGGCTTCGACCGGCTCGAGCTTGCCAGCCTGCGTTTCGAGGGGCGGACCCTCACCCTGTGCCCGCCGCGCGGCAAGCCGATCCTTTCCAACGGGGCAGGGGGCCTGCGCATTGCCGCCGGACTGCCCGCGCTCGATCTTGTCGGGCACCTCGGTGAAAGCCCGATCCACCTGGTTTCCGGACCGGTCGATTTCGCCTATCCGGGCGTCCTGACGGCGCAGGCGATCGGCGTAACGCTGGGGCCCGAAGATGCCGCAAGCCGGTTCAGCGTCCCGCATCTCGAGGGACGGCTTGGCACTACCGCTTCCGGGACGTTCGACGGGGTCGAAGTGACGCTCGCGTCGGTGCCGCTCGATATTGGCGGCGCGGCCGGACGCTGGGACCTTGCCGATGGACACCTGACGATCAGCGATGCAGCGTTGGTGCTGGCCGACCGCCAGCAGGCACCCCGCTTCGAGCCGCTGGCCGCACGCGGGGCGACGCTTTCGCTGCGGGATGGCCGCATCGAGGCGCGCGCCGAGCTGCGGCATCCGGCGAACGATCGCCTCGTCGTTGCAGCCGACATCCACCACGATCTGCGCAGCGCAACCGGCCATGCCGGGCTGTCGGTCCCCGATCTGGTGTTCGACGAGTGGATGCAGCCGGACGCGCTGTCGCATCTGGCGCTGGGCGTCATCGCCAATGTCGCGGGCAGGATCGGCGGCAGCGGCCGGATCGACTGGACGGGCGACGGAACCGTCACCAGTTCGGGCGTCCTTGGCAGCGAAGGGATCGACTTCGCCGCGGCCTTCGGCCCGGTCAAGGGCGCGAGCGGGCGGATCGAATTCACCGATCTGCTCAAGCTGACGACCAGGCCGGGGCAGCGGCTGCATGTCGCCTCGATCAATCCCGGGATCGAGGTGTTCGACGGCGAAATCGATTTCGACCTGCGCGAAGGCAAGACGCTGGTCATCGCCGGCGGGACCTGGCCGTTCATGGGCGGGCGGCTGATCCTGCGCCACGTCGACTTCAACTTCGGGGTAAGCGAGGAGCGCCGCTACATCTTCGAGATCGTCGGCCTCGAAGCGGCGCGGTTCGTCCAGCAGATGGAGCTCGAGAATATCTCCAGCACCGGCGTGTTCGACGGGACGGTTCCGATCGTGTTCGACGCGGATGGCAATGGCCGCATCGAATCGGGCGTGTTGATCTCGCGCCCGCCGGGGGGCAACCTCTCCTATGTCGGGGAGCTGACCTACGAAGACCTCTCGCCCATCGCCAATTTCGCCTTCGCCGCGCTGCGCAGCCTCGACTACCGCCAGATGCGGGTCATCATGGAAGGGCCGCTGACCGGCGAGATCGTGACCCGCGTGCGGTTCGACGGGGTCAGCCAGGGGGAAGGGACGAAATCCAACTTCGTCACCCGGCGGCTGGCCAAGCTCCCGCTGCAGTTCCGCGTCAATATCAAGGCACAGTTCTATCAGTTGCTGACCAGCCTGCGTTCGCTCTACGATCCCGCCGCCGTACGCGACCCGCGCGAGCTGGGATTGCTGTCCGACGATGGCCTGCGCTTTATCCGCCGCGAGATCACCGGCGAGGAAGCGACCCTGAAAACCGATCCGCAAGCCCCAGTTTCGGATGAATCACCCATTCAGCCGCAGGAAAGCGAGTGAGAGATATGATTTCGCATGAATTGACGGACCGCGTCGGCGCTGCGACATTCCCGGGGATGCGGGAAAACAGGCGCAGATGCGGGATGAAACGGTTGATGGCGGCAGGCCTGGTCCCGCTCGCGCTTGGCGGATGCATTACCGTGAATGCCCCCGAAGAGCCGATCGTGATCGAGCTGAACGTCAACATCCGCCAGGAAGTGATCTATCGCCTCGCGCAGGACGCGGGCAATACGATCGAGGAAAATGCGGATATCTTCTGATGGGTGATCGAATGATGGGTGATCGTATGACCAGGCGGGTTTCCAGGGCGATGCTGACCGGCGCCCTGCTGGCGAGTGTGGTGGGCGGCGCTCTGGCCACGCCTGCGCTGGCCCAGCGCGACCCCGCCTATGCCGCTGCGCGCGCGGCGGGGCGGGTCGGCGAGAAGATGGACGGCTATCTCGGCATCGTCGGGGCCGCGACGCCCGAGTTGCAGCGGATCGTCAACGATATCAACATCAAACGCCGCGCGGTCTATTCCGAACGCGCCCAGGCGACCAGCGCCACGCTCGAGGAATACGCGCTGACCGCGGGGTGCCAGGCGATCCTGGCGACCGTTCCGGGCGAACGATACCAGGCCCCCGATGGCAGCTGGCAGACCCGCGGGACGGGCGCGCCGCTGCGCGATTCGCGCTGCCCCTGATCCTTGCCGCCGTGTGGCGCGAAACCTGCGCCGGCGTGGTTTCGGACAGTCGAGACCGTGAAGCGGGCCTGGCGTGTTGACTCGCCCATGCCCCCCTTCTAAGGGGGCGGCGCCCTCGGCGGGTAAGTCCGTGCCCGTGCCGCGCAACCCCCTCAAAAGGAGCATGGCATGAGCGATGACGAGCCTGCACGGGAGCCCATCGAGGAGGATGCGCGGATCGATGCGCTGGAGGCGCGGCTCAAGGCCGCCCAGCAGCGCGAAGAGGAGCGCAACCGCCCGCAGCTATCGGGGCCCGACGCGAACTATCGTAGCGGCAACAAGGTGCTGGCGGACCTGCTCGGAGGGCTCCTCGGCGGAACGGTGATCGGGTATGCCATCGGCAGTCTGACCGGCACCAATCCCTGGGGTCTGTTGGTCGGCCTGTTCCTCGGGATCGGGGTGGCCTTCAGGAACATCATCCGCGCGGCAAACCAGCGTCCCGACGAATAAGACCGGATTTCCGGGATTTGCGGGGCGCTGTTCACATGGATTAGGGACATACCGGACGTGGCAGCCGAACAGGCCAAAGTCGACCCGATGCACCAGTTCACGATCGAGCCCATGCTCGGTTCGGCGAACTGGGAAATTGCCGGCTACAACATCGCCTTCACCAACAGCGCGCTGTGGATGCTCATTACCACCACGGTGCTGTTCCTTTTCGTGCTGGGCGGGATGAAGCGCGAGCTGGTCCCCGGCCGCTGGCAGATGACGGTCGAGACCTTCACCGGCTTCATCGACTCGATGCTCGAGGCGAATATCGGCAAGGAAGGGCGCAAGTACGTCCCCTATGTCTTCAGCCTGTTCATGTTCATCCTGTTCGCGAACGTGCTGGGCCTGCTGCCGCTGGGCATTATCGGGCTGCACCCGTTCACCTTTACCAGCCACTTCACCATTACCGGGGCACTGGCGATCCTTTCCTTCTCGATCGTGCTGATCGTCGGTTTCTGGAAGCACGGCTTCCACTTCTTCAGCCTGTTCGTGCCGCATGGCACGCCGCTGCCGATGATCCCCGCCATTGTCGCGATCGAATTCATTTCCTTCATGATCCGCCCGTTCAGCCTCGGCCTGCGACTGTTCGTCGCGATGATGGCCGGGCACGTGCTGCTGGAAGTGCTGTCGAGCTTCGTCATCGACGGTACCAATGCCGGCGCGCTGTGGGGCGGGGTCGTGGGCGTGCCCAGCTTCCTGTTGATGATCGGCATCTGCGCGCTTGAGCTGCTGGTGTCGGGCATCCAGGCCTATGTCTTCGCGCTGTTGACCTCGCTGTACATCAACGACGCCGAGAACCTTCACTAAGTTTGTCTCTATATACCTGTTTTCCCAAAGGAGTTTGTCATGGAAGTAGAAGCTGCAAAGCTGGTTGGTGCCGGTCTCGCTGCAATCGGTGCGGGCATGGCCGCCATCGGTGTGGGTAACGTCTTCGGTTCGTTCCTCGAGAGCGCGCTGCGCAACCCGGGTGCCGCCGACGGCCAGCAGGGCCGCCTGTTCATCGGCTTCGCCGCGGCCGAGCTTCTCGGCCTGCTGGCGTTCGTCGTTGCCATGATCCTGATCTTCGTCGCCTAAGACGAATCATGACATGCTGTCGGCCGGGGTATGCTCCGGCCGGCCAGCGAATTTCCCGTACCCGCCATTCGAGAGCTGCAATGCCACAGATAGCACAGCTTGCCGAAACCTGGTCCAGCCAGATCTTCTGGTTGTTCGTGTTCTTCGGCTTCACCTTCTTCGTCATCGGCCGGGGCATGGTTCCCAGGGTGATGGCGACGGTGGCCCGGCGCGACGAGCAGATCGCCGGTGATCTTGCCGCGGCCCGTGCTGCGCGCGATGCCGCCGATGCGCAGGAAGAAGCCTGGCGGGTACGCGAGAACGAGAACCGCGCCGCCGCGCAGGCACTCGTGGCCAAGGCCAAGGCGGATGCGGCAGCCAAGTCTGAAAAGACTATCGCGGCGGCGCAGAAGCGGCTCGACGCCAAGCTCGCCAAGGCCGGGGACGGGATCGAGGAAGCGCGCACCGCCGCGCTGGCCGAGGTCGAATCGGTCGCGGTCGAAGCCGCGCAGGACATCGTTGCCCGGCTCGCCGGTGTGAAGGTGACCAGGCCCGTCGCCACCAAGGCGGTCAAGGAGGCGATGAGCCATGGCTGATTCGCAAGCAGAGATGGCCGTCGAAACGCCGGTTGAACTGGCTGCCGAAGCGCACACCGAAGTTGCCGGTGCCGAATCTCATGCCGAACCCGAACTGTGGGGCCTCGCGCCCTTCCAGGTGGTGTCGGTGTCGATGGCGGTGTTCCTGCTGATCGCCATTTTCGGTGCCAGGGCGCACAAGTCGATTGCCGGTGGGCTCGACGGCAAGATCGCCGCGATCAAGCAGCAGCTCGACGAGGCCAAAGCGCTGCGCGCAGAGGCCGAAGCGCTGCGCAACGAATATGCCGCGAAGATCGCCGGGGCCGCCAAGGACGCCGAAGCCATGCTGGCGAATGCGCAGCACGAAGCCGATGCGATCCTTGCCAAGGCCGAGGCCGACAGCAAGGCGATGGTCGAGCGGCGCAAGCGCATGGCCGAGGACAAGATCGCCGCCGCCGAGCGCGAGGCGATCGAGGATGTGCGCAATCGTGCGGTCAATGCCGCGACCGCAGCCAGCCGCGCGCTGATCGCCGACAAGCATGGCGCCGATGCCGACAAGGCACTGGCCGACAAGGTCATCGCCGGCATCTGAATTCACCTGTCAAAGAACACGAAGGGGCGGTCGCGCGCGGCCGCCCTTTTCGATTCATCCGCGCAGCTCAGGCGAAGATCGTCATGTCGAGCGGTTCCGACGGGCCGAACCAGATCACGTAGTCCGTGTGGTCGGCGCGGTCGTCGCCGCTCACGCCATGGGCGAAGATCGTCAGACCGCCGCGCGCCTGGGGCGCCCAGATCGCGAAGCGGGCGAATTGTTCGGGGCGCAGCGAAATCTGGCACGATCCGCGCGGATGCGGGCCGACCGGTCCGGTATGGAAATGCCCCACGGGCACCCCGAACGCCTCATGCGCGGCGCGGGCGAAGGTGCGGGCTGCCTCGATCTGGCCGGGATCGAAATAGATATGCGCGTGATAGCCCCGGATCGCCACGATCAGAAATTGTCCTTGGCAGCGCGCAGCGCGGCGAAGGTTTCGGCCGGGCTGGTCCCGCCCCAGCGGTCGCGCAGTTCGGCGCTGTCGGCGCGCAGGAAGGGGTTGGTCAGCAGTTCGCGCGCCAGCACGGTCGGCACTGTCGGCTGCCCTTTCGCGCGCTTCTCCTCGACCTGCGCGGCATAGAGCCGCAGCTCGGCATTGTCGGGATCGGCGTGGAGCGCGAACTTCGCATTCGCGGCGGTGTATTCGTGCGCGCAATAGAGCAGCGTGGTGTCGGGCAATTGCCGGATGCGCTCCATGCTGTGCCAGAACTGCTCGGGCTGGCCTTCGAACATCCGCCCGCAACCGAGCGCGAAGACGCTGTCGCCGACAAAGGCCACATCGGCCCGCGGAATATGGTAGGCGACATGGCCGTTGGTGTGGCCCGAAACGTCGATCACGCGCGCCTGCCAGTCGCCCAGCATCACCGTGTCGCCATTGCCGACCACGCGGTCGATCGGAGAAACCCGTTCGACCTCCTGCGGGGCGGTCACGGTTGCGCCGCTGGCCTCGACGATGGCCCTGTTGCCGCCCGCATGGTCAAGGTGCCAATGGGTGTTCCAGATCTGGGTGATCGTCCACCCCCTGGCTTCGGCCTGGCGCAGATATTCCGCAGCGTCGGGGGTGTCGATCGCCGCGGTTTCGCCGCTGGCGGGATCGTGGACGAGGTAGCCGTAATTGTCGGACAGGCAGGGGAACTGGTGAATTTCTAGCATGGGAGTCCGTTCGGCCTGTCGCGCTGCTTCGTGGGGACAGCAGTCTAGGCGCGATCCAACACGTAGGAAAGGCAAACAAAAGCCCCCTCCTCTTGGAGAGGAGGGGGTTTGGGGGTGGTGGCGGCTGCGAACGACGCTGGTGCGTCGACACCACCCCTCGGTCCCCGCCTCGCAAGAGGAGGGGAAGAGGCATGAAGCCTAGTCCTTCTTCGCCTTCAGCGCTTCGCCGAGGATATCGCCGAGCGAGGCCCCCGAGTCCGACGAGCCGAACTGTGCCACGGCTTCCTTCTCCTCGTGGATCTGGCGCGCCTTGATCGAGAAGTTGGGCTTCTTCGAACGGTCGAAACCGGTGACCATGGCGTCGACCTTCTGGCCCGGCTGGAAGCGGTCGGGACGCTGTTCGTCGCGGTCGCGGCCGAGGTCCGAACGCTTGATGAAGCCGGTCGCGCCGTCTTCGCCGACCTGCACTTCGAGGCCGCCGTCGCGCACTTCGAGCACGGTCACGGTGACCACCTCGTTCTTGCGCAGGCTGCTGCCCGCGCCGGCTTCGGTCGGGGCGCCCTTTTCGAGCTGCTTCATGCCCAGGCTGATGCGTTCCTTGTCGACATCGACGTCGAGCACGACCGCGTCGACCTGCTCGCCCTTGCGGTGCAGCGCCAGCGCGTCTTCGCCCGAAATGCCCCAGGCGATGTCCGACATGTGGACCATGCCGTCGACGTCGCCGTCGAGGCCGATGAACAGGCCGAATTCGGTCGCGTTCTTGACTTCGCCCGAGACCTTCGATCCGACCGGGTGCCTCTCGGCGAACTCTTCCCACGGGTTGCGCTGGGCCTGCTTGAGGCCGAGCGAGATGCGGCGCTTCTCGCTGTCGACCTCGAGCACCATCACTTCGACTTCCTGCGAGGTCGAAACGATCTTGCCCGGGTGGACGTTCTTCTTGGTCCAGCTCATTTCCGAAACATGGACCAGGCCTTCGATGCCGGCCTCGATTTCGACGAAGGCGCCATATTCGGTGATGTTGGTGACGGTGCCGGTCATCTTCGAGCCGACCGGGTATTTGGCGGCGACGCCGTCCCACGGATCGCTCTCGAGCTGCTTCATGCCCAGGCTGATGCGCTGCGTGTCTTCGTTGATGCGGATGATCTGGACGGTGACCGACTGGCCGATCTCGATCAGTTCGCTCGGGTGGTTGACGCGCTTGTAGCTCATGTCGGTGACATGCAGCAGGCCGTCGATACCGCCCAGGTCGACGAAGGCGCCATAGTCGGTGATGTTCTTGACCACGCCTTCGATCACCTGGCCTTCGGTCAGCTTGTCGATCAGCTCGCTGCGCTGTTCGGCGCGGGTTTCTTCCAGCACGGCGCGGCGCGAAACCACGATGTTGCCGCGGCGGCGGTCCATCTTGAGGATCTGGAACGGCTGGGCCATGTCCATCAGCGGGGCGACGTCGCGCACCGGGCGGATATCGACCTGCGAGCCGGGCAGGAAGGCCACGGCGCCATCGAGGTCGACGGTGAAGCCGCCCTTGACGCGGCCGAAGATGCGGCCATCGACGCGCTTGCCTTCGCCGAATTCGCTTTCCAGCTTGTCCCAGGCGGCTTCGCGGCGGGCGCGGTCGCGCGACAGCATGGCTTCGCCGTCGGCGTTTTCGACGCGGTCGACGAAGACTTCGACCTCGTCACCGACCTGCGGTGCCGCGTCGCCTTCGCCGCGCAGGAATTCCTTGATGTCGATGCGGCCTTCGCTCTTGAGGCCGACGTCGATCATCGCATAGCCGTTTTCGACGGCGGTAACGGTGCCCTTGACGACGCGACCCTCGAAGCCGCCGTCATCGGCGCCACCGAGCTGCTCGTCGAGCATTTTCGCGAAATCGTCGCGGGTAGGGTTGGCAGAGGTTGCCATGGGTTCAGTCCTTCGATCGTTTTGCTACCGGCCGCGGGTTTTACCCGGGTCTTTCTCCGTCTTCCGCACCATTGCGGGGCCAACGGGGCAAGAGGCCGATGCCGCGCGGGGCCGGATGCCGTCGCACGGGTCCTTACCAATCCTTGCGATTGCGAGAACAGGCGCGCGCCTAGGCGAAACGGGGCGGAATGGCAAGCGAATTGCGGGATGCATGCCTACAGGATGGAACACATGGAACAGGGTCATGAACATAAGAACCACGGGGTGGGCGAAACCTGCCGGAATGGCGCAATTGCGCGGGTTTCGCCTGGCGGGATGGCTCATGCCGGCGGGTCTGCCAGTATGGGACGTTTGTAGGAAAATGGATTCGCACACGAAGACACGAAGAGGGCCTGCCAGCGGCGAAGCCGCCCTTCAGCAGCCAAGGTCAACGCCTTTCGCGATCTGCCTGCGGCGCATGCCGCCCTCTTCGTGTCTTCGTGTGCAAAAAACCGGTTCCGAATAACGCCTCAACCACCGCCATGGCGCATGGCGGCGATTGCCTTCTCGACCGCGGCGATGGCGGCGGCGATGGCCTCGTCGCGGTCGAGGTCGCTGGTGTCGATGGTCGTCGCATCGGGTGCGGCGACCAGCGGGGCGACCGCACGCGTGCTGTCGCGCGCGTCGCGGCGGCGCAGGTCGTCCTCGATTTCGAGCAGCGTCACCTGCACGCCGCGCTCGCGCATTTCGAGGAAACGGCGCCGCGCGCGCGCCGCGACGCTGGCGGTGACGAACAGCTTGGCTTCGGCCTCGGGCACGATCACCGTGCCGATGTCGCGCCCGTCGAGCACCGCGCCCCCCGGTTGCAGGGCAAAGCCGCGCTGGCGCTGGTACAGCGCCTGCCGCACCGCCGGGTGCACCGAGACGCGGCTCGCGTATCCGCCGGTCGCTTCGGTGCGCAGTTCCGGATCGTCGAGCAGGCCGTCGGGGAAATTCGCCGCCGCCAGCGCGTCACCGGCATCGTCGGGGTCGCCGCCATCGAGGAACACCTGCCGCCCGACCGCGCGATAGAACAGCCCGGTATCAAGGTGCGGCAGCCCGAAATGCGTCGCCAGCGCCCTGGCAATGGTGCCCTTGCCCGATGCGGTCGGCCCGTCGACGGCGATGATCATGCCGCCCTGCCCCGCGAGCGCAAGGCCTTTGCCAGGCCCCATAAGGCAATCGCCGCCCAGAAGCCTTCGAGCACGAGGCTGGGCAAATTGGTATGGACCAGCAGCGAAACGGTCAGGAACGCCGCGCCTGCGAGATTGGTGCCGTGCAGCACATAGGGGTTGGGTTCGGCCTTTGCGGTCATATAGGCATAGGCGCCGATGATGCAGGCCATGCCGGCGAAGCCGACCAGCGTATAGATGTCGAGACCGGTCATGCGGAGGCGTCTTTCAGGAGGGGGATGAAATTGGGGAAGCTGGTGGCGATGGGCCCGACGCTGTCGATTTCGATCCCGTCGCGGCTGGCGAGGCCCGCCACCGCCATGCTCATCGCGATGCGGTGGTCGAGGTGGGTCCTCACCCGGACGTTGGCCGTGCCGCGCAGCGGCGCGCCGGCGCTGCCCGTGATGACCAGCCCGTCCGCGCGTTCCACAAGCTCAACGCCCGCGCAAGCGAGCGCATCGGCCATGGCGCTCAGGCGGTCGCTTTCCTTGACCCGCAGTTCGTCGAGCCCGCTGGTGACGGTCGTGCCTTGGGCCATGGCGGCGGCGACGAACAGCACGGGAAACTCGTCGACCATGCTCGGCACCACGGCGGGATCGACCTCGATCCCCGTAAGCGGCGCGTGGCGCACGCGCAGGTCCGCCACCGGTTCGCCGCCGACTTCGCGTTCGTCGAGCTTGTCGATGTTCGCGCCCATCTGCACCAGCACGCGGAAGATCCCGTCGCGGGTCGGGTTGAGCCCGACGTTCCCGATCACCAGATCGCTGCCCGGCACCACGCTTGCCGCCACCGCGAAGAAGGCGGCGGCGGAGGGGTCGCCCGGCACCACGATGTCGCACGGGTGCAGCTCGGCGGGGCCGTGGATGCGGATGATGCGTTCGCCATCCACTTCCTCGACCGTCAACTGCGCACCGAAACCGCGCAGCATGCGTTCGGTATGGTCGCGCGTGGGGACCGGTTCGATCACCGTGGTGATGCCCGGCGTGTTGAGCCCCGCGAGCAGCACCGCGCTCTTCACCTGCGCGCTGGCCACGGGCAGGCGATAGGTGATCGGCACCGCGGGCTGCATCCCCGCCATCATCAGCGGCAGCGTGCCGCCGGGCGATGGGGTGAAGCTCGCGCCCATGGTCGAAAGCGGGTCGATCACGCGGTTCATCGGGCGCTTCGACAGGCTGGCATCGCCGGTGAAGGCGGCGGTGATGCCGTGGCTCGCGACGAGGCCCATCAGCAGGCGCGTCGAGGTGCCCGAATTGCCCATGTCGAGCGCCTGTCCCGGCTGGAGCAGCCCGCCCACGCCGACCCCGTCGACGATCCAGTCGGTGCCATCCCTGCCAATCGTCGCGCCCATCGCGCGCAGCGCGGCGGCGGTGGCGAGCACGTCCTCGCCCTCGAGCAGGCCCGAAATGCGGCTGCGGCCCACCGCCAGCGCGCCGAACATCAGCGAGCGGTGGCTGATCGATTTGTCGCCGGGGACGCGGATGCGCCCGGTCAGCGGCCTGGAGGGTTGAAAGCGGTGGGCGGTCAAACGAAATTCCGAATGCGTGTTGCGCTAAGTGTGAGGCGCTTTGACAGCGCCGAATCCTTCTGGCAAGGCGCGCGCGCAGTTGGTCCCGACCATCGGGAACCCGTCACGAACAATATGAATTCATCGCTCCGTTCCTCACCGGACGGGCAGCAAATCCAGGGATTACACATGGTCAAACCGGAATGGGGCACCAAGCGGACCTGCCCGAAATGCGGCACCCGCTTCTACGATCTGACGAAGGACGAGCCCGTCACCTGCATCGACTGCGCCGAAGAATGGTTCCCCGAACCGGTGCTCAAGTCGAAGCAGCCGATTCCCTTCGAGGACGAGAAGAAGAAGAAGGAGATCGAGGCCGACAGCGATCTGGGCGATGACGATGACGACGATCTCGACATCGACATCGACGAGGACGGCGATTCGCCCGACAATGAAGTCGACCTCGGCGGCGACGACGACCTTGGCGTCGAGACCGTTACCAAGGGGGACGACGACGATTCCGACGAGAGTTGATTTTGCTGTTGCATTGCGGTGAGGCCCCTTATATTGGGCGCCTCCCGCAAGGGTGACGTGCCTCCCAGGGCACGTCTTTTGGGAAATGGCTCGGGGCCTTAGCTCAGCTGGGAGAGCGCTACAATGGCATTGTAGAGGTCAGCGGTTCGATCCCGCTAGGCTCCACCATTTCACCCGGATCTGATGGTAGCAGGCCGTGGCGACGGCCGCGGCTTGCTTCCACCACACCCGGGCATTGGTTTGGGGTTGCAGGGGCTTGTCCCCACGCTGGCCGACGAGTTCTCGTCCGCCGGCGCTTTTCGCGTTTAACCGGTTTCGTTCGCGAAATCGGGGTTTGGAGCTGGCACGTGTTCGACAATCTGTCCGATCGCCTCGGCACTGTATTTGACAGGCTGCCCAAGCGTTTCCAGGAAAAGCGGGCACCGCTTTTCCGGTTCGGAAACGCGACGGACAACAACCCGCGCCTGTCGGGAGGGAAGGACTAGATCATGTTCGACAATCTGTCCGATCGCCTCGGCACTGTATTTGACAAGCTGCGCGGGCGCGGGGCGCTCAGCGAGCAGGACGTGCGCGATGCCATGCGCGAGGTGCGCGTCGCGCTGCTCGAAGCCGACGTGGCGCTGCCTGTGGTCCGCCGCTTCATCGATGCTGTCACCGAAAAGGCGATCGGTTCCGAAGTCCTCAAGTCGGTCACCCCCGGCCAGCAGGTGGTCAAGATCGTCAGCGACGAGCTGACCGAGATGCTGGGTGGCAATGAACCGGCGGAACTGAATTTCGCGGCCAAGCCACCGGTGGTGATCATGATGGTCGGCCTGCAGGGTTCGGGCAAGACCACCACCACCGCCAAGCTCGGCAAGTTGATCAGGGAAAAGCACGGCAGGAAGGCGATCATGGCGTCGCTCGACGTCAACCGCCCCGCCGCGCAGGAACAGCTCAAGGTGCTGGGCGAACAGGTCCAGGTCGCGACGCTGCCGATCGTTCCCGGCCAGCAGCCGGTCGATATCGCCCGCCGCGCGATGGAAAGCGCCCGGTTGCAGGCCGCCGACGTGCTGCTGCTCGACACCGCGGGCCGCCTGCACGTCGACGAGGCGCTGATGGCCGAGATGAAGGCCATCGCCGGCGTTTCGACCCCGACCGAAGTGCTGCTGGTGGTCGACAGCCTGACCGGCCAGGACGCGGTCAACGTGGCGCAGAGCTTCACCGGCGAAGTGCCGCTGACCGGCGTGGTGCTGACCCGGATGGACGGCGATGCGCGCGGCGGCGCGGCGCTGTCGATGCGCTACGTCACCGGCAAGCCGATCAAGTTCGCCGGCACGGGCGAGAAGCTCGACGCGATCGAGGCCTTCGATGCCAGGCGCGTGGCGGGCCGCATCCTCGGCATGGGCGACGTGGTCTCGCTGGTCGAAAAGGCCGCCGCGACGATCAAGCAGGACGAGGCCGAAGCGCTCGCCAAAAAGATGGCGCAGGGCAAGTTCGACCTCGACGACCTGCGCATGCAGCTGCGCCAGATGCAGCAGATGGGCGGGCTGGGCATGCTGGCGGGCATGATGCCCGGCATGAAGAAAGCCAAGGCGGCGATGGCGGCAAGCGGGATGGACGACCGCGTGCTGCTGCACATGGACGCGATCATCGGCTCGATGACGCCGAAGGAACGCAAGCGCCCCGAACTGCTCAACGCCAGGCGCAAGAAGCGCGTGGCGGCCGGGTCGGGCACGCAGGTGCAGGACGTCAACAAGGTGCTCAAGATGCACCAGGAAATGTCCCGCGCGATGAAGCAGATCAGGAAGATGGGCGGGCTGAAAGGCCTCGGCGCATTGTTCGGCGGCGGTGGCCTCGGTGCCGCAATGCCCGGGCTGGGTGGCCCCAAGGGAATGCCCGGCCTCGGCGTCCCGGGCGTGGACCCGAACACGCTCCCGCCCGACCTGCAAGATCTTTTGAAGAAGACATAGATTTCGATAATTATTTATTTGAAAGGTAAGTTGAAATGTCAGTTGCAATCCGTCTTTCGCGCGGCGGCGCCAAGAAGCGTCCCTATTACCGCATCGTCGTGTCCGACACGCGCAGCCCGCGTGATGGCAAGTATCTCGAGCAGATCGGCACCTACAACCCGATGATGCCGAAGGATTCGGGCGAGCGCGTCAAGCTCGACGAGGATCGCGCGCGTCACTGGCTGTCGGTCGGCGCCCAGCCCACCGATCGCGTGCACCGCTTCCTCGATGCCGCCGGCGTGCTCGAGCGTACGCCGCGCAACAACCCGAAGAAGGGTGAGCCGGGCGATGCCGCCAAGGAACGCGCCGAGGAAAAGGCCGCCAAGCTGGCCGAAGCCGAAGAAGCCGCCAAGGCTGCCGAGGAAGAGGCCGTGAACGAAGCAGCCGCTGCTGAAGAAGCCCCGGCTGAAGAGGCTGTCGCTGATGAGGCTTCGGCCGAGGAAGCAGTCGCGGAAGAAGCTCCCGCCGAAGAAGCAGTCGCGGAAGAAGCTCCGGCCGAAGCAGCTCCGGCTGCGGAGGAAGCCCCGGCTGCCGAAGCCGCCGAAGAGCAGGCCGAAGGCTAGGCGCCTCGCATGCCGGACCAGCCCGTCATGCTCGCGGCCGTCACCGGTGCGCATGGCGTGGCGGGCGAGGTCCGCCTGAAGCTGCTTGGCGAAGGGGTCGATGCCCTCAAGCCGCACAAGCGCTTCAATGCCGCAGATTCGGGCAGGGTGCTGACCCTCGTCAAGATCCGCGGCGATACCAAGGGCGGTGCCATCGCGCGCTTTGCCGAAGTGACGGATCGCACTTCGGCCGAGCAGTTGCGGGGCACCGCCCTGACCGTTTCACGTGCGGCGCTGCCCGCGCTTGAGGCAGGCGAGTTCTACCACGCCGACCTCCTCGACCTGCCGGTCGTTACCGACAGCGGCGCGCCGGTCGGCCGCGTCTGCGCGGTCGAGAACTTCGGCGCGACCGACATCGTCGAGATCGAAAGGCCCGACGGCAGGAAATTCATGGTCCCGCTGACCGCACAGGCGGTGCCCGAATGGGACACGGAACGCCTTGTAGTAAGTGCCGATTTCGTGGAAGGTTGACTGCATGACCAAGCTTTCCGTCGCCATCGTCCAGGCCGCCCCCATTCCGCTCGCGGTCAGTGACGGGATCGACAAGGCGGTGCGGCTGGCGCGCGAGGCGATCGGGGGCGGGGCGCGGCTGGTCGCGTTCGGCGAGACCTTCCTTGGCGGCTATCCGCTGTGGCTGGACGAGGCGCCCGGCGCGGCGCTGTGGGACCATCCGGGCACGCGCGCGCTGCATCGCATCCTGCTCGAACAGGCGGTGGTGCCGAATGACGAGCGGCTGCTGCCCTTGCAGGAACTGGCCGACGCCAGCGGCGCGGTGATCTCGATCGGCGCGCATGAGCGCGTGCGCCAGAGCCTCTACAACAACCAGCTGACCTTCCGCCCCGGCCTGCCGGTGCTCGACCATCGCAAGCTGGTGCCCACGCATGGCGAGCGGCTGGTGTGGATGCGCGGCGATGGTTCGACGCTGGGCGTCCACCAGGCCGAATGGGGTAGCGTCGGTTCGCTGATCTGCTGGGAACACTGGATGCCGCTGGCGCGCGCGGCGATGCACAATCTGGGCGAGAGCGTGCATGTCGCCGCCTGGCCGACGGTGCGCGAGCAATATGCCATCGCCAGCCGCCACTATGCGATGGAGGGGCGCTGTTTCGTGCTGGCCGCAGGGCTGGTGCAGCACCGCGACGACCTGTTCGAGGGGCTTGAGCGGGTCGCCCGCGCGCAATTGGCCCAAGGCGGCGGCGCGGAAGGAAACGCGGCGGCGCGCGAAATGCTCGAATCCATCGAATCCGAAGTGCTCAATCGCGGCGGCAGCCTGATCGCGGCACCCGACGCGCGGATCGTCGCACAGGCCGGCGAGGGCGAGGAGGCACTGTTCGCCGAGCTCGATCTCGACGAAATCGGCGCGGGGCTGGCAAGCCTTGACACCGACGGCCACTATTCGCGGCCCGACGTGTTCGAACTGAGGGTGGACAGGAGCAGCCGGCCCGGGGTGGATTGGGGCATGACCGATTGATATGGCTCATTGCCCGACGATTTCGTGGCCCGACGATTTTATGGCCCGACGATTTTATGGATTGCGCCTTACCCGCGCATTCCTCGGCTTCCTGTCCAAGCAATCCGCTGGGATCGTTCCGGTTCTGATCGAACCGAACGACTCCGGCAAGAACGACTCCGGCAAGGTGGATCCGCAATTCGCAGCATAGCGTGCTTGCCGGCTTTGATTGCATCAAAGTCGGCACTCTGGAGTCTTGTTTAACCGTGATTTCCTGGTCGCCAGATGATTCCATCCGGCTCGAAATCACTCTAGGAATTCCGTCACCCTGAACTGTTTCAGGACGCGTTTCCCGGATCGGGGCGATGTCCCTGCATCGCGCCCCGAAACAGGGAACCGCGTCCGGCATGACGATCGGGGCGTCAGGCGCATTCGGGGCGTCAGGCGCATTCGGGGCGTCAGGCGCATTCGGGGCGTCAGGCGCATTGTGTCACACGAATTTGGGTTCCATGCCACCGGACCAGGCGATGCCCCGGAGGACACCCCCCGTTTCATCAGCCCTTGATCCGTTCGATGATGGCTGTCTTGCCGGTTTCGCTATTGGTCGAAACCCAGATGCCATCTTCGTTGATCGTTTCGGGATGGCATTCCTCCTTGGCGGCTTCCTTGTCTTCGGTCGTGCAATAGACGCCCGGCTTTTGGACCCATGTCCCGGTTTCGACTTCGCCCGTCGCCGAGGTCGAGGTATAGGTTCCGTCCTGCCGGACTTCCTCGGTGAAGACCTGCCCGTCGCCGAGGGTGACCTTGAAAGTACCATAGGCAGGCTTGCCGTCGGCCGCCATGACCTCGGCCTGCGCTTCGGCGGCGGCCTTGGCGGCGGCCTGTTCGGTGGGTGCCTGTTCGGCCTGCGAGCATGCGGCAAGGGTTGCCGCGCCGGCTAAAAGTATCAGCTTACTCATGAAGTCCCCCAAATCCCGACCCGTGATGAACAATAGCGGATGTTTCCGCCGACGACTCACGACCCGTGACTGAAGCTAGGCCCAAGCGCCGCCGAAGGGAAACGACAATCGGTTCCGGCGATTCGCTCGCATGACGCGAGCGACCGGGCCGCGAGGGGCCGTCATCGGGCGGCCGCGCTCACAGCAGGCCGTTTTCGCGATACCACCGGGCGGTCGAGGTCAGGCCCTCCACGCCCGCGATATGCGGCTCCCAGACCGCGGGAGGCACTTTCATCGAAGAGCGTGCGACCCAGTTGGGATGCGCCATGTAGCCGACGCGGTCGAGGGTCAGCCGCGCCTTGTCCTTGCGCAGCAGCGCGTCGAGATGCGCGGCGAAAGCCATCACCGTTCGGGGAAGGTGCGGGGCGAAGACGCGCCGTCCGACCGCGGCGCCGATCGCATGGGCAATTTCCTTGTGCGACCATCCGCCTTCGCGCCCGTCATCGGGTTCGAACATCTGCCTGCGCACCAGCGCGGGCGGGGCATCGACCAGCGCGAGCAGCAGTCGCGCAAGGTCGCCGACATGGATGATCGAGCTAGCCCCGCGCGGCGGCAGCGGCACGAAGCCGTATTTCGCCGAGCGGAACATCTCGAGATAGTCGACGTCGCGCGGGCCATAGACGCCCGGCGGGCGGACGATGGTCCAGTCGAGGCCGCTCGCCTCGACCAGCGCTTCGGCCCGGGCCTTGGAGGCGCCATAGTGCGACAGCTGCGGTTCGCGCGCCGAGAGCGAGGAGACGAAGATGAAGCGTCGCGCCTTCGTTGCCTTCGCCGCGGCGATCAGGCTTTGCGTTCCCGCGACATTGGCCACGTCGAACTCGGCGGGGTCGGGGGTGTTGGTGAGGCCGGCGACATGGATCACCGCATCGGCGCCATGGCACAGGTCCGCCAGCGATGCGGGGTCGGAAAGGCTTCCATCGAGCCATTCCACACCTTCGCGCGTGGCTTGCATCCTGCGGGCGAGCGCGCGCACCGAAAGCCCTTCGTGCTGGGCCGCATCGAGCACCGCCTGACCGACAAAGCCGGTCGCGCCGGTCAGCGCGATGGTCATGTGCGCACCAGATGGTCGCGATGGACCACCGCCGCGCGCGGGGCATAGCCCAGTTTTGCGCCCTGCCGGTCCTGCTTGAGGCCACGAATGCTGCGGCATTCGGCAGAGGTATATTCGACGAGGCCCTGGCCCAGCCACTCGCCCCCGGGGCCGTGGATCGCGACGAGGTCGCCGCGCGCAAAATCGCCGTCGATCCCGGTAATCCCTGCGGCCAGCAGGCTCGCGCCCTTCTCGAGCGCGGCGACGCAGCCGGCATCGACCGTCAGCACGCCGGCCGGCGCCAGCCGCCCGCCCAGCCAGGCCTTGCGCGCGCTGGCATCGCCCTGCGGCAGGAACAGCGTGCCCACCGGGCCATCGAGCGCGCGCGAAATGGGCGAGCGATGGGTGCCGTTGACGATCGCCAATACGATCCCCGCGCGCTCGGCGATCCGCGCGGCCTGGAGCTTGGCCAGCATCCCGCCCGAACCGAGCCCGGACGAGGACGCGCCGCTGGCCATGGCCATGATCCGGGGCGTCACGCCCTCGACCCGCGCGACCAGCCTTGCCCCCGCCGCGCGCGGGTCGCGATCGTAGAGCCCGTCGACGTCGGACAGCAGCAGCACCGCCTGCGCGCCCGCCGCCTGCGCTACGCGCGCGGCCAGCCGGTCGTTGTCGCCGAAGCGGATTTCCTCGGTCGCGACGCTGTCGTTTTCGTTGACCACCGGGACCGCGCCGGCCTCGATCAGCCGCGCGAGCGTGGCCGCGGCGTTGAGATAGCGCCGCCGGTCCTCGAGGTCGCCGATGGTGACCAGCATCTGCGCCGCAATTATGCCGTGCTGGCCCAGCGCATCGGACCACAGCCGCGCAAGTTCGACCTGGCCGACCGAGGCCGCCGCCTGCGCATCGGCGAGGCTGCCGCGCCCGCCCCTGGCCAGCCCCAGCCTGGCCGCGCCCAGCGCGATCGCGCCCGATGAGACGACGATGATCTCGGCCGTCTTGCGCAGTTCGGCGATTTCCGCCGCCAGCGAGGCGAGCCATTCGCTATGCGGCTTGCCCTGTTGCACGAGCAGCGCCGAGCCGACCTTGATGACAAGGCGGCGCGCGTGGCGCAGGTCGGGCAAGGTGTCGAGCGTGGTCACCTGGCCGCACTACCCAAACCGTCATCCCGGCGAAAGCCGGGATCGCTATCGGCAGGCGAAGCGGCGATTTGCCAAGGATCCCGGATATAGCCCGCGATGACGCGGATGGTCAGATGGGCGACCAGTCGGGCGCTTCGCCTTCGTCCTCGACCTCTTCGGCCTGGGTTTCGGTTGCGGTCCGGTCGGGCAGGTAGGCAAGCACGGCGTCGAGCAGGTCCTCGATCCCCTCGCCCGTCGCGCCGGAAATGCGGAAGACCTTGTCCGCCCCCGCCGCCATCAGTTCTTCGGCAAAGCCTTCGCCAAGCTCCTTGTCGGCAAGGTCGAGCTTGTTGAGCGCGACCAGCCGCGGCTTGTCCTCCAGCCCCGCGCCATAAGCTTCCAGCTCGCCCTCGACGATCTGCATCGCCTCGACCGGGTCGGTTCCGGCGATGTCGATCAGGTGGATCAGCACGCGGCAGCGTTCGATATGGCCAAGGAAGCGGTCGCCGATCCCCGCGCCTTCGGCGGCGCCCTCGATCAGGCCCGGAATGTCGGCCAGCACGAATTCGCGGCCCTTGTGCGTCACCACGCCCAGCCTGGGCACCAGCGTGGTGAAGGCATAGGCGCCGACCTTGGCCCTGGCGTTCGAAACCTGGTTGATGAAGGTCGACTTGCCCGCATTGGGCAGGCCCAGCAGGCCGACATCGGCCAGCAGCTTGAGCCGCAGCCAGACCCACATTTCCTGCCCCGCCTCGCCCGGCTGGTGCTGGCGCGGGGCGCGGTTGGTGCTGGTCTTGTAGCTGGCGTTGCCGCGCCCGCCCATGCCGCCTTCGAGGAACACCACGCGCTGGCCGACTTCGGTGAAATCGGCGAGCACCTCTTCCTTGTCTTCCGACAGGACCTGCGTGCCCACGGGCACCTTGATGACGAGATCGGGCGCGCCCGCGCCGGTGCGGTCCTTGCCCATGCCATGGGCCCCGCGCGCGGCCTTGAAATGCTGCGCGTAACGAAAGTCGATCAGCGTGTTGAGGCCCTGCACCGCTTCGAACACGATGTCGCCGCCCTTGCCGCCATTGCCGCCGTCGGGGCCGCCGTATTCGATATATTTCTCGCGGCGAAAGCTGACCGCGCCGGGGCCGCCCGCGCCGGATTTGAGGAAGATCTTGGCCTGGTCGAGGAAATGCATCGCGGCCCCCTAGTCGGTTTTGCGCCCGAAGGCGAGCGGCTGTGGCGCGGTTGCTGCGCGGCTTCCCAAGGATGCCGTGCACGCCTATCGCGCGCGGATGCAGTTCGACGACCTCTTCCGCCGCTATTTCGCCACCGACGATCCCTCGGTTATCGCGCCCGAGGCGCTGCAAGCAGGGATAGAGCACTGTCTTGTGGAATTCGGCCTTGAGCAAGACCGCGGCAGACGTTTCGCGCTGTGGGCATTGCTCCATATGCTCGGCGCGGCGCCCGATCTCGATGTCGCCTTCAAGCACGGGGAAGATCGCGAGGCTGCGCGAAATTTCATGGACCTGCTGGCGTCGGGCGAGGGGGAATGAATGGTGCCGGTTAGAGGATTCGAACCCCTGGCCTGATGATTACAAATCAACTGCTCTACCAACTGAGCTAAACCGGCATGCCAGATCGGAACGGCCCCCCGGGATCGTTCTGGTTCCGATCGAACCGAAACGATTCCAGTTATCTATGTTTGCCGTGATTTCCGGGCCGCCGGATGATTCCATCCGGCTCGAACTCGCTCTAAGGCAATGCGAAGCTGCCCTCAAGTGCGTAAGCGGAGATAGCGAAGCACCGTTTCACCGGCGTTCGCGCCGCAGCTTGTCCCAATAATCGAGCCGCTTTTTCACCTCGCGCTCGAACCCGCGTTCGACCGGCTGGTAATAGGCCTGCGGCTCCATCTCTTCCGGCCAGTAATTGTCGCCCGAAAAGCCGTCTTCGGCATCGTGGTCGTAGCTGTAACCCGCGCCATAGCCGATGTCCTTCATCAGCCTGGTCGGCGCGTTGAGGATATTTTGCGGCGGCATCAGGCTGCCGGTCTCGCGCGCGGATTTGAACGCGGCCTTCTGCGCCAGATAGGCGGCGTTCGATTTGGGCGCGGTGGCGAGGTAGATGCAGGCCTGCACCAGCGCCAGCTCGCCCTCGGGGCTGCCGAGGAATTCATAGGCGTCCTTCGCCGCCATGCATTGCACCAGCGCCTGCGGGTCGGCCATGCCGATGTCCTCCACCGCCATGCGCACCAGCCTGCGGGCGAGGAAGCGCGGTTCCTCGCCCGCGGTGAGCATCCGCGCGAGATAATAGAGCGCGGCCTGCACGTCGGACCCGCGCACCGACTTGTGCAGCGCGGAAATAAGGTTGTAATGCCCCTCGCGGTCCTTGTCGTAGACCGCCACGCGGCGCTGGAGGAACTGGCCGAGCGCCGCCGGGTCGAGCGGGTCCGAAATCTTCGCGTTGTAGAGCGTTTCGGCCTGGTTGAGCAGGAACCGGCCGTCGCCATCGGCGCTGGCGATCAGCGTCTCGCGCGCCTCGGGGGTGAGGGGCAGGGGACCTTCGAGGCCCTCCGCCCGGTCGAGCAATTGGCCCAGAGACTCGTGGTCGAGCCGCTGGAGGATCAGCACCTGCGCGCGGCTGAGCAGGGCCGCGTTGAGCGCGAAGCTGGGGTTTTCCGTCGTCGCGCCGACCAGCGTCACCGTGCCGCGTTCGACGAAGGGCAGGAAACCGTCCTGCTGCGCGCGGTTGAAGCGGTGGATTTCGTCCACGAACAGCAGCGTGCGCTGGCCGGCCTGTGCCGCCTTGTCGGCTTCGGCAAAGGCTTTCTTGAGGTCGGCGACCCCGCTGAACACCGCGCTGACGCTGGCAAAGCGCATGCCCACGCTGTCGGCCAGCAGGCGCGCGATGGTGGTCTTGCCCGTGCCCGGCGGGCCCCACAGGATCATGCTCGACAGGCGCCCGGCGGCGACCATCCGCCCGATCGCCCCGGCGGGTCCGGTCAGGTGGTCCTGCCCGACCACATCGGCAAGCGTCGCCGGGCGCAGGCGGTCGGCAAGCGGGGCATCCTTTGACGCCGCGCCGGCGGCGGACGGGGGCAGGCTGTCGGGAAACAGGTCGGTCATTGGTCGGCTGACATAGGGCGTTCGCCGGAATTTTGCAGCGTTCTCTTGCAACGATCGTCTTATGATATATCTTGGAGCTATCGATGACACTGCAAGGACTATCATAATGCACAGGGCACACAAATGGCACAGGATGGCACGGATGGGCGGCTGGCCCTTTGCCGCGGCGATGATGTCGGGCGCGCAGTTCAGCGGGCCGTTTGATGAAGACGCCGCCAATTTCCGGTTCGAGTTCGGCCCGCGTGGCGGGCGTCGCGCGCGCATGTTCGGCACGGGCGAGTTGCGGCTGGTGCTGCTCCACCTGCTCGCGCAGCAGCCGCGCCATGGCTACGAGCTGATCAAGGCGGTCGAAGAACTGACCGAAGGCAGCTATTCGCCTAGCCCCGGCACGGTCTATCCCACGCTCTCGCTGCTCGAGGACGAAGGCGCGATCGCGCAGGCGCCGGGCGGCGAGACGCGCAAGGCCTATCAAGCGACCGAGGCGGGCCGCAAGGAGCTCGAGCAGCGGGCCGACGAGGTCGCCGCGCTGCTCGGCAGGCTCAAAGGGCATGGCGAACGTCGCCGCGCCTATGCCACGCCGGAAATGTTCCGCGCCGTGGGCAATCTCGCCGGCGTGCTCAAGCATCGCGCGCGTTCGGGCAGGCTCGATGAGGATACCGTCAAGGAAATCGTCGATCTGGTCGACGAACTGGCGAAGAAGATCGAACGGCTTTGACTGCGACTATCCCTTGCACCTGCGCCACACGGCACTAGACTGCGCGGCGCAGGTCGCAAGGGGGAGGGAATTCGCATGAACACCGAAACGACGGGCAAGGTGCCGGGGCACTTGTGGGCAGTAGGCGGGCTGTCGCTGCTGTGGAACGCCTTCGGCTGCTACATCTACACCATGACCATGATGCGCGATCCGGCGATGATGGCGCAGACCCCGGAAGAAATGCGCGCGGTGCTCGATGCCACGCCGATGTGGGCCAACGGCGCCTGGGCGCTGGGCGTATGGGGCGCGCTGCTCGGCTCGATCCTGCTGCTGGTGCGCAACCGGCTGGCGCTGCATGCCTTCGCGGTTTCGCTGCTGGGACTGGCGGGCACTGCGGTCTACGAGGCGACCAGCGCGATCCCGGTGAACGTGCCGCAGCTCGCCACGATCTGGGCGGTGGCGCTGTTCCTGCTGTGGTACGCCTGGTCGATGACCAAGAAGGGCGTGCTGCGCTGAGCTGAGCTGACCTATCGCCCGCGCTGCGCCTGCAGCCGCAGATAGGTGTCGACCACCGCCTGGTTGATGGCGTCCCACGAATAGGCGCGGCTGGCTTCCTCGCCCGCCGCGCCATGCGCGTGGCGCAGGGCATCGTCGGTGCAGTAACGCGCCAGTGCCCCGGCACAGCCGCAGGCGAATTCCTCGCGGCTCGAGGGCGGGATCAGATAGCCGGTCGCTCCGCCGGCCACGAGGCTTGCCGCACCCGTCGCCCCGGCGGCGACCACCGGCAGGCCGCTGGCCATCGCCTCCAGCGTGACGTTGCCGAAGGTCTCGGTGATCGAGGGGTTGAAGAAGATATCGCCGCTGGCCAGTGCGCGGGCGAGGCCGTCGCCCGTCTGGAAACCGGTGAAGATGCCGCCGGGCAGGGTCTTTTCGAACCAGCCGCGGGCCGGTCCGTCGCCGATCACCAGCACCTTGTGCGGGACCTGCCGCTTGCGCAGTTCGACAATGGTATCGGCAAAGACGTCGAGCCCCTTTTCCATGACCAGTCGGCCAAGGAAGACGATCGCCACGTCCTCGTCCGCCAGACCCAGCCCGCGCCGCCAGGCAAGGTCGCGGTACGAAGGGTCGAAGCGCGCGCGGTCGACCCCGCGCGACCAGGTCGAGATGTCGTCATGCATCCCCTGCGCCTTGAGTTCGTCGATCTGGCTCTGCGAAGGCGCGACCAGCGCATCGCAGCGCCGGTAGAAGCGGCGCAGCATGGCTTCGATCACGGGTTCGAGGAACCCCATCCTGTAGTAGCGCGGATAGGTCTCGAATCGGGTGTGGACCGAGGCCAGCACGGGAATGTCGTGGACCAGCGCCCATTTCACCGCCACATGCCCGGTGGGATCGGGCGAGGAAACGTGGACGAGATTGGGCGCGAAGGCGGCAAGGTCGCTGCGCGCGGCGGCATCGAGGCCCAGCGGCAGCCGGTATTCGCCACGGCTCTTCACCGGCATGCGAATGTTCGGCACGCCGACGAGGTCGCCGGTCGGCTCGAAATCGGGGTTGTCCACCACCGGCGCATAGACGCGCAGCGCCGCACCCTGCCGCAGCAGGTATTCGGCCAGACGGTTGAGCGCCTGATTTGCCCCGTCGCGGGTGTAATTGTAGTTCCCGCTGAACAGCGCGATGCGAAGATCGGTCACGTTCATTACCGCCGCCCATAGGTGGGCGAGCGCGATTTGGCGAGAGGGGCAATCATCCCGCTTCGCCGCGTTTTTCCGACACGTGGCTGATTCGCGTTGACTTATCCCCGCGCGCCATTAGTTCCGCCGCCGGGCCACGCGGTCCCAACGCCGCGCGTGCTCTCTGCAAGGAGAGACTACATGACTGACTTGATCCGCCCGGGCAGCAAGCCTGCGCGCCCCTTCTTCTCTTCCGGTCCCTGCGCCAAGCCGCCGGGCTGGGCCCCCGAAAAACTCGCCACGCAATCGCTGGGCCGCTCGCATCGCTCGAAGCTGGGCAAGGCGCGCCTGGCCCATTGCATCGAGCTGATCCGCGACGTGCTGGAAGTGCCCGCCACGCACCGCATCGGCATCGTGCCCGGTTCGGACACCGGCGCGGTCGAAATGGCGATGTGGACCATGCTCGGCGCGCGGCCCGTCACCACGCTGGCGTGGGAAAGCTTCGGCGAAGGCTGGGTGACCGACGCGGCCAGGCAGCTCAGGATCGATCCCACGGTGATCCGCGCGGATTACGGCCAGCTGCCCGACCTGTCGCAGGTCGACTGGTCGAACGACGTGATCTTCACCTGGAACGGCACCACCTCGGGCGTGCGCGTGCCCAACGGCGACTGGATCGCCGCCGACCGCGAAGGCCTGGCCATCGCCGATGCCACCAGCGCGGTGTTCGCGCAGGATATCGCCTGGGACAGGGTCGATGTGCTGACCTTCAGCTGGCAGAAGGTGCTGGGCGGCGAAGGCGCGCATGGCGTGCTGATCCTTGGGCCCCGCGCGGTCGAGCGGCTGGAGAGCCATACCCCCGCCTGGCCGCTGCCCAAGCTGTTCCGCCTGATGAGCAAGGGCGCGCTGGCCGAAGGCGTGTTCAAGGGCGAGACGATCAACACCCCCTCGATGCTGGCGGTCGAGGATGCGATCTTCGCGCTCGAATGGGGCAGGTCGCTGGGCGGCCTGTCGGCATTGAAGGCGCGCGCCGATGCCAATGCGGCGGCGCTCGACGCCATCGTGCGGCAGCGCGACTGGCTGGGCCATCTTGCCGCCGATCCGGCCAGCCGTTCGAACACCAGCGTGTGCCTGACGGTCGAGGGCGCGGACGAGGCCCGCATCAAGGCCATGGCCAGGCTGCTTGAGGACGAGGACGCGGCCTATGACATCGCGGGCTATCGCGATGCCCCGGCGGGCCTGCGCATCTGGTGCGGCGCCACGGTCGATACCGCCGATATCGCGGCGCTCGGCCCCTGGCTCGACTGGGCATACGCCGCGACTGCATCTTGAATCGTCATCCCAGCGAAAGCTGGGACCGCGTGCCGCCTGGTACGACTTAGCTGATAGCGATCCCAGCTTTCGCTGGGATGACGGAGAACCCCAATGACCAAGCCCAAAGTCCTCATTTCGGACAAGATGGACCCCAATGCCGCGCGCATTTTCGAGGAGCGCGGCTGCCAGGTCGACGTGATTACCGGCGAAACCCCCGAGCAGCTTATCGCGCGAATCGCCGACTATGATGGCCTTGCCATCCGCAGCGCGACCAAGGTGACCAAGGCGGTGCTCGATGCTGCGACGAACCTCAAGGTCATCGGTCGCGCCGGTATCGGCGTCGACAACGTCGATATTCCGGCTGCCAGCGCCAAGGGCGTGGTGGTGATGAACACCCCGTTCGGCAATTCGATCACCACCGCCGAACACGCGATCGCGATGATGTTCGCGCTCGCCCGGCAGATCCCCGAAGCCAATGCCAAGACCCAGGCCGGCGAATGGCCCAAGAACGATTTCATGGGCGTCGAGGTGACCGGCAAGACGCTGGGGCTGATCGGTGCGGGCAATATCGGCTCGATCGTCGCCAGCCGCGCGCTGGGCCTGAAGATGAAGGTCGTCGCCTACGACCCCTTCCTGACCCCCGATCGCGCGGTCGAAATGGGCGTCGAGAAGGTCGATCTCGACACGCTGCTGGCCAGGGCGGACTTCATCACGCTGCACACGCCGTTGACCGACGAGACGCGCAATATCCTCTCCGCCGAAAACCTCGCCAGGACCAGGCCGGGCGTGCGCATCGTCAACTGCGCGCGCGGCGGGTTGATCGACGAGGCGGCGCTGGCCGATGCGCTCGACAGCGGGCAGGTCGCGGGCGCGGCGCTCGACGTGTTCCAGACCGAACCGGCCAGGGAAAGCCCGCTGTTCGGCAAGCCCAATTTCATCTGCACCCCGCACCTTGGGGCCAGCACCACCGAAGCGCAGGTCAACGTGGCATTGCAGGTGGCCGAGCAGATGGCCGACTTCCTCGTCACCGGCGGCGTGACCAATGCGCTCAACATGCCTTCGCTGAGCGCCGAGGAAGCGCCCAAGCTCAGGCCCTATATGAAGCTCGCCGAAAACCTCGGCAGCCTGGTGGGCCAGCTGGCGCACGGCAATCTCATCAGGATCAGTATCGAGCGCGAAGGCGCGGCGGCCGAACTGTCGGGCAAGCCGATCGAGGCCGCGGTTCTGGCAGGGCTGATGCGCCCGTATTCGGACACGGTGAACATGGTCAACGCGCCGTTCCTGGCCAAGGAGCGCGGGCTCGACGTGCGTTCGGTGCGCCATGAGCGCGAAGGCGCCTACAACACGCTGATCCGCGTGACCGTGGGCACCGACATGGGCGACCGCTCGGTCGCGGGCGCGCTGTTCGGGGCCGATGCGCCGCGGCTGGTCGAGATCTTCGGGGTCGGCATCGAGGCCGAACTGGCGGGGCACATGCTCTATATCGCCAACGAGGACGCGCCGGGTTTCATCGGCCGGATCGGGACGCTGCTGGGCGAAAACGGCATCAACATCGGCACCTTCCACCTCGGTCGCCGCCAGGCGGGGGGCGAGGCGGTGCTGCTGCTCAGCGTCGATCAGCCGATCCCGCAGGACGTGGTCAAGGCCGCCTGCGCGCTCGAGGGCGTGAAGGTGGTCATGCCGCTGGCATTCTGACGATCCCCCCAGATCGTCATCCCGGACTTGACCCGGGATCGCTCTGGGCTAGGCGCTTAATCGATAACGGTCCCGGCCCGAAGGCCGGGATGACGAATGAGGTTTGATGACCAGCCAAGACGACCTCCTGCCCGTGGGTCTCGAAGACGCGCTGCCGCAGCGCGCGCGGGCGATTACCGAGGCGATGCGCGCCGTGCTCGATGCGATGGATGCGCATGGCTATGACCGCGTGCGTCCGCCGCTGGTCGAGTTCGAGCGGTCGCTGGCCGGGCGCATGGAAGGCGTGGCGACGCGCCGGATGGTGCGCTTCACCGATCCCGAAAGCCTGCGCACGCTGGCGCTGCGCAGCGACATGACCGTGCAGGTCGGGCGGATCGCGGCGACCGTCATGGCCGCCGCCCCGCGCCCGCTGCGGCTGTGCTATGCGGGCGATGTGGCGCTGCTCAGGGCGGATCAGCTCGACCCGGCGCGCCAGCGGCTGCAACTGGGCGCCGAACTGATCGGAAGCGACAGCGTCGCAGCGGCGAGCGAAGTGGTCTCGGTCGCGATCGATGCGCTCAAGGGCGCGGGCATCGGCAATATCTCGGTCGACTTCACGCTGCCCGACCTGGTCGACGCGCTGGCGGACAAGGCGCTGCCGCTCGATCCCGCCGCGCGCGATGCGGTGCGGCGCGAGCTCGACACCAAGGACGCCGGCGGGCTGGCCGCAGCCGGGGGTGAAGCCTATCTGCCGCTGCTCTATGCCACCGGGCCGTTCGGGGAGGCGGTGGACAAGCTCGCCGCGCTCGATGTCGGCGGCGTGCTCGCCAGCCGTATCGCGGGCCTGCGCGAAGTTGCCCGAGCCATCGGCACCCGCGCGCGCATCACGCTCGATCCCACCGAACGGCATGGCTTCGAATACCAGAGCTGGTTCGGCTTCACGCTCTATGGCGAAGGCGCCCGCGGCGCGCTGGGCCGCGGCGGGACCTATACGATCAAGGGCAGCCAAGAGGCCGCAACCGGCTTTTCGCTCTATATGGACCCGCTGCTCGAGGCGCTGGGCAGCCGCCCTTCGGCGCCGCGCAAGGTGCTGTTCCTGCCGCCCGGCCACGATCGCGATATCGCCGCCCGCCTGCGCGCGATCGGCTGGCGCACGGTAGCGGCGATCGGCGGTGATGAGGATCCGGCGGAACTGGGCTGTACACACCGGCTCGACAATGGCGAGGCGCGGCCGCTTTAGGGTCAGGCCCCTAGACCTTGAAGGCGGCCCCCACATGGCGCTCGCCCCTGCATTCGGCGAGGTCTTCCTGGCGCTGGCGTTCGGCATAGCGGGCGCGCTGTTCGTCGGTGCGTTCGCCATGGCAATGCGGGCAGCCGACCCCGCGTTCGAATTCGGGTGAGGCGCGGTCCTGCTCGGTCAGCGGCATGCGGCAGGCGCGGCACAGCTCGTGATTGCCCACCGCGAGCCCGTGGCCCACGCTGACCCGTTCGTCGAAGACGAAGCATTCGCCCTGCCACAGGCTTTCAGCTTCAGGGACATGCTCGAGGTAATTGAGGATGCCGCCCTTGAGGTGGTAGACCTCGTTCAGCCCTTCCGCCTTTGCAAAGGCGGTCGATTTCTCGCAGCGGATGCCGCCGGTGCAGAACATGGCGATCTTCGGTGTCCGACCCCGCGCCTCCATCTCGGCGCGGCGGGCGCGGAACCATTCGGGAAACTCGCGGAAGCTGGCGGTGCCCGGGTCCTCGGCGCCGCGAAACGTCCCGATCGCCACCTCGTAATCGTTGCGCGTGTCGATCAGGATCGTGTCGGGATCGCTGATCAGCGCGTTCCAATCCTGCGGCGCGACATAGGTGCCGACGCCCGCCAGCGGATCGAGATCGGGCTGGCCCATGGTCACGATCTCTTTCTTCAGCCGCACCTTCATGCGGTGGAAGGGTTCGCGCGCTGCCCGCGATTGCTTGACCTCGAGCTGCGCGCAACCGGGCAGGCCGCGGATATGATCGAGCACCGCCGCAATCCCGGCATCGTCGCCCGCTATCGTGCCGTTGATCCCTTCGCGCGCCAGCAGCAGCGTGCCGCGCACGCCGCTCGTTAGGCAGGCATCGAGGAGTGCAGGCTTGAGTGCGGCCGGATCGTCGAACCGCGTGAACTGGTAGAGCGCGGTTATGCGGAAGGTGTGGTCGGACATGGTAGGGCGCCCTTAGCAGCCCGACTTGCCCGGCGCTATTGGCGCGAGCGCAGGTTTTCTGCGACCCAGGCCCCGGCACTCATGATCTTCTGGGGTCCAAGCTGCGCAGCAACGCTGCGGTTGAGAGTCATAAGATCTACCCGGGCAAGGCTGTCGCGATAGGCGGCTTCCGCGCGGGCGAAGCCGGCGGCGATGCTGCACGGCAGCCTGCAATCCTCCGGCTTGCTGCCGCAGGGACCATTCTGGCGTATCTCGGTGCAACGAAACATGGGCTCGTTACCGTCGATCGCCTTGAGGATGTCGAGCAGGGTGATCTCGGCCGGAGCCTTGGCGAGCGCGTAGAAACCGCTGCGGCCACGACCACCCTTGACGATGCCTGCCTGGGCAAGCGCTTGCATCTGCTTGGCCATATAGGGTGCGGGCACTCCGTGGAATTCGGCCAGTGCGGCAAGCGACAGGCCGCGGTCGGGCCACAGGGGTGCCAGCACGGCGCAAGCATGCGCCGCCCATTCCACCCCCTTGCTGATCTGCATCGCGAATGTTCCTTGCCAGGATTCCTTTAATTGGATATTTAATATCCGAATATAAGGAGAAGTCTCGTGATTGGCAAACCTGATGGCCTCGACCGCGCGATGCAAGCCGTGATTGCGCTGGTTGCTCTCTTCGCGATTGGCAACGGCTTCTTCATGCTCACAGATCCGCTCGCCTGGTACGCGTCGATCGACACGGTGCAGGCGACGGGACCTGCCAACCGGCACTTCATCGGCGACATCGGCCTGGCCTATCTCGTCTCGGGGTCGGTGCTCGCCTACGCGGCGGTGAACCTCGCGCTGCGTTGGGGGGCGGCGCTGATCGGTATCTCGTGGTTGGCAGCTCACGGAGGCTTTCATGTCTACGAGGTCATGACCGGCATCTGTGCGCCCGACGTTTTCTGGCAGGACGTACCCGGAGTGCTCGGCCCGCCGCTGCTGGCGCTCATCGCCGTGGCGGTGCAACTCGGTCGCCAGCGGGTCTCGCCCGTCCCGCTGCCCAAGAAGCTGTTCCTTGCGGTAATGCGCAAGATGGCGGGCGACGGTGAACCCTATATCGACGACCTCGATGCTGCGGGCGGTTTCGCCACGGAAAAATTCCAGCATGCCATGCTGCTCTCGGGTCATCGCTACCATGCGCCTGCCGTCTTGCTGCACATGGCCCGCCTCGGCTCGACTCGTGCGGAGGATTGTGGTCCCTGTGTCGAAATCGTCAGGCAGTTCGCGCTGGCCGACGGAATCGATGATCAGCGCATTCAGAATGCCCTAATGGGCCGACCCGACCATGTGGAAGATGCGCTGGCCTATGATTTCGGTGCAGCCATCGCCTCGGGCGACGTCGCAGCGGCCGCCGAGCTGGGTGAACGGATCGAAGCGAAATACGGTCGCAAGGTGCGGACCGAACTGTCGCTGGGCGCCGCCAGCGGGCGGTTGTTCCCGGCGATCAAGCGCGGCCTGGGCTACGCTTCGGCCTGCACCATCCCACGAATGGCGTAAGCAATCGAGGCTACTTCGCGAAGCGGGTGGCGAGCCACGCGTCGACAACGGCGGTGGCGGGATAATCGCTTTCGCCCAGCCTGCGATTGATTTCCAGATGGCCGCGCATGCCGTACCCGGCAAAGCCCTGCACGTCGGCGGGCGTGCCCGCCTTGCGCAAAGCCGTGCCCAACTCGCGCGACTGGGCCGTGCCGCTCAGCCGCTGGACGTGCAGGATGAGGAAGGCCGGGGCGTTCGGCGCGGCCGCGTGATAGGTCGGCGACAGCGCGCGCTGGCGGGCGGGATCGGTGCCGAAAGCCTGTTTGTAGGTATCCAGCTTCTGCGGCGCGCCCTCGATTATCTGCGTCGGCACATCGTAGGCGGCCCCGTCGAGGGGGATGATACCGGCGATGTCCGCATAGGAGAGACCCGCCTTTTTGAGGTAGGTGGGGTCCGTCCCCACCAGCGCGACCAGATGGGCCCCCGCGCTATGTCCGATGAGCGCGATGCGCCCGCTGTCGAAGCCAAGCCTGCCGGCATCGCGCTTGAGCAGGGCCACCGCATCGGCCACGTCCTGCGCCTGCTGTTCGACCGTTGCGCCGGGAACCAGGCGGTAATTGGCCGAAGCCACCGCATAACCAAGCGCCTGCCAGTGCGAGAGCTTGGCCGATCCCTTCATCATCGACTTGTCGCCGCGCTTCCACCCGCCGCCGTGGACGAAGAGCACCAGCGGCGCCCCACGCGATGCGCCGGGCCAGTAGTCGAGCCGTTGCAGGCGGTCCTGTCCATAGGCCAGCTCGCTGGGCGGCGGAGCCTTCGGTTCTGCCGCCGCCGACGCAACGCAGGTTGCAGCCAGCGTGGCGGCAATCAGGCCGGCAATCAGTCGCTTGTCCATCGCATATTCTCCTGCGGTATTGCTCGCAGCCATCTGAGAACCGATCGCGGCGATTTTCCAGTCCCGGTTTGTCGCCGATTGTCGCGCGCGATCGCTTGCCCTCGCGGCGCGGACGGCCTAGGCGCGCACGCGTTTGTGTGACCGTGACAGGCAGGTATCTGAGCATATGGCCAATGTAACCGTGATCGGCGCCCAATGGGGCGATGAGGGCAAGGGCAAGATCGTCGACTGGCTCGCCAGCCGCGCCGATGCCGTGGTCCGTTTCCAGGGCGGGCACAACGCCGGTCACACGCTGGTGGTGGGCAACACCACCTACAAGCTGTCGCTGCTGCCTTCGGGCATCGTCACCGGCACGCTGAGCATCATCGGCAATGGCGTGGTGCTCGACCCCTGGGCGCTCAAGGCCGAAATCGGCAAGCTGGAGGGGCAGGGCGTCACCATCAACGCCGACAATTTCGCGATCGCCGACAACTGCCCGCTGATCCTGCCGCTCCACCGCGACCTCGACGGATTGCGCGAAACGGCGGCCGGTTCGGGCAAGATCGGCACCACCGGGCGCGGCATCGGCCCGGCCTATGAAGACAAGGTCGGCCGCCGCGCGATCCGCGTGTGCGACCTGGCGCATCTCGACGCGCTCGACAGCCAGCTCGACCGGCTGTGCGCGCACCACGATGCCTTGCGCGCGGGCTTTGGCCAGCCGCCGGTCGATCGCGCCGCGCTGCTGGCCGAACTGCGCGAAATCGCGCCCTTCGTGCTGCAATATGCGCAGCCGGTGTGGAAACGGCTCAAGAAGGTGCGCAAGGCGGGCGCGCGCATCCTGTTCGAAGGCGCGCAGGGCGTGCTGCTCGACGTCGATCACGGGACCTATCCCTTCGTCACCAGCTCGAACACGGTCAGCGGCACCGCGGCCAGCGGTTCGGGCCTCGGCCCCGGCTCGACCGGTTTCGTGCTGGGCATCGTCAAGGCCTATACCACGCGTGTCGGCAGCGGCCCGTTCCCGACCGAGCTGGAGGACGAAACCGGCCAGAAGCTGGGCGAGCGCGGGCATGAATTCGGCACCGTCACGGGGCGCAAGCGCCGCTGCGGCTGGTTCGACGCGGTGCTGGTGCGCCAGAGCTGCGCGATCAGCGGGGTGACCGGCATCGCGCTGACCAAGCTCGACGTGCTCGACGGCTTTGCGACGGTGAAGATCTGCACCGGCTATCGCCTGAACGGCAAGATCATGGACTATTTCCCCAGCCACGCCGCCGACCAGGCCAATGTCGAGCCGATCTATGAAGAGATGGACGGCTGGCAGGAAACCACCGCCGGGGCGCGTTCGTGGGCCGACCTGCCCGCGCAGGCGATCAAATATATCCAGCGCGTGCAGGAACTGATCGAAACGCCCGTGGCGCTGGTCAGCACCAGCCCCGAGCGCGAGGATACGATCCTGGTGCGCGATCCCTTCATGGATTGAGGGGGCAGCTTCGCAGCGCGATACAATTCGACACATATCGCGGCTGGTTCGCGCGACAATCAAATCGTAACGCTTCCCTCGCATCCAGGCGATCGACGGAGCGATAATGCACAACAGGGCCCTTGCAACACTAAGCGCGATTGCGGTTGCCGCCTTGGCAGGATGCGGCGGCGGCGGATCGGCTCCCGCCGCATCGCCCGCCCCGGCGCCGACCCTTGCTCCCGGCCCGGCACCGACACCGGCACCGACACCGGCACCGGCACCCAGCCCCACGCCAACCGGGGCGGTGTTTCGGCCGCAGGGCGTCTATGCGCTGACCACCCGCAACCAGACCACAGCCGAAAAACAGGCGCTGGTCGCCTTGCCGTTTGTCGATGGAATGACCTCGTTCGTTGGCTGGAACGACATAGAACCGGTCAAGGGCCAGTTCGATTTCAGCCGGATCGACAGCGATATCGCGATCGCCGCGGCGGCGGGGAAGAAAATCTCGATCGGCGTCTTTACCGGCAGGGGCACTATTCCGGCATGGGTCGCGGGGGAGGGTGTCCAGACCTGGGTGACCAGCCAGGGCGATACGCTGATCTATCCCACCGATCCGACCTTCGTGACCCTGTGGAGCGAACGGGTGGCGCTGCTCGGCCAGCGTTACGACCTCGATCCCACGGTCGTGCAGATCGGCGTTTGCGGTGCGGCGGGCACGCTGTGCGGGCCGCGCTATCCCGAACTGCCCGCCGCGTTCACGCTCGAACAACTGGTCGCGGCGTGGACCCCCATCGTCGCCGCCTATGTCCGGGCGTTTCCCAATACCTACAAGCATATCGAAGTCCAGGCGACCGCCAACGGGCTGGGCGCAAGCCTGCCGGTCGCGCTGTTCGGGACCGTGGCGAACGATGTGGCGATCGGGCCCTTCGCCGAATTCCTGTCGGACACCCAGCCATCGCCGGGTTCGAGTGTGGGAAGCGCCTTTGCCCAGATCAGGCAATCGCGCGATTGGTGCGCGTTCCAGATGGTGGGCCCGCTGGGCGACCGGATCGACGATGCGATCGTGCTGGGCAGGAGCTATGGCTGCAATTATTTCGAGGTGTACAAGGCCGACCTCGAGGATTTCGCCCCGCTGATCATCGCCGCCAGGGGCTGAGTGGGGCCAGGCCAAGCCGCCGCGTGACGCCTTGCGAGGCGGCGGCAATCGTCCGGAGTGATTTCGGGCCGGATGCGATCATCCGGCGGCCCGGAAATCGCGGCAAACCCAAGATAGCCGGAGTCGGTATGGTTCGATCCGCACCGGCAACGAGTCTAGCCAAGCGTCCGACAGAGGCGTAGCGAGGGTCAGACACACCGGATTCGAATAAGGAGAATGGATATGCCTACTATCGGTAAGCAGCTTTTCACGACTCTTGAAAGCAACGGTACGCTGACGGTCGAGATCGCCACGCGCGAATTCCCCGATCCTGCCGGGAACGAGGTGCTGGTCAGGATGGAAGCCGCGCCGATCAACCCCAGCGACCTGGCGATCCTTACCGGCGCCGCCGATTTCGAGAATGCGACCTATTCGCCGGGCAAGGTCGTCGCCAGCATGCCCGAACCGTTCAACAGCGGCCAGAAGGCGCGCCATGGCCAGCGGCTGCCGGCAGGCAACGAGGGCGCCGGCACCGTCGTCGCCACGGGCGACAGCGCCATGGCCAGGGCGCTGATGGGCCAGCGCGTCGCCTGCGTGCCGGGCAGCGCCTATAGCGAATATGCGCTGGCCGATGCCGCCATGTGCCTGCCGCTGGGCGATCACAGCGCCGAGGCCGGGGCATCGAGCTTCGTCAACCCGATGACCGCGCTGGGCTTCGTCGAGAACGCCCGGATGGATGGCCACAAGGCGATCCTCCACACCGTCGGCGCCTCGAACCTGGGCCTGATGCTCAACCGCATCTGCCAGGAGGACGGCATCGCGCTGGTCAATATCGTACGCAAGGCGGAACAGGCCGAACAGCTCAGGTCCGAAGGCGCGACCCATGTGGCAAACTCGTCCGATGCCGGCTTCATGGCACAGCTGAGGACGGCGATCGGCGAGACCGGCGCCTTCTACGGTTTCGATCCGATCGGCGGCGGGACCATGGTCGACACCTGTTTCAAGGCGATGGAGCAGGTCGCGGCGTCGAAGATGACCGAATATTCGCGCTATGGCTCGAACCAGCCGAAGCGCATGTTCATCTACGGTCGCCTCGACATCGGGCCGACCACGCTGACCCCATCCTATGGCTTCGGCTGGACGTTGTCGGGCTGGCTGCTGACCGCGTTCCTGCAATCGGCGGGGCCGCAAACCGCGATGCGGATGCGCCAGCGCGTGCTCGACAATCTCACCACCGTCTTTGCCAGCAGCTACAAGACCCGCGTCGACCTGGAAGCGATGCTGACCAGGGACGCGATCCTCGACTATCGCCGGATGAAGACGGGCGAGAAGTACCTCGTCCTGCCGAACGGCTAGCCACTGCCGCTCGCAATGACTGGAAAGGGGCTTTTGGGGGCTAACGCCGGTCGAAATGCGCCTGCGCCGCGAGCGGGTCCGTAATTCCGCTCGCGACCAGCAATTGCGCCACGATCCGCGCCTTTTGCGGGTTGTATGCGCGCGAGGCGACAAAGCCGCGCGCGTCGTCGTCGACCTCGAGGTTGCGATCGACCGAGCCCTCGTCGACGCGGCTCGCGCGGATCACCAGCACGCCCTGCTTCGCCGCTCTCTCGAGTGCGTCAAGCACACCGGCGGGCGCATTGCCCTGCCCCATGCCTGCCAGCACGATGGCCTGCGCACCACGCGCGAGCGCACCCTCGACCTGTCCCGCGTCGATTCCGGCATGGGCATGGACCACCTCGGCACGCGGCAGCGCTTCGGGCCAGGCAAAGCGGGCCAAGGCGCCGGGCCGGTCGGGCGGGCCGAACCAGTCGAGCGTCAGCGGGGTCACCATGCCCAGCGGCCCGCGCGGATAGCCGCGAAAGGCATCGATGCTGCTGGTCGCCGCCTTGCGCACGTCGATCGCGGCGAAGATCGTGTCGCCCATCACCACCAGCACGCCGCGCCCTGCGGCCTGGGCGTCGCCGGCGACGCGCACCGCATTGGCGAAGTTGCGCATCCCGTCGCTGCCCACCGCATCGGCGGGCCGCATCGCCCCGACCAGCACCACCGGCTTGGTCGCGGGCAGCGTCAGGTCGAGCAGCAGCGCGGTTTCCTCGGCCGTGTCGGTGCCGTGGGTGACGATGATGCCGGTGACGCCATCATCCGCTATCGCGGCCGAAATCTCGCGATGGAGCGCCTGCCATACGTGCCAGCCGATGTCCTGCGATCCGACCGCGGCGATATCGATCCCGTCGAGCTGCGCATCGAGGCCGAGCGCGGCCACCGAGGCCATCATCGCATCGATTCCGATCTGTCCGGGCGCATAGCCGCGCTGCAGCGCCGATCCCGCGCTTCCCGCAATCGTCCCGCCGGTGGCGAGCACCCTGATCCGTGCCGTCGTCATGCTGCACGCGTTAACGGCAATTGATTTCGAAGGCGAGGCCGCGCGTCTGGCGGTCGACGCCATCGTCCGGCTTCGGGAAGAAGCGGGTCGGCCAAGGCCGCGGGCCCGGACCGACCCGAGGAGTCAGTTGATGGTATTGACCACCTTGCAGGTTTCGGCGGCGGAACGTTGCGCGGTGTTCCAGGTGACCGTGTTGCCCTCGCGGGCAAGGCGCATGCCGCCATTTTCATATATGGCGCCTGCATTGCTGGGCGTCTGCTTGAAGGGAATGCCTCGCGCGCCGTTCACACTGACGAGCGCGCCACGCGCAAGGTAATCGACCCGCAATTCGGTCCCGCCGCTGCATTTGTAAGTCGTGCCGGTGATGTCGGGCCGGTCGGTCATGCACCCTGCAGCAAGGGCAGCCAATGCTGTCAGCACGCCAAGCTTGATACCATTCGTCATCATGATCTTCTCCTTAGCCCCGGTTGTTTTCGCAAAGCACGTCGGTGAGGAAGTAACGCAAGCCCACCTTTTCGCTCTCCGCGCTCCCCGCATGCGACCAGCCGATCGACCTGCAATAGGCGTCGGCGGTGCGCTTGGTGCAGCTCGACGAAGCATAGCCCGTCGGGCAGGCGGGAATGCGATAGCCGCGGCTTGCCGGCTGGGTATGGAACTCGGCATAACTGCCGCGCAGGACCTTGTTGTCGGCCTCTACCCCGATGAACCCGCCGCCGAGCGGGCGGATCGATAGCACGGTCATCCCGCGCCGGGTGGTGCCGAGGATGGTCGTATCCTTCTCCACCGAGCGGCAGGTGCCCTGGAAATTGGGCCTTTCGCAAAGTTCCCAGATACCGCTGTAGACGCGGATCGAATTGACCGGCCAGGCCAGACCGAGGTTGGACTTGGCTTCGCCGACGAACACCGCAGGCCCGCGATAGAAGGAATCGCGATAGATCGTGACTCCGAACTTGCTGCCCTGCGAAGAACTCTGCCCGGACACAGCCGTTGCAGCGATGCCGCTTGCCGCGATCGCCAGCGCGGCAATCCCGGCAATCCCGGCAATTTTTCCGATCCTTCTCATCTTTCGCTCCTTCCGAAACCCCGTCCAGCCCACTGTGTGTGGAAAAGTCCTGCCCCGCCTATCGCAGCTGCCCGTAGTCACTCGGCGCCGCGTGACCGGCAAAACGGTCGTCGATCCATTGCAGTGTCTCGATCTCGCTCTGCCTGGCGGTGGTCGCGTGATCCTTGCCCGGCAGCGAGACCCAGCGCACCGGCAGCCCGCGGTCGCACGCCTTCAGGGCGAACCGGCGCGTAACCGCCGGGGCGACCAGCGGATCCTCCTCCGTCTGCGCGATGAGGAGCGGCGCGGTGAAGGTCGGGGCCGCCGAATTGTCGCGCACGAGCTTCGACCAGGGGGCCGTCGCGGCCATATCGAAGTTCTTGAGGTCGCTGCGCAGCGCGAGCATCCCGATCAATGCGCCCAGGCGCGGCGTCGAGCTCAGTGAAATGCAGTTGCTCGCCAGCTTGCGGACGATGGCCGGGGAGCGGCGCTTTCCGATATCGAGATCGAAGCCGAAATAGCGCGACCAGCTGTCGGACGTGAGCGCGGTGAGGAAGGTCCGCGCATTGTCATCGCTCGCCTCGCGCAGGTTGGCCGCGAGGTCGGTGGGCGGAGCCCCTGCGGCCACGCCCAACAGCTCGAGGTCCGGCGCGCTGGCCGCGATCATCCCGGTCCACAGCGCCGCGTGTCCGCCCTGGCTTTCGCCCCACACCACGAATTGCGAACCCGAGCGCAGTTCTGGCTGCGACCGGGCGGCGCGGACGATGTCCAGCACCGACTGCGCCGCCGGCTGGCCGATGAGGTAAGGATGTGCCGAATCGGTACCCAGGCCGGGATAGTCCGGCGCGACCACGACATAGCCCATCCGCACCGCGTCGATCGCCGGGGTGAGGTCGAAGAAATCTTCGCTCTGCGAGGGGGCGCATTTGCTTGCCACGCCCCAGGTCCCGTGCGTCCACGCCACCACCCCGCGCGGGGGGCCGCCCATCTGGTCGAGCGGCGCGAGAACCATGCCGGTCGCTTCCTGTTCGGCCACACCGTCACGACCGCCGGTCACGTAGCGAATGCGCCATGCGCTCATCCCGCTGGCAGCCGAGGCGTATTCCCGCAGGTCGATCACCTCGCCTGGTTCCCGTGCCGAGACCTGCGGGGCCGCAAGCAAGGACAGCAAAGTCAGAGCCGAAGCCAGTCGCCGGATCGAAGTCACTTCTCCCCTTTCCCTCCAGGCCGGGCCAGGAGTGCCGTGCGGAAGAACCCGAGCATTTCGGTGGCGTAGACCTTGGCCTGGTCGCTTTCGCTGCCGATGGTGACACCGCGATCGACAAAGCCGCCGCCAATCACCTGATCGATGAAATCGGCCTCGGTCAGTTCCTCATTGATCTCGCCGCTGGCCGGATCGAGGAAGTTGCCTTGATCGTCCATGTAGATGGTCGGGAAGCGGGTGGTCCTCGGCACATCCGCGAGGCGGGTGATCGGCGTCCCTGCGCGATCGAAGGCATGGCCCGCGCCATGCAGCAGCTTCATTCGCGCCGCCCCACCCGCTTGCGCCAGGGCATGGGTCAGATCCTGGCACTGCTGCACCGAAACCCAGTCGTCGCGGTCGCCCGAAAAGATCTGCAGCATGGCGCCTTCAGCCAGGTTCGGGCGCCAGAACTGCAGCCCGCACCACGGGTAACCTGCAAAGCCCGCAACGATGGCCGTCCCGCGAGGAAGGAAGCGACTTCCCACTTGCGGCATCATCGCAGTCAGGACCGCAAAGCCCCCGCGACTGCTTCCGATCAGGCCTATGCGGCCGCGATCGAGCAGCGGGTTTTCCGCAACGGCTTCGATCGCTGCAACGATATCGAAGACGCTTGCCGCCCAGCTCAGTTGAGCCTGGTTCACGGCGGTGGACCGGATCGATCGTCCATGCAGCGGGTCGATCAGGAGCACGGCGAACCCTTCCGAGGTGAGCAGCGCGGCCTGGTCGAGGTGATGCGGGCCGATGTTCGCGCTTCCGGGAACCATCACGATCAGCGGAGCCGGACGGACGCCTGCGCCAGGGAAGAGCTGCGCCGACAGCCTTACGTGCTGTCCCAGATCACCCTTGAACCATTCGCGGAAGTGCGACGGGTTGCGCGAATCGAAGGCGAATACCTCCCCGCGAACCCCGTTGGCCAGCGTGAGCGGAGATCGCGCAAATGCCTGCGGATCGACGGCGGAAATTGTGGCGGGACTCGCTTCGGTGCGGTCCCCGGAAGCCGGGTGGGCCAAAGCCGGGACGCCCAGCGCAGTCAGGGCAAGCGCGCTTGCGACAAGATTGCGCATTACCCCCATCGCACTTGTCCTGCCTCCCACGGTTCGCGAACTGCTTTCGCCCCGTGACTAGCATCGCTGCCGGGAAAGACTGTCGGGCAGCCGACAATCTCGAAAATTTACTCGAGGACGAGGTCGCCACGGGCGACCTGGCCCAGTCGTTCGAGGTCGAGAACCTCCACCGATTTGTAGCCGAGCCTCACAAGGCCGTGCGCGGCCAGGGTCTGGAGGCAGGCATTGATCGTCTGGCGGGACAACCGGGTGGCATTCGCAAGGTCGGCTTGCGAAAGCTCTTCCAGATCGGTGACCTCTCCCTCGCCGATCGAATAGGGCCATCTGCCAAGCCCCATCATCCGTTCGCCAAGGCGCTGCAAGGGAGCGCGATACGAAGTTTCGATAAAGTAGCTGTAGTTCTTGCGCGACACCGAAAGTTCGGGTCGCAGCAGCAACCTGAACCGGTCGACGTCTCTTTCGAATATCCGGCGGGTGGCCGCAGCCGCGAGTCGCGCCACCCGGCAGTCCTTCACCGCCCTTGCCGAAAAGGCATAGCCTCGCCGGTCGAGAGCCGAAAGGAAACCCGTCCAGTCGCCGGGTCGCAGGATACCGATGAGCAGTTCGTCGCCGCGCCGCGCCGTACCGACAACCTTCATTTCGCCCTCGAGGACACACACGAGCCCGGCAAACGGCTCACCCTGGCTGATCGCTTCCTGCCCTTTCGGCACCCGCTCGGTCTGGACGCTGGCGATGAGCTCGGTCTGGACATCGTGCGGCAGCGATCCCGACCACCCGCAGTCCCGCATCAGATTGCACCGCTGCGCATCCATCGCGCCCTCCTCATTCCGCCACTGCCCACTGGTAGACCATATTCTAGCAGCATGGGCAGGGCGAATGTGCCGGGGTCGGACGCAAGCAGGGCGGTTTCACGACTCCACCGCCATCGAGGATGCGGCTTGCCCTGCGACCAAGGTCGGGATCGCCTTGACGCGGCGCCAAACCCCGCTATTCCCGCGCCACTCCACACGATGGGGCGCTTAGCTCAGTTGGTAGAGCATCTCGTTTACACCGAGAGGGTCGGCGGTTCGAGCCCGTCAGCGCCCACCACGCAGCCATCGATCTGGCTATGCTGAATGTCGATCCGACCCAGAGCGATTTCGAGCCGGATGGGATCATCGGGCGGTCCGGAAATCACGGCAGGCACAAGACAGGCCGGGGCCGCCCCGGCTCGATCGGAAGCGGAGCGGCCCCGGCGAATTGCCGCCGGCGCGGGCCTGCTACTGGTCGGTTCCCCTGACCTTTCCCCACTGGCGCGCGGCGGTGTAGCCGAGGTAGCCGGTGCCGAACAGCGCATAGAGCGAATCGGGCAATGCGCCGAGATAGGCGGTCATGCCGCTGCCGATGGCACGGGCGGCGATGGGATCGAAGGCGGCGATCACCCCCATGGGCAGGCTGAACAGGATCAGCGTGTACATCACATAGAGGAAGCTGGGCCGGGCGCGGCTGGTCCAGGGATCGGCACTCTGCGCCTCGGCGACGATGGCCGACAGGCGCGCCTCGATCTGCTTGAGTTCCTGCGTGCCTTCGAGCGCGAGCAGTTCGAGCTTGGCCTTGGCGCGCGCTTCCTTGTCGGGGATCACCTTGTCGATGATCGAGGCGATGGGGCCGATGAGCGATTCGATGAGCGGCATGGGTGGTCTCCTGCGAGTCGGTTCCGCCGGATAACCACATTGGTTCATGTAGGAAAACAGGAGAACCTAATCAGAAGGCGAGCGCCTGGACCAGATCGCCTGCTTCGCAGCTGCCAGCGCCCGCCGCGCGGCGGATCAGCCAATCGGCGGCGAGCAGCGGCGATTGCGCGCCGCTCTCCTGATTGCCGAGCGGGGCCAGCCCTTGCGGCCCGGCCGAGGCGCGGATGAAGGTCTCTCGCGGGCCGGTTTCGGGGATCGGTGCGGCGAGCGGCATGGCGACGAAAGACAGCTCGGCCTCGACCGTCGCGCCCTGCAATCGCGCCAGCAGCGGGCGCAGGAACAGCCGCGCGGTGACCATCGCCGAAGTCGGGTTGCCGGGCAGGCCAAGCACCCATTTCCCCTGCGTCGTGCCCAGCCATACCGGCCGACCGGGTCGGATATCGAGCCGCGAGAACAGCAGTTCCAGCCCGTGCGCGGCGAACATCGGCCTGGCCAGGTCGTGATCGCCGACCGAGGCGCCGCCGATCACGACCACGCAATCGGCCCGCGCCAGCGCCTGCGCCGCGAGCGCCTCCAGCTCGATCAGTGAATCGCGCCCGGTTTCACGGGCAGTGACGCTGCCCCCGGCACTTTGGGCCAGCGCGGCGACCCCGAAGCTGGCGGATTCGGGCAGGGTATCGGGTTTCCCGAAGGAACTGCCGGGCGCGGCAAGCTCGTCGCCCGTGGCGATGATCGCCACGCGGGGCGCCCGATACACCTCGACCTGCGCGCGATCAGCCGCCGCCGCCGCCACCATGCTCCGCGGCGTCAGGCGGGTTCCGGCGGGCACCAGCACGTCGCCGCTGCGAAAATCGCTCCCGGCGGGACGCACGTGATCGACCGGCCCGAAGCCCGGCGTGAAGCGGACTCGCCCGCCATCGCGCTCGGCATGTTCCTGCACGATCACGCAATCCGCGCCTGCGGGAAGGGGCGCGCCGGTGAAGATCCGCACCGCCTGTCCTTGCGCAACAGCGCCGGGGAAGGGCCCGCCCGCGCGCGATTCGCCGATCACATCGAGCCATTGCCCCGCTTGCGTCGCCACCTTGACCACCGCATAGCCATCCATCGCCGACACCGCCTGGCGCGGCGCATCGGCGCGGGCGGTGAGCGTGGTGGCGAGGAAGCGCCCGGCGGCATCGCCCAGCGCAAGCGGCTCGCTCCCCAGCGGCGCTACCGCCCCGGCGAGCAGCGCGATGGCCTCGTCGAAGCCGGCCATTCAGCCGCCGATCGAGGCGAGGTGCGGCGTGGCCCCGCTGATGCCTTCGTGCAGCCGGTGCCCGCGCGCCTTGGCGGGCATGGCGGCCAGGATGCGCTCGACCAGCTCGTCGTGCTGATTGTCCGACTGCAACAGGTCGCGCAGGTCGATCCCGCCTTCGCCGAACAGGCACAGGTGCAGCCTGCCCCGGCTCGACAGGCGCAGGCGGTTGCAGCTGTCGCAGAAACCGGGGGCATAGGGCGCGATCAGGCCGATCCGTCCGGCAAAACCGGGATGTGCATAGTCAACCGACGGCCCCGCACCGATGTCCCGGGCGAGCGGCGTCCAGCCGGCCTCCATCAGCCTGGCGTGGATGGCCTCGCCCGGCGTGCGCTGCCGGGCGTGGAAGGCGGCGTTGTCGTTGGTGCGCATCAGTTCGATGAAGCGCCAGACGACGGGGCGCTCGGCCACGAAGGCGAGTATCCCGTCCCAGTCGGCCCCGGCCAGCCCGCGCATCAGCACGCTGTTGACCTTGACCGTATCGAACCCGGCGGCGAGCGCGGCATCGACCCCGGCGACCACCTGGTCCAGCCGGTCGTGCCCGGTGATCCGCGCGAATTCGGCCGGATCGAGCGTGTCGATCGAAACATTGATCGCATCGATCCCCGCCGCGCGCCAATCGGCCGCGCGTTCGGCCAGGCGATAGCCGTTGGTGGTCATCGCCAGCCGCCTGATCCCGGCAATCCGGCCGATGTCGCGCGCGATATCGTCGAAGTCGGGCCGCACGGTCGGCTCGCCCCCGGTCAGCCGCAGCTTCCACAGCCCCACCCGGGCGAAGGCGCGCACCGCGCGGACCATCTCCTCGCGCGACAGTTCGGCGGGCAGGCCGGGCTGCTTGCGAAACCCCTGCGGCAGGCAATAGGTGCAGCGGAAATTGCAACGCTCGGTCAGCGACAGGCGCAGATAGGCAAAGCGCCGCCCATATCCGTCCTCGAGCGCGAACGGATCGCTTCCCGCAGTCACGGGAAAGGGATGGGTGGGGGGTTCGACGAGCGCCATCGCCTGCCTTGCTATCGGGTTTCGCCCGCGCTGGCCACATTGCCCTGCATTGCCCTGCAAGGTTTTGCTTGTCCGCATGGTAGCCAGACGTGCGGCAGGCCGCCTGCGAGGGAATGAAACCACTGGTCGGGACGACAGGATTCGAACCTGCGACCCCCACACCCCCAGTGTGATGCGCTACCAGGCTGCGCTACGTCCCGAGACCAGTGGAGGGCGGCGCTATAGGACCGGCTTGGCGGCATGGCAAGCGCCCGTCGCACCCAAATCGTCGCCCTGTTGGTTGCCCTGTTCGTCGCCCTATTCGTTGCCCTTGCCGGGCATTGCTGCTAACCGCGCCCGCACTTCGGTCGGAGGGGTCGTGTCGGGCGCTTGAAATCGCCTGCGTGAGTCCCACCTGCGACCGGCCGCATTATCAAACGACAGGTAAGACATCAATGCTCGACCTATTTGCCGCCGCCGGTTCCGCCGCGAGCCAGCCGCCCGCCTGGACCAGCTGGATCCTTCCGCTGGGCATGCTGCTGATCCTGTGGTTCCTGATCCTGCGCCCGCAGATGCGCCAGCAGAAGGAGCACCGCGAAAGGGTCGAAAAGCTCAAGAAGGGTGACGAGGTGGTCACCGCGGGCGGGCTCGTCGGCAGGATCGTCAAGGTCGAGGAGCATTTCGTGCAGGTCGAACTGGCCAAGGGCATGACCGTCAAGGCGGTCAGGAACACCATCGGCGAAGTGCTCAACGCGCGCGGCACCGCCGCCGCCAACGACTGAGGCAGGGCGTTTCCCCATATGCTCGATTTCCCCACCTGGAAGAAGGCATGGCTGTGGATCATCGTAGCCGTTGCCAGCCTTGCCGCGCTTCCCTCTATCTTCTCGCTTGCCAATGCGCGCTGGCCCGATGCGCTGCCGCAGCCGCTGGTCAACCTTGGCCTCGACCTTGCCGGCGGCAGCCACATCCTGCTCGAGGCGGACAGCGGCCAGGTTGCCGGGCAGCGGCTCGAGAACATGGAAGAGACCGTGCGCGGCGTCATGCGCAATGCCGAACCGCGCATCCGCATCGGCGATGTTTCGACCCGCGGCGGGCGGCTGGGCTTCATCCTCGACGATCCTTCGCAGATCGACCGTGCGCGCGAACTGCTGCTGCCGTCGATCAACGGCACCGGGCTGGTGCGCGAATGGGATCTGGCGATGGAGGATGGCAACCGCATGATCCTCACCCCCACGCAGCAGGGGATCGACAAGGCGGTATCCGATGCGATGGACAGCGCGACCGAAGTCGTGCGCAAGCGCATCGACGCGCTCGGCACGCGCGAACCGACGATCATCCGCCAGGGTGACACGCGCATCGTGGTGCAGGTCCCCGGCCTGCAGGACCCCGAACAGCTCAAGGCGCTGCTCGGCCAGACCGCCAAGCTCGAATTCAAGCTGGTCGACCAGGGCGCGCTGCCCAGCGACGTCGCGCAGGGTCTCGCCCCCCCGGGAAGCGAGATCTTCCCCTATGCCGAAACCTCGCCTTTCGCGGGCAGTTCGATCGCGGTGAAGCGGCTTGGCGGCATTCGCGGCGACAGCCTCACCAACGCGCAGCAGAGCGTCGACCAGCAGACCAATGAACCGGTTGTCAGCATCCAGTTCGATGGCGAAGGCGGTCGCCGCTTCGCCAAGCTGACCACCGAAAACGTCGGCAAGCCCTTCGCCATCATTCTCGACGGCAAGGTGCTGTCGGCACCCAATATCAACGAACCGATCCGTGGTGGTACCGCCCAGATTTCGGGCGGCTTCACCTTCGAAACGGCGAACCAGCTGGCGATTTCGCTGCGTTCGGGCGCGCTGCCGGTCGACCTCAAGGTGATCGAGGAACGCACCGTCGGGCCCGACCTCGGCGCGGATTCGATCAGGAAGGGCATGGTCGCGATGGGCGTCGGCACGCTGCTGGTGCTGGTGCTGATGGTCGTCACCTATGGCCGTTTCGGGCTCTATGCGAACATCGCGCTGGTGCTCAACGTGCTGATGATCCTGGGCATCATGGCGATGCTCAACACCACCATGACGCTTCCCGGCATTGCCGGGCTGGTGCTGACCATCGGTGCCGCGGTCGACGCCAACGTGCTGATCAACGAGCGTATCCGCGAGGAACGCAAGCGCGGGCGCAAGGTCGTGCAGGCGGTCGAGATGGGGTACAAGGAAGCCAGCCGCGCGATCTACGACGCGAATATCACCAATGTGATCGCGGCGGCGCTGCTGTTCTTCTTCGGCCAGGGCCCGGTCAAGGGCTTCGCGGTCGTGCTCGTCATCGGCGTGATCACCTCGGTGTTCACCGCCGTCACCATCACCCGCATGTGGGTCGCCGGCTGGCTGCGCAGGGCGCGTCCGGCGGACCTCAATATCTAAGGGAGCGCGTCAGATGCGCCTGCTCAAGCTGGTTCCCGACGACACCAACATCAAGTTCCTGCGCTGGCGCGTGCCGTTCTTCGCGGTCAGCTTCCTGCTGATCGCGGCGAGCTGGGCGCTGGTATTGGCCCAGGGGCTCAATCTCGGCGTCGATTTCGTCGGCGGGCAGATGATCCGCACCACCTTTACCCAGGAGGCCGAGGCCCCGGTGGCCGAGATGCGCGAGAGCATCGCCTCGCTTGGTTACGGTGACCCGATCATCCAGCGCTATGGCGCCCCCAACGAGGCGTCGATCCGCATGAAGCTGCCCGCAGGGGCGGAAAGCAGGCCCGAACTGGCCAATGAAATGGCCGAAAAGATCACCTCGCGGCTCAAGGCCGATCATGCCGATGTCCGCATCGACGGGGTGGATTCGGTTTCGGGCAAGGTTTCGGGCGAACTGTTCCGCACCGGCATCCTCTCGCTGCTGTTCGCGATGATCGCGATCTCGATCTACATCTGGATCCGCTTCGAATGGCAGTTCGGCGTGGGCGCGCTGTTCGCGCTGTTCCACGACGTGTCGCTGACGCTGGGGATGTTCGCGCTGACGCAGCTCGAATTCGACCTCAACATCGTGGCGGCGATCCTGACCATCATCGGCTATTCGCTCAACGACACCATCGTGGTCTATGACCGCATTCGCGAAAACCTGAAGAAGTTTCGCAAGATGCCGGTGCCCGAGCTGCTCGACCTGTCGGTCAACGAGACGCTGGCGCGCACCGTGATGACTTCGATGACGCTGCTGATCGCACTGATCCCGCTGCTGCTGTTCGGACCGGCGAGCCTGTTCGGCATGACCGCGGCGATCGTGCTGGGCATCTTCGTGGGCACCTACAGCTCGGTCTACATGGCTGCGCCGATCCTGGTCTGGACCGGGGTCAGGAGCGACAGCTTCGTCCCGACCGAGAGCGCCACCGACAGGCAGGAACGCATCGCCCGCGGCGAAGTCTAGGCGCTAGACCAGCCTGTCGTAGTGGGCGGCCAGTGCCGCCCCGTTCGCGGCCCAGCTGAAACGCTCGACCGTCCGCGCCACGGCGCTCGGGTCGCGCGGGCGGGCGGTGACGTGGCGGATCCCCTCGGCGATGCCGCGCACGCTGCGGCTGACGATCACGCCCGCATCCGCGCTGCGGACCACTTCGCGCGCGCCGCCGGCATCGGTGATGACCAGCCGCGTCCCGCAGGCGAGCGATTCGATCCAGGCATTGGCCAGCCCCTCGCTGGCCGAGGGAAGGACCATCGCATCGGCCGCCGAATAGAGCGGCGGGAGCGACGAGGGATCGAGCGGGCCGAGGAAATGCACGCGATCGGCCACACCGCATTCCTGCGCCAGCCTGGCCAGCGACGCGCGGTCGTCGCCGCGTCCCACCAGCAGCAGCCGCGCCTTGGGCACGCCGCCCATGGCCTTTATCACCAGCGCCTGGCCCTTGCGTTCGATCAGCGCGCCGACCGTCAGCAGCAGCGTGTCGCCGCGCGCGATGGGGATGGCGAAAGCCTGCGCGACCCGTTCGCGCAGGCCGACATGGTCGAGCGGGCGGAACAGGTCATGGTCGAGCCCGGTGTAATGCACGGTGATCTTGTCGCGCGCCATTCCCAGCACGGCCATGTCGTCGGCCAGCGCCTCGCACACCGCCAGCACGCCCGCGGCCTTGCGGGCGGTGTGCAGCAGCGCGGTGCGGCCATAGGAGCGCGCGCCCCAATAATGCACGTCGGCCCCGCGCGCCTTGACCGAGAAGGGCAGGCCGAGCGCGCGGGCGATCCGCATCGCGGCGGGGCCGTCGGGGTAGAAGAATTGCGCATCGACCAGATCGAACGGCCGTTCGGCATGGAGCCGCCGGGCGAGCGGCAGCACGGCGCGGGCGATCATGCCCGGATTGAGCCGGCCGCCGACCCGGGGGAGCAGGCGAAAGGTCGGGCGATGGACCTCGAGCCCGAATTCGCGCCCGTCCCGCGCCGCTGCGGCGATGGGCTTGTAGCGGCCCAGGGCAAGCGGGGGCAGGCCGATGGGATTGACCACCACCGCTTCCCAATGCGTGTCGCGCTGGAGCGCCTCGAGCGATCTGGCGACGAAGATGCCGAAGCGCGGATGCGCCGCATTGGGGAACAGCGTCGACAGCGACAGGACCCGCCGGGTCTTGCGCGGGACGCTCACAGCCTGCGCACCAGCATCTCGGCGACGGCGATCCAGGGTGGGCCGTCGATCACCTGCTGCTTCTCGCCATGGCCGGGGGGCAGCACGCCGACGCGGCTGCCCTGCCGGTCGATCAGCCGCCCGAAGGCGAAGCGGCCGCCCTTGCGCGGGACCAGCACGTCGCGGTTGACCGCGCGCGCGGCATCCTGGGGATCGAGCTGGCGCAGCCACAGCTGGTCGCCGGGGCGGTATTCCCCGTGCGGATATTCGATCGCGAGCACCATCAGCGGCCCGTCGCTGGCGAGGTCGGTGGCGAGGATGGCATCGCGCGGCCTGTCGGGCGCCTGTGGCCCCGCAGGACCCAGTGTGGCGACGATGCGGGGATGCTCGCTGCTCTCCGAGCGGACCAGCACTTGGGGATCGACCGCCAGCGCGGCGGCGATGCGCTCCATCCACCTGAGCGAGAGATTGCGCATGCCCGTTTCGAGCCGGCCGATCGTCTGCGGGGTGGTCGGCGGGTTGCAGGCCTCGGCCAGTTCGGCCAGCGTCCAGCCCTTTTCGAGCCGGATATCGCGGATACGGTTGATCACGGGTCCCTCCGATAACCAATATGGTTTTATCGCTTTCCTACAAGAACCGGAAATCTGCAAGCGTTTCCTGCAACCGAAGGAGACGCGCATGAAACGCAGACTGGTCGAACGCGAATTGACTGTCGAAGGTCCGCGGCGGGGAGGGTCCGCGCGCGGCAAGCGCCGCAGCGTGACCGTGAACCTTGCCGAAAGCCCGCTGAGCTGGCTCCACGCGCGCGGGCACCTCAGCGACCGGCAGTTCGACGCGGGCGAGCGGCTGCGGGCCGATTATGAGCGCGCGCAGCTCGCGCCTTCGATCACCATGCGCTGGGACCTGGTGCGGGTCGATTGTGGCGGCGGGCGCGGCGATGGCCTCACGACGTCGGAACGCCAGATCGCCGCGAAGTCACGCTTCGATGACGCCATGGCGGTGGCGGGGCGGGGGCTGACCGACATATTGTGGCGCGTGGTGTGCGCGTGCGAGGGACTGCCCGATGCCGAGCGGGCGCTGCAATGGCCCGCGCGCAGCGGCAAGGTGGTGCTGCGCATCGCGCTCGACCGCGTGGCCGATTACTACCGGATCGGGTGAGGTGGCTTTTTTGCTTCAGGACCGTGTTCCATGTGTTCCATCCGGCAGGGCTGGCCCTCAGGAAGTCCTAAATTCGTCCTACACGGCTCAACCCTCGACCATTTCGGCGAGCGCCAGCCAGCGCTCTTCGGCCGCATCCTTCTCCGCGCGGGCGTTCTCGATGCCCTTGGAGATATTGGCGAACCTTTGCGGGTCGCAGGCGTAGAGATCGGGATCGGACAGGATCGTCTCGCCGCGCGCGATCGCCGCTTCGAGCTCCTCGATGCGCGCGGGGAGCAGCGCGTAATCGCGCTGGTCCTTGTAGGAGAGCTTGGCCGATCTGGGCGCGGGCGGGGGAGGGCGCTTCAGCGCAGGTTCCCCTCCACCATCGCTGCGCGATGGTCCTCCTCCCCGTTTCGGGGAGGGCGGCTGGCGGCGCCTGGCTTCCCAGTCCTCGTAGCCGCCCGCCACCACATCGACCTTGCCCGACCCGTCGAGGCCGAGCGTCAGCGTCACCGTGCGGTCGAGGAAGTCGCGATCGTGGCTGACGATCAGCACCGTGCCCTCGTAATCGGCGATGACCTCCTGCAAGAGGTCGAGCGTTTCGAGGTCGAGATCGTTGGTCGGCTCGTCGAGCACCAGCAGGTTGCTGGCCTTGGCGAATTCGCGCGCCAGCAGCAGGCGGCTGCGTTCGCCGCCCGACAGCACCGCGACCTTCATGTCGACGATCCCGGGATCGAACAGGAAGTCCTTGAGATAGCCCTGCACATGCTTGCGCACCCCGCGCACGTCGATCCAGTCGCCGCCTTCGGCCAGCACCTGCCGCACGGTCTTGTCCGCGCCGAGCAGCTGGCGCTGCTGGTCGATCATCACCCCGGTCAGCGTCCTGGCGATCTCCACCGTCCCGCTGTCGGGCGCCAGTTCGCCGGTCAGCATCCTGAGCAGCGTGGTCTTGCCCGCGCCGTTCGCGCCGACGATGCCGATCCGGTCGCCGCGCTGGATGCGCAGGCTGAACGGCCTGATGATCGCGCGCTGGTTCTCTCCGGCGCCATAGCTCTTGGCGATGGCCTCGGCGACGATCACCGACTTCGACTTGAACTCCTCCTCGGTCGCCAGCTTGAGCCTGGCGGTGCCCGCGCTGGCGATCATCGAGGCACGCTGGGCGCGCATCTGCCACAGTTTTTCGAGCCGCCCCTGGTTGCGCTTGCGCCGCGCGGTCACCCCGCGTTCGAGCCAGTGCGCCTCGAGCTTGAGCCTGGCGTCGAGCTTTTCCGCCGCGCGCGCCTCTTCGGCATAGACCTGTTCTTCCCACGCCTCATACCCGCCAAAGCCGACGTCCTTGCGGCGCAGATTGCCCCGGTCGAGCCACAGCGTGGTGCGGGTCAGCCGCTTGAGGAAGGTGCGGTCGTGGCTGATCACCAGGAACGCGCCCTTATAGCGGTCGAGCCAGCCTTCGAGCCAGTCGATCGCGCCCAGGTCGAGGTGGTTGGTCGGCTCGTCCATCAGCAGCAGATCGGGTTCCTGCGCCAGCGCGCGGGCGATCGCGGCGCGGCGCTTTTCGCCGCCGCTGGCGCCATCGGTGCCGCGGCCCATGTCGATGCCCAGCTGCCCGGCGATGGCCTCGATCTCGTGCTCCGCCGGGGCATGCTCGCCCGCCAGCGCCCACTCGAGCAGCGTGGCGTGGCCCGACAGGTCGGGGTCCTGTTCGAGCAGCACGATCCGCGTGCCCGGCTTGACCTTGCGCATTCCCCGGTCGGCTTCGATCCGGTCGTCGATCAGCTTGAACAGCGTGGTCTTGCCCACCCCGTTGCGCCCGATCAGCGCGATCCGGTCGCGCGGGCCGATGTGCAGGTCGAGCGGGTCGCGCCCCTCGCCATTGGCCGGCCCGCCGAACAGCCAGCGCCCGCCCTGTTGCAGCGCCATGCCTTCGAGGCTGAGGATGGGGGGCAGTGCCATAGGCCGCGCGAGGTAGTCGCGCGCGGCCTTTACCGCAAGCGTCTGGCGTTTCCTGTGCTGAACGCGCGTCGCCGCGCACATTCACACCTTGTTCAATGCGATGGCCCTAGGCAAGACGGCAGCATGAAACGCGCATTTATCCCGATCCTGGTTTTCGGCCTGATTGTGTCCCCGGTTGTGACGGGGACCGCCGGTGCGCAGCAGCGCAGCGAGCAGGGCGAGGCGCGCCGCGAGATGAATGCGGGCAATATCATGCCGCTGCGCCAGATCGAGGCGCGCGTGCTGCCGACGATGAAGGGCGCCGAATACCTCGGTCCGGCCTATGACCCGGCGGCGATGGCCTATCGCCTCAAATTCATCCGCGACGGGCGCGTGCTGTTCGTCGATGTCGACGCGCGCACCGGCCGGGTGCTGCATCGCAGCCGATAAGTTTGCGGTGGGCGAAACTCCGTTCAGGTTGACGCGTTCATTGACATGAACGAAACCCGCCACAAACAATCCGAGGACGGAATTTCATGCGGATCCTGATCGTCGAGGACGAGCCCACGCTCGGCCTGCAACTCAAAACGACGCTCGAACAGAACGGTTATGCGGTGGATCTCTCCACCGATGGCGAGGATGGCCATTTCCTCGGCAGCACCGAGGATTACGATGCGGTGATCCTCGATCTCGGCCTGCCCGAGATCGACGGGCTGACCGTGCTGGGCATGTGGCGGCGCGAAGGGCGCGGCTTCCCCGTGCTGGTGCTGACCGCGCGCGACAGCTGGAGCGACAAGGTCGCCGGGCTCGATGCGGGGGCCGACGACTATCTCGCCAAGCCGTTCCAGACCGAAGAGCTGATCGCCCGCCTGCGCGCGCTGATCCGGCGCGCATCGGGCAATACCTCGTCCGAACTGATCGCGGGGCCGGTGCGGCTCGACACGCGTTCGGGCCGGGTCACGCTGGCGGGCGAACCGGTCAAGCTGACCGCACAGGAATACAAGCTGTTGAGCTATCTGATGCACCACAAGGGCAAGGTGGTCAGCCGCACCGAACTGATCGAACATATCTACGATCAGGATTTCGACCGCGATTCGAACACGATCGAGGTCTTCGTAACCCGCATCCGCAAGAAGCTGGGTGCCGATGTGATCACGACCATCCGTGGACTTGGGTACAGCCTCGACGACCCCGCCGACCAGCCGCGCGCCTGAGCCCGGACGGCCCGTCGGGCGGGTCGGGGACGAGGACGCGCGGCCGGCGGAGCCTGCCGGTCGGGTCGTGAGCGAACTCATGGCCCCTGCGCCGCGGCGCAGCCTGGCCGCGCGCATGATGGCGATCGCGGCGATCTGGATCGGCGTGCTGCTGCTCGGCGGCGGCTTCGCGCTCGACCGCACGCTGACCCGGCTGGTCGAGAGCAATTTCGACGGCCAGCTCGGCTATCTGCTCAACGCGATGATCGTCACCGCCGAAATCGGCCCCGATGGCGAGGTCTATTTCAACCGCCCGCTGGGCGAAGCGCGCTTCCTCGAACCGAACAGCGGGCTCTATTGGCAGATCAGCGCCAAGGGGCAGGAGGATACACCGTCCTATTCGCTGCTGAACAAGCCCTCGCGTTCGCTGTGGGATACGCCGCTCAAGCTGCGCGAAGACCACTTCGACACCGAGCCGCACTTCTACGATTCGAACCAGTTCAGGGACGAGCCCTTGAGGATCGTCGAACGCACGGTGATCCTGCCCGACAGCGATACGCGGTGGACCTTTGCGGTGGCATCGGCGCGCGAGGAACTCGATTTCCAGATCAGCCGTATCCGTTCGATCCTGGTGTGGAGCTTCGCGCTGCTCGGCCTGGGCCTGTTCGCCATGGCGATGGCGCAGAGCTGGTACGGCCTCTCGCCGCTGCGCCGCGTGCGCGCGGCGATCCAGTCGATGCGTTCGGCGGGTTCGAACCGGATTTCCGACCCGCTCCCGCTCGAGGTCGAGCCGCTGGTCGAGGAAATCAACGCACTGCTCGCGCATACCGAAAAGCAGGCCGAGGAAGCGCGCACCCATGCCGGCAACCTTGCCCACGCGCTCAAGACCCCGCTGACCGTGCTGACCAATGCCGCGACCGCGCAGGACCCGCAGCTGGCCGAACTGGTGTTCCGCGAAACCCGGACGATGCAGCGCCATGTCGAGCACCACCTTGCCCGTGCGCGGGCCGTCGGAAGGCGCGCGACGGGCCACAGCCGCGCGGAGGTCTGGCAAAGCGCGCAGAGCGTGCTGCGGGCGGTCACGCGCATCTACGAACGCACCCGCTTCGATATCGACGGCAACCAGGATGCCGCGGTCGGGATCGAACGCCAGGACCTCGATGAAATCCTGGGCAACCTGATTGAAAACGCGGCGAAATACGGCGGCGGAAGCGTGTTCGTGACGATCGACACCGAGCCCGGGGCGGGGCGCTGCGTCATCTGGGTCGAGGACGACGGCACCGGCATTCCCGAGAGCGAGCGGACCCGCATCTTCGACCGCGGCGCGCGGCTCGACACGGGCAAGCCGGGCACCGGGCTGGGCCTTGCGATCGTGCGCGATGTGGCGGAAATCTATGGCGGCTCGGTCGAATTGTCCGAGAGCGAGGATCTGGGAGGGTTGCTGGTGAAACTGACATTGCCGAGGGCCGCACAGTGACCACGCAACCCTTCGCCGGCATCACTGCCGATAGCCGGGAGGACTGACCTAGCGCGCCGCCGCCTTTTCATGGTGGCGGATCACTTCATCGATGATGAAGCGGAGGAATTTCTCGCTGAATTCGGGATCGAGCTCGGCCTCCATTGCCAGTTGCCGCAACCGCGCGATCTGCGCCTGTTCGCGATCGGGGTCGGCGGCGGGCAGCGCGGTCCTGGCCTTGTGCTCGCCCACCGCCTGGGTGATGCGGAAGCGTTCGGCCAGGATGTGGATCAGCGCGGCATCGATATTGTCGATGCTCTTGCGATAGGCGGCCAATACCGGGTCGGAAGGCGGTTGCGCGGTTTGCGTCATCGCTTTCCAGACTAGCGGGAAATGTGCCCTTGCCAAGAAAGCATCTCCAGCGCATGGCCAAGGCGAAATGACAGCCACCGTCGTCCCCCTGCCGCGCAAGGAGCCCGAAGGCTCGATCGAACCGATGCTGGCGCTGACCGCGCCGGGAATGAACCAGGTCAACCAGGTCATCCTCGACCGGATGCAGAGCGAAGTGCCGCTGATCCCGGCGCTGGCGGGGCACCTGATTTCGGGCGGTGGCAAGCGGTTGCGGCCGATGCTTACGCTCGCGGGGGCGGAGGTGGTCGGCTATAATGGCGCGCGCCACCACAAGCTCGCCGCCGCGGTCGAATTCATCCACACCGCCACGCTGCTGCACGACGATGTCGTCGACGGCAGCGACCTGCGGCGCGGGAAGGCTGCGGCCAACATCATCTTCGGCAATCCGGCAACGGTGCTGGTGGGCGATTTCCTGTTCAGCCGCGCCTTCGAACTGATGGTCGAGGACGGCAGCCTCAAGGTGCTCAAGATCCTCTCCGGCGCCAGCGCGATCATCGCCGAGGGCGAAGTCGACCAGCTGACCGCGCAGCGCAAGATCGACACCAGCCAAGAACGCTATCTCCACATCATCCGCGCCAAGACCGCGGCGCTGTTCGCCGCTGCCAGCCGCATCGCGGCGGTGGTGGCCGAATGCGGCGAGGCGCAGGAGCGCGCGCTCGACGAATATGGCCGCAATCTGGGGGTCGCCTTCCAGCTGGTCGACGATGCGCTCGATTACGATTCGAACGCGGCGGCCATGGGCAAGGATCGCGGCGACGATTTTCGCGAAGGCAAGATGACGCTCCCGGTCATCCTCGCCTATGCCCGCGGCAGTGAGGAAGAGCGTGAATTCTGGAAGGCTGCGATCGGCGGCTATCGCACCGGCGACGACGATCTCGACCATGCCGTTGCGCTGATCGAACGCCACAACGCGCTGGCCGATACCCGCGCGCGCGCGCGCCACTTTGCCCAACGCGCGATCGATGCGCTGTCGATCTTCCCCGACAGCAAGGCGCGCCAGGCGATGACGCAGGCGGCCCTGTTTGCCGTCGCGCGGGGGTATTGAGCGTCCCCACGCTTCGTTTCCGACCGCGCCGGGGACTTCGAAAGACCGTCCGCGATCAATCCACCGGGATCATCAGGTGGGCATAGGGTGTGCCCGACCACATGACATAGGGCTGCGCGGTATCGGGGTTCGGGTCCGAAGGATAACCCTTCAGCGCCTTTTCCGAGCCGACGATCATGACATGCGGCCCGGTCTTGATCCAGTCGCTCCCCTCTGCCGGGCTGGCCGCGTAAGGGTCGGTGTTGCTGGCATCGGTGCCGCCCGCCAGCATGTACATGAAGCCCGGCGTTTCCGCCGGGGGCGGCGTGTGCCCGATCCACGCCATCGCCCAGGCCAGGGCATTGGCGTCCATGCACATCGGATCGGGACCCGGTGTAGCCGGACTGTCGGGCATGCAGGTATAGCCGTTGCCGCCTTCGCGCAGCGTTTGCATCGTGCCGTCGGCACCCATCGTGACGATTGCAGCGTCAGCGGCCAAAGCCGCGGGGGCCGCGGCCATCGCGCTGGCGACCGGATCGGAATGATCGACCGCGCCAGCGGCTTCGGCGGGCGGCTCTTCAGGAGCGTTTTCCGAACAGGCGGCGAGTGCCATCGGCAGGGCGACAGCAAGTGCCGAACAGAAGCGCAGGGACACCATGGGACTCTCCCCAAAACAGAGGGGCGACCCTGCCTGTCGCAATAGCACGATTCCGACCGGATTCCAGCCTTGTGAGTTTGCTCGAAATCCCTCTAGGGCAGGGACATGGAACTGCCGATCCTCTCGGTCCTGCCTGACCTGCTCGACGCCTTGCGCGAGCGAACCGGGGCCGTGCTGGTCGCCCCGCCTGGTGCGGGCAAGACCACGGCGGTCGCGCCGGCCTTGCTCGATCAGCCGTGGTGCAGCGGAACGGTGATCCTCACCTCGCCGCGCCGCATCGCCGCGCGGGCGGCGGCCGAACGCATGGCGCAATTGCTGGGCGAGCGGGCGGGGGAAACGGTGGGCTATCTCACCCGGCTCGACAGCAAGCGGTCCGCGAAGACCCGCATCCTCGTCGTCACCGAAGCGATCTTCGTGAACACCATCCTCGACGATCCCGAACTGGCAGGGGTCTCGGCTGTGCTGTTCGATGAAGCGCACGAACGGCATCTCGACAGCGATCTGGGGCTGGCGCTGGCGCTGGAGAGCCGCGCCGTGCTGCGCGAGGACCTCAGGGTGCTGGTGATGTCGGCGACCATCGACGGGGCACGGTTTGCCGCGCTGCTGGGCCAAGGCGCGCCGGTCATCGAAAGCGAGGGGCGGGCCTATCCGCTGCGCGTGGAATGGCTGGGATCTTCGCCGCAAGCGCCGATCGAGGATGCGATGGCCGCCGCCATTCAGCGTGCCTGGCGCGAGGAAGAGGGCGACATGCTCGCCTTCCTGCCCGGTGTGCGCGAGATCGAACGCGTCCGCGAACGGCTGGAGGCGCGGCTGCCGGGCGCGCTGCTGCTGCCGCTCCACGGCCAGGTCGAGCCTGCTGGTCAGCGTGTGGCGATCCGCCGCGATCCGGGGGGGCGGCGGCGCATTGTTCTTGCGACAGCCATTGCCGAAACCTCGCTGACGCTCGACGGCGTGTCGGTGGTGGTCGACAGCGGCTTGTCGCGTCACGCCGAGTTCGACCGTGCGGCGGGCACCACGCATCTCGTCACCCATCGCGCCAGCCAGGCGGCGGCGGCACAGCGCGCCGGACGCGCCGCGCGGCAGGGTCCGGGCGTGGCCTATCGCCTGTGGGAAGCGGCGGGCCATGCGGGCCGCGCTGCCTTTGACCCGCCCGAGATGCTGGTCGCGGATCTGGCGCCGCTGGTGCTCGGGCTGGCCCGATGGGGCACCAACGACCCGGCCAGCCTCCAGTGGCTCGACGCGCCGCCGCAGGCTTCGGTCGCGGCCGCGCGGGCGACGCTTGGGGCGCTCGATGCGATCGATGGCGAGGGGCGGATCACGCCGCGCGGCGAACTGCTGGCACGGCTCCCGCTCGACCCCCAGGGTGCGGCGAGCTTGCTGTTCGGGGCACAACACGGCGCTGCGGAGGACGCCGCGCGGCTTGTGCTGTTGCTGCAGGAACGCGGGCTCGGCGGGCGTGGCGAGGATCTGGAGCAGCGGCTGGCACGCTGGATCGCCGATCGCGGCGCCCGCGCCGATGCCAGCCGCAAGCTGGCGGCGCGCTGGGCGCGCAGCGCCGAACGGCTGGTGCCGAAGAGCAGCGCCAAATCGCCTCCGCTGGCGACACTGCTGGCCGCCGGTCGCCCCGAATTCATCGCCAGGCGCCGCGATGCGAGCGGCGAGAACTGGATAGCGGCGGGGGGCAGGGGGTTCGTCCTCGATCCCGCCTCGCCGCTTGCCCGGTCGGATTTCATCGTCGTGGGCGATGCGCAGGGGCTGGCGAAGGGCGCGCGGATCACCGCCGCGATCACGCTCGACGAAGCCGACCTCGAACGCTGGCTGCCCCACCGCATCGAACGGCGCCAGCGCCTGCGCTGGACCGGTGACCGGGTGGAGGCGCTGCTCGAACGGAAACTGGGCGCGATCACGCTGGCAAGCGGCTCCGACCCCGCGCCCGACGAGCAGGCGATTGTGGATATGCTTGTGGAAAAGGCGTTGGAAACCCCGGCAAGACTGCTCCCGTCAGACCTGCTCGCGCGTGCCGGATATGCCGGGATCGCGGCGCTTTCCCCCGATGGCCTGGCCGAAAGCGCGCAGGCCTGGCTGGCGCCCCTGCTGGCCGGACGGCGCGATCTCGATCTTGCCAGGGGCCGTGTGGCCGACGCGCTGCTTGCCCGGCTCGACTGGGATACGCGCCAGCGGCTCGACCGGCTGGCCCCGCGCGAGTTTACCTCGCCCGCCGGGACGACCCACCCGATCGACTATGCCGGAGACGATGCGCCCAGCGTCGAAGTGCGGGTGCAGGCGCTGTTCGGGCTCGAACGGCATCCGATGGTGGGCGACACCCCGCTGCTGCTCAAGCTGACCAGCCCGGCGGGGCGCCCGATCCAGTCGACCCGCGACCTCCCCGGATTCTGGCGGGGCAGCTGGGCCGATGTGCGCAAGGAGATGAAGGGGCGCTATCCCAGGCACCGCTGGCCCGAGCAGCCCTGGGCGGAAAAGCCGAGCCTGAAGACCAGGAACGCCTTTTCTCGTTCGGAAGGTTGAATTACAGGCACTCACACTATGACAGCACGAATCTATCAGCGACCGAAGAACGCGATGCAGTCGGGCAAGGCCCGCACCGGCGACTGGGTGCTCGAATTCGAGCAAGCGGAGGCGCGCCGGGCCGATCCGCTGATGGGCTGGACCGGCAGCGGCGATACGCAGGCGCAGGTGCAGCTGACCTTTGCCAGCAAGGACGAGGCGAAGGCCTATGCCGAGCGGTACGGCATCGTGGCACGCGTCCATGCAACCGCGCCCAGGACGCTCAAGCTGCAGGCCTACGCCGACAATTTTCGGTAATTGATTTTTTGCACTCCGGTCGCCATATGCGCCGCCGGGAGTCGGTCGGACGTTAGCGTTCGCTCACCGGGTCAGGTCCGGAAGGAAGCAGCCCAGGTGGATTGCGGCGGGTCGGCCGGCTCCTTATTGCTTACACCCGCAATTCGACCCCACAATTCGACCCCATATTTCGACACAGGGCGGCATGACTTTTGCGGCGCCATTGCCTAGGTAACCGGCGATGGGTGATTCACCGGACAATGCCGACGGCCTGCCGTGGGAAACCGAGGTCGAGAAGCGCGATCCGCCGAGCGCTGTGGAGCTTGAGGCAGCGGGGCAGGGCGCGATGTTTGGTGCCCCGGCGCCGGTCGTAACGCCGTCCCCGGCTCCCGCTGCTGCGCCGGTCGAGGCGCCCAGGCAGGCACCGGCGGCCGTCAATCAGCCCTATCGCGTGCTCGCACGGAAGTATCGCCCGCAGACCTTTGCCGAACTGATCGGGCAGGACGCCATGGTCCGCACGCTGGCCAATGCCATCGCGCGCGACCGGCTGGCGCATGCCTTCCTGATGACCGGCGTGCGCGGGGTGGGCAAGACCTCCACCGCGCGGCTGATCGCCAAGGCGCTCAATTGCGTCGGGCCGGACGGGCAGGGCGGGCCGACCATCAGTCCCTGCGGCGAATGCGAGCCCTGCCGTGCGATCGCCGAGGGTCGCCATATCGACGTGATCGAGATGGACGCCGCATCGCACACCGGCGTCGACGACGTGCGCGAGATCATCGAGGCGGTGCGTTATGCCGCCGTCAGCGCGCGCTACAAGATCTATATCATCGACGAAGTGCACATGCTCTCGCGCAATGCTTTCAATGCCTTGCTCAAGACGCTTGAGGAACCGCCGGCGCATGTGAAGTTCCTCTTCGCCACCACCGAAGTCGACAAGCTGCCGGTGACGGTGCTCAGCCGCACGCAGCGCTTCGACCTGCGCCGCATTCCGGCCGACATGCTCCAGGCGCATTTCGCCGAGATCTGCCGCAAGGAAGGCGTCGAGGCGGAGGATGAGGCGCTCCATATCATCGCCGGGGCCGCCGAAGGTTCGGTCCGCGACGGGCTTTCGATCCTCGATCAGGCCATTGCCCATGCCGATCTCGACACCGAAGGGCGGGTAACCGCCGAACGCGTGCGCGATATGCTCGGTCTGGCCGACAAATCGGCGCAGCGCCGCTTGCTGGGACATATGCTGGCGGGCGAGGGCAAGGCGCTGCTCGCCGCGGTCGACGAGCAATATGCGCTGGGCGTGGAGCCGCTGGCGCTGATGCGCGCGCAGATGGACCTGGTGCATCGCATCGCGTTGGCGCAGGTTTCGGGCGCCGATCCCGATGCGCCGACTGCGGAGGAACGCGCGGCGCTGGCGCAATGGGCCGGGCAACTCGAAGTCGGGCAGGTCCACCGGCTGTGGCAATTGCTGCTCAAGGGGCATGAAGAGGTCCGCCTCGCGCCCGATCCGCTGGTATCGCTGCGCATGGCCCTGCTGCGCGTGCTCCATGCCGGACAGATGCCCGATCCGGGCCGGTTGGCGAAGCAGATCGAATCGCTTGCCGCGGGGGCTTCCCTGGCGCCCGCACAGACCGACGCGAGCCAGGCCGACAAGGGCCAGGCCGAAGGGCCGGCAGCCAGGGCCGCGCCGAACTGGCGGGCGCTGGTCGATGCGATCGATGCGCGCGGCATGATGCAGGACGCCAGCGTCCTGCGGCTCCAGGTGCGGGTGGTCGAACTGGGCGATGGCCTGCTGCGCTTTGGCCGGGATGCCAAGTTCGCCGACGATATCGTGCCGGTCATCCGCGACACGCTCTTGCGCCACACGCAGATGCGCTGGACGGTCGAAGAGGTGCCGGGCGGCGCGGGGGCCCCCTCGCTGTTCGAGCAGGAACAGGCCGAACGCGAGGCGGCGTCGGCCGCCGTGCGCGCCCACCCGCTGGTCAAGGCGGCATTCGAGGCCTTCCCCGACGCCGAACTGGTCGAAGACGGCGATGCAACCCCCACGCGCCGCGAAATCCCCTGGAGTAGAAACGCATGAACATGGAAGAAATGCTCGCGCAGGCCCAAAAGGCCGCAGAGACGATCCAGAAGCAGATGAACGAGGCGCAGGCCAGGCTCGACACGCTCGAGGTGGAAGGCAGCGCGGGCGGCGGCCTGGTCAAGGTCCGCGCGACGGCCCGCGGCCGCATCCTCGGCGTGGCGATCGACGAAAGCCTGATGAAGCCCGAAGAGAAACAGATCGTCGAAGACCTCGTGACCGCGGCGTTCAACGATGCACGCGACCGGGCCGACCGCCTGTCCGCTCAGGAGATGGCGCAGATCCAGCAAGGCATCGGCCTGCCGCCGGGGATGAAACTGCCGGGTATGTGAGGCCGGCGCGGCCCGCCCGCCGATGAAGCTGGCAGGGTTCGAAACGGGTCTTCCACACCCGATTTCGGACCCCGCGTTGCACGCGTGCTTGGCTATCCCCATATTCGGCCCAGGACCGGGCCCATTGCCCGCCGGAAACAGATCATGAGCTCCAGCTACCCCCTCCTTCCCCTGCGCGACATCGTCGTCTTTCCCGACATGGTGGTGCCGCTGTTTGTCGGCCGTACGAAGTCGGTCGCCGCGCTCGAAGCGGCGATGGAGGGTTCGAAGGACATCTTCCTGCTGGCGCAGCTCGATCCGGCCTGCGACGATCCTGACCGCGATGACCTTTACGACATCGGCGTGGTCGCGCAGGTTCTCCAACTGCTGAAGCTGCCCGACGGCACCGTCCGCGTGCTGGTGCAGGGCGCCCGGCGGGCGACGCTGGAGCGGCTTGCGCCCGAAGGCGAACACGTGGTGGCCGAGGTTGCCTATGGCGACGTCGTGACCGCTTCGGGCAGCGAAGTGCTGGCGATGATGCGTCAGGTGATCGAGCAGTTCGGCGAATACGCCAAGCTCAACAAGAAGATCGGCGAAGAGGCCGCCGACAAGCTGACCGAAATCGACGATGCGGGCGTGCTTGCCGACGCCATCGCCGCCGCGCTCAATGCCAAGGTTTCGGACAAGCAGGCGCTGCTGATCGAACACGACCCGCTCAAGCGGCTCGAGATGGTCATGTCCTTCATGGAAGGCGAGCTGTCGGTGCTCCAGGTAGAGCGCCGTATCCGCGGCCGCGTGAAGCGGCAGATGGAGAAAACCCAGCGCGAATACTACCTCAACGAGCAGCTCAAGGCGATCCAGAACGAGCTTGGCGGCGGCGACGACGAAGGTGGCAACGAGATCGCGGAACTGACCGAGAAGATCGGCAAGACCAGGCTGAGCAAGGAAGCCCGCGAGAAGGCCGAAGCCGAACTCAAGAAGCTGCGTTCGATGCAGCCGATGAGCGCGGAGGCCACCGTCATCCGCAATTATCTCGACGTGCTGCTGGGCCTGCCATGGGGCAAGAAGAGCAAGGTCAAGAAGGACATCGCCAAGGCGCAGGAGGTCCTCGACGCGGATCACTACGCGCTGGAAAAGGTCAAGGACCGGATCGTCGAATACCTCGCGGTCCAGGCGCGCACGAGCAAGCTCAAGGGGCCGATCCTGTGCCTTGTCGGCCCGCCGGGCGTGGGCAAGACCAGCCTCGGCAAGTCGATCGCCAGGGCCACCGGGCGCGAGTTCGCGCGCCAGTCGCTGGGCGGCGTGCGCGACGAGGCGGAGATCCGCGGCCACCGGCGGACCTATATCGGTTCGCTGCCGGGCAAGATCGTGACCAATCTGCGCAAGGCGGGCAAGTCCAATCCGCTGTTCCTGCTCGACGAGATCGACAAGCTGGGCCAGGATTTCCGCGGCGATCCCGCCTCGGCGCTGCTCGAGGTGCTCGACCCCGAACAGAACGCCAGGTTCCAGGATCACTATCTCGAACTCGATATCGACCTGTCGGACGTGATGTTCGTCTGCACCGCGAACAGCCTCAACCTGCCGCAGCCGCTGCTCGACCGCATGGAGATCATCCGGCTCGAAGGCTACACAGAGGACGAGAAGGTCGAGATCGCGACCCGCCACCTGCTGCCCAAGCAGGTCAAGGAGCATGGCCTCAGGAAGGGCGAGTTCACGTTGCAGGAGGTCGCCCTGCGCGACCTGATCCGCTACTACACGCGCGAGGCGGGGGTGCGCACGCTCGAGCGTGAACTGGCACGGCTGGCGCGCAAGAGCCTGCGCCAGATCCTCGAAGGCAAGGTGAAGGGCGTCACCATCACGCCCGATAATCTGGCCGATTTCGCCGGGGTGCGCAAGTACAAGCACGGCATGGGCGAGGAGGAGCCGCAGGTCGGCGCGGTCACCGGGCTCGCCTGGACCGAGGTCGGCGGCGAACTGCTGACCATCGAAAGCGTCACCACGGTGGGCAAGGGCGAGGTCAAGACCACCGGCAAGCTGGGCGAGGTGATGAACGAAAGCGTCGCCGCGGCCTTCAGCTTCGTGAAGGCGCGCGCACCGCATTACGGGATCAAGCCCAGCCTGTTCCAGCGGCGCAACATCCATATCCACCTGCCCGAAGGCGCGGTGCCCAAGGATGGGCCGAGCGCGGGCATCGGCATGGTCACCTCGATCGTCTCGACGCTGTCGGGCGTGCCCGTGCGCCCCGAGGTGGCGATGACCGGCGAGGTGACGCTGCGCGGGCGGGTGCTGCCGATCGGCGGGCTCAAGGAAAAGCTGCTCGCCGCGCTGCGCGGCGGGATCAAGAAGGTGCTGATCCCCGAAGAGAACGTGAAGGACCTTGCCGAAATTCCCGCCAATGTGAAGCAAGGACTGGAAATCGTGCCCGTCGCCCATGTCGACGAAGTGCTCGAGCATGCGCTGTGCGGCAAGCTCGAGCCGATCGAATGGACCGAGGCGGACGATCTCGCGAGCCAGCCCGATCACCTGCATTCGCCGGGTCTGTCGCCGACGGCGCACTGAGCCGGACCATGCTGCGCCGCAGCGACTCGGGCCGGCAGGCGATCGACAATTTCGGTTGCTGATCGGGACCTAGGCGGTGTCTTCGACGGCGAACGGCGCGTTAACTGCAATTAGGCCGGAATTCACCGCGCAAACGGCGCAATTTGGCCGAATTTGGCTTTGACACCCGGGGCAAAAAACTCTCAATTCATCCCCCTTCGAGCAGGCGATTCACAGCCAGTTTTCACGGACAGAATGAGGGGGTTCCCGCCAATGAACAAGAACGACCTGATCGGCGCGGTCGCCGACGCCAGCGGCCTTTCCAAGAGCGATGCCGCCGGCGCGGTTGAAGCCGTGTTCGATTCCATCACCAAGGCGCTGACCAATGGCGACGAAGTGCGACTGGTCGGTTTCGGAACATTTTCGGTTGCCAAGCGCAAGGCATCGACGGGCCGCAATCCGCGCACCGGTGAACCGATGACGATCAAGGCTTCGAAGCAGCCGAAGTTCAAGGCCGGCAAGGGTCTCAAGGATTCGGTCAACTAAGGCTGAGCCGAATTGCGCGTCGCGGCTTCGATCGCGCCGCCGGCTTGCAAGACCGCCGCACCTGCATCGGCAGGTGCGGCGTTTCTCGTATCTGCGGTTGAAGGCTTCAGTCGAACGCGATGAGCGCCGTCGGAGCCTGTGCGATGTGCGGCGATACGGACCAGGTCAGTGCCTGCCCCTGCGCATGGGGGAGGGGCCCTTCGTCGGTGTTGTTGGCGAGGATGCGCCCGTCGGTGACGATCGTGAAGCTTCCTTCCGGCAGGACCACACGCCCGCCTTCGCCGGCTTCGCCCATCGCGGCTAGCTGGGCCAGCCCGGCCACGCCGGTCGGCATGCCCTGCATCGGGCTGCCGTTCCTTTCGCTGCCGAAGGCGGGTGCGTCGACCCGCAGCTGATTGTCATCGCGCAGGACCACCGTGACGAAGGCATTGGCCGTCGGGAGTCTCTCGACCGTCGGGAAACTGAAGTCATGGCTCAGATGACCCGAGATTTGAAAGTCGACGTCGAAGACCCCGTCGCCGAGGTATACGACCTTGTCCCATCCGCGCTGGCGCTCGAGCCTGGCGGCGAACTCCTGCGCGGCCTGGGGGTTCGAGGGATCGATCCCGCCGAGCAGGAGCTTCATCTCCTCGATTTCCTTCTTGCGCTTGGTGGCGCGTTCCTCGGCGCCGGCATTCCATTCGGCCTGCTGCTCGGCCGCCTCTTCCTCGGTGCAATCGCGATTTTCGTGGGTCTCGTCGTCGGTGCAACTGGGGGCGAAGGCCTCCACCTTGCCCATCTCGGCCAGCTTGCCCAGCGCCAGCATCTGGATCTCGCCATCGTAACTGTAGGCGAAACTGCCGTCCTTCATCAGCGCCAGCTCACTGGTAAACTTGCCCGGCGAAAGCAGGCATCCGGTCAGCATCAGCGCGCTGGCACCTGCCAGGGCCGCGCCCCGGACCGCCGTGAAATGTCGCATTATCAATCCCCCCCAGGCTGCTATCGCGTAGCTGCGGCATATAGCGCGATTGCCGCCGCATTGGATACGTTGAGACTTTCGATCTGCGCGCCAATCGGCAGCCTGGCGAGGGCATCGCAGTGCTGCGCGATATTGTGCCGCATGCCTTCGCCCTCGGCGCCGAGCACCAGCGCCACCGGACCTTCGGGCAGGGCCTCGGCCAGCGTGGCCTGCGCCGCGCCGGTCAGGCCGATGCGCCAGTAACCGGCCTCGGCCATCTGTTCGAGCGCGCGGGCGAGGTTCACCACGCGCACCCAGGGCAGCACTTCGAGCGCGCCCGAGGCCGACTTGCCGATGACGCCGCCCTCCGGCGGGGCGTGGCGGTCCTGCGTTACCAGCGCCGCGGCACCGAAGGCGGCTGCCGAGCGCATGATCGCGCCGACATTGTGCGGATCGGTAACCTGGTCGAGCACCACGATGGGACGGCCCGGATCGCCGTCGAGCACTTCGTCGAGATGGATATCGTCGAGCGGCGCGCATTCGAGCACCAGCCCCTGGTGCGGCGCATCCTTGGCCACGAGCCGCGCAAGGTCGGCAACGTCGGCATATTCGAGCGGGAAGTCCTGCGGCAGTTCGCCGTCGAGCGTTTCGATGCCTTCGCGCGTCGCCCACAGCTTGCGGTGGACGCGGTCGGGGTTCCTGAGCGCGGCCTCGACCGCGTGGCGGCCCCACAGGCGCACCTGTCCGGTGCTCGCGCGTCCGCTGCCGCGCCCGCCCTTCATCCGGCCTGCCCGACCGCGCAGGGTCTTCTTGCGTTCGCCTTTCACCATTGGTCTTGTCCTGTCAGAAAGCGTGGTTGCGGCCTGTGCCAGCGTGGCCATTGACAGGCAAGCGCCGCTTCGCCAAAGGGGCGCCTCTCGGCACGGGGTCCGGCTGCGGATCCCTCGATTTCCTTGAGCGAAATGGCCCGTGTGGACAGGTGGCCGAGTGGTTAAAGGCAGCAGACTGTAAATCTGCCCGTGCAAGCGTACGCTGGTTCGAATCCAGCCCTGTCCACCACCTTCCCATTTATCGCCCTGATATCACTCACTTTTTCGAAGACTGCGCTGGGGAACGCCGGCCATTGGTTGAACAGGCCCTCAGCTCAACCGATAGCCGACGCCAGGTTCGTTACGAATGATCTGGGGACGCGCAGGATCGTCCTCGATCTTGAGGCGAAGGGCCCGAATGGCGACGCGCAGATATTCGACGTCGCCCCTGTGCGCCTTACCCCATACGCGCTCCAGAAGTGCCGTATGAGTTAGAATCCTGCCACCAGCTTCGACCAGCGCCAGCAATACGGCATACTCTTTCGGCGTAAGGGACAATTGGCGACCGGCAACGTCGGCTTCATGGCGTTCGGGGTTCATGCGGACGGTTCCATAATGCAGCTGCCCGCCCGATGGATGGGAGCCTGCCGACTGCCGCAACGCGGCACGCAATCGGGCACGCACTTCTTCGCCGTCGAATGGCTTGGTAATATAGTCGCTTGCCCCGAGATCGAGCGCCGTGACTTTTTCCGACACATCGCTGCGCGCTGAGATTACGAGAATGGGAACTGCACGCACGGTCCGCAGTGCGGCAATGAGTTCAAGTCCATCGCGGTCGGGTAAACCGAGATCGAGCAGCACGGCGGAAATGTCGTCGCGGGCGGCAATGGCAAGTGCCTCGCGCGCGCTCGTTGCTGTTACCGCTTCATGCCCGTCCGCCTCCAGCACTACGGCAAGCAGCCGCAGGATCGCCGGTTCATCGTCAATGCAAAGGATGCGGCTCATTCGACGGCTTTCGCTGCCAGCGGAATGGCCAGGACAAAGCGCGCGCCGCCTTCGTCCATGTTCTCGACCGTGACGGACATGGCCATTGCATCTGCAAAACCCTTGACGATGGCAAGTCCAAGACCGCTGCCATCGGTCCGGTCAGAGCCTTCGGCACGGGCGAAGCGTTCGAATATTCGTGTCTGTTCCGACGGCGGCACGCCCGGCCCATCGTCGGCGACTTCCAGCAATACGCACTCGCCCGCGCCATGGGCGGATATGGTCACGGTATTTTCGGCGTGCCGGAAAGCGTTGTCGATCAGGTTGGAAAGTACATGGCGCAGCAAAATCGGATCGGCGATCACAAAGGGAAGGTCCGCGGCGACATTCCGTTTGAGGGTGTTCTGCGCTGGGATCTGCAAGTCATCACAGGTGCTGCTGACGACATCGATCAGGTCGATGCTTTCCAGATGGGGCGCGAGCGAACCCCCTTCAATTCGCGCAGCACCGATCAGGTCGTTCATCATGCGGTCGAGCCGTTGCGCTGCGGCCAGTGCATCACGCGCATCGGGATGCTGCTGTGCGAGTTCGGACAGGCGACCGGAAATCACGGTCAGCGGAGTGCGGAAATCATGCGCGAGCGAGTCGAGGAACGTGCGGCGCAAATGATCGCGCTGTTCCAGCAGTTCCCGTTCCCGCCGTTCGGTTTCAAGCTCCTGGCGGTCCAGGCCCTGGCCCAGCAGCAGGCTGAGTTGCCGCAAGTGTTCGATCTGGCCGGATGATCGCGTCGTTCCATCCATGGGTCGTGCAAGGGCAGCAACGCCGCCGTCGCGCCGGTACTTCGGGGCAAGCGGCAGAAACGTCCAGTCGGCGGCGGGCATCACTTCACTGGCGTGTCCGGTTATGTCACCGTTATGCGCAGCCCATGCTGCGGCGGCGAGATCGAGCGATGAGAATGCGGCGCGGTCGTCCGGCATTGCCCCGTTCGTGGGCAGAAGCAGCCTGCCGTAGCGCGACTCGATCAGGTCGATTGCCCTGGCCAGCGCGGTTTGCGAAGGATGTCCGGCCAGCAGGTTTGAAACATCCGCGCTCTCCGCACTTAGTCTCGCACGTTCCTGCGCCTCGGCTTCTCGCTGCATTAACCGCGACGCCAGACGACTTGTGACCAATGCGACGGCGACCAGCACCACCACGCTGATCAGATTGTCGAATTCATGCACCCGGAAGGTGTAACGCGGCTCAAGCAGAAAGAAGTTGTAACCCGCTGCGCCCGCCAGGGCCGCGAACAGCCCTGGCCCTACACCGCCGCGCACTGCCGCCATCAGCACCGGGAGCAGGAACAGCAACGCTGATGATGCCAGGCCCAGAATTGGAAGCAGCGTTGCGGTCAACCAGGTTATGGCGGCGACTGCGAGGAAGGCTTCGAGCCAAGGTGCAATGTTGCGCTTCATTGCATGGCTTATAGCTCTATCTGGCTACCCAGTTCGATGACCTGGTTCGGCGGGATCGAAAAATATGCGGTGGGATCGGCGGCATTGCGATGCAGGTTCATGTAGATGAACGTCATCCAGCGCGGCATGATCGGCTTGGAAGCCACACGGATCGCGCTGCGCCCGACAAAGAACGAAATGCCACCTGGCCCGTCCAGCAACCCTGGCGCGCGCGCCAGGTCACTGGGAACGTCTATCGTATCCATATAGCCATACCGCAGCCGGGCCTTGAGAAAATGATCGTCGATCCGTTCCAGCACCAGCCGGTCGTCGGGCGCGATGTAGGGCGCGTTCTGGTTTTCCACCTTGAGGATGATGTTGGTGCGGTGGATTGCCTTGTTATGCTTGAGGTTGTGCAGGAACGCCGACGGCGCACTGTCGAGATCCTGCGTCAGGAACACTGCGGTTCCTTCGATCCGGAGCGGAGGTCTGGCAGACAGGGCCTTGACCATCTCGCCAAGACCGACACCCTGTTCGCTCGTCCGCGCGCGCGTGGCCTTGTGCCCCTTGAGCCAGATGAAGATGACGAGGCCCATGATCGCGGCGACCAGCAACGGCACCCAGCCGCCTTCGGTGACCCGCAGGGCGTTGGCCCCGAAGAAGAACAGGTCGAGCGCCAGGAACGGTGCGATCAGGAGGGCCGTCCAGACCGGTGCCCAATTCCAGTATTTCCAGGCGATGATGAAGGCGAGGCAGGTCGTCACCACCATGGTTCCCGTCACGGCGATGCCATAGGCAGCGGCCATGGCCGAGCTGGACTTGAAGCCGAATACCAGCAGCAGGACACCCGCCAGCAGCAGCCAGTTGACGCCGGGCATGTATATCTGACCGATCTGATGTTCCGATGTCTGACGGATTGTCATGCGCGGCAGCAGCCCCAGCGCAATGGCCTGATAGGAAAGCGAATAGGCCCCGGTAATGACCGCCTGGCTTGCAATGATCGTGGCCAGGGTTGCAAGGATGACCAGGGCTGCGCGCAGGGAATCGGGGGCCATCAGGAAGAACCAGTCTGCATTGGCCATGGGATTTCCCGTGGCCTCGGCAATTGCGAGAGCCTTCAGCGCCAGTGCGCCCTGACCAAGGTAATTGAGCGTCAGTGCGGGCCAGACCAGCGATACCCAGCCAAGCTGGATCGGCTTGCGGCCAAAGTGTCCCATGTCGGCAATCAACGCTTCGGCCCCGGTAACGGTCAGGAAGACCGCGCCCAGCACGAACAGCCCGGTGACGCCATGCGAAGTCAGGAAATTGACAGCGTTCAGCGGATTGAATGCCGCCAGTATCTCGGGGTTTCCGGCGATATGCCAAAGTCCCAGTGCAGCCAGTGCCAGGAACCACACAAGGCAGACCGGGCCGAACAGCACCGCGACGCTTGCCGTGCCGCGCGACTGGATCGCGAACAGGGAAACCAGAATGCCGACAGTCACGCCCAGTATCATCGGTTGCGACATATCCCCCATTCCGGGGATGGTCTTGAGGCCTTCGACAGCCGACAATACCGATAATGCGGGCGTGATGATCGCATCGCCATAGAACATCGCCGCGCCCATCGCCCCCAGCAGCAGGACGATAGGCCAACGCCCGCCTGTCGCCCGCTTGGCCAGCGCCATAAGCGAAAGCACACCACCTTCGCCGTTGTTGTCCATCCGGCTGAGGAACAGGACATATTTGAGCGTCACGACGATGATCAGCGCCCACAATGCCAGCGAAAGTACTCCGACGATCTCGTCGCGCGCGATGCCGCCGGACGCAGCCTGGCCCAAGGCCTCGCGAAAAGCATAAAGCGGGCTGGTGCCAATATCGCCGTAAACCACACCGATCGCGCCAAGCGTAAGCGCCGCCACCGAATTGCGTTGCGAGTGTGATGTCTGATTCACCGAATGGCCTCCGATTTGGTGGCCAGGCAATGCAGTGGATCAGCGTTAAGGTGCCATGTGGATCGAAAGCCCGCCGCGTAAGGGAACCATAAAATCATCGCGATGCGATATTATCGCGTCGGCGTGGCGCTTAGCCGATATCCGTCTAGCCGGCCCGCAATGCAAGCTCTCCGGCATCGAGGATCACAACCTCGCGTCGTGCCGGCAAGTCGATCAGGCCGTCCTTCCTGAGCCTGGTGAGCTGGCGGCTGACGGTTTCGATGGTCAGCCCGAGCACATCGGCGATCTGCTGGCGCGAGAGCGGCAGGGCAACGGCCTGTGGTGCCGCCGGTTCCGGCTGCGCGCAGCCCTTGTCGGCGAGACGGTCGATCATCTCGATCAGGAAACTCGCCAGCTTCTGTTCGGCGGTCATGCGCCCAAGCAGCAGCATCCAGCGCCGCGTCCGGTCGAGTTCGGCCAGCGTGCGTTCGAGCAGCTTGTGCTCGAGCCGGGGATGTTCGCGCGCGAAGCGGTCGAAATCGCGGCGCTCGAACACGCAGACATGCGCGTCGGTCAGCGCCTCGACGCCATAGGGGGTGGTCTGCCCGAACGGGCGGCCAAGGAAGTCGGAGGGGTAGACCAGCCCGAGGATCTGCTCCTTGCCGTCGGCGGTCTGCGTCGACAGCTTGAGCATGCCCTCGATGACGTTGGCGACGAGAATCGCCTCGTCGCCCTCCCACAGCAACTGCTCGCCTGCGGAGAGCCTGCGGCGGCGGCCCAGCCCGTTGAGCAGGCCGATCTCGCGGCTGTCGAGATCGCCGCAGATCGCGCGATTGCGGATCGCGCATGTATCGCAGAAACTGGCGGGACGGTCTGGTGCGGAAAGATCCATGCAATCGGCCATACTGACAAGCGGTGCGGGTGCCAACCGTTGCGGCGCGTCTTGCCCCACCGCGTGGCCAGGCGTAATCCAGCGCCCCATGAATCAGGACACAAGCATGACCGGGCGCCCCGTTATTTCCGCCACCGGGCTGTTCACGCCCGCAGAAAGCATCACCAACGAGGAGCTGGTGGCCAGCTTCAACGCATATGTGCAACGTCACAATCAGGCGAATGCCGCAGCGATTGCGGCGGGCGAGATCGAGCCGTTGCAGGAGAGCTCGGTCGAGTTCATCGAGAAGGCCAGCGGGATCAAGGCGCGCAATGTGATGGCCAAGGCGCCGCTGCTCGATCCGGACATCATGACCCCGCGCTGGCCCGCGCGATCGAACGACGAGCTTTCGGTGCTCGCCGAAATCGGGGTGAACGCGGCGCGCGATGCGCTATCCCGCGCCGGACGCGATGCCAAGGATGTCGACGCCGTGCTGTGCGCGGCCTCGAACATGGAACGGCCCTATCCGGCGATGGCGATCGAGATCCAGCAGGCACTGGGGATCGACGGTTTCGGCTTCGACATGAATGTGGCGTGCTCGTCGGCGACCTTCGGCATCCAGACCGCGGCCGATTATATCCGCGCGGGCAATGCCAAAAGCGTGCTGGTGGTCAGCCCCGAAATAACCAGCGGCCACCTCAACTGGCGCGACCGCGACAGCCACTTCATCTTCGGCGATGTCGCCACCGCGGTTCTGGTGGAGGATGCGGCGATTGCGCCTGCGGGGCATTGGGACATCCTCGGCACACGGCTCAAGACGGTGTTTTCGAACAATATCCGCAACAATTTCGGCTTCCTCAACCGGGCCACTCCCGGCAGCGAGGGGCAGGCCGACAAGCTGTTCGTCCAGGAAGGACGCAAGGTGTTCAAGGACGTCGTGCCGATGGTCGCCGAGATGATCGTGGGCGAGGCCAGCCGGCTGGACATCGACCCGCGCACGCTGCGCAGGCTGTGGCTGCACCAGGCCAATGCCGGCATGAACCGGCTGATCGCGCATCGCGTGCTGGGGCACGAGGCGAGTGCCGACGAGAGCCCGACCGTGCTCGACACCTATGGCAATACCTCGAGCGCGGGCTCGATCATCGCCTTCCACCTGCACCATGCGGACCTCGCACCCGGCGACACCGGGCTGATCTGCAGTTTCGGCGCGGGCTATTCGGCGGGTACGGTGTTCGTGCGCAAGGCCGCGTGACGGGTTGTGACGCAGCGCCGCTGCGCCTAAGTGCCGCGCATGGCAGGTGATCTCCTCGACAACCACGGCCGCGGCGATGTTCGCTGGTCGTTCCCCTCGATCCATCCCGAAGGGCGCAAGTTCGGCGTCATCGCCGTGGTGGCCAGCCTCGTGTTCCTGCTCGGGCTCGACTGGGAAATCGTCGGCTGGCCGCTGCTGCTGCTCGCGGGCGGGGTGTTCGCCTTCTTCCGCGACCCCGAACGCGTGGTGCCGCAGGACGATCGCGTGATCGTCGCGCCCGCCGACGGTCTGGTCTCGCTGATCGCGCAGGTCGAGCCGCCGGTCGAGATGACGGTCGACGACGGAACCGGCATTTCCGGTCTTGCCTCCGAAAAGGTGACGCGGATTTCGATCTTCATGTCGGTGTTCGACGTGCACATCAACCGCGCGCCGGTCGCAGGGACGATCCGCCGGGTGATCTATATTCCGGGCAGTTTCATGGATGCGGGTCTCGACAAGGCGAGCGAGGAGAACGAGCGCCAGCATATCCTGATCGAGCGGATGGACGGGTTGAAGATCGGCTTCACCCAGATCGCGGGCCTTGTCGCGCGGCGGATCGTGCCCTTCGTCAAGCCTGGCGATATGGTCGGGGTGGGGCAGCGCATCGGCCTGATCCGCTTCGGCAGTCGGGTTGACGTCTATCTGCCGGCAGGGACCGATTCGAAGGTCCTGCTCGGCCAGCGCATCGTCGCGGGCGAGACAATTCTTGCCGAAATCGGGACCCGCAGGTTGATCGAGGGCGTCTCGCAATGACCTCTCCGCCCGGGGAAGAGCCGATCGAGCCCGTCGAGCGGGCGCGGCTGGGTCCGAAGGCGGCCGAAGACGAACCACCGCTGATGGGACGCTCGCACGGGCTGACGCTGCGCGCGATGGCGCCCAATGCGATCACCGCGGCGGCGCTGTGCAGCGGCCTGACCGGTATCCGCTTCGCGATATCGGGGATGTGGGGCGCGGCGGTGGTGGCGGTGATCCTGGCGGGCCTGCTCGACGGGATCGACGGGCGCATCGCGCGGGCGCTCAACGCGCAGTCGCGCTTCGGGGCGGAGCTCGACAGCCTTGCCGATTCGCTCAGCTTCGGGACCGCGCCGGCGATCATCATTTACCTGTGGTCGCTTTCGGCCGAGCCGCGCCTCGGCTGGTTCGCCGCGCTGGCCTTTGCGATCTGCTGCGCGCTGCGGCTGGCGCGTTTCAATGCGCAGATCGACATGCGCGACCAGCCGCATAAATCGCTGGGCTTCCTCACCGGCGTTCCGGCACCGCTGGGCGCGGGCCTGGCCTTCGCGCCGTTCTATCTGTGGATGGCAACCGGGCTTGACGAATTTCGTCAACCGCTGCTGGTCGGTCCGTGGCTGGTGGTGATCGCGCTGCTGCTGATTTCGAACATGGCGACGCCCAGCTGGACTTCGCTGCGTCCGCGGCGCGGGATAAGGCTGGAAGTGCTGGCCTTCGTCGGCCTGCTGTCCGCCGCGCTGCTGGTCGAACCGTGGTGGACGCTCAGCGCCATTTGCGTGGGTTACCTGCTGCTGCTGCCTTACACTCTGGTCCGCTACGCGCGGATCAGGCGGCGCGGCTGATCGAGACGCGGTTCGCCAAGCGGTTGCCACCGCGTTCGAAGCCCGAAAATTCGCTGACGGCACCGTTGGGCCGCAAGACCGGAAGCGGCGCGGCGATGGCCGTTTGCGCCATGTCGCGCCGCAGCTGGCCGAAAGCGGACCACCAGCGCAGCCCGCTATCGGCGAGCACGCCCAGCACCGTCAGCGCGCTGAGGGCGACGAATGCGATCAGGAACAGTGCAAGCATTGCAATTCTCCCTTCCCGACTGTCGAAAGCCATGTTGACAGGCCGGGGATAACTGGTGGAAAACCCGTATCGCCCGCCGGTCATCCCGGCGATGGGAACAATGTTCCTGTTTTGTTCTAAGCTGTCAAGCGCTTTTCGTGCCCCGGTTGCGCATTTTTGCGGTGAAACGAGGCTGGATTTCACAGTCGAGGACGGCTAAGGGCGCGCGGTCCGCAACAGATTCGGCCAATTCCGGTCGTGTCGCAGGCGGGCAAATCCACATGGAAGGCACACATGCCGGTGCCCGTCGCGGGATGCTCCGCACCACGGGTTCCAGCTTTCCAGAGGCACAACCGGAAAGGAATAGGATTATGGCGGCTCCCACCGTCACCATGCAGCAGCTGATCGAGGCCGGCGCACACTTCGGCCACCAGACCCACCGCTGGAACCCGCGCATGAAGCCGTACATCTTCGGCGCGCGCAACGGCATCCACATCATCGACCTGTCGCAGTCCGTGCCGCTGTTCGCGCGCGCGCTCGACTTCGTCCAGCAGACCGCGCGCTCGGGCGGCAAGGTGCTGTTCGTGGGCACCAAGCGTCAGGCACAGGACGCGGTGCGCGAGGCCGCGCTCGCTTCGGGTCAGCACTTCGTCAACCACCGCTGGCTGGGCGGCATGCTCACCAACTGGAAGACGATTTCGGAATCGATCCGCAAGCTCAAGACCCTTGACGAGCAGCTGTCGGGCGACATCGCCGGTCTTACCAAGAAGGAAGTGCTCGATCTGACCCGCAAGCGGGACAAGCTCGAAATGTCGCTTGGCGGTATCCGCAACATGGGCGGCATTCCCGACGTGATGTTCGTGATCGATGCCAATATGGAAGACCTGGCGATCAAGGAAGCCAACGTCCTCGGCATCCCGGTCGTCGCGGTGCTCGATACCAACGTCGATCCCGAAGGCATCGCTTTCCCGATCCCGGGCAACGACGATGCGGCCCGCGCGATCAAGCTTTATTGCGACGCGATCGCCCAGGCGGCGCGCAGCGGTCGCGGCGAAGGCATCCAGGATTCGGGTGCCGATGTCGGTGCGATGGAAACCCCGCCCGAGGAAGCCATCGAGGCCTGAGCCTTTCGGTGACCGTGCGCCGCAACGCGCCCGTCACATAGCGAAGCTACGCGCCGGGCCGCTCACCGAAGCTGGCCCGGTGCCCGCATATGAGAATTGAAAAGGAATTGTACCATGGCTGCATTCACTGCCGCTGACGTGAAGGCCCTGCGCGAAAAGACCGGCGCGGGCATGATGGACGCCAAGAAGGCGCTCGAAGCCACGAACGGCGACATCGAAGCCGCGGTCGACGCGCTGCGCGCCAAGGGCCTGGCCACCGCGCAGAAGAAGTCGAGCCGCACCGCCGCCGAAGGCCTGGTCGGTCTTGCCGTCGAGGCGACCCGGGGCGTTGCGGTCGAGGTCAACTCGGAAACCGATTTCGTCGCCAAGAACGACCAGTTCCAGGATTTCGTGCGCAAGACCACCGAAGTCGCACTGGCCGCTTCGGCCGACGACGTCGAAGCGCTCAAGTCTGCCGGCTACCCGACCGGCGGGACCGTTGGCGAAAAGCTGACCAGCAACGTCGCGACCATCGGCGAGAACCAGCAGGTCCGCCGCATGAAGACGGTGAAGGTCACCAACGGGGTGATCGTGCCCTATATGCACAACGCCGTCGCGCCCGACCTCGGCAAGATCGGCGTGCTCGTCGCGCTCGAGAGCGAGGGCGATGCCGCCAGGCTGACCGAACTCGGCAAGAAGCTCGGCATGCATATCGCCGCGGCCTTCCCGCAGGCGCTGACCGCCGAAGGCCTCGACCCCGAGGTGATCGATCGCGAGCGCAAGATCGCGGCGGAAAAGGCCGCCGAAAGCGGCAAGCCCGCCGAAGTCCAGGCCAAGATGGTCGATGGTGCGATTGCCAAATACGCCAAGGAAAACGCGCTGCTCAGCCAGGTCTATGTGATCGACAACAAGACCCCGATCGCGCAGGTGGTGGAAGCCGCCGCCAGGGACATCGGCGCCAGGGTCGAACTGGTGGACTATGTCCGCTTCCAGCTGGGCGAGGGCATCGAGAAGGAAGAAACCGACTTCGCCGCCGAAGTCGCCGCCGCCGTCGCCGGCTAGGCACTACCGCTTCTTAGAGTGCCGGCTTTGATTGCATCAAAACGGCACTCTAAATTCTTGTTTTACCGTGATTTCATGGTTGCCGGATGATTCCATCCGGCTCGAAATCGCTCTAGGATTCCGGCCCCAGTTCCGGGTCCAGATCGCGCGGTCTGGCGAAATGCACCAGCGTGCCGCAATCGTCGCGCAGGTCGGCCCACTCGTCGATGTCGAGTTCGAACACGGCATAGGATGCGGTCGGGAACTTGACCTTGGCTTCATCGTAGAGATCGTTCTCGTTTTTCGGAGAGACCAGTTCGAACAGCATGTCGCCCAGGCCCGGGTTGTGCCCCGACAGCAGCACCGCCCTGGCATCGCCGCCCGTTTCGCGCAGCACGTCCATGATCGTGTCGGTCCCGGCAAGGTAGAGCCGCTCGTCCCATTCAGGCGTGTATTCGGGCAGCGCTTCGGCCAGGGTCAGCCTGCAGCGCGCGGCCGGGCTCGAAACCAGCCGGTCCCACGTCACCCCGTGTTCGCGGATATGGCCGCCGATCGCGCGCGCGCCGCGAACCCCGCGTACGTTGAGGCCACGGTCGAAATCGCGCCTGTCGCTGTGCCCCCAGTCGGACTTGGCGTGCCGCAACAGGCCGAGGATCTTCACGAGGGCTGGTTCTCCGTAGCGTCTAGGATGCGGTCCGGCTGCGCATCTCCAACACCTTGCGCGAGGCGCTGTAAAGCCTCTTCGAGTGTCACGCGCATGACCGGCGTGCCCGGGGGGAAGGCAGACAGCAGCCGCGTGGGGAAGGCGGGCGAGAGGACCACGAAGTGCCCCGCATCCTCGCGCGTGCGGATCAGCCGCCCGAAGGCCTGCGCCAGCCGCGCGCGGATAATCCGGTCGTCATAGCGCTGCGCCCCGCCGTCCTGTTCGGCGGCGGCGGCGCGGCGCGCGCGGTGGAGGATGGTCGGGCGCGGCCAGGGCACGCTTTCCATCACCACGCAGCGCAGGCTGTGTCCCGGCACGTCGACCCCGTCGCGCAGCGCATCGGTGCCCAGCAGGCTCGAACGCGGATCGTCGCGGAAGATGTCGGTCAGCGTGCCCGTGTCGATCGGGTGGACATGCTGCGCATAGAGCGGCAGGCCATGGCGCGCGAGCCGGTCGGCGATGCGGCCATGGACCGCGCGCATCCGCCGGATCGCGGTGAACAGGCCCAGCACGCCGCCCTCGCTCGCCTCGATCAGCCGGGCATAGGCGCCGGCCAGCGCGGGGATGTCGCCCTTGCGGATATCGGTGACGATCAGCACCATGGCCCGCGTGGCATAGTCAAAGGGGCTGTCGGCCTGCGCGGTCCGCGGCTTGAGGTCGAGGTGCAGCGCGCCGCTTGTGGCGATGGCGTGCGCCCAGTCGGGGCCGCTCTCGCCGCGGTCGGTCAGCGTGGCGCTGGTCAGCATCACCCCGTGCGCCGGTTCGAGCACCACCTTGGCAAAAGGCTTCATCGGGTCGAGCCAGTGGCGATAGAGCCCGACGTCGAATTCGCGCGCATCGTTGCGGTCGACCGCGAGCCAGTCGACGAATTCGGGGTCGGCGGGGCCGCCGAGCCGTGCGAGCAGCGCTTCCCACGCGGCGATGAGGTCGATCCGCCAGGCGAGCGAATGGCGCGCCCCCTCGATCCGCGCGCGGCCCTGCGCGTCGAGCCAGTCGGGCGCATCCGCAAGCACGGCTTCGAGCCGCCCCGCAAGCTTGAGCAGCGGCTGGCGGATATCCGCCAGCGCTTCGGCGGCAGTGGTCGCGGCTTCGATCAGCTGGCCGGGCAGCTGGGACGTTTCGGTCTCGATGCCATAGCCCGCCTCCTGCCCGCTTTCGTCGCGCGCATGGGTGACCGCGCGGACCTGTGCCAGCAGGGCCTCGAGCGGTCCCAGCGGCGCGCCTTCGGCGATCCGGCCGAGCCAGCCGTCGCAGGGCAGGGCCTGCGCCGCCCCGATCGCCGCCTCGACCGCTTCGCCGCCTGCATCGTCATAGCTCGCGACATCGGCCAGCCGCGCGGCGAGGCCCCGGCGGCGCCCGCGGCTGGTCTTTTCCGGCCCCACGATCCAGCGGCGCAGTTCGATCGCCTCGCTGCCCGTCAGCGCGGCCGAGAAGGTGGAATCGGCGGCGTCGAACACGTGATGCCCTTCGTCGAAGACGATGCGGGCAGGGCGGTTCGCGGCGTCCCTGCCGCGCGCGGCATTGACCATCACCAGCGCATGGTTGGCGATGACCAGATCGGCCTGCGCGGCGGCGCGTGCGCTGCGTTCGATGAAGCATTTGCGGTAATGCGGGCAGCCGGCATAGACGCATTCGCCGCGCTGGTCGGTCAGCGCGGCGATCGCGCGCTTGCGGAACAGCGTGCCGAGCCAGCCGGGCAGGTCGCCGCCGATCATGTCGCCATCCCGCGAAAAGGCGGCCCAGCGCGCCACCAGCTGCGCCAGGATGGCGGGGCGGCCGGTGAAGCCGCCTTGCAGCGCGTCTTCGAGATTGAGCAGGCAGAGATAGTTCTCGCGCCCCTTGCGCACCACCACCGGGGGCGATCCGTCGGGGCGCGCCGCGGGCCAGGCGCGCGCGCTTTCACGCCGCAGCTGGCGCTGGAGGTTCTTGGTATAGGTCGAAACCCAAACGGTGCCGCCCGACAATCGCGCCCACAGCGAGGCGGGGGCGAGATAGCCGAGCGTCTTGCCGATGCCCGTGCCCGCCTGCGCCAGCAGGATATGCGGGCGCCGTTCGCGCGCGCGCGGGGCAAAGACGCTGCCCGCACTCTTCGAAAAGTCGCGCTGCCCCTCGCGCCGTTCGGCGCCTTCGCCGGTCAGGCGCTCGAGCTGGCCTTCGATCTCGGCCTCCTCGATCAGCACCTGCTGCGGCTGCGGGCGTTCGGGCGCTTCCTCCCATTCGGGAAGTTTGGAGAACAGCCACTTTTCCGCCTTGTCCGGCTGGCGGATATGCGGCGCGAGCACGCCCGCCCAGGGCCAGCGCAGCCGTGCGAGCGATTGCAGCGCCGACCACGCGCCTTCGCGCTGTCCCCACGCCTCGCTTTCGCAGGATGCGACGAGCGCACCCGCCGCCTGCTGGAGCAGCAGCGGCACGGCGGCATCGTCGGCCGGCTCCTCCAGCCCCAGCGCATGGGCAAGCCCCCTGGGCGTCGGCACGCAGAACCTGGCGGGGTGGACGAAGGCGAACAGTTCGAGCAGGTCGAGGCCCGAGAGGTCGGGATAGCCCAGCCGGCTGGCCACCAGCGGCGCGTTGAGCAGCAGCAGCGGGGTGTCGGCCGCGGCCATCACCGCCTCGCCCTTCGAACAGCCGCGCGTCGCGCCATTGGCATCGCGCAGCCAGGTCCCGGCATGGCTGGCGTGGAGCGAGGGGAGGGGCAGCGGCTGGCTCACCCGCCAGGCGTTAGAACACAAACGGAACGTGGGGCAAGCGGCCACATGCGGCCCATCGCGTTCCCGATGGCGCGTCAGATCGCGGAAAAGCGCTCGATATTGCCGATCCTGCCCGAAACCACGAGCTCGTCGCCCGGGAATATGATGGTGTCGGGCACCGCGTGAATGAAGTCCTCACCGCTGCGTTTCACGCCCACAACGGTGACGTTGAACTTCTGGCGGCACCCGCTCGTAACCAGGGGCAGGCCGACGATGGGCTCGGGAGCCTTGAGACGGGCGATCGCGAAATCGCTGTCGAAGCTGATGAAATCGAGCAGGCGCTGGTTGACCAGCCGCGCCACCCGCTCGCCCATCTTCTGTTCGGCGAAGACGACGTGATGCGCGCCGGTCCGCTCGAGAATGCGGCCGTGCCGGTCGGTGTTGGCCTTGGCCCAGATATTGGTCAGGCCCAGATCGACCAGCGCCAGAACCGTCAGGACGCTTGCCTCGATGTTGCTGCCGATCGCGACGACGGCTGTATCGAATTCCGCCGCGCCCAGTTGGCGCAGCGTTTCCGGTTCCGTCGAATCCGCTTCGACGACCTGTGTCAGGCAATCCTTGTGATCGCGGACGATCCCGGGATCGGCGTCGACACCCAGCACTTCGTGGCCGGCCCTGACGAGCGAAGTGGCCACTGCGCTGCCGAACCGACCGAGGCCGAGGATCAGGACGGGCTTGCATCGATCAGCCGACAATCGGGTTCTCCTGCGGATAGCGATAGGGGCGGTCGCCGCCTGCCATTGCCAGGGCGGTAGCCGCGGTGATGGTGCCGACGCGGCCGATGAACATCAGCAGGACCAGAACGACCAGCGCGGAAGCCGGAAGCCGGGCCGTGATCCCGGTCGACAGACCGACGGTCGCAAAGGCGGATATGGTTTCAAACAGGACCTCTTCGATCGCGATGCTGGTGACCGACGCGATATACATGGTCGCGCCGAGTACCAGCATCAGCGCCAGCGATGCGACGGTCAATGCCTGACGTTCCATGGCATGTCCGAACCGTCGCCGGTACATCCCGGCATCGCGGCGGCGGAGCACTTCTGCCGAAACGATCGCGAGCAGGACCATGAAGGTGGTGATCTTGATGCCCCCGGCGGTCCCTGCGCTGCCACCCCCGATGAACATCAGCATGTATTGCACGACCAGCGTCTCGTCGCGATAGGCGCCGATGTCGAGGCTGTTGAAGCCGGCCGTGCGCGGCATGACCGAATGGAACGCGGCATTGAGCAGTTTCGACCCCGTGTCCATCGGGCCCAGCGTATCGGGATTGGTCCACTCCATTCCCAGAAACGCCACGAAGCCCAGCACCAGCAGCAGGATCGTTCCGGACAGCGTCATCTTCGAATGCAGCGTCCACTGCCGCCAGCGCCAGCCATGGCCGCGCCAGTCTTCCATCACGGGAAACCCGAGCGAGGAGAACACCACCGCCACAGCGATGGGCACCAGGATCATCCAATCGTGCCGGAACCCCACCAGACTATCGGAAAATGTCGAAAAACCCGCATTGTTGAAGGCGCTGACCGAATGAAACAGGCCATGCCACGCCGCTTGCCCGGGGTTCATGTTCCAATGAGTGGCAAAACGCAGCGCGAGCACGGTGGCGACAAGCGCCTCGGCAATCAGTGTGATGGTCAGGATCATCCTGAGCAGCGCGGGCGCGGCCAGCAGGTTGAGGCGGTTGCGTTCCACCTGTATCGCCAGCCGGTCGCCCAGGCCGAAACCGCGCCCCGCCATGAGGCCCAGCAGGCTGGCCGCGGTCATGATCCCCAGCCCGCCAAGCTGGAACATGGCGAGGATCGCGGCCTGACCGAATGTCGACCAGTAGGTCGGCGTGTCGACCACGATCAGCCCGGTTACCGCGACGGCCGAGGTGGCGGTGAAGAGCGCGGTCAGCAGCGGCGCGCGGGTCCCGTCGGCGGTGGCGACCGGCAGGCTCAGGACCAGCGTGCCGATCGCAATGGCGCACAGGAACAGCAGGGGAATCAGGCGGAACGGGTTGCGAAGGCGTTTCACCCCTGGCCCCATGCCTACTGGCAAGCGCGACCGCAATACCGGTTTCCCGTGCAACGGGTCGCGGCGGGCGACCGCCTTCCTGCCCGGGCTGTCCTACGGCCCCGGCCGGCAGTATCCTTGTGCCCATGATGATGTGCCTGCCGTTCGGTTCCTGTGCCTCCCCGCAGCGGGTGCGCGCCAGGCCTGCCTTTCTTTTCCAGGACCGTGTTCCATGTGTTCCATCCAGTGGGGGCCATATCCGCGCAGTCCAACAATCGTCCTGCACTTCGCGCTTGCGAAAGCGCGGTCTTGCGGCAAAGGCGTCTGCCATGAGCATGACCGACCTGATTACTGCCGCACGTGTGTCGAAGGCCTGGCCGTTTCAGGAGGCGCAAAAGCTGCTCAAGCGCTATCCCGACGGCATCAAGGCGACCGGGGACGGGAGCGCTGCACCGATCCTGTTCGAAACGGGCTACGGCCCCAGCGGCCTGCCGCATATCGGCACCTTCCAGGAAGTGCTGCGCACCACGCTGGTGCGCCGCGCGTTCGAGGCGCTGATCGGTGCCCGGCCCGAAGACGGCAAGACGCGGCTGGTCGCCTTCAGCGACGATATGGACGGGCTGCGCAAGGTGCCCGACAACATCGCCAACAAGGCGGTGCTCGAAGCGAACCTGGGCAAGCCGCTGACGCGCATTCCCGATCCCTTCGGCACGCATCAAAGCTTTGCGCATCACAACAATGCGATGCTGCGCGCCTTCCTCGACCGGTTCGGCTTCGAATATGAATTCGTCTCGTCGAGCGAGCGGTACAATTCGGGCGCCTTCGACGAAGCGCTGCGCCAGGTGCTGCGCAGGAACCAGGCGATTCTCGACATCATGCTGCCCACGCTGCGCGAAGAGCGGCGGCAGACCTATTCGCCGGTGCTTCCGGTATCGCCCACCAGCGGCAGGGTGCTGCAGGTGCCGCTCGAGGTGGTCGATGCCGAGGCCGGGGTGGTCCGTTTCACCGACGAGGACGGCAGCGTGGTCGAACAATCCGCGCTGGGCGGCATGGCCAAGCTGCAGTGGAAGGTCGACTGGGCGATGCGCTGGTACGCGCTGGGCGTCGATTACGAGATGTGCGGCAAGGACCTGACCGACAGCGTGACCCAGTCGGGCCGGATCGTGCAGGTGCTGGGCGGCAGGAAGCCCGAGGGGCTGATCTACGAACTGTTCCTCGACGAGAAGGGCGAGAAGATCTCCAAGTCCAAGGGCAATGGCCTGACGATCGAGGAATGGCTGACCTACGGCTCGCAGGAAAGCCTCGGTTTCTATATCTTCCCCAATCCCAAGAGCGCCAAGCAGCTCCATGTGGGGGTGATCCCGCGCGCGGTCGATGATTACTGGCAGTTCCGCAGTGCGCTGCCGTCGCAGGATCTCGACAGGCAGCTGGGCAATCCGGCGTGGCACCTGCTGCGCGCCAACGGCGGGTTCGCGGCGGAAGAAGCACCGGGCGCGGGCGACTGCCTGCCGGTGACCTATGGCCTGCTGCTCAACCTGGCGAGCGTGCTCGGCAGCGAGGCGAGCGAGGCGAACCTGCGCGAATATCTCGAAAGCTACATCGGCGCGGGCAAGGTGACCCCCGAGCTCGAGGCGCTGATCGCGGCGGCGGTGGCCTATACCCGCGATTACATCGCGCCCACGCTGCACAAGCGCGCGCCTGCGGCCAACGAGGCGGCGGCGCTGCGCGCGCTCGATGCGTTCCTCGCCACCGCCGCGGCCGACACCAGTGCCGAGGATATCCAGACCCAGGTCTACGAGATCGGCAAGCGCGAGGAGTTCGGTTTCGAGAGCCTGCGCGACTGGTTCAAGGCGCTTTACGAAACGCTGCTCGGTTCCTCGCAGGGGCCGCGCATGGGCAGCTTCATCGCGCTTTACGGAATTGCCAACAGCCGCAGGCTGATTGCCGGGGCGCTGGCAAGGTGAGGGATGCCGCGCAGATCGAACGTCTGGCCGAGGAACTGCTTGGCCGCTCGCTCGACGAACTCGATGCCGAGGAACAGGACGTGCTCTCGCGCGTCGCCGCGGGGGCCTATATCGGGATCGACGCGGCAGAGGCGGCGCAGCTGCATTCGACCTATGGCGAAAAGATGGCCGACCGCGTGGCGGCCATCGGCGGCAGCTGGAGCTTCATCATCGCCTTTGCCGTGGTGCTGTTGGGGTGGATGCTGATCAATAGCGAGCTGCTGACCGCGCTGGGGTTCAGGCCGTTCGATGGCTTTCCCTTCATCTTCCTCAACCTGATCCTGTCGATGCTCGCCGCGATCCAGGCGCCGGTCATCATGATGAGCCAGAACCGCCAGGCGGCAAAGGATCGCATCGCGGCGCGCCACGACTATGAGGTCAATTTGCGCACGCAGCTGGAAATCCTGCGACTGTCGCGCAAGGTCGACCGGCTGATGCGGATCGCCCTGCGTACCGCGAAAGAGGTCGAGGAAGAGCTGGACGGTGACGCCGACTGACGCGTCAATTATGCCTGCGCGTGCGATACCACTTGGTCAGCACGTATTTGGCGCCGCTGACGACCGGGGTCCCGGCGTGCAGCGTGCCTTCGTTCGGGATGCCTTCGGGCGTGGCGTTGTTCCACACCATGAGAACCCCCGGCTTGGGCTCGACCGAGGCGCCGACTTTCACGAAATGGGTGTGTCCGCCCACTTCGACCACATTGAGGAAGGCCATCGCGGTCCAGCACCGCTGGCCGCCGCGCTTGCGTTCCAGCTTCCAGTATTCCTGGTCGGTGTAGAACCAGTCGTTGTGCGGCTTGAACTCCTGCCCCGGCAGATAGCGCTGGCCCTGGATCCGCTCCCCGCAATCGGGGTTGATGCCGAGCAGGTCGTCGATCCGCCGCGAGACCATCTTCACGAAGGGATCGTGCGGGTCGAAGTTCCCCGAATAGGAGGTGCGGAACTTGGCCACATAGGCGGTTTCATGCAGCTCGCTCGGTCGGGCGACCGCATCGATCATCATGATCAGCCGCGTGCATTCGGCGGGCGTCAGGAAATCGCCGACCGCGAAGATCTCGGCCTTGTCGGTGGGCAGCTGGTAGACCTGCGGATCGGCCGCGAGCCGCGCACGCACGCGCGCGCCGATACGCTTGAGGGCATCCTGGTCGGGGATCGTCGCGGTCCTGGTCATGGCGCACCCTGTTAGCAAGCTGCTGGCCGGCATCAAGTATCCGGCTTGCCGCGCTTCGCCGAAGCGCTAGTCTGGCCCGACCAATTTTCGGGGAGTGAACCATGAACGATTCTGCCGCGCGCCGCTATTCGACCGGGGCGATGATCTTCCACTGGCTGATCGCGGTTGCGGTGATTGCCAACTGGCGGATCGCCGAGTCCGCGGAAGGCGTGCCTGACGCCGAGAAATACGCCATTTTCGCCAACCACAAGGCGCTGGGCATGCTGATTCTCGCGCTCACGCTCGGTCGGCTCGCGTGGCGCTGGTCGCACCCCGTCCCGGCGTTGCCTTCGGGCCTCAAGCCATGGGAAGCGAAGCTGGCGCGCGCGGTTCACGTGATCTTCTACGTCCTGTTGATCGCGCTCCCGCTCGGCGGCTGGCTGGCCAGTTCGTATGGCGGGTGGCCGATCGATGTCTTCGGCATGGTCACGATCCCGACCCTGCCGGTGGGCGAGAACAAGGGCCTGAGCGAATCGATTTTCGAGGCGCACGCGACCGGCGCAGAGATATTCCTCTATCTCATCGCCCTGCACATCCTCGGCGCGCTCAAGCACACTTTCATCGACAAGAACGGCGGCATCTTCCGCATGCTGCCATTTGGCCGGGTCTGACGATTTCACCAATAACCCCCGCCGACGGGACGGCGGGGGTTGGGTGGTGACCGGCTCGAAATCACTCTACCAGAAGAAGTCGTAGATCACGTCGACCACTTCGCCGCTGTAGATATCGACCAGCAGCACATCGTCGTAATAGCGGACCCAGCGATAGGGGCCGTAAACGGTGGGCAGGCGATAGCGCCACGGGTCGTTGATCCAGTAGCGGGTGCCAAAGAACAGATTGCCGAGCCGGAAACCGATGCTCAACCGGCTGTAGTGGTGGTAGCGATAGGGCGAATAATAGCGCCCGAGGTGGAACAGGTCGCGGTTGTAGCTGCGATAGCCGTACCAGTTGTAACGGCGGTCGTCGCGCCAGCGGCGATGGTCCCAGCGGTCATAGTCGTGCCACTGGCGACCGTCGTAATAACGCGCGCGGCGGTTGGCGTCGCGATACCCGTCACGATAGCCGTCGCGGCGGATGCTGCGATCCTCGTGGCGGTCCCTGCGCGCCTCGTCGTGGCGGCCATCGCGATAGGCATCGCGACGGGCGTCGGTATAGCTGCGGTTGCGATCCCCGCTATAGGTCCGATTGCGATCGCCCGTGTAAGTGCCAGCCCGCTCGTCCCGGCGCGTCTCCGCCCGGTCATCGCGGCGGTCGCCGCGGTTCCAGTCCTGTTCGCTGCGTTCCTGCGCGACTTCCGCCCGGCGGTCGCTGCGGTTCCAGTCGCGCGTGCTGCGCCGGGTGTCCTGCCTCAGCGACTCGCGGGCGGCCTGCCGGGTTTCCCGTGCCTGCTGGCGGCTCTGCTCGGAACGAGCCGGCGCGGCCTGCTGCTGCGGCTGTTGCTGTTGCTGCTGCTGCTGCTGCGGCTGTTGCTGCTGCTGGCGCGCGCCGCTCCGGCGATCCTGGCGGGGCTGTTGCTGTTGTTCGCTACGCTCGGCGCGCTGCTGGCGGCGATCCTGCGCCTGCGCCTCGACCGGGATGGTGGTCAAGGCCATGACGGCAGCCACTGCCCCCAGGGCCGACCCCTTCAAAAACCTGTTCATGGACATGGAGCGAGTTCCTCACGGTCTTGCATGCCGCTCCACCACCGGCGGCGTGTTGTCGATGTTGCGGTTTGTATCACATCGTCCTGACCGGTAACTGAACCGGCCTGTGGGGCTCCTGTTAATGTACGTCATGGCTGTGATGAACGCATCGCGCTGCGACCCGTCGGCCTGTGCCCGATCCGGCGAAGACTATCGGATCGCGATTCCTGCCGTTTCGACAATCACCCAGATGCCGATGGCCAGGAACAGCAGCGCCGCGATCCGCCTCACCAGGCTTAGCGACACGCGCTCGACGATTGCATCGCCGAACCAGACCGCCGGGACGTTCGCCAGCATCATCCCCAGCGTGGTGCCCATGGTGACGAGCAGGATATTTTCGAACCGGGCGCCCAGCGCAATCGTCGCAACCTGCGTCTTGTCGCCGATCTCGACGAGGAAGAAGGCGATGGTGGTGGCGAGGAACGGGCCGAAACGCGGCGCGTCGGGCTCTTCGTCCCCGTCCAGCCTGTCGGGCACCAGCGTCCACAACGCCATGGCGATGAAGCTGATCCCCACGGCGTAGCGGAACCACGGGCCCCGCAGCAGCCCGGCGATCGAATGGCCGAGGAAAGCGGAAAATCCGTGGTTCGCCAGCGTCGCCACCAATATGCCCAGGATGATCGGCAATGGCTTGCGGAACCGTGCGGCGAGCACGATTGCCAAGAGCATGGTCTTGTCGCCGATTTCGGCCAGCGCGACGAGGGCGGTGGAGGTAAGCAGGGCGTCCATCAATGATCTCCGGGCCGGACGATGCGACGGCAACGACACCCGACCTTCCGCCCGGCCGGACGGAAGTCGGGTGCCATTGGCCTTGCCCGGGCGGACGATCCGCGCCCCTGCGCGCCACGACCTCTCGGCCGAGTAAGTTGACGCGAGGGAACCGCCGAGGCGGCGGGCTACTCTTCTGATGACCCGGGCGCGCTAGCGAAGGTGGCGCGCGCAGCGCCCGTGCCGTGTTCGATGAAGGCTCGAACCGAACGTATGAATTCGTCCGGTGCGGTCATGACGATGAAATGGGTTGCCCCATCGACCGATACCAGCGCGATATCTCCCGCGGTCGACAGAACCGCGATGTGTTCCTGCGCACCGGAGTGGGGCGTCTTGGGGTCGAGCGTGCCTTGCAGGACAATCGTCGAAGGAATTTTTCCGGGCGAGGTCCCAAAGCTGGCGTCGGGCTCATAGATTGGAACGCCGCTCGCGAGCAGCAATGAAGGGAGCGGGCTCGCAAAGAGATAGCGTTGCGACTCCTGCTCGACCATTTCTGCCGTCAGGTCGGGCCGCGCGTTATTCTCCGATCGGCTGATCAGGCTGACAAGCGGTATCGATGAACCGCCTTGCGGGTAGGATTCGAAAAGCGAACCGAGCCGCGCCAGCCTTCTGCTTGCATATTCGAACCAGGCCGGGTCGCCTGCTTGCAGTCCCGCAAGGACATTGGGCAGTAGCGCCCGGGTTTCGGGAAAGTCGAGCAGTGCCCCCAACCGATACTTCGGATTCGGTCCGAGCATCGCTTCGATATCGTCGCGCTCCAGGACGTTGCGAACGGCTCGTTCGGCACCTTCGGGGAAATATTTGCTGCATTGCGGCTTTGCGTCGCAATCACGCAGTACCTGGCGGCCGACGCCATCCGTTGCCGCCGACCGATGGCTGAGGTCGAGTTGCGAACTGCTTTCCAGTGGGACAAGAGAATCGAGAATGACGCCATCGAGGTTTTCGGGTGCATCGATCGCCAGCATACGCAGAACCAATTGGGTGCCGTACGAGACGCCATAAAGATATCTGCGCCCCCCCGTGCCGAGGCGCGACATCACCTGATTGAGATCGTGGGCGGCATTCGAGATGGTGAAGGCCCTGGTGCGCTCCGGCTCAGCGTTCAGGAAAGCGAAGCAGATATTCCATTCCTCACCTGCAAGCGCGCTGCCGCCGACGCTCGACGGACTTTCTTCATTTGGGCAAAGCCTCGTCGAGAATCCCGTCCCCCGGTGGTCGGGAATCAAAAGGTCGAAGTCCGGAGCGGCCTCGCGAATTGTCTCGAGGAAGGGATAGAGCGAGGCTCCGGATTCTCCCGGCCCACCGGCGATCAGCCAAAGCTGGCCTTTGGAGTTTCCGCGGGCAGGGAACTTTCGCACGAAGAGTTCGATCTTGCCCTTCTCAGGTTCGGAATAGCTCAGCGGGACACTCAATCTCGTGCATTGCGAGCCCGCCAAGGTGGCCTTTGAGTTGGCATCCTCGCAATTGACGAAGCCGTCGAGCGCCTCTCTATCCTGAGCACTGGAGGGCGTGGCCAGCGACAGGAGAGCCATCAGCAAGGGCGCCAGCATACGAATAGAACGAGCCATCAATCGCTCCGAAAACAATGGAGAGCCCGGTTGGGCAGAGAGGGAGAAGGGCGCAGGCGCAACCGTCCACACCGGACCCTGCCCAGATCGTTCCATGCCCTGTCGTTCCGCCTCCGACCCGGGCTTCAGCGACTGAGCTTCTTGTACGCCAGCCGGGTCGGGCGGTCCGCCGCGTCGCCCATGCGGCGGCGCTTGTCTTCCTCGTAGGCTTCGAAGTTGCCTTCGAACCATTCGACGTGGCTGTTGCCCTCGAAGGCCAGGATATGCGTGGCCAGGCGGTCGAGGAAGAAGCGGTCGTGGCTGATGACCACCGCGCAGCCGGCGAAGTTCTCGATCGCGTCTTCGAGCGCGGCGAGCGTTTCGACGTCGAGATCGTTGGTCGGCTCGTCGAGCAGCAGCACATTGCCGCCCGCCTTGAGCATCTTGGCCATGTGCACGCGGTTGCGTTCACCGCCCGACAGCTTGCCGACGTTCTTCTGCTGGTCCGCGCCCTTGAAGTTGAACGCGCCGACATAGGCCCGTGTGCTCATGTCCTGGCCGTTGACCTTCATGTAATCGAGCCCGTCGGAAATCTCTTCCCAGACATTGTGCTTGGGATCGAGGTGGTCGCGGCTCTGGTCGACATAGCCCAGGCGCACGGTCGAGCCGATCTCGATCGTGCCGCTGTCGGGCTGTTCCTTGCCGGTGATGATCTTGAACAGCGTCGACTTGCCCGCGCCGTTGGGCCCGATCACGCCGACGATGCCGCCCGGGGGCAGGGTGAAGCTGAGGTCTTCGAACAGCAGCTTGTCGCCATAGGCCTTGGAGATGCCCTTGGCCTCGATCACCTTGCCGCCCAGGCGCTCGGGCACCTGGATGACGATCTGCGCCTTGCCCACCTGGCGGTTGTCCTGGCTGTTCTGCAGTTCCTCGAACTTGCGGATACGCGCCTTGGACTTGGTCTGGCGCGCGGCGGGGGTCTGGCGGATCCATTCGAGCTCGCGCTGGAGCGCCTTCTGCTTGCCGCTTTCCTCGCGGCTTTCCTGTTCGAGCCGCTTGGCCTTCTTTTCGAGGTAGGTCGAGTAATTGCCTTCGTAGGGATAATAGCTGCCGCGATCGAGTTCGAGGATCCAGCCGACCACATTGTCGAGGAAGTAGCGGTCGTGGGTAATCATCAGCACCGCGCCGGCATAGTCCTTGAGGTGGTTTTCCAGCCACAGCACGCTTTCGGCATCCAGATGGTTGGTCGGTTCGTCGAGCAGCAGGATGCCGGGCTTCTGGATCAGCAGGCGGGTCAGCGCCACGCGGCGCTTCTCGCCGCCCGACAAATCGGTGACCGGCCAGTCGCCCGGCGGGCAGCGCAGCGCCTCCATCGCGACCTCGAGCTGGTTGTCGAGCGTCCAGCCGTCGACCGCGTCGATCTTGTCCTGCAGCTCGCCCATTTCGGCGCCGAGCGTGTCGAAGTCGGCATCGGGCTCGCACATCAGCGCGCTGATTTCGTTGAAGCGGTCGACCATGTCGGCCACGCCGCGCGCGCCGTCCTTGACGTTTTCGAGCACGGTCTTGCTCTCGTCGAGCTGCGGTTCCTGTTCGAGATAGCCGACGGTGATGTTCTCGCCCGGCCAGGCTTCGCCGGTGAAGTCCGTGTCGATGCCGGCCATGATCCTGATCAGCGTCGACTTGCCCGCGCCGTTGGGGCCGACGATGCCGATCTTGGCGCCCTGGTAGAACTGCAGGTTGATGTTCGACAGCACCGGTTTTTGCGCACCGGGGAAGGTCTTGGTCATGTCCTTCATGACGAATGCATACTGGGCGGCCATCGGGGCGGGGTCCTTCGTAACGGTATGGGGTATGCGGGACAGGTCTGCCCGGCAGCTCTGCGCGCCAGATAGTGGCGCGCGCGCGCCGGGGCAAGCGGAACGCGCAAGTCGCTGGACTCGCGCGGAAAGGCTGAATAGCAAGCGGCCGATGAAACACACGCTCCATGCGCTTTGCGCGCTCTCGCTCGCCGTTCCCGCACCGCTCGCCGCCACGCCTGCGCCATCGACCGCGGCCGACCATGCCGAGCGGGCTGCGGTCGAGGACAGGCTGGCATGGGACTTTCTCGAGGGGATCACCACCGAGGTCGGCCCGCGCATGGCCGGAACCGAAGCCGAAGCGCGCGGGCGGGCATGGGCGATGCAATGGCTGCGCGCGAACGGCTTTGCCAATGTCGTCGAGGAACCCTATGACATGCCCACCTGGGTGCGCGGCGCGGAAACGGCGCTGGTGACCGCACCCTTCCGCCAGCCGATGCATATCACCGCATTGGGCGGCAGCGCCGCGACCGGGCCCGAGGGGGTCGAGGCCGAAGTGGTCTATTTCCCGGACTATGCCGCGCTCGAAGCGGCCGCGCCGGGAAGCCTTGCGGGCAAGATCGCCTTCATCAGCCACGCCATGCGCCCGACGCAGGACGGCTCGGGCTATGGCTTTGCCGGGCCGGCACGCTGGACCGGGCCCTCGCTCGCCGCGAGCAAGGGGGCGATCGCCACGGTGATCCGTTCGATCGGGACCGAGAACCATCGCACGCCGCACACCGGGGGCACCACTTTTGCCGAGGGGGTCAGGCCGATCCCGGCGGGTGCCATCTCCAATCCCGACGCCGACAATCTCGAGCGTATCTTTGCACGGTCCCGCAGCGGCAATCCGGTTAAGATGAGGCTGGTGCTGACCCCGCGCGATTTGGGCATCACGAAAAGCGGCAATGTGACGGCGGAAATCGTCGGGCGCGATGCTTCGCTGCCGCCGGTGCTGCTGGCCTGCCACCTCGACAGCTGGGATCTCGGCACGGGCGCGATCGACGATGGCGCGGGCTGTGCGATCATCGCCGCGGCGGCGAAGCAGGTCGCTGCGTTCGGCCAGCCATTTCGCACCATCCGCGTGCTGTTCGCCGGGGCGGAAGAGGTCGGCCTGTTCGGCAGCAAGGCCTATGCCGAAGCCCATGCAAGCGAGCCGTTCATGGCCGGGCTGGAAAGCGATTTCGGCGCGGATCGTGTCTGGCGCGTCGACAGCAATTTCACCGGGAGCGATGCCGGACTCTACAAGGCGCTGACCGCTGCTGTCGCGCGATTCGGGGTTGCCCCATCGACGCAGGTCGCAAGTGGCGGCGCGGACCTCAATGTGGTGCGCGGCCAAAACGGGGCGCTGGTCGACCTGCAACAGGACGGAACGCGCTATTTCGACCTCCACCACACACCGGACGACACGCTCGACAAGGTCGATATTGTATATTTGCGACAAAATGTGGCGGTCTGGACTGCGGTTGTGAATATCCTCGCGAATCATGCTGACCCGGTGGGGGTTACGAAATAAATACTCGACAGCGGTGGAAGGTTTGATAACGGCGAGTTAATTCTTTCGGGATACGGGAATTTACAGGGGGAATCCCGTCCACATGGTGCAGGAACAGATCTTGGGGTTGATCACACCCATGATGGCTGCGGTCTTCATGGTGGTGTTCCTCGTCCTGTGGAAGCGGGGCAGGATGGGCCGTTACGTCCTCGCCTTCGCCGGGGCCTACTTCTTCTTCGGTTTCGGGTTGCTGGTGACGTCCCTGTTGCCGGCCACCGACGACTTCTACGTCTTTCCCCTGAGCCACCTGCTCTATACGTTGGGCTGCGTCTGCGCGGTCTGGGGGGCGGTCAGTCGCGCGGGGCAGACCGTGTCGCTGCCGGCGCTCGGCTACATATATGTGGTATCGGCGGTCACGCTGATGATTGCGGTCGCGGTTTCCGACCGGATCGAGCCGCGAATCTATATCGCCAACACGGGCTATGGGCTGATATTTGTGCTTGGGACGCTGGCCCTGCTCCAGGCCAACCGCCGCAGCGCGATCGACATGCTGGTTATCGTCCTGTTCACGGTGACGGCGACGCAGTTCCTGATCCGCCCCGTGCTGACCCTGCTGATCGCCGGCGGATCGAGCGCGGCGGACTATCGCGAATCGATCTATTACTCGGTGCTCAGCGTGGTGGTGACGATCCAGACGCTGGTGGGCGCGGTAACGCTGATCGGGGCCTGCACCTGGGACCAGGTCGTCGCCGAACGCGAGCGCGCGCTTCGCGATGTGCTGACCGGCCTGCGCGCGCGCCGCGCCTTCGAGCAGGATGCACTGGCGGTGATCGAGCGGGCCAAACATGAAAGCGTGCCGCTCAGCATGGTCGTCGCCGATATCGACAGCTTCAAGAGCGTCAACGACGTCTATGGCCACCAGGTGGGCGACCGGGGCATCGCCGCGTTCGGATCGGTCATCGCGGGGATGATCCGCAACAGCGACATCGCGGGGCGCATCGGTGGCGAGGAGTTCTGCATCCTGGCATGGAACTGCGACGGGGCCCAGGCCGAAGCCATGGCGGAGCGAATTCGCCGCCGCTTCAGCGAAACCGCGGTGGCGGGGATGCCCTCCGACGTGCGGCTGACCGCCAGTTTCGGGGTCGCCGCCCGGATCGAGGGCGAAGGCTATGGCAAACTCTTCGCGCGCGCCGATGCCGAGCTTTACCGGGCCAAGGATTCCGGACGCAACCGGGTCTGCTGCGACCGGCCGACAGACACCGTCATGGTGTTTGCGGTGCAGGAAAAGGGACAGGAAAAGAAGCGCGGAACCGTCGCCTGATTAGCGAGTTCGAGCCGGATGGAATCATCTGGCTCGAACTCGCTCTAGTTCCGCAGCACGCGGGCGAAAGCGGCGCCGCTCCCCGGTTTGGCCTGATGGCTGCCCGGGTGGGACGGGCGGGTCCTGCCGCGCGGGATGATCGAACCGATCCGCATGACCAGATCGTCGAGCACGGTCCGGTCGACGGTGTAGAATACCTGCTTGGCGAGCCTTTCCCCGACGACCAGACCGGCATCGCGCAGGATGCGCAATTGCTGCGACAGTCCGGGCTGGCCGATGCCGGTGGCCGCTTCGATCTCACCGACGGAAAGCCGTCCTTCGCCGATGGCGCAGAGGATCCTCAGCCGGCCAGCATGGGCCATCGCGCGCAGCGCATCGATCGAGGGGCAGCGGTCGGGATCGTTCATGTCATTCATGCGGGAAGCTTTCGTCAGTCCTTCGCGTAGAACCAGTCGGTGAGCCCGGCGCGCAGGACATCGCTGCCGTCGAGCGCCGGCTGGGGCATGGTGGCATCGCCCGGGCGCCAGTCGGACGGGCACAGGCGACCTTCACGGTCGGTGGTCTGCAGCGCGGCGAGCGTGCGCAGCATCTCGTCGACACTGCGGCCGACCGTTGCGGGATAGTAGGTGATCAGGCGGATCACGCCCGCCGGGTCGATGAAGAAGCTTGCCCGAACGCTCGAGGCATCATGCGCCTCGCTGTCGACCATGCCATAGGCGCGCGCGATTTCGAGCGTGGGATCCTCGATGATCGGGAAGCGGACCTCGGCCCCGGTGGCTTGCTTGATCAGGCGGATCCAGGCGAGATGCGCGAACAGGCTGTCGACCGACAGCGCAAGGATCTGGCAGCCGAGCCGTTCGAATTCGGCCTGGTGCCGGGCAAGGGCGACGAACTCGCTGGTGCAGACCGGAGTGAAATCGCCCGGATGCGAGGCAAGCAAGACCCATGATCCGCGCAAGTCGGACAGCACGAGCTGACCCGCGGTCGAACGCGCGGTAAAGTTCGGCGCGCTCGTCCCGATCCGCAACACGCCCCCGCGATTTCCATCCATTGCATCCCTCGTTTACCATGATCGATCAAATGCGCGCGGGCTTGCTTGACCCGGACGCTCACAGTTGTTAATTACACGATTACATGAAATGTGCAATGGTGATTCCATGACCGACAATGCTCTTGGCCTCGCTACCCGGCAAGTCGAAGCGGCGCTGGCAGATCCCGCCAGGCGTCCGGCCGTCGCGGCCTTCTTCGACGAGGCGACCTATACGATCAGCTATGTCGTCGGCGACCCTGCCACCAGCAAGGCGGCGGTGATCGATTCGGTGCTCGACTACGAGGCGGCTTCGGGGCGGACTTCGCATCGTTCGGCTGACATGATTATCGAATATGTGAAAGCCAATGGCCTCGAAGTCGAATGGCTGCTCGAAACGCACGCCCATGCCGATCACCTTTCGGCCGCGCCCTATCTGCAGGAACGGCTCGGCGGCAGGCTGGCCATCGGCAAGGACATCCGAACCGTCCAGCAGGTGTTCGGCGCATTGTTCAACGCAGGGACCGATTTCGCGCGCGACGGTTCGCAGTTCGACCATCTGTTCGCTGACGGCGATCGCTTCGCCGTCGGGTCGATCGCGGCGCTCGCGCTGCACGTCCCCGGGCACACCCCCGCCGACATGGCCTTCGTGATCGGTGACGCAGCCTTCGTCGGCGATACGATCTTCATGCCCGATTACGGCACGGCCCGCGCGGACTTTCCCGGCGGCGATGCGCGCCAGCTCTACCGTTCGATCCGCCGCCTGCTTTCGCTTCCGCGCGACACGCGGCTGTTCCTGTGCCACGATTACAAGGCGCCGGGCCGCGACGAATATGCATGGGAATCCACCGTCGGCCAGCAGCGCGAGCGGAATATCCATGTTCGCGATGGCGTGAGCGAGAATGCATTCGTCGACATGCGCACCGCGCGCGACAGCACGCTGGCGATGCCCGACCTGATCATGCCATCGGTCCAGGTCAACATCCGCGGCGGGCACTTCCCCGAACCGGAGGACAATGGCGTGACCTACATCAAGATCCCGATCAACGCCGTATGAGTATCGCGGCCTTTCCCCACGCCATGGTGCTGCAAGGCCTGATCGGCGGCCTGCTGATCGGCGCTGCGTCGGCGGTGTTCCTGCTCGGCAGCGGGCGCATCACCGGGGTCAGCGGGCTGCTCGCCCGTGCCACCGGTATTGCCCCGGGCAAACGCGATGGCAGCGCCATGCTGTTCATCCTTGCGCTGATCGGCGGGGCAGCGCTGGCCAATGCCATTGCGGGACCGTTCAAACAGGGCTTCCCCGAAAGCTGGCTGGTGCTGGCGCTTGGTGGGCTCATCGTTGGCTATGGCACGCGCATGGGCGGCGGCTGCACCAGCGGGCACGGCGTCTGCGGCATGTCGCGGCTATCGCCGCGTTCGATCGCCGCCACGCTGACCTTCATGGGTTTCGGCATTCTGACCGTGCTGGTCATGCGCCTCGCCGGATTGGGAGGGCTGTGATGCATCGGATCGTCGCCATCCTCAGCGGGCTGCTGTTCGGCGCGGGCCTGTCGATCGGCGGGATGACCGACCCGGCGCGCGTGCGGGCCTTCCTCGACATCTTCGGCGCGTGGGATCCGACCCTGGCTTTCGTGATGGGCGGGGCGTTGCTCGTCATGGGACCGGCCTGGCTGGTCCAGCGCCGCATGGACAGGGCTTTCGACGGGACCGGTTTCGACCTGCCCGACACTCGCATCATCGACCGCAGGCTGCTCGGCGGTTCGGCGCTGTTCGGCATCGGCTGGGGGATTGCCGGCCTGTGCCCGGGTCCGGCCATCGCTTCGCTGGCGACCGCCTTCGTCCCGGCGCTGGTGTTCGTCGCGGCGATGATCGCGGGGATGCTGCTCCATCGTTTCGCCCTCAAGCCCTGATGCCGACACCACGAGAGGGATTGCACAATGGCCCGGACCGATTTTGACATTGTCGTGGTGGGGGCGGGGTCGGCGGGCCTTGCCGCCGTCGCCTCGATCCGCAAGCGTCGCCCCGACCTGGCAATCGCGGTGATCGATCCGGCCAGCGTGCACTACTACCAGCCCGGCTTCACCATGGTCGGCGGCGGCATTTTCGAGGCCGGACAGACCGTGCGGCCGATGAAGGATCTGATCCCCGCCAAGGTCACCTGGCTGCAGCAGCCCGTCGCGCGCTTCGAGCCCGAAGCCGATGCGGTCGTGCTGGGCGATGGCAGCCGCGTCACCTATCGCCAGCTGGTCGTCGCCACCGGGCTGACGCTGAACTGGAGCGGGGTCGATGGCCTGACCGAAACGCTCGGGCGCAACGGCGTCACCTCCAACTACCGCTTCGATCTCGCGCCCTACACCTGGCAACTGGTGAGCGGGCTGAGGGAGGGTACGGCGCTGTTCACCCAGCCGCCGATGCCGATCAAATGCGCCGGCGCGCCGCAGAAGGTGATGTACCTTGCCTGCAGCCACTGGGAACGCGCCGGAATCCTCGACCGGATCGACGTGCAGTTCCACAATGCCGGCGGCGTGCTGTTCGGCGTGGCGGATTATGTCCCGGCGCTGATGGACCATGTCGCGCGCTACGGCATAGAGCTCGACCTTGGCGAGACGCTGGTCGCGGTGGACGGCGCGGCGCGGAAAGCGACCTTCCGCACCCAGGCGGGCGAGAAGACCGTCGGTTTCGACATGATCCACGTCGTCCCGCCGCAGGTCGCGCCCGAAGTGGTCGCGCAGAGCCCGCTGGCGGGCGAGGGCGGCTGGGTCGATGTCGACCAGGAAACGCTGCGCCACACGCGCTATGCGAACATCTTCGCGCTGGGCGATTGCACCACCACCCCCAATGCCAAGACCGCCGCGGCCGCGCGCAAGCAGGCCCCGGTTGCGGCCGCCAATCTGGTGGCCAATATCGAGGGCAGGCCGCTTCCCTTTGCCTATGACGGCTATGGCAGCTGCCCGCTGATCGTGGAGCGCGGCAAGGCCTTGCTCGCGGAATTCGGTTATGGCGGCAAGCTGCTGCCGACCTTTCCGACATGGCTGATCGACGGAACCCGGCCATCGCGCCTGGCCTGGTGGCTGAAATCCGAGGCGCTGCCGCAGATCTATTGGCACGCCATGCTCAAGGGCCGCGAATGGCTGGCCGGGCCTGCGTTGCGGAAGGGCTGAGCCACCCGATGGACACGGTCTATCTCCTTTCCGGCGCGCTGTCGGGTGCCGCCGTGGGCTTCGTGCTCGGCCTGATCGGCGGTGGCGGATCGATCCTTGCGGTGCCGCTGATGGTCTATGTGGTGGGCGTGCCGAGCCCGCACATGGCGATCGGCACCAGCGCGCTGGCGGTTGCGGCCAACGCGCTCGCGGGCCTTGTCAACCACGCGCGGGCCAGGACCGTGAAGTGGAAGTGCGGGTCGATGTACGCGGCTGCCGGGATCATCGGGGCGTTCGGCGGATCGACGCTGGGCAAGAGCTTCGATGGGCACAGACTGCTGTTCCTCTTCGCGCTGCTGATGATCGTGGTTGGCGCGCTGATGCTGCGCGGGCGCGGTGCGACATCGGATGCCGATGTCAAACTGAGTCGCGAGAACGCGCCCAGGCTGATCGCCTACGGGATCGGCACGGGGGCCTTCTCGGGCTTTTTCGGCATCGGCGGCGGGTTCCTGATCGTCCCCGGCCTGATCGCCGCGACGCGCATGCCGATCGGCAATGCGGTGGGCACCAGCCTGGTGGCGGTGACCGCCTTCGGGATCACCACCGCGGCGAATTATGCCTTCTCGGGGCTGATCGACTGGCCGCTGGCCGGCCTGTTCATCCTCGGCGGCTTGCTCGGCAGCCTGTTCGGCACCGCGCTGTCGAAGCGACTGTCGAGCACCAATGCGCTGACCAATATCTTTGCCGGAGTGATCTTCGTCGTCGCCGCCTACATGCTGTGGCAGAGCTGGCAGGCGATGTAAGCCTGCTGCCGGTTGCATGGCGGTAAACAGGCGGTGCAACCCTTGCACCGCGCGCAGCATAATCCTTGTGTAAGAGGACCGCCATGCCCGACCAGCTCGACGCGCTCTTGCTAGCCCGCATCCAGTTCGCCTTCACGGTGAGCTTCCATTTCATCTTCCCGGCCTTCTCGATCGGCCTTGCAAGCTATCTCGCGGTGCTCGAGGGCCTGTGGTTGAAGACCGGCGACGGGGTCTATCGCGACCTGTTCAAATACTGGCTCAAGATCTTCGCCATCGCCTTTGCCATGGGCGTCGTCTCGGGCATCGTGATGAGCTATCAGTTCGGCACCAACTGGTCGGTGTTCTCCGACAGGGCCGGGCCGGTGATCGGCCCGCTGATGGCCTATGAGGTGCTGACCGCCTTCTTCCTCGAGGCCGGGTTCCTGGGCGTAATGCTGTTCGGGATGAACCGCGTGGGGCGCAGGCTGCATTTCGCCGCCACGCTGATGGTGGCGCTGGGCACTTTCGTTTCGGCCTTCTGGATCCTCAGCGTGAACAGCTGGATGCAGACGCCTGCCGGCTACGAGATCGGCGCCAATGGCCAGTTCCTGCCGGGCGAGAGCTGGTTGGCGATCATCTTCAATCCCAGCTTCCCCTACCGCCTCGTCCATACGGTGATCGCGGCCTATCTCACCACCGCCTTCGTGGTCGGCGGGGTGGGCGGCTGGCACCTGCTCAAGGACCGCGCCAACCCGCACGCACGCAGGATGTTCTCGATGGCGATGTGGATGGCGGCGCTGGTCGCCCCGGTGCAGATCTTCGCAGGCGACATGCACGGGCTCAACACGCTGCAGCACCAGCCGGTGAAGGTCATGGCGATGGAGGGGCATTACGAGAGCCACCCCGACGGGGCGCCGCTCTACCTGTTCGGCATCCCCAACGACAGCGAACAGCGGCTCGACTACGCGGTGGGTATTCCCAAACTGTCGAGCGTGATCCTCAAGCACGACCCCGCCGCCCCGCTGGCCGGGCTCGACAGCGTGCCCGATGCGGACCAGCCGCCGGTCTTCGCGGTGTTCTGGGCCTTCCGGGTCATGGTCGGGATCGGTTTCCTGATGCTGGGGCTGGGTCTGTGGAGTCTCGTCGCGCGCTGGCAGGGGCGGCTCTACGACTGGCCGCTGCTGCATCGCGCGGCGATCGTCATGGGTCCTGCGGGCTTCGTCGCGGTGATCGCGGGGTGGATGACCACCGAGGTCGGACGCCAGCCCTATACGATCCACGGTCTGCTGCGCACCGCGCAGAGCGCCAGCCCGCTTGCGGCGCCTGCCGTGGCGGCATCGTTGCTGGCTTTCGTGGTGGTCTATTTCGCGGTCTTCGGGATCGGGACCTGGTATATACTGCGGCTGATGGGCGGCGCGCCGCATCCGGGCGAAAAGGGCGTTCTGCGCACGGAGAAGGGGCCGGTGCGCACCAGCGGCTCGACCCCCTGGCAGCCGCAGGCGCTGGAGGTGAGCGATGACGATTGACCTGACCACCATCTGGGCGGGTATCATCGCGCTGGCGGTGTTCGCCTATGTCATCATGGACGGCTTCGACCTTGGCATCGGTATCCTCTTTCCCTTCTTCGCAGTGGGCGAGGAGCGCGACCAGGCGATGAACTCGATCGCGCCGGTGTGGGACGGCAACGAGACCTGGCTGGTGCTGGGCGGGGGCGGGCTCTTCGCCGCATTCCCGCTGGCCTATGCCATCATCCTGCCCGCGACATATCCGCTGGTCATCGCCATGCTGCTGGGCCTGGTCTTCCGCGGTGTCGCCTTCGAGTTTCGCTGGCGCGATCGCGCGCACCGCAAGGTCTGGGACTTCGCCTTCACCGCCGGGTCGCTGGTCGCCGCGCTGGCGCAGGGCATGGTGCTGGGCGCGCTGCTCCAGGGGATCGACGTCGCCGACCGGGCCTATGCCGGCAGCTGGTTCGACTGGCTGACCCCTTATACGCTGCTCACCGGGCTGGGCGTGGTGGCGGGCTATGCGCTGCTCGGTGCGACCTGGCTGATCATCAAGGTCGAAGCGCGCGCGCTCGATCATGCCTATCGGCTGGCGCGCGTTGCCTTCGTGGCGACGCTGGTGCTGCTCGGCGCGGTGAGCCTCTACACGCCATTCCTCGACGGGCAGTACTGGCAGCGCTGGTTCACCATGCCCAATATCCTTTTCGCCAGCCAGGTGCCGCTGCTGACCGCGATCATCGCCTTTGCGCTGATGCGGGCGCTCGCGGGCCGCCGGACCTATGCGCCGTTCCTGCTCGCGCTGGGGCTGTTCCTGCTGGGCATGGCGGGGCTGGGGGTTTCGATGTGGCCCTATGTCGTGCCCGACCAGGTCACGATCTGGGACGCCGCCGCGCCCGTGCGCAGCCAGCGGTTCATGCTGGTCGGCACGGCGATCATCCTGCCGGTGATCCTCGCCTATACCGGCTGGGCCTATTGGGTGTTCCGCGGCAAGGTGGGGACGGAGGGCTATCACTGATGCGGCTGGCCCCGCTCGAGGGCGGCGAGGAGGCCGAGCGCACTCCGCTGTGGCGGCGATTGTGCTGGATGGCCGCGATCTGGCTGGCGAGCGTGACGGCGCTGGGCGTGGCGGCTTTTGTGCTGAGATTGTGGCTGGCCTGAAGTTGGTGTGTGACCGTTTCTCTGCTATCATGCCGAGGTAGGAGGAGACGGAACATGAAGATAGATGCCATCAGGTTCGGCTTTGCGGCCGGAATAGTCTTTGCCGCTTTCTGGGTGGTTTGCAGCTTGCTCGTGCTGTCGATGCCTGCAGGAACGATGCAGGTGACCGGGCATATGACCCATGCCGACTTTGGGCACATGACCTGGCGCCTGAACTTTGTCGGCTTTGCATATGGTCTGATCGCATGGTCGGTGCTCGCCGGGCTGGTCGCGGCAGCGACTGCGGCTGTCTACAATCGCCTCATTGGCGGATCCGCATGAAGGTACCGAACCAATTCATGTGCTGAAGCGATGAAATGGTCGGGGAGACAGGATTCGAACCTGCGACATCCTGCTCCCAAAGCAGGCGCGCTACCGGACTGCGCCACTCCCCGACGCGTTTCAATGCCGCATCGCGGCTGGTGGGCCCGGCAGGACTCGAACCCGCGACCTAGCCGTTATGAGCGGCCAGCTCTAACCAACTGAGCTACAGGCCCCGCCTGCCGCATGCGGACGTGTGCGCCTAGCCGCGAGGCACGCGGCTGGCAAGCGGCAAGGGCATGGATCCCTAGACGAGCGCCGCTTCGATGATTTGCGCGACCGTGGTCGGGCGCACCGCGCGCTGGCCCAGATAGGCATAGATCCGCCGCATCCAGTCATAGAGCGCGTCGAGGTCTTCCTCGGTGCGGACATAGGGCGTGTGACCGGGCGCGAGCGAGGGGCTGTGGAAGCTGAGCACGAGGATCGGCAGCCCGTCGTCGATGGCGATGTCGATCCCGCGCAGCGCCTCTTCCGCGGTCACGCCTTCGGGGGTCAGCGCAATCCGTTCGAACAACCCCAGCTTCGACAATGCCCCGCCCAGGCCGGGATATTTCCGGATCGGTGGGGCCAGCGCTGCCCCCTGTTTGCGCAGCAACCCCCAATAGACCGTGGTCAGCGGCAGCTCGATCAGCCTGCGCCCGTCATCGGTCCAGTACGGCGCGACCGGGTGGTGGCTGTAGTCGGGCCCATGCGCATCGCTGTAATCGAAGCGCGCGCGCACCGAACTGTCGATGGCGATGCCGGTTTCGGCCAGCATCGCGGCGCTGTTGCGGCCAAGCCCATAGCGGCCCGCGCGGTAGATTCGCGGGACACTATCGAAATTGCTCTCGATCGCATCGCGCAGCCGCAGGAATTTTTCGCGCTCGAGTTCGCGGGGCAGGTTTCCCGCGAAGCTGGTGCGCGTGGAGACCGCTTCCTCGAACGGCGGGTTCACCCAGGGATGCAGCTGGACGCCGACTTCCGCCTTGCCCGCCTTCACCGCGCCGCCGATGATCTCCCTCGCCAGGCCCGATTGCGCGACCGGCCAGTCGACCAGGTAGACCGGCGAGACCCCGCTTCCTTCGCAGAATTGCTGGAACTTGGCGATGCGCCGGACGTGATCGAGCCCATGGCCTTCCCGGCTGAACGGCGCATCCCAGTCGAATTCCTCTTCGGTGTCGACCGTCATCAGCGAGCGCCGGCCGAAGCCGGACGCAAAGCCGGCCCGCTGCGCGGGCAGGGGCGGTATGCGAAGATCGGCGTCGGCGATGGCGAATTTCCTGCGCGCGGATCAGCCAGCCGCCCGTCCCGGCTCGTCCACCGGGCTGGGCAGCGCTTCGACAGGGGTCAGGAGCGGCAGCGACAGCACCAGCCAGTCGCTCTCGCGCACCAGATCGCCGCCCGCCGCGCGGGCCTCGGCCCGGGCAAGGCGGAGCGAAAAGCCCGCGCCGAAAATGCCCGAACTGACCGTGCTGCCGCTCGATCGGGCTTCGGAAGAAAACAGGTCCTCGGTAGCGGCCAGCATCGCCGGGAGCTGCGCGCGCAGCGCGACGTGGTCGTCCTCGCATCGCAGGTCGAGCGTGACGGTTTCGCCGGCCCCCGTGGCGCCGGCCAGCGTCGCGAGTACGCGCCAGGCCAGCATCTGCGCTTCCTTCTCGGCCAGCGCGAGCAAGGCAGGGCGGGTGCCGAGATCCGCCGCGAAACGCGCAACGCGCGGGCTCAGCACCGATTGCAGCTGCGAGATCTGCGTGCGGGCGATGGCGACGAAATCGCTGCTGCCCGGTTCAAGGTCGAGCGCGCCGGTTTCAAGCCTGGCCAGCCGGTCGAGCTCGTCGAAACCGGCGAGGATGCGCGCGCTGTCGCCCGCGATCGAAGCGGCGAGCGCGCGGTATTCGTGCGGGGTCGGGCCGAACACCTGCTGCTGGATCACCTCGGCATAGCCCTGCATGGCATTGACCGGGGTGCGCAGCTCATGGAGCAGCTGGCGCAGGCGGTCGGCGCCCGCGTGGTGCAGGTCCTCGGTCGGCGCGGCCGCGCGGCGGGAACGCCCGACGAAGCCGTAGAAACGCCCGTCTGCCCGGGTGAAGCGCGGCGCGGCATCGACGATCCATTCGCCCGCGATCGCTTCGGCCCCGCGCAAGGTCACGCGCGCGCCGCGTACCGGGCGACGGTTGAGGAAGGCCGCGGCGAGATCGCTTTCACCCCCATTGCCGTCGGCACGCACGGCCAGCGCCGTCCCCACGATCATCGGTGCGATTTCGCCTTCGGCCCAGTCGATCCGCCCTTCGGAATCGGTGCCGAAGATGAAGGCGTCAACCGGCTTGCGCGGTGCGGGTGCCTCGAGTCCGGCCAATGGCAGCGAGGGCGCATCGCTTGGCGCGGCGGCGGCGCGGTTGCGCCTGAAGGTCTCGATCCGCTCGACCAGCGCGCGGATCCCCTCGCCGTCGGTCGCGGCAGGTCGGGGCGACGGCGCCTGTGCCACCTGTGCCTGTGCCGGAATATCCCCGGTCTCGTCCGGCAGTTCGGCGGTATCGTTGGCTGCCGAGAGCACCAGCGGTTCGGGGGGCTCGGGGATTTCAGGTCCGCCGCGTGGCTGCGGGTCCTCGACCAGCATTTCGACCATGTCGGGCAGCGGCAGCGCCCGGTCCTGCACCCCCAGCCGGTCGAGCACGCCGAGCGCCTCTGGCGGCAGGTCGCGGCGATGCCGCAGGAAGCCGCGCGCGCGGATCGGCAGGCGGGGGATCAGATCTTCCCATTCCGCGCCGCTCAGGTGGGCGCGATAGAGCGCCGCGGCGGCGATCGTCGGGTGCGCCTCGCCGAACCAGCGGACCAGCTCCGGATTGCGGAAGCGCCAGCCGCTCTCCCCGACGATCGCCGCGCGCTCCTTCACCGGGATCGTCTCGGCCAGCGCGATCAGCCGGAGGTAGGCGGCTGCCTTGAGCGCAGGGTCGCCCGCCTGCGGCCGTTCACCCAGCAGGTCGATCAGCTGGCGCAGCTGTGTCCTGGCCGCACGTTCCCCCTGGGCGCGGTGGCGCAGCACAGTGGCAAGGCGGTCGTCGAAATGCATTCCTGCTCCGGTGAGCGTCAAAGGGTGAGCGAGGCATAAACCATCGCGCGATGCTGCTTTCTATCCGTGTAAAACATACGATGAACGGAAAGTTGCCTTCGCGTTGCAAAGCGGGACAATTGCTGGCAAGGATAATAATGTTAGCCAAGGCCGCAGGCTTGCGTTGTCAACATTTCCCATGGCGCAATGAGCCATCCGGGCCGAGCAAGGAATAGACAGGGGCGTCATGATGGCGAATCTCGACGAAATCGACCGCAAGTTGCTGGCCGAATTGCAGGCCGAGGGGCGGATCACCAACGTCGAACTTGCCACTCGCGTCGGCCTGACCGCGCCACCGTGCCTGCGCCGCGTCCGCGCGCTCGAGGACGAAGGCGTCATCAGGGGCTATCATGCCGAACTGGAAGCGGGCAAGCTGGGCTTTTCGATCACCGTCTTCGCCATGGTCAGCCTCAAGAGCCAGGCCGAGGATTCGCTGCGCGAGTTCGAAGCGGCGATGAAGGACCTGCCCGAAGTGCGCGAAGTGCACATGCTCAACGGCGAGATCGACTTCATCCTCAAGATCGTGGCGCGCGACCTGCAGACCTTCCAGGAATTCCTCACCAGCAAGCTGACCCCCGCGCCCAATGTGGCGAGCGTGAAGACATCGCTGACGATCCGCACCAGCAAGAACGATCCCGGCGTTCCGCTGGGGTGACGGGGTGCGGTGATGCTCCCCGCCCTTCATGATGGCTAGCCTTCGCGCTGCTTGAGCCATTCCTCCAGCCACTTGATCGTGTAATCGCCGCTCTCCACGTCCGGCTGGCGCAGCAGTTCCTGGTGCAGCGGGATATTGGTCCTCACCCCTTCGACGACCATTTCCTCGAGCGCGCGCTTGAGCCGCATCATGCAGCCGTTGCGACTGCGGCCGTAGACGATCAGCTTGGCGATCATGCTGTCGTAATAAGGCGGGACCTTGTAGCCTGCATAGAGCCCGCTATCGACGCGCACATGCATCCCGCCCGAGGCGTGGTAATGGGTCACCAGGCCGGGCGAGGGGGCGAAGGTCCACGGGTCTTCGGCGTTGATGCGGCATTCGATCGCGTGGCCCTTGAATTCGATCTCGTCCTGCCTGACCGACAGCGGCTGGCCATCGGCGATGCGGATCTGTTCGCGCACCAGATCGACCCCGGTAATCGCCTCGGTCACCGGGTGCTCAACCTGCAGGCGGGTGTTCATCTCGATGAAGTAGAACGCGCCGTTTTCCCAAAGGAACTCGATCGTGCCCGCGCCGCGATAGCCCATCTGGGCCATGGCGTCGGCGCAGATCCCGCCCACGCGCATGCGCTCTTCGTGGCCGAGCACGGGCGAGGGCGCTTCCTCGAGCACCTTCTGGTGGCGGCGCTGGAGCGAACAGTCGCGTTCGCCCAGGTGGATGGCATTGCCATTGCCATCGCCGAACACCTGGAATTCGATGTGGCGCGGGTTGCCGAGATATTTCTCGAGATAGACCGTGGCATCGCCGAAAGCGGCCCTGGCCTCGCTCCCGGCCTGCTTCATCAGGCTTTCGAGCTGGTCGGGGCCGGTGCACACCTTCATGCCGCGCCCGCCGCCCCCGCTGGCGGCCTTGATGATCACCGGATAGCCGATTTCCTCGGCGACCCTGGCCGCCTGCGCCGGGTCGCTGACCGCGCCATCGCTGCCCGGAACCAGCGGCAGGCCCAGTTCGCCCGCGGTCTTCTTGGCCATGACCTTGTCGCCCATGGTCACGATATGCTCGGGCTTGGGGCCGATCCACTTGAGGTCGTGCGCCTCGACGATTTCGGCGAACCTGGCGTTTTCCGAAAGGAAGCCGTAGCCCGGGTGGACCGCATCGGCATGGCTGATTTCCGCCGCCGAGATGATCGCCGCGATGTTGAGATAGCTGTCGGCCGCGCTGGGCGGGCCGATGCACACCGCATGGTCGGCCAGCCGCACGTGCATGGCATCGGCATCGGCGGTGGAGTGCACCGCGACGGTTTCAATACCCATTTCATGGGCCGCGCGATGGATGCGCAGCGCGATCTCGCCGCGATTGGCGATCAGTATGCGTTGGATAGCCATGCCTGCGGTCAGCCGATGACGACCAGCGGCTGGTCGAATTCGACGGGCTGGGCATTCTCGACCAGGATCGCCTTGACCGTGCCCGCCTTGTCGGCGGCGATCGGGTTCATCACCTTCATCGCCTCGACGATCAGCAGCGTCTGGCCTTCCTTGACGCTGTCGCCCACCTTGATGAAATCCGCCGCGCCCGGCTCTGGCGCGAGATAGACGGTGCCGACCATCGGCGACTTGAGCGCGCCGGCGGTATCGGCGGTGGCGGGCGTTTGGGGGGCAGGGTCTACCGCGGCAGGCGCCGCAGCGGCGGGGGCGGCCATCGCCATCGGCGCGGCCATGGCGATGCCGCCGCGCGCGACGCGGATCTTGCGGTCATCATCTTCGACTTCGATTTCGGTGAGACCGGTTTCGCCAAGCAGCTCTGCGAGTTCGCGGACGAGCTGGATGTCGACGTTCATGCCGGACCTGCCGGCGCTGCCCTTGCTATCGGCCATGGGTACCCTTGTTGATAGTTCGGCAGCGCCTATGCGCTGCCCCGCGTCGCGTGACAAGGGTGCGCAGGGCTTCAGAGCGCGGCGGCCCTGGCCAACGCTACGGCATAGCTGCGCGGACCAAGGCCCTTTACCTCGTCCACCGCGCCCATCCCGACATAGGAAACATGCCGGAAATCCTCGCGGCGCGACGGGTCGGACAGGTGCACCTCGATCACCGGCACCCCGATGGCCCTGATCGCGTCGAGCAGCGCGATCGAGGTGTGGGTATAGGCCCCGGCATTGAGCAGCACCGCCTTCGCCCCGACCGCGCGCGCCTCGTGCAGCCAGTCGACCAGCACGCCTTCGTGATTGGTCTGGCGCATGTCGATCGCAAGGCCGAGGTCCTTCGCCTGCTCCTCGAGCATATGCGCGATATCCTCGAGCGTGGCGGAGCCATAGATCTCCGGCTCGCGCGTGCCGAGCAGGTTGAGGTTGGGGCCGTTGAGGACGAAGACGGTCTGCATGGTCGCGCGGTAGCGCGATCGGCGGGCGTTAGGAAGCGCAAGCTCCACCCGCGAGCGGGGGGGCTGCCGTGGCAGGGCTACCGGCGCTGCCGTTCCAGCAGTTCGACGAGTTCTTCGAACTTGATGCGCTGCTGTTCCGCATCGCCGCTGGCGATCGATTCGGCCACGCAGCAGGCGGCATGATCCTTGAGGACCTGGCTTTCCACCTTGGCGAGCGCGGACTTGATCGCCTGGATCTGGTGCAGGATGTCGATGCAATAGCGATCATGTTCGATCATCCTGGCTACGCCCTGCACCTGACCGGCAATGCGGTTGAGCCGGTTGACCTTGGCAATGGTCTTGTCGGTCATCGGGAAACACTCTTTCAAATACCCCAGCAGGGTATATATAGCGGCTTCGAACCCGAATCCTCAAGATGTGATTTTCCCATGCCGATTTCCCTGTCCCGCAGGCGTCTGATCGCCAGCACCGCTGGGCTTGCCGCCGCTGCCGCGCTCCCCATGCCCTCCTGGGCCAAGGGGATGTCGATGCCGCATGCGCGGCGCGGTTTCGGCGAACTGTCGGGCGAGGATATCCACCTTGCCATTGCCGATCACCACTTCGCCACCGGCGGTCGCATGGGGCACGCCTATGCCATCAATGGCACCATTCCCGGCCCCCTGATCCGGCTGAGGGAGGGGCAGGACGTCCGCCTGCACGTGACGAACGGGCTGGGCGAGGAATCGTCGATCCACTGGCACGGGTTACTGCTGCCGTTCCAGTTCGACGGGGTGCCGGGCGTCAGTTTTCCCGGCATCGGGCCGGGCGAGAGCTTCACTTACGAGTTCCCGATCCGGCAGAGCGGAACCTATTGGTGGCACAGCCATTCGGGCTTGCAGGAGCAGGCCGGGCATTACGGCCCGATCGTGATCGAAAGCGCGCGGCCCGATCCGCGCTATGACCGCGACCTCGTGGTGATGCTGTCCGAGTTCACGCCGATCCACCCGCACGAAATCATGCGCAAGCTCAAGGTGGGCGAGAATTATTTCAACCGCCGGATGCAGAGTGCCACCCAAGGCGACATGAGCGGGGCAGAGCGCCGCATGTGGGGGCAGATGCGGATGAACCCGCGCGACGTCGCGGATGTCACGGGCGCCACCTATACCTATCTCGTCAACGGCCATGGTCCGACGGACGATCTCGAGCTGGCGTTCAGGCCCGGCGAGCGCTTGCGACTGCGCGTGATCAACGCCGGGGCGATGACCTTCTTCAACGTCCGCATTCCCGGCGTGCCGATGACGGTGATCGCGGCCGACGGCATGGATATCGCCCCGGTCGAGGTCGACGAATTCCAGATCGGCAACGCGGAAATCTATGACGTGATCGTGACCCCGCCCGATGGCAGCCATGCACTGGTGGCGGAAGCGATGGACCGCAGCGGCATGGCGGTGGCCAGCCTCACCTCGCATCCGGGCCATCTCGCCACACCGCCGCCGCTGCGTGAGGTTCCCACGCTGACCATGGCCGATATGGGCATGGGGGCAATGGATCATTCCGCCCACGGCGGCGGTCACGCAATGGAACACAGCATGCGCGACACCTCGCGACTGCCCGATGATGTCGAGGTCGGCCCGGGGATCGACATGATCGCGCCGATGCCGGTCGACCGGATGGACTTCCCCGGGCTGGGGCTCGACGATGTGCCGCATCGCGTGCTGCGTTATACCGACCTCAAGGCCGCGCGGATAAACCCCCACCGCGCGATCGAGCGCGAGATGGAGATCCATCTTACCGGCAATATGGAACGCTATATGTGGTCGTTCGACGGCAAGGCCTTTTCTGCCGTGACCGACCACCCGATCCGCTTCGGCTATGACGAACGGGTGCGGGTGAAGCTGGTCAACGACACCATGATGGCGCATCCGATCCATCTGCACGGCCATTTCTTCGAACTGGTCAACGGCGCCGACCCCATGCACCAGCCGCTCAAGCACACCGTCATCGTCCAGCCGGGCGGCACGGTGACCTTCGACCTGACCGCCAACGAGCCGGGCGACTGGGCGTTCCATTGCCACCTGCTGATGCATATGCACGCGGGGATGATGCAGGTGGTCAGCGTGCGACCATTCCCCGACGGGGCGCGCGCCTGATGCGGCTTGCTCTCATGCTGGGCGCGGCCTTGTGGGCGCTGCCTGCCGCGGCGCAGGACCATTCGCAGCACGGCGCCCAACCCGAAAATGCGGTCGAGGGCGCGGCGCCCGAGGAGGCTGTGCCTGCGCGCGCGCTGGAAGGGCCGGTCCACGCGGCGGACGCTTTCTGGGGCGAGGCGGCGATGGCCGCGGCGCGCGGGGAAGTCGCCCGCATGCACGGCGCCATGAAGACCGGCGTGGTCATGATCGACCGGCTTGAAGCGCGCATCCCGACCGAGGGGGGCGATGCGGGCTGGCTGTGGGACGTGCAGGGCTTTTACGGCGGCGACATCGACAAGTTCGTGGTCAAGTCCGAAGGCGAGGCCGAGTTCGGCGGCGCAGTCGAGGCGGCCGAAGCGCAGGCGCTGTGGGGCCATGCCATCGGCCCGTTCTTCGACCTGCAGGCAGGCGTGCGGCTGGATGTCGAGCCTGACACCCGCAGCCACCTCGTGCTCGGCGTGCAGGGTCTCGCGCCCTATATGTGGCAGCTCGACCTTGCCGCCTTCCTCAGCGACCGGGGTGATCTCACCGCGCGGCTCGAGGCGGAATACGACCAGCGGATCACGCAAAGGCTGATCCTCCAGCCGCGCCTCGAACTCGAGCTGGCCGCGCAGGATATCCGTGAGCGCGGGATTGGTGCCGGGGTTACCCGGATCGAACCGGGGCTGCGGTTGCGCTATCAGTTCGTCCCCGAATTCGCGCCCTATGCCGGCGTCGAATACGAAGCGAAACTGGGCGAAACGGCGGACATCGCGCGCGCCGCGGGCGAGGACGCGGCGGGCCTGAAGCTCCTGCTGGGCATCAGGGCCTGGTTCTAGAGTGCCGGCTTTGATCGCATCGAAGGCGGCACTCTAGAGTCTTGTTTTACCGTGATTTCCTGGTCGCCAGATAATTTCATCCGGCTCGAAATCACTCTGGCACGAAAGAGTCGCCTCCGCTGATTGCAGAAATCAGGGACACCAATCATCTGTCAAACAACGCCAAGCGATCCGGGCGCGCCTTGCTCCACAATCATGCGTTGGCGGGTGCTCATCGTACCATTCCGATCCGTGACTCGGTCTATCACCTTGAATTCGGTCAGCCATTGATCGCGATTGACGTCGCACAAGACATATCCGCGTTTGGAGTTATGCCAGGCGAGGCTCGCCGGATTTTCTTCCTGGATGGCGAGCGTACTCTGGCGTTGGTCTTCGCCATCGCCTCCGGAGGCGATCGAGGTGGAGACGATTTCGTTGGCGATCGGGGCGGAGGCCGGACGCTTTCCATCAAGGTGCACGCGGCCTGCGTAGTTCTGGTGCTCGTCGCCCGTCAAGACAATGGCGCTTGTCAGCCCCGCATCCTTGATGCGCTGCAAGACCCGCTCGCGCGGAGCGCGGTAGCCAGCCCAGCTGTCCTTGTTCTGGCTGTCGCCTTCGCCCGGCTTCCGGTCCAAATCCATCATCATCACCTGCTGGGCAAGAACCTGCCAACGGCTGGTCGAGCGCCGCAGTTTTTCACCAAGCCACGCCTCTTGCTGACGACCGAGCATTTCAGCACTGCGCGCGTTGATTTCCTCGCAGGGATCCGCCCAACGATCCCCGCAAGGCTGGTCGGTGCGGTACTGCCGGGTGTCGAGAAGGTTGAAATCGATCAGATCGCCGAACCGCGCCTGGCGATACAGTTGCATGGTCGGCCCAACCGGCAGCGCCGAAGCGCGCAGCGGCATGTTTTCATAATAGGCCTGCATGGCCATTTGGCGCCTCAGGTTGAAGAAGCCAGGGGGGGTATCGTCCTGATCGATATCGGCCGCCCAATTGTTGTCGATCTCATGATCGTCCCAGGTTACGAGCCAGGGTGCGGCAGCATGTGCCGCCTGCAGATCGACGTCCATTTTGTACTGCGCATAGCGACGGCGGTAATCGTCGAGCGAGTAAATCTCGTCTCCAAAATGCTGGCGGATCGATTCGATTGGACCATCACTGCTGTTGCGCAGCCTGTTGCCTCGGCCTTCATAAATGTAGTCACCGTAGCAATACACGAAATCCGGCTCTTCCCGAGCCAGGAAACGGTGCGCCGTAAAATAGCCTTGTTCGTAATTCTGGCACCCGGCGATCCCGAAGCGAAGGCGGTCGATCGGTTGTCCGAAAGCAGGCGCCGTCTTGCTACGGCCGATTGCGCTGCGCTCGCGCCCTGCCGCAAACCGGTACCAATATGGCCGATTGGGTTCGAGCCCCGCAACCTCGACATGGACCGAATGCCCAAGCTCGGGACGTGCCAGTGCGGTTCCGGATGCCACGATGTCTCTCATGTTCGTATCGCTTGCGACTTGCCATTCGACTTCCACCGCGGCTGCCGGCATGCCGTAACCGATTTCGAACGGATCGGGTGCGAGCCGCGTCCATATGACAAAGCCGTCCGGTTCGGGCTCTCCAGAAGCGATCCCAAGCTGAAAAGGGTATTGATGAAATATCGGAGCTGCGATGGCCTGTGCGCAACGCGCCAGCGAAAGCGCTGCGATTGCTCCTCCACCAAAAGCCTTGAGTGCATAGCGGCGGCTCAGGAGGAGCCTTCTTGAACGCAGATTTTCCATTTTCACATTCCGTTCGATTGGAAGCCAGGTTTTTCCGGCGGGCGTCCTGTCGACGCGTGCGCTGGGGTCCGGGCGGTTTCAGGTCGGGACATGGTGTCTCAGAACTCGTATCGGATGCCGAGCTGCGCGCGCCAGACCGATGCGCCCGAAGGGGACTGCTGTTCGGTCAAGGGGATCCCGGGTTCGATATCGTCGATGACGATCTGATTGTTCACGGTATCGAACACGGCGTCATAGAAAGTCTCGCGGATCGCGAAGCGTTTGACCACACCCCAGTCGCGATCGAGCAGATTGAGGAAGTTTCGCACCCCGGCATCGATCGTAAAGCGGCCCGGCAGCGGCGAAGGCACTTCGAGCTGTACGTTCAGGTCGATGCGGAAAGTATCTTCGGCGCGGATCGTGTTGCGCGGGATGAAGGTTCCGCGGAACTCCTCGAGCCTGAATGCCTGCTCGACAGCGGCGATCTGGTCGTAGCTCGCACCGCCCTCATAACGCACCAGCGGATCATCAGGTCCAGTCGGAAGATAGGCGAGCAGGCGCTGATTGGCGCGGGCCGAGAAACCAGGCTGGAGGAGTTCGATCCCGCTCACGTTGATGCCGCCGAGATCGCTTGAGCTGACAGGGTCGTCGGCATCGATGACGAAGCTGGTCGCACGACCGGAACGGTAATTTCCGAATATGTTGACCGAGAGTGCGAAATCCTCTGCAAATCGCTTGCGCCAATCGAAGCCGAAGGTGACGTTATGCGGCACTGCCTGGATCGACGGGCCGGGCGTGGGGGCATTGACATTGTCATAGGCCCCGGTTTCGAACACGTCGTCAAGATCATCGGTGTCATTGGCCGGCGAAACGTCGACGCTCTCGGTGTAGGTATAGCCGGAAAAGAACCCGAGATTGCCAAGCCTGCCCAGATCGAAATCCTTCTTGATCTCGAAAGTCAGCGCCAGGCTGTGGCCTTCGCCGGTGTTGAAGATGCCGATGTCCTGGATTGCGCTGCCATTGGCCCGGGTCAACGGATTGCCGGAACGTGTATCGAGCGGATTGGCCGCCGGAATGATGAAGCGCGGCGTGCCGGTCGGCAGGATCTGGCCCGTTTCGGCAAGCCGGATATCCTGGAACTGGAGGGCATTGAGGATGTCCGTATAGGTTGCCTCGGCTGTGAAGCGCCAGCCATTCCCGAGCGGCCCGAAATCCGCCACATGGTCGACGGCAAGCGTGTAGCGCGCATTGCTCACGATATCGAATTGCGGGGCAATGAACGAAACGTCCCCGTCGAGCCCCTCGACCAGACCGTCGCCAATTTGCGCCAGCGCGGCCAAGATCGGGGCAGGCAGATCGTTGGGATCAACCGGTCCGCCCAATTCGCTCGCGTCGAGCTGCACGGTTGCAAGCGCCACGCCGTTGGTGAGGAAGGGCTCAGTGAACCAGGTGACCGGAGCGCCGCCGGCGAAAATCCCGGCCCCGCCGCGCACGGTCGTGCGCTCGAGAGGACGCCAATTGAACCCGAACCTCGGCAGGATCACGTCGCGCCCATCGAGCGTTTGGGCATTCGAAAACCCGTAGCGCTCTATGAAGAAGGGGTTATCCGCCGGCGTGTCATCCGAACTGAAGACCTCGTAGCGGACGCCGATCAGCAGGTCGAGATTGTCGGTGACTGCCCAATCGGTCTGCAAGAAGATCGAATGCTGATCGAGCACGAAATCGGCAGCGGCGTCCGCAATGTTGCCCGAGGTCGGGAAAGTTGCCGTCACCTGTGACGCAAGTCCCTGTTCGAACGCCTCGAGCGTCGTCAGCCGGCTGCCGTCGGCGAGCGTGACAGGTTCGAATTCGAACACCCCCGAACCGCCCGGAGCGCGCTGGCGGAAAATGTCGCGGCGATCGAATTCATACCCGAAGCTGATCGCATGATCGCCCGTCAGATACTCGCCGCGCGCTCTGAACTGCCAGCGATCCGCTTCAAGCGCGTTGTTCTGGTCGAAGTCGTCCGTTCCGATTGCCAGATCGCCATCCGGGATCGGATTGCCGAGCTCGTCGAGATCGAGCGTCCCGTCAGGATTGACGGCAAAGCCGATGTCACGCAGCAGGACCTGCCCGAAACCGACGTCGCCGCTCAGGGGCACCGTGGTCCGCTCGGTGCGGATGAAACCAAGCTGGACCTGGGTCGAGAAATTGTCGGTCCATTGCGAGAAAACCTGCCCCGAGAGCCCGACCGGCACATTCTGTTCGAAGGCAACCGCGGCCGAAGGGCTGTTGAGGCCCGGCGCACGCACCACATCGATCCCTTCGGATTCGGTCCGCTGGAAAGTCAGCTGGGCGCGGTGGCCATCAGTGATGTTCCAGTCGAGCTTGGCGAGATACTTGCGCTCCCCGTTGGGGGTGTTGAGGATGCTGTTGAAGTCGCCGGGATCGAAGCCGTACCGGGTTTGGCTGACCGAGCGGATCTGGTCATAGATGTCCAGAGTGATGACATCGCTAGGATTGTCGCACGCAATGCCGAGCGGGCACGAGCCGAGAAAATCCGATTCCTCATATTCCTCGTAAGCGAAGAAGAAGAACAGCTTGTCCCTGATGATCGGCCCGCCGAGCGTTGCGATATAGGTGTTCTCGACCGGGTCCCTGCCCAGCAGGATCGGCTCGCCATTGGCATCCGATCCGATTTCGTCGCCCGTCAGCCCGCCGCCCGAACGCTGATATCGGAACGAGCCGGACAGGTTGTTGGTGCCCGATTTGGTGTTGATGTTGATGAGGCCGCCCTGAAAGCCGGAGTTCTGCACGTCGAAGGGCGCGGTTTCGACCGAGAGCGATTCGATGACGTCGAGCGACAGCGGAGAGCGGCGCGTGGCGAGGCCCGTGAAATTGTTGCCGAATGTGTCTTGCTGCGAAAGACCGTCGACTACCAGATTGTTGAAGCGAGTGTTGAATCCGAGAATCGACACACCCTGGTCATCTTCGGGTTGACCCAAGTCGACGAAGGCCCGGCTATCGCGCTGGATTACTTCTTGCAGTCGCCGATCGACAGTGGTTTGCTGGCGGATTTCCTTCTCGCCATAGGTGTTGATGGTGCCAAACCGGCTGGCGCTCGAGTTTCCAACCACGACGATCACGTTCTTATCCGCCGGATCAAACGCTTCGACGACCGCATTAACGATCAGGGGATCGCCGGCTTGTGCAAACAGATCGGTCAATTGGGTAGAGCGCACATTCTCGCCCCGGATATCGACCGTGTAGGGCCCGCCAATTCGCAGCCCGTTGGCGGTGAAGCGCCCTTCGGCATTCACGCGGGTGGTCACGCGCGAACCCGAAGGGAGGTGCGTTATGATGACCTCCGCACCGCTAGCCGGCGTGCCGTCTTCAAGTCGCACTTCTCCGGCCATCTCGGCGTATGTGACCTGTGCCACGATCGGCGAGGCGGAGAATGCAATCGCAAGCGCGGCGAGGCTGGCGCCAGCGCGCAAAGACAGAAATCCGCTTGCAGCGGCAGCGGAAAGCTTCGAAGGCATGTCTGAAAACTCCCTTGGATCGGTTTCGGCGCGGGGAGCCTCTATCAAGGGGTGGTGACGCTTGGGCGTATGACGCTGCTGCCACTGTTACAATATTTGAAAAGAATCGCGAATTTTCGAAAAGGTGCAACTGTTGGGTCGACCCGCTCGAACGTTTGGCGAGACGCGCTCACCCTAGGAAAAGAGGATCGCTATCGTGGCTGCAACGGGGCCAGACCCGCCACTGTTTGTGCATCCCGATGTGTATGAGCCCTTGACGGTCGAACTGCATGGCAGCCGTCCGGCACGCCCCTTCAAGCAAGGCAGGCCACCGCTGTCGTGGCAGCCGCAAAATTACAGAAGGATTATGCTGGAAGGTTTTGGTCTCACTTACATGTATGGCAAGAGTTTTGAACTTGCGTTCGAGACGAGCGGTCATCTCATCGACTTCAATTTCGGCGATGGACCCTCGGTGATGCAAGTCAACGGTAGTAAGCAAGAAATTTGGCGCTTTGGGCCGCACATGACCAGCTTTGCCCCCTGCGGGACCGAACTTTATCGCCATGCTCTTGATCAGAACGACGAAGCTGCGTGCACTCGGCTTATCGCTCTCAGCGTTTCACCGGATTACCTGAACGGACTTGTGTCGGATATTCTGGATGGCAGGGAGGTGGCGTTTGTCGAGATGAGCCGGCCAGAACGGTGGCCGAAGATGGACCGGATCCAGTCAGCATTTCTCGCCTTGTTCGAAATGCCCAATCGTTATTCCGCATTGACGGCTGAAGCCTTGGCAAATGATGCAATCATGCGGGCGTTGATGCGCTGGTCATCGGTCGGCAATCGAATCGTGCCGACCCGTTTTCGAACCGATGACGAAGCCGTGAGCCGTGCCGTCGAATTCATTCGAGCAAACCTGCGCCAGCGACTGAGTCTCGCGGACATCGCCCGCGCGGCCCAACGTGATGCCACCATTCTTGTTCACGTCTTCAAGCTGGTCACTGGGCGCACGCCCTATGCATACTTACTGGAAAGCCGGATCGACGCGGCAAAACAGGACCTTCGGATGACATCCTTGCCGATTGCACAAATATCACAGAATTACTGTTTTGGTTCGCCAAGCCATTTTTCGACCACCTTCCGCAAGCTTGCCGGCATGACCCCGAAGGCTTATCGCGAGATGGCGAAGAGTTAGACCCTGGCCCGGTTCGCGCAGGACTGCCTGCACCACCGGTTCGCGCTTGCGGATGATGGAAAGCCCCCGGTCATCGGTCGTGCCCGATGCGCGGGGCCGAATTGCCCGATCATTCGGCGATTGCTTCGTCGATGGCCGCGCGCGTCTCCTCGCCCGACCAGTCGAACTCGCCCGAAACCCGCCAGACTTCCTGACCCGACGCATCGTAGAGCACCGTGGTCGGGAGCACCGCGCCGCCGAGCGAGAAACCGAGCTCGGCCTGCGGGTCGAGCCATGGTTCGAGCTGCTTGAAACCACCCGCAGCGAAGAAGGGCACGACCTTTTGGGCCCCCTGCATGTCCTGGCTCACGGTGACGACCCGCAGCCGGTCGCCGTATTCGGCGGCCAGCGCATCGAGCTGCGGCATTTCCCTGACGCAGGGCGCGCACCATGTGGCCCACAGGTTGAGCAGCACCGGGCGCCCTTGCAGGGCACCAAGGTTGAGCTGGCGCCCCCCTGGATCGACAAGGCTTGCCACCGGCATCAGCGTGCCGGCCTGGCTGCGATCGATCTGCCCGATTGCGGCGGGCCCGGCGCTGCTTTCTTGCGCGGCGTCCGGCGCGCCCCTATCGCATGCGGCGAGCGACAGGCCGAGGATGACAGCGAGCGTGAGTGAGAAGCGGGACAATAGGGGCTCCAACAGCATGTGGGGCGGCAGGTTTGCCGAGGGCCCTAGCGCGATCATGCGCGAAATCAACGCCTCGATCCCCTTCGACAAGGCGCTGTGGCGGCAGGATATCGCCGCCTCGAAGGCGCATGTCGCCATGCTCGGCGCGCAGGGTATCGTCAGCGCCGGGGACGCCGCGACCATCGCCGATGGCCTCGATCGCGTCGCGGCCGAATACGCGCGCGACGGCGTGCCCGAGGACTGGGCCCTCGAAGATATCCACATGACCACCGAGAGCCGGCTGGCCGAACTGATCGGCCCCGCCGCGGGGCGGCTGCACACCGCGCGCAGCCGCAACGACCAGGTGGCGACCGATTTCAAGCTGTGGGTACGCGATGCCTGCGTCGAGGCCGACCGCGCGCTGGCTGCCCTGCAGGTCGCGCTGGTCACCCGCGCGGGCGAGCATGCGGCCAGCGTGATGCCCGGCTTCACCCATCTGCAGACCGCGCAGCCGGTGACGCTGGGCCATCATCTGATGGCCTATTACGAGATGATCGAACGTGACCGCTCGCGCTTCGTCGATGCGCATCGGCGCGCGGGCCAATGCCCTTTGGGCAGCGCGGCACTGGCAGGGACCGGCTTTCCCATCGACCGCGCCGCCACCGCGCAGGCGCTCGGCTTCGCCATGCCGACGCGCAACAGCCTGGACGCGGTTTCGGACCGGGACTTCGCGCTCGATTACCTGATGGCGGCGAGCCAGTGCGCGCTGCATCTCAGCCGGCTGGCGGAGGAGTTCATCCTCTGGGCCAGCCAGCCCTTCGGCTTCGTGCGCCTGCCCGACAGCCTGTCGACCGGCAGTTCGATCATGCCGCAGAAGAAGAACCCCGACGCGGCGGAGCTGGTGCGCGGCCATGCGGGCCGCGTGATCGGCTGCGCGACCGCGCTGATGGTGACGATGAAGGGCCTGCCGCTCGCCTATTCGAAGGACATGCAGGACGACAAGCCGCCGGTGTTCGAAGCGGCGGGCCTGCTGGCGCTGAGCATCGCGGCGATGACCGGCATGGTGGCCGAAAGCACCTTCGTCACCACGCGCATGCGGCATGCGGCGGAACTGGGCTTTGCCACCGCCACCGATCTTGCCGACTGGCTGGTGCGCGAAGCCGACGTGCCCTTCCGCGAGGCGCACCATATCACCGGCGCGGCGGTCAAACGCGCCGAGGCCGATGGTGTGGTGCTCGATCAGCTGCCGCTCGAGGTGCTGCAGGAAATCGACGCGCGGATCGATGGCCGGGTCTATGCCGCACTGTCGGTCGATGCCTCGGTCGCTTCGCGCAGTTCCTATGGCGGAACCGCCCCCAGGGAGGTAGAAGCGCGCGTTGCGGAAGCCCGCAAGGCCTTGGGAGTGGACGCGTAAATGAAGCGATTGCTGGTCATCGGCGCCCTGATCGCGCTCGCCGCCTGCGGGCAGAAGGCCGCGCTCCGGCCCGCGCCCGACGCGGCGCTGCCGCCCGCCGCCTATGGCGCGGATGCGCAGCCGAGCGCCGAGAAACTGCTGGCACTGCACCCGCAGGCCGCGCCCGACCGCAGCGTCGAGCTGCGCACACGATCGGAGGATCGCGAGGACGATCCCTTCGACCTGCCGCCCGAATAGCCCACGCCCTTCGCAGGGGATTTTCGCACCCCAAGCAAGGCTTGCTCGACTCGCGCGGCGCTTTTCGGCACAGGCGCGCGCATGGACCATTTCGAGCTTCGCAACGGCGTGATGCATGCCGAGGACGTGCCCCTGCAGCGCATCGCGCAAGAGGTCGGCACCCCGGTCTATGTCTATTCGCGCGCCACGCTGGTGCGCCACGCGCGGGTCTTTCGCGAAGGCCTGTTTGGCCTTGCCAACCCGCACATCGCCTTTGCGGTGAAGGCCAACCCCAATCTCGCGGTGCTCAAGGTGCTCGCGAACGAGGGATACGGCGCCGACGTCGTTTCCGGCGGCGAACTGACCCGCGCGCTGGCGGCGGGGATGAAGCCCGGGGATGTGGTGTTCTCCGGCGTGGGCAAGACCCATGCCGAACTGGTCCAGGGGCTCGAGTCGGGTATCGGCCAGTTCAACATCGAGAGCGAGGAAGAGGGTTTCGAGCTCGCCGCCATTGCACGCGGCATGGGGCTGCGCGCCGCCTGTGCGCTGCGGGTCAATCCCGATGTCGATGCCCGCACGCACGAAAAGATCTCGACCGGCAAGCGCGAGAACAAGTTCGGCGTGCCGCTCGACCGCGCGGTGGAGATCTATACGCGGCTGGCGGCCGAGGGCGGGCTGGAGATGCGCGGCATCGCGGTCCACATCGGCAGCCAGCTGGCCGATCTCGAACCGCTCGAAACCGCCTTCGGCAAGGTCGGGGCGCTGATCGCCGAACTGCGCGCGGCGGGCTGCACGGTTACCCATGCCGATCTCGGCGGCGGGCTTGGCGTGCCGTACAAGGCAGGCGAGGTTCTGCCTTCGCCAGCGGAATACGGCGCGATGGTCGCGCGCGTGACCGCGGGCTGGAACGCAAGGCTGATGTTCGAACCGGGTCGGGTGATCGCGGGCAATGCCGGGGTGCTGTTGACCCGCGTGATCCGTTCCAAGCGCAGCGGCAACGGCCCGCCCTTCGTGGTGGTCGATGCAGCGATGAACGATCTCGCGCGCCCGGCCATGTATGGGGCCTGGCACGATTTCGAGGCGGTCGCGCCAACCGGCGAACGGGCCCTTGCGCATATCGTCGGCCCGATCTGCGAAACCGGCGATACCTTCGCGATGGACCGCGAATGCGACGCGGTGGGCGCGGGCGATCTTGCCGTGTTCCGCACCGCGGGCGCCTATGGCGCGACCATGGCCTCGTCCTACAATTCGCGCGGCTTTGTGGCCGAGGTGCTGGTCGACGGCGAGCGTTACGCGGTGGTGGCCGACCGGCTTTCGCCGCACGCGATCATGGAAGCCGAACGCGTGCCGGATTGGTTGGCCTGATGCCCCGCCGCCATGCATAGCCTGCCGCTCTTCCACCGGATCGCGGGACAGCGCGTGGTGGTGGTCGGAACCGGGGCGATGGCCCAGGCCAGGGCGCGGCTGATCGCGCGCGCGGGAGGCACCCCCTGCCCCGAGACCGAGGCGCACCACGCAAGGCTGGCCTTCGTGGCGCTGGAGGACGCACGCGCGGCCGAAGCGGCAGCCCTGCGTTTGCGGCGCGCGGGCCTGCTGGTCCATGTCGCTGACAGGCCCGAACTGTGCGATTTCACCCTGCCCAGCGTGCTCAACCGCGACCCGGTGATTGTCGCGGTGAGCACGGGGGGCGCATCGGCGGGACTGGCGAAGCACCTGCGGCTTCGGCTCGAGACGCTGCTGCCCGAGAGCCTCGGCGCGCTGGCCCGCGCGCTCGATGGCGCGCGCGAGGCGATCCGGGCGCTCTATCCGGGCGCCGATGAGCGGCGCCGCGCGCTCGACGAGGCGCTGGGTGAAGGCGGCAGGCTCGATCCGCTGGCAAGTGGCGGACATGGGCGTGTCGAGGACTGGCTTTCAGGCGGTGGCAGGCCCGCCCCATCGCAAGTGGTCGAGTTTACCCTGACCAGCGGCGACCCGGAGGACCTGACGCTGCGCCAGGCACGGCTGCTCGGCATGGCGGACACGGTGCTGCACGATCCGCAACTGCCCCAAGCTATCCTGGTCCGCGCGCGCGCCGATGCGGTGCGGTGCACCCTGCCCTGCGATCCGCCAGAGGGGGGACTGACCGTCATCCTGCGCATCTGAAATTCGTTCGTTTCATTGGGAGCCTGCCGCCATGGACTACACCGTAACCCCCATCGGATATGTGCGCGGCGGCAGGGCGGACGCGGTGGACGACGATTGGGGCAAGGAACGCGCGGCGATCGAGCTCGATTGCGATCGCTTCGGTCCCGAGGCGCTGGCCGGACTCAGCGATTTCAGCCACGCCGAGGTGATCTTCCTGTTCGACAGGGTTTCGCCCGAAAAGATCGAAACCGGCGCGCGCCATCCGCGCGGTCACAGGGATTGGCCGCTGGTCGGCATCTTCGCCCAGCGCGGCAAGAACCGGCCGAACCGGATCGGCCTGACCACCTGCACCATTTTGTCGGTCGAAGGCAGGCGGGTGGAGGTGGCCGGGCTCGACGCGATCGACGGCACCCCCGTGCTCGACATCAAGCCGCTGATGCGCGAATTCCAGCCACGCGGCGAACAGCGCCAGCCCGCCTGGGCCAGCGAACTGATGGAAGGATACTGGTAACCGCCATGTTCGTTATCCTGTCCGGCTGCAATCGGCACGGGGCGAACTAGACCACCGCCAACACGCCCCGATCAGCGCCAACCTCCGCAAAATAGCGCGCCATCGCATCGGCGGTGGTGTCGGCCAGCGCGATATAGGCGCGGCGGCGATCGTGCGGGTCGGCCACGCGCACCAGCAGGTCGGCCTCCACCATCTGGCCGATCCAGCGCAGCGCGGTGGTGGCCGGGACCCCCGAGGCGATGCACAGCGAGGTCACGCTGACCTGCTGGCGTTCCGCCCGTGCCGCGGCGAGATCGAGCAGCATGTCCCACGCCGGATCGGCGAACAGTTCGGCATCGAAGAAACGCGCGCGCGCCTGACGATGTTTGATTACCTGGCGGATCACCGCGCCGTCGGGCAGGCGAGGCCGTTCTGCCTTGCCGCGGCCGACCACCAAGGCTTCATCCTCGCCGCGCCAGCCGGGATCGGGCGATTCGAAACGGAACGCCCCGCCGCCCGCGCGCTGACCCGCGGGCAGTTTCTCCAGCCGTTCGGCAATGCGGCCGACCTGTTCGGTCAGGCGCAACAGCATCAGCCGGTCATCCTCGCCCAGTTCGCGCAGGCGCAGATTGGGCACGTGAGCCAGCACCCGCCCGATCGCGATCACCCGTTCCGACCGGCACGGATCGACAAGGATCTGCGGCGCGGAAAAGGAAAAGCAGCCGAACACCGCATCGAGCGCGCCCATGGTGGTCGAGACGACCAGCGCCGAACCCGCCTTGCCCGCGCGCATGTCGATCCGCGAAAGCAGCGCCAGTGCCTGCGCACTGTCTTCCGCACAGTCGATCAGCACCAGATCGCCCAGCGCGGTGATCGCCCCCTGCGCATAGTCGGCGAGCGAGCAGGAATGGAGAATGCGGAACCCCGCCGCCTCGGCATCGTCGCGCAATTCGCCGCGGATATGCGCACGGTCCGCAAGCACCGTGACGCCGAGCCGGCAACCGGCCGCATTCTGCGCGGGTTCGTAGAGGAAATTCGCCTGCATCGAGTCGCACTCCTGATCGATCGGGTTCGAACAGGATAGGAACAAAAAAGGATCAGGGCAAGAAATTACCCATGGCTGCTTCCGTCGGTCCCCGTCCGCCCGGTTTTCGCCCTGGGCCGACGTCGGGTCAACTGGCCGGGGGGTAGATCGCGCGCACGAAGTAGAGCCCGCAGGACGGAGCGTTGAGCCCGAGCGCCTGCCGGTCGCGCGCTTCGAGTGCCTCGGCCAGCTGCGCCTCGCGCCAGCGGCCCATGCCGACCAGCGCCAGGCAGCCGACCATGCTGCGCACCTGGTGGTGGAGGAAGCTGCGCGCTTCGGCGTGGATGCGGACCTCATCGCCATCCCGTTCGACAGCGAGCCGGTCGAGCGTCTTGACCGGGCTTTCGGCCTGGCAATGGGCGGAACGGAAGGTGGTGAAATCATGCAGCCCGACCAGCGCCTGCGCCGCGCGATGCATCGCCGCGTGGTCGAGCGGCGTTCCGACCTGCCAGGCGCGATCGCGGTCGAGCGTCAGCGGCGCGCGGCGGTTGACGATGCGATAGACATAGGCGCGCCCGGTGCAGCTGAAGCGCGCGTGCCAGTCGTCGGGAACCACATCGCAGGCAGTCACCGCGATCGGATCGGGCCGCAGATGCGCGTTGAGCGCTTCCATCAGGCGGAAGGGCGCGATGGGTTTCGCGATGTCGAGATGGCTGCGCATGGCGAGCGCGTGGACGCCGGTATCGGTGCGCCCGGCGCTGTGCAGCCGCACCTCCTCGCCGGTGACGCGAAACGCGGCTTGCTCGACCGCCTGCTGCACGCTCGGCCCGTCGGCCTGCCGCTGGAGCCCGAAGAAAGGCGTGCCGTCGAATTCGAGGGTGAGCGCGAAGCGGGTCATCGGGTTCCCCGTCGGCGCGTGGCCTTCGACAGGCTCAGGCTGAGCGGGTGTAAGTCAGGCAACCAATCCCGCTCATGCTGAGCCTGTCGAAGCATAGTCACCAAAATCACCCCAGCACCGAGCCCTTGGCGAGCGCGTTCCCGCGCAGGAAGGCGTCGAGGGCCATCGCCGGCTTGCCCGCGCGTTGCAGGCGCAGCGGGCGGATCGCGCCATTGCCGCAGGCGATCGCCATGCGATCGTCGAGTACCTCGCCGGGCCGACCTGCCCCCTCGGCCAGTTCGGCGCGCAGCAGCTTGACCCGATCGCCGTCGAGGTCGAACCAGGCGCCGGGGAAGGGCGCGAGGCCGCGCACCAGCCGCTCGATCGCATCGGCGGGTTTCGACCAGTCGATCCGTGCCTCGGCCTTGTCGATCTTGGCGGCATAGGTCGCCTGCGTATCGTCCTGTCGGATTGGATGCAGGGCGGCGAGGTCGATCAGCGTGCCGACCATCAGCTGGGCGCCGATTTCGGCCAGTTCTTCGGTCAGCTCGCCGGTGGTCTTGTCCTCTATGGGCGTGCGCGCGGTGGCGAGCATCGGGCCGGTGTCGAGCCCGGCCTCCATCTGCATGATCGTCACCCCCGTCACCGGATCGCCCGCCATCACCGCGCGATGGATCGGCGCCGCCCCGCGCCAGCGCGGCAGGATCGAGGCATGGACGTTGAGGCAGCCATGCCGGGGCGCGTCGAGCAGTGCCTGCGGCAGGATCAGCCCATAGGCCGCGACCACCGCGACATCGGCATTGAGCGCGGCGAAATCCGCCTGCTCCTCGTCCGACTTGAGCGACTTCGGGTGGCGCACCGCGATCCCCAGGCCGGCCGCGCGCTGGTGCACCGGGCTTGGCGTCAGTTCGCGCCCGCGCCGCCCGCCGGGGCGCGGCGGCTGGGTATAGACGCACACCACCTCATGCGCCGCATCGACCAGCGCCTGCAGCACCGGCACCGCGAATTCGGGCGTTCCCATGAAGACAATCCGCACAATCGAACCCTTGCAAATATTTCCGTTCGGGCTGAGTCCTTCGACAGGCTCAGGAGAGCCTTGTCGAAGCCCCGCACTTTCTTCTAGCGCTGCCCTTTGGAAGAAGTACGGCCCTTCGACAAGCTCAGGGCGAACGGAATAGGGAACTGGTGCTTGGCCTCTCAGGAAATCGAAACCCTTGCCGCCGCGCTGGCGAAGCTTCCCGGCCTCGGCCCGCGCAGCGCGCGGCGCGCGGTGCTGTGGCTGGTCAAGCGGCGCGAAACCGCGCTGCCCGCGCTGATCGAGGCGCTGGCCGCGGTGGGCGAGGCGCTGGTCGAATGCGACATCTGCGGCAATGTCGACACGCGCAATCCCTGCGCCATCTGCGCCGATCCGCGCCGCGATGCGAAGAGCCTGTGCGTGGTCGAGGATGTCGCCGACCTGTGGGCGCTCGACCGGGCCAGGCTGTTCACCGGCAAGTACCATGTGCTGGGCGGGCGGCTCTCCGCGCTCGACGGCGTGCGGCCCGAAGATCTCAACATCGCCAGCCTGCTCGCGCGGGTCGAGGCGGGCGGGGTGGACGAAGTGGTGCTCGCCATGAACGCCACGCTGGAGGGGCAGACCACCGCGCATTACCTCGCCGAACGGCTCGAGGCCTATCCGGTGCGCATCACCCAGCTCGCCCACGGCCTGCCGGTGGGCGGAGAGCTGGACTACCTCGACGAAGGCACGCTGGCGCAGGCGTTGCGTGCGCGGCGGCCGGTAGGGTAAATTTTTCACACGAAGCCACGAAGATGACGTGCCTGCGGCGGAGCCGCCCTGCACCCGCGAACGTGGATGGAGCGAATATGGCCTGCGGCCAGCGCAGCCCTCTTCGTGTCTTCGTGTGAAACAATCATCCAGCGCCGCATCTCGCAGTTGAAGCGCGGGCCCTGCACGACTATCTCTCGCCTCATGGCTATCCGTGAAATCCTCGAAGCGCCGGATCTCCGGCTCAAGACCGTGTCGCAGCCGGTCACCGCATTCGACGACGAGCTGAAGGAACTCGTCTCGGACATGTTCGAAACCATGTATGCCGCGTCCGGCATCGGCCTCGCCGCGATCCAGGTCGGGGTGGCCAGGCGCGTGCTGGTGATCGATCTCCAGCCCGACGATCTCGATGCCGAGCCCGAGGAATGCGACCATGGCGGGCATCACCACCACCATTATCCGACGAAGAAGGAACCGCGGGTCTTCGTGAACCCCGAGATTCTCGACCCGGCGGAGGAACTGGCCACCTACCAGGAAGGCTGCCTCTCGGTCCCCGATATCTTCGCCGACGTCGACCGTCCGGCGACCTGCACCGTGCGCTATCAGGATCTCGAGGGCGAGACCCACGAGGAGGATATGGACGGCCTGATGGCCACCTGTATCCAGCACGAGATGGATCACCTCGAAGGCATCTTGTTCATCGACCACCTCAGCCGGCTGAAGCGCAACATGGCGCTCAAGAAGCTGAAGAAGCTGCGCGAGGCGGCCTAGGCCGACCAGTTCTTTTGCATCCACCGTCATCCTGAACTCGTTTCAGGATCCATGGTGCCAACCGCTCAATGGGAGCTGGCCGAGGGATGGACCCTGAAACGAGTTCAGGGTGACGGGTTCGCGTGCGGTTCTGACTATCGTCGATCTGCCTGTGGGCAGGATGCGCTAACCTCTGGCGTTCCCTCTCCGTTCCGCCTAAGCAGGTGGGATGGACACTACAGCAATCCTCCTGACCTTCGCCGCGCTGGCGATCGGCATCGCGCTCGGCTGGTTCGTCGGCTCGCGCCCTGTGGCCGAGTGGAAGGCGCGCCATGCCGAGGCGGAGGGTGAGGCCAAGGCGGCGCAAGACAGGCTCGCGCGCATGGTACCCGAACTGGCGACCATGTCCGAACGCGCGGCGCGGGCGGATGCGCTGGCGGCGCAGCTCGATACCGCGCGCGAGGAGAACGCCGCCTTCCGCGCCGAACGCGCCGGGTTCGAGGAGCAGAAGCGCCTGCTCGAGGAAAGCCGGACGAACCTGCTCAAGGAATTCGAGAACACCGGGGCCAAGGTGCTCTCTGCCGCGCAGGAGCGGCTGGTTGCCGCCGCCGCCGAGCGGTTGGGTCATTCCGAGAAAGCGAGCGAGGAGAAGCTGCGCGCGCTGCTCGAACCGGTTGGCGCGCGGCTCAAGGCCTATGAGGAGCAGGTCGGCCAGTTGGAAGCGAAGCGCGTCGACGCCTTCGGCCAGCTCACCGGGCTGATCGAATCGATGAAGGCGGGGCAGGAAGAGGTCCGGCGCGAGGCGCAGCGGCTGGGCAATTCGCTGACCAACGCGCCCAAGGCGCGTGGCCGCTGGGGCGAACGGGCGCTGCAGAACGTGCTCGAACAATGCGGCCTGTCCGAACACACCGATTTCATCCTCGAACATTCGATGGATACCGAGGATGGGCGGTTGCGCCCCGATGCCATCGTGATGGTGCCGGGGCAGAAGAAGCTGGTGATCGACGCCAAGGTCTCGCTCAACGCCTATCAGGCTGCGTTCGATGTCAATGATGACGATGTGAAGAAGCGCCAACTGCTGGCGCAGCACGCCAAGGCCATGCGCGGCCATGTCCAGACGCTCGGCACCAAGAGCTATCAAAGCCAGTTCGACGAGGCGCCCGATTATGTGGTGATGTTCGTCCCCGGCGAACATTTCGTCGCCGCCGCGCTCGAAGCCGATCCCGAACTGTGGGATTTCGCCTTTCGCAACAAGGTGCTGCTGGCAACCCCGACCAACCTCGTCGCCATCGCGCGCACGGTGGCGCAGGTCTGGCGGCAGGACACGATTGCGCGCGAGGCGATCGAAATCGGCAAGGCCGGCGCGGAGCTGTATGATCGGCTGGCGGTCGCGGCGGAACACCTCAAGCGCGTTGGCGGCGGGTTGGAGACCGCGGTCAACAATTACAACAAGTTCGTCGGCAGTTTCGAGCGCAACGTGCTTACCTCGGGTCGGCGCCTTGCCGACAAGGGCATCGAAATCGGCAAGCGCGAGATCGAGGAGATCCCCTTGGTCGAGAATGCGCCGCGCTATACCGCGCAGGACCTGCCCTCGGTCGAAAGCAAGGACGCCGCCGGGTGATCTGGCGGCTGGGGCTTGCCGCCATGGCGTTCGCACTGGCCGCCCCTGCCTCGGCTCGCAGCCTTGCGCCGCGTGACGAATGCGGCGCCATCACCGGTGCTGACGCCTTCCGCATGGCGCTCGCCACGGCGGTCGCCAATCGCGACGAAGCGATGTTGTTGCCGCTGTTCGCGCCCGATGTATTGCTCGACTTCGGCGGGGGCAGCGGGCGCGAACTGTTGCGCGAGCGGCTGAACGACCCTGATTATCGGCTGTGGGAGGAACTCGAACGCCTCCTGCCGCTTGGCTGCGCGAAAGGTTCCGACGAGGGGGTCGTCATGCCCTGGCTATGGGCGCAGGATATCGATGAGGACGATGCTTTCGCCGTGCTCTACGTGACCGGCGCGAATGTTCCGGTCTATCGCAGCCCGAGTGGCGATGTCGTCATCGCGCGCCTTTCATGGAGCCTGGTGGGCTGGTCCGCCTATCTCGAGCAGCAGGAAGAGCCCGAAGGCGCCACGCGCGGGGCCGTGCGGCTGGCCGACGGCTCGACAGGATATATCGAAAAGGACATGGCCCGCTCGCTGCTCGACTACCGGCTGATTGTGAGCCGCACGGACAATGGCATCTTGCAGGTCACCGTCTTCATCGCAGGCGATTGACATCTGCTGGCGGCCGAAGCGGGGCGACCACGAAGTATCGGGCTGTCTTGGATTGCGGGGTACGATGCGGTTGCGGACCTCGAAGGGACGTTGAAGTGATATCAGGCCGGGTGGAATCATCTGACGACTAGGAAATCACGGTAAAACAAGACTATAGAGTGCGAACTTTGATGCAATCTAAGCCGGAAGCACTCTATGGCTTGCGGAATGCTCCCGGGGCCGGGGTCGAGATTGGGGATGGGCGCGGGAGCGGGCGCGCAGATGAAGCCGACGGGTAGCTTGTGGCCGGCTATGCTTAACGGGCTTTGTCCGGCACCCGGCACTTGGTAGTTTGCTGTCGCGGATCGGCAACCGGGAGTCCCGCTATCGTGCATCTTGCTGAGATTCTCGATTCTGACGAAGCAGGGGAGCGGCGCGTCGGGCCAAGGCGCGAGGTCCGACTGATAACCGATTGCAGCCTGCCGGGCGTGGCCCTGCGGCGCGGCCTTATCACCGACCTGTCAGAACAGGGAATGCGGCTCAAGACACGCGCGCGACTGCCGGCCGGCGAACGGATCGCATTCACGCTTTCCGGCTCGTTTTGCGTCGAAGGCGAGGTGATGTGGCAGCGCGACATCGACCACGGAATCCGGTTTTCGACCCCCCTGTCCCGCGCTGAGCTGGCAATTGTCGTGCTTTCGTCCTGCCCCGAAGCTCCCCCGGCGCCGCATTCGCGGAATGTGCCGGTGGCCCGCAACGAGCGCCGGGCTCCGATCCCCGATGCCATGCCACAGCCCGCGAACCAGACCCTTCGCGATCGGGATCTGGTATGGATCGTTCCGCTGGCCGGCCTGGTCATGGCGTGGTTCCTGCTGGTCGACGCCTTCTTCGCCATCGCCGACCGAATCGATTGGAGGCGCTGAACGATCAACCGGTCAGGGCTTCGAGCACCTCGTAGCCCAGCACCGCGGCCGCAACGGCGGCGTTGAGGCTGTCGGCGCGGCCCTTCATCGGCATGGTCACGCGCAGGTCGCAGGCCATTTCGTAGTCTTCGGGCAGGCCGCGGCTTTCATTGCCGACCATGACGAAACAGGGCGCGGCATAGGGCGCGCCGCGATAGGGCCGGGCATCGCGCAGCGAAGCGGCGACGAGCTGGCCTCCCTTTTTCCCCGCACCGCCGCGCAGCCATGGCTCGAATTCCTCCCAGCGCGCCTGCGCGATCCTTTGCGTGAACACCGCACCCATGCTGGCGCGCACCGCCTCGACGCTGAAGGGATCGGCGCAATCGTCGATCAGGATCAATCCGCCCGCACCGATTGCATCGCCGGTGCGCAACATGGTGCCCAGATTGCCCGGATCGCGCAGCGCCTGCGCCACCAGCCAGATGTCGGCGCTGGTGCGGTCGAGCGCGGCGAGCGAGGTGTCGAATTCGGCGAAGACCCCCGCCACCGCCTGCGGATTGTCCTTGCCGGTGATCCTGGCGAGGATGTCGGGCGAAGTCTCGATCACCTCGCCGCCCGCCGCATCGACCGCCGCTTCCAGTTCCGCCAGCAAGGGGTGCGGATCGCGCCCGGTTGCCAGCACCAGCATTTCGGGCACATGGCCGCATTCGCGCGCGTCGGTCAGCAGCCGCAGCCCTTCGGCAAGGAAGCGCCTGGCCGCCTTGCGGTGCTTCTTCTCGCGCAGCGCGCGCAGCGCCTTGACGGTGGGGTTCGAAAATCCGGTAATCTGGCGGCGGTTCGCCATGGTTCACGGTTCCCCGAAGCCGTCCTCGATCATCGCCGCGAGCGCGGCCATGGCGGTTTCGCCATCGGTTCCCCTGACGATCAGTTCGATTGCATCGCCCCTGGCCGCGCCGAGCATCATAAGGCCGAGGATCGACCCGCCCGCGGCCTCGTTGCCGTCCTTGGCCACGCGCACGGTGCAACCTTCGGGCAATTCGGAAACGGCGTTGACGAACCTGGCGCTGGCGCGCGCGTGCAGGCCGCGCTGGTTGACCACGATGAGGGTGCGGCGCAGCTCGCTCAAGAGGCCTTCCGCGCGGTTTCGAGATCCTGGCCGAGGAACTCGCTGGCGACGGTGATGTAATTGCGCCCTGCGGCCTGCGCGGCATGGACCGCATCGACCACGTTCATGCCCTTGCGCGCGCCGGCGAGGCGGATGAGCATGGGCAGGTTGATCCCCGCGATCACTTCGATCCGCCCCGCATCGAGCAGCGAGATGGCGAGGTTGGAGGGCGTGCCGCCGAACAGGTCGGTCAGGATGATCGCCCCATCGCCGGTGTCGACCGCCTTGATCGCATCGGCGATATCCTGGCGGCGCTGTTCCATGTCGTCGTTCGGACCGATGCAGATCGTGGCGATGCCATCCTGCTTGCCAACGACGTGTTCCATCGCGTCGATGAAATGTTCGGCGAGCATGCCATGGGTGACGAGGATCATGCCTATCATGCGTGACGTATCCGATTTGCGACCATGAATGGACTTGTTTCGGGCTCTCAACCACCAAGCTGCGCAGCAATCAACGCCGTTCCAGCGGGGCCGCGGGACGACTTCCCAGATTGCGATGGATTACCGTGGGCGAAAAGCCCGCCTCGCGCAAGACCTCGGCGGCGCGTTCCGCACTGTAGACTGAACGGTGTCTCCCCCCGGTACAGCCGAAGGCGATGTTGAGATAGCTGCGCCCCTGCGCCGCGTAATGCGGCAGCAGCTCGCGCAGCAGTTCGGCGATGCGGGCGAAGGCGGGGGCGAAGGCAGGGTCGGCGGTGATATGCGCGCCGACCGCAGGGTCGAGCCCGGTCTTCTCGCGCAGTACTTCCACCCAGTGCGGATTGTCGAGGAAACGCATGTCGAACATCAGGTCGGCCAGCGGCGGGGTGCCGCGCGCGAAGCCGAAACTTGCCACGGTCACCGTCATCTCGCGCGCGGCGCTCTCGGCGAAGGTTTCGCGCACCACCTGCTGCAGCTGATTGGTCGCGAAATCACTGGTGTCGATCACGATCTCGGCCCAGCGGCGCAGCGGTTCGAGCAGTTCGCGTTCGGCCTTGATGCCATCGTGCACGGGGCGCCCGCGCGCCATCGGGTGCGGGCGGCGGGTTTCGTTGTAGCGGCGCTCGATCTCGTTGCTGGCACAGTCGAGGAACATGGTGGTGAGTTCGATGTCCGGGCGCGCGGCGAGTTGCTTGCACAGCTCGATGATGTCCGCCGGGACGAAGCCGCGCGTGCGCGAATCGAAGCCTACCGCCAGCGGCGCACCGGCCGCATCGCCCGCTCCCACCAGCCCGCCCAGCAGGCGCACGGGGAAGTTGTCGATCGCTTCCCAGCCGATATCCTCGAGCACCTGCAGCGCGGTCGACTTGCCCGCGCCCGAAAGGCCGGTGACGAGCAGGATGCGCTGCGGCGCGGGGGCGGGCGAATCGTCAGTCATCGGCGGCTGTTGTCGCTCCACTCGCGCGAATGGGAAAGGGCAGGCCGTGACTTGCCAGCGCATATTCCGCGCGCAGCGCCTGTACCGCGTCCCCCGGAGCGAAGGGCAACGCCGGGATCGCGATATCGAGCAACAGGCGGCTGTCCAGCCCCAGCGGGAACCGCGCAGCGCCCGGATCGAGCGCAAGCACCAGCGCGACGGGGGCTTCGGTCGTGGGGAACGCGACGATCCCGACATTGCGCACTTCGAAAAGCCCGGCGGTGTTGGGCGGCGGCCCCGCGATCACCCGCCCATCGGCCGTGGTGATCGTCAGCGCATCGTCGCCGATCAGCCGCGCCCCGCGATCGATCAGCGCCAGTGCCAGCGACGACTTGCCGCTGCCCGGCGCACCTTCGATCAGCAGCGCGCGCCCGTCGATGGCGACACCGGTGACATTGGCGAGGACCGCGCTGCTCATCGCTTGGCGGGAAGGCCCAGGACCAGGCAGGCGCCGGGCCTGCCGTCGCCGCGGCCGGTGGCGATCAGCGTCCCGTCATGCGCTTGGGCGATGGCCCGCGCGATCGCCAGGCCCAGCCCCGAATGCTTGCCGAAGTCTTCACCGTCCGGGCGGTCGGAATGGAAGCGCTGGAACACCGCCTCGCGCTTTGCCTCGGGGATGCCCGGACCCTCATCGCAGATCGCCAGCGTGATCCAGCCTTCCTGTCGCTCGAGATTGGCGCTGATCTGCCCGTCGGGCGGCGAAAAGGACACCGCATTGTCGAGCAGGTTCTCGATGACCCGCTCGACCCGCACCGGCACGCCCATCGCGACCACCGGAGCCCCCTGGATCGTCAAGGCGATGCTGCGCCCCTCGTTCTCCTCGCGCGCCTCGCGGCTGGCGACGATGTTGGCGAGCAGTTGCCCCAGATCGACCGGTTCGAACTCGGCACGGGACAGCTCGGCATCGATGCGGCTGGCGTCGGAAATCTCGGTCACCAGCCGGTCGATGCGGCGGACGTCGTGCGTGGCAATGTCGAGCAGTTGCGCGCGCAGCGCCGGGTCGTCGACCCTGGCCAGCGATTCGGTCGCGCTGCGCAGCGAGGCGAGCGGGTTCTTGATCTCGTGCGCGACATCGGCGGCGAAGCTTTCCACCGCGTCGATCCGCTGGCGCAGCGCCAGCGACATGTCCGAAACCGCGCGGGCCAGCATGCCGATCTCGTCACGCCGCTGCGGCAGGCGCGGGACCTCGACCAGCCGGTCGCGACCCTGCCGCACGCGTACCGCGGCCTGCACCAGTTCGCGCAGCGGGCGCACGATGGTGCGCGCCAGGAACAGCGACAGCATGGTCGAGACCAGCAGCGCCAGCAGCACCACCACCAGCACGGTCGAGCGCGCCTCGCGCACGCTTTGGGTGATGTCCACCGGGTTGCGCGTGAGCAGCAGCGTGTCGCCGTCGAGCCCGACCGGCGCGGCGGCGTTGATAACATGGGTGCCGTCGGCGGCATCGCGCAGCACGATCTGCGTCAGGCTTTCCTCGTGCGCGCGCTGCAGCTCGGGCCAGTTATCGACAATGTCCGATTCGGGTTCGCGATAGTCGGGCAGGGCGGGCGCGCCGACCACGCGATCGAACCAGCGATCGAGTCGCAGCGCAAAGGTTTCCTGGTCGACCTGGACCGGGTCGGGCAGCACGAAGCTGGGCGGGGCAAGGGCAAAGCTGTCGGATTCGAGCTTGCCATCGGGGCCATAGACACGCAGCCGCAGCCGCTGTTCCTTGCCGATCTGGATCAGCAGCGCATCCTGCCGTCGCGGGGTCGCGCCGGCCAGCGCCTCGGCAGTGATCTGCGCCTCGACCAGCGCCAGCTTGAACCGCTCGCCCAGCAACTGTTTGCGATAGGCATCGACATAGATGACCCCGCCACCCAGCAGCACCAGCGGCAACACGTTGACGAACAGGATGCGGCTGGTGAGCGACAGCCTGCGCGACCAGCGCAGCTTGTCCAGCCGCGGGTCGCCCTTGAGGACGCTGCCGATCTCCGACATGCCCGCGCCCGTCAACCGTCGCTGAAGCTGTAGCCCGCGCCGTAGAGCGTCTCGATCGCGGAAAACTGCGGATCGACGCTGCGGAACTTGCGGCGCATGCGCTTGATGTGCGAATCGACCGTGCGGTCATCGACGAAGACATCGTCGGTGTAGGCGGCATCCATCAGCTGGTTGCGGCTCTTGATCACGCCCGGCCGCGCGGCGAGCGCTTCGAGCAGGAGGAACTCGGTCACCGTCAGCGAGACCGGCCTGCCGTCCCAGGTGACGTGGTGGCGCGCCGGGTCCATCAGCAGCCGCCCGCGCTCGATCGCCTCGCCTGCCGGGCCGTCGAGCGCGTCGCTCACGGTCAGCGGGCGCAAGGCATCGCTGCGCCGCAGGATCGCGCGGATGCGCGCGAGCAGCAGGCGCAGGCTGAACGGCTTGGCGATGTAATCGTCGGCGCCCATTTCGAGGCCGGCCTGCTCGTCCGCCTCGTCGTCCTTGCTGGTGAGGAAGATCACCGGCAGCGGCGATTGCTGGCGCAGGCGGCGCAGCAGCTCCATCCCGTCCATCTTGGGCATCTTGATGTCGAAAATGGCCAGGTCCGGCGGATTGGCCAGCAGCGCGGCAAGCGCGGTTTCACCATCCGAATAGAGCCGGGTGGCAAATCCTTCCGCCTGCAAAGCGATCGAAACGGTGGTGAGGATATTGCGATCATCGTCAACCAGCGCGACGATCCGCTGATCGAGATCCTGGGGATTGGCGCCGAGTATCGCGTCGCTGGTCATCCCGGTTGCCTAGAGCCTTTGCGCGGGCAAGACAACGCAGGCCGTAAGCCGCAAAAGGACAATCGGTGCCTTCGTGGTTTGACGTGAGGGCGACGCGGGACTATGCGCGGCTGAAAGCAGGGCGCATTCGTATGCGCGATTGTTTCCATTGCAGTAACGCACTGGCGCACTGGAGATTCTTGGTGACCTATCCGCTTTCCCGCCCGCTGTCCGACCAGGGCATCGTGACCACCGCCACGATTCATCCCAACCTCGATTCGACCGAGCTGACCGCCGCGGCGCTGGCGCGCGGCGAAGGTCGCAGGGCCAAGGACGGTCCGCTGGTCGTCGAAACCGGCAAGCACACCGGGCGCAGCGCGAAGGACAAGTTCATCGTTCGCGATGCCGAGACCGAAAACACCGTGTGGTGGGACAACAACGCCGCGATGACGCCCGGGCATTTCGCCGCGCTCAAGGCCGATTTCCTTGCCGCGCTTGGCGACATGGCCGACCTGTTCGTGGCCGACCTGTTCGGCGGATCGCAGCCCGAATATCGCGTCAATGTGCGCGCGATCACCGAACTTGCCTGGCACAACCAGTTCATCCGCACGCTGCTGGTCCGCCCGACCGAGGCCGAACTTGCCGATTTCGAGCCCGAATACACCATCATCGACCTGCCCGGCTTCCAGGCCGACCCGGCCCGCCACGGCACCCGCAGCGAGACGGTGATCGCGGTCAATTTCTCCGAAAAGCTGGTGCTGATCGGCGGCACCAAATATGCCGGCGAGATCAAGAAGAGCGTCTTCGGCATCCTCAACTACCTGCTCCCGGTCAAGGGCGTGATGCCGATGCACTGTTCGGCCAACATCGGCCCCGACGGCAAGAGCGCGGTGTTCTTCGGCCTGTCGGGCACCGGCAAGACCACGCTGTCGGCCGATGCCAGCCGCACGCTGATCGGCGATGACGAACATGGCTGGTCTGACACCGCGGTCTTCAACTTCGAAGGCGGCTGCTATGCCAAGATGATCCGCCTTTCGCCCGAGGCGGAGCCGGAAATCTACGCCACCACCAGGATGGCGGACACAGTGCTCGAGAACGTCGTGATGAACGAGGCGGGCGAAATCGACCTCAACGATGCCAGCCTGGCCGAAAATACCCGCGGCGCCTATCCGCTGAGCTCGATCCCCAACACTTCGGCCCGGAACATGGGCCCCCCGCCGTCGAACGTGATCATGCTGACCGCCGATGCCTTCGGCGTGCTGCCCCCGATCGCGCGGCTGACGCCCGACCAGGCGATGTATTATTTCCTTTCGGGCTATACCGCCAAGGTCGCGGGCACCGAAATCGGCGTGACCGAGCCCGAGGCGACCTTCAGCACCTGTTTCGGCGCGCCCTTCATGCCGCGCCACCCCAGCGTCTACGGCAACCTGCTCAAGCAGCGCATTGCCAGGGGGCAGGTGCAGTGCTGGCTGGTCAACACCGGCTGGACCGGCGGCAAGTACGGCACCGGCAGCCGCATGCCGATCAAGGCGACCCGCGCGCTGCTCAACGCCGCGCTCGACGGCAGCCTCAACAATGCCGCCTTCCGCAAGGATGCGAACTTCGGTTTCGAAGTCCCGGTCAGCGTGCCAGGGGTGGACGGACCGATCCTCGACCCGCGTTCGACCTGGGCCGACAAGGATGATTACGACCGGACCGCGCAGACGCTGGTCCAGCTCTTCGTCGACAATTTCGAGCCCTTCGCGGCGCATGTCGACCAGGGCGTGCGCGACGCGGCCCCGATCGCCGCCTGACTATTTCGCCCGCACGGGCGACCGAGTTGGAGAGGAGAGCCCCCGGACGGGAAACCGGACCGGGGGCTTTTTCTTTGGCGATGTCATTTTTGTGCCATCGTCGCGGGTTCATATCCGGCCAGGCACGATAACGCAGGGAGATTGCCCGTGAGCCTGTTCGATTCCATCCTCAAGAATATCGCCGGTTCGCCCGACGATGTGGTCAACCTCGCGGCCAAGGTCGGGATCGACCCGGGCGTGGCGGAAAAGGCCATCGCCGCGCTGGGCCAGTCGCACCAGATGCAGGGCGATACGGTCGAACTCGCCGCGGCCAAGACCGGGCTCGATACCGGCACGCTGGGCAAGATCGTCGAGCAGATCGGCGGCGAAGGCTCGCTGATGGAATTCGCCAATACGCTGAAGGATCACCCGCAGGCGGCGAACCTGCTCAAATCGCTCGACCGCGATGGCGACGGCAATCCGCTGAACGATATCGCCGGCATGGCCAGCGGGCTGTTCGGGAAGAAATAGCGCCGTCCGTCAATCATCTTGTCAATCATCGTCGATCGGATCGCTCGCCACGGCGACGATATCTTCGACCTCGATCTCACGGCCAGGATTCCAGGGCGTGCCTTCGGCCACGCTCTCCATCGCCTCGCGATAGCGCTTCGCGCGGCTGACGAAACTGCCGCCATGCGGATCGGCTGCGATCGGGGCCAGCGTATAGCGCGCTATTTCTATCTTGCCCTCGCTCGCCTGCATCAGCGCGGTGTTCATCGCCAGATCCTTGTCGAACGGTGCCAGCTGCGAGGCCCGTTCGAGTGCGTGGCGCGCGGTTTCATTCGGTGAAACGCCGCGTTCGACAAAGCTGCGGTAGTAATAGATCAGCGGGAATGGGTGGTCCGGTTCGAGCCGGTTGAGCACGGAGAAGGGCTGCATCGCCATGGCATAGGCCTTGTCCTGATCCTTGGCATCTGCTGCCAGTGCGAACAGCGCAAGCCCCTTCTGGCGATAGGCGTTCCTGGTTGCCGGATCGATGGCGATGGCGCGATCGGCGGCGGCAATGGCTTCGGCCGCGTTGCCCGCGTCATATTCGGCTTCGGCCAGCGCGGCGAGCACCGCGGCATCGCCGGGATATTTCCCGGCCACCGCGCGCACTTCGGGCAGCAGTTCGAGCGCCTGCTCGTGGTCAACGCCGCGCTGCGAACGGATACGCAGCGGCATGACCGCCGCTTCGCCTTCGCGCAGCGCGCGGATCGTCACTTCGCCAATCGGCAGTCGATCGGGGCCGAGGTTCCACGCTGAAATGCGGCGCTTGTCCAGATAGCGGTCGAGCTCCGTCTGGAGCACCTCGAGATCGCCGAAGGCCTGCTTGGCAGCGGCCTGCGGATTGGTGCCGCTGGCAATCGCCTGCTGATACTGCGTCAACTGACCTTTGCGCGTGTCGGAAAAATAGAGATAGTGAAACAGTGCCCACGAACGACCGTAAAAGGCGTCGAACGACTTGCCATGGTTTTTGGCATAAAGGTCGGAGTCCAGCAGCTCTTCGACCGATACGTCCTTGGCGTAAGCCAGCTCGCCGGCCCGGTGATACGCCGGACGGCCGACCCAGAGATGCCCGTCCTTTTCGAACTTGGCCGAAGCGAAGAACTCCGCAGCGCCTTCGTTCAGCCATCGCGGCATTTCGTAGCGTGTGCTCGAGAGCAGGAAATGATGTGCATATTCGTGCAGCAGCACGATCAGCGAGAAGTCGGTTTCCCCGCTCGACAGATTGATGCTCGGGACGAAGGCAAGCGATCCGCCCGCACGCGGAATGTAGAACCCGGCTATGTCCTTCGCCCCATCGCCGACCAGCTTGCGTACCTTGCTCTCGGTTCCGACCACGAAGATCGTGACGCGATTGGAAGGGCTGGGGATATCCGCTTCGCGCGACAACAGGACGGTCAGGGCCGAGTGATAGCGCTCGAGAGCTTCGGAGAATGCCTTTACGTCCTGCCAGCGATCATCGGCGTAGACTACGAAGTGATCGGATTGGACCTCGTGCCATTCAGCCCGGGCCGGCGTTGCCAGCGCCACAGCGGCGAGAAGCGGCAGAATAAAGCGCATGAATACGACCCCACACGTCAGTAACAGAGGGGCTATTGCAGAAAATCCGCCCAATGACCAGCACCGAGTCGGCTCCGCTCAGGCCTTCGTTCGACCGATATAGCGTTCGACATTCCTGGCCATGACATCGAGCGGGGCATTGCCGCCGAGGATGACCGCATCGTCGAAGTCGCGCAGGTCATAGGCATTGCCCAGCGCCGCCCGCGCGCGGGTGCGCTGGCGGACGATTTCCGAATGGCCGATCTTGTAGCCGCAGGCCTGGCCGGGCCAGCTGCAATAGCGGTCGACCTCGCTCGCCACTTCCTCGGGTTTTGATCCGTTACGCTCGACGAAGAAGGCGCGACCCTGCTCGCGGCTCCAGCGTTTGTGGTGGAGGCCGGTATCGACCACCAGCCGGCAGGCGCGAAAGGCGAGGCTCTGGAGGTAGCCAAGCCGACCGACCTCGAATTCATCGTAGGCGCCCAGTTCGTCGGCCAGTTGTTCGGCGTAGAGCGCCCAGCCTTCGCTGAAGGCGTTGAAGGCAAGGATCGAGCGGATCAGCGGCAGGCGGTTGGAAAACTCGCCTTCCCACACATGGCCGGGAATGGTCTCGTGGAAGGCGAGATCGGGCAGGTCGTATTTGCGGTGCAGGTCGGTGCTGCGCAGGTTGATCCACATGCGTCCGGGGATCTTGCCGTCCTTGCTGCCCGCGCCGCCATAGGCGCCCGGTGCGCCGGGTTCTTCCTCGGGCGGCAGGCGGCGGATTTCCATGTTGGGATCGACCAGTGTGCGAAAGGCGCGCGGCATCTGCGCCCTGATCCAGTCGACCTTGCCCTGGAGGTAGGCCATGATCTCCGCGCGGCCGGGATCGCCTTCGGGGAATTTGTAGCGTGGGTCTTCGGCCAGCTTCTGCATCCGCGCGCCGACCGATCCGGTGGTATAGCCGATTGCGCGCAGGATCGGGTCCATCCGCGCGTGCAGCTCGTCGAGCTCGCGCAGGCCGATCTCGTGGATCTCGTCGGGACCCAGCGTGGTGGTGGTGGCCGCGCGCAGGGCCCAGGCATAGTATTCCTCGCCTTTGGGCTGGCTCCACATACCGGGGTTGTCGTCGGCGCCTTCGCGCTGCTTGCGCAACTCTGCCAGCTGCGCCTCGAGGGCCTGGGCGATTGGTCCGGTCTCGAGCGTCCGGGCGCGGTTGGCGTGGCTTTCGGGCATTCCCCCGGCCACCAGTTTCGCGCGCAGCGGACCGGCGAAAAGCTCGCCCTTCGCCGCGCGGGCCAGCGTGCTCCCGAGCTGGTCGACCGCCTTGTCGAGCAGGAAGGCGGGCGGGATCAAACCCATCCCGCGCGCGGCCTCGCCACGCTCGCGTTCGCCCGCGAAGGCCGCGGGCATGGCCTCCATCCGGGCGATGAAGGCGTCGGCATCGTCACCATTTTCGAGCGGGTGGGTCGAATCCATGAAGCGCGGCAGGTCGAGATAGCTGCCGACGTTCTGGATCACGACATAGGGCGCATTGCGCCAGCTGCCCACCGCGACATCGCCATAGGGCAGGGCAAAGCCGTCGAGCGCGGTGGCGTAGGCGCTTTCGACCACTTCGATATTGGTCACGGTATCGGCATCGAGCCCGTCGCGCGGATAGGCGCGCACGCGTTCGAGGTCCTGCCGCAGCGTCGCGGCATAGGCGTCCTGCCCCGCCTGCGACTGATCCTCGAGCCTGGCGCGCAGCGCGGCGAAGCGCCCGGTATCGACGCCAAGGCTGGTGGCGCGGTCGGGTTCGTGCCCGAGCAAATTGTAGCCGACCACTTCGAGCAGCCGTTCGGCGCCGATCCGGGCGGCCTGGACAACGCCTTCCGGCCGCGCGCCTGTCGCGCACCCGGCAAGGGTAAGCGCGGTGGTGGCGCCAAGTCCGGCGAGGGCCTGGCGGCGAGTGATTTCAAAGCTGTGCTGAGTCATGGCGGGCGGTCTGGCTCGCCCGCCAACCCCTGTCAAATCAATCGAGAAATTCGGCCGGGACCTTGCCACCGTGGGCAGCCAGTTCGGCCATCACCCGCTTGTGCAACCAGATGTTGTCGCCTGCGGTGCCCGCATATTCGGCACGCCCGAGTTCCTCTGCAAGGGCCCTGCGGTCCGCAAAACCCGAATCGAGGCCGATCAGCTTCATCAGGTCGACGATCGAGGTCCGCCAGTTCAGCTTGTCGGCTCCCTCCATGGCGGCGAGATTCGCCTCGACGTCGACGACATCGATTGCCTCGGGTTCGGCCACCGCGATGGTCGATTTCGCAGCAGGCGCGGCGGCAGCGGTGGCAGGGGCGGGTTTCGCCTCGGCCTTCCTGCCGAAGATGGCGTCCTTGATCTTGCCGAAGATGCTCATGGGGTTCCTCCTTCATTGGTCCGGCGGGAAGTGCCGAGCCGTTCCAGGATTGCCTCCGTGCCAGTCCAGCGTTCCGGTTTCATGACTTGCAGGTAGGGTGAAGCGGGCTATGGCGAAGCGATGCTCGACGCCGTCCTCTCGCTGCTTGTCCTCGCCGCCATCGTGCTGGTCATCGGTGCCATCCTGCTGTGGCGCCGGACGGGCAATGCGAAGAACGCGCTGCTGATGGTGCTGCTGGCGGTGGTGGCGCTGGTCAATGTGGCGATCTGGACGCTGCCCGACGCCAGCGGCGAGGCCCCGCTCGACAAGCTCGAGCAGGGCACGCGCTGATCGCTCAGTCGGGCAGTTCCCACAGGACCGAGCCGCTGTAACTGCCCGCCACCGGTTCGCCGCTGGTGCCGCGCGCGGGTTCGAACCGGGCGCGTCTGGCAACGAGGGCGCAGGTCGCCTCGTCGAGTTCCGCGTGCCCGGTCGAACGGGTGATCGAACAGCCGGTGACCCTGCCATCGGCCGCGATCTGCAGCCGGAACCCTGCGAGCCCGGTCAGTTCGCGCCGCGCCCAGTTCGGGCGGTAGTCATTGTCGGTCAGCCAGCGCGAGGGATCGTTCCTGGCCCGCGCGGCCACCGGATCGAAGCCCGGCCGGGGCGCGGGCTTCGGCAGTTCAACTTTCGTTCCCGGGCCTGGCTGCGGTATGGGGGTGGGAGGCAGGGTGGCTTCAATGTCCCTGGGTTGGGAATTGATGTCGATCGGCGGAACCGGCGTGGCTGTCTTCTGCTGCGTCGTTTCCTGCTGCTGCACCTCCTCGACAGGATCATTGGGTGGTGGAGGCGGCACGATCGGGATATTGGTCCCCTCAATCACAGTGGTGGTATCGGGCAGCACGCCAGTGACGGTAAGCCCGAACACGAGCGCCGCCCCCGTCGCGGCATGGATCGCGACCACTGCCGCCATGCTGGCGGGTGAGGGCCTGCGGGACTGGTCGACATAAGACATTGGCTTACTCCTCTTCCAAACGGGAGGCGGCTGACCGGCTCCTCGATCTAGCAATGTTACAACATAACATTTTTTGAGCAAACACTTTCGCATTTCGGTTTGCTACCGATCATCGACGGCGAAGACCCGGACCGTCACAGGTCCGGCAAGGCCGACCGGCCGCCCGCAGGTGCTCCGGGCAAAGCGAGGAAGCAGCGCCGGGGACGCTCGCGCAGCGGCGCGAGCGAAACACCAAAATCCGATCAAGCGCGCCGCCCGTCCAGGGCCGGAGCACCCAAGCTGTCACTTGATCGGGCAGGCCGGGTCGAGGCGGAAGTCGAGATAGTTGTCGACCGAGGCCATCAGGTCCACCTGTTCGTTTTCGAAGAAGTGGTTGGCGCGCGGGATTTCCTCGTGGTGCACGGTGATGTGCTTTTGCGTGCGCAGCTTTTCGACCAGCTTGGTGACCGAATTGGGCTGCACCACCGTGTCCTGCGCGCCATGGATGAAGATGCCGCTGGCCGGGCAGGGGGCGAGGAACGAGAAATCGTACATGCTCGCGGGCGCGCCGACGCTGATCCAGCCGCGGATTTCCGGGCGGCGCATCAGCAATTGCATCCCGATCAGCGCACCGAAGCTGACGCCGGCGATCCAGGTTACCTGCGCTTCGGGGTGGATCTGCTGCACCCAGTCGAGCGCGGCGGCGGCATCGCTCAGTTCTCCTACGCCGTTGTCGAAGCTGCCCTGGCTGCGACCCACGCCGCGAAAGTTGAAGCGCAGCGTGGCGAAGCCGCGGTTGACGAAGGTCTTGTAGAGCCGCTGCGTGATCTGCTCGTTCATCGTGCCGCCGCCTTGCGGATGCGGGTGGAGGATCATCGCCACGGGCGCGCGCGGGCGCGGGGCGGGGGAATAGCGGCCTTCGAGACGGCCTTCGGGGCCGGGGAAGATGACGGTCGGCATGGGCGGGATACCTGTCGAAATGTACGGATTCGCGCACCCTCGGGTGGCGCGCGGGAAGTCGCGGGCTATATAGGGTCCGCATTCAAATTCGCAATCATTTCGAGCCCGTATCATCCCCGACCGTATCTATCTCGACCATGCCGCCACCAGTCCGCTGCGCCCCGAGGCGCGCGCGGCGATGGACGAGGGCTTTCGCCTGTGGGCCAATCCCAGCAGTCCGCACGCCGAAGGCCGCAAGGCGCGCGAGGCGCTGGAGACCGCGCGCGCGCGGGTGAAGGCGGCTTTGGGGTGGGATGGCGAGGTGATCATCACCTCGGGCGCGAGCGAGGCGCTGGCGCTGGCGCTGCACCACGCGCAGGCGGGCGCGCGGCTGGTGGGTTCGGTCGAACATGATGGCGTGCTGCAGGCCGCGCCCGATGCCGAGCGGCTGCCGGTGCGGGCCGATGGTGCGCTCAACCTCGAGGCCCTGATCGAGGCGGTGCAGCGCGAACGGCCGCTGATCGTGGTGCAGCAGGTCAATTCGGAGACCGGCAACCGACAGGATCTTGCCGCCATCGCCGGGATCGTCGGGCAGGCGGGCGGGCTGCTGCTGGCCGATTGCGCGCAGGGCGCCGGGAAACTGGCGCTGCCGCCCGGCGACATGGCGGTGGTCTGTGCCCACAAGTTCGGCGGACCGATCGGTGTCGGCGCGCTGCTGGTCAAGGACTTCGCCATGCTCAAGCCAAGCGGCGGGCAGGAACGCGGCTATCGGCGCGGGACCGAGAACCTGCCCGGCGTGCTCGGCATGGCGGCGGCGCTGGAGGCCTGCGCCGCGCCCTATGTCGCGCCAGAGGTGCTCGAACCGCTCGACGCCTTGGCCGAGGACTGCCGCAAGCTCGGCGGCAGCTGGCTGTCCGATCGCCTGTCCGGTCCCACGCCCTATATCCGCGCCATCGCCATGCCGGATATGAGCGCCACCGCGCAGGTCATGCGCTTCGACATGGCGGGAATTGCGGTATCGCAGGGCTCGGCCTGTTCGAGCGGGACGATGAAGACCAGCCGCGTGCTCGCGGCGATGCAGGTCGAGCCCGACATCGCCGCGCGCACGATCCGCGTCTCTGTGGGCTGGAACACCACCCGCGCCGAGGTCGAGCGGTTCTGCGAGACCTGGCTCGAGCTGGCTCGTGCCTAGGGTCAGGCCCCATTACCCGCGCCTTCGCGGCGGCGGAATGGCGAACAGATCGGGCCGAAGCGAGCGCCGGGAAGGCCGGTGGCCTTTCCAAGCGAGTTTCGGTTCGAGATGGAAGCCATTCCAGTCATTGCGAGGAACCGCAGGCGACGCGCAATCCAGCAGGCGCGAGGGCTGGATTGCTTCGCTACGCTCGCAATGACAGTATGAGGCTTGAGGCTAAAGTGATCTACCTCGACTATCAGGCCACCACCCCGCTGGCGCCAGAGGCGCGCGAGGCGATGCTGCGCTGGCTTGGCGGGCCTGAGAGCGACGGGTTCGGCAATCCGCACAGCCCGCACCGCATGGGCCGCATGGCCCGGGCGGCGATCGAGGCGGCGCGCGAAAAGGTCGCGGCGCTGTTCCCGGCGGGCGGGCGGGTCATCTTCACCGGCGGCGCGACCGAGGCGATCAATCTCGCGATAAGGGGATCGGGCAGCGGGGGCGCCCTTGCCGTTTCGGCGATCGAGCACGCGGCCGTGCTCGATACGGCGCAGGCGCTGGGCAAGCGCCATGTGCTGGATGTCGATGGCCAGGGCATTTGCCGGCCCGCGCAGGACTTGCCCCCCGACACGCGGCTCGTCTGCGTGATGCAGGTCAACAATGAAATCGGCACGATCCAGCCGGTGGGCGAGTGGCGGCGACAGGCGCGGGCGGCAGGCGCGCTGTTCCTGTGCGACGCGGTGCAGGCCTATGGCAAGCTGCCGGTGGCAAGCGCCGACATGATCGCGATCAGCGCGCACAAGTTCCATGGACCCAAGGGGGTGGGGGCGCTGTGGCTGCGCGATGGGGTGGATCTGGCCGAGGTTCAGACCGGCGGCGGGCAGGAGTTCGGCCTGCGTTCGGGCACGCTGTCCCCGGCGCTGATCGCCGGAATGGGCGCGGCCGCCGCGCTCTGCGCCGAACGCATGGAGGAGGATGCGGCGCATGTCGAAGCATTGTGGAACCGTGCTCGCGAGCTTTTCGCCGGCTGGACGCTCGACGGCAGCGCCACCTCGCGCTGGCACGGCAACCTCAACATCCGCCGCGATGGGCTCGACATTGCCCGGCTGATGAGCGAGTGTCGCGAGGTGATGTTTTCGGCAGGTTCCGCCTGCGCCAGCGGTTCGGGGCGGACCAGCCACGTGCTCAAGGCAATCGGGCTATCCGATGCCCAAGCCAAAACTGCCATACGCATCGGCTTCGGGCGCTATACGACGATGGAGCACATCGAGGAGGCGGCGCGCCTCATCAACGCGGCGGCGGAGGCACAAGGTCTGTGAAGGTTCATTTCACCACGGCAAGGGGCGATGAGGTCATCGCCGAGGCCGAACCGGGCGACACGCTGCTGCGCGTGGCGCAGGCCGCCGGGATGCCGCTGGAAGGGACCTGCGAAGGGCAGATGGCCTGTTCGACCTGCCACGTGGTGGTCGCCGCCGAATGGTTCGCGCGGCTGCCCGAGGCGAGCGAGGAAGAAGAGGACATGCTCGACCTTGCCGCCGGGGTCACGCGCACCAGCCGCCTGTCGTGCCAGATCGTGCTCGACGAGACGTTAGACGGGCTGGCGGTGACGATCCCGCCCGAAAGCTACGATATGCGCCGCTGATCGCCGGTCCGGCGCTGTCGGCTCTGCGTCGATTGGGCTTTGCCGCGCGGTCTTGCTGGGCTAGCCAGACGCCTTCCGGTTCGCAGACCCTGGAGAGAAGTCATGCGTCTTGCCTATGCCCTGTTGCTCGCCGCCGCGCCGATCGCGCTCGCCACACCCGCCTATGCCCAGGATCATGCCGCCCATCACGCGGCGCATCCCGCCGCCAGCGAAAGCAACGCCGAACTGCGCGCCTGGTTCGAGGCGAAATACGAGGAACAGCTCCAGACCAGCCCGCTGACGCTGACCGGGCTTGGCCGCAAGGACCATTATGGCGAGATCGACGATTTCTCGATCGAGGCGGCCGACCGTGACCTTGCCTGGCAAAAGGCCAGCGTCGAGGAGATGGAGCGGAGCTTCGATTATGCCAGCCTCAGCCCGGCCGACCAGCTGTCCTACGACATCTGGAAATACGAATACGAGCGTGCGGCCGAAGCCGCGAAGTGGCGCGACGACAACTATGTCTTCACCCAGATGCAGGGGCTGCACACATCGCTCCCTTCGATCCTGATTTCGCAGCACCGCGTCGATACGGCGCAGGACATGCGCGACTATATCTCGCGCGTGGGGCAGATCGGCCGTGCGATCGCCCAGCTGGTCGATATTGCCGAACCGCGCGCCGCCGCCGGGGTGCGCCCGCCCTATTTCGCCTATGACATCGTCATTGCCGAAGCGAAGAAGCTGACTTCGGGCGCACCGTTCGACGATGGCGCGGACAATGCCGTGTGGCAGGACGGCAAGGCCAAGATCGCCGCGCTGGCCAAGGCGGGCACGATCACCACCGGCGAGGGCGAGGCGTTGCAGCGCGATCTCGAGGCCGCGCTCAAGACCGGCTATCGCGCTGGATACGACCGTCTCGCCGCCTTCATGACCGCCGACCGGCCCAATGCGCCGACGGTGGCGACCGGGGTCGGCGGATTGCCCGATGGCGACGCCTATTACGCCTATCGCCTCAAGGCGAGCACGACCACCGACCTCACCCCCGAGCAGGTCCACCGGATCGGCCTCGACGACGTCAAGCGCATCCATGCCGAAATGGCGGCGATCAAGGACAAGGTCGGCTTCAAGGGCGACCTGATGGCCTTCTTCGCGCAGGTCAAGGACGACAAGGCCAACTATTTCCCGCAAGGCGACGAAGGCGCGCAGATGTATATCGACGCCGCAACCGCGGCGCTCGACAACATCGAAGCCAAGCTGCCCGACTATTTCGGGCTGCTGCCCCAATCGCCGCTCGAAGTGCGCCGGGTCGAGGCGTTCCGCGAGCAGCCTGGCGCCGCACAGCACTATCGCTCGGGCACGCCCGACGGATCGCGTCCGGGCATCTATTATGCCCACCTGGCCGACATGAGCGCGATGCCCAAGAACATGCTCGAGGTGATCGCCTATCACGAAGGCCTGCCCGGCCATCACATGCAGATCTCGATCGCGCAGGAGTTGACCGGCGTCCCGACCTTCCAGACGCAAGTCGGCTATGGCGCCTTCGCCGAAGGCTGGGGGCTTTATTCGGAGCGGCTGGCGAAGGAGATGCCGGGCACCTATGCCGATCCCTATTCGGACTTCGGCCGGCTGAGTTCGGAACTGTGGCGCGCGATCCGGCTGGTGGTCGATACCGGCCTCCATTCGAGGGGCTGGACCGAGGATCAGGCGATCGCCTATTTCGCCGCGAACTCGCCGCAGAACGCCGAGACGGTGCGCAGCGAAGTGCGCCGCTACATCGTCTGGCCGGGGCAGGCGACCAGCTACAAGATCGGGATGAACAAGATCCTCGAACTGCGCGCCGAGGCGACCCGCGAATTGGGCGACAGCTTCGAGATCCGCGGCTTCCACGATGCGGTGCTGGGCGGCGGCTCGCTGCCGCTGTCGCTGCTCGAACGGCGCGTGCACGGCTGGATCGCGGAACGCAAGGGCGGCTGAACCGGGCGGTTGCCAGCCCCCCGGCCGATAGCGAGACTTTCGCCCGCTATGCCGAGGCGCGTCCAATCGGCGCGATGCGTTCTTCATCGTGCCTGCGGACGGGGCGGATATCTGGAACATCCCAGCGCCGGTGCGGCGGGTGGCGGAGTGATCCTGGTTCGCGCAGAGTTCGCGGAGGAGCAGGGAACGTAGAGGAGAAATGCGGCGAAGCCGCAGGATAGATCACACGAAGACACGAAGATGGCAGTGCTCGGTCGCGTGGTGGTCCGACATCTTCGTGTCTTCGTGTGGAATTCAATGCCGCTACGCGGCGGATGCGGACTCCCTGCGTTCCCTGCTCCTCCGCGAACTCTGCGCGAAACCCTATAAACGACCATCTCACCTTCACCGACGAAATCGCCCGCTGGCAGGGCGACAAGGGAGTCTATCACGTGATCGACACGGGGTGCTGGCCCGGTTGCGGAGGAAAGATGTTGAGATTCTGTGGCAAAACTGCCGTGTGGGGAAAGCGCGGCGGTGCCTGCTGACAGCGCGCGGGCGGACCTGATAGGGCGGTGTCATGACCACCACCGATCTCGACAATTCCGGCGCGGACCCGTTCGACGCCATCGTCGATGCCCCGTTCGATTCCGCGCTGTCGGAACGCTATCTCGTCTATGCGCTGTCGACGATCACCGCGCGTTCGCTGCCCGATCTGCGCGACGGGCTGAAGCCGGTCCACCGCCGCCTGCTGTGGGCGATGCGGCAATTGAAGCTCGACCCCAACAGCGCCTTCAAGAAATCCGCCCGCGTGGTCGGCGACGTGATCGGCAAGTATCACCCGCACGGCGATGCCTCGGTCTATGACGCGATGGTCCGCCTGGCGCAGGATTTCGCGCTGCGCTATCCGCTGGTCGAAGGGCAGGGCAATTTCGGCAATATCGACGGCGATAACGCCGCCGCCTACCGCTATACCGAAGCGCGCCTGACCAGGACCGCGCTGCGGCTGATGGAGGGGCTCGACGAAGGCACGGTCGATTTCGTCCCGACCTATAATGGCGAGGAGGAAGAGCCCGAGATCTTCCCCGGCCTGTTCCCCAACCTGCTCGCCAATGGCGCCAGCGGCATCGCGGTGGGCATGGCGACCAATATCCCCAGCCACAATGTCGCCGAGATCGTCGATGCGACGCTGGAGGTGATCGACAACCCGCATGTCGAACACGCGCGGCTGATGGAACTGTTCAAGGGCCCCGATTTCGCCACCGGGGGCATCCTTGCCGAAAGCGCGGCGACGATCGCCGCGGCCTATGCGACCGGGCGCGGGTCGTTCCGCGTGCGCGGGCGGTTCCACGCGGCCGAGGCCGACAAGGCGGAGGATCGCGCGGCAGGGATCGAGCGGCTTGGCGGTGGCCAGTGGCAGCTGGTCGTCTCCGAAATCCCCTATCAGGTGCAGAAGGGCAGGCTGATCGAGCAGATCGCCCAAGCGATCGCCGACAGGAAGCTGCCGATCCTCGAGGACGTGCGCGACGAGAGCGACGAGCATATCCGCATCGTGCTGGTCCCGCGCAGCCGCAACGTCGATCCCGACCTGCTGAGGGAAAGCCTCTACAAGCTGACCGATCTCGAAACGCGCTTCGGGCTCAACCTCAACGTGCTCGACGCGCAGCCCGGGCTTGGGCGCACGCCGATGGTGATGGGCATCAAGGAGGTGCTGACCCACTGGATCGCCAGCCAGATCGACATCCTCCAGCGCCGCAGCCGCCACCGGCTCGACCGGATCGCGCGGCGGCTGGAGCTGGTCGAAGGCTATATCATCGCCTTCCTCAACCTCGACCGGGTGATCGAGATCATCCGTTACGAGGACGATCCCAAAGCGGTGATGATGGCGCAGTTCGCGCTCACCGACCACCAGGCCGAAGCGATCCTCAACATGCGCCTGCGATCCCTGCGCAAGCTCGAGGAAATGCAGCTGCGGCAGGAGCGTGACGATCTGCTCAAGGAGCAGGAGGAACTCGACAGGCTGCTCGAAAGCCCGGCGCGCCAGCGCACAAGGCTCAAGCGCGAGCTCAATGCGCTGCGCAGGGAATATGGTGAGGATACCGCGCTGGGCGCGCGCCGCACCACCATTGCCGAAGCCGCGCCCTCGGTCGAATTCAGCATGGATGCGATGATCGAAAAGGCGCCGGTCACGGTGATCCTGTCGCAGCGCGGCTGGATTCGCGGGGCCAGCGGGCACCTGCCGCTCGACCAGGACTGGAAGTTCAAGGAGGGCGACGGCCCCGCCTTCGTGCTCCACGCGCAGACCACCGACAAGCTGCTGCTGGCAGCGGCCGACGGGCGTTTCTTCACGCTGGGCGCGGACAAGCTGCCCGGCGCGCGCGGCTTTGGCGAACCGGTGCGCAACACGCTCGACATCGATGCAGAGGCGGCGATCATCGCGGTGATCGTGCACAGGCCGGGCCAGCGGCTGCTGCTCGCCGCGAGCACGGGCAAGGGCTTTGCCGCGACCACCGAAGAGCTGCTGGCGGAAACGCGCAAGGGCCGCCAGGTGGTCAACCTCAAGGGCGGGGCCAGGCTGGTCGTCGTGCGCCCGATCGATGCCGCGCACGATCACGTCGCGGTGGTCGGCGACAACCGCAAGCTGGTGGTGTTCAACCTCGAGGAAGTGCCCGAGATGACGCGCGGACAGGGGGTGACGCTGCAGCGCTACCGCGACGGGGGCTTGAGCGATGCGATCACCTTCGCGCTGGCCGACGGGCTCAGCTGGACCATGGGCGGCAAGGGAGGGCGCACCCGCACCGAACCCGAAATGTGGCAATGGAAGGTCGCGCGCGGCGGCGCCGGCCGGATGCCGCCACAGGGCTTCCCGCGCGACAACCGTTTCGGCTGATCCTTCGCTTCGGCGCCGCAAGCGCAGCGCGCGTCAGCGCGCGGCAAGCTCTTCCTCGAGCATGGCCTCGACCCGATCGCGCGGCGGGAACTGCTCATCGACCCAGCGCCGTTCCACCGCGCGCAGGATGCGGGCGACCTCGGGCCCCTTGTCCACCCCGCGCGCGACGATCTCGCCGCCCTTGAGCGGCAGTTCGGGAACCTGCCAGTCGGCCAGCGGGCCGGTATCGGCACCTTGCAGCAGCAGTCGGTCGACCGCGCCGTCGAGCCCCTCGCGATAGGCCAGCGCCCTGGGCGCTTCGGCGTCAAACGGGGTGCGGCCCGCAGCGCAGACCAGCCGCGCACGCTGCGCCCGCGACAGGCGCAGGCGGGCGGAGACGGCCTCGGCCACGGCGGGAACGGCGGGCAGCAGCGCCGCGAGCCGGCGGATTTCATCGGGCCGGTGGCCCTGCGCGACCTCTTGCCCGACCAGCGCTTTCAGACAGGCCAGTTCGGGCGCGCGCGCTTCGGGCAGCACCACGCCGAGCACGCCCAGCCGGGCCATCAGCTCGACGGTCGCGGCCGGGTCGGGCAGCGCGAAGATCGCCAGCAGTTCCATCGCCACGCGCTCGCGGCTGAGGCCCTTGAGCGTGCCCGCCAGCGCTGCGCAGGCGCGCACGGCGGCATCGTCGAGCGCATCGCCAAAACGCGCCTGGAAGCGGAAATAGCGCAGGATCCGCAGGTGATCCTCGCGGATGCGCTCCTCCGCCGCGCCGATGAAGCGCACGTGGCGCGCGGCGAGGTCGTCGAGCCCGCCGAAATAATCCGAAATCTCCAGCGTCACCGGGTGGGCATAAAGCGCGTTGATGGTGAAATCGCGCCGCGCGGCATCGTCGCGCCAGTCGTCGGCAAACGCCACGGTCGCGCGGCGGCCATCGGTCGAAACGTCCTGCCGCAGCGTGGTCACCTCGACCGGTCCGTGTTCGAGGATGGCGGTGACGGTTCCATGATCGATACCCGTCGGCACCGTGCGGATACCCGCGGCGCGGCACCGGTCGATCACCGCGCCGGGGCGGTGCGGCGTGGCGCAATCGACATCGTGCGGGTCGAGGCCGAGCAGTGTGTCGCGCACGCAGCCGCCGACCCAGCGCACCGCATCGGCGCCCAGCGCCGCGACCAGCCGCGCAAGGTCCGCGCGCTGCGTCCATGCGGCTTGCGGCAGGCGGCTAGTCATCACGCCCCTCCAGCCACGACAGGCGGCGCGACAGGTTCCAGCAGATTGCCGCGGTCACGCCCCAGATGCGATAGCCGCCATGGTCCATCTCGAGATATTCGCGCATCGCCCCCTTCCAGAACACCGAATTGCGGTTCCATTGCGATGCATCCATCAGTCTGTCGAGCGGGCATTCGAACCAGCTTTCGACCTCGTGCGGATCGGGCCGGATGGCAAGGTCGGCGGGAACCGTGGCGAGCACCGGGGTGATGTCGAAGCCGGTCCCGGTCTGATAACGGTCGGTGGTGCCGATCACGCGCACGTGTTCGGCGGCGATGCCGAGTTCTTCCCACGCCTCGCGCAGCGCCGCTTCGACCGGCTGTTCGCCATGGTCGAGCTTGCCCCCGGGGAAGGCGACCTGGCCCGGGTGGTCGCGCATGGTGCGCGGGCGCCGGGTCAGCAGCACGCCGGGCCGCTCGCTGTCGGTTACCGCGATCAGAACGGCGGCTTCGGCCGTATCTTCGAGGTCGGCAAAGCGCGCATCGGACATCAGCGCGCCCACATCGCGCGCATGGCCGCGCTGGAACCGGTCCGAGAGACGGTCGAACAGCTCGCTCATGCGGGCACCAGCGAGAATGTCGCCCCCGCGCTGGTGACGGTCCAGTGCTCGCCCGCCTCGAGCGCGATGTGGGCGAGCTGTTCATAGGTCGAACGGTTGAGCCGCGCCTCGCAGCCGCGCCTGACCATCACATAGAGCGCGGGCGCCTGCGCATCGCCCGCCGCGCGGATCGGGTTGTGCGGACCGGCAATCACCAGATCGTCGGTGTTGAGGCGGAAGGCGAGCGCGCCCTCGGTCCCGATCACATCGGTGGCGACGAAGGCCGCGTCCTCGACCGCGATGGCGAGCTTGTGGAACGGGGTCACCAGCCAGTGCTGCCCGCCCTCGTCGCGCATCAGCAGCCCGGAAAAGGCGCGCACCATCGCCGGGCGGGCGATCGGCGAACCTTCGTGATACCAGCTTCCGTCGGCGGCGATGCGCATATGGCTTTCGCCCACCGCCTGCGGCGACCATTGTTCGAGCGGCGGCAGCTTGCGCTGCGCCAGCTGCTCGGCAATCTGCGCGAGCGAAAGTCCGGCGAGTTCGGGGGGCGGGGTGTAGGGCATCGTTGCAACCGGCGATGCCAGATGCAGCCTATTTCGCCAAGGCCGGCGTCCACGGCCCCAGCATTCCTTCGGGCGGCAGGATCGCCGGATTGCCCGTGCGCGCGAGCAGACGGGGCTTATCGAACGGACCCGGGCAATGCCAGCCGCCGGTATGTTCGGCGGTGAAGTCCCAGCGGTCGTAATAGTCGGGATCGCCGATCATCACCTGCGGCAGCGGCGCGGCGCCGGTGTCGAAGCCGGCATCGATCGCGGCGAGGCTGGCAGCCATCAGCGCCTTGCCATAGCCTTCGCCCTGCCGTCCCGGCATGACCGCCACGGGGCCGACCATGATCAGCGGGTGCGGGCGGCCCCGCGGATCGACCAGCGCGACCGGCCAGCACTGGATCGTGCCGACGAGATAGTCTTCATCGTCGAGCGCGGCGAAGCTGAGCGCCTCGAGCCAGTCCATCCCCTCACGAATGCGATAGGCGGTGCGCGCATGGCGCCCGCCGCCAAAGGCTGCGTCGAGCAGGTCTTCGACCAGCTGCGGGTCGATCGCGGAGAGGGGCACGAGGGTCGCCATGAGGGCGCGGCGCTTAGGCCCGCGCTGGCCCCAAGTCGACCAATTTCGGTTTATGGATACACGCGCCTAGCGCGGGCGAAGTTCGAGCAGCCGCCCGCCAGTGCCGTCCTCGATCGCCCACAGCGCGCCGTCGGGCCCCTCGACCACGCCGCGGATGCGGCTGTCCATCGTGTAGCGCGCAACCTCGCGCGCCGTGTCCCCGTCGATCGCCACGCGGACGATGGCATTGCTCGACAGGCCGGCAATCAGCGCATTGTCCTTGAAGCCGGGAAACAGGCCGCCGCGATAGAACATCAGGCTGCCGGGTGCGATGACCGGGTTCCAGGTGATCGCCGAGGGGTGGTAGGCGGTGCTGGTCGCGTTGCGCGGGATCGGTGTGCCATCGTAGTGGTCGCCGTCCGACACGCGCGGCCAGCCGTAATTGGCGCCTTTCTCGACGAGGTTGAGCTCGTCGCCACCGGCCGGTCCGTGCTCTGCCCCCCACAGCCGCCCATCGCGGTCGAAGGCGAGACCGAGCACGTTGCGGTGGCCATAGGACCAGATGTCCTGCGCCTTGCCGGCCTGTCCGCTGAAGGCGTTGCCGGCGGCCGGGGTTCCATCGAGGTTGAGCCTTGCCACCGAGCCGAGATTGTTCGACGGATCCTGCGCCGGTTCCATCTTCTGGCGCTCGCCGCTCGAGACGAACAGATGGCGGCCATCGGGGCTGACCGCGATGCGGTGCGAAAAATGCCCGCGTCCGCTGACCTTGGGCGTCTGTCGCCAGATCACTTCGAGTCCCTCGATCGCACAGGCATTGCTATCCGGGCAGCGCAGCGTGCCCTTGCCGACCACCGCGCCGCGGGTGTCGTTCGCGCCCGCTTCGACCCAGCTGAGATAGATCGTCCGCGCGCCCACTTCGCCTGCCGCCTCGGCGGGCAGGAAGGCGAGATCGCCCAAGCCGCCCTGGCCGCCATGGTCGACCCTGGGCGTGCCCGTGACGGTGCCCGTCCTGCGGGTTCGCGTGTCGACGAATTTCATCGTCCCCGGTTTCTCGGTCACGAACAGCAGCGCGGTGCCAGGCAGGAAGGCGGCGGCCCAGGGGCGATCGAAGCTGCCGCGTTCGGTGGTGGCGAAGACCTGCGCGGCGGCGGCTTCGACGGCGGGCGGATTATCCCCGCCCGCGCCATTGCCGCAGCTTGCGAGGAAGATGAGCGGCGATAGGGTGGCGGTGAGGATCGAAGGCTGTCTCATGCTCTGTGCAACTCCCAAATCTGGTCTTGGTGCCGCGCCGCTGGTCATCGGTGTCGACGAGGTCGGGCGCGGGCCGCTGGCAGGCCCCGTTGTGGCGGCGGCGGTGGTCTTGGGCAAGCCGTGCCCTGCGGGACTGGACGATTCCAAGCGGCTTTCGTCGAAAAGGCGCGCGGTGCTGGAACCGCAGATTCGCGCGCATTGCGGCTGGGCGCTGGGAGTGGTCGGGGTCGAGGCAATCGACCGGCTCAATATCTTCCAGGCGACCATGCTGGCGATGACGCAGGCGGTCGCGCGGCTGGTCGAGGCGCTGGGGGCCGAGCCTGAGCAGGTGCTGATCGACGGCAACATGACCCCTCAGGGCCGCCGGGTCGAATGGCGCTGGTCCGCGCGCGCCATCGTGGGCGGCGACGGCAAGGAGCCGTGCATTTCCGCCGCCTCGATCATCGCCAAGCAATACCGCGACCGGCTGATGCGCGAAGCGGCTGCCGCGCACCCGCATTACGGCTGGGAGCGCAACATGGGCTACCCAACGGCAGAACACTTGGAAGCGCTGCGGCGGCACGGCCCCACGCCGCTTCACCGCAAGAGCTTTGCCCCGGTGGCGCAGGCGGAGCTGTTCGCGGCTGGCGGCTGAACCGTCAGGCCCGGGGCCGCGCGGCCAATGCTTCGGCGGCCGCGCGCGCATCGGCTTTCGCGGTTGCGATCTTCAGCCGCTGATGGGCGATGGCGCGGGCCTGTTTGGCCAATCCCATCCAGGTGGCTTCGGCGCGCAGCGCGCGTTCGCGCACGTTTTCGAGCGTGGCGGCGCTGGCCTCGGCGGCAGAGGCCTCTGCCCGCGCGACGTAGAATTCATAGGATTGCTGGGACACGGTCGGCCCTTTCGGCGCGGGGATGGCCGCCCCGCGTGCCGGCCGCAGACCGACCGCGCGGGGCGTCGCCTGGATCAGTCGGCGGCCGAGAGATTCACCGCGCTTGCCTTGCCGTTGCGACCGGTTTCGACTTCATAGTTCAGGCGCTGGTCCTTATCGAGCGTCTGCATGCCCGCGGCCTGCACGGCGCTGATATGGACGAAACTGTCGTCCGAACCATCGTCGGGATGGATGAAGCCGTAACCCTTGTCGGTGTTGAAGAATTTGACTGTGCCAGTCTTGCTCATGGTGTTTCCTTTCAAGAAACGAGAGGTTGCCCCGCCGCGGAATACGGCGTGGGTGGTGCATCAGATCGTCCGATGAAAGGAAGTCGTCGTCTGGTTTGCGCCGGGGCCCGTGCGGGCAAGCGGCGGTCGTCAAAGGCCGAAGTCCGTCGCAAATTTCGACGTCAGCCCGGATGTCCTAGCACGCCGGCCTCCGATCACCTAACGATTAAACGACCGGCATATCGAGTCCTCCGTGCCACACCCGCGATATGTTGAGTCCCCCAAACCCTCCGGAACTCAATATCTTGTGCAGGACTCCTTTCGTTCTCTCCCAAATGCTGCGGTGTGCGATCAACAGCCCGTCGCTTTGCGCTTGACGCGGACTCGCCGAAGACTCACCTTGTGGATAACTACGAACAGGGGATTACGCATGGGGGTCATGACGACCGCGAAGAGTCGCGCGCAAGCAGTTGTAAAACCGGTTGCAACGCCGAAGGAGCTGCTCCCGCTGGGGCAGATCATCCCGGGCGATTGCGTCGAAGCCATGCGCTCGATCCCGACCGCTTCGGTCGATCTCGTCTTCGCCGATCCGCCCTATAACCTCCAGCTCGGCGGCGATCTGGCGCGCCCGGACGGCAGCCATGTCGATGCGGTGACCGACGAGTGGGACCGCTTCGACAGCTTCAACAGCTATGACGCCTTCACAAGGCGCTGGCTGACCGAGGCGAAGCGCGTGCTCAAGCCCGACGGCGCGCTGTGGGTGATCGGCAGCTACCACAACATCTTCCGCGTCGGCGCGATCCTGCAGGACCTGGGCTTCTGGATCCTCAACGATATCGTCTGGCGCAAGGCCAACCCCATGCCCAATTTCAAGGGCACGCGCTTCACCAACGCGCATGAAACGCTGATCTGGGCGAGCCAGGGCGAAAAGGCCAGGTACCACTTCAACTATCGCGCGATGAAGACGCTCAACGACGAGCTGCAGATGCGCAGCGACTGGGTCCTGCCGATCTGCGGCGGGCAGGAACGGCTCAAGGAAGCGGGGCACAAGGTCCACCCGACGCAGAAGCCCGAGGCGCTGCTCTACCGCGTGCTGCTGTCCACCACCGAGAAGGGTGACGTCGTGCTCGATCCCTTCTTCGGCACCGGCACCACCGGCGCGGTGGCCAAGCGCCTGGGCCGCGAATGGATCGGTTGCGAGCGCGAAGGCGTCTATCGCGACGCCGCGCTGAAGCGGATCGACAAGGAACTCCCGCTCGACGAAAGCGCGCTCACCACCATGCAGGCGGGGCGCGCAGCGCCCAAGGTCGCCTTCGGCGCGCTGGTCGAGGGCGGCTTCCTCAAGCCGGGCACCGAGGTATTCGACACGAAACGCCGCTGGATCGCCACCGTGCGCGCCGACGGGTCGCTGGCCTGCGGGGCGCAGACCGGCAGCATCCACGGCCTGGGCAAGGAACTGCAGGGCGCGCCGAGCTGCAATGGCTGGACCTTCTGGCACTATGAGAACGGCGGCGAGGCCAAGCCGATCGACGCCGCAAGACAGCTCTACCTGCTGGCGGTGGAGGATTGAGAGGGAGCTGGCATAACTCGTCTCCTGCATTGCTGGCTGCACCAATAGTATGATACGTCGCCCCGTGAAGGAGCAGCCCGTGCCCACGATCCGCAAGACTATCACGCTCAGCGACGCGCAGGATGCCTGGATCAAGCGCCAGATCGCGCGCGGGGCGTTCACCAATGACAGCGAGTATATCCGCGATCTCGTGCGCCGCGACCAGGAGGGGCAGGCGCGGCTCGCCGGGCTGCGGCAGGCCATCGCCGAAGGCCTCGAGAGCGGCGTGAGCGACCAGTCGCTCGACACGATCTGGGCCGCGGCAGAGGAGCGCGCTCGGGCTATCGATGCGTGACCTTAGCGTCAGTTGGCGGGCCGTCGCCGACCTTGCCGAGATAGCCGACTTTACCATCGCCGAGTTCGGCATCGCGCAGGCGCGCCGATATCGCGACCAGTTCCAGGCGTGTTTCGACTCGCTGGCCGACAACCCCTTGCTCGGGCGCAGTGCGGATGACCTTGCTCCCGGCTTGCGCCGAGTCAGGCAGCAGGCGCATGTCGTGTTCTATCGCGTGACCGATAGGGATCTGCTGATCGTCCGTGTCCTGCACCAGCGCATGGATTTCGAGCAATATCTATGACGCCACCACACAAGACTGCAGGCCGTCACGCGGGCTTGATCCGTCCCATCGTTTCCATCCCCTGCCAGCAGAGCGAGCACGCATGAAACCCAAGATTCTCACCACCATGGCCAGCTACAGCTGGGGCCAGTTCCGGGCCGACTCGCTGGCGGGCGTCACCGTGGCGCTGGTTGCCTTGCCGCTCAGCATCGCCATCGCCATCGCATCGGGGGCGCCGCCCAAGGCAGGCCTCGTGACCGCGGTGATCGCCGGCTTCCTGATTTCCGCGCTGGGCGGCAGCCGCGTGCAGATCGGCGGGCCGACCGGGGCCTTCATCGTCGTGGTCTATGCCGTGATCCACGAGCATGGCCTCGACGGGTTGCTGGTCGCCACGCTGATGGCGGGCGTCATCCTGCTATTGGCGGGATTGCTGGGCGCGGGCCGGCTGATCCGGCACGTACCCGAACCGGTGATCGAAGGCTTCACCATCGGCATCGCGGTCGTGATCGCGGTCAGCCAGCTCAAGGATCTAGCAGGGATGACCGGACGGGGCCTGCCGGCCGACTTCATCCCCAAGCTGCAGGCGCTGTGGGCGCTGCGCCATTCCATCGACAACCCCTCGCTCCTGCTCGGCCTCGCCAGCGTTGCCGCAATTCTTGTCCTGCGCCGGATCGCGCCGAGGATTCCCTGGCCGGTTGCCGTGGTCATCGCCGCGAGCGTGGTGGCCGTGTCGCTGATGCCTTCGGTCGACACCGTCTCGGCACGCTATGGCGCCTTGCCCAATGGCCTGCCGATGCCGACCATTCCCCATCTTTCGGTCGCCCTGCTGGTCGAACTGCTGCCGGTGGCGTTGACCATCGCCTTCCTTGCGGCGATCGAATCGCTGCTGTCGGCGATCGTTGCCGACCGCATGATCGAAGGCGCCCATCGCCCGACCGCCGAACTGATCGCTCAGGGCGCGGCGAACATCGCCTCGCCGCTGTTCGGCGGCCTGCCCGCGACCGGGGCGATCGCCCGCACCGCCACCAACGTCAATGCCGGGGGCAGGACCCCGGTGGCGGGGATCGTCCATGCGCTGGCGATCCTGCTGGCGATGGTGGTGGCCGCCCCGCTGGCCGGGATGCTTGCGCTGCCGGTGCTGGCCGCGCTGCTGGTGGTCACCGCCTGGACGATGAGCGAACCGCACCGCTGGCGCGAGCGGCTGCGGCTGCCGCTGGCCGACCTGCTGCTGCTGCTCGGAACCGCGCTGCTGACCGTGCTGGCCGACCTCACCACCGCCATCGGCGCGGGGACCATCGTCGGCCTGCTGCTGCGCGTATCGCGCGGCGAACTGGCGCCTGCGCGATGGCACACACCGTTCCGCTGGGGCGGCGCCGGCCGGAAGGACCGGACGCCGGACTGAGACCTGCGTTTGCTGTCCTACAGGCGCGCGGGCCTCTACAACGCCGCCCATGCGATACCACAAGCCGACTGCCGTGCCGCGCCCCGCATGGCCCCTTCGCGCATCCCCGGTTTTTCTTTTCCAGGACCGTGTTCCATGTGTTCCATCCGGCAGGGTTTTCGCTAGTCAGGTCCAACCATGATCCAACACATCTATATCCGCCCCATCGGCTTTGCCCCCGGCCCGCAGTCCGAGCATGGCAATGCCGTCCGGCTTGCCGGGGGGATGGTCTATGCCAGCCGCTTTGCGGTGATCCTGCGGCAGGCCGAAGCGCATGGGGGCAAGGTGGTGGGGCGCTGGCTCGCCACACCCGACACCATGGCGCAGGTGCTGGGCGAACTGCCCGAAGCGGTCGGCGCCGAGGCCGAGGCGCAATGGGCCAATCTGGGCAAAGCGCATCCGCCGCTGGCGCTGGGCGCGCGCACCGTGCGGCTCGACCAGCCGCAGGTGATGGGCATTCTCAACGTCACCCCCGACAGCTTCAGCGATGGCGGCAGGTTTCTCGACGACCGCGAGGCGGGGCGCGCGCACGCCGCCGTCATGATCGAGGCGGGCGCGGCGGTGCTCGACATCGGCGGGGAAAGCACGCGGCCGGGCGCAAAGCCGCTGTGGGAAGGCGACGAGATCGTGCGCGTCGTGCCCGCGGTGGAGGCCTGCGCGGCGATGGGCGCGGCGGTCGGCATCGACACGCGCAAGGCGGCGGTGATGGAGGCCGCGCTCGCCGCCGGGGCGCAGATGGTCAACGACGTCAGCGGGTTGACGCACGATCCGCGCGCCGCCGAAGTGGTTGCGCGCGCCGGTTGCCCGGTGGTGCTGATGCACGCGCCAGGGACGGGCGAGGACCTGCATGCCAGGGACGATCTGGCGGGCGGCGATTATGCCAGCGTGGTGTTCGACGTGTTCGACGCTTTGCGCGAACGGCGCGATGCGGCCCTCGCGGCGGGGATAGACCCGGCGAAGATCGTGCTCGATGTCGGCATCGGTTTCGGCAAGGCGCTGGCGCACAGCCTCGCGCTGATCAACGCGCTGCCGCTGTTCCATGCGCTGGGCCATCCGCTGCTGCTCGGCGCGAGCCGCAAGCGGGTGGTGGGGGCGCTGTCGAACGAGGCGCCGGTCGATCAGCGGCTTGGCGGCAGCGTGGCGCTGGCGGTGAAGGGGATGGACGCGGGCGTGCAGATGGTGCGCGTCCACGACGTTCCCGAAACCGTCCAGGCGCGCAACGTGTGGCGCGGCCTGAGGGACGCGGCGCTGACCGATTTTTCCGATTTGCCGGAATGACCGGGTGGTTCCATCCGGCTCGAAATCACGCCACAGTGGTTCCGGTTCCGATCGAACCGGGACCACTGTGGCTTATCTTTCGTTTGCCGTGATTTCCGAGCCGCCGGATGGTTCCATCCGGCTCGAAATCACGCTAGGCCGCGTTGTCGATGCCCAGTTCGGACAGCTTGCGGTAGAGCGTCGAACGGCCGATGCCCAAACGGCGCGCGACTTCGGTCATGCGCCCGCGATAGTGGCCGATGGCGAGGCGGATGATGTCGGCCTCGATCTCCTCGAGCGGGCGCAGGTTCCCGTCGCCGGTGTAGAGGATCACGCCAAGCCCGCGCGCACGGCTCTCGCCGCGGTCGGGGCTGTCGCCGAGGAGTTGGGAAAGCTGCGGAAAGCTGTGCGCGGTGAGCGCCTCACGCTGTTCGAACACCGAGGCGCGGAACAGCACCGCCTGCAACTGGCGCACGTTGCCCGGCCAGTCGTAGGCTTCGAGCAGGGTCAGCCCGCTGTCGGCGATCGAGTGGTGGAACAGGCCCGGCTGCTCGCCGATCTTGGCGAGGAAATAGCGGGTGAGCGCAGGGATATCGCCAAGCCGGTCGCGCAAGGCGGGCATATGGATACGGGTTGCCGAGAGCGCGGCGAACAGGCGCTGCGAGAATTCGCCCGCCGCCACCAGTTCCTCGAGCGGCAGGTCGCAGGACGCGAAGATGCGGACGTCGATCCTGAAACCGTGGCTGGCACCGGTTGGCCGGACGATCGCGCTCTCTATCACATCGGCCAGCCGTTCCTGCTGCGGCAGGTCCATCCGGTCGATATCGTCGAGCATCAGCGTGCCGCCGTCGCAGTGCTCGAACAGGCCGGTCTGGCGGTCGAAGGCACCGGCGAAGGCGCCCTTCTCGTGCCCGAACAGCAGCGATTCGAGCGAGGTGGCGGGCATCGATCCGCAAGCGACCAGCCGCATCGGCGCCTTGCAGCGCGGCGAGGCGGCATGCATCGCGCGCAGCAGCATCTCCTTGCCGGTGCCGCTCTCGCCTTCGACCAGCACATGGCCGTGCCCGCGCGCCGCCGTGGCGGCCTTGGCCAGCGCGGTGCGGAAGGGCGGGGCGGTACCGACCATCGCGTCGAAATCGAGCACGGTGGGCAGCTTCTCGGTCATCGGCTGGAGTTCGTCGCGCGGCGCCTCGACACGCGTCGCGCTGCGCAGCGCGGCGAGCAGGCGGTCGGGCGCGACCGGCTTGATCAGGTAGTCGGTGGCACCCGAACGCATCGCTTCGACCGCGAGCAGCGGCGATGTGCTGGCGGTGAGCATCAGCAGCGGCAGATCGGGCCGGGCCGAACGAATCTCGCGGATCAGTTCGCAGGCATCCTCGCCGGGGACCCGCTGATCGAGCAGGACGGCCTGCACCTCGGCCCCTTCGGGAGCGGTGAGCCTGGCCAGTGCCTCTTCGCCCGAGGCGACCACCAGCGTGCGCCAACCCTCGCGCGCGGCGAGTGCAGTGACGAGTCGGCTCTGCGCCGGTTCGTCGTCGATCAGCATCAACAGGCGCGTTGCGTCGCTCGCCATGGGGAGCCGGCTCCTCGTTATGGGCCGACGGCTCTGCGCCGTCTACTTCCGCCCTAGCGTAAAGGGGTAAAGACCCGATTAAGCCTGTTTGCGGGCTGAACGGGCGATTGAGGGACTTGAGCCGGTGCAGCCCGCGCGATAGACCGCCGCAACAGCAATTCCATCCTTAGGGGAAAGACATGGGTTCCGCCAACGACATGAAGGCGCACAGCAGCACGTATTCATCCTTTATCGGCATGCTCAAATGGGTCGTCCCTGCACTGGCGCTGCTCACGCTGCTCATCATCGTGCTGATTTCCGGCTAAGCCCGCGGCGATGCGCATCGCGGTGCTCAAGGAAGGCGCGGCCGGGGAAAAGCGCGTCGCGCTGACGCCCGAAACCGCGAAGAAATTCGCCTCGCTCGGGGCCAGCGTGGCAGTGGAGACCGGTGCCGGGCTCGGCGCCGCGATCACCGACGACGCCTATCGCGAGGCCGGGGTCGAAGTCGGCAGCGCCGCCGCGACGGTCAAGGGGGCGGACATTGTCCTGGGCATACAGGCGCCCGAAGTGAAGGCGCTCAAGGGCGCGAGGCCGGGGGCCTGGGTCGCCGCGAGTTTCGATCCCTTTCGTGATAAGGACCGGGTCGAGGCCTATGCCAAGGCCGGGCTCGAGGCCCTGTCGATGGAATTCATGCCGCGCATCACCCGCGCGCAGAGCATGGACGTGCTCTCCAGCCAGTCGAACCTTGCAGGTTACAAGGCGGTGCTGGCCGCCGCTAACGAATACGGCCGCGCCTTCCCGATGATGATGACCGCTGCGGGCACGGTGCAGGCGGCGCGCGTCTTCGTGATGGGCGTGGGTGTGGCCGGGTTGCAGGCGATCGCCACCGCGCGGCGGCTGGGCGCGCAGGTTTCCGCCACCGATGTGCGTTCGGCGACCAGGGAGCAGATCCAGTCGCTCGGCGCCAAACCGATCTTCGTCGAGACGGTCGCGGGGATCGAGGGCGAGGGTTCGGGCGGCTATGCCACCGAAATGAGCGAGGAATACCAGAAGGCGCAGGCCGCACTGGTGTCCGGTCACATTGCCAGGCAGGATATCGTCATCACCACCGCGCTGATCCCGGGCCGCGCCGCGCCGCGCCTGATCAGCGATGCGCAGATTGCCTCGATGAAGCCGGGCAGCGTGATTTACGATCTCGCGGTGGCGCAGGGGGGCAATGTCGAAGGCTCGGTCGCGGACCAGGTGGTGGAAAGCCACGGCGTCAAGATCGTCGGCTATTCGAACACCGCCGGCCACCTTGCCGCCGACGCCTCGGCGCTGTTCGCGCGCAACCTCTACAATTTCCTTTCCGCCTTCTGGGACAAGGAGCAGGGCAGACCGGTGCTCGACGAGGAAATCGGCGATGCCGTGCGGCTGACGCAGGGCGGCAAGGTCGTCAACGAGAGGGTGAAGTGAGCGAAGCGGCGCAGGAGCCTCCCCGGAACGGGGAGGGGGACCGCGCGAAGCGCGGTGGTGGGGGCTCTCCTCCCACGCAGCGCCCGGTGGTTTACCGTGCACGCAAGCTGCGGCGCGATCAGTCGTTACCCGAGCGAATGCTTTGGCAGTCACTGCGCTTGCGGCCACAGGGCCTGAAGTTTCGCCGGCAGCATCCAATCGGCCCGTATGTGGTGGATTTCTGCTGCCTGTCGAGGCGCCTCGTCGTGGAGATCGACGGGCTTGGGCACGACATGGGCGACAGGCCGAGAAAAGATCAGGAACGAACCAACTTTCTGATGGAAAACGGGTACAGGGTGCTGCGGGTCTCGGCGCAGCGGGTGCTGGCAGATGCGGTCGGCGCGGCTGACGCCATCGCCGCGCGTGCGGTAAGCCCCCACCACCGTCCTGCGGACGGTCCCCCTCCCCGTGCCGGGGAGGCTCAATAGATGGACTTCGTTTCAATCCTGTCGATCTTCGTGCTGGCGTGTTTCGTCGGCTATTACGTCGTCTGGTCGGTCACGCCGGCACTGCACACGCCGCTGATGGCGGTGACCAATGCGATCTCCTCGGTGATCATCGTGGGTGCGCTGATCGCGGCGGCGACGGCGGGGAGCGATATCGCCAAGTGGATGGGGCTTGCGGGCGTGGTGCTGGCGAGCGTCAACATCTTCGGCGGTTTCGCGGTGACCGAACGGATGCTGGCGATGTACAAGAAGAAGGAGAAGAAGTGATGCGTTCGCTTTTCTCCGTCATCCCAGCGAACGCTGGGATCCGGTTGCGCAGACTCCACGCCAAATGGACAGCGATCCCGGCTTTCGCTGGGATGACGATGTTCGCTGTACCTGCACACGCATCTACCGGCGAGGGGGCAAGCAACCCGTGGGTTGCTGTCGCATACCTCATTGCGGGCGTGTTGTTCATCCTTGCGCTACGCGGTCTGTCGAGCCCGAGCACCAGCCGCACCGGCAACCGCTATGGCATGATCGGCATGCTGATCGCGGTGGCCACCACGCTGGTGACGCATGAGGTCGCCAATCTCGTCGAGATCGGCATCGCCATCGCGTTGGGCGGGATCGCCGGTTTCGTCATCGCGCGGCGCATCGCCATGACCGCGATGCCGCAGCTGGTCGCGGCGTTCCACTCGCTGGTCGGCATGGCGGCGGTGCTGGTCGCGGTGGCGGCCTTCCTGAACCCCGATGCCTTCGACATCCTCGACGGCGCGGGCAATATCCTCGCCGTCAGCCGGGTGGAGATGGCGCTCGGCGCGGCGATCGGCGCGATCACGTTCTCCGGCTCGGTCATCGCCTTTGCCAAGCTCAACGGCAATATGAGCGGCAAGCCGATCATGCTGCCCGCCCGGCACGTCATCAATCTCGGCACGCTGCTGGCGATCGTCGCGGGGACCGCCATGTTCGCCATGGCGCCTGCCGCCCCTGCGGGCGCGGGCTGGCTGTTCTGGGCGATCCTCGCTGCCGCCTTCGTCATCGGCTTCCTGCTGATCATTCCGATCGGCGGGGCGGACATGCCGGTGGTGGTGTCGATGCTCAACTCCTATTCGGGCTGGGCGGCGGCGGCGATGGGCTTCACGCTGCACAACACCGCGATGATCATCACCGGCGCGCTGGTCGGCTCCTCGGGCGCGATCCTCAGCTACATCATGTGCCGCGCGATGAACCGCAGCTTCATCAGCGTGATCGCGGGCGGCTTCGGCGCCGACGGTGCCGCGGCGGGCACGGGCGGGGGTGAACAGCGCCCTTACAAGACCGGCAGCGCGGAAGACGCCGCTTTCATGCTCGAACAGGCGGAGAAGGTCATCGTCATCCCCGGTTACGGCATGGCGGTGGCGCAGGCGCAGCATGCGCTGCGCGAGATGGCCGACCTGCTCGAGCAAAAGGGCGTCGAGGTGAAGTTCGCGATCCACCCGGTCGCGGGCCGCATGCCGGGCCACATGAACGTGCTGCTGGCCGAAGCCAACGTGCCCTATGAGAACGTGTTCGAGCTGGAGGACATCAACAGCGAATTCGCGCAGGCCGATGTCGCCTTCATCATCGGCGCGAACGATGTGGTCAATCCGGCGGCCAAGACCGACAAGTCATCGCCGATCTACGGCATGCCGGTATTCGATGTCGACAAGGCCAAGCAGGTCTTCTTCATCAAGCGCAGCATGGGCGGCGTGGGCTATGCCGGGGTCGACAACGAGGTGTTCTACATGAACCAGACGACGATGCTGCTGGCCGATGCGAAGAAGATGGTCGAGGAAATCGTCAAGGCGCTGGCCTAGGGGCGGACCGTGAAGCGCACGATCCTGATCGTTGTCGCTGTGCTTGCCGTGCTGGCGGGTGGCTGGCTGCTGACCGGCGGACTGGGCCGGGCGGTCGAACGCCGCATCGAAAGCGGGCTGGTCGCGCAGGGTCTGCCGCAGCCGATGGCCGGCTGCATGGCCAAGCGCATGGCCAAGCGCCTGACGCTGGGTCAGCTGCGCGGGCTGGAGGCGCTTTCGCAGGGAGGAGGCGAGGCGGCGGCGGTGCCGAGCGTGGCCGAATTCCTCGAACGCCTGCGCCGGATCGACGATGCCGAAGCGATCGAGGTGACCGCCACCTCCGCCGCGGTCTGCGCCTTTACCGACCGCTGAGGCGGCTTGCATTCGGGGCGGCTTGCGGCACAACAGGTCGCGAGGGAGAGACTCATGATCAGACTGACGCTGGCCGCCGCACTGCTTGCTGGCGCCGCACCCGTTTTCGCCGCAACGCATGACATCGCGCCGGGCGAGGGGGCGCAGCAGCGCCTGCAGGAAGCGCTGATCCTGGCCCGGCCGGGGGATGAGATCGTGCTGGCCGCCGGGCGCTATGCGATCAGCGACGGGCTCAGCCTCGATGTCGATGGCGTGACCATCCGCGGCGCGGGCATGGACGGCACCGTGCTCGACTTCACCGCTCAGCAGGGTGCGGGCGAGGGTCTGCTGGTGACCAGCGACAACGTCACGCTGCGCGATTTCGCGCTGGAGAACCCCAAGGGCGACGGGATCAAGTCCAAGGGGGCGGACAATATCGTCTACCACCGCGTCAGGGTGAGCTGGACCAATGGCCCGGCCCCGACCAACGGCGCCTATGGCCTCTATCCGGTCGAAAGCGCCGCGATCCTGATCGACGGATGCAAGGTTTCGGGCGCGTCCGACGCGGGGATCTATGTCGGCCAGTCGAACCGCATCACCGTGCGCAATTCGATTGCCGAGGCCAATGTCGCGGGAATCGAGATCGAGAACAGCCGCAACGCGCTGATCGAACACAATGTCGCCACGCGCAACACCGGCGGCATACTGGTGTTCGACCTGCCCGGCCTGCCGGTGATGGGCGGCGGCAATGTCATCGTCGCCAACAATCTGGTGATGGCCAACGACACGCCCAATTTTGCCCCTCCGGGGAATATCGTTGCCGGGGTGCGCCGCGGAACCGGGATCATGGTGATGGCCAACGACCGGGTGCTGGTGGAAAACAACATCCTGTCGGGCAACCCCACCGCGCCGATCATGGTGATCGCCTATACCCAGGCTTACGACGATCCGCGCTATGAACCGATTCCGCGCAACGTCACGATCGGGGCGAACCTGCTCGACGGTGGCGGCTACGACCCGCAGATCGACGGCAAGGAGGCGCTGCTGGCGGCCTTCGGCGGCGAACTGCCGCCGCTGTTGTGGGACGGGCTGGGCAATCCGGCGATCACGCTGGCGGTGGCGCCCGGCATCCTCGGCTGGACGCTCAACCTGACGGAACAGGGCAAGGGGCTTGCCGATGCGCAGCCGACCCTGCTGCAGAATGCGCCGCGCCCGGTCGAGGTGTTCTACCGCGAAGGGATCGGCGCGCCCGCCGCGCTCGATCAAAGGCTTGGCGGATGAGGCATCTCGCCTGGGCAGCCTGCGCCGCGCTGGCCCTGGCCGGATCGCTGGCGGTGCAGGCGCGCCCGGCCGTGGCCGTCAGTGAAGCGGCGATAGCCGGCCAGGGCCTGCCGCGCAGCCTGTCCGAATTCGGGTTCTTCGCCGACCCCGCCGGGCAGGTCCCGGCCGATGGGGTGACGCCCTATCGCCTCAACACCCCCCTGTTTTCGGACGGGGCGGAAAAGCTGCGTTTCGTCTTTGTGCCGAAGGGCGCAAAAGCGCGTGCGCAGGGCGAAGATCTGCTCGATCTCCCGGTCGGCAGCGCGCTGATCAAGACCTTCGCCTTCGTGCAGGACGGCAGGCGCCGCCTGATCGAGACCCGCGTGCTGCTGCACCGCACCGAGGGCTGGCTGGCGCTGCCCTATCTGTGGAATGCGCAGCAGACCGAAGCGACGCTGGCGGTAGCGGGGGCGCGGCTCGATCTCGTCACGCCGAAGGGTGAGGCGATCAGTTACCGCGTGCCGAACAAGAACCAGTGCAAGGAATGCCACGGGCTCGACGGGGCGGTGACGCCGATCGGGCCCAAGGCGCGCAATTTGTCGCGCGGCTGGCTGGCAGGGTTTGTCGCCGCTGGGCACCTCGACACCGTGCCGCAAGGCGCCGACCAGCTGCCGCTGTGGGAGGAACGCGAGGGCGCGTCGGCGCAGGCTGCGGCGCGGGCCTATCTCGACGTCAATTGCGCGCATTGCCACAGGCCGGGGGCGGCCGCGTCGAACAGCGGGCTCGATCTGCGCTGGGAGCAGCGCGATCCCTACGCGCTGGGCATCAACAAGCGCCCGGTCGCGGCAGGGCGCGGGGCGGGCGGGTTGCTGTTCGACATCGTGCCCGGCGATCCCGACCGTTCGATCCTGCCCTATCGCATGTCGACGGTAGAGGGTGGCATTGCCATGCCGGAGATCGGCAAATCGACGGTCGACGAGGAAGGGTTGGCTGTGGTGCGCCGCTGGATCGAGGCGATGAGGCCGAAGTCGTGACAATGCGGCCGTGACAATGTGGCCGTGACAATGGGGCAGTCTGCCCGATGAATTGGCGATCTGGCCCGCCCGGATCGACCAAGTTCGCCCAGTGGATTTCGCATTGAAACCCAAGCGCGAAATCTTGCGGCATTTGTGCGACAGTCGGGAAAATTTCGGCCGAAATTAACCACATCGCCCTTGTAGCTTTCTTGCGCTGGCGCATCCTGTGCTTTCCACTTTGTCGGGAAAGGGACTCGCATCATGAAATTTTCCATTGGACGCATTGCGACCGTCAGCGCCATTGCTCTCGCCGCGGCCGGTTCGGTATCGACCGGCACGGCCCAGTCGGCGCCTGCCAGGGGCGCGAAGATCGACAACGCCTATATCTGCGTTTTCAACCCCGGCCTGGTGACCAAGGCCAATGTGCGGGCCGAATCCGCACGGTCGGCGCAGGCCGCCGGGGGGCAGGTCGGCTTCACCTATCAGAACACGATCCGCGGTTTTTCGATCAACGCCTCGGCGCAAGGCGTCAGCCGGATGCAGGCGAACAACCCGCGCATCGCCTTTTGCGAACAGGACCAGTTGATGACCGCCGATGGACAGGCCAAGGCGCGTCCGGGCGGCGGCGGTGGCACCCCTGCGCCAGAAACGACCTGGTGGGGCGTGCTGCGGGTCAATGGCGGCATCGCCGGCGTGACCAGTAGCGCCTGGGTCATCGATACCGGGATCGACTTCACCCACCCCGATCTCAACGTCGATACCGCGCGCTCGGCGGTGTTCACGCGCGATTCCTCGGCGGATGACAACAATGGCCATGGCAGCCACGTCGCGGGTATTCTCGGCGCGATCAAGGGCAATGGCATCGGTGTGGTGGGCGTTGCCGCCGGCGTCAAACTGGTCGCGGTCAAGGTGCTCGACCGGCGCGGTTCGGGCTCGAACAGCGGGGTCATTGCCGGCGTCGACTATGCCGCCAACAACTTTGCCGCAGGCGACGTCGCCAATATGAGCCTTGGCGGCGGGTTCAGCCAGGCGCTCAACGACGCGGTCGAAGCGGCGGCGGCCAGGGGGCTGAAATTCGCGATCGCCGCCGGTAATGAAAGCACCAATGCCGGCACCACCTCGCCCGCATCGGCCAGCGGATCGAACATCTTCACGATCTCGTCCTTCGCACAGGGCGACATCTGGTCAAGCTTCTCGAACTTCGGCAACCCGCCGGTGGACTTTGCCGAACCGGGTTCGTCGATCTTCTCGACCTACAAGGACGGCGGCTATGCAACGTTGTCGGGCACCTCGATGGCCAGCCCGCACGCGGCCGGCCTGCTGCTGCTCGGCAATATCGGCAATGGCGGCACCGTCTCCGGCGACCCCGACGGCAATCCGGACACCATCGGCGTCCACTTCTGATCGGCCAGTAATGGCCACGGGGCCGCGCGGTATCCGCCGCGCGGCCCCTTCTTTTTGCCGATAACCGGCACGGTTCGCGCTCTGTTCACGTTGTCGCCAGCCTACCGCTCACCTAAGCCTCGCGCCACCGATGGAACGAGCCCGCTACGCCGCCGACCCCGCCAAGAGCCGCGGGCGCGAATTCGCCGAGAACCGTGATGGCTCGCGCGGCCCGCGCAGCGAATTCCAGCGTGACCGTGACCGCATCGTCCATTCGATCGCCTTTCGCCGCCTGCGTTCCAAGACGCAGGTGTTCATCGCGCCCGATGGCGACCACTACCGCACCCGCCTGACGCATAGCATCGAGGTGGCGCAGATCGGCCGGGTCATCGCACGCGAACTGGGGCTCGACGAAGACCTTACCGAAGCCTTGTGCCTTGGCCACGACATCGGCCACCCGCCCTTCGGCCATGCCGGCGAAAAGGCGCTGGAAGAAGCGATGGTCCATGCCGGCGGCTATGACCACAACGCGCAGGGCATCCGCACGCTGGCGCGTCTCGAAAGTCCCTATTGCGAACACGATGGGCTCAACCTGACCTGGGAAACGCTGGAGGGGCTGGCCAAGCACAATGGCCCCGTCGGCGCGCCCAACTGGGCGCTGGCGCAGGTCGACGAGGCGTTCCCGCTCGATCTGGGCACATGGCCTTCGCTCGAAGCGCAGGTCGCGGCGATCGCCGATGACATCGCCTATGACAACCACGATATCGACGACGGGCTGCGCGCCGGCCTCCTCGAACTCGGGGACCTGCTCACGCTCGACCTGCTGGCCGATCAGTGGCGCGCGGTCGAGCGGCGCTTTCCGCATGCCGGGCGCGAGCGGCAGCTGCGCGAACTCGTTCGGACGCAGATCGGGCTGATGGTCAACGATGTGCTCACGCATACGCGCGAGCAGGTGAGGCAGGTTGCCAGCGTCGATGAGGTCCGCTCGGCGGGCAGGGTGCTGGCCAGCTTCTCGCCCGCCATGCGCGCGGCGGAACGGCGGCTGAAGCGTTTCATGTACGAACGGCTCTATTACCACCCCGAACAGCTGGTGACCGCGGAACGCGCGCGCGACGTGATCGCGCGGCTGTTTGTCGCGTACAGCCAGGATACCTCGACCATGCCCGACGGCTGGCTTGCCCGGATGCCCTCGGGCGAACCCGGACGCAGCCGCCACATCGCCGATTTCATCGCCGGGATGACCGATCGCTACGCCATCGACCAGGTGCGCCGCATCTATGGCCGCGCGCCCGAGGGGCTCAGCAATGTCTGAGCCGCTGCGCATCGCGCTGGTCGGCGCCACGGGCCTGATCGGGGGCAAGGTGATGGGGGCCTGCATCGGGCGCGAGGATCTGCGGCTGACGGGCATTGCCCGGCGCGAGGCGTCATTGCCCAGGGGTATCCGCATGGAACTGTTCGTCGCCGAACCCGGCCGCTGGGGTGAAGTGATCGAGGCGGTGCGGCCCCGGGCAATCATCTGCGCGCTGGGCACGACCTGGAAGAAGGCGGGCGAAGACGAGGCGGCGTTCCGCGCGGTCGATCAGGATCTGGTGATGTCGGTGGCGCGCGCGGCGAAGAACCATGGGGTCGAACGCTTCGTCCATGTCAGTTCGACCGGGGCCGACATTGCATCGAGGACGTTATACCTGCGGGTCAAGGGCGAGGTTGCACGCGACCTCGCCAAGCTGCGCTTCGACCGGCTCGACGTGCTCGAACCCGGCCTGCTGCTCGGCCATCGCACCAACGACCGGCGTCCGGCAGAGCGCATCGGCATCCTGGCGGCTCCCCTGGTCAATCTGATGCTCCACGGCGGGCTGCGCAAATATCGCGCAATCCGTGCGCAGACCGTGGCCGAGGCCGCGCTGGCGCTGGCCAAGCGTCCGGTGCGCGGACGCTTCGTCCACGACAATGACGCGATCCATCGCGCCGCGCGGTCTCTGGCGCGGCCCGAAGCGGGTTGACTGGTGGGAAGGGAGGATCGCGGCATGTGGGATACGGCTTTCGACATGGCGAATTGGCTGGCCATGCTGATGTGGGCTGGCCTGATCCTGTTGCCGCGCTGGCCCGCCGTGCTGGCGGCGACCCTCTATCTGGGCGTCGGCCTGCTGTGCCTGGCCTATGCCTGCGGGCTGGTCGGCATGCTGTCCGGCGTGATCGACCCGGCCGGGGGCGGGCCATCGGTCGATTTCGGCAGCATCGCGGGCGTCCGGGCGATCTTCGCCAGCGATGGCGGGGTGACGGTGGGCTGGATCCACTATCTCGCCCTCGATCTGTTCGTCGGGCTGTGGATCGCGCGCGATGCCGATGCCAAGCGCTTTGCCCGCTGGGTGCAGGCCCCGATCCTGTTCGCGACCTTCATGGCGGGGCCGCTGGGCCTGTTCGTGTGGCTGCTGGTCCGCGAACGGCGCGCGCGGGCGCTGGGGCGCTGGCAATAGCTGGCAGTTCAGGTGACTTCGTCGCCGGCCTGTCCAACCGATTCGATGTCACGGCCGAGGCCTTTGACGGTGTTGCAGGCCGCGATGCCGAGGGTCATGGCGGCGAGGCCGAGGGCGAGCATGATCTTGCGCATGGATATCCTTTTTCCGAAAGGCTCGGTCGATAAGGGCTATTGCCGGGAAACGGACTGTATCTCTGCCCGTTCCCGCTGTCCAAGCCGATGTTCGCCACGCGATCGACGATCCGGGATCGTTCCCTGGAGTGTTTCCGGTTCCGACCGAACGAAACGATGCCGGCCTGTCTTTTGCTGGCCGCATTCGATTCCATCCGGCTCGAAATCACCTTGTCCTGTGTCTGCCGTGATTTCCGAGCCGCCGGATGATTCCATCCGGCTCGAAATCACTATGGCTCACGCAATGCGAGGCGGATGGCTGACAGGGTGATCGGCCGCATGAGCGCATAGCCCGCGCGTGTCGGGTGGACCCCGTCGCTGGCAAGTTCCGGCTTCATCGCTCCGTCGGACCGAGCCAGCGCCGCATGATAATCGACATAGGTGAAATTGTTTCGGCGGGCATAGGCTTCGAGCCAGCCATTGAGCATCGCGATCCGGGGCGCGGGTTCGACTGCGGCGTTCCAGGGAAAGGCGCTTGCAGGCGGGATGGATGCGATCAGCACCTTGATGCCGTTGGCGCGAGCGAGTTCGGCCATGCTCTGGATATTGCCCTCGATGGTGGCCATCGTCAGCGCGCCTGTATTCCCCGCGACATCGTTGGTGCCGGCCATGATGTGCACGGCAAGCGGTTTCAGCGCGATGACGTCCTGGCGAAACCGCACCAGCATCTGCGATGTCGTCTGTCCGCTGATTCCGCGGTCGACCAGCCCGTTCGTGAAAAGGTCGGGGTCGGCGTCCTTCCAGCCTTCGGTGATGGAATCGCCGAGAAAGACCACGCGCACGGGCTTTTTCTCGATCTCCCGGTTGGCCGTGGCATAGTGGCATAGCTGGCCGAAATCCCGCGTCAGCAGGTGAATGCGCCATATCTGCCATCCCGCCGCGTCGGCGGGCTCGGCGTGCTGCGGGCAGGGGTCGGCGACGATCCCGACCGGATCGGCGGCGTAAGGGTCGCCCGGAACGGTGGTTTGTGCAGTCGCGGTCGCGGCAAGGCCGACAATCGCCATGAGCGCCAGTGCGCCGCGCAGTTTCCGTTTCGGTTTCGGTTTCGGTTTCGATTTCCGTTCCATTTCCCTCTCCCCTTCTCTTGTGGACCTCACCGATCGGATTTCGGACCTGCCGTGGCGCCGGGCACACAGCGTTGCGCGAGGCTGATCGTGCGACTTCGCGTCACACCGCTCTCGTTGAATGCCTCGACTGCGATCCAGTAAGGGCGGCCGATGTTGAGCGCGCGCAGATCGAGCGCCGATCCGGTATCCGCCCAGATCTGATAGGTCAGCGTGAGGCGATCGGGCCGTATGCCCCACAACACATTGTACCCGGTGGCGCCTTTGACCGGTTGCCAGGTGATCCGTGCGTTGCGGCCGTCGCAGCCGCGAACCGCACCGATGGCGCGCGGGGCTGGTGGCGGGCGCGTTCCGGCATTGCCGAACACCCGAAAATCGCTGATCGCCAGATTGGCCGCCCCGACATGGCCATGGACGTATCGGATAAACCGCGCGTCGACGGCGTCGGGCAATTCGAAATAGGCATTGGGTCGATCGCGGCGGGGCGGTTCGGTTCTGGCAAGGGCGGTCCAGTGCATGCCGTCCAGCGACGATTCCAGCGCGAATTCGGTATGGATGTCGGGTGCGTCGCCGAACCGCCCCGCCTTGTAGTCGGCGAAATTGACCTGCAGGGCGCGGACGGTCTTGATCGCGCCAAGGTCGATGCGCAGCGTTTCCCCGGCCCGGTTGACGCCGGCTACCCAGAATGTCCGCGGGTCTTCGTCGGTCGCCCGACCCGCGTCGAAGCCGCCGAGCGTGGACGATGCCACCGCGTGCTTGCGGTAGGACAACACCATCCAACCGGTGAAGAGATCCTCGGGGTTGGCGACCTTCCTGTCGGGGACGTAGTGCGGAAAGTCACCGAAGCGGGTCGAGACGCGCATCTGCCCATCCGGTTCGAATGCGGCCGGGAACATCGCGATCCGTCGCTCGAAGGTCCAGTTATAGCCGATCCAGGGCGTGCCGGTGTTCCACCAATTGCCATGGGCATCCTCGAAGGTGGAACCATGGCCGGCGCCTTCGACAAACCCGCCGGGCTTGTAGGCCACGGGATTGTAGGGCGCATATTCGAACGGACCGAGCGGCGAATCCGATACATAGGTGCCGTTGGCATAGGCATTATATTCGGTGCCCGGTGCGCCATATTGCAGGTAATAGAGGTTCCCGACCCTGGTCATCCAGGCCCCTTCGATGAAAGGCTTGATCGGGCGTCCGTCGGGCAGGGCGCCGCTATGGTTCGGACCGAAACGCTCCCACCCATGCGCATCCGGATCGATTCCGAAGAGCACCTTGGGCATTCCCCTGTAGACCATCCTGCCCTGGTCGAAGGCAATTTCGATGCCGTAGATCGGGAAGGCGTTCGAGGAATTCCAATAGAGGTACCACTTGCCGTCATCGTCCTTGAACAACGCCGGGTCCCAGGGGCCCGGGGGGACCTGACCGGGCCCGATCGTCCCTTCGAAGCCCGGCGCGACGGCCCCCGGAAGGTCGGGCATGAGCCGTATGAACAGATCGAGCTTGCCGGTATCGGGGGCGTCGCTCGAAAGGAGCGAGCCCGGCTGCGTCATCGATGGCAGGATCAGCAGCCTCCTGTCGCCGTCGGGCCAGACCGCCGGCGCCACGATGCTCCGCAACGGCCAGCGGCTCGGCGTGACAAACGACCAATGGATCAGGTCGGTCGATCGCCAGTATCCGTCAGCGAGCGTCTGGAAGAGGTAATAGGCGCCCCGAAAGCGGACGATCGCCGGATCGGCGCCGGTACGATAGGAAATGCCCTGATTGATCTGCTCGAAATTGTAGCGGTAGTCGATATCGAGCGGGTTGGCGTAGGTGGACGGCGCCGCATGCGCCGGCAATGCGGCGATGAATGCGCCGGCGGTCAGGCAGGCAAACAGGCAGGCCGTCGCGGCCCCGCGGGCTTGACCGGCAATGCGCAGGATGCAGCAAACCCGGCGCCCGGGGCCGGTCGCTGGCGCGACCGGGTTCACCGGGCGATGTCGAGTTGAAAGGGAACCGCGGGAAGATCCTCGCCATTGAACAGATTGACGAAGGGCGAATCGGCCCAGGCATAGCGGACGCTGGTCGCCTGAGGCGTATTCGCGCCCTTGAGGACGATCCTGTCATTGTCGACGACGGCGGTCGCGTATTTGCAGACGTCGCGAGCGCAGACCTCAAAGCCGATCGCCATGTCCGAGCTGTAGGTCAGCAGCTTGCCGCCCTTGTCCGCCGCCAAATACCTGAACGAGATGACCAGATCGGGTCCCGAACGCGTCACTGACACGGCCTCCGGCCCGCCGGGATCGACAGCCCGACCATACACCACCGCCCGCGCGTTTCGTGCCAGACGCTGGCCGATGATCGTCTTTTGTGCGGGATGAATGTCGGACCGGTCGCCGAAATCGATGCTCACGGTCAAGGCGGCGTGGGCGTCGGCATCGACAACCCGCCGCTGCACGTCGCGCAGTTCCGCCCAATCCGATTGGCCGGGCCGGGTCGCGACCGGACCGTAATTGGCAAGCTGCACGATCAGGAAGGGCAGGTCGGGTTGCTGGAACGCCTCGCGCCAATCGCGCATCAGGGCGGGGAGCAATCTGGCATATTCGCGCGGCTGGCGGGCGTCGGTTTCGCCCTGATACCAGGCGACGGCGCTGATGGGGAACGGCGCAATCGGCGCGATCATCGCGTTATAGAGCACGCTCACGCCATTGGGAGTCGACCACGGCTCCTGCTCGTGGAAATCCAGCCTCGGGGCGACCCCGAAAGCGGGGGGCTGGCGCATCCGGGCAGCCCAATCGGCCCTGGCCTTGTCCGGCGAAGCGGTGAAGAGCGCCAGGGCATCGAGGTCGGCATCATAGCTGTGCAAGCGCCGCAGGCCTTCGGCGCTGATCCAGGCTTGCGCCGGGGTGCCGCCCCAACTGCTGGCGATCATGCCGATCGCAACCTTCTGATCGGCCTCGATCGCCTCGGCCATATAATAGCATACGGCCGAGGCGTCCGCCGTCGTCTTCGGGCCCGCGACCTTCCATTCGGCAGGTGACTCGAGGTCATCGGCGGGCAGCGGCGCGCGGTTCTGCTCGACGGTGGTGAAGCGGATGTTGTCGTTGACCGGCATCCATTGGCCGCCCCAGGCGTTTGTCGACCATTTGACCTTGAATTCCATGTTCGACTGGCCCGAACACAGATAGACATCGCCGATCATTATATCGTTGAGCGCAGTTTGCCGGGCCGGACCGGCTTTGCCCGCTTCATCAGCAGCGCCGAGCGTCAGCCGGTAAGGGCCGCCCGCGCGCATGGGGCCGAGTTCGACGCGCCACCTGCCCCGGGCATCGGCGATCACGCCAACCCGCTGCTCCCCGAAACCGACCAGCAGCCTTTCGCGTGGACGCGCAAGGCCCCACAGGCGGATCGGCCGATCACGCTGCAGAACGGCGTGGTCGCCAAAAATGTGGGCGAAACGCGGCAAATCGGTTGGCGCGAGCGCGAGCGCGGGTCGGGCCGGCAGCAGCAGGAACGCCGAAACGGCCAGGGCCAGTACAGCCAAGGCCAGTACGATCAGGAAGGAGGCACCAATACGGCCCATGGCACTCTCGCTCCTCCCTATCCTCCAGGTCGATCGCGGCCGGGTGCTCGGCGAAGGCATCCCGCATGTCCGCAACAGCCGGCGAGTTTGTGTAACCGGTTACACAAACGCCGGTCAACTCCGAATCGGGGTCGGCCGGCCCGGCTGCCAGAGCCGGCCATGAGGTGACGGCCATGGTGTCGGGCGAATTTCGGCTCCAGGCCGCCGGGCGGTGATGCAGGCGGGAGATTGCAGGCGGGCAGGCCTACACCCATATGGCGCGGCGTGCGCCTGCCCGACGAGATCCTCTTTGCCAGCGATGCCGAACTGCTGGCGATGTGGGGCGGGGCTTTCATGCTGCTGGCGGCCGCCTGTTCGCTGATGGAGCGGCGACGGATGCGCCGCGCGCAGATCAACCGCGTGGGCTGGGTTCCGTGGACCGGGCTGTTGCTCGCCTTTGCGGTGATCGGGTTCGGCCTGCTGGCCGTTGCCTTGCCGGGGGTGCTTAGCGATTAGCCGGGAGCGCCGCGCGCCGCGCGCCGCGCGCGCATCCGGCTCCACGATTGCATCATCAGCGTTTCGAAGTGCCGCTCGCCTTGGGTTGCGTGCACTTCGTGCCTGCGTTGGCCAGGGGTCCCGGAGAGTGAACAGGGTTTCTGAAGCATGGCATCGTCCAATCCGATGCCATGCTTCTAACCCTCGATCGTCGTGAATGATTGTAGCATCCCGCCGTTTCGCGGCGCGAAGCTACAAGTGCCCGGTGTCAGAGGCACGCCTCGAGATAGGCCTGGTCGAAGCCGAACTGGCGCGCCTTTTCGAGCGTGTAGGGACGCAGGCCCGACGAGCGGAACTCGCCGAGGATCTTGCCGTCGTCGCTCTCGTCGAGATATTCGAATTTGAACAGTTCCTGCGTGACGATCACGTCGCCTTCCATGCCGATCACCTCGGTGATGTTGGTGGTGCGGCGCGAACCGTCGCGCAGGCGCTTCACCTGCACGATCAGATCGACCGATTCGGCGATCTGACGGCTGATGGCTTCCTTGGGGATCTTGATGTCGCCCATCAGGATCATGTTTTCCATACGGCCCAGGCATTCGCGCGGGCTGTTGGCGTGGAGCGTACACATCGAGCCGTCGTGGCCGGTGTTCATCGCGGCGAGCAGGTCGAAACACTCCGCGCCGCGAATTTCGCCCAGGATGATGCGGTCAGGGCGCATGCGCAGCGCGTTCTTGACCAGATCGCCGATGGTGATCGCGCCCTGGCCCTCAAGGTTCGGCGGGCGCGTTTCGAGCGGCAGCCAGTGCGGCTGTTGCAGGCGAAGCTCGGCGGCATCCTCGATGGTCAGCACACGTTCGCCCGGGTCGATCATCTTCGACAGGGCGTTGAGCATGGTGGTCTTGCCCGAACCCGTGCCGCCCGAGATGACCACGTTCATGCGGCAGGCGCCGGCAATCTTGAGCGCGGTGGCCATCTTGTCGCTCATCGAGCCGAAATCGCGCAGCATGTCGATGGTGATCGGCTTTTCGGAGAATTTGCGAATCGAGATCGCGGTGCCGCGCAGGCTGAGCGGCGGGACGATCACGTTGACGCGGCTGCCGTCCTTGAGGCGCGCGTCGGCCAGCGGCGTGGTCTGGTCGACGCGGCGGCCGACCTGGTTGACGATGCGCTGGGCGATCTGGAACAGGTGCTGTTCGTCGCGGAACTTGATGCCGGCGAGCTGCAGCTTGCCCTTCTTTTCGATATAGGTCTGGTCGGGGCCGTTGACCATGATGTCCGACACGTCGGGGTCGCTGAGCAGCTCTTCGAGCGGGCCGAAGCCGAGCAACTCGTCGACCAGCACCTTTTCCAGCGCGAATTGCTCGCGCCGGTTGAGCGTGACCTTGAGTTCGGCCAGCACTTCCATGATGATCGGGCGGAATTCCTCGGACAGTTCGTCCTTGCTCAGCGTCGCCGCCGCTTCCGGGTCGACACGCTCGAGCAGGCGCGGCAGCACCTGTTCCTTGATCTTGTGGACGCTCGCCTCGAAGCCGCCGACCTGCGATTCGCCCGAATGGCTGGTGTTCATCCGGTCGTCGAGGCGCGACATGGCGTCGCCGACATTGGCCGGCTTGAACGAGGGCGCCGGGGCCGGTTCGGCGGGAATCGGGGGGAACTGTTCGCCACCCTGCGGCGCGCCGGGCGCCGCAGCACCGCCACGCATGGGGCGGGCCACACCGAACTGGGGACGAGCACCGGTGGCCATGCCTGCCGGTCCGTTCTTCCGTCCGAATGCGCTCATTCCATTACCCCCGGGGCGTCTCGTGGTCTGCCATGCACGGGCTCAACCGAAAACCGGCAAGCCAGCGTCTCATTGCGTGGTGAATATTTCGGAAACCTTGTTTTTTCCTTAATTTCCTCCCTGCCGCGCGGGGCGAGTTGAGCCGACTCGCGGTCATGAATCGGCGGATCATGGGGCAGGTGGAGTTAACGCCCGGTCACTCTCCGCTTCGCCTGCGGCAAGGCGCGACAGGCTCCCTCAGGGCGGGGGCGGGGGCGGGGGCGGGGGCGGGGGAGCAAACGCCGGGAACCCGGGATTGACGTCATATCATGATATGATATCTATATATCAATGACCCGTATTCTCGCCGACCTGCCCGATGACGATATCAAATGGCTCGACCGCCTGGCGCAAGAGCAGGGCAAGTCGCGCGCGGCGATCCTGCGCGAGGCGGTCAGCGCCTATCGCGGCGAAACCGCGAAGGACGGGATCGAGAGATTCTTCGGTATCTGGAGGGATCGGACCGATATCGGCGATGCGGTGACATGGCAGCGCCGCGAGCGTGCGGCCAACACGCGCCGGTGGGATGCGGACCGCGAGCGGGTGCAGGCCGAATTTCCCGAGCTTTTCAAAGATGGGCAGGACACGGCGTGACCGAAGCGGTCTTCGACAGCAATATCCTGCTCGATGCCCTGTGCGACGTGCGTCAGGCGCAAGTCGAACTCATGCGCTATTCGCAGCGCTTCATCAGCCGGATGACCTGGATGGAGGTGCTGATCGCGGGCCAGCCGCATGACGGCGGCAGGGTCGAAACCTATCTCGACCATTTCCGCATCATCGAACTGTCCGAAGACGTCGCGCGGCAGGCCGCGGTGCTGCGTTCGCAGCGGTTGCGGCTGTCGGCTGTCGATGCCATCATTCTGGCGTCCGCGCAGAGCACCGGGCGCATTCTCGTCACACGCAACAGCAAGGATTTTCCGGCGGAAATGCCGGGCATCCGCATTCCCTATTCACTCTGACAGGACAGGCATCTCATGTGCGGAATCATCGGTATCGTCGGCAAGGAAGCGGTCGCGGACCGGCTGCTCGACGGCCTCAGGCGGATGGAATATCGCGGCTATGACAGCGCGGGAATCTGCACCGTGCACGGCGGCGCGCTGATCCGCCGCCGGGCCGAAGGCAAGCTGTCCAACCTCGCAAGGGTATTGCAGGGCGAACCGGCCGCCGGCGACATCGGCATCGCGCACACGCGCTGGGCGACGCATGGCGCACCGACCGCCAAGAACGCCCACCCGCACGCGACCGGCCAGGTCGCGCTGGTCCACAACGGGATCATCGAGAATTTCAGGGAACTCAAGGCCGAATTGACCGCGGCCGGGCGCAGGCTCGAAAGCGACACCGACAGCGAAGTGGTGGCGCATCTGGTGTCGATGCAGGTCGAAGCCGGGGCAAGTCCGCGCGATGCCGTGCGCGAGGTTCTGCCCCGCCTGCGCGGGGCCTTTGCGCTGGCGATCGCCTTTCGCGATTACCCCGACCTGCTGATCGGTGCGCGGCGCGGTTCGCCGCTGGTGGTCGGGTTTGGTGATGGCGAGACCTATCTTGGTTCGGACGCGCTGGCGCTGGCCCCGCTGACCCAGCGGATCGCCTATCTCGAGGAAGGCGACTGGGTCGTCGTCACCCGCGACGGGGCGGAAATCCACGATGAATCCGGGGAACGGGTCGAACGGCCGATCCAGCTTTCGGGCGCTTCGGCGGTCGCGGTGGAGAAGGGCAATTACCGCCACTTCATGCAGAAGGAGATCTTCGAACAGCCGACCGTGGTGGCGCAGACGCTGCGTTCCTACCTGCGACAGGTCGACAATTCGGTCGCCTTGCCGCAGTTCGAATTCGACATCTCCGCCGTCCGGCGCGTGACCATCGTCGCCTGCGGCACCTCTTACTATGCGGGCATGGTCGCCAAATACTGGTTCGAACAATTTGCCCGGGTCCCGGTCGATATCGATTTCGCCTCGGAGTTTCGTTACCGCCAACCGGTGCTCGAGGCAGGCGGCCTCGCGCTGTTCATCTCGCAGAGCGGAGAAACGGCGGACACGCTCGCCGCGCTGCGCCACTGCAAGGCGCAAGGGCAGACAATCGGCGTGGTGGTCAACGTGCCGACCAGTTCGATGGCGCGCGAGGCGGACCTGCTGCTGCCGACCCATGCCGGCCCGGAAATCGGCGTCGCCTCGACCAAGGCGTTCACCTGCCAGCTCGCGGTGCTTGCCGCGCTCGCCGCGCATATGGCGGTGAAGAAAGGGCTGATGTCCCGGGCAGAGGAGCAGGAGGTCGTCGCCCATCTGCTCGAAGCGCCCGCCGCGCTCAACGCCGCGCTCGATCATGACGCCGATATCGCCAGCATGGCACACCTGATCGCCCCGGCGCGCGACGTGCTCTACCTCGGGCGCGGGCCGGACTATCCGCTGGCGCTGGAAGGCGCGCTGAAACTCAAGGAAATCAGCTATATCCATGCCGAAGGTTATGCATCGGGCGAAATGAAGCACGGTCCCATCGCGCTGATCGACGAGGCGGTTCCGGTGATCGTCATCGCGCCGTCCGGGCCGCTGTTCGAAAAGACCGTTTCCAACATGGAAGAGGTCCGCGCACGCGGCGGCAAGATCGTGCTGATTTCCGACGCCGAAGGGCTCGAACAGGCGGGCGAGGGCTGCCTGGCGACGATCGAGATGCCGCGCGTCCACCCGCTGATCGCGCCGCTGGTCTATGCCATCCCGGTGCAGCTGCTTGCCTATCACGTGGCCTGCGTCAAGGGGACCGATGTCGACCAGCCGCGCAACCTTGCCAAGTCGGTGACGGTCGAATGAGCCGCGCTGCCTGATATCGCCGCCGCTCGTTGCTCCAAGGGGGAGGGGGAGGGGAGGCCCTGGTCCGAAGCCGGCGGCCCGGGTGAAAATCCCGCGGGGCTTTACCGCGGGATAACCAATGCGCGTTAACCCTGCCCGGTGTGAGCGAGCACGGTCCAGAAAAATCGCCGCAAAAGGCGCCATTGTCCTTCCGGCAGGCCATCGGGCTGGGAACGCCCGCGGGCAGCGACTGGGCGCGCGTGCACGGGCATCAGTATGCCCTGGTGCGCAAGCGGATGCATGTGCGGATCGCGGTTCATGCGCTGGCCGGCCTGTGCTGTGTCCTTTCGCTCTGGGCTGTCGCCAATCCCTTCCTCCTGGCGGCCTGGGGGCTGGCGCTCGGGCTGGCCGTAGCCATGGCAGCGAAAGAGGACGCGCGCGCCGCCGACGCGGAAATCTCCCACTACGGTTGCGAAGACATGCGCCGCCATGCGGTGGCCACGGGTGCCAAGGGCGTGGTCTGGGGTCTGGCCCTGATGGTGTTCGCCAATCCGGGCGAGGGCGGGCAGATGCTTCTGGTCTGGAGCATCGTCGCGGTCCTGGTGCTCGCCACTTCGACCAGCCGCTTCAGCGCTCCGCTCAGCTCGATCGCTTTCGCGCTGGCGGTAGGGAGCGGAGGCCTGGTCGCGGCGGGGCTGGCCCTGAACCTGCCGTTGATGGCAGTGATCGCCGCAACCACTTTCTTCGCGGTATTCGGCATGATCGAAAACGCCCGCGTCACGGTCGAGGCCCGACTCACCGAGGCGGCAATTCAGGAAAAGAGCGAAGTCGTCTCGATGCTGCTGCGCGAATTCGAAGAGAACCAGGCCGACTGGCTGTGGCAGATCGACGTGCGCCGCCGGCTCAAGGCGGTTTCGCCGCGCTTCGCCTTCGCTCTTGGCAAGAGCGCCGCCGAGATCGAGGGAGTACCCTTCTTCGAGCTCATCTCGGGCGAGAGTTGGGGCAGCGTGGGCGGCGCCGAGGGCCTGCGCGAATTCGCCGAGAAGCTGAAGTTCAAGGAACCCTTCTCCGACCTGCTGGTGCGCGTTTCGCTGGAGGATGGCCTGCATTGGTGGGAACTGTCCGGCACCCCGATCATCGACGAGAACGGGGTATTCCAGGGCTGGCGCGGGGTTGGTTCGGATGTCACCGAAAAGCGCGAATCCTCCGAGAAGATCGCCTATCTGGCGCGCTACGACACGCTGACCGCGCTGCCCAACCGCCTGATGCTCAACGAAGCCCTGGGCGAGGCGCTGAAATATGCCGAACACTGGCGCACCCGCTGCGCCTTCCTGATGATCGACCTCGACCGCTTCAAGGCGATCAACGATTCGCTGGGCCACCTGGTTGGCGACCGGATGCTCGCGCAGGTCGCCAGCCGCCTCAAGGGCATGATGCACGATGGCGAGATCTGCGGCCGCCTGGGCGGCGACGAATTCGCCATCGTCATCCGCGATGCATCGGACAAGCGCCGCATCGATGCGCTTGCCCGCAACGTGATCCGGCGGCTGTCCGAACCCTATGAGATCGAGAACCATATCCTCTACGTCGGGGCGAGCGTGGGTTCGGCCATCGGGCCGCGCGACGGGCACTCGGTCGAGGAACTGCTGCGCAATGCCGACCTTGCGCTCTATCGCGCCAAGGATGCCGGCGGCGGCGAGCATTGCGACTATGAACCGCTGCTCCATGCCAATGCCGAAGAAAAGCGTCAGCTCGAATATTCGCTGCGTTCGGCGCTCGAAAAGAACGAATTGCTGCTGCACTATCAACCGGTGGTCGATGCGACGACCGAGGCGGTGGTCGGCTTCGAGGCACTGGCGCGGTGGAACAGCAGCGAGCACGGCTTCGTGAGTCCGGCCAAGTTCATCCCGCTGGCAGAGGACACACGCCTGATCGTCCCCATCGGCACATGGGTCATGCAGCAGGCCTGCAACGAGGCCGCGGCGTACTGGCCGCAACATGTCAAGGTGAACGTCAACGTCTCGCCCGAACAGTTGCTCGAACCCGAATTCGCAACCACTGTCGTGCGCGCGCTGTCGCAGAGCCGGCTCGATCCCAAACGGCTCGAGATCGAAGTGACCGAAAGCATCTTCCTGCGCGACGCCGATGTGGCGCGCAAGGCGCTGGAGCAATGCATCGCGCTGGGCTGCTCGGTCGCACTCGACGACTTCGGTACCGGCTATTCCTCGCTCGGTTACCTGCGCAAGCTCAAGTTCTCGACCATCAAGGTCGACCGCAGTTTCGTGCAGGGCGCGGCGCAGCACAGCCCCGAATCGCTCGCCATCATCAGGGCGGTGGTCGCCATGGCCGACAGTCTGGGCATGACCACCACCGCGGAAGGCGTCGAAAATGATGATGAAGCGGAAATGATCCGCCGGCTGGGCTGCACCAAGATCCAGGGGTATCATTTCGGGCGCCCGATGCCCGCCGCCGATGCGCGCCTGATCTTTGCCCGCAGCAGGAGCGGGGTGGCGCTCCAGCAGGCCTGATCAGGCCTCGACCAGCGCCTTTGCCACGCTTTCGAACAGCGCCGCGCCATCGCTGCCGCCGTGGGCCGTCTCGACCGCGCGTTCGGGATGCGGCATCATGCCCAGCACATTGCCCGCAGCATTAAGCACACCTGCGATGTCCCGGGCCGAACCATTGACCGCCTCGGCATAGCGGAAGGCCACGCGGCCTTCGCCCTCGAGCCGGTCGAGCGTCGCGTCGTCGGCATAGTAATTGCCGTCGTGGTGGGCGACCGGGATGGCGATGCCCTGTCCCGCGTCATAGCCCGAGGTGAACAGCGACTGGCTGTTCTCGACCGTGAGGGCGACGGTGCGGCAGATGAAATTCTGGCCGGCATTGCGCAGCAGCGCCCCGGGCAGCAGCCCGGCTTCGGTCAGCACCTGGAAGCCGTTGCACACGCCCAAGACCGGCACGCCGCGTTCGGCCGCGGCCTTGACCGAGCGCATGATCGGGCTGTTCGCCGCCATCGCGCCCGAACGCAGGTAGTCGCCATAGGAAAAGCCGCCGGGCAGGGCGATGAAATCGAGCGCGTCCGGCAGCTCTGCATCACCGTGCCACACGCGCAGCGGCGCAATGCCCGAAATCCGCTCGATCGCCACCGCCATGTCGCGGTCGCAGTTGGAGCCAGGAAAGGTGACGACGGCGGCGCGGAAGCGCATCAGGCACCCTTCTCTATGCGATAGTTTTCGATCACCGTGTTGGCGAGCAGCCTGCGGCACATCTCGTCGAGCGCATCGTCGCTGGTCGTGTCGGCCACGTCGAGTTCGATCAGCCGGCCCACGCGGACGTCCTCGACCCCGGCGAAGCCGAGCGCTTCGAGCGCGTGGTGCACGGCCCGACCCTGCGGGTCGAGCACGCCGGGTTTGAGGCTGACATGGACGCGGATCTTCATGGGCAGGCCTTTCGCTTGCGCGGCTTTGCCCGCGCCTATGCCGCGAAGGCGCCGCGCGTTCAAGCGGCTCGCGCCCCGATCCGGTGCGCGGTCGGGAGCATGACATCATGACATGTCGGCGATGGCTGTAACTCTCCTGCAACAAGTGCAAGAATTCCGTCGTAATATTGCACGACGCGCGCCCGCAATCCGGGCCGCTTTGCTATGTGCGGCGCGATTCAAGGATCGAATCTTTCCCTCCAAATGTCCGTGGCAGGAACGCTGCGGGCTCAAGCAGGACCAATCGCCCATGACCATTCATTCCGCTGCCGCTCGTTTTCTCGGATCGAGCATGATTGCCATGGCGGCCTTTGCCGCCCAGCCCGCGCTGGCGCAGGACGCCGCCTCCGACGCCACCTCTGACGAAGCCGAAGCCGGCCAGCTCAACACCATCATCGTGACCGCCAACCGGCGCGAGGAAAACCTGCAGGACGTTGCCGTTTCGGCCGCCACGCTGGATGCCGACACCGTAAAGTCGATTTTCGACGCCGGTGCCGAAGTGACCGCGCTCGCCGCGCATGTCCCGGGCCTGTTCATCGAAAGCTCGAACGGCCGCGCCGCGCCGCGCTTTTACATCCGCGGCCTCGGCAACACCGACTTCGACCTTGCCGCCTCGCAGCCGGTTTCGGTGGTGGTGGACGACATCGTGCTGGAAAACGTCACGCTCAAGTCGTTTCCGATCTTCGACATCGACCGGATCGAGGTCCTGCGCGGGCCGCAGGGCACGCTGTTCGGCCGCAACACCCCCGCCGGCATCGTCAAGATCGATACGGTCAAGCCGGGTGACGAGCTGACCTTCCAGGGCTCGCTCAGCTATGGCACCTTCAACTCGCTCTCGCTCGAAGCGGGGGTGACGGTTCCGATCGCCGAAGGTGTTGCCTCGCTGCGCGTGTCGACGCTCTATCAGCACCGCGACGATTGGGTCGACAACGGCTTCACCGGCGAGGACGATGCGCTGGGCGGGTTCGACGAATTTGCCGGGCGTGCGCAGCTGCTGCTGACCCCGACCGACGAACTGTCGATCCTTGGTTCGGTCCAGTTCCGCGACCTCGACGGCACCTCGACGCTGTTCCGCGCCAATATCCTCGGCCCGGGCAACAATGATCTCAACGCCAACTACGACCGCGATACCGTGTTCTACGATGCGGGCGGCGACAACGAGGCGCAATACAAGGGCTTCATCGCCTCGGTCAAAGCCGATTACGACTTCGGCGGTGCGACGCTGACCTCGATAACCGCCTGGGCGAACAGCAGCGGATCGAGCCGGGGCGATATCGATGGCGGCAATCTCGTCACGGGGCCGGGGTTCATCCCGTTCCCGTCGGATACGCAGGATTCGATCGACCTCAACCAGTTCACCCAGGAGGTGCGTCTCGCCTCGGCCGACACCGGCACCTTCGCCTGGCAGGTGGGCGGTTTCTATTTCAACAGCGGCTTCGGGGTGACCACGGTCGGTTTCACCTTCCCGCCGCCGGTGACCGTCAACCACACCAACGAGAGCTGGGCGGTTTTCGGCCAGGGCACCTACAGGCTGGGTGATCGTGCCAAGCTGACCGCCGGCCTGCGCTATACCGACGACCAGAAGGACTTCTTCGTGGTTTCGGGCGCGGCGCCGCAGCCGACGCATGTCGAGGACAACCGCGTGAGCTGGGACCTCGCGGGCTTCGTCGACGTGTCGGACGACGCCAGCGTTTTTGTCCGTGTCGCCAGCGGCTTCCGCGCCCCGACGATCCAGGGCCGCGACGTCGCCTTCTTCTCGCCCCCGTCGGTCGCGGCCAGCGAGAAGATCATGAGCTATGAACTCGGCTTCAAGTCGGAGCTGGCCGACCGCCGGGTCCGCCTCAACGGCGCGGTCTATTACTACACGATCGAGGACCCGCAGTTCTCGGCCGTGGGCGGTGCGGGCAACCTCGTCCAGCTGGTCAACGCCGACAAGGGCCGCGGCTTCGGCTTCGAACTCGACAGCGCCTTCCAGATCACCCCCGATTTCCTGATTACCGCCGGCGTCAGCTGGAACGACACCAAGATCCAGGACGACACGCTGGCGGTGGGCATCTGCGCGCAATGCACCGTGACCGACCCCACCGTGGTGCTATCGGGCACCACGCGTGCGCTGGTGGACGGCAATCCGTTCCCCAATGCGCCCGAATGGATCGGCGATGTGACCGCGCGTTACGGTTTTCCGGTCGGCAATGCGGGTGAGATCTTCGTCTTCACCGACTGGACCTATCAGGGGAAGACCAATTTCTTCCTCTATGAAAGCCGCGAATTCAACGCGAACAACCAGGTCGAAGGCGGCCTGCGCATCGGCTATGCCAGGACCGACGGCAGTTTCGAGATCGCGGCCTTCGTGCGCAACATCACCGATGCCGACAACGTCAAGGGTGGCATCGACTTCAACAACAACACCGCCTTCGTCAACGATCCGCGGATGTTCGGTGTCTCGGCCCGCGTGAACTACTGAGTGATTTCGAGCCGGATGGGATCATCCGGCGGCCTGGAAATCACGACAGGCGAAAATAAGCTGGAGTCGTTCCGGTTCGATCTGGACCGGAACGACCCCGATCGCGCGGGATCGAACGCCCGGAATGAAGGGGCCGGATCGCAGGGTCCGCCCCCCACCTCGTTGGTCTTATTGCGCTTCGTCTTATTGCGCCTCGGGAACCACCTGGAATTCGACCGCCTGTGCCGGATCGAGATAGGTCCGGGCGACCTGCTGCAACTGTTCGGGGGTGATCGCGAGATAGCGATCCCTGGCGGTCAGGAACCGTTCGATCTCGTCGGCATGGGTCTGCGCGCGGCCGACATACTCCATCCACCCGCCATTGCTCTTCAGCCGGTTTTCGAGCGTCTCGATCAGCGGCTGGCGCGCGCGCTGGAGCAGATCGGCATCGATCGGCCTGTCGCGCAGCGCGGCGACCGTCGCCAGCACCGCTTCGCGCGTCGCGTCGAGGTCATGCACGTCGATCTGCGCGCCCATGGCAAAAGTGCCATAGCCGGTCCACACGTCCGACTGCGACGCGCCGACTTCGGGGCCATAGGTCTTGCCCAGTTCCTCGCGCAGCGTGTCGGTCAGCATCAGCCGCGCAACGATTGCCAGCAGGCTGAGCCGGCTGTTGCGGTCCCAGTCGCTGTCATCGGCGGTCGGCCAGACCAGCCGCAGCAGCGCCTGGTCCTTCTCGCCGCCATGAGTGACCGTGTGTATGCCGCGCGCGGCGGTGAAGGGGCGTACGCGTTCGCCCTGCCCGTAGGGTCGTGGCGCCGCTTCGCGCTGCGGCACCGCGCCCAGCGTCCGCGCGACGAGGTCGATGACCGCCTGCTCGTCGAAATCGCCCACCACGCCGATTTCCAGCGCGCCCTGCGCCAGCCGGTCGCCGATGGCGGCCTTGAGCGTGGCGAAATCGAGCGCCTGGTACGCATCGATCGGCTGGCGGGTGAAGCGTGGGTCCTTGTCGGAAAGGATCGCATCCGCTGCTTCGGAATAGGCCGTGCCCGGGGTCTTGTTGAGCCGCGCGAAGAAGGCCGGCAGGCTCTGCCGCCACGCTCCCAGCCCTTCGGGGCGATAGCCGGGGTCGGTGATCAGCGCCGCGATCAGCTGTAGCTGCAGATCGAGATCATGCGGTGTGGTGGCCGCTTCGACCAGGAAACGGTCGTCGCGCTCGCTGAATTGGGCGCCGATGGTGCGACCGGCCAGGATCGTCTGCAAATCGTCGAGGCTGTGCTTGCCCAGCCCGCCGGCCAGCAGCAGCCCGGTCAGCTCGGTGCCCAGCGGGCGCTCGCGCGTATCGAGCAGCCTGCCGCCGTCGATGGTCACTTCGACCCGGATGCGATCGTCCTCGAGCTCGGTGGGCTTGAGGTTGAGCATCACCCCATTGGCAAAGCGCAAGGTGCGGATGCCCAGCTTGGCCGTGGTCGTGTCGGCCACCACCGTGCCCGGCGTGCCGAAATCGGTATAGGCCCATTCGGTGACGCCGGTTCCGGCGCTGGTATCGACCGGCGCGGCATAGGCGGCCTCGACCGCGTGGCGCAGGCCCGCTTCGCCGCCTTGCGGCGCGACCTTGCCGGTAAAGCGGACCAGCGGATTTTCGATCAGCGGCCAGTCCGCCTTGAGCGCGGCCAGCACCAGCGCGGGCGTGATCTGCTGCGCGAGCGCGTTGAACTGCGCCAGCCGGCTGCCGGCGCTGTCGGGGACCGATTCCCCCTGCGCGGTGGCGAGTGCCTCCGCGGTCCAGCTGTCGTTGGGGCGCGTGGTTTCCTGCGCCGCCGCGGTCTCGAGCGAATTGCGATAGGTGGCGACCTGTTCCGCGATCTCCGCCTCGCTGAAGCCGCCCTCCATCGCGCGGCGGTATTCGGCGACCGCGGCATCCACCCCGCGTTTCCACCCGCCGTCTTCGGTGACGACGGTCAGCTGGGCAGAACGGGCGATGTCGAGCAAATCGCTGAGCGCGAGGTCGGCGGCGCGGAACGGCGGATTTTCCTGCCGCGCGAGCCGTTGCAGGCGCCGGTCGACGATCCGTTCGCCAATGGCCTGCACGATGCCGCGCGCGCGCTGTCCGGTAGAGTCTGGCACATCGACATAGGGGGCATGGCGCAGCAGCGTCACCGTCTCGTCGAGCGCCGGGTTGAGGTAGATGTCGGCTGCCCCGGCATAGGCGGGGTCGACCGGTCCGGCGGCGGGCTGATCGGGCGAGGAGGCGGGCTTCCAGTCGCCGAAACGCTCGCGAATCCTGGCTTCGACCATGGCCGGGTCGAAATCGCCCACCACCACCAGCACGGTCGAGGAGGGCACGTATTCGCGCCGCCAGAAGGCCCTGAGGCGGTCCGCATCGGCCGCCTCGAGCGTTTCCAGCGTGCCGATCGGCAGGCGCTGCGACACCCGCCCTTGGGGATAGGCGAAGGCGAGCCCGTCGATCACGTTCTGCAGCGCATAGGTGTTGCGCACGCGCCGTTCGGACAGCACCACGCCGCGCTCGCGGTCGACCGCGTCGGGCGCGAAGATCAGCTCGCTGGCGGTTTCGCGCATCAGCATCAGCGCGGTGCCCAGCAGTTCGTCGTCGGCGCGCGGCAGGTCGAGCTTGTACTCGGTATAATCGAACCCGGTGGAGGCATTGGTGTCCGCCCCGAAAGCGAGGCCGAGCCGTTCGAGCAGCTTGACCATTTCGCCTTCGGGCACATTGGTCGAACCGTTGAAGGCCATGTGTTCGATATAGTGGGCAAAGCCCTGCTCGTCGTCGCGTTCGTCGAGCGAGCCGGTGTGGACCAGCATCCGCACCAGCGCGGTTCCTTCGGGCCGTTCGCCCTTGCGCACGACATAGCGCATGCCATTGTCGAGCTTGCCGAAATACCATCCGTCGGCCGGCTGGATGTCGCTATCGGCGAAATCCCATTCGGCGGCATTCCAGCCCTGCGCTTCGGCCTGGGCGATGGTGGAGGTGGAAAGGAGGAGGGCGAAGGCCAAAGTGCGACGAATTTTCATGGACATTACCGTGCCTTAATAAAGCCGACCTGACAACTATGAAACGATCGTCTCCGGATATTCGCCCCTATTTCTTCGGTTTGACCGAATTCCTCAGCCGCCCGCGGTGCGCGTTCATGTCGAGCACTTCGCCGGGGCCACTGTCGTCGTCCTGCAGTATGCCAAGGCGGCGCGCGACTTCCTGATAGGCTTCGCTTTCCCCGCCAAGGTCGCGGCGGAAGCGGTCCTTGTCGAGCTTTTCGCCGGTGTTGATGTCCCACAACCGGCAGCCGTCGGGGCTGATCTCGTCGGCCAGGATCACGCGGCTGTAGTCGCCGTCCCAGATCCGCCCGAATTCGAGCTTGAAGTCGATCAGGCGGATGTCGATCGCGCTGAACATGCCGCACAGGAAATCGTTGATGCGGATCGCCATGCTCGAAATGTCCTGCATCTCTTCATGGCTGCACCAGTTGAAGCAGGCGATTTCCTCTTCCGACACCAGCGGATCGCCGAGGCTGTCGTCCTTGTAGCAATATTCGAGCAGCGTGTGCGGCAGCAGCTCGCCCTCCTCGATCCCGAGCCGGCGGCTGAGCGAACCGGCGGCGACGTTGCGCACCACCACTTCGAGCGGGATGATCTCGACCTGGCGGATCAGCTGTTCGCGCATGTTGAGCCGACGGATGAAGTGCGTGGGGATGCCGATGTGCGACAGGCGGGTGAAGACGAACTCGCTGATGCGGTTGTTGATCACGCCCTTGCCGTTGATCGTGCCCTTCTTCTGGGCGTTGAAGGCGGTCGCGTCGTCCTTGAAATACTGGATCAACGTGCCCGGTTCGGGGCCTTCGTAGAGGATCTTGGCCTTGCCTTCGTAGATCTGGCGGCGACGTGCCATTACCGAAAATTCCTTATCGCTCAAAAAGCTGTCGCCCCGGTGGCGGAATCGGCTGGCGATCGCGGCCCGGGGCGTTCCCCTGCCGCATACAGAAGCGCGCACGCGAAAGCAATTGCGCGGCGGCACGGTCATGGGCAACATCGCGTTCGCATGCACCACTACGCCCATTCCGGCCTTTCGCTCACCTCGCAGGTCGAGCTGCCCGAATGGGACGACTTTGCCGCCGATGTCGCGGCGGGCGCGCCCGATGTCACCATCGCGCTGTCGGACGAGCGCGCACCCGCCTTTCCGGCTGACGGCAGTACCCATGTCCGGGGCGATACGGCGGGGTTCTGCATAGCGGGGGTCGGTTGCTGGAAGCTCGAACGCGGACGGGCGATAACGCTCTATCCCGGTCTTGCCGCCGATCCGCGCGAATTGCGCCTGTTCACGCTGGGCAGCGCCTGGGGCCTGCTCGGCTATCAGCGCGGCCATGCGATGTGGCACGGCAGCGCGATCGAAATCGGCGGGCGCGCGGTGCTGTTCTGCGGCGATGCGGGCGAAGGCAAGAGCACCATGGCCGCGGCGATGGTCGCGACGGGCGCGGCGCTGGTCGCGGACGACCTCGGCCGGGTCGAACCGGGCGTGGGCGGGGCGGCGATCCATCCCTCGAGCGCGCGGATCAAGCTGTGGAGCGCGGCGCTCGACCATTTCGGCTGGCGCGAGCGGGTGATCGAGCGCGACTGGATGCGCGGGGACAAGTTCCATTGTGGCGTGCCGTCGCATCATGGCGGAGGCGGGCCGCTGCCGCTGGCTGCCGTCGTGGTGCTGGCGACGGGCGACCGTCTGGCGCTCGAACCGCTCAAGGGCGGCGAAGCGCTCAAGGCGGTGCTGGCGGGCACGATCTACCGGCCCGAGGCGCTCGAGGCGATGGGCCGGTGGGGCGAACAGGGCGCGCTGGCGATGCGGGTGGTCGCGCAGGTGCCGGTGATGAAACTCACCCGCCCGCGCGATCTCGCGGCGCTGGGGCGCGCGGCGGACCTGGTCTGCGAGGAGCTATCGCGCGGGTAGCGAAGGTGGTGCCCAGGGGCGGAGTCGAACCACCGACACGACGATTTTCAGTCGTCTGCTCTACCACTGAGCTACCCGGGCACACTGCTTCGGCAAAGGGGACGAAAAGGCCCCGCGCGCAATGAGAGCGCGCCTATGGCGAAGGCCCGCGTGCTTGGCAAGGGGGTAATTCAGTCGTCCCCGCCGCGCAGCACTTGCGCGGCGATTTCCTCGGGCAGGGCGGGGCGGGCGGGCACGGCATAGCCATCGCCGAACCACTGCGCGAGGTCGCGATCGCGGCAGCGCGGCGAACAGAATGGCGCGAATGGCGCGCTGCGCGGCTTCCTGCAGATGGGGCAGGGCTTGGACGAGCTAGTCATGCGCGATCATCTGGGCATGGGGCGCCTCGATGGCAATGCCGGGATCGCGCCGCAGCACGATGTCGCGCCCCGTGCGGCGGCGCAACTCGGCCAGCCAGCCTTCGGTGAGCCGGTCTGTCACGGCGGGATGGGCAGACAGTTCGATCCGCCCCGCGCCCTCCAGCCCCTCGGCGCGCCGCAGCAGCAGGCGAGCCGCCGCCGATGCCCGGTGGCGGGCGATGCGGTGCAGCAGCGAGGGGCGTTCGAGCCGGGCAACGATCTGGACAAACCCGAACCCGTTCATCGCGGTGCGCTCGTGCGGCCAGGACTGGAGGCATTCCTCCAGCCGGGTGTCGATCGCCTTGCGGTCGAGCTTGTCCTTCACGGTCGGGAAATCCACGCCGATATTGCCGCCAAGGTCGAACCGCCTCAACGCGCGGGCCAGGGTCGGGATTGCGTTCCAGACAATCACCTCCAGCGGTCCACCGTCGACATCCACCAGCGTCATCGCGGGCGTTTCGGCGAACAGCAGGCTGCCGCCGTGGAAGCTCACCGCTTGCGCGGCGGCGTCGGCCCAAAGTTCGTCCCAGTCGGCGACCTCGGGAAATCGCTGCACGATTTCCGCTTCGGCGCCACCAAGGCGCAGGCTTTCCACCAGCGACGGTGCCTTTCGAACGGGCGCCTGGGTATGCCTGGCTTGTGCCAGCTTCAGGCGACCGCGTTCGGCCATGGCTTCACGGGTTACCACCATGCGCACATTCGCACCGATGCTCAGCTTGCGCGGGATCAGCGTGCCGAAAGCCATCTCGCCATTGGGAAACTCGACCCGTCCGGCGCTGCCTTCGCCCAGCCGTTCGCGCAGCCGGGCCTCGCCCACCTCGCCTGCAAGTAGCTGCGCGCCGGGCCATTGCACGCGGGCTTCCTCGATCCCGTCATGGCTCAGGCGGACCGCGCGGTGTTCGCCGATCCCCTGCTCGACGAGCCAGCGATCAGCCAATATCGAACCCCGCCGCCTTGAGCAGCGCGCGGGTCTCGTAGAGCGGCAGCCCGACCACGCCCGAATGGCTGCCGTCGATCCGCCGGATCAGGCCCTCGGCGGCGCCCTGTATGGCATAGCCGCCCGCCTTGCCGTGCCATTCGCCGCCCGCGAGATAGGCAGCGATCTCTTCGGCGCAGAGGCGCTTGAAGATGACCTTGGTTTCGCTCAACCGCTCGCGCATCGTGCCGTCGGGCGCGCGCAGGGCAATGGCGGACAGCACCCGGTGGCTCCTGCCCGAAAGCAGCGCGAGGCATTGGCGCGCGCTTGCCGCGTCTTCGGCCTTGGGCAGGATCCTGCGGCCCACCGCGACCACCGTGTCGCCCGCCAGCACGAAACCGTCGAGCGATGCCGCGGCTTGGGCCTTCTCGCGCGCCATGCGCACCGCATAGTCGCGCGGCAATTCGTCCCTGCGCGGGGTCTCGTCGATATCGGCAGGGGCAACCGCAGCGGGCGCCACGCCCAGCCGCGCGATCAGCTCGCGGCGACGCGGGCTGGCGGAAGCGAGGATGAGGGTGGGCTGGCCCACGCGCGATTATTGCGGGCCGGGGCCGCCGCGACCGGGCATGAAGCGGTAGGTGATGCGCGCCTTGGTGAGGTCGTAGGGCGTAAGCTCGCACAGGACCTCGTCACCCACCAGCACGCGGATGCGGTTCTTGCGCATCTTGCCCGCGGTGTGGCCGAGCACTTCATGGCCGTTTTCAAGCTCAACCCGGAACATCGCGTTCGGCAGCAGCTCGACCACCTTGCCGCGCATTTCGAGGAGTTCTTCTTTGGCCATGCAGTTCTGGTTTCCGGTAATTGCGGTGAATTCGTGGCCGCGGCCTTTAGCGGGCGGCGCGCGAAAAGGGAAGCCTCGGCAGGCAGGCGCCCTTTCCGACCGAAAGCGTAGATTCATCGACCGGCGACAAAACGATACAGGATCGCGTCTTGCATCAAGGGGTGTCAGCCCGCATTGACCGCGCGGGCGGGTGGCCGGTTTCCTCTTTGCTGGATTACGTTTTGAAAACGCTTGCTAGTTTGTCCGTATCGCTGGCCGCCATCGTCTGGAGCAGCGGTGTGCAGGCGCAGGACGCGCAACAGGCCGCGCCGCCGGGCAAGGAGGCGGAGGAGCAGCCGCTCGACGCGCTGACCACGATCATCGTCTCGGGCGAACGGATTCGCGGGCAATTGATCGTCGACCAGCCACCGGTGGTGGAATATGATGCCGAGGATATCGCCTCGTTCGGCGGCAGCTCGATCGCCGATATCGTCGAGGCGCTTGGTCCGGTGACGTCGAGCGGGCGCGGCTCGCGCGGCGGACAACCGGTGATCCTGGTCAACGGCATCCGCGTGGCGAGCTTTCGCGAAATTTCCTCCTACCCGCCCGAAGCCATCGCCAAGGTCGAGGTTTTTGCCGAGGAAGTGGCGCAGCGCTTCGGCTTCGATCCCGACCAGCGCGTGGTCAATATCGTGCTCAAGGACGATTATTCCGCGATCACCGCCGAATTCGAGCTCGAGGCGCCCGACAGCGGCGGCTATGCGCGCAACCAGCAAGAGGCGACCTATCTCAGGATCGCCGATGGCGCGCGGCTCAATTTCGACCTCAGCGTCGAGGATATCAGCACGCTGACCGAGGACGAGCGCGGCTTCGTGGTATCCTCGACCATCCCCGGCGTGGCCGACGAGGCGCCGTTCCGCAGCCTCGTGGCCGACAGCCATGCGGTCGAGGGCACCGTCAATTACGCGCGCGCCTCCATCGAAAGCGGTTCCTCGTTCAGCCTCAACGCCACCGCTTCGCGCAATGAGAGCACTTCGCTTTCGGGCCTGCGCTCGATCGACGGCATCGTCTCGACGCTGGAACGGCGGCGTCAGACCGATACGCTGTCGCTGGGCGGGGTCTGGAACCGCCGCATCGGCGGCTGGCAGGCGAGCTTCACCAGCGATGCGGTGCTGGCCAACGGCGACACCGAGATCGACCGGCGCGGCGATGCCGGTTTCGACCTCGCCGAAACGCGCACACGCACGATCGTCAACAAGGCGACCTTCACCGGCTATCCGCTCGAACTGCCCGCGGGCGAGCTGGCGACGACCATCGATCTCGGTTTCGACTGGCGGCGTCTCGAAAGCAGCGACACGCGTTCCGCCAGCGAAACCTCGATCACCCGCCGGCGGCTGCGCCCAAATATCAATGTCGTGATCCCGATCGCCAAACGCGACGGCGCATGGGGCGCGGTCGGAACCTTGAGCGCCAATCTGTCGGCCGGGATCGAGGACCTGTCCGATTTCGGTTCGTTGACCAGCTGGAGCGCGGGTCTCAACTGGTCGCCGTTCGAGCGGCTCAACCTCCAGGCGACGCGGGTCTGGCGCGAAAGCGCGCCGAGCATCTCGGCGCTGGGCAATCCGCGGATCGATACGCTCAATGTCCCGCTGGTCGATTTCGCCACCGGGCGCGAGGTCTTCGCCACCATCATCAGCGGCGGCAACCCCAGCCTTTCGGCCGAAACCCAGTCCGACTGGAAGTTCGGCGCCAATTGGGAACTGCCGTTCTGGAAAGATACGCGGTTGCAGGTCGATTATGCGATCAACCGCTCGCGCGACGTGACGCTCGAGGCGCCGTCCTACACCGCGGCGTTCGAAGGCGCCTTTCCCGATCGCGTGGTGCGCGACGGCGCGGGCGACCTGCAATCGGTCGATCTGCGCCCGGTGACGCTCTATCGCAGCGCCAGCCGCACGCTGGCCTTCGGGCTCAGCACGCGCGGCACCATCGGCGCGGCGCGCGTGCCGCAGGGCGGCGGCCAGCGTGGTCCCGCCGCATCGGGCGGCGGTGGCGGGCAAGGGCCTGCTCCCGGCTTCGATCCGGGGCGTTTCCAGCAGCTGCGCCAGCAGGTCTGCGCCGCGCCCGAAGGCACCGTGCCCGACCTGTCGCAGCTGCCCGAACAGCTGCGCGCGCGCCTGTTGGGCCCCGATGGGCAAGCCGATCCGGTCAAGGTCCTGGACCTGCGCCAGCGCTTCTGCAGCGAGCAGACCGTGCAGCAGTTCGAAACGCTTCACACCGCGCTGTGCGCCGAGCCCTTCGATCCGGCGAAGCTGCCGCCCGAAATGCTCGAACGGCTCAAGGGGCCGGACGGGGCAATCGATCAGGAGCGGCTGTCGCGCATGCGCGCGCGGATTTGTGCGACGGGTGGTCCTGCGGGCAGCGGAGCGGGTGGCGGAACGGGCGGAGGGCGTGGGGGCGGTGCTGGCCTGCCTTTCGGGCGCGGGCCCGGTGGCGACGGGCAGGGGCGCTATTTCCTCAACTTCAACCATTCGATCACGCTGGAGAACGAGGTCCGGCTTGCGGCGGGCGGGCCGCGCTTCGACCAGCTCGATGGCGAGGTGATCGGTGGCGGGGTGGTGTCGCGGCACGGCTCGACGCTCGAAGGCGGGCTGTTCTGGAACGGCTATGGCGTGCGGCTGTCGGGGCGCTATCAGGGCAAGGCGGTGCTGCGCGGCAGCGGCCTGCCCGGATCGAGCGACCTGTTCTATGGCGACCTTGCCACCTTCGATGTCCGCCTGTTCGCCGACCTTGGGCAGGTCTTCACGCGGCAGGAAGGCTTCCTCAAGGGATTTCGCCTGTCGCTGATCGCCAGCAATGTGTTCGACGCACGGCGCAGGGTGACCGATGCGCAAGGCGTCGTCCCCGACGCCTTCGACCCGCGACGGCTCGACCCGACGGGGCGTTATCTTGGCATCGACCTCAGGAAGCAGTTCTAGCAGCCCCCTATCGGCGATCAGTGCAGGCGCGAGCGCGGGAAGGCGAGGTTGGCGATCCCGCGCGGGGAAAACTTGCGCCATTGCCCCTCGGGCTGCGCCAGCCGGTCGGCCACCGCGAAGGCCACCGCCGGGTTCACCCCCAGTCCGCAATGGCTGGCATAGACCTCGATGTTCTCGCACTGCTCATGGTCGCTCGCCTGCACCGAGCCGCGCCAGTGGACCACCCCGTCGGCCTTGGTCAGGATCGAGGTGGTGGGAACCGGCGGTGCCCTGCCCAGGTCGCGGAACCGCCCTTCGCGGACCGGTTCGGGATCGTTGCCGTTGAGATATTCGAACAGGCGGCGGGCATTGGTGTGGCCGCGATCGTCGCTGATCGGGCTGCCCAGAGTAATCACCATGCGCACCTTTTCGGGCGCCAGCTTGGCCAGTTCGCGCGCGAAGACGCCGCCCAGGCTCCACCCGACGATGCTGATCTTGCCCCCGCTGCGTTCATGGAGCGTGTCGAGGCAGGCCATCATCGCCTGGACGCGGGCGCTGTCGACACGGACGTTGCGGCCCAGGTTCCAGCCCACGGCATCGTAACCCAGGCTGGTCAGCAGCGAACGCAGCGGCGCGGTCGAAGTGTCCGACGCCATGAAGCCGGGCAGCACCAGCACGCCATGCCCGTCGCCCTTGGGCAAGCGGCGCATCAGCGGGCGCAGCGCATAGAAGCTGGCCAGTTCGCCCATCGCGCGCGACGGTTCGGTCAGCATCAGCAGCGCATGCGGCGGGCGGGCTTCGGCTTCGATCCTGGTGGTGGCGTTCACGCTTTGCTCGTTCCTTTCGCCTTGCGGGCAGCCGTCGTGCGGCTGGCGACCCGCTTGGTGCCCTTGGCGGGCGTTTTCCTGGTCGGTGTTGCCCGCTTCGTGGCGGGGGGCTTACGGGTTACCCTTGTCTTGGCCGGGGCAGGCGCCGCACCGGCGGCCTTCGCCGCATCGCGCAGTTCGGCGAAGCTGTCCTCGATGCACTGCGCGTAGAATTCGGGATCGGGCAGCAATTCGCGGCAGGCGGTGAAGGCGATACTCGCCTCGTCGGTATAGCTTTGCACCACATGGCCCAGGCCAAGCCCGTCGGTCAGGCACAGCAGGCCCATCATGCTTTCGAGCCGCGCGCCCGCGGAATAGATCGGCACCGGCGGGCCGGGGACGTTGGTCACCACGGTCGAAAACACCGGGCCGACGCCGCGATTGGCGAGGCCGAGGCGGGTATAGAGCTGCGCGCCCAGGCTCATCCACAAGGCCGGGCTGACCTTGCTCACCTCGGTCATGTTGCGCGCGCCCATCGCGTCGGTCATCGCCTTGGAATTGATCGTGCGGCCGTGGACGAACTGCAGGCGCTCGAGCGGGTCGGCAATATGCGTGCCCAGCGGCGCGATCATCGCCGCCACCTGATTGCCCATGTCGCCCTTTTCGGTGGACGAGCGGACCGAAATCGGTGCCATGGCGGTCAGCGTCTTCTTGGGCAGATCGTCCCTGGCCAGCAGGTATTTGCGCATCGCCCCGCCGATAATGGTGAGGAACACGTCGTTGACCTTGGCCCCGGGGACCGCGGTACGGATCGCCTTGACGTCGGCCAGCGGCACGCTGCGCCCTTCGACCACGCGGTGGCCGGAAATCGCCCGGTTGAAGCGCGTCCTGGGCGCGATCATCCCGCCCGAGACGTCGAATTCCTTGGCCACCAGCCCCTTGAGCGCCTTGGCGAGACCCGGCGCGGCCTTGGCCGCCACCTCGATCTGCCTGAGCGGGTTTGTCAGCGCGTTGAAGTAGCTCTTGCCCAGCAGTTCGACCGGGTTGGGGACTTTCTCCGCCTTCCACGGGTCCCTGGTAGCTGGCGCCGGTTCGTCGGGCGCAAGCGTGTGCAGCGCCTCCATCAGGTCGATCCCGCTCATCCCGTCGATCGCGGCATGGTGGACCTTGGTCACCATGGCATAGCTGCCCGGTGACACGCCCGGGATATTCTCCAGCCCTTCGACCACGGTGAATTCCCACGGCGGGCGCGTGAGGTCGAGCGGGCGGGCGAAGATGCGCGCGGCCTGGATGCACAGCTGGCGCCAGTCGCCCGGCCTGGGCAGCGCGACATGGCGGACGTGGTATTCGAGATCGAAATCCGGGTCCTCTATCCAATAGGGATAGTCGAGGTCGAAGGGCACGCGCACCAGCCGCTGGCGCATGGTGCGGCTGAGCTGCATCCGGCTTTCGAAGAAGGCGAGAATGTCCTTGAAGCGGACGAAGCCGCCGGGCGCGGTCTGCGGGTTGTAGATCAGGAGCGAGCCGATGTGCATCGGCGAATTGCGCGTCTCGAGCGCGACGAAGCTCGCATCCATACCCTGAAGCTGGCGCATGGTAGTCCTTTCGCGCTGCCGCTTCGCTACTTGAGCGCAGCGGGCATATCCTCCCCCCCGGCCTGAATTTTTCAGGTCCGAATGCTGCACAGGCTAACACAGGGGCGGAGCGGGTCAACTTGCCGTCTAGGTCAACGCCTTTCCTAACGACGCTGGATCAGATCGCCTCGCCCGCCGCGACCCCGCTCGCCCAGGCCCACTGGAAGTTGTAGCCGCCCAGCCAGCCGGTCACGTCGACCGCCTCGCCGATCGCGTAGAGGCCGGGAATTCGTTTTGCTTCCATGGATTTGGAGGAAAGCTCGGCGGTCGAAATGCCGCCCAGCGTGACCTCCGCCTTGGCGAAACCCTCGGTGCCGTTGGGGTGGAACTCCCACTGCGCAAGGCGCCGCTCGGCAGCGCCCAATGCCTTGTCGGGTGTATTGCCCAGCTCTCCTGGAATCCCCAGCTTTGCGGCGAGAATGTCGGCCAGCCGGTCGGGCAGCGCCTCGCGCAGCAGGCTGCGCAAACTGGCGCGCGGGTGGCTGCGCTTGGCTTCGACCAGCCAATCCGCGCCGCGACCCGGAAGGAAATCAATCGCCACCGGATCGCCGTGGCGCCAATAGGAACTGACCTGCAGGATCGCCGGGCCCGACAGGCCACGATGGGTGAACAGCGCGGCTTCGGCGAAGCTCGCCTTGTTCGCGGTTGCTACAACCGGGGCGGACACGCCCGAAATCTCGCGGAACAGCACTTCCTCGCCGCCCAGCGTCAGCGGCACCAGCGCGGGGCGCGGCTCGACCACCTTGAGCCCGAACTGGCGCGCGAGGTCATAGGCGAAGCCGGTCGCGCCCATCCTGGGGATCGACGGGCCGCCGCTGGCGATCACCAGCGCGGGCGCGCTGTAGCGGCCGGTTTGGGGGCGACGGCGAAGGCTCCGTCATGCGTCACCCAGGCGATGTCCTCGCCACAGCGCAGTTCGACCCCGCCCTTGGCGCATTCCTCCAGCAGCATGGCGACGACCTGCTTCGCCGAACCGTCGCAGAACAGCTGGCCGAGCGTCTTTTCGTGCCAGGCGATGCCGTGGCGCTCGACCAGATCGAGGAAGTCGCGCGGGGTGTAGCGGGCGAGCGCCGACCTGGCGAAATGCGGATTGTTGCTGAGGTAGTTCGCCGGACCCGCGCCGATATTGGTGAAATTGCAACGCCCGCCGCCCGAGATGAGGATCTTCCTGCCCGGCTGCTCCGCCTTCTCGAGCAACAGCACGCGCCGCCCGCGCTGGCCCGCGCGCGCGGCGCACATCAGCCCGGCGGCACCCGCGCCAAGGATTATCGCATCATAGTCGGCCATCGCACCGCGCCATTCACGCTTTGCCATTCGCGCGCAAGATTCCTATCAGCGCAGGCATGTCGCGCACGAAAGCCGGTTCTCCCCCCGACCCCAGAGGCAAGGAGCGTTTCAACGAGGAACGCGCCACCCAAACCGTCGCCAGCGCGCAGCCCGATCTCGAAGCCGGGATCGCCGCGATCCGCGAGACGGTGAAGGTACTGAAACCCAAGCCCGGGGTCTATCGCATGCTCGACCGCCAGGGCGATGTGCTCTATGTCGGCAAGGCGCGCAGCCTCAAGGCGCGGGTGGCGAATTATACGCAGGTCAAGGGGCTGACCAACCGCACGCTGCGGATGATCAGCCAGACGCGCGCGATGGAAATCGTCACCACCAATTCCGAGGCCGAAGCGCTGCTGCTCGAAGCGCAGCTGGTCAAGCGCTACCGCCCGCCGTTCAACGTCCATTTGCGCGACGACAAGAGCTTCCCCTTCATCCTGCTGCGCGCCGATCACGCCTTTCCGCGCATCCAGAAGCATCGCGGCGCGCGCAAGGCCAGGGGCAATTATTATGGCCCCTTCGCCAGCGCCGGATCGGTCAACAAGACGCTCAACGCGCTGCAGAAACTGTTCCTGCTGCGCAGTTGCAGCGACAGTTTCTTCGCCAACCGCGACCGGCCCTGCCTGCTCTATCAGATCAAGCGCTGTTCTGCCCCCTGCGTCGGGCGGATCGACGAGGCGGGGTATGCGGCGCTGGTGCGCGATGCGAAGGACTTTCTTGGCGGCAAGTCGGGCGCGGTGCAGCAGGATCTCGAAAAGCAGATGGCCGGGGCCGCGCAAGAGCTCGATTTCGAAACCGCCGCGATCCTGCGCGATCGGCTGCGCGCGGCGACCTTTATCCAGGGCAGCCAGGCGATCAACGCGCAGGGCATGGGCGATGCCGATGTCTTCGCGCTCGCGGCCAAGGGCGGGCAGGTGGGCGTGCAGGCCTTCTTCATCCGCGGCGGGCAGAACTGGGGCCACCGCGCCTTCTTCCCGCGCAACACGGGCGATCTCGACGCGGCCAAGATATTGTCCGACGTGCTGCTGCAATTCTATGAGGAGGTGCCCCCGCCGCGGCTGATCCTGACCGACCGCGAACTGCCCGAAGCGGAGCTGGTGGCCGAGGCGCTGGCGGCCAAGGCGGGCCATGGCGTGGCGATTTCGATCCCCCGGCGCGGCACGCGGCGCAAGCTGATGGAACAGGCGCAGCGCAATGCGGTGGAGGCGATCGAGCGGCGGCTGGCGGAGAGCGGGACCAAGGCGAAGATCCTGCGCGAACTCGCCGAATTCCTCGAACTCGACGAGGTGCCGCAGCGCATCGAGATCTACGACAACAGCCATATCCAGGGCGACAAGGCGCTGGGCGCGATGGTGGTCGCCGGCCCAGAAGGCTTCGAGAAGGGCCAGTACCGCAAGTTCAACATCAAGTCGGCGCAGACCGACGACGATTTCGGCATGATGCGCGAAGTGATGGCGCGCCGCTTTCGTACCTTGGCGTCGGAGGATTTCGGCTCACGCGCAGACGCGGAGACACAGAGAGGTCTTGGCAGCGCCGCAGGCACCCAATCATCGGAAGTTTCCGTACCGGGAGACGATGCCGGATCGAAGGCGGCTACGCCGCAGGCTCTGCCCCTCCGCGCTTCCGCGCCTCCGCGTGATCGCAGATACGGCCACGAAACCATCTGGCCCGATCTGGTGCTGATCGACGGCGGCAAGGGCCAGATGAGCGCGGTGCGCGCGACGCTGGAGGAACTCGGCATCGAGGACGTGCCGCTGATCGCCATCGCCAAGGGCCCGCACCACGGGCGCGAGGGGCGCGAGGTGTTCCATTTCCCCGACGGGCGCGAAAAGACGCTGCCGGTCAATTCGCCGCTGCTGTTCTATCTCCAGACGCTGCGCGACGAGGTTCACCGCTATGCCATCGGCGCGCACCGCGCCAAGCGCAGCCGCGCGATCACCGCCTCGCCGCTCGACGAGATCCCCGGCATCGGCCCCGCGCGCAAGCGTGCGCTGCTGCTGCATTTCGGCACGGCGGGCAAGGTGCGCGCCGCCGCGCTCGAAGACCTGCAACGCGCACCTGGCATCAGCGAGGTCGTGGCGCAGCAGATCTACGATTTCTACCACGCGGGCGGGTGAAGCCTGCCGCGCGCGCCGTGTACAGGGGGGCGGCGGCTATCTGGCCGGTTTGCGGCCCTTGCCCTTGAAGCCGGGTTTGGGCTTGCCCTTGAAGGGCCCACCGGGGCGCTTGCCCGGTGCCTTGCCCGGCCCCTTGCCCAGCGGGCGCGGGGTGGTGCGCGGGATGCCGTGCTTGCGGTTCTCGCGCGCCTCGATGCGCGGGCCTTCGGGCGCTTCGACGATGGCAATCGCGTCCTGCTCGTCATCGGGCGAGGCGGTGCGCGCGACGGCGTCGGCGAACTTGCCCGCCACCGCGCGCGGGATCTGGAACCAGCTTTCGTGCTGGCCCAGGCGGATCGCGCCGATTTCATTGCGGGTGATGTGCCCGCGGCGGCAGATCAGCGGCAGCAGCCAGCGCGGCTCGGCATTGTGGCGGCGGCCGATGTCCATGCGGAACCACACCACATCCTCGAAACCGGGGCGGTGGCGCTCGGCCTTGGCCTGCTCGCGCGCCTCGGGGGTGTTGGCGAGCAGTTCCTCCGCCTGCGGCAGCTCGGCGCGGTGCGCGTGGACCAGCGCGGCGGCGATATCCTCGGGCGTCATGCGCTTCATCAGATCGGCGGCGAGATCGCGGTCGTCCTCGTCGAATTCGCGCGGGATCGTGAGCCGTTCGATCAGCCGGGTGCGGTCACGCTTGCGGATCGCCTCGGCCGAGGGGGCATCGAGCCACTCCGCCTCGATCCGCGCGTCGCGCAGCATCCCTTCGACCCGGCGGCGGCGGTTGTGGGGGACGATCAGCGCCGCGATCCCCTTCTTGCCCGCGCGCCCGGTGCGGCCCGCACGGTGCTGCAGCGTTTCGGCATCGCGCGGAATCTCGACATGGACCACCAGGCTGAGGCTGGGCAGATCGATCCCGCGCGCCGCCACGTCGGTCGCCACGCACACCCGCGCACGCCGGTCGCGCAGCGCCTGCAGCGCCTGGTTGCGCTCGCTCTGCGAATGTTCGCCCGACAGCGCCACCACGCCGAAACCGCGGTTCTGCAAGGTCGTGTGCAGGCGCCGCACGCTCTCGCGCGTGGCGCAGAAACAGATCGCGGTTTCCGCCTCGTGGAAGCGCAGCAGATTGACCACCGCGTTCTCGATCTCGGAAGGGCCGACGGTGACGCACTGATAGGCGATGTCGCCATGCCCGCGCGTCTCGCCCACCAGCGACAGCCGCAGCGCATTGCGCTGATAGCGTTCGGCCAGCCGCTCGATCGGGCGCGGCATGGTGGCGGAAAACAGCAGCGTGCGGCGCGTTTCGGGGGTGGCGTCGAGGATTTCCTCGAGATCCTCGCGAAAGCCCATGTCGAGCATCTCGTCCGCTTCGTCGAGCACCACGCCGACAAGGCCCGACAGGTCGAGCGCGCCGCGTTCGATATGGTCGCGCAGCCGCCCCGGCGTGCCGACCACGATCGCCGGGCCCGTCCGCAGCGCGCGGCGTTCCTTGCTCGCATCCATCCCGCCCACGCAGGTGGCGATGCGCAGGCCCGCCCCGGCATAGAGCCAGCCGAGCTCGCGGCTGACCTGCAGCGCCAGTTCGCGCGTGGGGGCGATCACCAGTGCCAGCGGCTGTTCGCACAGCGGCGACCCGCCAAGTTCGCCCAGCAGTTCAGGCGCCAGCGCAAGGCCGAAGGCGACGGTCTTGCCGCTGCCGGTCTGCGCCGAAACGATCAGGTCGCGCCCGGCGGTTTCGGGATCGGTGACCGCGGCCTGGACCGGGGTGAGGGTTTCATAGCCGCGAGCGGCCAATGCATCGCCGAGCAGCGGCGGCAGGGATTCGAAAGACATGGATACTCGTTTTCATCGCGGCGCGGCGGTGCAGGGGGCACGGCGCAGGCGCTCGTCACGCGCGCCCATAGCGAAGTTTGCGCGATTTGGCTTGCGGTTTTTTGCGGGTGCGAAGGTGGGGGGACGCAAAGCCCCTCTCCCCTCGCGGGAGAGGGGGTGGAGAGAGGGGGGTTCGAGTAGAGCGCTCGCGGCGCCTTGCGCCGCCGCCGCCCTCTGTCTCCGGCGCTGTCGCATCCCGCGCACGGGTCATGGTGCGGTAGGGGAACTGTCGCATTCGTCACCCGGACGTCATGCCCAGGTCGCTGCCATGAAACCAATCGCGCCTAGCAGCCGCTCATGCAATCGAGCATGGGGGCTCATCCAATGAAACGGACTCACTTTCTTCTCGCCTGCGCCATCGGCGCGCTCGGCGTGGGCATTGCCGCGCCGGCATCGGCACAGGATCAGGACCAGTCGGGCGCGCCTGCCGAACAGGACAGCGACGATGTCCAGACGGCACGCGAAATCGTCGTTCAGGGCGCGATCGGTTTTCGCAACCGTAGCGGGGATGCCGAACCGGTGCTGGTCTATGGCGAAGAGTACTTCCAGCGCTTCGAGCCGGTGACCGCGGGCGATGCACTGAAGCGGGTTCCGGGCGTGACCTTCCTGTCCGACGTGATCGAGAGCGACGGCGCCCGGCTGCGCGGGCTCGATCCGGGCTATACCCAGATTCTCATCAACGGTGAGCGGGTGCCGGGCTCTAACGCCGACCGTTCGTTCTTCCTCGACCGAATTCCGGCCGAACTGATCCAGCAGGTCGAGATCGTCCGGTCCTCTTCCGCCCGGCGCACGGGGGACGCGGTGGCCGGCTCGCTCAACATTGTGCTGCGCGATGGCTATTCGCTCGATGGCGGTTATGTCCGCGGCGGCGCGCTGCTGTTCGACGATGGCGAGGTCAAGCCGAGCGGCGGCTTCTACTACGGCGGCGAACTGGCGGGTGGCCGCGTGCTGGTGGGGGCCAATATCCAGGGCCGCTACAACCCCAAGATCAAGTCGAGTCTGCGTTTCGGCGATTCTCCCGAAAACAACCCGAATTTCTTCACCGAGGATTTCGACAACCGCGAAGACCAGACCGATACCCGCGACGGCACCGATTACGCCTTCAATGCCAGCTAGGGCATCGAAGGCGCCACGACCGAATTCGAGATTTCCGGCAATTACGTGCGGACCGACCGTTCAGAAAACGAGCGCTCGTTCGAATACGATGACCTGACCGCGATCACCGGTTCGGTCTTCACCGGCGGTAACCTGCTGACCGACAATTTCAACCGCAACGATATCGAGCAGGAAAGCTATGCGATTTCGGCCCGGCTCGAACAGGAATGGGTGCTCGGCAAGACCAGCCTGCGCGCGACCTTCGCCAGTTTCGGCGACCAGCAGGACGAGGTCGAATACGAGATCGACTTCGACAATGACGAACCTGAATTCGAGGGCGAGAATCAGCTTACAAACATTGCCGATGAGGAACTCTCGTTCCAGATCGACCATGATTTCCCGATCGGCTACGGGATAGATCTCATCATCGGCGGTTTTCTTCAGTTCAAGGACCGCGACAGCGATCTGACCACCGCGGAGCAGGGGGCCGATCTCGATCCGGCATTTCATGGCTGGAACCAGTTCAGCGACTCTCCGCTCGACGTGGCCGGCCCGTTCGATCCGTTCGAAGCGGTGCCGGGCGGCGTCAATACCATCGGCGAAGACCGCAAGGACCTGTTCGCCCTGATCGAAGGCAGCAGCGGCCCGCTCAGCTTCGAGGCCGGCGTCCGGTGGGAAAACACTTCGGTCGAAATCGAGGACCTTACGGTGGCGCCCGCGCTGGCCAGGTTGCGCAATGAATACGATGAAATCCTGCCCTCGGCCTCGTTCAAGCTCGATGTCGGGCAAGGTCGCATCACGGCCTCGGTCGCGCGGACCTTGCGCCGTCCGCGCCTCGACTTTCTCTCACCGGTGCTGCTCGAGGAAGAGCTCGGTGACAGCGATTTCCTCGGCAATCCGGACCTGCTGCCCGAAACGGCGTGGGGGGGCGATCTGGGCTACGAACACCGGATCGGTCGCGACGGGGTGATCGGGGTCAATGTCTTTTATCGCGATATTACCAATCTGGTCGAAATCAATACGACGCTCGACCCGGTCACGGGCCTGCCGCTCGAGGGATCGGAAGGTCCGGGCACTTTCGTTTTCCAGCCGCAGAACACCGGCGACGGCGAGGTGTGGGGCATCGAATTCGATCTCTCCGCCAGTCTCGCCTTCATCGGCCTGCCGGATACCGGTGTCTTCGGCAATCTCGCCCTGCTTGACAGCAAGATTACCGATTTCGCGGGCGAACGGCGGTTCAACGACCAGTCGGAATATGTCTACAACTTCGGCTTTATCCAGAACCTGCGCACGCCGGGCGTGGCCTTCGGCGCGACCTATCGCAAGCAGGGTCCGGCCTTCGGACGGGTGATCGCCGAGGAAGTGACCACGCGTTACGGGGCAGACCTCGAGGTTTTCGTCGAGAAGCGTCTCGGTGAAAAATTCACCATTCGCGCGGTCGGTTCCAACCTGCTCGACGGGCCCAAGGACGAGGTTTTCAACAAGTTCGACAGTCTCGAGGACCAGCTTGATCGCGATTTCGACGAATATGAACTCGAAAGTGAACGCGCCGGCCCGGTGTTCCAACTGGTGGCGAGGTATGCGTTCTGATGTCGGGCAACCGCCTTGTCCTGGCTTTCTTCGGTCTCGCAAACCTCGCCGCCTGCACCACCGTGCCGCCGACGGGCGTCTCTGCGGTGGAGGTGTTCGCCGCGGGCGAAACCGTTCCGGTGCGCACCGTCAACGAGGACGCGGCCGACGATCCGGCGATCTGGCGCGACCCGGCGAACCCCGCTGCCAGCCTGATCGTCGCGACCGACAAGAAGGCGGGGCTCTACGTCTATGGCCTCGACGGTGCGATTAAGGGCTTCAGCCCGCATCGCGCGCTCAACAATGTCGACCTCGTCGATATGGGCGCACAAGGCGTGATCGTCTTCGCCAGCGACCGCAGCGATCTAGCCCAGGCGAAGATCGCGCTTTATCGGCTCAACACGCAAGCGGGTACGCTCGCAGAGCTCGCTCGCCTGCCCTCCGGCGCGGGCGAGGCCTATGGGATATGCGGGACCCGCCGCGGCGGGCAACTGATCATCTACACCGCACCCAAGAGCGGTGAGATCGGCGAATGGGAGGTGCGCCTCGGCGCCGATCCCATGGCGACCCGCCTGCGCACGATGCAGGTGGCGACCCAGCCCGAAGGTTGCGTGGTCGATCACCGTGACGGCACACTCTACATCGGCGAGGAGGATCGCGGTATCTGGCGCTTCGCTCGAGGCGAGACGGCTGGGCAGTTGGTCGCCGCGGTCGACGGTCGCCACCTCGTGGCCGACCTCGAAGGCCTTGCGCTGGTGCCCGACGGCGCGCGCGGCGGCTGGCTCTACGCCTCGAGCCAGGGCGACAACGCCTATATGCGTTACGCGCTGCCCGAATTCACCCCTGCCGGACGTTTTCGTATCGCGGCGGGGCGGTTCGGCAGCGTCGAGCAAACCGACGGGATCGAGGCGATGCGCGGCGATTTCGACCCGGCCTTCCCAAGCGGCCTGTTCGTCGCTCAGGACGGCGTGAACGATGGCAAGGCGCAGAATTTCAAGCTGGTCCCTTTGAGCGCGATCGAGGCGGCGCTGGGCGATTAGAGTGATTTCGAGCCAGATGGAATCATCTGGCGACCAGGAAATCACGGTGAAACAACAATCCAGCAGTGCCGACTTTGATGCAATCAAAGCCGGAAGCTCTCCAGGACTCAGGGTCTGGTTTGGCCCGGTGTGCTTGTCCGTCCTACCGCTTCGCTACTTACGGACACGTTTCCGCATCATCCCCTCCTGCGCCACGCTGGCCACCAGCTCGCCCGCGCGGTTGAAGATGCGGCCGCGGTTGAAGCCTCTGCCCGATCCGCTCCATGGGCTGTCGGTGGCGTAGAGCAGCCATTCGTCGGCCCGAAACGCGCGGATCGCCGGGCGGTGGAACCAGATCGCGTGATCGAGGCTGGCGCCGGCCAGCTCGCCGCGCATCCAGCTGAGGCCGTGCGGCAGCGCGCTGGTGCCCAGCAGCGTATAGTCGCTGGCATAGGCGATCACCGCGCGGTGCAGCGCCGCATCGTCGGGCAGCGGCGCCACGGTGCGGAACCAGCTGTGCGCGCGCGGCGCGCTCGGCTCGCGGTTCATCCAGTGGAGCCGGTCGAGCGTGCGCGTGTCGATCGGGCGCGGTCGCAGGAAGATCGCGCGCTGCGCCGCGCTCATGCGCTCGCCCGCGCGTTCGGCGATTTCGCGGCGCATGTCCCTGTCGCTCTGCAACTCCTCAGGCGGGGCGACATCGGGCATCCGGGTGTCGTCGTGCGCGAGGCCTTCCTCGGGCCGCTGGAAGCTGGCGGTGAGGTTGAGGATGGGGCGGGTGGTCCCGTCCTGCTCTGCCTGGCTGGCGACCACGCGGCGGTTGGCGAAGCTGCGCCCGTCGAAATCGCGCGCGATGGTGTAGCCGATGTCGATGCCCTCGGTCCCGCCGCGCAGGAAATAGGCGTGGAGCGAATGCGCCTCGAACCCCTCGGGCGCACTCGCCTGCGCCGCCTGCAGCGCCTGGGCGATGACCTGGCCGCCGAACACCCGGCCCACGCCGCCGGGCTGCTTATGGCCGGTGAAGGCGTCTTCGCCCTCGCGGGTGACGGTGAGCAGGCGCACGAGGCCCGCGACGAGGTGTTGGGGGGTCTTCTGCTCGCTCACGCGGGCGGGTTTGCGGGTGGTTTACGCTTGCGTCAAGCGGCGGATGGCGCGCCAGGCCAGCGATTTGGCGCGATTGCCCGCCGGCCACCGGCCGGGCGCGCGGGGGGTGAGGCCGAACCGCCGGATGGTGCCGTTGAAGCACCGCGCCCCGGCTTCGGCATAGCTCCATTCGCTGCGCCAGGTGATCGACAGCGAGATCGAGCTTTCGGGCCCGTTGCGCACGAAATGCGGCGCCATCACCGGCACGAACAGCGCCTCGCCCGGGCCAATCGGGAAGGGCGTGCCGCCCGCCAGCAGCCGGTCGTCCCACGGCAGTTCGCGCGGGCCGCCCAGGTGATAGCTTTCGTGCACCTCGTCGGGCGCATAGGCCGCATCGCCCGCCGGAAACTGCGTCATCGTCTTGGTGCCGACCAGTTGCAGCAGGATGTTGTGCTCGGGATCGAAGTGGTACGGCGTGACCGCGCCGGGGCTGGAGATGAAGATGAAGCCCTGCGGGGTCAGCATCCTGCCGGTTCGCGCCTCGATCGTCGGGCGCAGCTCGTCGAGCAACGACAACAGCAGTTCGCGATAGGCGGGCACCTGTTCGACGTTCTTGAGCACCGCCCAGCTGTTGGCCGAGGCGATGTGCCGGATGGTGTCCTCGATCGACAGGCCGGTGCCGCCGGGCTTGCCGTCGATCCCCACGGGCAGGTCGCCGCGATTGTATTCGATGCTGGCGGCAGGGAGCTGGCCGGCGAGCGCCGCCAGCGCATCGAGTGAGAGCCGGGCATCGCCGTCCAGGCGGTGGCGCATCACATGCGGCACTTCGGGATAGGAGGTGGCAAAGGCCGCGATCGTCTCGGGCGGGAATACACCTTGTGCGTCCATGGCCAGCCGCGTGTCGTGTGCAGTCATGCTCTTCGCTCCCATCTGCGGGCTTCAAGCCGGGCCCATAATTCGCCGAGCCAGCGGCGCGGGCCGCGGCCCACGCCGACCGACAACCATACGATTTCGCGTCGGTCGCGCCAGATTCGCTCGATCATCGGGTGATCGGCCGCCGCGCAGCTGTCGCACCAGGCGATCCGCGGATCGTCCAGCAACGCCAGGTTCTCTACCTGGAGCAGCAGGCCGGGCGAAAAGCGCGCGAACGCTTCATCGAAGCTCGTCTTGAAGGAATAGGCGCCCGGCGGGGTGAGGAAGCTGGCCAGCATGGCGATGGGCCGGTCGTCGCGGCAGAGCGCGATCCGCTCGAGGCGGCCGAGATTGGCCGCACCGGCGAGCGACTGGCGGAAAACCCGTTCGCTGCGCGGGTCGCTGGCGAGGGCCGAGCCGCGCTCGCCCTTCCAGCTACGCAGCTCGAGCGCGAGGAAATCGTCGATCCACCGGTCGAGCCCTTCGCCGTCGCGGCTGCGGTGAAACGAGATCGAGCCTTCCTCTTCGAGGCGATTGCGTTGGCGGCGCAGTTCCTTGCGTTTCTTGGTGCTCATCGCCGCGTTCAGGTGTTCGTCCGGCGTCGGGCCTGTGTTCAGCATCGCGCGGTCTTGCCGCAGGACTTGCGACAGCTGCCGCCCTTGTCCGGCGCACAGCGACACGAGCGCCGCGGTCACCGGGCAGGCGAGCGGCAGCAGCGGCAGGTGGAGGAACCACGCCCTTCGCGCGCTGCGGTCGATATGGGCGAGACAGGTGTCCCAGAAGCGCGTTTCGGCGCCGCTGGCCACAAGCGGGACACCGCAGAACATGTTCGCGTGCAGCCAGGGTTCGATATGGGCCAGCGGGCGCCCATGGTAGCTCGGGTTGCGCCAGACAGGGGCCAGCCCGCGCAGTTCGCGGTCTTCGATGAGCAGGGCGAGATGCACCTCGCCCGCGGGGTCGAAGGCCGCGAGCGAGGGCAGGAGGTACCAGGCCTCGAAGAAGGGATTGGGGCTGGCGGCATGGCGCGCGAGATGGTCCCATGCGGGAGCCAGCTGCGTCATGTCGATGGAGGTCCACGGCACGGCATGGAAGCCATCGGGCAACGGACACAAGGCCGCGCTCGACAGCGCGCCGACGCGTCGCTCTCCCTGCAGGTTCTCGATCTGCATCTATCCCATGTCCGATCAACAGGAGGATGTCCCCCAGGCGCGGATATACTAACGAAAAGGGGCTGCGAAACGCTTAACCGCGCAAATCACACCTCGGATCGGCGCATAAATGGCTCTGCGGAGAAGCAAAAACCCCGCCCGGATCGCTCCGGGCGGGGTTTCGGTTCCTCTGGTCGGGGCGATCAGCCTGCCGCCAGCGCCGCGAGCAGCAGCAGGGCGACGATGTTGGTGATCTTGATCATCGGGTTCACGGCCGGGCCGGCGGTGTCCTTGTAGGGGTCACCCACCGTGTCGCCGGTCACCGCGGCCTTGTGGGCTTCGCTGCCCTTGCCGCCGTGGTTGCCGTCCTCGATGTACTTCTTGGCATTGTCCCACGCACCGCCACCGGCGGTCATCGACAGCGCGACGAACAGGCCGCCGACGATCACGCCGAGCAGCAGCGCGCCGAGCGCCGCGAAGCCGTCGGCCGCGCCATTGGGCGAAACCGCGGTGATGACGAAATAAACCACGATCGGGGCCAGTACCGGCAGCATCGAGGGGACGATCATCTCCTTGATCGCCGCCTTGGTGACGAGGTCCACCGTCTTGGCATAGTTCGGCTTGCTGGTCCCGGCCATGATCCCCGGATCGCTGGCGAACTGTTCGCGCACGTCCTTCACCACATCGCCCGCGGCGCGGCCGACGGCGGTCATGCCCATCGCACCGAACAGGTACGGGAGCAGCGCGCCGAGCAGCAGGCCGACGATGACATAGGGGTTTTCGAGGCTGAAGCTGACCTCGAGCTCGGGGAAGAACTCGCGCAGGTCGGTGGTATAGGCCGCGAACAGCACCAGCGCGGCAAGGCCGGCCGAACCGATCGCATAACCCTTGGTCACCGCCTTGGTGGTGTTGCCCACCGCGTCGAGCAGGTCGGTCTTCTCGCGCACGGAATCGTCGAGACCCGCCATTTCGGCGATGCCGCCGGCGTTGTCGGTCACCGGGCCATAGGCGTCGAGCGCCACGACCATGCCCGCGAGTGCCAGCATCGCGGTCGCCGCATAGGCGATGCCGATCAGGCCGGCGAGCTGATAGGCGATGATGATGCCGGCCACGATGACCAGCGTGGGCAGCGCGGTCGATTCAAGGCTGATCGCAAGGCCCTGGATCACATTGGTGCCGTGGCCCGTTTCCGAAGCCTTGGCGATCGAGCGCACCGGGCGATAGTTGGTGCCGGTGTAATACTCGGTGATCCAGATGATCAGCCCGGTGATGGCGAGGCCGAGCAGCGAACAGTAGAACAGCTGACGCCCGTTGAACCCGGTCCCCGGGATGGCCGTTTCCATGCCGCCCAGCGCATAGCCGATGGCGAACCAGATCAGCGGGATCGACAGCACCGCCGTCACGAGGAAGCCCTTGTACATCGCGCCCATCACATTCGTGCCGCCGCCGAGGCGGACGAAATAGGTGCCGATGATCGAGGTCACGATGCACGCACCGCCGATCAGCAGCGGCAGGCTCATCATCGGCATCAGCAGGTCACCCAGATCCTTCATCAGCAGCGCGGTGAGGACCATGGTCGCCCCCACGGTGACGACATAGGTCTCGAACAGGTCGGCGGCCATGCCGGCGCAATCGCCGACATTGTCGCCCACGTTGTCGGCAATCACCGCCGGGTTGCGCGGATCGTCTTCGGGGATGCCGGCCTCGACCTTGCCGACAAGGTCGGCGCCGACGTCGGCGGCCTTGGTGAAGATACCGCCGCCCAGACGCGCGAAGATCGAGATCAGCGAGGCGCCGAAGGCCAGGCCGACGAGCCCGTCGATCACATGGCGATCATTGGCGGCGTAACCGGCGGGGCCGGTCAGGTACCAGAAGAACACCGCGATCGCGAGCAGCGCGAGGCCTGCCACCAGCATACCGGTGATCGCGCCCGCGCGGAAGGCGAGGGTCAGGCCCTGCTGCAACCCCTTCTGCGCGGCGGCGGCGGTGCGGACGTTCGAACGCACCGAGATGTTCATTCCGATGAAACCCGCGACGCCCGAAAGCACCGCGCCGATGGCGAAACCGGTCGCCGGGATCGGGCCGAGGAAATAGAGCACGAGCGCGGCGACGACCACGCCGACCATGGCGATGGTGGTGTACTGGCGCTTGAGATAGGCCTGCGCGCCTTCCTGGATGGCGGCGGCGATTTCCTGCATCTTTTCATTGCCGGCGTCGCTGCCGAGCACCTGGCGGCTGGTGACGAAGCCGTACACGACGGCCAGCAGTCCCAGCAGGATTGCGATTGTAACTAGGTCCACGGAACAGTCCCCTCCCGTTGATTTTATGATGGATGCGACCCAGCGCGGGATACGCCGGAGCATGTGGGCGAGGGGTATAAGCGCCGGGCCCTGCCTGACAAGCGCGAAATGGACCGCGATCCGCGCTTACCCATCGGTGCCGGACGAAAGTTCAGTGCGAGTAGCCCAGCGGCCCTTGCGCAGCCGCGCCATCGAGCGTGAGCGGCGCCGGTCCCGCTTCGATGACCGTGCCGATTCTGGTGACCGGGAATGATCCGTCGAGACCTTGGGGACCGGTGAGCAGCAACTGGTAATCGTCGCCCCAGCGCAGCGCCTCGTCGAAGCGGCCCGCAGGCGTCAGCGGCGCGAGCGGGGCGGATTCGATGGCCAGCGTGCAGCCGCTCGCCTGTGCCAGCCGCGTCGCGTCGAGCAGCAGCCCGTCGGAAATATCCATCATCGCCGTGACCTGCGGGGCGAGCGCGCGGCCGAGCGCCAGCAGCGGGATGGGGCGGCGATAGGCCAGGTCCGCCACGCTCCCGCTTCCCCGCTCTTCCAGCCCGAGCATCGCCAGCCCGAGCGGGCCGGAGACATAGACCGCATCCCCCGGCCTGGCGCCGCGACGGTCCGGCACCGGGATATGCGTGGCCCGGCCGATGGCGGTGCAGCCCCACACGCGCCGACCCTGCGCGCGGACGGTATCGCCGCCCAGCAGCGGCACGTCGCAGGCGCGGAGCACCTCGCCCAGGCCTGCGACGAACGCGTCGTCATCGTCGCCCAGCATATGCGAGACGAGCACGCCAATCGGCTGCGCACCCTTGGCGGCAAGGTCGGACAGGTTCACCGCCACCAGCTTCCATGCGATGTCCGCCGCGTCCTCGTCCGCGCGCACATGAACGCCCTCGACCAGCGTATCGTGCGTCAGGACCAGCGTTTCGGAACCGAGGGGAATGACCGCCGCGTCGTCATCGAGGCCGCGCGCGGCGGGGTCGCTCGCCAGCGCTCTCAGCGCGGCAATGAAGTCGCGCTCGTTCAGCGCCCCGCCTCTTTCGCCACGGCGTCGAGGATGCCGTTGACGAACTTCGCCTCGCGGTCGTCGAAGAAGGCCTTGGCGACATCGACATATTCGCTGATCGCGGTGGCCCTGGTCACATCGGGCCGGGCGATCAGTTCGTAGCTGCCCGCGCGCAGGATCTGCAGCATGGTCTTGTCGAGCCGTGCCAGCGTCCAGCCTTCGGCAAGGCGGGCGGCGAGGCGTTGGTCGATCTCGTCGCGGCGCGCCCCGACCCCGGCCACGACATCGTCGAAGAAGTCGACGTCGGCCTCGGCATATTGCTCGTCCTCGATGGTCTGGCCGAGCCGGTGCTGGTGGAATTCGTCGAGCAGCCGGGCGAGCGTGGTGGCTTCCATCTGCTGCTGGTAGAGCGCCTGGACGGCGGCGAGGCGGGCGGCCGAGCGGGCCTGCGAACGGCGATTCTGGGTCACTTGAGTCTCACGGATATCGAAAGGGCGTGGGCGGGCAGGCCCTCGGCTTCGGCCAGCCTGACGGCGGCGGGGCCGATCGCGGCCAGCGCGGCGTCGGACGCGTCGATGAAGCTGGTGCGCTTCATGAAATCGAGCACCGACAGCCCGCTGGCAAAGCGCGCGCGGCGCCCGGTGGGAAGGACGTGGTTGGGACCGGCGATATAGTCACCCACCGCTTCGGGCGTGTGCCTGCCCAGGAACACGCTGCCCGCGTGGCGCAGCTTGTCGAACAGCGCCTGCGGGTCGGCGACCATCAGTTCGGCGTGTTCGGCGGCGAGCCGGTCGGCCAGCGCGGGGGCCTGGTCGAGGTGTTCGACGATGACGATCAGGCCGTGATCGTTCCAGCTTGCGCGGGCGGTCGGCTCGCTCGCCAGCCTGGCCAGCACGCGTTCGATCGCGGCTTCGACCTCGCGCGCCAGCACCTCATCGTCGGTGATGAGGATCGACTGGCTGGTCGGGTCGTGCTCGGCCTGGCTGAGCAGGTCGGCGGCGATCCAGTCGGGGTCGTTGTCCGCGTCCGCGATCACCAGGATCTCGCTCGGCCCGGCAACCATGTCGATCCCGACCACGCCGTAAAGCTGGCGCTTGGCTTCGGCCACCCAGGCGTTGCCGGGGCCGGTGACCACGTCGACCCGGCGGATGCGTTCGGTGCCATAGGCGAGCGCCGCGACCGCCTGCGCGCCGCCCACGCGCCAGATTTCGTCCACCCCGGCGATATGCGCGGCCGCGAGGACCAGTGGATTGGCCTGCCCCCTGGGCGTCGGCGTCACGACGGCCAGCCGTTTGACGCCAGCCACCTTCGCGGGGATCGCGTTCATCAGCAGCGAGGAGGGATAGGCCGCGCGGCCGCCCGGGACATAGAGCCCCGCGGCATCGACCGGCAACCAGCGCGCGCCCAACCGCATGCCGATGCCATCGGTATAGTCGCGGTCCGCCGGAAGCTGGCCTTCGTGATAGGCACGGATGCGATCCGCCGCGAGATCGAGCGCATCGCGCAAACCGGGCTCGAGCCCGTCATAGGCTGCCTTGCAGTCCTCGGCCGAAATCCGCCAATTCTCTTCGCTCCCGAGCGAATGGCCATCGAAGCGCAGCGAATACTCCGCCAGCGCCGCATCGCCGCGCGCGCGCACCTCGGCCAGGATCGCCGCAACGTCGCGCTGCACGTCGATATCGCTCTCGCGCCGATCGCGCACGACCTGCTGGAACTGGCTGTCGAAATCCGGATCGCTCGTGCGCAGCAATTGCATCAGGCGGCCTTGCGTTCGGCGGCATCGCGGCGGAAGGCATCCACCAGCGCGGCAATGCGCGGATCGGTCTTGAGCGCGGCGCGGTTGACGATCAGCCGCGCGGTGATGTCGAGGATGTGGCCGGTCTCGACCAGGCCATTGTCCCTGAGCGTCTGGCCCGAGGAAACCAGATCGACGATCCGCCCGGCAAGCCCCAGCGAAGGGGCGATCTCCATCGCGCCGTTCAGCTTGACGCATTCGGCCTGTACCCCGCGCTGTTCGAAGAAGCGGCGGGTGAGGTTGGGATATTTGGTTGCGACCCGCACGTGGCTCGCCCGGTCGGCGCTGGCCGCGCCTTCCTTCGGCTCGGCGACCGCCAGGTGGCAGTGGCCGATGTCGAGATCGACCGGGGCATAGAGGTCGGCGTAGTCGAATTCCTCGATCACGTCGGACCCGACGATGCCCAGCTGCGCGGCGCCGTGCGCGACGAAGGTGGCGACGTCGAACGCGCGCACGCGGATGATGGCCATGTCGCTGCGTGTGGTCGCGAAGGTCAGCGAACGGTTGGCCTTGTCGTGGAACGCCGCTTCGGGCACCACGCCGGCACGCGCCATCACGGGCAGCGCTTCGTCGAGGATGCGCCCCTTGGGTACGGCAAAGGTCAGGCTGTCGCTCATCTCGCGCGCAGATAGGCAAGGCCACGCGAAAGGGCAACGCATATGGGCGATTCGGGCGAAAGTGCACGATACGAGCGCATGGATATCGACACGAAGGGCGATGATGCGGTGGGCAAGGGCTTCCGTAACCAGGTCGCCTATTGCCTCGACAATGGCGCGCCGATCACCGCGCGAGTGGTCCAGGCGATCTGGGGCGCGATCGAAGGCGGGCTCGATAACGCGCTTGCCCGGCGCATTCGCGAATGGCAGGGCGCGCCACTGGCCGACGCCTTGCCGCTGCGGATCGCCGGCGGGCTTCACTGGCTTCGCCTGACCGGGCGTGAGCCGGCACTGGTGCCGATCTATCGCGGTGAGGCGGCGGACGATGCCGCCATCATCGCCGAGGTAATGCGCGTGCACGAGGCGCAGTTGCTGCCGTGGCTCGATGGGCCGCCGCAGACCAATGAGGCAGGCCGGTCGAGCAATTTCATCGCGGCCATGCTGTGGCTGGCGGGACAGGGCCTGCCGCCGCGTTTCGCGTGCCTCGAGATCGGTTCGAGCGCGGGGATCAACCTGATGCTCGAGCGCTATCGCTACGATCTGGGCGGGGTGCGGGTGGGGCCGGAACAGGCGGTCATGGATTTCGCGCCCGACTGGAAAGGCGCACCTCCGCCCGGGATGCCGATCGAGATCCTGTCCACCAGGGGATGCGATGTCGCCCCGGTCGACCTGACCGACCCGGCGCAGGCGCTGCGGCTCAAGGCCTATATCTGGCCCGAACACGCCGTCCGCTTCGAGCGGATGGAAGCCGCGATTCGCGCGGCTGGCGAGCGCGGGCCCGACCTCGTGACGGCCAACGCGGCGGACTTCGTCGAGGCGGAGCTGGCGAAACCGCAGGCGTCCGGCACCACCCGGCTGCTGATGCACTCGATCGTGTGGCAATATGTGCCGGAGGACCAGCAGGCGCGCGTGACCGCGGCGATGGAAGGCGCCGGGGCGCGGGCAACCCCCGATTCGCCGCTGGCATGGGTTTCGGTCGAGGCCGACCGCACGGTCCACCGGCATATGCTCAAGGTGCGCTACTGGCCTGGCGGGGAGCAGGCGACCCAGCTCGCCTGGTCGCACGCGCATGGCGCCGATATCGAGTGGGTGGCGGGTTAGTCCGCCCCTGCCTCCGTTCCACCTCGTTGTCGGGATTTTCGCATGTGATGGCCGCGCACTGGGCGAACAGCTGGTCCGGCGTGCGCCTCGCTGCGACACACTGGCATTGGCGACGAAGATGTCGACGCCGTCGCCCCATGCGGCCCCATCAATCCTCGGTTCTGGTGGTCGGCACGTCGGGCAGGGGGATGAATTCCTCCTCGTCGCCGGGAACCTTGGGGAAGCGCCCCGCGCGCCAGTCGTCCCTGGCCTGGTTGATCCGTTCGCGGCGCGAGCTGACGAAGTTCCACCAGACATGGCGACGGGTCGTGAAGGCCTCGCCCCCAAGCAGCATGACCCGGGCGCCCGAGGCGCTTTGCAGGGTCATGTCGCGCCCGGGCTGGAGCACCGCCAGTTCATAGGGCCTGAGCGGATGGCCATCGACGCTGGCGTCCCCGCCGACCAGCATGACCGCGCGCTCGTCGGCGCCTTCCTCGAGCGGGATCGCCCCGCCTGCCTCGAGCACGATTTCGGCATAGATGGTCTCGGCGTGGGTGGTGGTCGGCGCGCGCTCTCCCCACAGCTCGCCCATGATGACGATCGCCCGGGCGCGGCCGTCCTCGATCACGGGCAGTTCGGTCACGGCTTCGAAAGCCGGCTCGATCTCCTCGCGCCCGTCGGGCAGCGCCAGCCAGGTCTGCATGCCGTAGAGCCGTGGTCCCGCCTTGCGTTCGGGGGCGGGTGAACGCTCCGAATGCACGATCCCGCGTCCGGCGGTCATCAAATTCACCTGGCCGGGGCGGATGGTCGAAAAGCTGCCCAGGCTGTCGCGATGCTCGATCGCGCCTTCAAACAGCCATGTTACGGTGGCGAGGTTGATGTGCGGATGCGGGCGTACATCCATGCCGCTGCCGATGTCGAGTTGGGCGGGGCCGAACTGGTCGACGAAGATGAACGGCCCGACCATGGTGCGCGCCTTGGCCGGAAGGATCCGGCGAACCTCGAACTGGCCGAGATCGTGCGCGACGGGAGTGAGCACCTGGTCGAAGAGGGTCATGCCTGCGCTCCCGTTCCGGCCGGCGCCGTTGCCCGGATGGCGAGCGCGTGCACCCGCTGGCCGGGGATGTCGCCCAGCGCGCGGTTGACCATGCGCTGGCGCTCGACCCGGCTCTTGCCGGCGAAGGCTGCCGCCTCGATCACCACGGTGAAATGCGATTCGCCGCTGCCGTCGTCCCCGCCATGGCCATGGTGGCTTGCGCTGTCGTTGATGACCTCCAGCCGCGTGGGGTTAAAGGCCGCGGCCAGAAGTCGCTCCATTTCCTGCTGCACGGGTCCGGGCACGGGTCGAATTCTCCTGCTGAGGGGTTTCCATAGCGCATATCGCTCCCCATCCTAGCACGAATGCACCAGGCGAAGTTTCACGGTCGATTTGAAGCCGAAGGGCGGCGTTGCGCGTTCCCCGCCTGCGACGAACCGGGCGAATTTCGCGCTCCCGGCGGGATGGGGCACGGCTTCGACGGCCCGGGCGAATGGCGCTGGCTGTGCCTTGACCATGTGCGCCAATTCAACGCCGGCTACGACTGGTTCGAGGGCATGAGCGCCGAGGAAATCCAGGCCGCGCAGTCGCCCGCCGCGGGATGGCGCACCGAAAGCCCCAGCTTCCGCCCGACGGCGGGCATCGACGGAATGCCCCGCTGGGCGGACTATGCCGATCCGCTGGAAGCCATTGCCGCCCGCGCGCAGGGCATCAGGGATCGCACCCGGCGCGAAGCCGAACTGGCGATGGACGGCCGTTTCAGCCGCGAAGAGGCGCAGGCGCTGGAAGCCATGGGGCTCGGCCGCGATGTCGACCTGCGGCAGTTGCGCAAGCGCTATTCCGAACTCGTGCGCCGCTACCACCCGGACCGCAACGGCGGGGACCGCCGCCACGAGGCGCGGCTGGGCAAGGTGGTCGAAGCCTACCAGCTGCTCAGGAAGGCGAAGGCGATCGCCTGACCGCTAATCGCGATCGGGCGCGCCCGGCGGAAAACAGGCGCGCTGCAGCCCGGCCCATCAGGCGGAATCCGAACGCGGTCCGGTTGGCATGGAGCGCGATCAGCGCCTTCCGGCAACAGGATGAAAAAGTGTGGCTTAGGGCGCCAGCATCACCAGGTCCCCGCCTTCATCCGTGCCTGCCGCTCTGCCTCGCGGTCGCTGGTGGCGGGGATCGGGCCTTCGGGCGGGTAAGGCGGCAAGGCGCCGCCCGGGCGATAGGTGGTTATCAGCGTACCCCTGGCGGTCACGCGATGGTCGGTCACTTCGAGCGTTTCGACCGGCGTACCCGCGCCGAACAGGCGCTTTCCCGATCCGAGGATGACCGGATAGGTCATGAGGATCAGCGCGTCGATCAGGCCTGCGGCGAGCAGTGCGGGGTAGATCGTGCTCGAACCCTGGATGACCAGGTCCGGCCCATCGGTTTGCTTGAGCCGCGCGACATCGTCGATGCCGGACAGGCGGTGGCTGTTCTGCCACGCAAGCGGCTGGTTGCCCCGTGTCAGCACGTGCTTGCCCGCCCGGCCGAAAGCCTCGCTCATCGGCTTGTTGTCGCCTTCGGCATAGGGCCAGTAGGCGGCGAAGATGTCGTAGGTCCGCCGACCCAGCAGCAGATCATAATCGCCCGCGAACAGCGAGCCGATCGTCTCTCCGACCTCATCGTCCCACAGCTTGAAGACCCAGCCGCCTTCCTCGAAGCCATCCATGTAGTCTTCGCTCGGGCCGCCCGGGGCCTGCATCACGCCGTCGAGCGAGAGGAAGGCTGCGCCGGTAATCTTGCGCGGCATGGGATCAGCCTTCCCTGCGTGCGGCGTCGATGGCGGCGACGTCCAGCCTGGTCATGGTCATCATCGCCGCGAAGGCGCGGCGTGCCTCCTCTCCGCCCGCAGCCAGGGCGTCGAGCATGGTGCGCGGGGTGATCTGCCAGGAATAGCCCCATTTGTCCTTGCACCAGCCGCAGGCGCTTTCCTGCCCGCCATTGCCGACGATGGCATCCCAGTAACGGTCGGTTTCGGCCTGGTCTTCGGTCACCACCATGAACGACACGCTCTCGTTCGGGGTGAACATCGGCCCGCCATTCAATCCGGAAAAGCTGCGGCCCAGAACGGTGAACTCGACGGTGATCGCATCGCCCGCCTTGCCGCTGGGGAAGTCGGCAGGCGCATGATGGATCGCCTCGACCGCGCTGTCCGGAAAGGTATCGGCATAGAAGCGCGCGGCCTCTTCCGCATCGCCGTCGAACCAGAGAACCGTCGTCAGCTTCTGTCCCATTGTCATTCTCCCTTGCCCACGAGCGCGAAGGACGCGCCCTGCGGGTCCATTCCCAATACGATGTAGTCGCCCCCGGGGACCTCGTGCGGCCCCATCAGCACTTGCCCGCCGCCGGCCTTGATCGCCTCCGCTGCAAGCGGGATCGATGGCACGCGGAAGTAATGGTTCCACCCCGAAGCCGGCATTTCGGCTGGCTTGGTGAAGACCGCGCCGATGGTTTCGCCGTCATGCGCGATGAAATGGTACAAGCCCATCTCACCCATATCCATCGGTTCGGGACGCGACCAGCCGAACAGGCCGGTGTAGAGATCGAGCGCCGCCTGCGCGTCGGTCGCGGCAAGCTCGTTCCAGCTGCAGCACTGCGGCCGGGATGCGCTGAAGACGTCGCTTTGCACGTCGGCCTTGCCGGGCGCGGGTTCGGGGGTCATGACATAGAAGGACGCACCCCACGGGTCGGCGACCATGGCGAAGCGCCCGACGCCGGGCAGGTCGGTCGCGGGCATATGCGCCATTCCCCCCGATTCCTCGATCGCCTTGACCGTTGCATCGACATCGGGAACGCAGACGTAACCGAGCCAGCAGGGCCGCGCGCCATGTGCGATCATGTCGGGCGTGAGTTCGAGCACCCCGCCTTCGGGCTTGCCGTCGCTGCGCATGATCATGCGGTATTGCGTGCCGCCCGGCGCAGGATCGCCGTGGCGCTGGATATCCCAGCCGAGCAGCGTGTCATAGAACGCCTTGGCGCCCGCGGCATCGCCGGTCATCAGTTCGTACCAGATGAATGCTCCGCGATCGTTCGCCATGGCTCAGGCCTCCTGGCTGAAGATGACTTCGAACCCGCCGATGATCATGCGCTTGCCGTCAAAGGGCATGGCGCTGCCGTCGGGCGGGCCGAATTGCGTCGCCATCCGTTCGTCGGCCATCATCCTTTCATGCGCGGCGTCGGCGGTCGCCTTGTCCGGCCAGCTCATCCAGCTGAAGACCACCCTTTCGCCGGGCCTGAGGTCGACCGCCTTGCGGAAATCGGTGTGCCGGCCGTCCTTCACATCGGCCTCCCACGCTTCGACATGGCCGATGCAGCCGTAATCGCGCGCGATCGGCCAGAACTTCGCGGCCACCTCGCGATAGGCATCCTTGCCGTCCTCGGGCACGGGGACGACGAATCCGTTTACGTACATGGGTCTTCTCCTCGGTCTTCAGGCGATCAGGCCGCCGCCAAGGCGGGCGTATCGCCGGTGAATTTCGGCTCGCTGGTGAAGCCGATGGCGGTGTAGAACGCCCTGGATCTTTCAAGGTCCGCCACGGGCAGGTTCACGAAAATCATCTGGGTCATCGGGTCGGCTCCTTGTCGAACAGGAGGGTGAGGTAGCGCTTGAGGTGCATCAGGCTGTCGCGCGCCATTGCGATCGCCTGCTGGTCGTTGTCCTGCGTCTTGGCGAGGATGAAGGCACCCTGGATCACGACTTGCATATGCAACGAGAGGCTTCTGGGTTCCGCGTCGATGCCATAGATTGCGACCGCCTCTGCAAAATCTTCGACGAACAGGTCGGCATTGCCCAGAATGCTGTCGCGGCAGGCCGCCCGGATCGGTTCGCTCGAGCGAAAGCTCTCCTGGATCATCGTCCCTGCGACGCAGCTGAAGGATTCGGTCGGCCCGCCGATCAGGGCGATCCGCAGGTCGAGATAGCCAAGGATCCGTTCCAACGGGTCCGCGATCCGGCGGAACGGCGCATCGGAGAAGAAGCCCGAGGTCGAGCGGCTCCAGTACCGCGCGAGTTCGGCGCCCAGCGCTTCCTTCGAATCGAAGTGATGGAAAAACGCGCCCTTGGTGACGCCCGCTTCGGCGCACAGTTCGCCAACCGAAGTGGCGGCATAGCCTTGCCGGCGGATAAGCCGGACGCCGGCTTCGAGCAGGCGGTCGCGGGCAGTCTGCGGTGCCGGGCGAAAGGGGCGATTCGGGATCACCCTTGCAACATACCAACCGGTTGGTATGTTGCAAGGCCGCGGTTGATCGGCACTCCCCTGCGTCGGCCGCTTCGATCAGTCCTGCCTGAAGGCCCAGCGCAGTGCCTTGCCCATGCCCCAGGTCGCGGCGCGCATGGGCAGCGCGCGCAGTCCGGGGCGTTCCAGCGCCAGCATCGAGCGGGCGAAGGGCGGGAGAAGCGCTACAGCATCCGTGCCGATCAGCGCCTGAACCGCGGGCGGGGTATCCTGGTGCCTTTGCGCCAGCACCAGCCGTGCGACTTCGCGCGCGGCGGCCGAGGAATGCAATTCGGGCGTGAATTTACGGAACAGCGCGCCCGCCTCGCGCCGGTCGAGCGGCACCGGGTCGGCCCCCAGTTCGCGCGCGATCACGGCGAACTGGCGGAAATACTCGTCCTGCTCGCTCACCGGCATGTCAGGGCGGACGTGGCGCAGATAGGCGGCAAGAAAGCTGGTCGCTTCGGCCACATGGACCCAGGCCAGCGTCTTCGGGTCGCTGGCCGCATAGGGCGTGCCATCGGGCAATCGGCCGCCCACGGCGGCATGGATGCGGTTGACCCGGGCGATGGCCGCCATGGCATCGTCGCGGTGGCCAAAGCTCGTCACCGCGATGAAGCGCGCCGTGCGGCGCAGGCGCCCGTGCATGTCCTCGCGGAAGCTGGAATGGTCGAGCACGCCCTGCAGCGCGTGCGGGTGGAGCATCTGCAACAGCAGGCCGCGGATCCCGCCAACCATCATGGCCACGATGTCGGCATGAACCCGGCGGATCGGCGAATCCCTTTCGAACAGCGCCATGTCGGATAGCGGCACGGGCTGTTCGCCGCCGTCAATGTCGTTGAAGACGCCGCGAACCTTCGAAACCAGCCGGTTGCGCAGATAGTCCGTGGGCGAGGGCGGCGGCATGGGCACGACTATGCCCCAGCCGGTATGCGCTGTCAGCCGGCTATGCGCTCTCGCAGGGTAAGGACAGCATCGTCGAACAGCCTTATCGACCGGCTGGCGCGTGCGAGCAATTGCGCACCCTGCAATTGCGCCAGCACTGCCGGCGCGGCGCTGGCAGGGTTGCCGACCGCGGCAATCGTGCCATCATCCCTGCCCCGCGCGAGGACCCGCGCGAGCCACCCGACCACCGCCATGTTGGCCGCATCGAGCGTGTCGATCGTGCGCGCTTCGAGCAGCGCGGCATCGGCGGACATGGCCGCGCACAGACACATGGTGTCGCCCTTGCCCAGCGCTTCGCGATAGAGGTCGATCGCGCCTTCCAGCGCCTTGCCGCCGGTTGGCGCGGCGGCCTCTATCCCGGCGAGAGCGTCGGCAAGCATTGCGGCAAATCGTTCGATGAGCGCTTGCGCGAGATCCGCCTTGGTCGGAAAGTGGTGGTGGATGCTCGCCTTCCTGATGCCCGCATCGCGCGCGAGGTCGGCATAGCTGAAACCTGCATAGCCCCGCGTGCGAATAGCATTCTCACCAAGGTCGAGCAGCAGCGTTCGGGTATCCGTCATCCCTATCAACTAGTAGGTTGACAGGGAGGAATCAAGGCGGTAGCGCGTGGTCCATCCTACTAGTTGGTAGGACAATATGGAGAATGACTATGCTGACCATCTACGACGTAGAAGGTTTCCCCAATCCTGCCCGCGTGCGCATGGCGCTGGCCGACAAGCACGCGCTTGACCAGGTGACCTTCGTGCCGGTGGACGTGATGGGGGGCGAACATCGCGCCGCGCCGTTTCGCGCGCTCAACCCCGACGCCACCGTGCCTTGCGCCAGGCTTCCCGATGGCACCGTCATCGGGCGCTGCACCCCGATTACCGAATACATCGACGGCATTTTCGAAGGCCCCTCGCTGATCGGGGACACCCCCTTGCAGCGGGCCACCACGCATATGATGACCCTGCGCGTGGAAGAGGGGCTGCTCGATACCCTCGGTGCCTATTTCCACCACGCCACCAAAGGCCTCGGCCCCGATCTCGAAGTCAATCAGCTTCCCGCCTGGGGCGAACGCCAGAAGGTTCGTGCCCTGGCCAGCATGCAGTACTTCGATTCGGTCCTGGCGGATCAGCCGTACCTCGCGGGTGAGGCTTACTCGATGGCCGACATCGCCTTGCTTGCCGCTCTCGCGCTCGCTGATTTTGCCGGCGTCCCGATCGCCGCCGATCTGGTGCATCTGCACGCCTGGCGCGAAAAGTCGCAGGCCCGCTATCAAGGGAACTGATATGCAAGTGAACGCCGATTTCTCTCAGCGGGTGAGCGTGGACACAAGCGCGCTCGACTGGGTTCCATCGCCGATGGCGGGGGTGGAACGGCGCATGCTCGACCGTATCGGCGGGGAGGTGGCACGCGCCACCTCCATCGTCCGTTTTGCGGCAGGATCCTCGTTCGCGGGCCATACGCATGGCGGCGGCGAGGAATTCATCGTCCTCGAGGGCGTGTTCCAGGACGAACATGGCGATTATCCCGCGGGCACCTATGTTCGCAATCCGCCGACAAGCTCGCACGTCCCGGGCTCTGCCGAAGGCTGCACGATTTTCGTGAAGCTTTGGCAATTCGATGCCGCGGACAGGACTCAGTTCAGCGTCGATATCGACGCGATCCGCCTTGTCCCGATGCTGGGCTGGGACGGGGTGGAGACCGGCCTGCTGCACCGCGATCAATTCGAGACCGTCCGGGTCGAGCGTTGGCAGCCGGGCGCCGAACGGGCGCTGTCGTTTCCCGATGGCGGGGAAATCCTGCTGCTCGAGGGAAGGCTCGATACGCCCGCAGGCTTGCTGGAACGGCACGATTGGCTGCGGCTGCCCTCCGGCGATGCGATCCGCGCCGCGGCGGGGCCGCACGGTGCCCGATTCTGGATCAAGACCGGCCACCTGGCGCATATCCGGGTCCCGGAAAGCAACTGAAATTTCGATCCCGGCATTTTCGGGCATTGCGGGGCGGGCCCGGCTTGTCTAGGCCCGCCACCGAGATGAACGACATGATCGACAAGACCTTCGAGGCCTCATCCAGAACCGTGCTCGCCGCGCCCGACACCACCGTCGACGTGCGCAAGACCTTCGGGATCGATATCGACTGGCAGGTCCCCGCCTTCAGCAAGCCCGACGAGCGCACGCCCGATCTCGACGATGCCTATGTCTTCGATCCCGACACCACTTTGGCGATCCTTGCGGGCTTTGCCTACGACCGCCGGGTGATGGTGCAGGGCTATCACGGCACCGGCAAGTCGACCCACATCGAACAGGTCGCCGCGCGGCTCAACTGGCCGTGCATCCGCATCAACCTCGATGCGCATATCAGCCGCATCGACCTGGTCGGGCGCGATGCCATCGTGCTGCGCGACGGGTTGCAGGTGACCGAGTTTCGCGAAGGCCTGCTGCCGTGGGCGCTGCAACATCCGGTGGCGCTGGTGTTCGACGAATACGATGCGGGCCGCCCCGACGTGATGTTCGTGATCCAGCGCGTGCTCGAACAGCAGGGCAAGCTGACCCTGCTCGACCAGAACCGCGTGATCCGCCCCGATCCCAATTTCCGCCTGTTCGCCACCGCCAACACCGTGGGGCTTGGCGACACCAGCGGCCTCTATCACGGCACGCAACAGATCAACCAGGGCCAGATGGACCGCTGGAACATCGTCGTCGCGCTCAACTACCTGCCCGCCGAGACCGAGCAGAAGATCGTCGAGGCAAAGAACCCCGACGTCGATCCCGGAATCCTGGCCGACATGATCAAGGTCGCCGACCTGACCCGCCAGGGCTTCATCAACGGCGACATCTCGACCGTGATGAGCCCGCGCACGGTGATCACCTGGGCGCAGAACCATGCGATCTTCAAAAACGTCGGCTTCGCCTTCCGTGTGAGCTTCCTCAACAAATGCGACGAGGAGGAACGCATGCTGGTGGCCGAATATTATCAGCGCGTGTTCGGCGAAGACCTGCCCGAAAGCGTGGTGGGTCGCTGATCGTCGCCGGGGTTGAGGCGAGTCTGCACTATGCATGACTGTGTTGTTTGTTTAACACAGTAGGCGATGGGCGTGTTCGATTCCTTCAGGCGCAGGCCGGAACCCGGGTTCGACGACGGGCGGCATCGCGGCTATTACGCACTCCACGACGGGTTCGATGACGATGATTGGGACGACCGGCTCGACCGGGTCGACCATGCGCTCGAGATTGAGGAACGGCGGCGGCTGCGCTGGTGGCGGCGCGCTTATTGGCAGGGGCATCGCAAGCGCTGGTGGGCGCTGCGCATCCTTGCCGCAATCATCGGCCTGTTCGTCGTGCTGGTGGCGTGGCTGGCGATAACCGCGCCGCTGTCCAAATCGCTCGAACCGATCGCCGCGCCGCAGGTCACGCTGCTCGCCGCCGACGGCACGCCTGTCGCGCGCAACGGGGCGGTGACCGACGAGCCGGTCAGGGTTGCCGACCTGCCGCCGCACGTGGTCGAAGCCTTCCTCGCGATCGAGGACCGGCGCTTCTACGACCACTGGGGTATCGATCCGCGCGGGATCGCCCGCGCGGCCTTTACCGGAACCGGCGGCGGCAGCACGATTACCCAGCAGCTTGCCAAGTTCACCTTCCTCACCTCCGAACGCACGCTGACGCGCAAGGCGCGCGAGGCGCTGATCGCCTTGTGGCTGGAGGCCTGGCTGAGCAAGGACGAAATCCTCGAACGCTATCTCTCCAACGCCTATTTCGGCGACAACGTCTATGGATTGCGCGCGGCCAGCCTGCACTATTTCTACCGCCAGCCGGAAAAACTGCGGCCCAACCAGGCGGTGATGCTGGCGGGCCTGCTACAGGCTCCATCGGCCTATGCACCGACCAAACATTACGATCGCGCCGAAAAGCGGATGCGGCTGGTGGTGGAATCGATGGTGGCGGCTGGTTTCATCACCGAAGCGCAAGGGCGTGCGATGCGCCCGCCCGCGCTCGATGTGCGCGCGCGCAACAACTTGCCGACCGGGACCTATTTCGCCGACTGGGCGCTGCCCGAGGCGCGCGAGGTCGCGGCCGGCGGCTATTCGCGCCAGACGCTCACCACCACGCTCGACAGCCGCTTGCAGAACATTGCCCGCAGGGTGACCCGGCGCGCGCCGCTGGGCAAGGCGCAGGTCGCGCTGGTCGCGATGCGGCCCAATGGCGAAGTCGTCGCGATGATCGGCGGCAAGGACTACGAGAAATCGCCCTTCAACCGCGCGACGCAGGCACGGCGCCAGCCCGGTTCGACCTTCAAGCTGTTCGTCTACCTTGCCGCGCTGCGCGCTGGGTGGAGCCCCGACGACCTGATCTCGAACCTGCCGATCACCGAAGGCAGCTACCAGCCCAGGAATTCGCGCGGTCAGTATTCGGAAACGCTGACGCTGGAAGAGGCCTTCGCCCGGTCGAGCAATGTCGCGGCGGTGCGGTTGCTGCAGGAAGTCGGCAGCGAAAAGGTGATCGCCACCGCGCGCGATCTTGGCGTCACCGCGCCGCTGGCCAAGGGCGATCCCAGCATGGCGCTGGGGACGCATGCGATGACATTGATGGAACTGACCGCCGCCTATGCCGCGGTGGCCGCCAATGCCTATCCGGTCGAGCCACACGTATTCGCCCGCCCCGAACGCGGCTTCTTCGAGAATTTGTGGGATGGGCCATCGCGCTTCTCCTCCTCGACCCACAGGGCGATGGAGCAGATGCTGCGCGCGGCGATCAACCGCGGCACCGGGCGCGCGGCGATCCTCAGCGGGCCCAACTTCGGCAAGACCGGCACCACGCAGGATAACCGCGATGCGCTGTTCGTGGGCTATTCGGGCGACCTGGTGGTCGGCGTGTGGGTCGGCAACGACGACAACTCGCCGCTGGGCGGCGGGATATCGGGCGGCGGGCTGCCCGCGCGGATCTGGCGCGACTTCATGAACCAGGCGCAGGGCGTGAAGCAGCGGCCGGTCCGTGCCGCGCCCGACGAGAACGACGACCCGGGCGGCCCGATCGAACCGCTCGACGTGCCCGATATCGGCGACATTCCGCTGGGCGATGGCAATTCGCGGATCCGCCTGCGCGATGGTTCGGCCGTACTCTCGACCGAGATCGATGGAATCCCGGTCGAAATACAGCTCGGGAACGATGGGGTTGTCATCGACGAGGCGTCGATCGAAGCAGCCCGGCGCCGGGCCGGGCAGCGTGCCGAGGAAGCGGCACGGCGGCGCGAGGAAGAGATCGTGCCGAACTAGCCCGTGGCCGGTTCAGCCATCTACCATGAGCACGTTCATCACCGCGGTCGCGATCGGGCGTTGGGGATCGTCCTGCCAGGCTTCCACCGCGATGTTGGCGCTGCGCCGGCCGAGCTTGGTGACGCGCCCCCTGGCATAGCTGGTCCGGGCCTTGCCCGCATTGAGGTACTGGACGGTGATGTTGATCGGCTTGAGCACGGCCTTGCGAGCGCGCCGGTTCAGTTCGGCGTGCAAAACGCCATAGCCCGCGGTTTCGAGCAGGCCGCCGGTGGCGCCGCCATGGTAGTGTTCGGGGCGCCCCTCGACGGTGGCGTCGAAATCGACCCGCAGCACCGGCACGCCATCGTCCCACCGCTCGACGACGATGCCGAGCGCGCGGGCATAGGGCGTCAGCGCGTCGATATGCGCGGCGTCAGCCATCTTGTCCCATCGCGGCATGGCTGATGATCTTCATGAAGGCACCCTGGATATGCGCCACCGGATCGTCCGGGTCGCCATCATGCGCGAAGCCGCGCACGAAGGCGGCGCTGCGGGTGACGCGATAGCATTGCGAGCGGCCGAACACGCTCGCCCCCTCGCGCGCCGGACGGACATAATCGACCCGCAGGTCGAGCGTGGCGATGGCGCTGAATTCGGCCATCGCGCGCCAGATCGCCATGCCGCTGGCCATGTCCATCAGGCTGAGGATCGGGCCCGAGGCCAGCACCTTGCCGCCTTCTTCGGCGAGCAGGTCCTGCCGCCAGGGCAGTTCCAGTTCGACCCAATCGTCGCCGTGGTCGCAATAGCGCAGGCCCAGCCAGCCCGAATGGCCGCGGCCCGATATCAGCTGCACCGCGCGCCGGGGATCGAAGCTGGGTCGAGGTTCGGACATGACCGCCCGATAGCCGTCGGTTTGCGCGCGTTACAATCTTTTAATTTCAAGCCTCGGCCCGGTCGCGCCAGCACGGTGACACGGCGCATGTCAGGCACGGGGCCCGACACGCCGCAATTCGGGAGAAAATGTATGAGCCTGCCAGCAATCGACCTCGCCAGCCTGCCCGGCCTCGAGGCTGGAACCGGTCTCTATGGCAGCCAGTCGGCTGTGGCATGCGGAATGGACGACCGGCTGATCATCATCATGGTCTATGTCTATGACGCCAATATCGGCCCTTCGACGCACTGAGGCGACGGCGGTGCACGTTGCTGCGGAACTGGAAACGCTGCGCGGGAACTGGCCCGCGCAGCGTCGCGCGGATGGTCGGATGGAACAGGCTGTCCGCACGTGGTGGGCCGGTTCCGGGGTCGCCGGGCTGAAAGACGAGTTGGCGCGCTATGCCGAAGGGCGCGAACTGAACGAGTGCCCCGGCCTGACGCGGCTCACCGCGGACGGCGACCGGGCACGGTCGGTCTGCGCCGCGCTGATCGAGGCGCTCTGCGCTGCCTTGCGCGAGGAACCGCTGGGCCAGGTGCCGTTCCGCCACCAGGCAAGCGAAGGCGGGGCCATGCTCCAGATTTCGCAGAGCGGCGGCGCGGCGCTGACGCTGGTCGCCTATGACGGCTTGTCGCCGCGCGCCCCTGCCGAAGCGATCGCATTCTCGGACAGCGAGGGTTGCGAACTGGTGCTTGCCGGCGCGGCCGAGCTGCGGGTCGCGGACCTCGTCGCGGAAACCGCCCGGGCGGCGAGGATCGATTACGAACCGCGCCACATCGCCGCGGGCGAGCGTTTCGATTTCACGCCGCACAAGGCGCGGATCGTCGAGCGGGTCCACGGTTCGCTGGTCCTGCTGCGCCTGGCCCGCACGGCAAAGCAGCCGGGTCCTTCGCGCAGCTTCCGCATGGCGGACGGGGCGCTGCTCCACCGTGCCAGTGGCGACCGCGGCGAAAGCCATCGCGAACTCGCCATGGCACTGCTCGGCCGGATGCGGCGCGGCGATGCGGCCCCGCTGCTCGCCGAACTGTCCCGCGAGGGCAGCGAACATTTCCGCTGGCAGGCGCTGCGCGAATGCCTCGCGCTCGACACCGCGCAGGGGTTTGCCGCGCTCGCGCGGATTGCCGCCGATGCGACCGACCCGCTTGGCGGACCGGCGGCGGCGCTGCGCGCGCAGCTGATCGCGCGCTATCCGCAACTGGAAAGGATCGAGGCCGAACCATGCCCCGCATGATCGACAACGCCGGGGATACCCGCGCGACGCTGGACGAGGTGGTCGAACGGCTGGGCGACGGGTTCGACCCGCGCGAGGAGGATTCCACGCTGGCCGCCGCCGCGCTGCTTGGCGCACTGGGCAGGAACCGTGAGTTCCTTGGCGACCTGCTGGTCGAGCAGCTGCGCAACCGCCACCGCGAAGGCTACGACGCGAGCGCCTATGGCCCGCAGGCGATCATCCTCTCGCCGATGCGCGGCAACTGCTTCCTGCGCGCCAATATCTGGCCGTCCGAGGATGAGGCCTGCTTCGCCGCGAGCGGGGCGAAAAGCTTCGTCTACGGCATCCCGCACGATCACAATTTCGATTTCCTCACGGTCGGCTATTTCGGGCCCGGCTATCGCAGCGATTACTACGAATACGATTATGCGCGGGTCGCGGGCTATCGCGGCGAGCCGGTCGAGCTGCGCTTCATCGAACGCAGCGCGCTGCACGAAGGGCGCCTGCTGCATTATCGCGCGCATGTCGATATCCACGCGCAGATCCCGCCCGAGGCGACGTCGGTGTCGCTCAACATCATGCATGTCGCGGCGGGGCAGGGATGGTTCGACCAATATGGCTTCGACCTCGATTCGGGGCAGGTGACCGGCGTGCTCAGCCCGACCTCGACCGAGGTGTTCCTGCGCTGCGCGGTGGGGCTGGGCGGGGACACGGCGATCGAGCTGGCCGAACACTTCGGCCGCCACCATCCGAGCGACCGGCTGCGGCTGGCGAGTTATGAAGCGCGCGCCGGATTGACGCGCGACCTTTCCGAGCGCGATGCGCTGTGGCGCGAAGCCGAGCTGTCGGGGAGCCTGCTATTGGCCAGCGAAGCGGCGCGGCGCCGTGGCGAACTCCGGCCCTGGGAGGGGATCACAGCCCTCCCCCTGCCAGCGCGTCGATCGCCCCCTGGAGAATGACGGCGGCCGCGTGGCTGTCGATGCGTTCGGCGCGCCTGGCGCGGCTCATGTCCTGCGCGATCATCGCGCCTTGCGCGCTCGCGGTCGACCAGCGTTCGTCCCACAGCAGCACGGGCAGGGCGAGCGCGGCGGCAACATTGCGGGCATAGGCGCGGCTCGCCTGCGCGCGCGGGCCTTCGCTGCCGTCCATGTTGCGCGGCAGGCCGACCACCACGCCGCGGATCGACCTGTCGCGGGCCAGCGCGCGCAGCGTCTCGCTGTCCTGCGCGAACTTGCCGCGCGCCAGCGTCTTGCCGGCGCTGGCGAAGCGCCAGCCCGCGTCGCAGGTGGCGATGCCCACGGTCTTGGTCCCGACATCGAGCGCGAGCAGCGCCCCGCCGTCGGGCAGGGCGTTGCCGAAATCGAGGCGATTGTCGGTTACGAGCGGCTTGCCGTCCATGCCTTCACCCGGGTGACCACGTCGCGCTGGAGGTTCGCCCAGAACAGCGGGATGTCATAGACGTGATAGTTGCCGCCCGGCAGGACCCCTTCGCCCATCGCGGGGGGATCGCCGATATAGAGCAGCCCGCCATCGCCGCAGCGCGCGGGGACGGCGCCGGGAACCAGCCTTCCGCGTGTCAGCGCGCTGTCGGGCACCAGCGTGCCCAGATTGGCGCCGGCCGGGGCGGAACCGCCCGTGCCGCCCGTGAGCGGGTTGACGCACAGGATCGGCCCGGTGCCGCGCGGCTGGCCGTCAAGGCCCGGTGTCGCATGGTATCGTTCCATGACCATTACGGGATCGCCGCCTTCGGCAAAGGCCGACCAGGCGAGCAGGCAGCCGGTCTGCTGCGCACTGGCGCAAGCCGGGATGGGCAGGGCCGGCAGGTCGTGCTCGACCGAGATCGGCCAGCCCGGAGCATAGGTCGCCACGATCCGTCGGGCGAGCGGCGTCCCGGCGACTTCCTCGCGCAGCAGCCGCAGGACATGCGCCGCGCCCTGGCTATGCCCGGCGAGCACGATCGGTTTTCCGGAATCGATGCTGTCGACGAAGAAACGGAAAGCCTGGCGGACATCGGCATAGGCCGCATCGATGGCCTGCTGCGCCTCTGGCCTGTCGGTCAGGAAGGCGCCGGCCGCGGCCTGGCGATAACGCGGTGCCCAGATCTCGTCGGCCGGGTTGAACGGGCTGGCAAGACCCCTGAGGAACAGCCGCGCGCGCTCGTCGGTGGCGCGATCGTTCAGCGCGGCGTTCCAGTTTCCGTCGACCTTGATATAGCTGGTCGGCGGGACGAAGAAGACCGCGAAGCCGGGGACGTCGCTGTCTTCAGCGACCTTGGCCGGACCTTCCACGGCAGGCTGGTAACGTGCCGGGTCGCCGGTGCCGATGCCGGGCCGCGAATACCACATCGCCGGGTCCTGATAGGCATTGTCCGCGAGCTGCGGCTGCGCGACGAAGGCGCCGCGCGGGACGAAGGCGATCTGCGTCGCCTCGCGCGACCAGAGCGACAGCGCTATCGCAGCGGCGATGACGGCGGCGATGGCCACCGCCACGAGATAGAGGAACCTACGCGCCATTCCCGGCGGCCTCCGCACGTTCGTCCTCGTCCGCCAGTTCCGCCCTGCGTTCGAGCGCGACCTTGATCATCGCCAGCAGCGGATCGGCCAGGAACAGGCCGATGATCCCGAACAGCAGGCCCATGATGAGCTGGAAGGCCAGCACCAGCGCGGGCGCCAGGTCAACGGTCTTCCTGGCGATCAGCGGGATGACGACATAGCCGTCGAAATGCTGGACGAAGAGATAGACGAAAATCGTGTAGAGCCCCATGTCGATCCCGCCCGAAAAGCCCACCAGCACCATCAGCACGCCCGAAGCCAGCGCGCCCAAATTGGGGATGAAGGCGAGCAGCCCGGTGAGGATCGCCAGCAGCGCGGCCATCGGGACGGTGCCGACGCCGATCAACCGCGCCACCAGCGTCAGCATAAGGTAGGTGAACACCGCCTCGACGACCATGCCGAGCAGGCGACCGCCCATCAGCCGCCGCATGGTCCGGCTCATCCTGTCGACGGTGACATAGAAGCTCCGGCGCTTGCCGCGCGGCAGCATCCACGCCACGCCGCGTTCGTACAATTGCGGGTCGACGGAAACATAGATGCCGATCACCACGATCAGCGCGAATGTGGCGAAGCCGCCAAGGATGCCGCCCAGCGCCTTGGTTACCGTGCCGATGCCGCTGGTGATGTTGCCGATATAGCTCTGCAACTGCGCCTGATTGATCTCTATCCCGCGATCGCGCGCCATCGCCACCAGCTCGCCCAGCTGGCGTTCGATGATTGCGGGGAATTGTCTGGCTTCCTGCGCGATCGTCGCCCCGGCGAAATTGCCGAGCCAGACGAGGAAGGCGAGACCGGCGAGCAGCACCAGCGCCACCCGCCACACGCGCGCGACCGGCAGCAGCCTGCCCAGCAGCCTTGCCCCGCCGTCGATGATCGAGGCGAAGACCATGGCGCCGAAAATGATCAGCAGCGGTCGGGCGATGGTAACCGCCAGCGCCACGCCGCCGAACACGGCGGCCCACACCAGCGCGCGGTTCATTTCGTGACGCAGGCGCGGGTCGGCGATGTGCGAGGGGCTGGAGCCGAGGTCGTGCTCGTCGGTGTCGGGCATGTCGGCGGCGATCCTCCCCTGTTGGTTGCGCCTATTTGGCGGGACCGGCACTCCGTTCCACCAGCGGCGGGCGAAGGGTCGACCCCGCCCGGTCGCCACGCAGGCTGGTGACCCAGCTGATCGGGTTCAGCGAAGTGGCTCCATCGAGCGAGAAGGTGATGAATTCCGCCCTTCCGCCGATATTGGCCAGCGGCACCGGGCCGCCCAGGCCCTTTTCCCAGATTTCGGCGCGACTGTCCGCCGAATGGTCGCGATTGTCCCCCATCACGAAGACCGCATCGTCGGGCACGGTGATCTCGGCGAAATTGTCGAGCCGCTGCGCCATGTGGTCGATGACCAGGTAGGTCGCGCCATTGGGCATGGTTTCGCGCAGCACCGGGACCCGGCACGCGCGCCTGCCGTCCTTGCCGGTCGCGCGGAAATCCTCGCCGCTGAAGCCGTCGCACAGCGAATTGATGTCGAGCGGCAGGTCGAGCGCGGGTTCGACCCGCTGCGGCACGGGCACGCCGTTGAGGATGATCTGGCCATCGCGCACCGCGATCCGGTCACCCGGCAGGGCGACCACGCGCTTGATGTAATCCTCGTCGCGTTGGGGGTGCACGGGGATCACGATATCGCCATATTCGGGTGTCGCGCCCCACAGCCGCCATCCGCCGCGCGGGGCGAGGTGGAAGCTGACCGAGGACCAGTTCCAGCCATAGGGATATTTGCTCACCACCAGCCGATCGCCGATCAGCAGGTTGGGCATCATCGATTCCGAAGGGATATAGAAGGGCTTGGCCACGAAGCTGTGGAAGGCGACGACCGCCAGCAGCATGATCGCAAGGCCGCGGATTTCCGCGATCCAGTCGATTGTCTCTCTACCCTTTTCGGGGGCCTGCTCGGGCTTGGTTTCGCTGACGTCGTTCACTGCCGGGGTGCCGGTACTCATGCGGGAAGGGCCTCGATTATCACATAGGCCTGCGCCCATGGATGGTCGTCGGTGAGGGTGAGATGAATACGCGCCTCATGGCCGTGCGGGACCATTTGCGCAAGCCGGATTGCCGCTCCGCCGGTCAGGGCAAGGGTCGGGGCGCCCGATGGGGCGTTGACCACACCGATATCTTTCATGAACACGCCGCGGCGAAAACCCGTGCCGACCGCCTTGGAGAACGCCTCCTTGGCGGCGAAGCGCTTGGCATAGGTTCCGGCGATGGTGAAGGGGCGGCGGCGCGCCTTGGCGATCTCGATTTCGGTGAAAACGCGATATTCGAACCGCTCGCCGAAACGGTCGAGCGAGTTGCGTATCCGCTCGATGCTGCACAGGTCCGAGCCCACGCCGATGATCACGGCCGCGCCTCGTCCATCAGCTCGCGCATCCGGCGCACCGCCGTTTCCAGCCCGACGAACACCGCTTCGCCGACGAGATAGTGGCCGATGTTGAGTTCGGCCAGTTCGGGAATGGCGGCGATGGACTTGACGTTATCATAGGTCAGGCCGTGTCCGGCATGGGGCTCGATCCCCATGTCGCGGGCGAGCGCGGACATGCGCGCGATACGGTGGAGTTCGCGCGCCTCGCGTTCCCTATCGCCGTCGAGGCCCGCATGGGCATATTCGCCCGTGTGGAACTCCACCACCGGCGCGCCCAGCCGCTGCGCGGTTTCGAGCTGACGCTCGCTCGCCTCGATGAACAGGCTCACGCGGATGCCGGCATCGCCAAGCCGCGCGACGATCGGGGCGAGCTGATTGTGCAGGCCCGCCGCGTCGAGCCCGCCTTCGGTCGTCCGTTCCTCGCGCTTTTCGGGCACGATGCAGGCGGCGTGCGGCGCATGGGCGAGCGCGATGGCCAGCATCTCCTCCGTAGCGGCCATCTCGAGGTTGAGCGGCAGGTCGGTCGCCTGCTGGATGCGTTTCAAATCGTCGTCGCGGATATGGCGGCGGTCTTCGCGCAAATGCGCGGTGATGCCGTCGCCGCCGACCGCCGCGACGATTTCGGCCGCCCGCAACGGGTCGGGGTGATCGCCGCCGCGCGCATTGCGGATGGTGGCGACATGGTCGATATTGACCCCCAGGCGCAGCCGCGTGTTCAGGACTTGCGGCTCCCCGGCCTGGTCACCGCGATGGCGGCCAGTTCGGCGGGAACCTCTCCCTCGGCATAGCTGGGGAAGTTGATCGCGATCAGCGGATAGAAGGGCACGCCCAGATCGACCTCGCCGTTCGAGCGGTCGACCAGCGCGCATTCGGCGATCACTTCGCCGCCTTCGCGCGCGATCGCGGCAATGGCTTCGCGGCTGGAGAGGCCGGTTGTGACCACATCCTCGACCATCAGCACCCTGGCGCCGGGTTCGAGGCGGAAGCCGCGGCGCAGTTCGAAGGTCCCTTCGGGCCGTTCGAGGAACAGCGCGTCCTTGCCCAGCGCGCGGCCCATTTCATGGCCGATGATCAGCCCGCCCATCGCCGGGCTGACCACCGCGTCGATTTGCCCGCGCAGCTCGCGCGGGAGCTTCTGCGCCAGCGCCAGCGCCAGCCGCCCGGCGCGTTCGGGGTTCATCAGCACGCGTGCGCATTGCAGGTAGTGCCCGCTGTGGCGCCCGCTGGAGAGTTTGAAGTGGCCTTCGAGCAGGGCTTCGCTGGCGCGGAATTCGTGGAGGATTTCTTCGTCGGTCATATGCGGCTGGCTCAAAGCGCTTTGCGCGGCATAGCGCAAGCGCGAAGTGTTTATGCGGATTTTTCGCGCCTGCCCGCTTGAGGCCGGGCCGACTCCTGCCTATAGGCGGCCCAAATCGCGCCCTGTTGCGGGGGTTTTCCCGTGCGCGGCGGGTTTCGACGGGTCACTTGACCAAGCCGACAACGAGACACGAAAGAGCGTCCAGACGATGAAATTTCCTGGCTCCCGCAACGGGTTCCACCGGATCGCCGCCAGCCTGCCGATGGCGCTGGCGCTCATGCTCAGCCCGTCGCAGGCGCAGGCGCAGGACGCGCCCGCCGCCGCCCCGACCGAAGCTGCCGCGCCTGCCGCAGCGGCCGACGATGCGGCGGCAGCAAACGCTGCGCCCGCCGGTTCCTACACCCCGATGAAGCCGACCGGGGGCAAGGGCATGCCCGTTGCCGGCGGCATCGACGTGCAGCCGCAATATTCGCCGACCGGCGATTTCGCGCTTGGCCTGCACCAGGGGCTGGTGTGGGTCATGACGCTGATCTGCGCGCTCGTTTTCGTGTTGCTCGCGGTGGTCATCCTGCGCTTCAACAAGCGCGCCAACCCGGTTCCGTCGAAGACCAGCCACAACACCCTGATCGAAGTGGTGTGGACCGTGGTCCCCGCGCTGATCCTGCTCGGCATCGCGATCCCCTCGATCACGCTGATCGCCAAGCAGTACGAAAGCCCGCCGAAAGACGCGATAACCGTCAAGGTGACCGGCTACCAGTGGTACTGGGGTTACAGCTATCCCGACAACGGCGACTTCGAGGTCGTCTCGAACATGCTGAGCGCGGATGAGGCGGCGAAGCGCGGCGAACCCTCGCAGCTCGCGGTCGACAATCGCATGGTCGTGCCCGCCGGCGTGCCGATCCGCCTGCAGACCACCGCGGCGGACGTGATCCATTCCTTCGCTGTGCCGAGCCTGTGGTTCAAGCTCGACGCCGTTCCGGGCCGCCTCAACGAAAAGCTCCTCTTCATCAAGGAACCGGGCGTCTATTACGGCCAGTGTTCGGAACTGTGCGGCGCGCGCCACGGTTATATGCCGATCGCGGTCGAAGCGCTGCCGATGGACCAGTACAACGCCTGGGTCCTGGCGCAGGGCGGCACGATCGAGGGCGCCGAAACGGCACCCGCGGCCGCGCCTGCTGCAGCTGCCGAACCCGCTGCCGCCCCCGCCGCCTGAGAATCCAGAATTAGCTCGAGAGTATAGCACGATGGCCACCACCGCCGACCATTTCGAGGCCCACCACGGGGACCACGCGCACCACGATGCCGACCACAAGCCCGGCTTCTTCGCGCGCTGGTTCATGTCCACCAACCACAAGGACATCGGGACGCTCTACCTGATCTTCGCGGTCGTCGCCGGTATCGTCGGCGGTGCGATTTCGGGCATCATGCGCATGGAACTGGCGCAGCCGGGCATCCAGTACCTGCAATTCTGGGCGCAGCTGATGGGCGGTAGCGCCGCGGTCGATACCCAGCTGCACATGTGGAACGTGTTCATCACCGCGCATGGCCTGATCATGGTGTTCTTCATGGTCATGCCGGCGATGATCGGCGGTTTCGGCAACTGGTTCGTGCCGCTGATGATCGGCGCGCCCGACATGGCCTTCCCGCGCATGAACAACATCTCGTTCTGGCTGACCGTGGCGGGCTTCCTCAGCCTGCTGTTCTCGATGTTCGTGCCCGGCGGCACGGGCCCGGGCGCGGGCACCGGCTGGACCGTCTATGCGCCGCTTTCGACCACCGGCTCGCAAGGCCCGGCGGTCGATTTCGCGATCTTCTCGCTGCACCTTGCCGGTGCCGGGTCGATCCTGGGTGCGACCAATTTCATCACCACCATCTTCAACATGCGCGCGCCGGGCATGACGCTGCACAAGATGCCGCTGTTCGTGTGGTCGGTGCTGGTGACCGCCTTCCTGCTGCTGCTGGCGCTGCCGGTGCTGGCCGCGGCGATCACCATGCTGATCACCGACCGCAATTTCGGCACGACCTTCTACGATCAGGCCGGCGGCGGCGACCCGATCCTCTACCAGCACCTGTTCTGGTTCTTCGGCCACCCCGAAGTCTACATCATGATCCTGCCGGGCTTCGGCATGATCTCGCAGATCGTCTCGACCTTCAGCCGCAAGCCGGTGTTCGGCTATCTCGGCATGGCCTATGCCATGGTGGCGATCGGCGTGGTCGGCTTCGTCGTGTGGGCGCACCACATGTACACCGTCGGTCTCGACGTGAACACCAAGATGTATTTCACCGCGGCGACCATGGTCATCGCGGTGCCCACGGGCGTGAAGATCTTCAGCTGGATCGCGACGATGTGGGGCGGCTCGATCGAATTCAAGAGCCCGATGGTCTGGGCGATCGGCATGATCTTCCTGTTCACCGTGGGCGGCGTGACCGGCGTCTATCTGGCCAATGGCGGCGTGGACGACGTGGTGCACGACACCTATTTCGTCGTCGCGCATTTCCACTACGTGCTGTCGATGGGCGCGGTGTTCTCGATGTTCGCCGGTTTCTACTACTGGTTCCCCAAGATGAGCGGGCGGATGCACTCCGAGTTTCTCGCCCATGTTCACTTCTGGGGCTTCTTCATCGGCGTGAACGTGATCTTCTTCCCGCAGCACTTCCTGGGCCTGCAGGGCATGCCGCGCCGTTATCCCGACTATGCCGAAGCCTATACCTACTGGAACCAGATCAGCTCTGTCGGGTACACGATCATGGCTGTCTCGATGATCCCGTTCTTCCTGAACGTGTTCTACACGCTGTTCGCGGGCAGGAAGGCGCCCGACAATTACTGGGGCGAGGGCGCGACCACGCTCGAATGGACGCTGTCGAGCCCGCCGCCGTTCCACCAGTTCAGCGAGCTGCCGGTGATCGAGGATCACCACCACGCCCATTGAGCGCTGGCATGACCAACAGCTTGCGGCCGGTCCCCCTGCGGATCGGCCGCTTGCGTTTCGGGAAAGGGAGAGAGCGATGCCGGAAATGCGCATGATCGATGTCGGCGAACTGCGCCTGCGCTGCGCCATCGAGGGGGAAGGGCCGCTGGCGATCATGGTCCACGGCTTTCCCGAAAGCTGGTACAGCTGGCGCCACCAGATCGGCCCTGTCGCAGCAGCCGGGTTCACCGCCTGCGCCATCGACGTGCGCGGCTATGGCGGTTCGGACAAGCCCTATCCGGTCGAGGCCTATGCGATGGAGCGCATCGTCGGCGACCTTGTCGGCCTGCGCCATGCGCTTTCGCCCGGGCAGCCGGCGGTGCTGATCGGGCATGACTGGGGCGCACCGATCGTGTGGAACAGCGCGCTGACGCATCCCGAACATTTCCGCGCCGTTGCCGGGCTTTCGGTGCCCTTCGCCGGGGTGCCGAGCCGTCCCTTCACCGAGGTGTTCCGCGAACATTTCACCAGCCAGGGGCGGTTCTTCTACCAGGAATATTTCCAGGAGCCCGGCGTCGCCGAAGCCGAGGCCGAACGCGACCCGCGCGACTGGGTGGCGCGGATGATGTATTCGATCAGCGGCGACGTTGCGCCCGGCGATTACTGGAACAAGCCGCTGGGTGCGACATTCCTCGAAGGGCTGCCGGACCCGCGGCCGGTGCCCTGGCTGACCGGGGAAGACCTGGACTTCTACGAGGGCGAGTTTCGTGCCTCGGGCTTTCGCGGCCCGCTCAACCGCTATCGCAACCACGAAGCGGATTTCGAATGGCTGCAGGGCTGGAAGGGCAAGCGGATCGAACAGCCCGCGCTGTTCATCGGCGGCACGCGCGATCCGGCGACCTATCTGTTCGGCGCGATTACCGATCCGGTCGCGCTGGTAAAGATGTTCGCGCCGCAGAGCGAAGGGCATGTGCTCGAAGGCGTCGGCCACTGGACCCAGCAGGAACGCCCGCAAGCGGTCAATCGCATCCTCATCGACTGGCTAAAGCGGCTGTGACGGCTTATACGGCCCCGGATTCCATGACTCAGGCCCCTTCCATCCAGCTCCCCGCGGATTGGCGCGATTTCTTCGCGTTGACCAAGCCGCGTGTGATGAGCCTGGTGATCTTCACCGGCCTGTGCGGCCTGCTCGCCGCGCCGGGCCATATCCACCCGGTGCTGGGCTTCACCGCGATCCTGTGCATCGCGCTGGGCGCGGGCGGATCGGCGGTGCTCAACCAGTGGTGGGAAGCCGATATCGACCGTGGTATGAAGCGGACCGCCGGGCGCCCGCTGCCGACCGGCCGGATGAACCGCACCGATGCGCGCGATTTCGGCATTGCGCTGTCGGTTGCCTCGGTGCTGATCATGGGGCTGGCGATCCACTGGCTCGCCGCCGCGATCCTGGCCATGGCGATCGTCTATTACGCGGTGGTCTATACCATCTGGCTCAAGCCGCGCACGCCGCAGAACATCGTCATCGGCGGCGGTTCGGGGGCCTTCCCGCCGATGATCGGCTGGGTTGCCGTCACCGGCGACATCACGCTGATGCCGGTGCTGCTGTTCGCGATCATCTTCATGTGGACCCCGCCGCATTTCTGGGCGCTCGCGCTGTTCGTGAAGACCGATTATGCCAATGTCGGCATTCCGATGATGCCGGTGGTCAGGGGCGAGAAATCGACCCGGCGGCAGATGCTGGCCTATTGCGTGCTGCTGGCGCCCATCGCCACCGCGCCCTGGCTCATCGGCGGGACAAGCTGGATATACGGCATTGCCGCGCTGGGCCTGTCGCTGACCTTCCTGACGCTGAGCCTGCCCGTCGCCTTCCGCACGGTGGGCGAGGGGGACAGGATGCTGCCCGAAAAGCGGATGTTCGGTTTCAGCGTGTTCTACCTTTTCGCATTGTTTGCCGCGCTGGTCGTCGACCGGGTGCTTGCGGCGCAAGGAGTGATCGGATGACCCCCGAAGACGAAGCCGAATACCGCCGTCGCCAGAAGAGCCGCAATCTGGTGCTTGGCGGCGTGCTGCTGTTCCTGGCGCTGCTGTTCTACGCCATCACCATCGTGCGGATGTAGCGCCATGACCGCCGCAACGCTCGACGCCCGCAAGACGCGCACGGCGCTGATTGCCGCTGCCGGGGCGCTGGCGATGCTCGGCCTCGGCTTCGCCGCCGTGCCGCTCTACCGGCTGTTCTGCCAGGTGACCGGGTTCGGCGGGACCACGCAGCGCGCCGGCGCGGCGGACGTGGCCCGTGCAGAGCGCGCCGCGACCGGCAAGACCATCTCGATCCGCTTCGACGGCAATACCGCGAGCGATGTGCCCTGGAATTTCCGCCCCGAACAGCCGACCGACATGGCGGTGATCGGCCAGCGCGACATGGCGATCTACATCGCGCGGAACACGTCGGGCGGACGCGTTACCGGCACCGCGACCTTCAATGTCGAGCCTGAACAGGCCGGCCGCTACTTCAACAAGATCCAGTGCTTCTGCTTCACCGAACAGACGCTCGAACCGGGGCAGGAAGTGCGCATGCCGGTGCTCTACTATGTCGACCCCGCGGCGCTCGACGATCCCAACATGAAGGGGGTCGAACAGATCACCCTTTCCTATACTTTCCACCGTTCCAGGGAATCTGCGGAGTAGGCTCTGGACCCGCGCGCCTCGGCGCATTAAGGGCCACCGCAAAGCGAGTAACAGGACGCGAGACACATGGCTGGCAAGGTCAATCACGACTATCACATCCTCGAACCCGACATCTGGCCGCTGATCGGCTCGATTTCGGCGCTCACCTTCACCAGCGGCATGGTGCTGTTCATGCACGAGATGGCCAATGCCGGCCTTGTCCTCGGTGCCGGCCTGATCGGCCTGATCGCCACCTTCTTCGCCTGGTTCTCGAACATCGTGAAGGAAGCGCAGCGGGGCGACCATACCCCGGTGGTGCAGCTGCACCTGCGTTACGGCATGATCCTGTTCATCGCTTCGGAAGTGATGTTCTTCGTCGGCTGGTTCTGGAGCTGGTTCGATTTCGCGCTGTTCCCTTCGACCATTTCGGAAGTCGTCGGCGGGCAGTTCCCGCCCAAGGCGATCGAAGCGGTGATGGATCCCTTCGCGCTGCCGCTGCTCAACACGCTGATCCTGCTGTGTTCGGGCACCACGGTGACCTGGGCGCACCATGCGCTGATCCATGGCGACCGCGCGGGCCTCAAGAAGGGCCTGTGGTTGACCATCCTGCTGGGCATGCTGTTCACCAGCATCCAGGCCTATGAATACGCGCACGCGCCGTTCGGCTTTGGCGGCAACACCTATGGCTCGGCCTTCTACATGGCGACCGGGTTCCACGGTTTCCACGTGCTCGTCGGCACGATCTTCCTGACCGTCTGCCTGGTGCGCGCCTACAAGGGCCACTTCACCCCGCGCCAGCACTTCGGTTTCGAAGCGGCGGCATGGTACTGGCACTTCGTCGACGTGGTGTGGCTGTTCCTCTTCGTCGTGGTCTATGTCTGGGGCGGCTGGGGCGCGCCGATCCACTGATGGTCGGGGAAACACCCGATAAGCGCGAAGGGCAGCCCGGCCAGTCACCAGACCTCGGCTCGGCTGCCCTTCTCGGTCTGTGCCCGCGCTGCGGCAGCAAGACGCTGTTCAGCGGCTGGCTGGCCTTCGCGGACAAATGCGGCGCCTGCGGGCTCGACCTGTCGCGCTTCAACGTGGGTGACGGGCCCGCCGCGCTGGTCACGCTGGCCGTGGGGGCGATCACCGTCGGCCTCGCCATCTGGCTGCAATTGTCGGTCGAACCGGCGTGGTGGGTGCATGTCCTGCTGTGGGTGCCGCTGACCACCGCGCTGGTCATCGCCGGGCTGCGCACGACCAAGGCCTTCCTGCTCGCCAGCGAATACCGCAACGACGCGCGCGAGGCGGGCAGCAAGGATCTCTAGATGCGCGTTCCCGTGCTCCCCACCGTGGTGGTTGCCGCAGCCGTCGCGACGATGATCGCGCTCGGTTTGTGGCAGCTCGACCGGATGGAGCAGAAGGAAGCGCTGATCGCGCGTTACGCGGCGGCACAGGCCATCGCCGATCCGGTGAATTTTCCCGCCGACCCGCAGGAGCGCGAGGCGCTGCTCTATCGCAAGACCTCGGTCGCCTGCGCCAGGGTGGCGAATGTGACCACGGTGGCGGGGAAGAGCGCGAGGGGCGAGAGCGGCGTCGCCCAGCGCGCCTCCTGCCTCCTGCCTGGCGGCGAGCCGGTCACGGTCGACCTCGGCTTTTCGCGCGCGCCCCAGCCGATCGCATGGAACGGCGGCATGGTCGATGGGGTAATCGCGCCCGGTGGCCGGGTGGTGGCGAGCGAGGGCGTGGCGGGACTTGCCCCGCTGGCAAGGCCGGACCCGCAATCGCTGCCCAACAACCACTTTGCCTATGCGGTCCAGTGGTTCCTGTTCGCCGCGACCGCGCTGGTGATCTACGTCCTCGCCCTGAGGCGCAGCTTGAAGGTGAAAATATGAAAGAGGGAGTAGCCGCCGCTGAATGACTGCTCTGGGGTGGGAAGCTGACGCCTCGTCTTCTGCCCCCAAAGCCCTCTCCCCTTGAGGGGAGAGGGTTGGGAGAGGGGACGGCGCCGATACTGTGCGCCCCTCTCAACTTCGGCTAGTTCGCTTCGCTCTCAAGCCTGCGTATCACTCCCCTGAAGGGGCGAGAGGGGAGTACGCATTCCGCCCTCCAAAGCCCTCCTTGCTTGCCCGGTGCCAGCCGCGCGGCTAACCGCCTTCGCACGATGCATTACGTCTCCACCCGCGGCTGCGCGCCATCACTCGATTTCGCCGGCGTCACGCTGGCCGGCCTTGCTTCGGACGGCGGGCTCTATGTGCCGGAAAGCTGGCCGACCTTCTCGCGCGAAGAGATCGCCGCGATGCGCGGCCTGCCCTATGCGGAGCTGGCCGCGCGGGTGATGCAGCCCTTCGTCGGTGACAGCCTCGCGCCCGAACGGCTGCTCGAACTGACCACGCGGGCCTATGCCCGCTTCGCGCACAAGGCGGTCACCCCGCTGGTCCAGCTTGACGAACAGCAGTGGCTGCTCGAACTGTTCCACGGCCCGACGCTGGCGTTCAAGGACGTGGCGCTGCAATTGCTGGGCCTGCTGTTCGAGGAATTCCTCGCGCGTGAGGACGGCACGCTGACCATCGTCGGGGCGACCAGCGGCGATACCGGCAGCGCGGCGATCGACGCGGTGGCCGGGCTCGACCGGGTCGAGATATTCATGCTCCACCCCAAGGGGCGGGTTAGCGATGTCCAGCGCCGCCAGATGACCACGGTGCGCGCTCCCAACGTCCACAACATTGCCATCGAGGGCAGCTTCGACGATGCGCAGGCGATGGTGAAGCGCATCTTCGCCGATGCCAGCGTGACCGCCAAGCACCGCATCGGCGCGGTCAATTCGATCAACTGGGCGCGGCTGATGGCGCAGGTGGTCTATTATTTCGCCGCCGCGCTCCAGCTTGGCGGGCCCGCGCGCAAGATCGCCTTCAGCGTCCCGACGGGCAATTTCGGCGATGTCTTCGCGGGCCATGTCGCCGCGCGCATGGGACTGCCGATCGAACGGCTGATCGTTGCCACCAACGTCAACGACATCCTCCACCGTGCGCTGGCGCAGGGCGATTACTCGACCGGAACCGTCACCCCGACCGCCGCGCCGAGCATGGACATCCAGGTCAGTTCCAACTTCGAACGGCTGCTCCACGATGTCGGCGGGCGCGATGGCGCCGCGCTGGCCGCACAGATGCGCGGCTTCGAAGCATCGAAGGCGATGCGCCTGACCGATGCCCAGCGCGAAGGCGCGGCGGCGCTGTTCACCAGCGCGCGGGCGGACGCGGACGAGACCGCGCAGTCGATGCGCTGGGCCCATGAGGCGTGCGGCGAGGTGATCGACCCGCATACCGCGATCGGCCTTTATGCCGCGCGCCATGCCGGACTGCCTGCGCAAACGAGCGTGGTCACGCTGGCCACCGCGCATCCGGCCAAGTTCGGCAATGCGGTCGAACGCGCCACCGGCGTGCGCCCGGCGCTCCCGGCCCGCGTGGGCGACCTGTTCGCGCGCGAGGAGGCCTATGTCGAGCTGCCCGGCACCTACGAGGCGGTGCGCGACCACATTTTGGGGAATGCGGCGTGAGTTTTTGGGATTCGCGCGGATGGGATTCACGCGGATGGGATTCACGCGGAGACGCGGAGACGCGGAGTGGGTTTTTTCGCTCACACAGGCACAGAGGGACAGAGAAGGGTGTTTGCCGCGAAGCGGCTTTCTTTCGATCGAGCTGGAACTTTAAGCACGGCTTCGCCGTGATTATGGCACCTGAGTGCCGCTGTGCCTGTGTGAGCGTCCCCAAAAACCTCCGCGTCTCCGCGTCTCCGCGTGAATCGATCTCGGGAGCCACCGCCTGATGGCTCGGCTATGCCGCGATCCGCTGCTGATGGTGGGCGAGGGCTGGGATGCCTATCGCCTGCTCGACAGCGGGCATGGACGCAAGCTGGAGCAATACGGGCCCTATCGCTTCATCCGCCCCGAACCGCAGGCGATGTGGTCCCCGCGCCTCGCCAGCTGGGACGCGCATGGCGAATTCGTCCCCGGCAGCGACGAGGACGGCGGCGGACGCTGGCAGTTCTCGAAGCCGGTCCCGCGCGAGGGCTGGGAACTGGGCTGGGGCGGGGAGGCGCGCTTCACCGCGCAGTGCACCCCGTTTCGCCATCTCGGCTTTTTCCCCGACATGGCGCCGGTGTGGCGCTGGATGGGCGAACAGCTAATCCTCCCCGACACGGGGAGGGGGACCAGCGAAGCTGGGGGAGGGGCATTGGCGCAGGCTCCTGACTTTTCTGGCTCGGATCGATCGGGCGGTGCCCCTCCACCATCCTCCGGCGGGGGAGGATACGAGACGATGAACCTGTTCGGCTATACCGGGGTGGGCACGCAGGCGCTCAGCCGGTATGGGCGCGTCACCCATGTGGATGCCAGCAAGAAATCGGTCGCGCAGGCGCGCGCGAACGCGGCGCTGGCGGGGATGGCGGAGCGGCCCATCCGCTGGCTGGTCGACGACGCGGTCAAGTTCACCGCGCGCGAGGTGCGGCGCGAGCGGCGCTATGACGGGATCATCCTCGATCCGCCCAAGTTCGGGCGCGGTCCCGATGGCGAGGTGTGGCGGCTCGAGCAAGGGCTGCCGGGCCTGATCGGCGACTGCCGCAGGCTGCTCGACGACAACAGCCGGTTCCTGTTCCTCACCGTCTATGCCGTGCGCATGAGCAGCCTCGCGCTCGCGGGCCTGCTCGACGAGGTTTTCGCAGGACTGCCGGGCCGGATCGAGCATGGCGAGCTTGCCGTGCAGGAGGAGGGTTCAGGGCGCCTGCTGCCCACGGCGATCTTCGCGCGCTGGTCGAATCCGGGTTAAGGCAGGGCGATGACCGATTCGCTGATCCTCGAAGTGGCCGATTTCGAGCATGACGTGCTCACCGGCATCTATTCGGAAGAAACCGGCCGTCCGCAGCCGCTGCGCTTCACCGTCACCGCGCGGATGAAGCCGCTGCACCGTTACGCGCCCGATACCTCGCTCGACCATTCGAAGAACTACATGGACCTCAAATTCGCCGCTTCGCAGGCCTTGCCCCAAGGGGTGCACTTCAAGCTGATCGAGGCGGTCGCCGACCATATCTGCGAAACGCTGTTCGTGCAGGACAGGCGGGTAGAGGCGGTGACGGTCAAGATCGTCAAGCTGGCCATCGCCGAGGCGCACGAGAAGATCGGCATCACGCTGCACCGCGAGCGGCGCGAATGAGGCGGATCGAGGTGGAAGCCTTGCCCGATGAGCCGTTGGCGGCTGCGGAGACCTTCCACCGGCATTGGCTGGCCCCGGTCGAGGACGTGCTGCGCAAGGGCGAGGACATGTTGATCGTCGTGGCTGCCGCGGATCGCGCGCATCGCGAATGGCGGCAGGCGGTTGTCGCCGGTCTCGCGCGCAAGCACGCCCCGCGTCGGGTCAACATGGTGGCGGGCGCGGGGTCTGGCGTGGATGCAACCGAGACCTATCTGGCGAGGGCGCCCGGTATCACCGGACAGTATCTGGAGTGCTGACATGTCAGTGGTGCGCGTACTCTATCTCGGTCGGTTGCAGGACATCGCGGGAAGATCGCAGAGCGAGTTCGCCTCGAGTTCGGGCGATCTCGATTGGCCCGACCTGCTGGCGGTGCTCGAAACCCATGTGAACCCCGCCATCGCCGAAGCGGCGCGCGATCCGCGCAACAAGCTCGCCCTGAACGGCCAGTTGCAGGCGGATCGCGAGGGGCTGGTTTTCCGCCACGGTGACGAAGTCGCCTTGTTGCCCCCGGTGAGCGGTGGCTGACGCGACCGTCTCGACACCACTTGACGTCAGGCTGCTGGACGCCGGTCTGGCGGTCGATGAAGCGCTTGCCGGGTTCAATGCGGCTTTCCCCGGTGCCGGGGCGGTGGTCTCTTTCCTCGGCAATGTCCGGCCCGACGGTGCAGTCGAAGCGCTCGAACTCACGCATTACGCACCGCTGACGCTGAGCGGGATCGAGGAGATTGCGCGGCGCGCGCTCGATCGGTTCGCGCTCTCGGGAGTGCTCGCCTGGCATCGCATCGGCGTGATGGTTCCCGGCGATCCGATCGTGCTGGTCGCCACCGCCGCGCGCCACCGGCGCGATGCCTTTGCCGGGGCGCAATTCGTGATGGACCACCTCAAGAGCGCCAGCTGGCTGTGGAAACGCGAGAAGCGCGCCGACGGCTGGCACTGGATCGAGCCGCGCCCCGTCGACCACAGCGACCGCGCGCGCTGGGAGTGATTTCGAGCCGGATGGAATCATCCGGCGGCCCGGAAATCACGACAGACAAGAGACAAGGTGATTTCGAGCCGGATGGAATCATCCGGCGGCCCGGAAATCACGACAGACAAGAGACAAGGTGATTTCGAGCCGGATGGAATCATCCGGCGGCCCGGAAATCACTTTAGCGCATCCGCGCGCGCAGCCGTTCGAGCGTGGCGTCCTCCACGCTCACCAGCGCAGTCACCTGCGCGCGTGCCGCGTCGATCGCGGTGAGGTCGTCTGCCTGCAGCGTCGCTGCCACATGGAGGATGTCGAGATCGCCCAGCGCCACCGCAGTCTCGCTGCGCGCTGAATCGAGATCGGCCAGCGCGACCTGCGCGATCGCCCACGGGTCGCTGCCGACCTGAGCATCGCGCGCCGCGGCGACCTGTTCTTCGGCCCGGGGCGTGGCGGCCGTGAAGCTGAGGTGGGCCTGCTCCGCCTGCCTGACCAGCGCGGCGAGCCGTGCGTCGAGGCCGCCGGCCAGGTCCACCTCGACCGGAGGCACGTCGAGCTGTTCGGTCGCAACCGGTTCGAAGCTTCCCTCGACGCGTTCGATATTGCGGATGGCGAGCGAGGGATACGCGCCCGAGCCGCTGCCCGAGCATCCGGCGGCAGTGCCCAGCGCCAGGGCGACGAAACAGGTCTTGCGGTCGATCATCGCCATCGCCATAGCACGCGCCACGACGCGCGCCAGCGAGGAACCAAAAATCCTCATGCGGGCCGTTGACTTGGGCCCGCCTTTCCCCTAACGGCACGCTTCTTTCCGGGGCCGCCATCCGGCTGCTCGACGGGTGTGCCGTGGATTCGCAAGAGTTCGTCTTGCGGGTCCGGGCAAAGCCAATTGATTGAGAGATAACCACCATGTTCGCTGTAGTGCGCACGGGCGGCAAGCAATACCGGGTTGCCGCCGGAGACAAGATCGCGGTTGAGAAGCTGGCTGGCGAAGCCGGCGACACCATCACGCTGGGCGATGTCCTGCTCGCAGGCGAAGGCGATTCGATCGCCGACGCCGCCAAGGTCGTGGTTTCGGCGGAGATCATCGCGCAGGCCAAGACCGAGAAGGTGATCGTCTTCAAGAAGCGCCGTCGGCACAATTATCGCCGCCGCAACGGTCACCGCCAGCAGATGACCTTGCTGCGCATCACCGATGTCGGCACCGGCGCGGCCAGGAAGGCTGCGGCGCCGAAGAAGGACGCCGCTCCGCAGGCCGAAGCTGCCGAAAAGGCCGCTCCCGCCAGGAAGGCCGCCCCCAAGAAGACCGAAGCGAAGTAAGGACACCCGACCATGGCACATAAGAAAGCAGGCGGTTCGTCGCGTAACGGTCGTGATTCGGCCGGTCGTCGCCTTGGCGTGAAGAAGTTCGGCAGCCAGGACGTGGTCGCCGGCAATATTATCGTGCGCCAGCGCGGCACCCGCTTCTACCCGGGCGCCAACGTGGGCATGGGCAAGGACCATACCCTGTTCGCGCTGACCGACGGCATTGTCCGATTCCACAAGGGCAAGCTCGGTCGCAAGTTCGTGTCGGTGGACATGATGGCACAAGCCGCCGAATAATCCGGACGCTCCGATAACGGGATCGTCCAAGCAGGACGGTCCCAGCCGGGTCGATCACCGGCAGCCGAAGAGGGAGATGGGACTTTCCTGCCAGGGCAGGGGGTCCGTCTCCCTCTCGTCGTTTCTCCCTCTTCGATTTCGCGGCAAAACATTGTTTCGTCATCATGCAATTGTCACGCGTCCGGCCTAGGAGTCCGGAGCGTGGATGTACGGGGAGAATACCGATGTTCCATGTAACGCGCAGGCTGCTGTTGCGGCCCGCCTGGCCCGAAGATTGGGAAGCGCTGTTCGGCGGGATCGCCGATAATCGTGTCGTCCGCAATCTTGCGCGAGCCCCCTGGCCCTATCTTCCCCGACATGCCCGCGCGTTCGTGGCGCGCGAACAGGATTCGCGCATGCCCAGCTTCCTGATGACGCTGCCGGGCCAGCACGGTTCGCGGATCATCGGTTCGATCGGTCTCACCGCCACCGAAACCGGGGTCGAACTCGGTTACTGGATCGCCCGCCCGTTCTGGGGGCAAGGTTATGCGACCGAGGCCGGTTCCGGCCTGCTCGAAGTGGCGAAGCTGCTCGGCCATGGCCGGCTCGAGGCGGGGCACTTCCTTGACAATCCGGCGTCGGGCAGGGTGCTGCGCAAGCTCGGTTTCCGGCCCACGGGCAAAGTGGCCAGGCGGCACAGCTGCGCGCGCGGCGAGGATGTCGACTGCGCGCTGTTTGCACTCGATCTGAGCGAGGTCGATCTCACCCCGCCGATGGCGGCCTGATAGACTTGGGTCAGGACCCATTACCCTAAAGGCCCCGCGATCGCTTGCGGGGCCTTTAGCCAAATCATCGGGGGCCTATTCGGCGGGCATCAGCGCCGCTTCGAACTCGCCCTCGAACCGGCCGATCAGCGCGCGGTCGTCGTGGTCCCAGGGATGGAAGCCGGGCTTGAAATAGCTCAGCCACGCCGGGAAGATGCGCCGCACCACGCCGGGGGTGACGGTGAGGTACTTGAGCAGCCCCCATTTGGCTTTCCGGCCGGTGATCCCATCCTGCGCCAGCAGTTCGAGCGTGTCGTGCCAGCGATTCCTGAAGAAGTTGAACGTGACCACCAGCATCATCAGGCTGCGCAGTTTCCAGCGGCGGTATCCGGTCCATTCGCGCGTGGCGTGGAGATAGGTGTCGAAGGCGACCCCCTTGTGTTCGATCTCCTCGATCGAATGCCATTCCCACATCTTGCGAACCTGGGGTTCCGCATCCTTGAAATGCTGGGGATTTGCGAGGAATTCCTTGGCCATCATCGCGGTATAGTGTTCGAGCGCCATGGTCGCGGCGAGATCGACGATCTTCGGCCGGCCGCGGGTCAGCGCCAGCATTTCGCCGACGCGGACATCGATCGCCTTGATGTCATAGCCGTGTTCCTCGGCCAGGCGGTTGAAGGCGATATGTTCGCGCGTGTGGTTGATTTCCTGCTTCACGAAGGCGCGGATTTCGGCCTCGAGCCTGGGTCCGGCGCCCTCGCGGTGGGCCTTGACCGCCTCGATGAAGAAGGCCTCGCCCCGCGGGAAGGTGGCCGACAGGGCGTTGTGCCATGCGGTGCCATAGGCGTCGCCCGCCCACCAGCGGCGCGGCGTGGTGCCGCGGTTGAAACGCTGATCGCGCACGGTAATCGTGAGGTCGGCCGGGGTCGGCGCGGCCTTGCGGGTATCGGTATCGATCGTGACGGGGGCGTTCATCGACGGCTCCACGAAGTTAACTGACACTGGTGTAAGTATGGCTTGCTTACATCACTGTCAATAAAATCCCGTTACCGCTTTCGCCGCACACCGCAATCGGTTAACGCCTCACCGATGACCCCCCGCAAACGCTTGTCTCCAGGGGAATCCCGGCTTGCCGCGCTCGAAGCGGCAAGGGCGCTGCTGATCGAGGCCGGGCCGCAGGCGGTGACGCTCAAGGCGGTCGCCGCGCGAATCGGGCGCACCCATGCCAACCTGCTGCACCACTTCGGGTCGGCGGCCGAACTTCAGCGCGATCTCGCCGCGCATCTGGCCGAAACGATCTGTGCGACCATCGTCGATGCGGTGCGGGCAAGCCGGGCGGGGCTGGGCTCCCCGCGCGAGGTGGTCGACCTGGCCTTCGACGCCTTCGACAAGGAAGGCGCGGGCGCGCTCGCCAGCTGGATGATCCTGACCGGCAATGAAGACGCGCTGACCCCGATCGTCGAGACGATCCACCGGCTGGTCGACGAAATCGCGCCGGAGGAGGCCGCGCATGGTTCCGCTCCCTTGCAGGTGCACGAGGAAACGCTGGCGCTGGTGCTGATGGCGATGGGCGATGCGCTGATCGGCAGCGCGCTGGCGAAATCGCTGGGCCTGCCGCCCACCGCCGCGCGCGACCGGGCCGAACGGATGCTGGTAAGCTCGATCGCCGAACTTATTCCGCAGCGCTGAGCGCGGCCCGCAACCAGCGCGGCGCCTGGGCCGGGTCGATCGCCTCGATCCGCAAATGGTCGACGGCAAGCCCAAGCTGGGGATATTCGGCCTTGCGCCGCTGCGCATCCGACCGTGCGAGCGGAACCACCACCAGCCGCCGGTTGACCTTGTGCCGCCAGTTCATCCGGGCGGTATTCTCCTGCCCGATATAGCAGCCTTTAGAAAAGCTTACGCCGTGAAGTTCGACCGCATTGGTTTCGAGCCACAGGACATCCGCCAATTCGGCGCGACCTTCGGGCACGCCCAGCCGCAGCCGGTGCGCCAGCCAGGCGGCATCGGCGGGCGCATCCCCGTCCGATACGGGCGCCAGCCAGCGCCGGCCCAGCGCGGCGAGGCGCGGGTCGGCCGCGCCGCCATCACCCGGCCCGGCCTGCCAGTGCACGCCGATCGAGGGATCGGGGGCGATCGCGATCCTGCGGCGCAGGCGATAGAGCGAGAGCCGCTTCACGAGTTCCTCCGCCGTCGCGGCCTCGCAATCGAGCAGCAGTTCGCCTTCGCCGCCCGGCCAGACGAGGAAATCGAACAGCGCCTTGCCCTGCGCGCTCAGCAATCCGGCATAGACGGGCAGCGGGCCGGTGACATCATTGGTCACCAGTCCTTGCAGGAACCCGGCAACGTCTTCACCGGCCTCCTGCGGCGACAGGCGGATCACGGCGCGGGCGAACAGGCGGGTTGCGGTCATCGCGCCAAACTGGGGTATTTGCCGGGCGGGTCAAGAGCGGCCTGTCCTACACGCGTCCTACACGATAGGAACCGCCGCCATGTCCATGCGTCGCGACCTTTCCCGACCCTATCCGCCCGATTTTTTGGGGCGGCGCATTTTATCGCTGAACCGTGTTCCATGTGTTCCATCCTGTAGGACTGCCGTTTTCGCATGACCCGCCTGACCATCCGCCGCCCCGACGACTGGCACCTCCATTTGCGCGACGGCGCGACCATGCGCGCCGTGGTGGCATACACCGCGCGCCAGTTCGCCCGCGCGATCGCGATGCCCAACCTCGTGCCGCCGGTGACCACCAGCGAGCTGGCCGCCGCCTATCGCGAACGGATCCTCGCCGCGGTGCCCCAAGGCGTCGCCTTCACCCCGCTGATGACCGCCTATCTCACCGACAGGACCGACCCGGCCGATCTCGCCGCGGGCCATGCCGACGGCGTGCTGAGCGCGGCCAAGCTCTATCCGGCGGGCGCGACCACCAATTCGGACCGTGGCGTCACCGACATCGCCAATATCGCGGGCGTGCTCGAGAAAATGGCGGAGATCGGCATGCCGCTGTGCGTTCATGGTGAAGTGACCCATGCCGATATCGACATCTTCGACCGCGAGGCGGTGTTCATCGACCGCGTGCTCGCGCCGCTGGTCGAGCGCCTGCCCGAACTGAAGGTGATCTTCGAACACATCACCACGCGGCAGGCGGCCGAATTCGTCGATGCCGCCGGCCCCAACATCGCCGCGACGATCACCCCGCAGCACCTCCACATCAACCGCAACGCCATGCTGGTCGGCGGGATTCGCCCGCATATGTATTGCCTGCCCGTGGCCAAGCGCGAGGAGCACCGGGTGGCGCTGCGCAGGGCGGCGACGGGCGGCTCGGCCAAGTACTTCCTCGGCACCGACAGCGCCCCGCACCATCGCCACGCCAAGGAAACCGCCTGCGGCTGCGCGGGTATCTTCAACGCGCCTTACGCGCTCGAGAGCTATGTAACGGTGTTCGACGAGGAAGCCGCGCTCGATCGGTTCGAGGCTTTCGCTTCGGAGAACGGACCGCGTTTCTACGGCCTGCCGCCCAACGACGGCACGGTTACGCTGGAAAAAGCGCCGGTGGCGGTCCCCGATGAAGTCCCCGGCGGGGATGCGGCGATCGTGCCCTTCCACGCGGGCGAACGGCTCAGCTGGCGGCTGGTGTCCTAGATCGGGCAACAAGGTCCCAGATGAAGATCGCCGCGGCGCCCCAGATGCAGGCGAAGCAGGCGATTTCGGCCGGGTGGAGCGGCTTGTCGAATACGGTGAGGCCCAGCACGAAGACGATGCTCGGCGCGAGGAACTGGATGAAGCCGAGGGTGGAGTAGGGCAGCTTGCGCGCGGCGATGGCGAACAGCAGCAAGGGGAAGGCGGTCACCACGCCGCCGAGCACGATCGACAGGCTGAGGCCGGGATCGTGACCGAAGGAAGAGCCGGCGGGCGAGGCCGCATACCAGCCGAGGACGCCGAACGAGGGGAGCAGCAGGATCGTCGATTCGATCGTCAGCCCGGGCAGCGAGCCGACCGGCACCTGCTTGCGGATCAGGCCATAGCTGCCGAAGCTCAGCGCCAGCGTCAGGCTGATCCACAGCGTCGTCAGCGCCCCGGCCAGCAGCATGGAGACGCCCGCCGCCGCCAGCGCCACCGCGACCCATTGCAGGCGGGTCAGCCGTTCGCCCAGCAACAGCGTGCCCAGCAGCACGTTGACCAGCGGATTGATGTAGTATCCCAGGCTGGCGGCATAGACCTCGCCCGTCTGGATCGCCCAGATATAGACCACCCAGTTGACCGCGATCAGGTACGAACTCAGCGTCAACAAACCCACGACATGGCGGTTGCGCAGGGCAGCAAGCACATCGGGAACCTGGCGCCGGACCAGCACGATGGCGATGCATATGGGCAGCGTCCAGACGATCCGCCAGCCGACGAATTCGAGCGCCGGCACGCGCTTCACCAGGATCAGGTAGAGCGGGAGGAATCCCCAGATGAGATAGGCGCCGACGGCGGCACCCAGTCCGGTGCGGTCGGCAGGTACGTGCGTCGCGGTCATGCGAGGCCGCGCCTAGGCGGCCCCCCGCAAGGCTGCAAGGCCAATTCGTCGCGCGCGGCCGCTTGCCCGGGATTCGCTTGTCCCGCTATGATGCAGGTGCTGTCCGGCACTGGAAATCGCCGGCGGCGCGATGCACAAGGCACACCATACCTCGCTGGAGCATGCCATGGATTTCCGCCTGATCGCCGCAGTTGCCCCGATTGCCCTGCTCGCCGCCTGCGGTGGAGGGTCCGGCGAAGCCACCGGGGACGAGGCGATGGACCCGGCGAGCGAGCAGGCGCTCAACGACGAGTTGATGACCGATCCCGACCTGGCCGGACGCAACGAGGCCAATGCCGCGCTTTCGGGCACCGGCAATGCCGCCATTCCCGATATCGACAAGAGCCCGCGCGCGATCGAGGCGGCGCGCACCCGTGCCGCGGAACTGGTCGGCGGGAGCAGCAAGCTCAAGCCGGCCCCGACCCCGCGCCGGCTCGCCGCAGGAGATCCCGATACCGACGCGATGCAGGCTGCCGCGGTCGCCGCGATCAACCCGGGCGGCGCCAATTGCGCCGAGTCGGTGAAATACAGCTCTGCCTGGGCGGCCAGATTGCCTGCCGCCTTCCCGGTCTACCCGCGTGGCAACACGCAGGAGGCTGCGGGCACCGATCAGGGCGACTGTGCGCTGAGGATCGTCTCCTTCCTCACGCCGGTTGCCCTGGAGGATGTGCTGTCCTTCTACGCCACCCGCGCGCGCGGTGCCGGGTTCGGTGTCGAACACGCGATCAAGGCAGGCGACAATGTGCTGAGCGGCACCAAGGGCAAGTCGGCCTATGTCGTCTATGCCCGCCGCCTGCCGCAGGGCGTGACGCAGATCGACCTCGTCACCACCGACTGAGCGGCAATGAGGACCATGACCTAGCTGTCCCTGAGCCCCACGCCGATCGTTGCGCGGGGCTGCTCCATTTCGGTGCTCGCCACCGGATAGGCGCAATAATCCGCCGCGTAAAAGGCCGCCGGGCGATGGTTGCCCGACAGGCCGATGCCGCCGAAGGGCGCGGCGGAGGAGGCACCGTTGGTCGGGCGGTTCCAGTTGACGATCCCTGCGCGGATCTCGTGCCAGAAATGTTCGAAATCCTGCGGGCTGCCGCCGATCAGCGACGCCGACAGGCCATAGCGGGTCTTGTTCGCTTCGGCGATCGCGGCGTCGAAATCGGGGACGCGGATCGCCTGCAGCAGCGGCCCGAACAGTTCGATGTCGGGGCGTTCGGCGATTTCGGTCGCATCGAGGATCGCCGGGGTCAGGAACGGCAGCTTCTCGTCCGGGCGGCGCAGGTGGACGATCGGCTTGCCGCCGCGACCCATCAGCGCGACGAAGCTTTCGGACATCAGATCGGCGGCGGCATTGTCGATCACGCAGCCCATGAAGGGTTGCGGATCGGCGAAGGGCTCGTCGACGATCAGCCGCTCGGTCAGCTTCTTCACTTCGGCGATCAGCGCGTCGAACATCGAATCGATCACGATCAGCCGCCGCGCGGCGGTGCAGCGCTGGCCGGCGGTGGTGAAGGCCGACTGGACGATGGTCACCGCCGCATCCTGCAGCTTGGGCGTGCTGGTGACGACGATCGGGTTGTTGCCACCCATTTCCAGCGCCACGATCTTGCCCGGATTGGTGGCGAGCTTGCGGTTGATCGCGATGCCCGCGCGTGCCGAGCCGGTGAACAGCACGCCATCGACCCCATCGTGCTCGACCAGCGCCTTGCCGGCACTGGCGCCGCCGTGGAGGCACTGGATAACGCCTGCGGGAACGCCGCCCTCGTGGAAACAGCGGGTCAGGAACTCGCCGACCGCGGGGGTCTTCTCGCTCGGCTTGAACACCACGACATTGCCCGCGATCAGCGCGGGGACGATGTGGCCGTTGGGCAGGTGTGCCGGGAAATTATACGGCCCGAGCACCGCCATCAGGCCATGCGGCTTGTGGCGCAGCGCGGCCGTGCCCTGGAGCGCGCTGTTGAGTTTTTTCTGGCCGGTGCGTTCGGCATAGGCGGTGATCGAGATTTCGACCTTGCCGATAACCGCTTCCACTTCGGTGCGGGCTTCCCACAAGGGCTTGCCGGTTTCGCGCGCGATCAGTTCCGCGAATTGTTCGGAATGCTTGCGCACCGCATTGGCGAAGCGGCGGATCAGTTCGATCCGCTGCGCCAGCGGCATCCGCGCCCAGTCGCGCATGGCATCACGACCGCGCGCGATCATCGTCCCGACGTCGCCAACCTTGCCGCGCCAGATTTCGGCTCCGGTAGCCGGCTCGGTGGAAACCAGGTGTGTGCTGCTCACGCTCGGCCTTTCCGCGCCCTTACACGCTCTGGCGTGCGCCTATGTGCCAGCCAATGCGGGGCGTCAAATACAGTTTGCCCTAGGAGCGGCGCTGGGCTGCGGGGACCGGGGCCGGACCCTGCGCCGTGCCCATGCGGCGCAGGGCCGCGACCTTGTCGGCCAGCGGCTGCCAGTCGTCCCGCTCGGCAATGGCCGACCAGATCGCCTCGACGTCCTCGATCAGCATGGTTTGCGGCGTGCCGTCGGACCAGTAGCCATGCGTCGCGTCGGTCGGCTCGTATCCCGCCAGCGCGTCGGCCAGCGCGCCATCGGCGGCGCGACCGCCACGATGCCGGAAGAAGAAGGCATCGGGCGCTCCCCCGCTCTCGCGCAGCCCGCTCTCGCAGGCCGCGAGCAGCGCGGTGTCGCGTTCGACTCCGCGCGATGCCACGCCCAGTCGCCAGCACCATCGCCGCCCGATGGCCTCCGTATAGAGCGGTCCGAAGCGTTCCATCGCGGCGATCAGTGGCGGGGGGTCCGCCAGCAGGCGCAGCGCCACGCCCAATTGCCCGCAGTTCCAGTGCAGCGCCTCGGGCTGGCGGCCGAAGGCATAGAGCCCCTGGTGATCGAAATAGGCGGCGGTGAAGCCGGGTTCCCAGCGCGGCAGGAAGCGCCAGGGGCCATAGTCGAAACTCTCGCCCGAGATATTCATGTTGTCGGTGTTGAGCACGCCGTGGACGAAACCCGCGACCATCCAGCTGGCCGCGAGATCGGCGAGGCGTTCGACCACCAGGTGCATCAGCCGCACCGCCGGCTGATCGATGTCCGGGGCATCGGCGGGCGGGGGAGGGCCGGGGAACCGTTCGAGGCAATAATCGACCAGCGCCGCCATGTGGTCCTGCTCGCCCAGCGCGAGCAGCCGCTGGAAGGTTCCGATGCGGATATGGCCATGGCTGAGCCGGGTGAGCACGGCGGAACGGGTGGGCGATGGCTCGTCATTGCGCCACAGCGCCTCGCCGGTCTCGATCACGCTGAAGGTCTTCGATGTATCGACCCCCAATGCCTCGAGCATTTCGGTCGCGAGGATCTCGCGCACCGCGCCCTTCAGCGTCAGCCGCCCGTCGCCCTCGCGGCTCCACGGCGTCTGCCCGGAACCCTTGGTGCCCAGGTCGAGCAGGCGGCCCGCGCCATCGCGCTGCTGGGCGAACAGGAAGCCGCGTCCATCGCCGATCCCGGGATTGTACACGCGGAACTGGTGCCCGTGATAACGCAGCGCCAGCGGTTGCGGCAGGTTGCCGGGCAAGGGTTCGAACCGGCCGAAATGCGCGCACCATGCCGCATCGGACAGGCTGTCCAGCCCGATGGTCGCGGCGTGGCGATCATTGCGGTAGCGCAGCGTGGTCTGTGGAAAGTCGGCCGGTGCCACCGGATCGCCGAGCCAGTCTGCGAGTGCGAGGATGGCAGGGTCGGGGCGATAGCTCGCGGCTTGCGGTTCTCCTCGCATCCCGCGATAGTGGAAGGTATGGGCACCCGGCACAAGGGCACCAATCAACCAGCGACGGGACAGACGCCGCCAGCCATGGAAACCAGTTACACCGACCGCACCTGGCAGAGCGCCGACGGTCTCACACTCCACTATCGCGACTATCGCGACTATCCCGGCAGCGCCGAGCGCCCGCCGGTGCTGTGCCTGCACGGGCTGACGCGCAACGGGCGCGATTTCGAGGCGCTGGCCGAACATATCGCCGCGCAGGGCTGGCGGGTGCTGGTTCCCGACATGCGCGGGCGCGGCGAAAGCGAATATGCGGCCGATTCGGCGACCTATGTGCCGCCCGTCTATGTCGGTGACCTGCTTGCCCTGCTCGAACAGGAGGGGATCGAACGCTTCGTTTCGATCGGCACGTCGATGGGCGGGTTGATGACCATGCTGCTCGCCGCCGTCCAGCCCGAACGGATTGCCGCGGTGGCGCTCAACGATGTCGGGCCGGTGCTGGCGCAGGAAGGGATCGAGGCCATCAAGGACTATGTCGGTCAGGGCCGCAGCTTCCCCACCTGGATGCATGCGGCGCGCGCGCTGGAGGAAGCGCACGGCGCATCATATCCGGGTTTCGCTACCGAAGACTGGATCGCCATGGCGAAGCGCGGGCTCACCTTGTCGAGCAGCGGGCGGATCGTGTTCGATTACGACATGAAGATCGCCGAACCGATCCTGGCGGCAGACAGCAATGCGGTCCCGCCCGACCTGTGGCCCGCGTTCGAGGCGCTGGCGGGACGGCCCGTGCTGTTGCTGCGTGGCGGGATTTCGCAGCTTCTTTCGCCCGAAGTATTCGAAGAAATGCAGCGCAGGCTGCCCGAAGCGCAGGCGGTAACCGTTCCTGACAAGGGCCACGCGCCGACGCTCGACGAACCCGAAGCGCGTGCCGCGATCGACGCCTTGCTGGCGCGCGTTGCATGAACGGCGCCGCCACGCCGCATATCCTGCACCTCCATTCGACCTTTGCCGCAGGGGGCAAGGAACTGCGCTGCGTGCAGCTGATCAACGCCTTCGGGGCGAAGGCCCGGCATACGATCGTTTCGGCGGAACCCGATCGGCTGGAGGCGGCACAGCGGATCGCCAGGGGGATCACGGTCACGCTCCAGCCCGATTTTCCCGGGCTGAAAGGCAAGCCGTTGCCCGGTCGCCTGATGAAACTTGCAGCGGCGATGAAGCCGTTCGACCTGGTGCTGACCTATAATTGGGGGGCGATGGATGCGGTGATGGCGCATACGCTGTTCAAGGATGCGCTGGGCCTGCCGCCGCTGATCCATCACGAGGATGGTTTCGACGAAAGCGAGCTGAAAAAGCGCAAGGCCACCCGCACCTGGTACCGCCGCATCGCGCTGGGCAGGGCGGCGGGACTGGTGGTGCCGTCCGAACGGCTCGAGGAGATCGCGCTGGTCGACTGGCAGCAGCCGCTCGGCCGGGTGAAGCGGATTCCCAACGGGATCGACACCAAGGGTTTTGCCATGCGCCCCAGACCCGATGCCTTGCGGCTGATCAAGCGCCGCGGCGAATTCTGGGTCGGCACGCTGGCGGGCCTGCGCACGGTCAAGAACCTGCCGCGGCTGGTGCGGGCCTTCGCTCCGCTGCCCGATGAATGGCAGCTGGTCATCCTTGGCGAGGGCGAGGCGCGTGCGACTATCCTGGCCGAAGCCGACCGGCTGGGGATCAACCACCGCGTCCATTTGCCCGGTGCCATTGCCGACCCGTCGCGCGCGGTCGGCCTGTTCGACATCTTCGCGCTGTCGAGCGATTCCGAACAGTTTCCGCTGTCGCTGGTCGAGGCCATGGCGGCGGGGCTGCCCGTTGCCGCTCCGGCGGTGGGCGACATCGCCCGGATCGTGTCGGAGCCGAATGCGGCGCTGATCACGCCCCCCGGCGACGAAGCGGCGCTGTCCGATGCCTTGCGCCAGCTGGCCGGTTCCCGCCCCCTGCGCGAGGCGCTGGGCGAAGCGAACCGGACCAGGGCGCGCGCGCAATTCGACCAGGAACGGATGATCGCGGCCTATCGGCGGCTCTATTCGAGCGCCATGCGGCGCGAGCTGTGAGCGATTTCATCCCCCATTCACCCGGGCGGGGACAGGCTGCGCAAGCCATTGCCCTTGGCAAACGCACTGCCTAAAGACCCGCAAACCTAATTCCAGCCAGCGGAGCCCGCCCACAGTGGCCCTGACACCCAAGTCCGAACTCACCCGAGTGGAAAAGCTCGCCCAGCGCGACGCCGCCGAACAGGAAGCGCTGCTGCGCGAAGTCGACGATGCCGTGCGCCAGGGCGATTTCGAAAGCTTCATGTCGCAGTGGGGCAAGCCGCTGCTGGGCGTGGTCGTGGCGGGGCTCGCGGCCTTCGGCGGCTATCTTTACTGGGATCACCGGCAGGAACTGGCGCAGGAAAAGGATGTGGAGATGCTGGTCGGTGCGATCGACCAGATCGAAGCAGGCAATTTGCAGGGCGGCTATGACAGTCTGGCGGGGCTGGCCGGCGAAATCGACGGCGGGCCTTCGGCCGCCGCGGCCATGCTGCGCGCCGGGATCGCCGCGCAGCAGCAGCGCCCCGACGAGGCGGCGAAGGTCTTTGCGACGATCGCGGCCGATGAAGATGCCCCGCAGCCGCTGCGCGACCTTGCCAAATTGCGCGAGGTGGCGGTGAGGTTCGACAGCATGAAGAGCGCCGAGGTGGTCGCCGCGCTCAAACCGCTGGCGGTGCCGGGCAAGCCCTATTTCGCCAGCGCCGGCGAGATGCTGGCCCATGCCTATCTGGACATGGGCAAGAACGCGGAGGCCGGCGCGTTGCTGGCGCAGATCGCCAAGGACGAGGATGCGCCGTCCTCGCTGCGCTCGCGCTCGCGCCAGCTGGCCGGCGTGCTGGGCGTCGATGCGATCGAGGATGTCGACAAGCTGCTCGAGGAACAGGGCGTTAACGAAGAACCTGCGGACGGCGAAGCCGCGGCACAAGCACAATAGGCCGGTTGCGGCCGGAACGGACGAAAGAATGATACGGATGGATCGAAAGGCGATTGCACGCACCGCGCTGGTCGGCGCGCTGGCGCTGGGCCTGGGCGCCTGCAGCGGCGGGCTGTTCGGCAAGGGCGACAAGAAGGTGACCCCGACGCTGGGCAACCGCCAGCCGATCCTGTCCAAGATCGAAAGCGGGGCGCAGGTCGATCCGGCGCTGGCCGGGATCGCGGTGGTCCTGCCGCCCGAACAGGCCAATGCGGAATGGGCGCAGGCCGGCGGGACCGCGAGCAAGTCCTATGGCCACCTCGCGCTCTCGGCGACGCCGACCCGCGCCTTCAGCGTGCAGGTCGCGGGCGGAACCGATCGCCGGCGTCTCGCCGCTTCGCCGGTCGTCGGCGCAGGCATGCTGTTCGCGGTGGGCGGGGATGGCACGCTGACCGCCTTCGACGCCGATAGCGGCGCGCGGCGCTGGTCCTATGCCCCGCCGATGGAAGGCGACCTGCGCCCTTCCGCATTCGGCGGCGGCGCGAGCTATGCCGACGGCAAGGTCTACATGACCGATGGTGCGGGCAATGTCGTGGCACTCGATGCCGCCACCGGGACCGAGCTGTGGAAGGTCAAGCCGACGGGGCCACTGCGCGGTTCGCCGACCATCGCCTTCGGCAATGTCTTCGTGATGACGCAGGACAACCAGATCTTCGCGCTCGATCAGGCCAAGGGCTCGGTCCAGTGGCAGCAGGCCGCCTCGACCACGCAGGCCGGGGTGTTCGGCGTTGCCGCACCCGCGGCGGGGCAGGGCACGGTGATCGCGGGCTACAGTTCGGGCGAGCTGATCGCGCACCGCTACGAAAACGGGCGCACGCTGTGGGCCGATGCGCTGGCGCGGACCTCGATTTCGACCTCGGTCGGCTCGCTGACCGATATCGACGCCGATCCGATCATCGACAATGGCCGCGTCTATGCGCTGGGGCAGGGCGGGCGCATGGCAGCCTATGAACTGGTCACCGGCCAGCGCATCTGGGAGCTGAACCTCGCGGGTATTTCCACCCCGGCGGTGGCCGGCGAGTGGATCTTCACGCTGACCGACGACGCGCGCCTGCTCGCCATCGCCCGCTCCACCGGCAAGGTGCGCTGGGTTTCGCTGCTCCGGCTCTGGCGCGACGAAGAGGACAAGAAGGGCCCGATCTTCTGGACAGGGCCGGTGCTCGCCGGGAACAAGCTGTGGGTGGCGAACTCGGAAGGCGAGATTTACCAGATCAGCACCGGCGAGGGCAAGGCGAGCGAATTCTACGATCTCGACCAGCCGGTCAGCCTTGCCCCGGTGGTGGCCAACGAGACGCTCTACGTGCTCGACGACAGCGGACGGATCACCGCATTCCGCTGATTTTCGTGCCGTTCCGGTCCGGCTGTTAACCATTGCGGTGTAGGACACCCGGGCAATGAGCGCCGAGGAAACGACCCCGACGGTCCGGCCGCAGAGCGACGTTTCCGCGGCAGTAGGGCTGGTCGGCCTGGCCGGGCTGTTCGCCTGGATCCTGTTCGCGCGCGCCTATCCCGCGATCGCCGATCATCTTGCACTGCCCGGTCCGCGCGCACCGATGGCCGGCCCGCATGCCGCGCTGGTGGGTCTGCTGGCCGCGGCGCTGCCGATGGCGCTATGGTCGGTCATGGTCGAGAAAGTGCATTTGCGCGCCTCGACCGGGCTCGACTGGAAGCTGCCGCGCATCCGCCGGCCCAAGCGCGCGGTCACGCTGACCAAGCTGTTCGGCGTCTGGGCGACCTGGGCGGTGATCGGCGCGCTTTATGGCCTGTGCCGCTGGTACTGGACCGGGCCCTATGTTTTCGCGATCGACGTGCTCAAATGGGCCGCGATCCCGCTGGCGGTCCTGTCGGTCCCCTATCTGTTCTGGATCGACCGGTATCTGGTCGAACAGCGCGACCATGCCTGGCACTTCGGCGCGCTGCTGCTGATGCGGCGCGGCTGGCGCGCGCGCGCGGTCGCGACACACTGGCGCAGCTGGATCATCAAGGGCTTCTTCACCGCCTTCATGATCTCGATCATTCCCTTCTCTTTCGAGAGGGTCGTGCTGGCGGACTTCGGCGAGATCGCAAGGCGTCCCGAACGCATGGCGACGATCGCCATCGAGGCGATGTTCATGATCGACGTGATGATCGGCACCGTCGGCTATATCGTCACCATGCGCCCGCTCGACGCGCATATCCGCAGCGCCAACCCGTTCCTCGCCGGGTGGCTGGCGGCGCTGATCTGTTATCCGCCCTTCGTGTGGGGGATTCTGGGCGAAGGGCGCGCGATCAATTACGAAAGCGATGCGCCCGGCTGGCTCTACTGGCTGCAAGGGCACGATGCAGCGATCGCCGCCTGGGGGCTGCTGCTGGTGGGGCTCAGCGCGATCTATGCCTGGGCGACCTTCGCCTTCGGCCTGCGCTTTTCCAACCTGACCTATCGCGGGGTGCTGACCAACGGGCCCTATCGCTTCACGCGCCATCCGGCCTATCTTTCGAAGAACCTGTTCTGGTGGTGCGCGACGCTGCCGATGCTCACCGCCAGCGGATCGTGGGTCGATGCGATCCGCAACTGCTTCTTCCTGCTGGTGGTCAACGCCATCTATTACTGGCGGGCCGTGACCGAAGAGGCGCACCTCCTTGGCGAAGATGCCAAATACCGCGAATATCACGCCTGGATGGATCGCCATGGCCTGATCACGGCACCGCTGGCGCGCTGGCGCAAATGGCTGACCGCGCGCAGCGAACCGGCTGTCCAGCCGGCCGAATAGGCGCCTGAAGTGATTTCGGGGCCGGATGGAATCATCTGGCGGCCCGGAAATCACGGTAAAACAAGAACCTAGGGTAATGGGGCCTGACCCTAGGCTGTCGGTATCTCTGATCCACTGGGGTGGGCCGGGGAAATGATGCCGAAGGGGATCTGCGCCCAGGCCCTTTCATGGACGAAATACAGCGCCAGCTTGGTCATCACCTCCATCCCGCCGATCGAAATCGCGGTGGCGATATTGCCGGTGAACAGCCAGGCAAGGGCCATGGTGTCGAGCGAGGCCAGCACGCGCCAGGTTGCGGTCTTGGTGCTCGAACGGCGATAGCTCTCGATCCGGCGGTGGCCCCTGGTTTCCAGGCCCCAACGCAGTTTTTCCCAGCCATGTTCGTGCAGGTAGTAAAGCAGCATCTTGGTCGCCACCTCGGTCACGGCGATGGTGCCCGCGGCCTTGATCGCCTGCCCGCGATCATGCTCGAGCCCGAACAACGGGCCGAGAAATGTAATCAGCAGGAAGGACAGTACCAGCGTGTCGATCGAGCCGACGATGCGCCACGACACCGCCTTGGCGATATGCCGGCCATGCGTGACCCGGGGAAAATGGCTGGGCGCCAGCGCCAGGCTCTCGGGTCCGAAAATCGGGGGCTCGGCGGCTTCGCGCATCGGCGCAACCTATCGATTGCAATCGGGAACTGTCCACAAAAATTGCTGCCAGATGAACAAGGCCGCCTAACACCGCCCTGGATGAACCGGGATCGTCTTATCGTACCCTGCGCTTGCGCAGCCACAGGATCGACCAGTCGCCGTTGACCAGCCGCCGCGCGAGGCAAAAGCCATGCCTGCGATAGGCGCGGCGGACCCGCGGTTCCTGCGTTTCGAGCAGGCCGGCGAGCAGCAGATTGCCGCGCGCAGGGATCGCCGCGGCGAATTCGCCGGACAGTTCGACGAGTGGTGCGGCCAGGATATTGGCGATGAACAGGTCATAGGGCCCGCGCGCCTGCAGCAGCGGGTCGGCCATGCCGTCGGCGATGGCCATGGTCAGTTCGCCCGGGCGGGCACCCAGTGCGATGCCGTTCAGCGCGGCATTGCCGACAACCACTCCGGCGCAGACCGGGTCGATGTCCGATGCGGTAGCGCGCGCGCGCGGCCACAGGTTCAGCGCCGCGAAGGCCAGCAGCCCGGTGCCGGTGCCGATATCGGCGATATTGCGCGCCACCACGCCTTCGCGCCGCATCAGGTCGAGCATGGCGAGACAGCCGGCGGTGGTGGCGTGCTGGCCGGTGCCGAAGGCCTGGCTGGCGGGGATCGCGAAATCGACCAGCGCCGGGTCGGCCGCGTGTTCGGGCGTGCGCACATGGAACCGCCCCGCGCGGATCGGTTCCACCCCCTTCTGGCTTTCGGTCACCCAGTCGGTTTCGGGCAGCTTTTCCACGCGCAGGGCCGGGGGTTTGCCAGCGAACAGCGCGGCCACGCGGCGCTTGTCGGCGCCGCTCGGCTTGCGGTCGGGATAGACCTCGAGCGTCCAGTCATCGGGCAAATGGTCGGCAATCTCCATCCCGGTGACCACCCAGTTGTCGGGAAAATCGAGCGCTTCCTCATGCGCGACCAGTGCCGCGCGCACCGCGTCCTTCGAGCATTCGGCGACGATCTTCCAGGCGGTCACCGGCCTGCCTCGTCAGCGAGCCGTTGGTCGAGGCGCTTCCCTATCGCTTGCGCATAGTCCCGGCAGTCGTGCCGGCCGTTTGCACCCAGACCCGATCCGTTCAGACGGTCCCGCATGGTGCTGGCCGACGGGTGCGGAGTGAGCAGCAGGCAGCGATCGAGCGCGGCAATCCTGGCAAGCGAGTTGCGGAACTGTGCCAGATAGGTCGGATGATCGCTGAACCTGTATTCGTCAGCGCCGATTGGACTCAGGCTGTCGACATAGCTGACCGTGTTGCAGCTATCTCCTTTGCACATGTCCCACTGCCAGCTCATTGCTCCGGGCGAATGGCCGGGGGTCATGAGCGGGCGAAACAGGATTCCGCCAAGCCAGATCGGGTCTTCGGATTCGATCCCGATGATCTTGCCGGTGACGGGCGGAAAGGCCGGGTGCCCGGAAAGCGCCTGCGGGTCATCGGCGCCGGTTACTCCGCTGCGCAGCACACCTGCTGCGGCGGGCGATGCATAGATCGTCGCACCCGTTGCGGCCTGCAGGCGCGCCATGCCGCCGGCATGATCGAAATGCTCGTGGCTCATCAGGATGCTGCTCACGGCCCTCGGATCGAAGCCGAGCGCGCGAATGTTCGCGAGGACCGCCTTGGCGCCTTCGTCGGTTCCGCTGTCGATCAGCGTCAGTCCGTCGGCGCTGACGACGAGGATCGAAGCAATGCCGCAGGTGCCGACATAAAATGTGTCGCCGAGGATGCGGAAGGGAGGGCCGGGCTTGTCCCAGTCGTCCCAATCGGTGCATCGCGCGATCCACTCGCTCGACGCGGTTGCCGGCCTTGCATCATTCCCGGCGGACGCCGGAGCGGCCAGGCAAGCGGCCAGCGCGAGCAGGGGCAAGAGTTTAGCGGACATAGCTGGCTCCATTGAGGTCGAGGGTGGCGCCGGTCATGCTGGGCGGGGCGTCGATGGCGCACCAGGCGATTGCTTCGGCAATCTCCTGGGGTGTCGCGATGCGGCCCAGAGGAATGTCCGCCAGCAGGCCCGGCCCGCCGCGGCTGGCAAGGTAATCGTCCGCCATCGCCGTATCGGTAAAACCGGGGGTGATCGCGAAGCTGAGGATGCCCTCTGCCGCATATTGCCGCGCGATGGTCTTGTGCAGCGCCAGCATCCCGCCCTTGGACGCGGCATAGTGCCAATGCGCGGGAGAATCGCCGCGGTGCCCGGCCCTGCTGGCGACATGGACGATGCGCCCGCCTGTGCCACGCTGCTGCCAGTGCCGCACCGCGAACCGGCTCAACTGCGCGGCGGCGGTGAGATTGACCCGCATCGTCTCCTCCCACGCATCGAGCCATTCGATGTCCGACGAATCGAGCGGGTTGGCCACGAACATCCCGGCATTGTTGACCAGCACGTCGATGGTGCCGCCCGCGCGGGCCAGCGCGGCTTCCCACAGGCCCTGCGGCGCGCCGGGATCGGTGAAGTCCGCCGGGACCGTGTCTATCGCCGCGCTGCGAGTCGCCTGGCCGACGACCTTCGCGCCGCGCTTTTCGAGCGCGATCCTGGCCGCCGCGCCGATACCGCGCGACGAACCGGTGAGGAGTATGCTTGTCATGCACCGTGCTATTCGAAAATTTGCAGGCTTTGTCGAGGCCGCCTGCCTTGCGCAGCGCGTCAGCTTCGCTAAGGGAAAGCCTCCAAATCCACGAACCGGATGAAACTCATGGCAAACCGGCCGATCGCACCGCATCTGCAAATCTGGAAATGGGGGCCGCACATGACGGTCTCGATCCTCCACCGCATCACCGGAGACGGCCTCGCCATCGTCGGGCTCGGCGTGCTGCTGTGGTGGCTCGGCGCGATGGCCTCGGGCGCCGAAGCCTACACGCTGTTCCAGGACGTGATGGGGTCGCCCGTCGGCCTGATCGTGCTGGCCGGCCTGTCGTGGGCCTTCTTCAACCACATGATGAGCGGGCTGCGCCACTTCGTGCTCGATGTGGGCGCGGGCTACGAACTCGATACCAACCGGACCTGGTCGATCCTCGCCCCGGTCCTCGCCATCCTCCTCACCGCCGGTTTCTGGGCGGTGATCCTGCTTCGCTAAGGGCATATCATGGGTAACGGAACCTCGATCGGACGCGTGCGCGGGCTCGGCTCGGCGCATCACGGCGCACACCACTGGCTGGTCCAGCGCTTCACCGCCATCGGCAATCTGGTGCTGATGCTGTTCCTCGTCACCAGCCTCGCGCTGCTGCCGAACTACGACTATGCCACGGTGAGCGGCTGGGCCGCGCAGACGCTGCCCGCGACCGCGCTGGCGCTGCTGGTGGTCTCGGTCTTCTGGCACGCGCGGCTCGGCCTGCAGGTGCTGGTCGAAGACTATGTTCCCAATTCGGGCACGCGGTTCGGCGTGCTCGCGCTGCTCAACCTCGCGACCATCGGCGGCGGCGCCTTCGGGGTCGTTTCGATCGCCCGCCTTGCCCTTGCCCCCGCCGTTCTGGGAGGAGCCGCCTGATGGCCCGCAACGCATCCTTCGAAATCGGCGGCCGCGCCTATCCGATCGTCGAGCACACCTATGATACCGTCGTCGTCGGCGCGGGCGGTTCGGGCCTGCGCGCGACCATGGGTTCGGCCGAAGCGGGTCTCAGGACGGCCTGCATCACCAAGGTCTTCCCCACGCGCTCGCATACCGTGGCGGCGCAGGGCGGCATCGCGGCCAGCCTGGGCAATATGGGGCCGGACCACTGGACCTGGCACATGTTCGATACCGTCAAGGGGGCGGACTGGCTGGGCGACCAGGATGCGATCGAATATCTCGTGCGCGAGGCGCCACAGGCGGTCTACGAGCTCGAACACGCCGGCATGCCGTTCAGCCGCAACGAAGATGGCAAGATCTACCAGCGCCCCTTCGGCGGGATGATGCAGAACATGGGCGAAGGCCCGCCGGCGCAGCGCACCTGCGCCGCGGCGGACCGTACCGGCCACGCCATGCTCCATGCGCTCTACCAGCAGAGCCTGAAATACGATGCGGACTTCTTCATCGAATATTTCGCGCTCGACCTGATCATGAAGGACGGCAAATGCGTCGGCGTGATCGCGATGTGTCTCGATGACGGGACGATCCACCGCTTCCGCGCGCATGCCGTGGTGCTGGCGACCGGCGGTTACGGCCGTGCCTATTACACCTGCACCGGGGCGCATACCTGCACGGGCGACGGCGGCGGCATGGTGCTGCGCGCGGGCCTGCCGCTGCAGGACATGGAATTCGTCCAGTTCCACCCCACCGGCATCTATGGTGCGGGCGTGCTCATCACCGAAGGCGCGCGCGGCGAGGGCGGGTATCTCACCAACTCCGAAGGCGAGCGCTTCATGGAGCGTTATGCCCCGAGCGCGAAGGACCTTGCCAGCCGCGACGTCGTCTCGCGCTCGATGGCGATGGAGATGCGCGAAGGTCGCGGGCTGGGCACCAATGGCGACTATATCCACCTCCACCTCGACCACATCGACCCCAGGATCCTGGCCGAACGGCTTCCGGGCATTACCGAAAGCGGCAAGATCTTTGCAGGCGTCGACCTGACCCGCCAGCCCTTGCCGGTATGCCCGACGGTGCACTACAACATGGGCGGCATCCCGACGAATTATCACGGCGAAGTGCTCAACCCAACGGCGCAGGATGCCGACGCGGTCGTGCCCGGCCTGTTCGCGGTGGGCGAAGCGGCCTGCGTCTCGGTCCACGGCGCCAACCGCCTCGGCTCGAACTCGCTGATCGACCTTGTGGTGTTCGGCCGTGCCGCGGGTCTGCGGCTCAAGGAAACGGTCAAGCCCGGCACCGCGCCGCAAGCCCTGCCGGACGACAGCGCCGATTTCGCGCTGGGTCGCCTCGACCATTTCCGCCATGCCAAGGGCGGCAGTTCGACCGCGAAGATCCGCACCGACATGCAGCGCTGCATGCAGGCGCATTGCGCGGTGTTCCGGACCGACGAAGTCCTCGCCGAGGGCAAGGAACAGCTCGCGGGCATCTACCGGCAGATGGAAGATATCGCGGTGACCGACCGCTCGCTGGTGTGGAACAGCGACCTGATCGAAACGCTCGAGCTCGACAATCTGATCGGCCAGGCCAGCGTCACCATCCACGGCGCCCACGCGCGCAAGGAAAGCCGCGGCGCCCACGCGCACGAGGATTATCCCGAGCGCGATGACGCCAACTGGATGAAGCACACGCTCAGCCATTTCGACGGCTGGGGCGGCAAGGGCGGCGCGGTCTCGCTCGATTACCGCCCGGTGCACACCTACACGCTCACCGGTGACATCGAGTACATCAAGCCGAAGAAGCGGGTGTATTGAAGGCCAATAGCCTGGTTTGTGGCCTCTCACTCGTCGCGAGTGGCCACAAACCAGGGCTCAATCTCAATTGCGGTCCTTAGTTCGGTTTTGACGAAATCAGGGGCACGCCAAATATACTCGGCTGCAGCTGCCTTTCCTTCGGGCGGTAATTCGGCGATGTAGCGAAGGGCGTTCTCGATCGAGAATTCTACCCCCTTCCTCTCCTTGAAATTGGATTTGAGGGCGGTCCAGACAACCGCGTCCGCGTCTTTCTCGGAGAGCCAGTCTGTAACTGTTTCGGGGACTTGCGCGGAACCTTGCTCACCTCCTTTGCGCACAAGGTATCCAATTCTCCGGTGGACGGTTCCCTCTCGGCAGCGAAGGTCGCATATCGCATCATCTAGCGAACTCCGCCTGCTCATCGCGAAGGCGACTGGGCAAGGTGTGCCAGCTTGGTCGTCGATGACCAGGGTCAAGGCGCCCGAGCGGGTCTGCGAAATTCGGGAAAACTCAAGCTTGAGCTTTGGGCCGTCAAACTCCCAACTCCCGATTTGTTCGTCGAAATCAGCACGACGGTCCCAGAGTAGCGAGCCCCAACCCAGTATTGCGATTTTCATAGTTGATCTCCAAGTATTGGTATGTTTGCAATCTTCGTGATCGGCTCAAACCCACTGCTCGAAATCACGCGCCACGTGCAGAACCCGGACCACTTCGACTCTATCCTCCGAAACCAGATAAAGCACCGCATGCTTTCCGCTGTTCATCCGGCGCATCCCGGGGCGGCTAATCACCTCTGGGAACCGTAGGGTAAATTCGCGCAGTGATTTGACGTCATCGCGCAATTGCGAAATATATTTTGCGGCCTGATCCTCGCCCCAAGCTGCACGCGTATCGCGTGCAATGCGGCGCAGATCGGCGACTGCTTCGGCGCGATAATGAAGCTGTTTCACTTCTGGCCGAATTCTTCTTCGTACCATTGGTCGATATCGAAATCGACCAGCGGACTCGCCAGTCCCTTGTCGATTTCTTCGAGCAGCTTCGATTTGAACAGCGAGCGTTCTTCGTGCAGCCGCAACGCCTCGCGCACGACTTCGCTAGTCGAACTGTATTCGCCCGACTCGACCTTCCTGCGCGTATAATCGATGAAGTGATCGCCCAGCGAAATCGAGGTGTTCTTGCCCATGCAGGCATTAATACCAAAAATTGGTAACGCAGGCAATCGCATTGACTCGATGCGGTATACGCGGCCAACTCTGGCCATGCGTTTCCTCGTTCCCGCGCTGGCCCTTGCCGCCAGTTTCGCCACCCCTGCCGCCGCCCAGCTCAGCGGGCCCGAACAGATCATCGTTTCTACGGTCGAGGCCGGGTTCGAGCGCGATGCGGAGTTCCTCCAGCAAATCGCCTCGGTGAACAGCGGGACGCTCAATTTCGCGGGCGTCAGGCAGGTTGCCGGGATGGTCGCGCCCGAGTTCGAGGCGCTGGGCTTCGCCACCGAATGGATCGACCAGTCGGCCAATGGGCGCGCGGGCCACCTGTTCGCGCGGCACAGGGGGAAGCCTGGCACCACGCGGATGCTGCTGATCGCGCATCTCGACACCGTGTTCGAGCCCGATTCGCCGTTCCAGTCGGTCACGCGCGAGGGCCATATCCTTATCGGGCCGGGGGTAGAGGACGACAAGGGCGGGATCGTCGTGATCCTCGCCGCGCTGCGCGCGATGCAGGCGGCGGGCACGCTGGAGGACGCCAATATCGTCGTCGTCGTGACCGGGGACGAGGAAAGCGCGGGCAACCCCATCGCGGCGGCGCGTGCGGATCTGGTTGCGGCGGCGAAACAGGCCGATGTCGCGCTCGATTTCGAAGGGCTGACGATCGAGGACGGGGTCGACAAGGGCTCGATCGCGCGGCGCTCGTCGAACAGCTGGACGCTCACCGCGACGGGGATCGAGGGGCATTCGAGCCGTATCTTCTCCGAACAGTCGGGCTATGGCGCGATCTACGAACTGGCGCGCATCCTCGACGCGTTCCGCCGCGAATTGCCCGAACCCGACCTGACCTATAGCGTCGGGCTGATCGCGGGCGGCGCGCGCGCGACGATTTCCGACGGCAATTCCGCCGCGCAGGCCAATGGCAAGGGCAATATCATCCCGCCCGTCGCCATCGCGCATGGCGACCTGCGCACGCTGACGCAGGAGCAGACCGACCGGGTGGTGGCGAAGATGAAGGCCATTGTCGCCGAACACCTTTCGCGCACCGATGCGACGATCGAATTCGATTTCCGCTATCCGCCGATGGGGCCGAGCGCGGGCAATCGCGCGCTGCTCGACCGGCTCAACGCGATCAACGCCGACATGGGCCTGCCCGAAATGCCGATCCTCCCGCCGGCCAGGCGCGGGGCGGGGGACATCAACTTCGTCGCATCGCTGGTCGACGGGCTGATCGGCTTCGGCCCGTCCGGGTCCGGCGGCCACGCGCCGGGCGAGACGGTCGACCTGACCACCATCACCCGCCAGGCGCAGCGCGCCGCGATCATGATGAGCCGCCTGGCAAGCGGAAGTTACCGCTAGAGTGCCGGCTTTGATTGCATCAAGGTCGGCACTGCCGGATTCTTGTTTTACCCTGATTTCCGAGCCGCCAGATGATTCCATCCGGCTCGAAATCACGCTAGGCCCCGGATCATGCGCTGGTGGTCCGCTTGCATCTTGCTGACCGGGCTGGGGGCCTGCGCGACCGCGCCTGCGCCGCCGCCCGAAAGGCTCGAGGCCGATCCGTTCTACGCCAAGGCGGTCAGCGCGCGCGGGATTGCGATCCTCGCCTCTGCCAGGGTGCGCAACGAGGCGCTGCTGGCCGCGCGCGACATGCTGCGCGGCATCTTCGCGCATCGGCCCGAACTGGCGCAGTGGCTGGCGCGGCACGACTATCGCGTCGCGATCATGGCGGTGGAGAAGATCCTCGGCCCTGCGGCGGGTGGGCTGGTGGCGATCTGCGCCATCCTCAAGGCTTCGGGAACCTGCGGCGGGTGGATATTCGTCACCGGGGAAACGACGCGATGGTCGGCCGCTGCGGGCTACCTGCCGCGCTGGCTCGCCACGCCCGATGCACGGGACATTCCGGTGCGGGCGCTTATGGTGATGGGCGTGGTGATGACCGTGGCGGTCTTTGCCACTGCCGCCCCGTCGATCGGCGAGCAGTTCGAGACGCTGATCAACGCGGTGGTGGTCTTCACCGTGCTGATCTATGTCTATGCCTGCTGGGCAGTCATCCGGTTCACCGCCCGGTCGTCGTTGGCAATTCGCCTGACCGCGCGGACCGTGGCCTTGCTGGGGGCGGCGTTCTCGATCCTGCTGATCGTCACTTCGGGTGCGATGCTGATGACGATCACCGCCGCGCTGGCCTTGGCAACCGTACCGGCCTGGTGGTTCGTCAAACGATCGGCGATCGGTCCGCGCGCGATCCATGTCATCGGTCCATCGTGATGCGCCGCTGGCCGAGACGCAAGCGCGCCATGCCTTCATTCATCCAGGCTTCAGGTTTACAACCGTAGTCGTATCGCTTACAGATGTAATCACGGCGTTGCGCCAGGGGAGTGACAGAATGACCAAGCGCGGCAATCCGGTCGGGGAACGCATCAGCGAGGCCGAATATGCGGTGATGGAAGTGCTGTGGGAGAAGAGCCCGCTGAGCGCTGCCGAAGTCTGCGAAAGGGTCTGCTCCGCGCGCGACTGGACCATGCCGACGGTCAAGACGCTGCTGGGTCGCCTGGTGTCGAAGCAGGCCGTGGGTACCCAACCGCTGGGTCGCAAGTTTCTCTATCATCCGCTGATCGAACGCGCCGATTACGTCGGCGGGGAATCGCGTCGCCTGGTCGAACGGCTGTTCGGCGGGCGCGCGGCGCCGCTGTTCGCGCATCTCGCCGAGAGCGAGGCGCTCAGCGACAAGGATCTCGACGAGATCGAAGCGCTCTTGCAGGAGATGCGCAGATGACCGAAACCTTGCGGACCTATTTCGACTGGTTCCTGTTCGACACGCTGCTGTGGACCGGGGTGCTGATCGGTTTCGTGCTGCTGCTGCGCCGCCCGGTGGCGCGCCACCTGGGGGCGGGGACCGCCTATGCGCTGTGGGCGCTGCCCGCGCTGCGGCTGCTGATCCCGCCGGTGACATTGCCCGCCTGGATGGCATCGTGGTTCGCCCCCGCGCGCGATACCGGCTTCGACCCGTACGCCTCGGCGCTGGCCGCGCCTGCGGCCGAACCGGCGAGCTTCACCTATTTCCCCCCGGCATCGGCCCCGATCGACTATGCCCCGGTGGTGGCCGAGACGACCGACTTTGTCACCCTGCTGATCGTGGCGTGGCTGACCGGCGCGGCGGTCTTCCTCGTGCGTCGCTTCTGGCTCTATGCCGAACTGCGCCGCGAACTGCTCGACGATGCGGTTCCGGTGGGCGAGGTCGGCCGCATTCGGCTGATCGAGACACCGGCCATTTCCGGCCCGATCGCTTTCGGCGTGCTCGACAAGGTGGTGGCGCTGCCGGTCGGCTTCATGACCCTGCGCAACCGCCAGGCGCGCGATCTCGCCATCGCGCATGAGATCGAGCACCACCGCGGCCACGACCTGCTGGTCAACATTCTCGTCCAGCCGCTGTTCGCGGTGCACTGGTTCAACCCGCTCGGTTACATGGGCTGGATGGCGCTGCGCCGCGACCAGGAGGCGTTCTGCGATGCCCGCGTGGTCGCCGCCCGCCCGCGCGAGGAACGCGCCGCCTATGCCGGCGTGATCGCCGATTTCGCCCGCCGCCCGCAGGTCGCTCCGCGCCCGGCGCTGGCGGCGCCGATGGCCTGTCCGGTTTTGGGGGACAAATCCATCATCCACCGTTTGAGGAATCTTTCCATGACCGACGTTTCTCCGCGCCGCCGGATGGCTGCGCGCGCCGGCATCGTTGCGGCGCTGTTCGCGCTGCCGATGACCGCTTCGATCTGCTATGCCAGCGCAGCCGAGCCGCCCGCCCCGCCCGAAGCGCCGCTGCCGCCCGAGCCGCCAGCACCTCCCGAACTGCCGTTGGCTGCCCCAGAAGCCCCGCTGCCGCCTGAGCCGCCGGCTCCGCCAGAGGCGTCGGACTGGGATAGCGAAGCCGGTGATGTCGAACGGGACGTCCAGGAAACCCGCACCGCAGATGGCCGTGTCGAGCGTCGGGTGGTCATCCGCCGACGCGATGGCGAGGGCGCCCGCCATGTTGAGCATCGCATCATCCGTCGCGGCGACGTCGAAGGCTGGAGCGATGAAGACCGTGCCGAACTCGAGAGGGAAATGGCCGAACTGCGCAAGGAATTCGCGGAGAACGGCAAGCTCCATCGCGAAATACAGATCGCCATGGCCGAGGTACACACCGCGGCTGCCGAGGCAAGTGCCGCCGCCCCGCGCGTGGTCATGTCGTGCCGCGACAAGGAAAACATCGTGATTTCCGAAACCGACTCGAAGGGCCGGACCACCATGTTCGTGTGCGAAGCCAACGGCAACCGCATTGCGCTCAAGGCGATTCGTTCAGCACGCAAGGCCATCGAGAGCGATCGCAACCTCAGCGACAAGGAACGTGCCGAGGCGCTACGCGAACTCGATGAGGAAATCACGGCAAACGAAAAATAAAGCGGAGTCGTTTCGGTTCGATCGGAACCGGAACGCCTCTAGCCTGAGGTAACGATCCGGTCGCAGGCCGTGTCGTCGCCGCGCAGGCCAAGCTGCAACGCCTGGCTGCGCTGGCGGCTGGTGCCATGGGTGAAGTTTTCGGCGCTCACGCGGCCCTGGGTCAGCGTGTCGTCACCGATGGCGGTGGCGGCGGCCATCCCTTCCTCGATATCGCCCGGTTCGATCAGATTGCGGTTCTTGCCCGCCCATACCCCGGCATAGCAGTCCGCCTGCAGTTCCATCAGCACCTGCAACTGGTTGGCGCGGCGCGGGTCCTGCTGCTGCGCGCTGCGGATCTGGTCCGAAATTCCGGTCAGCGTCTGCACATGGTGACCGTATTCATGCGCGATCACGTAATGGCGCGCGAAATCGCCGCCATTGCCCGCCATCTTGCCGAGCTGGTCGTAGAAGCCGACGTCGATATAGATCGTGCGGTCGGCGGGGCAGTAGAACGGCCCCATGCCGACCGATCCCGGGCCGCAGCCGGTGTTGAAGCGCTGTTCGCTGGCGAAGCGCAGCATCGGCTGTTCGAGCCGTGCACCCTGCTCCGCGAAAACCCGTTCCCAGGTCTGGTTGAGCGATTGCAGGCCATTGCAGGTCTCGGTGGCATAGGCGTTGGAGAAACAGACCGCCTGTTCGTCTTCGCCGGTAGGGGCCTGTTGCACCTGTCCCTGCTGCTGCATCCCCTCGATCGTGGCGGCGGTCTGGAACGGATCGAGCCCGAAGGCGAAATAGCCGATGGCGGCGATGACGATCGTCCCGCAGCCGATGCCCCCCGCACGGCCACGACCCCCGCCGCCGCCGGTGGTCCCGACGTTGATATTGCCGGTGTTGAACGGATTGAGACGCATCGGCTTCCCCTGTCTGCTCTGGTTTCGGCCCTATCGGCTCTTGTGCTGGGCCGGTGTTCGGGCCAACGAATGCCCAATCAACGCCCGGAGGTCCAAATGTTTCTCGAAGGAAAAAGCGCGCTCGTCACCGGTTCGACCTCGGGCATCGGGCTCGCCATCGCGCGTGCGCTGCGGGCCGAGGGGGCGCGGGTCGTGCTCAATGGCTTTGGCGAGGCGGGCGAGATCGCGAAGCTGTGCGAGGAACTGGGCGCGACGCATTCGGGCGCGGACCTGACCGACGTGGCGCAGGTCGAGGCGATGATGGCCGAGGCGGGCGATATCGACATCCTCGTCAACAATGCCGGAATGCAGCATGTCGCCCCGGTGGAAGAGTTCCCGGTCGACAAGTGGAACCTTATCATCGCGCTCAACCTGACCGCCGCCTTCCATACCACGCGGCTGGCGGTGCCGGGGATGAAGCAGAAAGGCTGGGGGCGGATCATCAACACCGCCAGCGCCCATTCCAAGGTCGCGAGCCCGTTCAAGAGCGCCTACAACTCGGCCAAGCACGGGCTTGACGGTTTCACCAAGACCATCGCGCTGGAACTGGCCGAATTCGGCATCACCGCCAATTGCATCAGCCCCGGCTATGTCTGGACCCCGCTGGTCGAGAACCAGATTCCCGACACGATGAAGGCGCGCGGCCTGACCCGCGAACAGGTGATCAACGACGTGCTGCTGGTCAAGCAGGCGACCAAGAAGTTCGTCCAGCCCGAAGAAATCGGCGCGCTCGCGGTGTTCCTGTGCCGCGACGAGATGCAGAACGTCAACGGCGCCAACTGGAGCGTCGACGGCGGCTGGACGGCGGAGTGAAAGGGGTAAGGCGCCTGTGCTGCTGACGTCGCACCGGGTCAAGCCCGGGGTGACGAAGCAGGATGCATGTTGCGATGGGGCACTAGCTATCCTGCCAAACCGTCGTTACATGGGCCGCCACGAATCTCCCGGCAGGAAACCAGACAGTGGCACATCTCGACATCCCCCTCGGCCTCACCTTCGACGACGTGCTGCTGGTCCCGGCCGAGAGCGATATCCTGCCCTCCATGGCCAATACCGCCACGCGGCTGACGCGCGAGATCGCGCTCAATATCCCGGTCATCTCCAGCGCGATGGATACGGTGACCGAAGCCGACATGGCGATCGCCATGGCGCAGCTGGGCGGGATCGGCGTGCTCCACCGCAATTTCGAGGTCGACGCTCAGGCCGCGGCGGTCCGCGCGGTCAAGCGCTATGAAAGCGGCATGGTGGTCAACCCGATCACCATCCGTCCCGATGCCACGCTGGGCGAGGCGCAGGAAATCATGGCCGCCAACCGCATCAGCGGCATCCCGGTGACCGATGAAAGCGGCAAGCTGGCCGGCATCCTCACCAACCGCGACGTGCGCTTTGCCGAAAACCCGAACCAGCCCGTGCGCGAGCTGATGACGACCGAGAACCTCGCCACCGTGCCGCTGGGCACCGGGCAGGACGAGGCGCGCCGCCTGCTCCACGCCCGCCGCATCGAAAAGCTGCTGGTGGTCGACGACAGCGGGCATTGCGTCGGGCTGATCACGGTCAAGGATATCGAGAAGGCGGTCGCCTATCCCGCCGCCACCAAGGACGCCCAGGGCCGCCTGCGCGTGGCCGCCGCGACCACGGTGGGCGACAAGGGGTTCGAACGGACCGAGGCGCTGATCGACGCTGGGGTCGACGTGGTGGTGATCGATACCGCCCACGGCCACAACAAGGACGTCGCCCGCGCGGTCGAGCGGGTCAAGGCGCTGTCGAACGCGGTGCAGGTGATCGCCGGCAACGTCGCCACCGCCGAGGCCACCCGCGCGCTGATCGGCGCGGGCGCGGATGCGGTGAAGGTCGGCATCGGACCGGGCTCGATCTGCACCACCCGCGTGGTCGCGGGGGTCGGCGTGCCGCAGCTCACCGCGATCATGGCTTGCGCCGAAGCGGCGGAAAAGCACGGCGTGCCGGTGATCGGCGATGGTGGCCTGCGCACCAGCGGCGATGCGGCCAAGGCGTTGGCAGCAGGGGCCTCGACCATCATGATCGGCTCGATGCTCGCGGGCACCGACGAGGCGCCGGGCGATACCTTCATCTACCAGGGGCGCAGCTACAAGAGCTATCGCGGCATGGGCAGCGTGGGCGCGATGGCGCGCGGTTCGGCGGACCGCTATTTCCAGGCCGATGTCAGCCAGCAGAAGCTGGTGCCCGAAGGGATCGAGGGCCAGGTGCCCTACAAGGGTCCGGCGAGCGCGGTGATCCACCAGCTCGTCGGTGGGATCAAGGCGGCGATGGGCTATACCGGCAGCGCCACCATCGAACATCTGCGCCAGCAGGCGCAATTCGTGCGCATCACCAACGCCGGCCTTGCCGAAAGCCATGTCCATGACGTGGCGATCACCCGCGAAGCGCCCAACTATCCGACGCGCTGAATTATGACCCCCGCCGCGCGGGTCCAGACGGCGATCGAGCTGCTCGACGCGGTGATTGCCGCAGCGCGGGGCAAGGGCGCGCCCGCCGACCGCATCCTTGCCGACTGGTTCCGGGCCAACCGCTTTGCCGGGTCGAAGGACCGCCGCGCGATCCGCGAGCTGGTCTATGCCGCGATCCGCGCCTGCGGGCCGGTCCCGCAGTCGGGGCGCGCGGCGATGCTGCGGCTGGCCGAAGTCGATCCCGCCATCGCTCCGCTGTTCGACGGGTCGGCCTATGGCCCTGCTCCGCTCGATGACGGCGAGACCATTGCCGAGGGCGGCATCGCCCCGGCCTGGCTGGTCGAGCGGCTGGCGGCATCGGACATTGCGGGTGAAGCGGCAGAGGCGCTGCTTGGCCGTGCCCCGCTCGACCTGCGCGTCAACACGCTCAAGGCCGGTCGCGCCACGCTCAGCCTGCCCGAACCTGCGCAGCCGACCGCCGCCCCGCACGGGCTTCGCCTCGATGCGGGTACGCAGGTCGAACAATGGGCGGCCTATCGCGACGGGCTGATCGAGGTGCAGGACAGCGGATCGCAGCTCGCCTGCCTCGCGGTGGGGGCGCAGCCGGGCGAGACGGTGGTGGATCTGTGCGCCGGGGGTGGGGGCAAGACGCTCGCGCTGGCGGCGGCGATGGGCAATCTGGGGCGCCTGGTCGCCTCGGACACCGATCGCAACCGCCTGTCGCGTCTCATGCCACGCGCCGGACGGGCGGGGGCTGGCCTTATCGAAACCCGTCTGCTCGATCCGACCCGCGAGCGCGCGGCGCTGGCCGACCTTGTGGGGCAGGCCGACGCGGTGCTGGTCGATGCCCCCTGTTCGGGCACGGGAACCTGGCGGCGCAATCCCGAGGCGCGCTGGCGGCTCGATCCGTATGAGCTGGAGCGATTTACCAAGATACAGGCATTTCTGCTTGATCTGGCAGCTGAACTTGTTCGGCCTGGCGGCCGCGTTGTCTATGTGACCTGCTCGCTGCTCGACGAGGAAGGGGCAGGGCAATTCGCCGGTTTTCTCGACCGCCACGCTGCCTGGCAGGCGGCCCCGCCGCCGATCCCTGTGGGCCGCCCGCGCGGCGAAGGGTTGCGGCTGACCCCGTTCCACGACGGCACGGATGGATTTTTCATCGCCTGCGCGCAAAGACCGTGTTAGCTGCACCGTTTATGGCCGATACGCCCGCCCCTGGACGGAAACGCCCGCTGGAGACCCTGATGCGCTTTGCCCCTGCCGCCGCCGCCCTTTCGCTGGCTCTGGCCCTGACCGCGAGTGTGAGCTGGAGTGCGGACCGCACCCCTGCGCCGCATGCCGCGGCGCTGATCGCGCAGGGCGACGCGGCGCTCCACCAGGGCGACGTGCAGGGCGCGATCGACGCCTATGAGGCCGCGCTGGCGGTCGACCCCAGCTATTCGCCGGTCCTGCTCAAGCTGGCAGAGGCGGCGCGCAAGGATGGGCTGCAGGGCAAGGCGATCACCTATTATCGCGAGGTGCTGATCCGCGATCCGCGCAATTTCAGCGCAATGGCAGGTGAAGGTGAAGCGCTGGTCGAACGCGGCGCGCTGGAAAAGGCGCGTGGAAACCTGGCCAGGCTCGAATCGCTGTGCGGCAAGAGCTGCCCCGAAACCGCCGCGCTGACCGCTGCCATTGCCGCCGGCCCCAAGCCGCGTATCCAGACCGCCGAAGCGACGCTGCCCGAAGGCCGGGGCCCGCAGGCGAACTGATCCTTACACAAGGTCGCGGAACGCCTCGACCACGGTGCGATAGACGCGCTTCTTGAACGGCACGATCAGTTCGGGCAGCTGTTCGGGTTCGACCCATTTCCAGTCGCAGAATTCGGGCGGATCGTGCGAGTCGAGGTCGATGTCGATATCCTCGCCGGTGAAGCGGGCAAGGAACCACACCTGTTCCTGCCCGCGATATTTCCCGCCCCACAGCCTGCCGATCAGTTCGTCGGGCAGGTCGTAGCGGATCGGTTCCTCGGTCGCCCTGAGGATGGTGACATGCTCGGGCCGCGCGCCGGTTTCCTCGGCCAGTTCGCGCAGCGCGGCATCGCGCAGGTCCTCGCCCGGATCGACCCCGCCCTGCGGCATCTGCCACCAGTCGCCTTCCTGATTGTCGATGCGCCGACCGACGAAGACCTTGCCGTCCTCGTTGACCAGCATGACCCCTACGCAGGGCCGGTAGTCCAGCGGTTCGCTCATCCGTGTCGTTCCACCATCAGTTTGATCGCATCGAGATAGGCCTCGAGATCCTTCTGCCCGCTGGGGATCGCCTTGCGCAAGGTGGTGAAGCCGTGAATGATCCCGGCGAATTCGAAATAGGCCAGTTCGGTACCCTGCCCCACCAGGTGCGCACCATATTCGCGGCCCGAATCGCGCAGCGGGTCGAGCCCGGCGGTGCACAGCACGGTGGGCGGGGTGTTCGAACAGTCGCCCACCATCGGCGTGTGGCGCGGGTCGTTCGGGTCGCCGGCATATTGCAGCATGAACCAGTCCATCGCCGCCGCTGTCAGCAGGAAGCCTTCGGCGAAATGGGCGAGGCTCGAATGATGCGAAGTGTCGCTCGCCACCGGATAGATCGGCGCCTGCACCACCACCGGCACTTGCGCCGGGTTGTTCACCAGCTGGTTGGTGGTGACGATGGTCAGATTGCCGCCCGCGCTGTCGCCGGTGATGACCAGGCCGGTGATGCTGCGCCCCAGCTCTGCCGGGGACGAGGCGACCCAGCGCGCCGCTGCCTCGCAATCGTCGGGCGCGGCGGGGAAGGGGTGTTCGGGCGCGAGGCGATAATCGACCGAGACCACCGGCAGGTCGAGATGGTGCGCCATCTCGGTGCACAGCGCGTGATAGACCTCGAGATCGCCGATCACGAAGCCGCCGCCGTGAAGGAAGACCACGCAGGGGCCGGGCGCGCGGCTTTCCCTGGCATCGTAGAAGCGCAACGGGATCGGGCCCGCCGGTCCGGGGCAGGCGAGGTCCTCGATCACCGCCAGCTCGCGCGGGTCGGCTTCGGCCACCTGCGCCATGGCGCGCATCTGTTCGCGGCCCTGGATATGGCCGAGCTGTTCGACGCCCTGTCCGCCCATGGCGGCGAGCATTTCGAGGAAGCCGCGAACATCGTCGCGCACATGATGCTCGGTCCTGGCCATGGTCTCTCCTCCATTTGCGTTGCTTTTAGGCATTTGCGTTGCTTTTCGGGACTTAGCGCCTTGGGGCGGCTTTTCCACGCTGCATTTTCTCGCTAGCAGAGAAAAACTTGATTGCGAGAGGAGGGGGTGGGGCCTACCTGCCGCACCCCGACGAGACGGGCGCCGCGCAGGACGGCGCGAGACAAGGATATATCGGATGGCAACAGCCGCCACCAAGCCGCAGGACGGCCTTTCTTCCCACCCCGAAGCTGTGGTCGTCCGGTTCGCCGGCGATTCCGGCGACGGGATGCAACTGACCGGCGGGCAGTTCACGCTGTCGACCGCGCTGGCGGGCAACGATCTGGCGACCTTCCCCGATTTCCCGGCCGAAATCCGCGCGCCGCAGGGGACGCTGTTCGGGGTTTCGGCGTTCCAGATCAACTTCGGCAGCCGCGAGATCAACACCGCGGGCGATGCGCCCGATGTGCTGGTGGCGATGAACCCGGCGGCGCTGAAGGTGAACCTCGCCTCGCTCAGGCCCGGCGGGCTGATCATTGCCGACACCGGCGAATTCACCAAGCGCAACCTCGACAAGGCCAAATACGATGCCAATCCGCTGGAGGACGGCAGCCTTGGCAAATGGGAAGTGCTGGCCTTCGATATCAGCGCGCTGACGGTCGAGGCGGTCAAGCCCTTCGGCCTGGGCAACAAGGATGCGCTGCGCTGCAAGAACATGTGGACGCTGGGCCTGGCGCTGTGGATGTTCGACCGCGACCGCAAGCCGCTGCACGATTGGCTGCGCGGCAAGTTCCGCAACAATCCGGCCATTGCCGATGCCAACATCGCCGCGCTCGACGCGGGGCACGCCTATGGCGAAACGGCCGAGCTGGCGGGGCCGTTGCGGCAGGTCCACGTCGACCCGATCGAGAGCGCGCCGGGTCTTTACCGCACCATCACCGGGGCCGAAGCGGTTTCGCTCGGCCTGGTCGCGGGCGCGCAGCTGGCCGAACTGCCGATGTTCTTCGGCGGCTATCCGATCACCCCCGCCAGCGCGATCCTGCACCACCTCGCGCGGCTCAAGGAATTCGGCGTCACCACCTTCCAGGCGGAAGACGAGATCGCCGCGATCTGCGCCGCGATCGGGGCGAGCTATGCCGGGAGCCTCGGCGTCACCTCGTCCAGCGGCCCGGGCATCGCGCTCAAGGGCGAAGCCATGGGCCTGGCGATCATGACCGAGCTGCCGCTGGTGATCGTCAACAGCCAGCGCGGCGGGCCTTCGACCGGCCTGCCGACCAAGACCGAACAGAGCGATCTCTACCAGGCGGTCTATGGCCGCAACGGCGATGCGCCGATGCCGGTGATCGCCTGCCGCAGCCCCTCCGACGCGTTCGAGGTGGCGATCGAGGCGTGCCGCATCGCGGTCGAATACATGACCCCGGTGATGCTGCTGACCGATGGCTATATCGCCAATGCGGCCGAGCCGTGGAAGGTGCCCGACCCGGCGAGCTATGCCCCGTTCCCGGCGAAATTCCTCGAGCAAAAGAACGGACCCGCCAACGAGAATGGCGAGGCCACGCTGCTGCCCTACAAGCGCGACGACAAGGGCGCGCGCCCGTGGATCAAGCCGGGCACGCCCGGGCTGATGCATCGCATCGGCGGGATCGAGAAGCACGAGCTGACCGGCAATATCGACTATTCGCCCGCCAACCACCAGCGCATGACCGATCTGCGCAAGGCCAAGATCGACGGCATCGCCGTGCCCGACCAGGAGGTCAGCCTCGGCAAGGCTTCAGGCAGGCTGGCGGTGGTCGGCTGGGGATCGACCTATGGCCCGATCCATCGCGCGGTCGATAATGCGCGGCGCAAGGGGCTCGACGTCAGCCAGATCCATGTGCGCCACATCTGGCCGCTGCCCGCCAACCTCGGCGAGCTGCTGCGCGGCTTCGACAAGGTGCTGGTGCCCGAAATGAACACCGGCCAGTTCAAGACCGTGCTGCGCGACCAGTTCCTGGTCGATGCCCGGCCGCTGACCAAGACCAGCGGCCAGCCGTTCACCATTGCCGAACTCGAGGCCGCGATTGAAGGAGCGCTGGCATGAACGCCCCCGTGAAATTCGAAACCACGCTCAAGGACTGGGAAACCGACCAGGAGGTGCGCTGGTGCCCGGGCTGCGGTGATTATGCGATCCTCAAGGCGGTGCAGCGCACGCTGCCGCAGATCGGCGCCGATCCGGCGAACACGGTGTTCATCAGCGGCATCGGCTGTTCGAGCCGGTTCCCCTATTACATGGAAACCTATGGCTTCCACACGATCCATGGCCGTGCACCGGCCTTTGCAACGGGCGCGAAGCTGGCCAATCCCGATCTCGACATCTGGCTGGTGACGGGCGACGGCGATGGCCTGTCGATCGGCGGCAACCATTTGATGCACGTGCTGCGGCGCAACGTGAACATGCAGATCATGCTGTTCAACAACGAGATTTACGGCCTCACCAAGGGGCAATATTCGCCCACCAGCCGCGAAGGGACCAAGAGCCCGTCGACCCCGCTGGGCAGCTACGATCATCCGGCCCGCCCGGCCGCCTTCGCGCTGGGCGCGGGTGCGCGCTTCGTGGGCCGTGGTTTCGATGTCAGCAAGCATCTGCCCGACGTGCTGATGGCGGCGCACGCGCACCAGGGCGCGGCCTTCGTCGAGATCTTCCAGAACTGCATTGTCTACAACAAGGACGTGTTCAACGATTTCGCCGCGCCCAAGGGGGCGGAGGATCGCCAGCTGTGGCTGGAGAACGGCAAGCCGATGCTGTTCGCGGGCGACACCAGGGGGATCACGCTCAACCGCGAAAAGCTGTGCCTCGACGTGGTCGACGTTACCGATGGCGACTGGCAGGGCGCGGGCGTGATCGTGCACGACGTCACCAACCGCTCGATCGCGCATATGCTGGTCGAAATGCCCTTCGGGCCGTTCCCGATGGCGCTCGGCGTGCTCTACGACGACCCGCGCCCGACCTTCGAAGCCGCGGCCATCGCCGAAAAGGCCAAGGCGAGCGAGGGCAAGGACACCGACCTCGCCCGGCTGCTCGGCAAGGGCCAGAGCTGGACCGTCAGCGAAAAACCGGGCCATCCGGCCTAGCAGCAGGGGTTCGTCTGGACCTATCTTGCCAGCGGCGATGCCGCGCGCGATAGCGGCGGGCGATGGACATGCCGACCACCACTCCACGCGGCCGCGATCTGGTGCAGGGCGCGCAGCGCTTCGCCCGCAAGCCGGGCCTGTTCGCGCGGCTGGTCGCGCCAGGTTTCGGCAAGATCCTCGACCGGATCGATGGTGCGCTGGTGTCGGGCGCAATCGACGCGACGCTGCCCGATGGTTCCACACGCAGGTTGGGCGGGCACGCGCCGGGCTTCGAATGCGCCGTCGACCTGCGCAGCTGGAACGCGCTGTTGCGGCTGGCCAGCAACGGCTCGGTCGGCTGGTATCAGGCGTGGGCCGCGGGCGAATGGTGGAGCCCCGATCCGGTTCCGCTGTTCGCTCTGTTCATGCAGCACGCCGCGCGGCTGGGCGATACCGCCCGCGCCAAGGGGCCGTTTCGGCAGGCGCTGAAGCTGGCGCATCTGGTCAACCGCAACACGCCCGGCGGCGCGTTGAGGAATATTTCCGCCCACTATGACCTCGGCAACGACTTCTACGCACCATGGCTCGATGCGACGATGAGCTATTCCTCGGCGCTCGCGGTGGGGCAGGATAGCCTCGAGGCGGCGCAGCGGCGCAAGTGGGATGCGCTGGCGGCGCGGCTCGGCGATGCCGCGACGGTGCTCGAGATCGGCTGCGGCTGGGGCGCGCTGGCGGGCGCGCTGGCCTCGCGCGGTTGCGCGGTCACCGCGATCAGCCTGTCCGACGAGCAACTGGCCTGGGCAAGGGCGCGCCAACCCGAAAGCATCGCCTTCCTCAAGCAGGATTATCGCGACACAGGCCGGAATTCCGGAGGCCGGTTCGATGCCATCGTCAGCGTCGAGATGGTCGAGGCGCTGGGGCGCGAATACTGGCCGACCTTCATGGACTGCATCGCGCGCAATTTGAAGCCGGGCGGGCGTGCGGCGATCCAGTTCATCTCGATCCGCGAAGAGCTGTTCGACGCCTATGCCGGGAGCGCGGATTTCATCCAGGCCTATGTCTTCCCCGGCGGGCTGCTGATCCGCACCAGCGAGTTCCGGCGGCTGGCGGAGGCGCGTGGCCTGTCATGGCAGGACCAGCGCGATTTCGGGGCCGACTATGCCGAAACGCTCAAGGCCTGGCGCGCGAACTTCGACCGGGCGATCGGAGAAGGGCGGTTGCCGCGCGGGTTCGATCCGGGGTTCTGCGATCTGTGGCGCTATTACCTGATGTATTGCGAGGGCGGGTTTCGCGGCGGCGGGATCGACGTTCACCAGGTCACGCTGGTCAAGCAGCGGCAGGCCTGAAACGAATGGTGGCGGCGGCCCGCAAAGGGCGCACCGCCACCGACGGCGGCTTTCCAGGCAAGGTCCAGGCCAGACCCTTCGGGCCGCCGCCAACGCGTTGGGTGCCGCCGCCTGCCGCGAACCGGGGCGAATCCTCAATAGGGGCGGTAGTTGCCCGCGCCCGTATAACGGGCGATGATATTGTCATGCACGATCGGGCTCAACAGCTCGCTGAAGGCACAGCCGACCATGCAGTTTTCCCACCACACGACCTGCGCCTGGAGCGATTCCAGCCCGGGCAGGGTCAGCCAGCATATCTGGCCGTCGTGCATGCGGTTGATCGCTGCGGCGGAGAAGCCCGAAATCGACAGATCGTGGATCACCGTCTGGAAGGCGCGGCCGCCCGATGCGCGCAGCGATCCGGGGATGGTCAGCCTGGTCCGCGGGGCGCAGCGGTCCTCCTGTGCTGCCAGCAAATAGCGATCCTGGGTCTGGTAGCTCATCTCGGGCCCTTCCGTAGTCGAATCTTGGCCGTGTCGAATTCCGGCTTTCGCGAAATCCCGCCCGCGTGGGAGGCATTCGTCGGAATCTCGCCCATCGGGGTTACGGGCTCATTACGCGATGTGGTTAATTCACGCTTCCAGGCGCACTCGGCGCAAGCCGTCGAAATCGTTAACAAGCAGCTCGACGATGCGATCGGCGACCGCTTTGGGCGGTTTGACCGTCTGCGGGTCCTCGCCGGGATAGGCCCGGGCGCGCATCGCCGTGCGAGTCGCGCCCGGATCGACCAGCGCGACGCGCACGTGCGAGATCTTGTCGATTTCCGCCGCATAGGCTTCGAGCAAATTGTCGAACGCCGCCTTGGTCGCGCCATAGGCCGCCCAATAGGCGCGTGGCGAGGCCCCGACGCTGCTGGTCAAGCCGATCACCCGCCCCGCATCGGCGCGTTTGAGCAGCGGATCGAAATTGGCCAGCAGCGCCTGCGTGGCCAGCACATTGGTGGTGATCGCCTGCGAGAACTGCTTGCCGTCGATCTGCGTAACCGGTGTCAAGCCGGGCAGATAAGCGGCTGAAAGCACGAGAACATCGAGCTTGTCCCAGCGTCCGGAAATGGCCGAGGCGAGCCGCGCGATCCCGTCGCTTTCGCCAAGGTCCACCGGGGCGATGGTCGACTGGCCGCCCGCCGCGTGGATGGCATCCTCGACCGCTTCGAGCCCGCGCACATCGCGCGCGGTCAGCACCACGTGTGCCCCCGCCGCCGCCAGTGCCTGCGCGGTGGCCGCGCCGATGCCCTTGCTGGCGCCGGTGACCAGCGCGAGTCGCCCTTCCAGCGGCCTGGTCATTACTCGGCGGCCTCCACCGGCAGGTCGAGCTGCGGATGCCGGTTCTCGCGCTGCGACTGGTCGGTCAGCGTCGTCGGGTATTCGCCGGTAAAGCAGGCATCGCAATATTGCGGGCAGGCGGCGTTGCGCGGCTTTTCGTCCACGGCGCGGTAGAGCCCGTCGATCGAGACGAAGCCGAGGCTGTCGGCCTTGATGAACCGGCGCATCGGCTCCAGTTCCATCCGCGCGGCCAGCAGCTTGCTGCGCTCGGGCGTGTCGACGCCGTAGAAGCAGCTATGCGCGGTGGGCGGGCTGGCGACGCGGAAATGGACTTCGGTCGCGCCCGCATCGCGCATCATCTCGACGATCTGCATCGAAGTGGTGCCGCGCACGATGCTGTCGTCGATCAGCACGATGCGCTTGCCCTCGACCAGCGCGCGGTTGGCGTTGTGCTTGCGCTTCACCCCCGCATGGCGCGCGCCGTCCGACGGCTGGATGAAGGTGCGCCCGACATAGTGCGAACGGATGATGCCCAGTTCGAACGGGATGCCCGATTCCTGCGCATAGCCGATCGCCGCGGGCACGCCGCTGTCGGGCACGGGCACCACGAGGTCGGCCTCGACCGGCTTTTCGCGTGCGAGTTCGGCGCCGATGGCCTTGCGCGCTTCGTAGATGCTGCGCCCGTCGAACACCGAATCGGGGCGGCTGAAATAGACGTGTTCGAAGATGCATGGACGCGGCTTGTGCGTGCCGAAGGGATGCAGCGATTCGATCCTGCCCGCGAAATCGACCCTGATGATCTCGCCCGGTTCGACCTGGCGGATGAATTCCGCGCCGACCACGTCGAGCGCCACGGTTTCCGATGCGAACACGGTCGCATCACCGATATGGCCCATCTGCAGCGGACGGATGCCCAACGGGTCGCGGCAGGCGATCATTCCTTCGGGCGTCATGACGATCAGCGCATAGGCGCCTTCGAGCAGGCGCAGCGCATCGATCAGCCGGTCCATCGTGGTGGGATAGCGGCTGGTGGCGACGAGGTGGATGATCACCTCGGTATCGCTGGTCGACTGGAAGATCGAACCCCGGCGCACCAGATCGTCGCGCAGCATCCCCGCGTTCGAGATATTGCCGTTGTGCGCCACCGCAAAACCGCCGCTGGCAAGGTCGGCATAGAGCGGCTGGACGTTGCGCAGGCCCGAACCACCGGTGGTCGAATAGCGCACATGGCCCGCCGCCATCGTGCCCGGCAGTTCGTCGATCGCTTCCTGGGTGGAGAAATTCTCCGCCACATGGCCGAGCCCGCGGCGGGTGAAGAATTCGGACCCGTCGAAACTGGTGATGCCGGCCGCTTCCTGCCCGCGATGCTGCAGCGCGTGCAGGCCCAGCGCGGTCGCGGCCGCGGCGTCGGTCGCATTGATGGCGCCGAAGATGCCGCACTCTTCGCGCAGCTTGTCGCCATCCTCGTCGAGAAACGGGTGGGTAAGGTTCATTCGGTGGCCTGTCTGCGCGACTGTTCCGGATGCGCGCCCCAATGGCGATGTTACGCCTCGATTACAAGGGCGCTGCGACGGGCGGTCCCCATTGCGGCACGATTTCATTGCGCGCAAAGGCGGGCCTGCCTAAACGCCGAACCACACAAGCGACATCAAGCCACACGTTAGGGCCGCCTTGATCCTCTCTCCCTTCGAATGGACCATCGCCAGGCGCTACCTGCTTCCGGGCCGGGGCGAGGCCTTCATCACGCTGGTCGCGGGCATCTCGATCGGTGTGGTGATGCTGTCGGTGGCGATGCTGGTCATCGTGATGAGCGTGATGAACGGATTTCGCGCCGAACTGTTCGACAAGATCGTGGGACTCAACGGCCATGCCATCGTCCAGGCCTATGGCGGACGACTCGATAACTGGGAGGCGATTCTCCAAGAGGTGCGCAAGACGCCCGGGGTCACGCAGGCCAGCCCGCTGATCGAACAGCCCCTGCTGACCACCTTCAACGGCCGGGTCGAGGCGATCCTGGTGCGCGGCAATACCATGCAGGATGTCCGCGGGCTTGCCGACAAGGTGGTGAGCGGCAACATTGCCGCGCTCCAGCCGGGCGCGGGCAAGATCGCGATCGGCGTGCGGCTGGCAGAGAACATCGGCGCGCGAGTCGGCGACACGATCACCATCATCAATCCGCAGGGCCGGGCCACACCCTTCGGCACGGTGCCGCGCCAGGTGGGATATGACGTCGCGGCGATCTTCGAGGTCGGGGTCTATGATTACGACGGGGCCTTCGTGGTGATGCCGATGCGGGACGCGCAGACGCTGCTGCTGCTCGGCGATTCGGTGCAGATGATCGAAGTCAGTGTCAGTGATCCCGACAACGTCGGCGCCATCCTCGAACCCATTCAGCGAAGCTTGCAGGGCCGGGCTGCGATAGCCGACTGGAAGACCATCAACGCGACACTGTTCGAAGCCCTGCAGGTCGAACGCGTGGCGATGGCCTTTGCCTTGAGTTTCATGGTTCTGGTTGCAGCTTTCAATATCCTCTCGAGCCTCGTCATGCTGGTCCGCGCCAAGACCCGCGACATCGCGATCATGCGCACCATGGGCGCGACCCGGCAGAGCCTGATGAAGATTTTCGTCACCACCGGCTTCACCGTCGGCGCGATCGGGACTGTTGCGGGGCTGTTGCTCGGCTTCCTCGTGCTGTTCTTCCGCCAGGGGATCGTCGAAGCGATCGGCCGCGTCACCGGGGTCGAGTTGTGGGACCCGCAGATGCGGTTTCTCACGACCTTGCCGTCAAAGACCGATCCTGTCGAAGTCGCGCTGATCGTGCTGCTGGCGCTGGTGCTCAGCTTCCTCGCCACGCTCTACCCCGCGTGGAAGGCGGCCGACACCGATCCGGTACAGGTGCTGCGTTATGAATGAGTTCGTCGTCGAATTGCGCGGGCTGACCCGCAGTTTCGAGCAGGGCGGGGTGCGGATCGACGTGCTGCGCGGGGTCGATCTGGCGATCCGTCCGGGCGAAATCGTCGCGCTGCTCGGCCCTTCGGGTTCGGGCAAGTCGACGCTGCTCCAGGCGGTGGGCCTGCTCGAAGGCGGCTTCGGCGGCGAGATCGTGATCGCCGGCCAGTCGGCGGAAAAGTCGAACTCGCGCGCGCGCACCACGCTGCGCCGCGATCACCTGGGCTTCGTCTACCAGTTCCACCATCTGCTGCCCGATTTCGACGCGGTCGAGAACGTGGTCCTGCCGCAGCTTGTCGCGGGCAAGCCGCGCGCGGAATGCGAGGAGCGCGCCCGGCAATTGCTCGTCGCGCTGGGCCTTGGCGAACGGCTCGATCACCGCCCCAGCCAGCTTTCGGGCGGCGAACAGCAGCGCGTCGCGGTCGCACGCGGCCTCGCCAACCGGCCCAAGCTGGTGCTGGCGGACGAGCCCACCGGCAATCTCGACGAAGCGACCGCGGACAAGGTGCTCGAGCAGTTTCTGGCGCTGGTCCGCGGCGAAGGCAGCGCGGCGCTGATCGCCACGCACAATGAACGGCTGGCAGGCAAGATGGACCGCGTGGTACGGCTCCACGAAGGGCTGTTCGAATAGCGACCGACCGGAGTAAATGCGTCATGACCACCATCGCCGATTTCACCGTCGCCACCAACAAGGGCGAGACGCTCGACCTCAAGGACAAGCTCGGCAAGGTGCTGCTGGTGGTCAACACCGCCAGCAAATGCGGCTTCACCCCGCAGTATGACGGGCTGGAAAAGCTGTTCCAGGATTACAGGGACCAGGGGTTCGAGGTGCTGGCCTTTCCCTGCAACCAGTTCGGCAACCAGGAGCCGGGTGATGCCGAGGAAATCGCCAGTTTCTGCAAGGTCAATTTCGGGCTGACTTTCCCGTTGATGGCCAAGATCGAGGTCAACGGGCCCGAAGCCAGCCCGCTGTTCGACTGGATGAAGGGCGAAAGGCCGGGGCTGATGGGATCGAAGGCGATCAAGTGGAACTTCACCAAGTTCCTGGTCGACCGCGCTGGCAATGTCGTGAAGCGCTATGGTCCGGCCGATGCGCCCAAGGCGATCGCCAGGGACATCGAGGCGCTGTTGTAACCCGCGCGCCGACCAACACGAAAGCCAGTCCATGCTCGCCGACTTCAACCAGTGGTTCCTCTCGCTCGGCGCCGAATATGGCGTGAATCCTTATATTTTCGGGGCGATCTATGTCGGGGCCATCCCGTTCTTCCTGGCCTCGATCGCCTGGCTGGTGAAGCGCGCGCGGGCAGGGCGCTCGACCGTGGTGCCGACGCTGTGCGCCGGGTTCTGCTTCGTCTCGGCCTATCTCTATCTCGCGGTGGTCGGTCACGATATCCCGCTGTGGGTGTGGATATTCCTCGGCGCGCTGGTGATCTACGGCGCCTGGTCGACCATCCGCGACACGCGCCGCAAGATCCGCGAAGGCAAGTAACTGCGGGTTCTCCACCGCTTGTGGAGAAAAGCCCAGGGTGCTGCCTTACCGAATCCGGCGGAAATTCCTAATCTGCCGCCATGTCGTTCAAACCCTTCGCCCCGCTGCGCGTGCTGTCGGCCTATTCGATGCTCGAAGGGGCGATCGACCCCAAGGCGATGGCAAAGCTGGCGAAGGAACGCGGCTTTCCCGCCATGGCGATCTGCGACCGCAACGGGCTCTATGGCGCGGTCATGTTTGCCGGCGCCTGCAAGGCGGAGGGTGTGCAGCCGATCATCGGCACGCTGCTGGGCGTGGCGCGCGATGCGCAGGGCAGGCAGGTCGACTATCTGCCGCTCTATGCGCAGGACGAGGCGGGGTATGACAATCTGTGCCATCTCGTCTCGAAGGCGCATCTCGACCGCCCGCTGGAATATGATCCGCACGTCCGGCTTGCGGACCTCGAAGGCCACAGCGAAGGCCTGATCGCACTGACCGGCGCGGGCGAGGGCGCGCTGACCCGCCTGCTCGCGGAAGGGCAGCAGGCTCATGCCGATGCGCTGGCGGATCGGTTGCAGGCGCTGTTCCCGAACCGTCTCTATGTCGAACTCGCCCGCCGCGGCGATCCGGTGGAGGAAAGGGCGGAAGCCGCGCTGGTCGAGCTCGCCTATGCGCGCGACCTGCCGCTGGTCGCGACCAACCCGGCCAATTATGCCGAACCGCATATGCACAAGGCGCACGATGCCATGCTGTGCATCGCCGGATCGACCCATATCGATGCCGAGGATCGCGCGCGCTCGAACCCCGAAAGCTTTGTCAAGACCTTCCCCATGATGGAGCAAGGCTTCGCCGACCTGCCCGAAGCGGTGCGCAACACGCTGGTGGTGGCGCAGCGCTGTGCCTTTATGCCGCCCTATCGCAAGCCGATCCTGCCCAGCCTTGCGGGTGACCTCGAGGGCGAAGCGCGGATGCTGGAGGAGGACGCGCGCAAGGGTCTCGCAGAGAGACTGAAGCTCTATTACCCCGAGACCGTTTGGGCTGAGCTTGTCGCAGCCCTGTCCTTTTCTTCGGGCGAGGCGCTGGAGAAAAAAGAACAGTCCTTCGACAAGCTCAGGACGAACGGGTTGTGGGACGAGGTGCTGGTTTACAAGAAGCGCCTCGATTTCGAAGTCGGGATCATCAACCAGATGGGCTTTCCCGGCTATTTCCTGATCGTGGCCGACTTCATCAAATGGGCCAAGGACCACGATATCCCGGTGGGTCCGGGGCGCGGTTCGGGTGCGGGTTCGCTGGTCGCCTGGGCGCTGACCATCACCGATCTCGACCCGATCAAGCTGGGCCTGCTGTTCGAACGCTTCCTCAATCCCGAACGCGTGTCGATGCCCGACTTCGATATCGACTTCTGCGAAACGCGGCGCGGCGAGGTGATCCGCTACGTGCAGGCGAAATACGGGCACGATCACGTCGCGCAGATCATCACCTTCGGCAAACTCAAGGCGCGCGCGGTGCTGCGCGACACCGGCCGCATCCTGCAAATGAGCTATGGCCACGTCGATCGCCTGTGCAAGATGATCCCCAACCATCCGACCGATGCGTGGACGCTGCCGCGCGCGCTCAACGGTGCGGCGGATTTCAGGCGCGAATACGACAACGACAACCAGGTAAAACGCCTGGTCGACCTGGCGATGCAGCTCGAAGGCTTCCCGCGCAACAGTTCGACCCACGCGGCGGGCGTGGTGATCGGCGACCGCCCGCTGGCGCAGCTCGTCCCGCTTTACCGCGATCCGCGTTCGGACATGCCGGTGACGCAGTACGACATGAAGAATGTCGAGAGCAGCGGGCTGGTGAAGTTCGACTTCCTCGGGCTCAAGACGCTGTCGGTGCTCAAGAAAGCGGTCGACCTGCTGGCCAGGCGCGGCGTCGCCATCGATCTCGGCCAGCTCGCGCTCGACGATCCCCGGGTCTACGAACTAATGAAGAGCGGCAACACGGTCGGTGTTTTCCAGCTCGAATCGGAAGGAATGCGGCGCACGCTGACCGCGGTGAAGCCGACCAATTTCGGCGACATCATCGCGCTCGTTTCGCTCTATCGCCCGGGGCCGATGGACAATATCCCGCTGTTCGGCAAGCGCAAGGCGGGCGAGGTGCCGATCGAATATCCGCACCCCAGGCTCGAGGGAATCCTCGCCGAAACCTATGGCATCTTCGTCTACCAGGAACAGGTGATGCAGGCCGCGCAGATCCTCGCGGGCTATTCGCTCGGCGATGCCGACCTGCTGCGCCGCGCGATGGGCAAGAAGGTGCAGGCCGAGATGGACGCGCAGCGCCAGCGCTTCGTCGATGGCTGCAAGGCGGTGTCGGGCATCGACCCGGCGCGCGCCAACGAACTGTTCGACCTGATCGACAAGTTCGCCGGATACGGCTTCAACAAGTCGCACGCCGCCGCCTATGCGCTGCTCGCCTACCAGACCGCCTGGCTCAAGGCGCATTACCCGGAGGAATTCTACGCTGCCTCGATGTGCTTCGACATGCACCAGTCGGAAAAGCTGGCGGTGTTCATCGACGATGCGCGGCGGTATCCGGGCAAGGAGGGCGGGGTGAAGGTGCTGCCGCCCTCGATCAACCATTCCGAAGCCGAATTCACCGTCGAACAGACCGACGAGGGTTATGCCGTGCGCTATGCGCTGGCGGGCATCCGCAATGTCGGCGCGCGCGCGATGGAGGCGATCGTGGGCGAGCGTGAGGCCTCGGGCCGCTTTTCCAGCCTGCAGGACCTGTTCGAGCGGCTGCCCAAGGGTTCGATGAACTCGCGCCAGCTCGAGGCGCTGGCCGGCGCGGGCGCGCTCGATGAATTCGAGACCAGCCGCGCCAGGGTCTTCGCCAATGCCGATATGCTGCTGGCGGTGGCCGATGCCGCCGAACGCGAGCGGTCGAGCGGGCAGGCGGCGCTGTTCGGCGGCGCGGACGAGGAGCAGGAAGATACGCTGCGGCTCAGGGAGGTCGAGCCGTGGAGCCGTGCCGAACAGATGGCGCGCGAGAAGGAGAACTTCGGCTTCTACTTCGCCGAACACCCGGTCGAGGCATGGCGCGCGGTCGCCTCGGCGCAGGGCGCGCGCAGCCATGCCTCGCTGATGGCGGGCGGGGCCACCACGGGCGCGCGCAGCAATGCGGTGATGGCGGCCATGGTCGAGAAGGCGACCAGGCGCACCACCCAGCGCGGCAAGCCCTTCGTCCGGGTCGATTTCTCCGACAGTTCGGGCCAGTTCTCGTCCGCCTGTTTCGAAGAGGGGCTGGTCGAACCGTTCCTGCAATGGGCCGAGGAGCAGACCTGTGTGAAGCTCATGGTCGAACTCGACAGCCCCAGTCCCGACGAACCGCCACGGATCACCATCCGCGGCGCGGTGCCGCTGTCCGAAGTGAGGGGGGCGACCCCGATGCTGCTGACGCTCGAGGTGGCCGACCTCGACGGGCTTGCGCAACTCGCCATCGAACTCACCGCTGCGGGCGAAGGCTGCGACGAAGTGCAAGCCACGCTGCTGACCGGCGCCGATACGCCGCCGCTGATGATCCTGGGGCGCGCGTTCAACGTCGACGGGAACCTCGCCGAACGCTTGGCAAGCGTGCCCGGTCTTGCCAAGGTGCAACTGACTGCGCGGCGGGCCGGGGGCCATCTCAGACTCGTCGCCTGATCGTCAGTCATTGCGAGCCGCAGGCAAAGCAGTCCATCTTCCACTGTCGCGTATCCCGCGACACCCGACACTGGACTGCCGCGTCGCCTCCGGCTCCTCGCAATGACGAGGGAGGAGGAGAGGACGAATATGGCGCTCGGAGCGATGCAGGACTGGACCATGCGGATCACCCATGTGGTCGATCACGCCGCGCGCGAGGCGGGGACGCGTGAAATCGTCACCCGCTGGGCCGACGGCAGCGAGACGCGAACCACCTGGTCCGGCATCCGCCGCGATGCGAAGAAGATGGCGCAGGCGCTGCTCGCGCTTGGGCTGACCAGGGGCGACAGGGTGGCGAGCCTGGCGATGAACCACGCGCGCCACATGGTCAGCTGGTATGGCGTGGCGGGCATGGGCGGGGTGCTGCACACGGTGAACCCGCGCCTGTTCGACGACCAGCTCGACTACATCGTCAACCACGCCGAGGACAAGGTCGTGATCTACGATGCGGCGTTCCAGCCGATCGTCGATCGGATGCGTGAGCGGTGGGCCACGGTCGAACACTACATCTGCTTTGATTCGGGCGAACATGCGCCCGCCTTCGAGGACTGGATCGGCGCGCAGGACGGCGTGTTCGAGTGGGTCGGGGGTGACGAGCGCGATCCGTGCATGATCTGCTACACCAGCGGCACCACCGGCCATCCCAAGGGGGTGCAGTACGAACATCGTTCGACCATGCTCCACGCCATGGCGGGGCTGCAGACCACCGCCTTCAATTTCACCCCGTCGAGCGTGATGCTGCCGGTGGTGCCGATGTTCCATGCGGCCAGCTGGGGCCTGCCCTATTCGGGCGGCATGGCGGGGATCAAGTTCGTGTTCAGCGCGGTCAACGATCCGGCGGTGCTGCACGAGCTGATGATCCGCGAAGGCGTGACCGACAGCGCCGGCGTGCCGACCGTGTGGCTGGCGCATTTCCAGTATTGCGACGCGCAGGGCATCGACCTGCCGCCGCTCAGGGCCGCGACCATCGGCGGTTCGGCCGCGCCGAAGTTCATGATCGAGCGGCTGATGAAGCAGGGCACCCGCGTCCAGCACGCCTGGGGCATGACCGAAACCTCGCCCATCGGCACGGTCGGCGGGCCGACCGCCGATTGGGACAGCCTGACCTTCGACGAGAAAGTCGCCACGACGATGCGACAGGGCCGCCCGATCTACGGGGTCGAGCTGCGCATCGTCTCGCTCGACGATCCCACGCAGGAACTGCCGCGCGATGGCCAGACCTCGGGTGCGCTGCAGATTCGCGGGCCATGGGTGCTCAAGCGCTATTTCAAGGCAGAGGAAGACGCGACCACGCCCGATGGCTGGTTCGACACGGGCGACGTCGGCGTGATCCATCCCGACGGCACGCTGCAACTGACCGACCGGACCAAGGACGTGATCAAGTCGGGCGGCGAATGGATCAGCTCGGTCGAGCTGGAGAACGCCGCGGTCGGCCATCCCGCGGTGGCGGAAGCCGCCTGCATCGGGATGCCGCATCCCAAATGGGACGAACGCCCGGTGCTGTTCGTGGTCAGGAAGCAGGGCGTCGATTGCTGCGCCGACGACATCAGGGACTACCTCGAGGACAAGGTCGCCAAATGGTGGCTGCCCGACGCGGTCGAGTTCGTCGACGACATCCCGCACACCGCCACCGGCAAGATCAGCAAGAAGGACCTGCGCGACCGCTTTGCGGACTACACGCTTGACTGACGGATTGTCATGATGCGAACTTCGGGTTCGCCTCAGCAATTTTTGCTGGCATAATGCCGATTATGACCCGCACCTATATCGACCCGAGCCCGGCCAATTTCGCGGCCTTCAAGGCCCTGCCGCGCGACGAGCCGATCCATATGCTCAACCTGCTGCTCTACCGCGACCTTGCCGAATACCCGGAAGGGCACGAGCATCACGGCAATGGCTGGTCGGGCCGCCGCGCCTATCAGGAATATGGCAAGACCAGCGGCCCGATCTTCCGCCGCGTGGGCGGCACGATCGTCTGGCGCGGCGCGTTCCGGGCGATGGTCACCGGGCCCGAGGGGGTGTGCTGGCACGACGGCTTCGTGGCGCAGTACCCGAACAGCGCGGCCTTCTTCGCAATGGTCAAGGATCCCGATTACCAGCTCGCCGTGGTCAACCGCACCGCCGCGCTGGTCGACAGCCGCCTGATCCGCTTCAAGCCGGGCGAGGGTGGGGAGGGGTTTGGCCTCCCCGCGCACAAGGGCTAAAATAGCCGCAACTGACCACCTGCCGCTGGTGGCTGGAACCGCGTGCAATCGAGTTCGAACCCTGGCTGCCCAAGTCCCGCGCGCTTGCAGGCGAGGCGGAAGCGGGTGCGGAACAGGTCGGCCCAGACGCCGGTCGGCTTCATCCGGCTGAAGAAGTTGGGATCATTGTCCTTCCCGTTCCGGATCGAGCGGACAATGTTCATCACCTTGTCGCCGCGCTCCGGAAAGTGGACGCTGAGCCATTCGCGGAACAGCGGCGCGACCTCATGCGGCAGGCGCAGCGCGATCCAGCCGCAGCTGGCGACGCCGGCAGCGGCGGCCTGCTCGATGATGCCTTCCATGAACGCGTCGGTGATCGCCGGGATGACCGGGGCGACATTGCAGTGCACGGGGACGCCCGCCGCGGCAAGTTTTTCCAACGCCATGAGCCGCTTGGCAGGTGATGCTGCGCGTGGTTCGAGCTTGCCCGACAGCGTGGGATCGAGCGTCGTCACCGAAATCGCCACCGCCACCAGCCGCTGTTCGGCCAGCGGGACCAGCAGGTCGAGGTCGGCCAGCAATCGGTCCGATTTGGTGGTGATGGTCACCGGATGATACGTCTCGAGGCAGACCTCGAGCACGCTGCGGGTGATGCGATAGCGGTGCTCGATCGGCTGGTAGGGATCGGTATTGGTCCCCATCGCGATCGGTTTGGGGGAATATTTCGGCTTGGCCAGCGTTGCGCGCAGAAGTTCCGCCGCATTGGGCTTGGCAAACAGCCGCGTCTCGAAATCGAGCCCCGGCGAAAGGTCGTGATAGGCGTGGGTCGGCCGCGCATAACAATAGACGCAGCCATGCTCGCACCCGCGATAGGCGTTGATCGAACGGTCGAAGCCGATGTCGGGCGATCGGTTGAAGGTGAGGATGGTTTTCGGATGCTCTTCGGTCACCGTGGTGCGCAGCTTCACCGGCGGGCCACCTTCGATATTGGCCAGCGCCTCCACGTAATCACGCCAGTCCCCGTCGACCTCGCGCGCCGCCAGCCCGAAGCGCGTCGGCACCGCGTCCGACTGCGCGCCTCGACCGGTTATTGCAGGTTCGAATCGGCGTTCCATGCCATGGAACATATAGAGAACAGGTGGGTTGCGCCAGTTTGGTTTCACGCAGAGGCGCAGAGAGTTTTGCGCAGAGGCCGCTGAGGTGCGCTTTTCGCGGCGCAGCCGCCTCTATTCACTATGGTTTCTGATTGGCAATCCGCCTGCGGCGCTTTGAAAGTATCTCCGCGCCTCTGCTTCCTCTGCGCCTCTGCGCGAAACAAAAAAAGGCCTATCGCTCCCTAAGGCGCGGCATCAGCTCGACGAAGTTGCAGGGCCGGTTGCGGCTGTCGAGCTGTTCGGCAAGGATCATGTCCCAGCCGTCCTTCACCGCGCCGTTCGAGCCGGGCAGCGCGAAGATATAGGTTCCGCGTGCCAGCACCGCGCAGGCGCGGCTCTGCACCGTGCTGGTGCCGATGGTCGAATAGCTCAGCCAGCGGAACAGCTCGCCGAAGCCGGGGATATCCTTGCACTTCACCCGGTCGAGCGCCTCGGGCGTCACGTCGCGCCCGGTGAGGCCGGTGCCGCCGGTGGTGACGACGCAGTCGATCCCCTCGTCGTCGATCCAGCGGTGCAGATGCGCGGCGATCTGCTCGACGCTGTCGCGGCTGATCTCGCGCGCGACAAGTTCGTGGCCGGCAGCGGTAATCCGCTCGGCCAGGATATCGCCCGAGCTGTCATCGGCGGCGGTGCGCGTATCCGAAACGGTCAGCAGTGCGATGCGGATCGGCTTGAATGTGCGGCTTTCGTCGATCGCCATGGGAAGGCTCCTAATGGACTTGCGGGAACATCGGCCAGTCGTTTTCGGCCAAATTGGTGCGGCTGGGCGCCGGGGCATTGGCCTGGCGCAGGTACATCCAGTAATTGCGCATCACGATGGCGACGTAACTGCGCGTTTCCCAATAGGGAATCGATTCCATCCACAGCAGCGGATCGCCCTGGTCGCGAATCTCGCTTTCCCAGCGCGCCACCGGGGTCGGGCCGGCGTTATAGGCGGCCATGACCTTGGGCAGCCGGCCCTGGGTATAGCTGCCCTGGCTGAGCGCTTCGAGCGTGCGCTGGCCGAAGGCGAGGTTGACCGCCGGGTCCTTGAGGTCGGCATCCGCGCTCAGGTTGATCGAGGCGGCATATTCGCGCGCCGCGATCGGGCGGATCTGCATCAGGCCGATTGCGCCCGCCGGGCTGACCACGCGTTCGCGAAAGTTCGATTCCTGCAGCGCGTGGGCAAAGGCGAGCGCGGGATCGACCCGCCATCCGCCCACCGGCGCGCGGAAGGTCACCGGGAAGCGCAGGCTTGGGTGAGCGGCGGTGCCCGGCGGCGCGTTATAGGCCATGAAGGTCTGCGTGCCCGACAGACCTAGCGCCCGCGCCAGCCGCCCGAGCGCGGCATAATCGCTGGCATCGCCCGTCCGCGCCATCCAGCGCAGCACCTCGTCCGCCTCGGCGCGGCGCCCCAGTTCGGCGAGCATGACCGCCTGCACCGCGGCAGGTTCGTTGCGCAGCCGGTTCCAGTCGATTGTCGTCAGGTCGGGTTCGGCATGCGTGTCGGGCAGGTCGCGGCCCAGCTGTTCGTGCGCCAGCATGCCGTAGAGCGTTTCGGGATAGCGTGCCGCCCCGCGCAGCTGTTCGGCGGCATCCTCGGGCTCGCGACAGCGGACCAGCGCACGGCTGGCCCAGTAATGCGCCGCCGTGGTCAGTTCGGGATTGGTCGAACCGGCGGCCGCGCGGCGAAAGGCGGTGGCGGCATTCTCGCAATCGCCCAGCCGCCAGGCGGCGAGGCCGGCGACCCAGTCGCCCTCGGCCACCCAGGCCCCGCTGCCGTCGGCGCGGATCGTTTCGGCCAGCGCCCATGCCTCGCCGTCGCGGTTCTCGATGTAATAGCTCCACGCGACCCGCTGGCGCCATTCGGCGCGCGTCGCGCCCGAAAGCGACGCGTCGATCCCGTCGAGCAGGATGCGCGCGCCGTCGGGATCGTCACCGGTGATCCGCTCGAGGATCGCCGTGCCGACCGTTGCCGGCATGGTGCCGTCATCGACCGAAGACGGGCGCAAGCGCTTGGAGAGGTCCGGCTGGCGCACCACCGAGCGCTCGCCCGGGGTCTCGACATATCTGTCGAGCCCGCGCGTCTTGCCGAGCCGCACGATCGCCGCGGCCTGCGGCAGCTTGCTGTAGTGCGAAAGCCAGCTCTCGATCCGCTCGAGCGGGATGCGCGGGCTGGCCGGGTCGAGATAGTAGCGCGCCAGCGCCGCGCCGTGCAGCGGCCCGTCCGCACGCTCTGCAAGCAGCGCATCGACGCGTTCCCAGGCCTTGCTGTCGATCGCATCGTAGAACGATCCGTACCAGGCGCGGTCTTCGCCCGAGAGGAGCTGCGGCAAAGCACGCGCGTGCGAGCGGGTGAAATACTCGACGCTGCTGTTCTGCGCGGCGGCCGGGGCGGTGGCCAGCGCGGCGGCGATTGCAAGGGCGGGTTTGAGGATCATCGGGTCCATTCGAGCCAGCGCTGCCACAAACGCTCGCGCCGGGCGGCGCTGCGGGCGATCTCGGCGAAATCGGGGGCGGCAAGCAGCGGGAAGGGCGTGCCTGCGCATTCGACGACCAGCGGGTCGCGCGCGCTTTCGGGCGGGATGCCGAACAATGCCAGCTGTGCGCGGCCGACCGCCAGGATGCGCTGCGGCGCGGCGAGCGCGATGTGGTGGCGGGCAATATCGCCCAGGCCGCGCGCGGCGAGTTCGTGCCACTCGGGCAGCGCCATCGGGGCGGGCAGAGCGCTGGCGAAATAGGTCTCGTGCGGGGCGATGCCCATCGCGCGCAGCATGGCGCCCAGCAGCCTGCCCGCGCCGCCGCTCAGCAGCGCTTCGGCATCGTCGGGCTCGGGCTGGCCGATCAGCACCATCAGCCTCGCCCGCGCCACCCCGCGCGGCGGCAGGCGGCGGTCGAGCGCGCCCTCGGCCAGCGAGGGTTCGGTCATCCACCACTCGCGAAATTTTTCGAGATTGTCGGGCCAGCCCGCCTGCGCGCCGCCGAGGCCGGGCAGTTTCTCGCGCTCAAGCACGCGCTGGAGCGGCGTGGGCGATGCCGGAAGGCCGGGTGCGGGTGGGGGCGGCGCCGCTACGGCTTGCTCCGCCGCGGGCTTCGCCAGCCAGTCGGTCGGCTGTTCGGCAAAGACGCAGTCGACCCCCGCTTCGCGCCACCAGTCGAGCGCGCCATCGAGGACGTGGAGCGGCGTGAATTCGCGCGGTGGGGGCGTATCGAGCTGCATCATCCGTCCGTGCGAGGTCTTGACCTCTAACGCGCCACCAATCAAGGCATTGACGAGGAAAGTGCGACGAAAAGAGAGAGACATGAGCGAACGCGAATCGATGCCCTGCGACGTCGTCATCATCGGCGGTGGTCCGGCCGGTCTCGCCGCGGCGATCCGCCTCAAGCAGATCAATGGCGACCTCGAGGTCGTGGTGCTCGAAAAGGGCAGCGAAATCGGCGCGCATATCCTGTCGGGCGCGGTGGTCGATCCCAAAGCGCTCGACGAGCTGCTGCCCGAATGGCGCGCGCAGGGCTGCCCGATGGCGGAAACGCCGGTGACCGACAACTGGCACTGGGTGCTTTCGAAGACCGGCAAGTCCGCCCTGCCGCATGCCATCATGCCGCCGCTGCTCTCGAACCACGGCAATTACACCGGATCGCTCGGCAATTTGTGCCGCTGGTTGGCTGAACAGGCCGAAGCGCTGGGGGTGATGGTCTTCCCCGGCTTCCCCGCATCCGAAGTGCTGTTCGATGCCGACGGCGCGGTCGCTGGCGTGGTCACGCAGGACATGGGCATCGCCGCCGATGGCAGCCACAAGCCCGATTACCAGCCGGGGATGGAGATCCACGCCAAGTACACGCTCTTCGCAGAGGGTGCGCGTGGGCACCTGACCAAGCAGATCAAGGCCAGGTTCGACCTCGAGGCGGATTGCCAGCCGCAGGTCTATGGCATCGGCATCAAGGAGCTGTGGGACATCGATCCCGAAAACCACGTTCCCGGCCGCGTGATCCACACGCAGGGCTGGCCGCTCAATGAAACGCGCAGCTGGGGCGGCGGATTCCTTTATCACCAGGCCAATGGTCAGGTCGCGCTCGGCTTCGTCACCGCGCTCGATTATGCCAATCCCTACGTCTCGCCCTATCAGGAATTCCAGCGCTGGAAGCACCATCCCGCGATCGCCGCGATCCTCGAAGGCGGCAAGCGCGTGGCCTATGGCGCGCGCGCGATCAACGAAGGCGGCTGGCAGAGCGTGCCCAAATTGGCCTTCCCGGGCGGCGCGCTGATCGGCTGCGCGGCCGGCTTCGTCAACGTCCCGCGCATCAAGGGCAGCCACACCGCGATGAAGAGCGGCATGCTCGCCGCGGAAAGCATCGCAGCGGCGATCGCCGCGGGCAACGCGCGCACCGAACTGATGGATTATGACGCGGCCGTGCGTTCAAGCTGGATCGCGACCGAACTGAAGCTGGTGAAGAACGCGCAGCCGATGGTTGCCAAGTGGGGCGACGATCTGGGCACCGTGCTCGCCGGGATCGACATGTGGATGCGCACGCTCAGGATCGGCCTGCCGATCACGATGCGGCACCACAAGGACAGCGAGGCGCTGGGTCGTGCCGACCTCTACCAGCCGATCGCCTATCCCAGGCCCGACGGTAAGCTCAGCTTCGACCGCCTGACCAATGTCAGCTTCAGCTACACCAACCATGGCGAGGACCAGCCGGTCCACCTCAAGGTTGCCGACATGGAGCTGCAGAAGGCAAGCGAGCTGGGCGTCTTCGCCGGTCCCTCGGCACGCTATTGCCCGGCTGGGGTCTACGAATGGCTGGAGAACGAGGACGGATCGCCCAAATTCCAGATCAATTCGCAAAACTGCGTCCACTGCAAGACCTGCGACATCAAGGATCCCAACGGCAACATCACCTGGGTCACGCCCGAGGGCGGCGGCGGGCCGAACTATCCGAACATGTAAGAGTCTCCTCCCCAATAGGGGAGGGGGACCACGAAGTGGTGGAGGGGCACGCGCGTGATCACTGGACCTCGCGAAACGCTCAAGCGAGCCCGCAAGCTACGCAGTGAAATGACGCTGCCCGAGGTGGTGCTATGGCGCGAACTTCGCAGACGTCCGGGCGGGTTCAAGTTCAGGCGGCAGCATCCTGCTGGTGCCTATGTCCTCAACTTTTACTGCGCGGCTGCTTGCCTTGCTATTGAAGTTGACGGCTTTGCGCACGACAGCGTGCCGGTTGTGAACAAGGATCGTCGCCGATCAGAGTGGCTTAGATCGCAAGGTGTAGCGACCACGCGGATTCCCGCACGTCTCGTCCTCAATGAATTGGACGCGGTGGTTGTGCGGATCGCTGACATTTGCAGGGAGCGGGTCATGAAGTGTGGCGCAAACTTGCAGGTGCCCCTCCACCATCCTGCGGATGGTCCCCCTCCCCCAGCGGGGGAGGAAGGGTGAGCCTCATCGAAACCGCCTATGCCAAGATCAACCTGGCGCTGCATGTCCGGCGGCGGCGGGATGACGGGTATCACGAGCTGGAGACGCTGTTCGCCTTCGTCGATGCGGGGGATGTGCTGAGCGTCGAGCGGGCGGATCAGGATACGGTGAGCGTGGCCGGTGAGTTTGCCGGCGGGCTGGATGATCCGCGCGACAATCTGGTCGCACAGGCGCTCGCTGTGCTGCCTCACCCAGACGGTCTTGCGATCACGCTTGAGAAAAACCTCCCCGTCGCGGCGGGGCTGGGCGGTGGTTCGGCCGATGCGGGCGCGGTGTTCCGGCTGATACGCGAAGCCTATGGCCTGCCCGACGACTGGCGCGAGCACGCAGCCAGGCTCGGCGCCGATGTCCCCGCCTGCGTCGAAAGCCGCAGCTGCATCGGGCGCGGGATCGGGACAGAGCTCGAACTCGCCGATACCGGCCTGGTGGGGACGCCCGTACTGCTGGTCAATCCGCGCGTGCCGCTCTCCACCGGGCCGGTATTCCGGCACTGGGACGGCATCGATCGCGGCCCGATGCCCGCAGGTGATGCGCGCAGCATCGCGCTGGAGGGCCGCAACGATCTCGAAGCCCCCGCGATCTCGCTGTGCCCGCAAATTGCCGGTGTGCTCGCGGCGCTTCGAGGAACTTCGCCCTTTCTCGCCCGCATGTCGGGCTCGGGCGCGACGTGTTTCGCGCTGTTCGAGGGCGAAGCGGTGCGGGACCAGGCGGCGGCTCGTATCGCCGCCGACCACCCCGGCTGGTGGCGGATGCAGGGGCAGCTGCGATGAGCGTGGCGCCGGGCTGTTTCGCGCAGAGGCCGCAGGGAAGCAAAGGACGCTGAGAGCATTACCCTGCCGCGTAGCGGTTTTGATACTCACACGAAGACACGAAGATGTGCTTCCGGGTTGCGGCCGAGCACTGCCATTTTCGTGTCTTCGTGTGAAATAGTCGGCGGCTTCGCCGCTACCCCCATCAGCGTCCTTTGCTTCCCTGCGGCCTCTGCGCGAAACAAATCCACGCAACACGCCCATCTAGCGCCGCGTAAAGAATTTCCGCTTCGACCCCCGCCGCCGATCCTCTAGGCTTGCGCGGTCCATTCCAGCATGACCGGACCAGCCCATGCCCGCCTATCGTTCCCGCACTTCCACCCATGGTCGCAACATGGCCGGCGCGCGCGGATTGTGGCGCGCGACGGGGATGAAGGACGGCGATTTCGGCAAGCCGATCATCGCGGTGGTCAATTCCTTCACCCAGTTCGTGCCCGGCCATGTCCATCTGAAAGACCTGGGCCAGCTGGTCGCGCGCGAGATCGAGGCGGCGGGCGGCGTCGCCAAGGAATTCAACACCATCGCGGTCGATGACGGGATCGCCATGGGCCACGACGGGATGCTCTATTCGCTCCCCAGCCGCGAGCTGATCGCCGACAGCGTCGAATATATGGTCAACGCGCATTGCGCCGACGCGATGGTGTGCATTTCCAATTGCGACAAGATCACCCCCGGCATGCTGATGGCGGCGCTGCGGCTCAATATTCCCGCGGTGTTCGTCAGCGGCGGTCCGATGGAAGCGGGCAAGGTGGTGATAAAGGGCAAGGAAGTCGCGCTCGACCTGGTCGATGCCATGGTCGCTGCCGCCGACGAGCATTACAGCGACGAGGAAGTGACCGCGATCGAACGTTCGGCCTGTCCGACCTGCGGATCGTGCAGCGGGATGTTCACCGCCAATTCGATGAACTGCCTGACCGAGGCGCTGGGGCTTTCGCTGCCCGGCAACGGGTCGATGCTGGCGACCCATGCCGACCGCCGGGGCCTGTTCGAGCGCGCCGGGCGGCTGGTGGTGACGCTCGCGCGCCGCTATTACGAGGAAGGCGACGAGAGCGTGCTGCCGCGCAGCATCGCCAGCTTCGGCGCCTTCGAAAACGCGATGAGCCTCGATATCGCCATGGGCGGGTCGACCAACACCGTGCTCCACCTGCTTGCCGCCGCGCATGAGGCGGGGGTCGATTTCACCATGGCGGACATCGACCGGTTGAGCCGCAAGGTGCCGTGCCTCTCCAAGGTCGCCCCGGCCAAGGGCGATGTGCACATGGAAGACGTCCATCGCGCCGGCGGGATCATGGCGATCCTGGGCGAACTAGAGAAGGCGGGCCTGCTCCACACCGCGCTGCCCACGGTCCACAGCCCGACCATGGGCGATGCGCTCGACGATTGGGACATCGGCCGCACGCACAACAACAAGCTGCGCGAATTCTTCGCCGCCGCGCCGGGCGGGGTGCCCACGCAGACCGCCTTCAGCCAGTCGCGCCGCTGGGAGGAGCTTGATCTCGACCGCGAAAACGGCGTGATCCGCAGCGCCGAACACGCCTTCAGCAAGGATGGCGGGCTGGCGGTGCTTTATGGCAATATCGCGCGCGACGGCTGCATCGTGAAGACCGCCGGGGTGGACGAGAGCATCCTGCGCTTCACCGGCACGGCGCGCGTGTACGAGAGCCAGGACGCGGCGGTCGAGGGTATCCTCGCGGGCGAGGTCGTGGCGGGCGAAGTGGTGGTGATCCGCTATGAAGGGCCGCGCGGCGGGCCGGGGATGCAGGAAATGCTCTATCCGACCAGCTATCTCAAGTCGAAAGGGCTGGGGGCGCAATGCGCGCTGTTCACCGACGGGCGCTTTTCGGGCGGAACCTCGGGTCTGTCGATCGGCCACGCCTCGCCCGAAGCGGCCGAGGGTGGGGCGATCGGGCTGGTCGAGACCGGCGACACGATCGTGATCTCGATCCCCGAACGCTCGATCGACCTTGCCGTGTCGGACGAGGAACTGGCCGATCGCCGCAAGGCGCGCGACGCGGCAGGCTGGCATCCCGCACAGCCGCGCCCGCGACAGATCAGCCAGGCGCTTAAGGCCTATGCCGCGATGACCACCAGCGCGGCACGCGGCGCGATCCGCGACGTTTCGCAGGTCAAGCGGGTGTGATGACAAGAAGTCGTTCGTCATTGCGAGCGACCAAGGGTCGCGTGGCAATCCATGAAGCAAGGCCGAAAGCTGAATTGCTTCGTCGGCTTTGCCTCCTCGCAATGACTGTTGCAGCTGGTTCGTGTGGCGAAGCGGCGCGGGCGCCCGAAGGCGAAGTGATCGAATGCGCGATTGGCGCGGGGGTGAAGTTTGCCCCAGTTTGCATAGCTGAGTGGGGTCCGGGCTTTGTTGGTGATGCACATGGTGTTGTCATTTGGCATCCCGACGGAAGCTTTCGGCGGCTAACCTATTTTATGGACGAGCCCGGATTTGAAGCCTCCGATGGGGCCGACCTTGCGGTAGTTTCAGTGCGCGGTGACCAGACCGAGATCACTGTGGGGCAAGATCGCTATCGATTTGCAGGTCAGTTGGTTGCCGATGCTGGCGATTGACCCCGTCCTCACCGTTGCCCGGATGCGCGCCGCCGAACGTGCGGCGATGGATGCCGGGACCAGCGAATGGGAGCTTATGCAGCGCGCGGGCGCGGGCGCGGCGCAGTGGGTCATGCGGGTTGCCGCGGGGCGACCCGTCACGGTGCTGTGCGGACCGGGTAACAATGGCGGCGACGGCTATGTGATCGCCGATGTCCTCCACCGGATGGGCCATGTGGTGCACGTGATTGCCCCGGCTGAGCCTGGGACCGAGACGGCGCGGATTGCGCGAGGGCATTTCCAGGGCGAAATCGCGACTGGAGGGGCGCTGCGCAGCCCGGTCGTGGTCGACTGCCTGTTCGGCTATGGCCTCACGCGGAAGGTCGAGGGCGATTTTGCCAAACTGCTGGAGGAACTCTCCACAACCCATTGTTACAGGATAGCAATCGATGTGCCCAGTGCGGTCGAAAGCGATACCGGTGCGGTGCTCGGCCCGCTGCCCGACTATGACCTGACTCTGGCGCTCGGGGCGTGGAAGCAGGCGCATGTGTTGATGCCCGCCGTGGCCAGCATGGGCGCGCTGCGGCTCGTCCCGATCGGGCTCGATCTGGAGGGTTTCGCCTCGGCGATGTCCTCGCGCCCCAAACTCGCCGCGCCCGCAGCCGATTCTTACAAGTACCGTCGCGGGCTGCTCGCCATCGTGGCCGGTGCCATGCCGGGAGCGCCACTGCTCGCTGCCGAGGCCGCAATGCGCGCCGGGGCGGGCTATGTGAAGCTGCTCGGCAACCACGCCTGTCCTGGTGCCCCTGCGGACCTTGTGGTCGAGCGGGGTGACCTTGCTGTCAGCTTAGCCGACGAACGGATTTCCGCGCTTCTGATCGGGCCCGGGCTTGGCCGCGATGCGGCGGCGCGCGACCGTCTTGCGCAGGTTCTGGAGAGCGGCAAGCCAACCGTGCTCGATGCCGACGCACTCCACCTGCTCGATCCCGACCAGCTCGAAGGGATCGACGTCACGACTGTCTGCATCACCCCGCATGAGGGCGAACTGGCGAAGCTGTGCCAGGCCTTTGGCGTCACGGCGCAGGGCAAGCTCGACTGTACGCGCGCGCTGCATGAAGTCACCGGGCTGACCGTGCTCGCCAAGGGGCCCGACACGATCCTTGCCGGTGACGCCACGACGCGGTTCTTCCCGCGCGGGTCGAGCTGGCTCTCGGTCGCGGGGACGGGCGATGTGCTGGCCGGTATCGTGGCGTCACGCCTTGCCGGACACGGCGATCCGCTGCGCGCCTGCGAAGAGGGTGTGTGGCTGCATCGCGAAGCTGCCCGACTGGCGTCACCCGCCTTCACCGCCGATGAACTCTCCCGTGCGGTAAGAGCAGCAATGGCGTCATTCCTGTGAACGAGGCCGAGACGATCCTGCGCATCGCCGCCAGGGGCGATGGCGTCACCGCGTCGGGTCGCCATGTCGCGGGCGGGGTGCCGGGCGACGTCGTGCGGGCCGATGGCACGCTGGTGCCCGGACCGCATCATGTCGAACCGCCGTGCCGTCACTTTGCCAACTGCGGTGGCTGCCAGTTGCAGCATGCCGACGAGGACGCGCTGCGCCGCTTCGTTACCGAGCGCGTGGCTTACGCTGCCGAGGGGCAGGGAATTGCGGTGAGCGAACTGCTCGCGACGCATCTCTCGCCGCCGTGCACGCGTCGCCGCGCCACGCTGCATGGGCTGCGAACCGCGCAGGGCGCGGTGCTGGGGTTCCGCGAGAAGGGCGCGCACCGGATCGTCGGGCTTGCCGAATGCCATGTCCTGCTGCCCGAACTCTTCGCGCTGGCCGCGCCCTTGCATGCGCTCGTCGCGGCGCATGGCGGCAGGCAGCCGGTCGATATCGAACTGACCTCGACCGACCAGGGTGTCGACTGCACGCTCAAGGGCATCGCGGCAGAGGGGCTGGCGGCGACCGAGGCGCTGCTGGACTTTGCCCGCGAACATGGGCTGGCGCGTCTCTCGCTCGACCGTGGATACGGGCCGGAAACCTTGTGGGAACCGCAGCCGCTCACCGTCACGCTCGGGCCTGCGCCGGTGCCGTTTCCGCATGGCAGCTTCCTCCAGCCGACGCAGGACGGCGAGGCGGCACTGGTTGCGGATGCGCGCGCCTTCCTGTCGGGTGCGAACACCATAGCCGACCTGTTTTCGGGCCTTGGCACCTTCGCCTTCGCGCTGGCCGGCCCGGCCAAGGTGCTCGCGGCAGAAGCGGCGCGCGATGCGCATCTCGCGTGCAAGGCCGCCGCCAATGCCCGCGGCCTGCCGGTGCATGCGCTCCATCGCGACCTGTTCCGCAACCCGTTGCAGCCGGAAGAGGTTTCGCGCTTCGATGCATTGCTGCTCGACCCGCCGCGCGCGGGCGCGCGTGAACAGATCGCCCAGATTGCGGCCAGCAGCGCAAGCAGGGTCGCCTATGTCAGCTGCAATCCGGCGAGTTGGGCCAAGGATGCGAAGACGCTGGTCGATGCCGGTTTCCGGCTCGAAAAACTGCGCCCGGTCGGCCAGTTCCGCTGGTCGACCCATGTCGAGCTGACCAGTTACTTCATCCGCTGATCGCGCAGCGCTTCGAGCAGGCGCGCCGTGAGCCACGCCTGCGCCTCTGGCGAGGAATAGGCATGGTCGGCCCCCGGGCAACGCATGATCCGGCTGTCGGCGGCGTCCCAGCACCCCTCGAACATCTGCGCGGTGCGGTCGGCGGTGGCGAGGAGAATCCGCACAGGCCCGGCAAATCCGGCAAGTCCTGCGGCCATCTCCTGCGCCAATGGCGATGGCGCCGACTTGGCGCGGGCCGCCTGTACCAGCCCGCGCGCGAGCTTGCGCAGGTCGACCCCGCCACTGGCCAGCCGCAGCAGCTCGCGCGGGTTCTTCAGCTTCTCGACGTAGCGTGAGCGGACGGCGGAGGGCGGAGGAGTATCGTCGGCCGCGTTCTCGATCGTCCACGGGTTGCTCAATACCAGCGCATCGCACCCGGCGCCTTCGGTCAGCATGAGGGCGCTCGCGGCGTCGCAATTGCCGAAGCCGATCACCCGCTGCACCTGCGGCGCGATCGCAAGGAAGGCGTTAAGAGCCGCGGTCATGTCCTTGCGGGATTTGCGAAAACCTCGATTTTCGCCCGCGCTGTCGCCGATCCCGCGGCGATCGAAGCGGAACACCGGGAAACCCGCCGCGGCGATCCCCGCCGCGAGCCGCGCCTGCCCGTTGAAGGCGCCGGCGCGGATCTCGTTACCGCCGCTGACCATCAGCAACCCGGTCTTGCCGGGCGCGTTGTCGAGCGTCGCGCCGCAGCGCCTGCCTTGGCATTCGAAGCTGAGCGGGAGGCGGTTCACCGGACGATCCCCAACGCAATCAGGGCTGCCAGCGCTTCGGCCTGAGCCGGATCGGAATCGTTTTCCGCGCGCAGCCATAGCGGCTTCCCGCCGACGTCGGCCTGTTCGACGACCGTGTGGCGCTCATGAGGCTCGAATTCGCTCGTCTCGAGTTCGGCGATCAACCCCGCGCCAAGGTCCCACCCCGCAAGCCCGAGGCCCTGCTTGCGCCCGATTTCCAGCAACGCTTCGGCGGTCTCCTCGCGTCCCGCCTCGCGTGCGGCGAGCGTGCGGGCGCGCAGCATCGCGCGCAGAATCTGCCCGGACTTCGCGGGCGCATAGAGCCATCCCGGCAGGCTGTCCGGCGCCAGCCAGCAACCCGAGCGGATCGCAAGCACATGCGTCGCCGCGAAATGCCGCGCCGCCGCCGCAGCGGCCTTGCGCCATCCGCTGAGTGTCTGCGCCGAATGCGGCGCAAGGCTTTCGTTGCAACCGGGCAGGTCAGGGCAGATGGAATCGATTCCACGTTCATCAAGACAATAGGCAATTTCAATGATCTGATGGCGAAACCTGTTGGCTTCATCGAATAACGGCGGGATCACCATGAGCCGCGCATTGCGCCTGGCCCCGAAGACCAGTGCCATCTCGTCGGCCGTGCCGCCATCGGGGGTCGGGCAGGGCCATCTGGCATACATGGGAAAGACTTCAGCGCTCTGCCGACTTGGCGGTGGCGAAGGCCAGCAGGCCACCGAAGCTCTCGAGCATCGCGCCGTCGAGGTCGTCGTCCTCGATCACGATATCCAACCGGTCTTCCAGTTCGGTCAGCAACCCCGCCACCGCCATCGAATCGAGTTCGGGCAGGTGGCCGAACAGGCCCGTGTCACCATCGAAACCCGCGACCTGCGCTTCGTCGAGGCCAAGCACGTCGCGCAGGATCGCGCGGAGAGTGGTGTCGATGGCCTGGTCTTGCGTGTTCATGCGGTGCGGGACCCCCTGCTATCCGATTGCCGCGCCTTAACCCTGCCTCCTGCCCGGTGCAAGGCGGCGGGCGAGCGCCCTGGCGAGCGGCGGCCAGGCGCCGGGCTGGCGCCAATCGAAGCAGGTGAGGCGGTAGCGCGGGCGGTTGTGCTCCATCCAGTCGCGCTTGTAGGCATCGGAGCCGGTGCCGAAGTCGACCAGCGCAACCTTGTCGGTGTCGATCACATATTCGAACAGCGCGGCGCTGAGCGTGGTCCCGGCCGACAACGGCCTGGCGGCTTCGACATGCGCGAGCTTGTGGATATAGGCCGTGCCATCCTCCACGGTCCAGAACTGCGCGGCGACCGCTACGCCCTCGGCGCGCGCTATGCCCAGCCGAATGCGTCCCGCCGCACCCTCTGCACGGGCAAAGGCTTCGAGCAGGTCGGCCCGCTCCTCCCCGGGTTTCCAGCTTTCGGCATAGATCGCCTGATAGGCGGCCCAGGCGCCCTCGTCGAAGCGGGTGAAGATCTCGACCCCGACCTTCTTCGCCTTGCGCTTGTGGGTCGTGCGCATCTTGCCCGGGCGATAGGACCAGTAATCCGCAAAGGACCGGCCTTCGACCGGCAGGACGTGGTTCTCGTCACACTGCTCGCGCAGCACGATCCAGCCGCCCTTGCGGAACGCGCGTTCGAGCCGGGTCGCGCTGCCGTCTTCCTCGGGAAGCGGGGCCATCACGATTTTCGCCGCCTGCGCGCGCAGGTCGGCGGCGAGCGCTTCGAGCAGTTGGTCGGCCCATTCGTCGTCAAGGCCCAGCGGGCGCCAGGTAAAGCTGAACCAGTTGGCGAGGCTGGCCAGGCCAAAGCCGGTTCGCATCAGCGGCAGCGCGACTTCGCGCGCGGCGTTCCGGGCGATCGCGATGAACGGTGGCAGCCCATGGTCCGCCAGCAGCGCGTACCATTCGAGCCGGTCGAAAGGACCGCGGGCAAACTGCGCGAAGCCTTGCAGTTTGGTAACCGTCTCGTGATAGCTGACCGTGATGACCACCCGGAATTCCTCGCTTCGGAGCGTTAATGCCTGATCCCACGCCGTTCCCGCTCGATCAACTGACCGAGAGAGGCGATGCACAGGCGCCTGCGCTGGTGCTGCGCGATCGCACGCTTAGCTACGGGGAGTTGAGAAACCGTGTCGGGCTGCTCGCCGGGTGGCTGGCGCGCCGCGCGGCGAAGGGCGCGCGCGTGGCCAGCTGGGCGGCCAAGGGTGAATTGACCTGCCTGCTGCCGCTCGCCGCGGCGCGGGCCGGGCTGGTGCATGTGCCGATCAACCCGCTGCTCAAGCGAACGCAGGTGGCGCATATCCTTGGAGATAGCGGTTCGGTACTGCTGATGGGCACCAAGGCGCGGTTGGCGACCCTTGAGGGTGGCGACGTGCCCGACGGCTGCATCGTGGTCGACGAAGCCGATGCCCTTTTGCAGGCAGGGGCAGAGGAAAGGTCGCTGGGACCATCGAGCAGCGATCCGCAGGATTTGGCCGCCATTCTCTATACCAGCGGCTCGACCGGCCGCCCCAAGGGCGTGATGCTGAGCCATGCCAATATGTGGATCGGCGCAGCGTCGGTGGCGCACTACCTTGGGCTCGCTGGCGATGACGTGACGCTGGGCGTGCTGCCGTTCAGCTTCGACTATGGCCAGAACCAGCTGCTTTCGACCTGGTATGCGGGCGGCTGCGTGGTGCCGCTCGACTATCTGTTCCCCCGCGATGTGGCCAGGGCCTGCGCCCGGCACGGTGTGACGACGCTCGCCGCGGTGCCGCCGCTGTGGGTCCAGCTGACCGAGATCGAATGGCCGCAGGAAGCAAGGGCGCCGCTGCGGCGCCTGACCAATTCGGGCGGTGCGCTCACCGTCGATCTGGTGCGAGTCTTGCGTGCCATGTTCCCGCAAGCACGTCTTTTTCCGATGTACGGCCTCACCGAAGCCTTCCGTTCGACCTACCTCGACCCCGCATTGGTCGATAGCCACCCGACCTCGATCGGCAAGGCGATCCCGCACGCCGAGATTCTCGTGATCGGCGACGATGCACACCCCTGCGCTGCGGGCGAGGAAGGTGAACTGGTGCACTGCGGCCCGCTGGTGGCACAAGGATATTGGCAGGATGCCGAGCGGACGGCCGAACGGTTCAGATCCGCTCCCGCAACCTCGCGCTATGGCGGGATTGCGGTGTGGTCGGGTGACAGGGTGAGGTGCGATGCCGAAGGGCTGCTCTATTTCGTCGGGCGGCGCGACGCGATGATCAAGAGCGCGGGCAATCGCATCAGCCCGCAGGAGATCGAGCGCGCGGCGCTTGCGACGGGGTTCGTTGCCGAGGCGGTGGCGCTGGGGGTCAGCGACGCGCGGCTGGGTCATGCGATCCATCTGGTCGCGCGGCCCGCCGCCGGGGCGCGGGACCACGAAGCGGCCCTGACCAAGGCATTGCAGAAGGAACTGCCCAATTTCATGCAGCCGCACGCGATCCACTGGCGCGACACGCTGCCGCTCAATCCGAACGGCAAGCTCGACCGTGCCGCCATCGCGCGCGAGATCGGCGCGTGAAGCCGCTGGGCCCAATTCCTGCCGGGTTTTGCGCATTGGAGGGCGAACTTGCGATCGCCGGTCGCAAGGTCTCCGAATTGGTGAATGAGGCCGGTCGCACCCCGTTGTTCGTCTATTCGCGCCAGCGGATCGCCGATCGGGTGGCCGAACTGCGGGCCACCATGCCGGAACGGCTCAGGATAAATTATGCCATCAAAGCCAACAGCTTTGCACCGATTCTTTCCTGTGTTTCGACTATGGTGGATGGCCTCGACATCGCTTCGGGCGGCGAATTGGAAATGATTCGCGCCAGCGGTTTCGATATGGCGCGGGTCAGCTTTGCCGGACCGGGCAAGCGCGACGCCGAACTCGAGGCGGCGATAGCGGCCGGGGTCACGCTCAATCTGGAGAGCGAAGGCGAGGCCACGCGCGCGCTCGCGATCGGCGAGCGACTCGGCCAAACGCCACGGCTGGCGATCCGCGTGAACCCCGATTTCGAGCTCAAGGGATCGGGCATGAAGATGGGCGGCGGGCCCAAGCCGTTCGGCGTCGATGCCGCGCGCGTGCCCGCGCTGGCGCGCAGGATCGTCGATGCGGGATGCGAGTGGCGCGGGCTGCATATCTTCACCGGCAGCCAGGCGCTTTCGGCCGAGGCGGTGGTCGACATGCAGGCCAGGGTGCTCGACTGCGCCGACAGGATTGCCACCGAGGCGGGGGTTGCCTTGCCCAAGCTCAACCTGGGTGGCGGTTTCGGCATCCCCTATTTCCCCGGTGACGAGCCGCTTGATATCCGCGCGGTCGGCGCGGCGCTGGCAAATCGCTTCGCAGCGCTTCCGGACACGCTCGCCGAAGCTGAACTATTTATCGAACTCGGCCGCTATCTCGTTGGCGAAGCAGGGGTTTACCTGACCCGCATCGTCGATCGCAAGGACAGCCACGGCGAGACCTATCTCGTCACCGACGGCGGGCTGCACCACCAGCTTGCCGCCTCGGGCAATTTCGGCACGGTGGTGCGGCGCAACTACCCCGTCGCCATCGCCAGCCGCTTCGAGGTGGAACCCGCGGAAGTGGCCAGCGTGGTCGGCTGCCTGTGCACCCCGCTCGATCGCCTTGCGGACAAGGCATTCCTGCCGCGGGCCGATGTCGGCGACCTGGTCGCGGTGTTCTGCGCCGGGGCCTATGGGGCCAGCGCTTCGCCCAGCGGTTTTCTCGGGCAGGGTCCCGCAAGGGAGGTCCTGATTTGAGACAGTGCGCAAAATCACGGTAAACTTCGGGGAAGCCGGCGGCTTTGCCACCTATGACTAACGGTATGTTCACCCGTTTTTGGCAATGGGTGTCCAAACAAGGGATGTCGGGCGCGGTCTGCGTCCCGGCTTCCTTCCGCATCGATGTCAGGGAAACGTACCATGCGCCTCACTCCTACCATCCTGCTCCTGGCTGCGTGCGCCGCCTCGACGCTTGCACTCGGGGGGTGCGCGAGCACGGGGCCGGAACTGCCGCCGGCGACTTTCGTCGCCATGCAGGAAGGGCCGGGCGAGGAATATGTCATCGGCCCGCTCGACGAGCTGACGATCCACGTGTGGCGCAATCCCGAACTCGGCGCGGAGAAGATCCAGGTCCGCCCCGACGGGCGCATCACCATTCCGCTGGTCAAGGACATGCCGGCGGTGGGCAAGACCCCCGCGATGCTCGAGGAGGATATCCGCCTCCAGCTGAGCCAGTACATCGAGGATCCGCTGGTTTCGGTGATCGTCAACCAGTTTGCCGGCACCTTCAGCCAGCAGGTCCGCATCATCGGCGCTACCGAAAAACCGGCCAGCCTGCCCTATCGCGCCAACATGACTGTGCTCGACGCGATGATCGCGGTCGGCGGGCTCAGTGAATTCGCGGCGGGCAACCGGGCCAAGCTGATCCGCTTCGACAAGCAGCAGGGCCGCCAGGTCGAATATGCGCTGCGTTTGTCCGACCTGCTCAAGCGCGGGGACAGCAAGGCCAATGTGCTGCTGCAGCCGGGTGATGTGATCATCATCCCCGAAAGCACGTTCTAGGAAATACCGGGGGCATGCAGGAAGTCTTCGACGAGCTCCGCAGCGCGCTGCACACGGTGTGGAACCGTCGCTGGCTGGCGCTGGCGGTGGCCTGGGGCGTGTGCATCCTGGGCTGGCTGTTCGTGGCGATGATCCCGAACAGCTACGAAAGCCGCGCGCGCATCTATGTCGAGCTCGACGATGTGCTCTCGAAACAGCTCGACATCTCCGGCGACGGCAGGCAGGCGATCACCAGGGTGCGCCAGACGCTGACCAGTGCCGTCAACCTCGAGAAGGTCGTGCGCTCGACCGGTCTTGGCGGCAAGGTCGAGACACAGCGCGAAATGCAGAGCGCGGTCGACAGCCTGGCCAAGAAGGTCGCGGTCAAGAGCACCGAGGACAATCTGTTCGAACTGACCGCGACGGTCGGCGAACCGTCGCTGACCGATGCCGAGAACGCCGCGCTGGCGCAGGACGTCGTGCAGAAGCTGATCGACATTTTCCGCGAGGAGAACGTCGCGGGCAATCGCGGCCAGGTCGCCAACACCATCGTGTTCCTCGACCAGCAGCTCGACGACCGCAAGAAGGAGCTCGAGGCGGCCGAGCAACGCCGCCTCGCTTTCGAGGCGCAGCATCCCGACCTGATCGGCGGAACCGGGACCGTGACCAGCCGCCTGCAGGGCATGCGCGACGAAATGCGCGGCATCGATGCCGATATCGCCGCGGCCCACAGCGCGCTGGCCGCGATCAACGGCCAGATCATCGGCACGCCGAAATCGATCCTCACGCCGGGCGAGGGCGGCGGCGCGCGCGGCGCTCTGGCGCAGGCGCAGGCGACGCTTGCGGCGATGCGCGCGCGCGGCCTGACCGACAGCCATCCCGACATCCAGTCGCAGAAACGGCAGGTCGCGGCGCTGCGCGAACAGGCCGCCGAAGAACCGGCGGGGGCGGGCGGATCGCCCAACCCGGCCTATACCTCGCTGGTGTCGATCAAGGCCGAACGGCAGGCCAATGCGCAGGCGCTGGAAGCGCGCAAGGCCGCGCTGCAATCCGATATTTCCGCGCTGATCGCGACACAAGCCGACGAACCCGCAGTCGCGGCCGAGGCGAACCGCATCAGCCGCGATTACGAGGTGCTCAAGGACAAATACGACGAATTGCTCAAGAACCGCGAGGAAATGCGCCTGCGCGGACAGGTCGAGAACGAACGCAGCGCGTTCCGATTCGAAGTGATCGATCCGCCCACGGCGCCGCGCAAGCCGGCCGCCCCGAACCGCCCGATCCTGCTGATCGGCGTGTTGCTGGCGGGTGTCGCCGCGGGTTCGGGCGCCGCCTTCGTGGTCGGCCAGCTCAAGTCCAGCTTCACCACCGCCGACAAGCTCGAGCGCGTGCTCGACATGCCGGTGATCGGCACGATTTCGCGCTCGATGACCAGCGCGGCGCGGCGGATCGAACAGGCGCAGACGAAGAAGTTCTGGGTGGCGGGCGGTGCCCTGGCAGCGATCTGCCTGCTGTTGCTGGTGGTCGAGATGATCCAGGTCGGATCGGTGGCCTGAAGGGGACATGTCGATGAACAAGCCCACCAAGATCACACCGGCCGAGGCGGGGAAGGAGGGCAGGCGCGCCTCGCTGTTCGAACGCGCCAGCGGTGCCTTCGGCTTCGACAAGCTCAAGCCGGCCGAGGTCCCCTCGGAGCTGGAAAGCGACAAGGCGAAAAAGTTCGCGCCCCGGCGGCGCAGCGAGGATGCCGCCCCGCCGACGCCCCGGCGGCGGGCTTCGGACTGGATCGGCGAAGCTGCCGCGGCGGCCCCGGTGGGTGCCATGCCAGCCGCGGCGGATGTTCCGGCCCGCGAACCCGACCAACCGGCCGTGAAGTTCACCGGGCCGTGCCGCGAAGTGGTGCGTTCGCTGCTGCGCGAACAGGGGCTGATCGATCCTGACGGCGGTGCATCGACGCTGCTCGAGGAATTCCGCATCGTGAAACGCCAGCTGCTCGCCACCGCGCGGGCCGAAGGCACGGCCCAGGCGCGCCGCGTGCTGGTATGTTCGCCGCACCCCAACGAGGGCAAGACATTCTGCGCGCTCAACCTCGCGCTCGCGATGGCGGGCGAGCGCGATCTCGAAGTGCTGCTGATCGACGCCGATTTCGGCAAGCCTACGATCATGGGCAAGCTCGGGCTCGAGGCGGGCAAGGGCTTCATGGACGTGCTTGCCGACACTGCGACGCGTGTCGAGGACTTCATCGTCGGAACCGACATTCCCGGCCTGTGGGTCCTCCCCGCCGGGGAGCGCACCGGTCGCGACAGCGAACATCTTGCCAGCGAACGCACCTGGGAAGTGCTCAACCGGCTGACCCGCGGCGCCCCCAACCGGATCCTCATCTTCGACAGCCCGCCCGCGCTGGCGGCGACCCCCGCGGCCGAACTGGCCAAGCATGTGGGGCAGGCATTGCTGGTCGCGCGCGCCGACATGACCGGGCGGGCGGCGCTCGAAGACGCAGTCGATCTGCTGTCGGCCTGTCCTGACATCAAGCTGCTGCTCAACGACGCGACCTTCAGCCCGAGCGGGCGCCGCTTCGGCAGCTATTACGGATATGGTGAGTGACGCCATGGGCTTGCGCGCCATGACATTCCGCCTGCCGGGATTGGCGTTGCTGGCCGCGCTGTCGATGGCCGCCCCGCTCTGTGCGCAGAACTCCGGCCAGCGGGCGTCGCGGGATGCGGACGATACCCGCCAGCAGGTGGCCGGCCGGACCCGCGTGGACCCTTATATCGAGATCAACAACATCGCCAATTGGCAGATCACCCCCGGCAGCGACACAGTGACCTTTACCCAGGTCGCGGCGGGGGTGGATGCGGCGATCGTGGGCCGCAACAATGGCGGGACGGTCTCGATCCGTTACGAGCGCAATTTCGCGCATCAATCCGGCGGACGCGATTCAGGCAATCTGACCGGGATCGCGCGCGGTTATGCCTCGATCGTGCCCAATGTGCTCACCGTCGAGGCGGGGGGCCTGGCAAGCCGGACAAGCGTGGACGGCACCGGCCGTTCGCTGATTGCCAGCCTTCCGGCCGACAGCCTGACCAGTCAGACCTATGCGCTCTATGCCGGACCGAACCTGCAGGCGCGCGTGGGCGAGGTCGATGTCTCGGCCAATTACCGGATCGGCTATGCGCGGTTCGACGGACCGGATGCGCTCAGCGCGAATGGTCAGGCGGCGGACCTGTTCGACGACAGCGTCACCCACAGCGCCAATATCCGCGCCGGCTTTGCCCCCGAACAGGGCCTGCCGGTGGGCGCAGGCGCCGGGGCGGGCTTCTATCAGGAGGATGTTTCCAACCTCGACCAGAGGGTGCGCGATGCCTATGTCCGCGCCGACGTGACCGTCCCGGTGACGTCGACGCTCGCCCTGATCGGGGGGCTTGGGCTGGAAGACGTCGAAGTATCCAGCCGCGATGCCTTGCGCGATGCCGACGGCAACCCGGTGCTGGCCCCCAACGGGCGCTATCTTACCGACCGGGCCAGCCCGCGCATCATCGCCTATGACGCGCAAGGGCTGATCTGGGATGCCGGCGTGGTCTGGCGGCCAAGCCGCCGCACCGCGCTCGAAGCGCATTTCGGTCGGCGCTACGACAGCGAGACCTACTACGGCAGCTTCACCTGGCAGCCCGATCGCCGCAGCAATCTCGCCATCGGCGTCTATGACGGGATTCGCGGATTTGGCGGACGCCTCACCAATGCGCTGGCCGCGCTGCCGACCGATTTCGAGGTCACCCGCGACCCGGTCACCGGCGATATCACCGGCTGCGTCAGCAGCCTCGACGGATCGGGATGCCTCGACGGGCTGCTCGGCTCGGTCCGTTCCTCGGTGTTCCGTGGTCGCGGGGTCGTTGCCAGCTACAGCCGCCGGGTCGGCCGCATGACCGCTGGTATCGGTGCGGGTTATGACCGCCGCGCATTCATCGGCGCCCCCGGCACCGTGCTCGAGCAGGCCGACGGGGTCGTGGATGAGAGCTATTACCTCGCTGCGAACCTCTCCGGCCCGCTGGGTCCCGATACGACCTTCAGCCTGAACACCTATGCCAACTGGTTCGACAGTGCCGCCGAATTCGGCGATGCCTTCGCACTGGGCACTTCGGTCTCGGTCACACGGCGACTGTGGCGCAGCCTCTCGGGACGCGCGGCGGTCGCGCTTTCGCTGCAAGACGCGGACATCCCGCCCGAAGAGGTCGTGACCGCCTCCGCGCTACTCGGCCTGCGTTACGATTTCTGATAAGGACGCTACGATGTACGAGGAATTCTACGGTTTCAGCGAGCGGCCCTTCCAGCTCACGCCCGACCCGGCGTTCTATTTCGAGAGTGTCACGCACAAGAAGGCGCTGAGCTATCTGGGCTATGGCCTCAACCAGGGTGAAGGTTTCGTGGTCATCACCGGCGAGGTCGGTTCGGGCAAGTCGACGCTGGTCGCGCACCTCAAGCAGAAGCTTGACGCCGACCGCATGACCGTGGGCGAGGTGGTGACCAGCGCGCTCGATGGCGAAGAGATGGTCCATGTCGCCGCGCGCAGCTTCGGGCTCGATATAGCCGGCGGCGACAAGGCCGCCGCGCTGGCCGCGATCGAGCTGTTCCTGCACGAGGAAGCACGCAGCGGCCGCCGCGTGCTGCTGATCGTCGACGAGGCACAGAATCTTTCGATCGGCGCGCTCGAGGAGTTGCGCATGCTGTCGAATTTCCAGCTTGGCTCGCATCCGCTGCTGCAGACGCTGCTGCTCGGCCAGCCCGAGTTCAAGCACCTGCTGGCGCAGTCGGACGAGCTTGAACAGCTGCGCCAGCGCGTGATCGCGGCGCACCATCTCGAGCCGATGCAGCCGGGCGAGATCGAGCCCTATGTCATGCACCGGTTGCGCCGGGTAGGCTGGGACGGCAATCCCGGGCTCGACAGCGGTTTGTGGGTCAGGCTGCACAAGGCCACGGGCGGCATCCCGCGCAAGGTCAATCAGGTGATGACCCGCCTGTTGCTGCTCGGCGCGGTCGAGGAACAGGCCGTGCTCGAATGCGGCATGCTCGACGCGGTGCTCGAGGAAATGGCGGGCGACAATGCATCCGACGAGGCGCAGGCGCCGGGCACCAGGCCGCGCCCGGATCGCGATTTGCCGGCGGCGGACGCGATTGCTCGCGCCCAGTCGGAAGGTGCCGCCCGCGCCCCACAGCCGATGTCGCAGGAGCGCGAGAAGGGCCTGCTCGATGCACAGATCGAAGCGATCGAAGGCGCCTTTGCCGAGCGTGACCGGCACATGGCGGCGCTGCGCCGCGAGGTCGAGAAGCTGGCCGCGACGCGGGGGCAGGGCGGGGCGGTTCCGGCCGATTTCGACCAGCGCCTGGCCGCGATCGAGCGTCGCCTCGACGAACAGGAACAATCGCTGCGCCACGTCCTGACCATGATGATCGACTATTTCGAGAGCCAGGCCACGCGCGCCGCGGCCTGACGAAGGGTTAGCGCCTGCAAAGGGGGGGCGATGAACGAGCAACCGATCGTCAACGGCCTCTCGGTCGATGTGGAAGACTGGTTCCAGGTCGGCGCGTTCGAACACACGATCCGTCGCGACGATTGGGATTCGCTCCAGCTGCGCGTGGGCGACAATGTCGCGCGCATCCTCGAGCTGTTCGACGAGGCCGGGGTCAAGGCGACCTTCTTCACGCTGGGGTGGGTGGCCGAACGCAACAGGCCGGCGATGCGCGCCATCGTCGAGCGCGGGCACGAACTGGCCAGCCATGGTTATGACCACGCCCGCGTGTTCACCTTCACACCGGCGCAGTTCGCGGCGGACATCGCCCATGCGCGGGCGATCCTCGAGGATGCGGGCGGGGTGGCGGTCACCGGTTATCGCGCGCCGAGCTTTTCGATCGACCAGCGCAGCCCATGGGCGCACGCGGTGCTGGCCGAGCATGGCTATGCCTATTCCTCCAGCGTCGCGCCGATCGTGCACGACCACTATGGCTGGCGCCAGGCGCCGCGCTTCGCCTTCAACCCGGTTCCGGGGCACGATCTTGTCGAGATTCCGGTGACCACCGCGCAGTTTCGCGGGCGCAGGCTTGCGGCGGGCGGCGGCGGGTTCTTCCGCGTGCTGCCCTATGGCTTCAGTCGCTGGGCGATCCGCCAGGTCAACCGCGCGGATGGACGCCCGGCGGTGTTCTATTTCCACCCGTGGGAGGTCGATCCCGATCAGCCGCGCGTGGCCGGTGCCCCGCTGCGTTCGCGCCTGCGCCACTATACCAACCTCAACCGCATGGCGGACAAGCTGGCCGGTCTGCTGGGCGATTTCGCCTGGGGTCGGATCGACGAACTGGCCGCGCGCGAGAAGCCGCGCAGCCTGGACTGGGCGGCATGAACGCGCCGCTTCGCCATGTCCCGGCCGTCCGGCAGGCCGATCTGCGCGACCCGCGCGAGGTCGCGCGGATCGAGGCCTTCGTCGCCGGGCATGGTGGCGATGTCTTCCAGCGGCCCTTGTGGCTGTCCGCTGTCGAGAAGGGCACGGGCAATCCCGCGATGGGCCTGATGCTCGAACGCGGCGGGCTGCTGGCCGGATGGCTGCCGCTCAGCCGGGTTCATTCGCCGCTGTTCGGCTGCGCGCTGGTATCGAGCGGTTTCGGGGTGGGCGGGGGCGTGCTGGCCGAGCGCAGCAGCGATGCCGCTACGCTGTGCCGCGCGGCCGAGGAACTGGCCCGGCGGCTGTCGGCCAGCACGATCGAGCTGCGTTCGGCTTCGGCCCCGGACGATTGGCAGCGGATCGAGGGCCGTCACGCGAATTTCGCTGCCGATCTGGCGGGTGATGACGAGCAGCAATTGCTTGCGATCCCGCGCAAGGCCCGCGCCGAGGTGCGCAAGGGGCTGGACCTGCCACTCGCGGTGACGGTCGGCACGTCGCCCGCCGACCGCAAGGCGCATTACGCCGCCTATGCCGAGAGCGTGCGCAATCTCGGCACGCCGGTGTTCCCTCGCGGCCTGTTCGACGCCGTGCTCGACGGCTTTGGCGAGGATGCCGATATCCTCACCGTCAGCCATGCGGGCAGGCCGGTGGCGAGCGTGCTTTCGCTCTATCACTGCGGCACGGTCATGCCGTATTGGGGCGGCGGCACATTCGCCGCGCGCGGCCTGCGCGCCAATGAGCGGATGTATTACGAACTGATGCTCCACGCGCGTCGCAAGGGTTGCACGCGGTTCGATTTCGGACGCTCGAAGACCGGCAGCGGGCCCTTCGCCTTCAAGAAGAACTGGGGCTTCGCGCCGCAGCCGCTGGTCTATCGCAGCTGGACCGCGCCGGGCGTCGCGGCGCGCAATATCGACCCGGCGGACCAGGGCTATTCGGCCGGGATCGCGCTATGGAAGAAGCTGCCGCTGCCGGTCGCGAACCGGATCGGCCCGTGGATCGCGCGCGGCCTGGGGTGAGGATGGGCGAAATCCTGTTCCTTGCGCACCGGGTCCCGTTCCCGCCGGACCGTGGCGACAAGATCCGTTCGCACCATCTGCTCAAGGGGTTGGCGCGGCTCGCGCCCGTGCATGTCGGGACCTTCGGCGAGACGCCGCAGGACATGGCGCAAAAGGGTGAACTCAGCGCGGTGGCAAAAACCCATGCGCTGGTGGAACGGACCAAGCCGCTGCCGTTCGCCGGGGTCGAGGCGTTGTTCGCGGGCAAGCCGGTCAGCCTGTGTGCGTTCGATCACGCGGCGATGCACCGTTATGTCGCCAGGACGCTGGTCAACCACCGGATCGAGACGATCTTCGTCTTTTCGGGCCAGATGGGGCAATATGTGCCCGCCGGCTTCGCGGGGCGGGTGGTGGTCGACCTGTGCGACGTCGATAGCGCCAAGTTCGAGGCCTATGCCGCCGCAGGCCAGCGCCACTGGATCAACGCGCGCGAGGGGCGCCTGCTGGCGCGCGAGGAAGAGCGGCTGGCGCATCGCGCCGAAGCCACGCTGCTGATCAGCGACAGCGAAGCGGCATTGTTCCGCTCGCGGCTTGTCCACCCGCAGTCCGCCAGCCTGCATACGCTTGGCAACGGCATAGACGCAGAATTCTTCGATCCTGCGGATATCCCGTTCCAGCCGGATATCGACGAAGGCGAGGACCCGCAGCTCGTGTTCACCGGGCAGATGGACTATGCTCCCAATGTCGCGGCGGCCGAGTGGGTGATCGCAAACATCATGCCCGCGCTGCGTCGGCGCCACACCAGGGCGCGATTCCATATCGTGGGTCGTGCACCGGTCCCCGAGCTGAAGGCAAAGCACGGGCAGGACGGCGTGCGGGTGTGGGGCGAGGTCCCCGATGTCAGGCCTTACCTGAGGTCCGCCGATCTCGTGGTCGCCCCGCTGATGCTCGCGCGCGGGGTGCAGAACAAGGTCCTCGAAGCCATGGCCATGGCGCGCCCGGTGGTGCTGACCCCTGGCGCGGCGACGGGCATTCCGGCGCGCGATGGCGAGCATTTCGCGGTGGTCGATGCCGATCCTGTGGCGATGCTCGCGCGGATCGAACGCCTGCTGGCCGATCCGGGGAGGGCGCGCCTGATGGGGGCCGCCGCGCGCCGTTTCGTGGTCGAGCGGATGGGCTGGGACAGGGTCTACGGCGAACTTGCAGAACTGCTCGGCGCTGGCGGGACCGGGTGCGATGCCGGCTGACCTCGCCCCCGACCGGGCGAATGGCCGCTCGTGGCTGCCGGCCCTGCTGCGGGTGGTTGTCGCATGGATCGCGCTCGGCGCGCTGACCGCCGCGGAGTGGGCCGAAATGGCGCATCAGTGGTGGGACATCGATACCTACAGCCACACCCTGTTGATCCCGCCGATCATCGCCTGGCTGGTGTGGATCCGTCGCGGCGAGCTGGCGCGCCTTGCCCCGCAGGGCTGGTGGCCGGGGCTCGCGTGGCTGGCGCTCGGACTCGCTGCGTGGCTCGGCGGGCGCAGCCTCGGTATCAACCTCGTCGCCCAAGCGGGAACGATAATGGCGCTGCAAGGCGCCGTGCTGGCGCTGTTCGGGCTCAGGGCGGCGCTGGTGCTGGGCTTCCCGCTGTTCTACATGGGCTTCCTCGTGCCCTTCGGCGACGAGATCATCCCGCCGCTCCAGGCGATTACCGCCAGCATAGCCACCGCGCTCACGCAATGGAGCGGGATCGAGACCGTTGCCGACGGCATCGGGATCGACACGCCCGCCGGGCTGTTCATCGTGGCGGAGGAATGTTCGGGCGTGAAGTTCCTGGTGGCCATGGTCGCGCTGGGCGTGCTGGTGGCGCATACCTGTTTCACCAGCCGGGCCCGGCGCGCCTGGTTCATGCTCGCCTGCGTGGTCGTGCCGGTGATCGCCAACGGCATTCGCGCATGGGCGACGATCTTCATCGCGCAATATGTCGGGGCCGAGGCGGCGGGCGGCTTCGACCACATCGTCTATGGCTGGGTATTCTTCGCCATCGTCATCGCGCTGGTGCTGGGCGCGGCCTGGCGCTGGTTCGAGCGCGTGCCGGAAGATGCGGGCTGGACCGCAGGGGAAGTCGCCACACTGCCGCTGGTCGCGCGCTGGGAGGGCAGGGCGCTGCCCGCCGATCTTGTCCTTGCTGCGGTGCTGGCGGTCGCATTGCTCTTTGCCGCGCTGGCCCGGCTCGGCTAGGCCTTCGATCGCATGTGCGGGATCGCCGGGATATTCCATTACGCGGGCGTGAAGCCGGTCGATCCCCGGCGGATCGAGCGGATGACCGATGCGCTCGCCATGCGCGGGCCCGATGGGGCAGGCGCATGGACCGCTCCGGGGGTGGGCCTTGGCCACCGCCGCCTGTCGGTGATCGACCTCGCGGGCTCGCCGCAGCCGATGCATTCGGCCGATGGCCGCGCGGTGATCGTGTTCAACGGCGAGATCTACAACTACCGCCGCCTGCGCCATGAACTGGAGCAGGGCGGGGCGCGGTTCCGCACCGATGGCGATACCGAGACCATCCTTGCCGCCTGGCAGCGTTGGGGTCCGGCGTGCCTCGACAGGCTCGACGGCATGTTCGCCTTCGCGCTCTATGATCTCGACAGGCGCCAGCTGTTCCTCGCGCGCGATCGGATGGGGGTGAAACCGCTCTATCTCGCCCGGCTCGAGGGCGGGGCGCTCGCCTTCGCCAGCGAGCTCAAGGGCCTGCTCGCCAACCCGCTGATGCGCCGGACGATCGATCCGCTGGCGATCGAGGACTATATGACCTGGGGCTATGTCCCCGATCACCGGGCGATCCTCGAGGGGGTCGAGAAACTGCCGGCGGGGCATTACCTGCTGCTCGAGCACGGGCGCGAGCCGGGGCCGCCGGCGCAATGGTGGGACCTGTCCTTCGAACAGCGCGAGCGCGGATCGACCGGGGACCTGTCGGCCCAGCTGCTGCACCTGATGCGCGAGGGCGTGAGCAGCCGGATGGTTGCCGACGTGCCGCTGGGCGCCTTCCTGTCGGGCGGGGTCGACAGCTCATCGGTCGTCGCGCTGATGAGCGAGGTCAGCGCCCAGCCGGTGACAAGCTGTTCGATCGGCTTCGATGTCGCCGAGGTCGACGAGACGGGCTATGCCCGCCAGGTCGCCGGGCTGTTCGCGACCGACCATCACCAACGCATCGTTTCGGCCGACCAGTTCGGCGAGATCGACCGGATCGCGGCGATCTTCGACGAGCCCTTCGCCGATGCCAGCGCCCTGCCGACGCTGCGGGTGTGCGAACTGGCGCGCGAACACGTTACCGTCGCGCTGTCGGGCGACGGGGCGGACGAGGCTTTCGCGGGTTACCGCCGCCAGCTGTTCCAGAGGCGCGAGGAACAGGCCCGTGCCGTGCTGCCGCGCGCGCTGCGCGAACCGGTGTTCGGTGCGCTCGGCAGGCTGTGGCCCAAGGCCGACTGGGCGCCGCGCCCGCTGCGCGCGAGGACCACCTTCCTCGCGCTCGCTGCCAGTGGCGAGGCGGGTTATGCGCGCGCACTGTCGATCCTTGCGCCCGAACAGCGTCAGGCGCTCTATGGCGAGACGCTGCTGCGCGAGCGCGGCGATTATCGCGCCGAACAGCCGTTCGAGAAGCTGATGCGCGAGGCCCCGGCACGCAGCGGGCTCGACCGTGCGCAATATGCCGACCTCAAGTTCTGGCTGCCCGGCGACATCCTGACCAAGACCGACCGCACCAGCATGGCGGTCAGCCTCGAGGCGCGCGAGCCGCTGCTCGACCATCGCCTGCTCGAATTCGCCGCGCGGCTGCCCGAGCGGCAGCGTATTCGCGGCACCACGGGCAAGTGGCTGATGAAGCACACGATGGAGCGCTACCTGCCGCACGACATCCTCTATCGGCCGAAGCAGGGTTTCGTGACGCCTATCGCGCAGTGGTTTCGCGGGCCGCTGGCCGGAGCGGCAAGGGCGGCGGCTTCAAGCGAATTGCTGATCGGCAGCGGATGGTTCGACCGCAAGGCGCTGTCACGCCTGGCCGAGGATCACATAGCGGGGCGGTCGGACAACGGGCGGACCTTGTGGCAGCTATTGATGCTCGAGCGCTCGCTGCGCCACCTGGCACCGAGCGGCTAACCGGCGAGGCCGTGCCCGCGCGCCATGTAATCGGTGCTCTGCATTTCCTTGAGGCGGCTGACGGTGCGCTCGAACTCGAAGGCCCCATCGCCCGCAGCATAGAGATTCTCAGGCTCCGCTGCGGCGGTGACGAACAGCTTGACGCTGTTTTCGTAGAGCGCGTCGATCAGCTTGGTGAAACGGATCGCCTCGTTGCGGTTCTCCGGATCCATGGCGGGGATGCCGACCACGATCACCGTATGATAGACGTGCGCGATGGCGAGGTAGTCCGCTGCGCCGCGGTTCTCGCCGCATAGCCTCCTGAAGCTGAACACACCGACGCCCTTGAAGCTCTTGGGGACATGCAGCATCCGCCCGCCGCCAAGGTCGAGTTCGCCGCTCGGCACGTGTTCGGCATCTTCGGGCTTGTAGTCGGTCAGGCGGAAGAAGGCTTCGCGCACCTGCGCGGTCGCCGCCTCGCCCATCGGCGAATGCCAGGTCTCGAGATCGCCGAGCCGGTCGCGCCGGTAATCGGTCGGCCCGTTGAGCGGGACCACGTCGTGCCCGGCCTCGATCAGGTCGATGAAGGGCAGGAACAGCGAGCGGTTGAGCCCGTCCTTGTAGAGATCGCGCGGCGGGCGGTTGCTGGTGGTGACCACCGTCACTCGTTCTTCGCGGATCAGCGCGGTGAACAGCCGGCTCATGATCGCCGCATCGGCGGTGTTGGTTACCACCATCTCGTCAAAGGCGAGGCAGTCTATCCCTTCGGCAAGCCTTTGTGCCACCGGCCTTATCGGGTCCCCGGCTTCCTTCCTGCGCTCGTCGCGGATCAGCCGATCGACCTCGAGCATGAATTCGTGGAAGTGCGCCCGCCGCTTTTCGGCAATACCGAGGGTCTCGACGAACAGGTCCATCAGCATCGATTTGCCGCGCCCGACGCCGCCCCATATGTAGACCCCTTGCGGCCGGGTCTTGCGCCCGCCGAACAACTGGGCGAGCAGCCCGCCTGCGGTTTCCGCCTCGAGTTCCTTCTGCAACCGGTCGAGCCGTTCCGCCGCGCGGCGCTGATCGGGGTCGGCGCGCAGTTCGCCCGCGGCGATCAGCCGCTCGTAACGGGCCAGCATCCCGCTCATGACGCGACGCGGCGCTGCATCTTTTTCACGATGCCCGAAAAGCCGGCGACGATGTGATCGCCCTGTTCGACCTTTCCGCGCACGAACACCAGGCTGCCGGTCTCGCGCACGATCTCGCACACCGCGTCGAGCGGGCGGTCGACCATCCCGCCGCCGACGAATTGGGTCGACAGTTCCAGCGTCACCGAGGGGCCCGCGTTGCCGGTGCCGATCGTGTGCATGGTGGTGAACAGCGAAATGTCGATCAGCGCCAGCGTCACCGCGCCGTGGACGATGCCTTGCAGGTTCTCGTGCCGCCGCTCGGGAAACATCCGCAGCCGCGACCTGCCGTCATCGTCGACACGGGTGACGAGCTTGCCCATCACCGCGCCGTTGAACAGCGTCTTGTCCTTGAGATCCCAATGCCGCCAGCCCGGGTTCTCCGGGTCGGGCGCATGGTCGAACACGTCTTCGTGGAACGCCACCTCAGCCAGCGATCAGATGGCGCGTTCGGCCATCATCTTCTTGGTTTCGGCGATCGCCCGGGCCGGGCTGAGGCCCTTGGGGCAGACATTCGCACAGTTCATGATCGTGTGGCAGCGATAGAGGCGGAAGGGATCTTCCAGCGCATCGAGCCGTTCGCCGGTCATCTCGTCGCGGCTGTCGGCCAGCCAGCGATAGGCCTGCAGCAGGATCGCCGGGCCGAGGAACTTGTCGCTGTTCCACCAATAGCTGGGGCACGAGGTCGAGCAGCAGGCGCACAGGATGCATTCATAGAGCCCGTCGAGCTTTTCGCGCTGTTCGGGCGACTGCAGGCGTTCCTTGCCGCTCGGCGTGGGCGACACGGTCTGCAGCCAGGGGCGGATGCTGGCGTATTGCGCGTAGAAATGGGTGAAGTCAGGGACGAGGTCCTTGATCACATCCATGCTGGGCAGAGGGGTGATCCGCACCTCGCCCTTCAGGTCCTCGATCGCGGTGGTGCAGGCAAGCCCGTTCCTGCCATTGAGATTCATCGAGCACGACCCGCAGATCCCTTCGCGGCACGAGCGGCGGAAGGTCAGCGTCGGGTCGATCTCGTTCTTGATCTTGATCAGCGCGTCGAGCACCATCGGGCCGCAATCGTCGAGGTCGATCTCGAAGGTGTCGTAACGCGGGTTCTCGCCGCTGTCGGGATCGTAGCGGTAGATCTTGAACCTGCGGACACGGGTGCCCCCTTCGGCCTTGTGCTCACGGGTCTTGCCCGTGATCTTCGAGTTCTTCGGGAGCGTGAAGGTGGCCATGAGTCTCGACAATCCTGCAAATTTGCGTGGGGTCTATCTAACGAAAATGACGAAGCGCACAAGGTCGAGCGGGGGATGGTTTTGACCGCTCAGCCGGTGGGCACCTGCTTGCGGGCAGGCAGAAGCGCCTCGCAAACGGCATAGGTGCGCTCGTTGTCGACATCGATCGCCAGCCCGCCATCGGCAAAGAGGGTCGCTTCCATGGTGATGCCGAAGCGCCTGCCGACCCGGCGGATGGCGTTGGGGGCGGAAACGAGCCTGAGCCCCATCAACACGATGTTGAACAGGCCGAAGGCGCGGATCATCCGATCGCGGTTCTTCTGGAACTGCCCGCCTTCGCGGAAAGCCTCTGCGGCCGCAAAGGCACGGCGGTTGGCAAGGCCGTAGATGTTGCAATTGGCATAGCCGCCGTCGCGGAACTGGTAGAAATTGCGCTGCCCTTCAGGATGCGCCGCGCGGACATCGGCTTCGCGTGCCAGCGCCAGCGTGCCATCGACGCGGGCGATGGTCGCACGAACCTGTTCGAAGCCTTCGGCGCCCAGCAGTACATTGTCGGCAGTGGTAATGATGAAGGGGCCTTCGTCGCCGCCCGCCGCCGCTGTCACGCTGTCGACGATGCCGGTGTGCGAATCGACGAAATTGATCGGCACGCCGCAATCTGCATAGGCCGCCAGCAGCGCGCCGACCTCCCGCTGGGCCTCGGGTTCGATCGAAATGCGGATCGCAGCAAGATTGGGGCGGGAGGCGACCGTATCGAGCACCCACTCGATCAGCGGCCGCCCGCAAATCGGCGCGAGGCATTTGTGCGACACCCCGGCTCGCGCGGCCAGCGGGTTGACCACTCCGGCTCGCTGGGCGGCCAGGATGATGACGGTGACGGGGCGTTCGCTCAAGACCCTACCCCATCAGGCCCTGGCGGTGCAGCGATTCGGCCAGGATGGTCTCGATCAGCTGTTCCTGCGTCCATCCGGCCCGCACCGTCGCCTTGCCGAACACCTTTTCGGACCACAAATTGCAGTTGAGGTTGAGTTCGAGGAAGGTCACTTCGCCGGTGTCCTCGTTGACCCGGAATTCGAACCGGCCATAGTCGAACGGGCGGTATTCCTCCCACGCCTTGCGGGTAAGATCGGCAATGACCGCCGCCATCGCCTCGTTCTCGAACGGATCGAGCGAGTATTTCTGGCTGCGGTCGACCAGATCGCGCTTTTCGTAATAGGTGCGCAGGTGCGCCGGATCGGCCTGGCGGAAAATCATCATCGGCAGGATCTGCGGTTCGCCATTGATGGTGATCACCGGCACTTCGACGTCGCTGCCGTCGATGAAGGGTTCGACGATGGCGTCGTGGCCCAAGGCATGGACCCCGTCGACCGCTGCCTTGACGCTGTCCCAGTCGGTCGCATCATGGACACCCCAACTGGCCGAACTGTTGTTGGGCTTGACCACGAAGCGCTTGCCATCGGGGCACTTCGCGGGATCGATCGGCGCGCCGCGGCGATAGATCGCCCAGGGCGCGGTCGGAACCCCGGCTTCGCGCACCACCATCTTGGCCAGGTGCTTGTCGTCCGACAGGCCGCGGATGATCGGACTGGCGCCGAGATAGGCGATCCCGGCGCGTTCGCACAACAGCGGGCACAGCATCTCCGAATTGAAGAAACCGGCGCGGTTGAGCAGCGGGAAGACGAAATCGACGTCGGGCCTGCCATAAAGAATATCGAAATTGTCGGAGATGGTGAGGTTGAGGCCGAGTCCGGCCAGCACCTGCGCCACTTCGCGATGATAAAAGGCGTGGTTGCCGTCCTCGGGCTGGCCGGTGCCGTCCCACAGCGCGTTCTTGGCGAGGAACAGCAGGCGAACACGCTCCCTGGTGGCGGGATCGATGGTAAGAGGGACAAGTTGAGACAATTCCGGAAGACCCGCTATATTGGAGTGAAAGCGCCGCATAGGTCTGCTAGGCGGCGCTTCCAAGCTGAATTCGAAAGTCTGGCGCTCGTGGCCGCAAAATTTCCCGATCTACAGTTTCGCTATCGCGAAAATCCCGCCGCCGAACGGTTGATTGGCCTGCTGGCTTCGGGCGGCGATGCGCGGATCACGCTCGATCCCGAGAGCGGGCTGAACCGCTATCTTGCCGGACCCTATCCGCGCAACGCGCTGGCGTTTGCATCGTCTACCGCCAACGATGTTTCGGCTCCGGCCTTCGATCACCTGCTCGAACTGCTCGAGGCGGGCGTGCCGGACTATGCTGCCCAGCTGTCGAACCTGCGCGCGCGGGTGCTTGCGGCCTTCGGGGCGACCGGCATTGCCAGCGTCGTGTTCGCACCGTCGGGCACCGACCTCGAATTCGTCGGCCTTGCCGCGGTGCTTGGCCGCGGAAAGAGCGGGACGCACAATATCCTGCTCGGCGCGGACGAGGTCGGCAGCGGTTGCATCCATTCGGCGCGTGGACACTATTTCGCACAGGAAACCGCGCTGGGTACGGCTACCGAACCGGGCCAGCAGGTCGAAGGCCTGGGCGCGGTGACGCTTGTCGATATCCCGGTTCGTTGTGCGGACGGCGAAGCCCTGACGAGCGTTGCCATTTCCGAACAAGTCAGGGCGGAGCTGCAATTGGCACGAGCGCAGGGCCAGCATACGCTGCTGCACATCGTCCATGGCTCCAAGACCGGGCTGATCCTTCCCAGGCTCGACGAAATCGACGCCTTGCGCGACGAGTTCGGTGATGCGCTGACTCTGGTCGTCGATGCTTGCCAGGCGCGTATCACGGTGGGGGCCGTGCGCGACTATCTCGCGCGCGGGGCGATCGTCTTCATCACCGGCTCAAAGTTCATGGGCGGCCCGCCGTTTTCGGGCTTTGCCCTGGTGCCCGACAGCATGGTGGCGCAGGCCGCGCCGCTTCCCGCCGGGTTCGCCACCATCTTCCGTCGCGCCGAATGGGGCGAGGGCTGGCAAGGTCGCGAGCAATTGGAAGACAGCGCCAACCCCGGACTGGCCCTGCGTCTCGAAGCGTCGATTTTCGAGCTGGAGCGGTTTTCGGCGCTGGACTTCGGCGACGTGGGGCGGGTGATCCTCGCCTTTCAACGGGCAATCCGCGATCTACTGGAACAGCGACTCGGCTTCCGCCTGGTGCTGCCCTTTGCCGCCGGGAGCGAAGAGAGTTCCGCCGAACATCCGCTGGAAATGCTCACGCTGGCGACGCTCGATATCAGCCGCCACCCCGCAGCGCGCACCTTCGACGATGCGCAGGCGCTCTATCGCTCGCTCGACGGTCTGGGCCTGCGGCTCGGCCAGCCGGTCAAATGCGTGCGCCTGACCGAAGGCGGGTGGGGCGGCACCATGCGGGTCGGACTGTCGATGCCGCAGGTGGCCGAACTTGCGGTGCTCGATGATGCGGCGCTGGCTGCAACGCTTGACGAACGAATCGGTCGCTTTGCCGATGCACTGGGCGTTCCGGCCTAGGTTATAAACTCATAAAAGGGATTTTCAAGAGTGAGATGATCTGATTCAGTTTCCGAAAGGAGACTGGCGATGATTGCGCGGCGTTATGAGTTGAGTGAT
>JBAZTF010000002.1:0-409091 GCA_041662105.1 Erythrobacter sp.
CCTGAACCTCGACGGGAGTGAGGTTCGTCTTCTCGGTCGCCAGCTTGTAAAGCGTCGAATAGGCCTCATGCGCGGCAGGCGATTCAGCCAGGATTTTATGCAAATTCGGCACGAAACCAAACATGGCTTGCGCGCCATCGATGAAGGGGACGGACGCGGACGGCGCCGTATTCTTGTCGTGATACGTAAACATGTGCTGTCCTTCTCGGGAGTTATCTTGAAATCACACGGGGACGACGTAGCTGGTGATGGTCATGTCGGCGGCCCGGATGCGCAAAGGAATGAGCGCCTGATAGGCCTCGGATGCATGCCAGGCGTTGAGCGCGTCGATGTCGGGAAATTCAATGATGCCGACCGTTTGATGCGTCATCGTTCCCGCCAGGGCCGCTACAGCCTTGCCGCGCAACAGCGCCTTGCCGCCGAAGGGCGCCAGCGTGGGGCCGACGCTTTGAACATAGGTTTGGTAGGATTCTGGGTCCTTGACGGTGGTTGTGACGATAAAAAATGCTGCCACTTTCGGGCTCCTTCCTGCATGGACGACACTGAACGCTGACACGGCCTGCCCTCGACAAGGGCGGCTCGCTGCGTTATGTACAGCGCTGTATAAAACGATCGCTTGATTATGTCCATAGGTGTACAAAATAAATGTCGAGATCCGGACGGCCCTCGCAATTTGACCGTGAAGCCGCGCTTGAGGCCGCGCTTATGGCGTTCTGGCGCGACGGCTATCAGGCGAACTCGGTTAAAGCGCTCTCCGAGCGATTGGGGATCACCCGCTCAAGCTTTTACAATGCCTTCGAGAGCCGCGAGGCCATGTTCATGGAGGCCTTTGAGCGCTATCTTGAACGTTCGCCTGACCGCGCGCTGGCGGCGGTGCCGCTAGAAGGCAGCGTCTGCGCGCTGATAACCGCGACATTCAAGACGATCTGTGAAAGCCTTACTCTCGATCCTGACGCGAAAGGGTGCTTGGCGGTCAACAGCGTCGGCGCGTTGTGCAATGTTGATGCCGAAATAGGCCCCAAGGTCGCCGCGCACATGATCGCGCGTCTGGAGCGGATTGAGACATTATTGAAGGCTGCTGTCGCCCGGGGCGAACTTCCGCCCGACGCGGATATTACCGCAACCGCTCTCGCACTGAAAACCTTCCTGGTCGGGCTTAACTCGATGGCTAAGGTGTTGCCGAAGCGCAGCGCCTTGTGGCCAGCGGCTCGTACGACATTGGTAGCTTTTGATTTGTTGTGTGAAGACGCGGAGCTAGAGAACTCTTCTCCGGCCAGCTTCCAGGAAAAGACAACTGTTAAATGAGGCTGATCGTGTAACCGCTGAACTGGTTGTCCCTGATTTAGCCTGCCACTTCATACAAGGTCTGCGCGCTATCATTGTCTACGGCTGTCGATAGCGAAAGCCTCATCGTTCCCACACTCCGCCCATAATCGCAGGCTGCGGCCAGTAGCTATTTCGCGAATCCCTTGCCTCGCGCTTGAGAAGCTACAAATAGATCGTTCAGAACGAAATGCGCGCAGTCCGCGTGGAGGAGAACGACGGAAAGAGTTGAGTGAATCGTAAGCCTCCGGCGTAGGCCGCGGCAGCTTCGCGGCGCGGCTACACTTTCTTCCGAGGGCGCCTCGCCCAGCGCTTGGCGAGGGTGAGCAGGTCGGATTCGATCGCGTCGTTGTCGATCGGGGCGTTGGGGTCGAAGTCGGTGCGCCAACCGGAACGCTGTCCCCCGACCCAGCGTGGGCACCGGGCCGGGAGCCTTCTCAGCTATCGAGGAGAGCCGTGCCGTAGGAATTGTCTACAGCGCATAACCAGGTGCCAGATGAGTCCCGACGAAACACATAGGTGGCACGTCGTACCGTCGACGTCGCAATGCCGCTTTCGTCGACGGTATCCAACCAGGTTTCCATGATGACCAGCGCTGTGTCTCCACCCTCGATCACCTCCATCCTCCCTTGGCGGACTTTCAATTTACCTTGGAAATGAGCTGATATTGTTTCGAACGCTCTCCTGATCTGGTCTTTGCCTTTGGCGTACATGCCTGCCTTGACCACCAAGGTGGCATCATCGGTGTAAAATCGCATCAAGCCGTCGAAGTCTTTGGCCGATATGGAACGGTCTGCAGATTCGATAAGGGCTTTCAAGGGATGGTCGGACATTCTGGACTCCAAAATGGCCGCGAGCGGAAAAACAAAACCCGCCTCGCGGCGGGTTGCTTTGTCTGGAAATATGACGCGCTTAACCCACCACTCGATGAATGGTGATAATAATCAAAGTGAAAGCGCGAACAAATTCCATGACGAGCCTTTATCACCAGCGTCAGCGAATGGCAAATGATCACGTCCAATTTTGAGCAAGCTGGTCAAGGTGCCGACGGCACACCGTTTACGCTGGACCGATGAGTTCAGCTATCTCTCCCAGCCGGGCCAGCGCGAGATGCAGGCGGCGCTGCGCTACGACTACCACACCAATGTCGCCTGCCACCCTTGGTGGCAGGCCTGGCTGCGCGAACACAGGCCGCCGACACTGATCGCCTGCCCGTTGGATCATGTGAACCACCAGTTCCATGCGCCGGCGCCGAACAGGCTCTGGATCTCCGACTTCACCTATGTCAGCATTTGGTGCGGCTTCGCCTATGTGGCCTTCGTCATCGACGCCTATGCCCGACGGATCGTTGGCTAGCGCGTATCGCGAACGCCGCATGCGAGCTTTGTGCTCGATGCCCTCGAGCAGGCCTTAGGGTTTGCCGAAGCCGGGATTGAGCCTTCCGTCGGCAATGTTGGCGACAGTTACGATAACGCCCTCGCCGAGACCATCAACGGACTCTACAAGGACGAGATCATCCATCGACGCGGGCCCTGGCGGTCCTTCGAAGCTGTCGAGTTCGCCACGCTCGAATGGGTCGACTGGTTCAATCACCGCCGCCTGGTAAGGCCTATAGGCGATATCCCGCCAGCGGAAGCCGAAGAGCGCTACTACGCCATGCTGGACCAGCCAGCCATGGCCGCATAACTTAAAACCAATTGGCCTCCGGCAATCCGGGGGCGGTTCAAGTGAACCCGACTGCCTCTTCGCCCATAAATGCCAAAATAATTATGGACTGTTGCTGTTCGAAGCGATCACGTAAAAAATCTTCCGCTCGCGCAAGATCAGGCTGCTCACCATAAAATTGGCGATAGCTGTCAAACAGAGGCATCAATTCTTCCAAATCGGCTATCTGCGCCTGACGAACTCTCAACCTGATCTCCCTTTCGCAAAACAACCACGAAGCAATCAGATATTGTTAGCCGTTTGACGAAGGAAATTTTCAACTAGGCCGAAGAACTCGGGTGGCACTTCAAGCATAGGATAATGGCCAGAGTGCTCGATGACGTGCAGCTGCGCGCTCGGCAGCTGCTTAAGATAGGTACCCTTGAGGAATTCGGGACCAAGCGCCTTGTCGGTGGCGCCGCCGATGACAAGCACCGGCGTGTCGATCGAGCCAACCTCGGCAGAGAAATCGGTCATCGTCCAGGTACGAAGATAGCCGAGGAAGGCGTCGCGCGCGATCGCCCCGCGCGCGGCGGCGGTCAATTCTTCGAGAAATGAGGATGAATATCGTTCACCCGTCAGCGTGTTGAAGATGGCCGTAAGCGCGCTGTCATCGTCTGCCGCGCTTTCGAAGAACGTCCGCGTGCCATCATCGACAGGAAAGCCGGAAGCCGGCACCGGCGTTGCCGCTACCGCCGAAACTATCCGCCCAGGCGCCATAAGCGCCATTTTCTGGAGGACCATGCCGCCCATCGAATGGCCGACCACGTGAAAATTCCGCCATCCGAGTTGGTCGCACAGCTCAAGAGCATCCTTGGCGATTTCATCAGCGCTATAGGTGCCGGTAACCGCACGATTGAGACCGTAGCCCCGGAAATCCATCAGGGCGATCGTGAATTCCGCCTGTGAAAAACAGGGTGTGATGCCGTCGAAGACGTGGTGATCACTCAGCCATCCATGCAGAAAAAGAACCTTGCGCGGGCCGTAGCCGATGATGCTTGCCTTCAGGCTCATGATATCCTCCTCGATGGTTTCTTTATTATGACCGCCACGGTCAGGGCATTGGGTCGCTGTTGTGTAGTCGGGAAACTCAGGCTGCAAGCAACTGCCCGCGCGCTGCCGGCGTGAGCGACAAGCCGTGCCCTGCCGCTGCGCCGGCCATCAGCATTCCATTGGAGGCGACGGTAGGAACGCCGTCGAAAAGCGGTTCGAGAAGTGGAAATTCTTCGAGCCAGGTGACGTTGGGCGCTGCCGCCGCGAGATGGACAAAAAGGCCCGGCAGAAAATGCGGCATGACCTCAATACCAAACGCCTCCGCCATCCGAGCCACGCGCAGCGCTTCGGTGAGCCCGCCCATCATGGCGAGATCGGGCTGAATGACGCCGCATAACCCGCCTTTCAGGAACGGAAGAACCGCCTCGCAGCCCTGCAAATGCTCACCGCTTGCGATTGCGCCCGGGAACGCCTTGGCTAATGATCGATATCCCTCGATATCGTGAGCCGGAAGCGGCTCCTCTATGAAAAGGCCACCATTGGCGAGGACGGCCGCGGTGAGCGCACGCGCCGTGGTAAGATTACCTTTCTCGTTCATATCAACCATCAGCCACTGATCTTGCCCCATGGCTGATCGGGCGGCTTCGATCATCTTGATATCGCCCGGCTGCCCGGACAATCTGAGCTTCACCGCCTTGAGCCCCTGCTCGCGATGACGGCAGATCTGGGCGGCAACCGCTTCTTCGCCTTGATTAGGGCGATAGCCGCCACTGCCATAAACCGCCACAGGCCGCAGCGCGCCACCCATGGCAACGCCAAGCGGAACCTCAAGACAATTCGCGTGGAGATCCCAAAGCGCCACGTCGAGCGCCGCAAGCCCTATGAAATTCGGGCCGCGCCCGATGCGGTTGCATGCTGCCTTTGCGCGCCGCCAAGTCGCTTCTGGGTGTTCGATCGGCGAGTTCGCGACAATTTCTCGGCCAATTATATCGAGCGCCTTGAGCGCGGCGGCACCGCGTCCGCCGATCGCATAGGAAAAACCGAACCCCTCGACGCCGTTGTCGGCGGTCAGATCGCAGGCGATAACGTCAACCTCGGTGACGCCCGAACCGCCAGCTACGCCAGGCAGCTTGTAGGTCATCATCGTCGCCGAAAAGCGTCGAATTTGCACAGTCGAGGACCCTTGAAGTTACGATTGCTAAAGCGCGAAAATCGCACGAGCTTTGAGCTAACAAACTTCGGCCTGCACAAATTCGCCCGATACCGTCAGTTGATCGCCCCAAACGGTCTTTCCGAACGCATGGCGGTTTTTGGCTCTGAAATCGCTATATTGCTAGGCGTAGCGCTCCGCTTGTCAGATCAGGAGATGTCATGACCGAAAGGAAATCAGCGCTCAGCGTCGTCGCCCGCAACGACGATGTCGTAGGGCGTAACGAAATTGAACTGCGAACTGGTAAGTCGCGGCTCGTCGATGATCTGCTGCAAAGTTTGAAAAGGCGGGATCCAGAGCTTGACCACGATCTGATGCAGTGTGGGCTTGGCATCCAGAGCTGCTACAAGCCTCAGACCATCGCGAAGGTTATTTTCAACAAGCCTGCCTTGCTGCTCGTCGTCTCCGGTTCCAAGGAAATTCTGCTTCCGAACAAGCGTTATCTCGCCAAGGCGGGCGAATTCCTGGTGGTGCCGGCCGATACCGAATTCTGGATCGGTAAATATCCCGATACCTCGACCGGAATCTATCAAGGCCTCGGCTTCCGGTTCGATATCGAGACGATTCAGGAGTTTCAGAGAAGCTTCGGTCAAGGTGTTGACAGCTGGAATCTCGCGCCGAACTGGCACGCGCCCGCATCGGATGCCGCGCTCGAATGGGTGGTGCAATGGCTCGAATGGAGCCGCAAATACCCAGTTTCGGTTCAGATCCAGCGTCATCGGCTCGTCGAGCTTCTGCTGCTTTTCGCACAGGCCGGTATTGCCGGTAATATCCTTGTTAGCCGAAGTCCTAGTTGGCGCCAGCGGATATCGCAAATGCTCAGCGTCGATCCGGCGCGTGCTTGGCGCTGCCAGGAGCTTTGCCGGGCGCTGGGGGTCAGTGAATCAGCGATGCGACGGCGTTTGCAAATCGAGGGCACAAACTTCAGGGGGCTTCTAGAGGAGGTGCGCCTGATGTCGGGCCTGACGATGGTCCAGGAAACGCGCATGACGATCTGCCAGGTGGCAGATGCTGTCGGCTATCAGTCCCAGTCGCGTTTTACCGACAGATTTAAGGAACGCTTCGGCGTTACGCCCACCGCATTACGGCGCTCGGGACAAGCTGGCTGAGGCGAACATATTGCGGTTGCGGGCGAGACGTTAGCATTCTGGCGGTTCATCCTTACGCTCGGCCTTCGTCAGCGTGAGGACAGAATGACAGACTTCAAAATGATAATCGGCAGCGAGGAGCGTAGCGCTGTCGCTGGAGAATGGATCGACAGCGTCAATCCCTTCACGGGCAGGATATGGGCTCGGATACCGCGTGGGCGGGCAGCCGATGCCATCGAGGCCGTGGAAGCTGCGGCTGCGGCGATGCAAAACCCGGCCTGGGCGAACATCACTGCCAGCCAGCGTGGCGCCTTGTTGCGTAAGGTTGGGGATCTCATTCTCGCCAACGCTGAACGCCTTGCCGACCTCGAAGTGCAAGACAATGGCAAGCTCAAGGCTGAAATGCTGGGTCAGCTTCGCTATCTGCCCCAGCACTATTACTATTATGGCGGCCTCGCCGATAAAGTTGAAGGCGCGGTCATTCCTTCCGACAAGGCGGGCATGTTCACCCATACGGTCTACGAGCCGCTTGGCGTCGTCGTCGCGATCACGCCATGGAATTCGCCGCTGCTGCTGACGACTTGGAAACTCGCACCGGCGTTGGCAGCCGGCAATGCCGTCGTCATCAAGCCGTCCGAACACGCCTCGGTCTCGATGATCGAGTTCGCGAAGCTGTTCCTTGAGGCGGGGTTCCCGCCGGGCGTGGTCAATGTCGTCACCGGCTATGGCAATGAGTGCGGCGCGACGTTGGTCGAGCACCCGAAGGTTGCAAAAATCGCATTCACCGGCGGCGATGCTGGCGGCAAGGCGGTTTATCAGTCCGCAGCCAAGACGCTCAAACACGTCACGCTCGAACTTGGCGGTAAATCACCCAACATCGTCTGTGAGGACGCCGATATTGCGCAGGCAGTGAAGGGGGCGGTCTCTGGCATCTTCGCCGCGACCGGCCAAACCTGTATGGCCGGCTCACGGCTGCTGGTTCATGAAGCGCGTCACGATCAATTCGTCGCGGCTCTGGGCGCTTTCGTCGCGAGTGCGAAGTTGGGGGACCCGATGTCCTTGGACACGCAGATCGGCCCTGTCGCGACCCTTCCGCAATATGAGAAAGTGCTCGACTACGTTGCCATTGCGACGGGCGAAGGCGCGACACTGGCGCATGGCGGCAAGCCATATCGTGGACCTGATTGCGAGAATGGTTGGTTCGTCGAACCGACAATTCTCACCAATGTCACCAATTCGATGCGTGTCGCGCGCGAAGAGATTTTCGGGCCGGTGCTCTCGGTCATCCGCTTCCGCGACGACGACGAGGCAATCGCAATTGCCAATGACACGCCCTACGGACTCGCGGCGGGTGTGTGGACCAACGATCTGACGCGCGCCTTCCGCTACACCAAGGCGCTGAAGGCTGGGACCGTTTGGGTCAATGCCTATCGCGTCGTCAGCTATGCGGTGCCCTTCGGCGGCTTCAAGCAATCGGGCATCGGCCGCGAGAATGGCCAAGAGATGATCAAGGAATATCTCCAGACCAAGAGCGTCTACATCAATCTCGAGAAGGAAGTGCCCAACCCCTTCGTCCTGCGCTGAGGCGCGGCTGGCGCGACATCTCCAAAGAGTGGGTGCGCGCCGAACCGGGATTTCCCGGCCCCAGGAAACGACCATAAAAGGAGTAACGGCATGGAAGCTTCCTTCCTGATGCCAACACGCATCATCCACGGCGCCGGGGTCCTCGCAGGCATCGGTTCGATCGCTGCTGCTATGTGCTTCCGCCGCGTGTTGATCGTCACCGACATGAACATCACACCGCAGCCCTTTTATGCGGCGGCCCGCGATGCGCTCGACAAAGCAGGGATCCACAGCGAAGTCTATGACGGTTGCGGGATCGATGCCCATCTCGAAGAGGTCGACGAGCAAGCCGCCCGCGTGCGCGCCGAAGATATCGAGGCAATCGTCGGCATTGGCGGCGGCTCGGCGCTCTGTGTGGCGAAAGCCATAGCAATCGTCGCAAAGAATCCGCCAACATTCAGGGATTGCGCCGGCATTGCCCGTTTTCCCAACCGCGCGCTGCCGATGCTGCTGGTGCCGACCACTGCCGGCTCCGGCGCGGAGGTTTCCCAGTTCACTCTAGTGAAAGACGACGCGAACGGCACCAAATTTGTCGGCGGCGGTCCCTTGAGTTTCCCCGATGTCGCGTTGCTCGATCCTGTCGTGCTCACGGGTATTCCCTCCCGGCTTGCGGCGGTTTCGGCCATCGACGCACTGACCCACGCGGTCGAGGCGATGTTCACAGAATTCGCGACCCCACTAACCGATGGTCTGGCGGCCACCGCAATCAGCATATTGATACGCGCGATTCCCCGCGCGATCGCCACGCGCACTCCAGAGGCATGTGCCGATAATCTGCTGGGCTCCGCGATCGCCAACATGGCCTGCGGCAATGCTCGGCTTGGCCTTGCGCACGCGCTATCGCTGCCATTGGAGGCGCGTTGTCATGCGCCGCATGGTATCGGCGTCGGCGTTCTCTTGCCACATGTCCTTGCTTTCAACGCCATGGTCGCGCCGGGGAAGGTGCGGATGATGGCCCAAGCGATGGAGCTGGATGCTGGTGGCGATGATGTCGCTGTCCTCGCTCGTGTGCTGAGCGCGCTTCGCCAGCTTTTCGATGAGATCGGTTTTCCGCATCATTTCGATGGCCTTTTTGAAAAGCCGGCGTCGCTGCGCGAGATCGCCGAAGCGGCATTGCCGGGGCTTTACGGGGCTCCCTTGACGGAGCCAGTGAGCGAGACGGCGACGATTGCCTCGCCAAACATCCGACGAGCGACCCTCGCTGAAGCCGAGGCGCTCTACACCGCCTGCTTCATCTGAAGATTACAACCTTGACGCATTTAGACGTCGACACGCGTCGCGCGGCAACTACGTTCAACAAAAAAGCTGCCCAAGCGAAAGTGTTACCGAAACAAGCGAACTGTCTGTCCGGGATTGTAACAGTATTCACGGATAGTCTTCGAAAAATCAGGCCAGTGTTTCGGCTACCAAAGAACAACAATTCAATGTTCCCGGATGCGAAGCATTAGGATGTAATTCAACGTATTCAGGCTTGATTCCCAAAACAACAATAAAATATCGACCTCATGGAGGACATCGAGATGTCAGTTAGCGCAACTGCGATCACAGAATCGCGAGACGACAACAGAACTATGACGCGGGAGGAGATGAAAGTTGTCTTCGCCGCTTCTCTTGGCACAGTGTTCGAACTTTACGATTTCTTTTTGGTCGGCTTGCTGGCGAGCGAAATCGCCAAGAATTTCTTCTCTGGTGTCAACCCGACCGCCGGTTTTATTTTTACACTGTTGGGATTTGCCGCCGGCTTCCTGCTCCGGCCATTCGGCGCCATCGTCTTTGGACGGATTGGCGATATCGTCGGCAGGAAATACACGTTTCTTGTCACGATCGTGCTGATGGGGCTTTCGACCTTCATCATCGGATTGCTGCCCGGATACGCCGCGATCGGGATCGCGGCGCCGATCATATTCGTCGGCATGCGTATGTTGCAGGGGCTGGCGCTTGGCGGCGAGTTCGGCGGGGCTATGGTCTATGTCGCCGAACACGCGCCAAACGGGCAGCGTGGCGGCTGGATGGCCTGGATCATCTTGACCGGCGCGCTGGGATTTCTTCTGGCGATGGGCGTGGTCATCGGGTTGCGGACGCTGATCCCGGCCGCGCAATTTGCCGATTGGGGTTGGCGTCTGCCATTTCTTTTCTCGGTTCTGTTGCTGCTGATTTCGCTATGGATCCGCTTGAAGCTCGATGAATCGCCCGAATTCAAGCGCATCAAGGAAGAGGGGAAGCTGTCGAAGGCACCGATCAGCGAAAGCTTCGGGGAATGGAAGAACCTGCGGCTCATTCTCATTGCGTTATTCGGCATTGTGCCGGGGCAGGCTGTGGTGTGGTATACGGGGCAGTTCTACACGCTCTTTTTTCTGACCAAAGTGCTCAAAGTTGACGGCACGACCACCAACGCACTGATTGTGCTCGCGACCATTCTCACCGCGCCTCTTTACATCTTCTTCGGTAAACTCTCGGATAAAATAGGTCGCAAACCGGTCTATCTCGGCGGGCTCGTTCTGGCCGCGACGCTATTCTTCCCACTGTTTCAAGCCCTGACCCATTACGCCAACCCGGCCATGGAAAAGGCGCTGCACGATGCCCCAATCTTGGTGCAAGCGAACCCGACCGAGTGTTCGTTCCAATTCAACCCGATCGGGACCTCCAAATTCACGACCTCCTGCGACATCGTGAAGGGCGCGCTCGCGCGCTATGGGCTCGATTACCAGAACAAGGCCCTTCCGGCGGGCGCGGTCGCGAATGTGACGATTGGGCGTGACATGGTTGAGGGCTATTCAGCCAGCGATCCCGCATCCGTGCAAAAGGCCAAGCAGTTTGATGACGCTCTCAGGGATGCTCTCAAAAAGAATGGGCATGAGATCGGCGCCGTCGATCCTGCCAGCATCAACAAGCCGATGGCGCTGCTGATCCTCATGGTCCTTCTCACGTTCGGTACGATGACTTTCGCGCCGACCTCGGCGATGCTGGTGGAACTCTTCCCTTCGCGTATCCGCTATACCGCGATGTCATTTCCCTACCATCTCGGCGTGGCGTGGTTCGGCGGCTTTCTGCCCGCGATCACCTTCGCAATCGTTGCGGCAACCGGCGATATCTATTCTGGGCTTCTTTACCCGATTGTGATCGCCGCCGCCTCCTTTGTCATTGTGCTGATCTTTGCCCGCGAAACAAAAGGCGTCGATATTTTCGTTAAGTAAGCGTCACCGCAGCGGGCAGCACGCCAACACAAGTTGAGATGGTTGCGTGCCCCCGCAACCAACTTTACTTGCTTAGTGACTTCGGTAACGTCGGCCGCCCCAACAGGGTGGCCCCCCGTTTGACCGCAAGCTCTGATGGTTGCTCCCTCGGGATGCCGTCGATCGCAAAGTCCTGGATACGATGGTCGATATCGCTTTTTCAGCTTGGCCAAACACCCAATCTCGGTGTCCACGAAACCTGCAGCAGGCCATGCTGAAAATTCCAATCCAATAATTGTCGAAGCACGCATAAGCAGTGCGCTTCCGAAGCTGTATTCGGGGCCAATTTGGAATGGGCGCGAAATCTATTCGCATGCCAACCACTAAGAGGTTGGCGCACCCGACACGATTCGAACGTGTGGCCTCCACCTTCGGAGGGTGGCGCTCTATCCAGCTGAGCTACGGGTGCATCTTGTAATTCGATAGTGCCTGAACCTGAACGGGGTCAACCTCAAACACGAAACTCTCAACGTTGATTCGACAGGCACAATGGCATGGCCTTCACCCTACCTTTTTGTCGCCGACCGCACTCCACAACCTCCCTTGAGTTTGCTTCCGCAGTGCTTCCGCAGCCACAGACCAGAGAAACCCACATTTTGAAGCTCGATCAAGGCACTGATTTTGCTTCATTTTTCAGATTCACAACTCAGCCGACTTGACTTACCCCTGCCTTCGGAGGGCAGCGCTCTATCCAGCTGAGCTACGGGTGCCCATCGACCCCGCGGGGCCGCTCGGCGAGCGCGGCGCTTAGCAAAGCGGGTCGCGGGTCGCCAGTGCAAATCTCACCCGGGACGATATCGCGCCGTCAGAGATTTGGCGTCAGAGATTTGGCGTTAGAGATTTGGCGTTAGAGATTTGGCAAGGAGCGCGGCGTAGGTCATGCCGACATGAGCGCGATTGCCCACGAATTCGACCTGAGCCAGGCCACCATGCTCCCGCCGGCGGACACGCGGTCGCGCGCCACGCCCGATTATGCGACGCTGGCGAACCAGTGGGACGCGGTGCACGAAGCCGCTGCCGCGGTCGGCCATCTGGCCCAGCTTGGGCGCGAACACATCGGCGAAGAGATCGTCTCGCTGCCGCTGCGCGCGGCGGAGAAGGGCGGGCGGCACTACGAGATGGTCGCGCGCGGGATCGACGATCTTGCCGCGGTCATGCAGCCGGGCCTGCGCGCGCTGCTCTCGCTCACCGCGCAGGGGCAAGACACCACCGCCGCCGCGCTGACGCTGTGGCGCGAGTTCCATACCGCGCGCAGTGCGATCCTCTCGCTCGTCTAGGCAATCCCCCTCTCCCCTCCCCCCTCCCTCCCCTCCCCCGCGCGCAAGCCGGTTGACGTCGTTCGCCATCTGTTCCAACCACTCCGCATGACGGATTCGGCGCCTGACGGGACAGACACGGCAACAATGGTGGCACGCGGCATCGCGCGGCTGTTCGCGCGCAACGATATCTGGTGCATCCCCGAAATGCCGCTGCGCAACGGACGCAGGGCCGACCTGATGGGGGTCGATCCCAAGGGCCGCGTGATCATCGTCGAGATCAAGGTGCAGCGCGGCGACCTGCTGGGCGACGGCAAGTGGCCCGATTATCTCGAGCACTGCGACCGCTTCTATTGGGGCGTGCCGCCGGGGCTGGACCGGTCGCCGCTGGAGAGCGAGGGCTATCGCCCCGACTGCTGCGGGGTCATCGTCGCCGATGGCTATGACGGCGAAATCATCCGCCCCGCGCCGCTCCAGCCGCTTGCCGCCGCGCGCCGCAAGGTCGAGGTCGAGCGGCTGGCGCGCGCCTCGCTGCGCCGGATGACCGTGGCGGGCGATCCGCACTGCGCACCATGGGGCAGCGATCGCTGAGCGCGGGGCTTGTGGTGCGGCGCGCGCATGCGGCATGGACGGCACCCATATGTGGACCGCCATCCTCTTTTCCGCGCTGGCCATGACGGCGATCCTTGCCGGACGCTATCTTGCCACGAGCGGGCTGTTCGCGCTGATCACCAGCCGGGTGAGGCCCGGCCATCACGCCGGACTGGGCGGGCAGATCCGCCGTGAAATCGGCTGGTCGCTCGCCGCCGCGGCAATCTATGGCCTTCCCGCGGGCGTGGTCGCCTGGGGCTGGCAGCAGCGTGGCTGGACCCGGATCTATGCGGGCTGGAGCGATTATCCGCTGTGGTGGCTGCCGCTGGCGCCGCTGGTCTACCTCATCGCGCACGACGGCTGGTTCTACTGGACGCACCGCTTGATGCACCGGCCGCGCCCGTTCCGCATCGCGCATGCGGTCCACCATGCCAGCCGCCCGCCGACGGCCTGGGCGGCGATGAGCTTCCATCCGTGGGAGGCGGTGAGCGGGGCGGTGGTGATCCCCGCGCTGGTGCTCCTCGTCCCGATCCACCCGGCCATGCTGGGCCTGGTCCTGCTGGTGATGACCGTGATGGGCGTTACCAACCACATGGGCTGGGAACCGTTCCCGCGCAGCCTGGTTCATTCGCGGCTGGGGGGCTGGCTGATAACCGCCAGCCATCATCAGCGCCATCATGAAGAGTATCGATGCAACTATGGCCTCTATTTCCGCTTCTGGGATCGCCTGTGCGGCACCGACAGGGGGCTGAGCGCAAGCCTGTAAGGCGCGCTGGGAGGGGGGGCGGATGGGCCCGCCGCGCTTCGCCGCCGCCGCGGGCGGCATCGGCAGGGTAGGCAAACGTATTTAACCATATGTTTACCACGCAGGACGCATACCCGCGCCGAATGAGCAGAACTCTTCCGGAGGGCATGAAATTTCATGGACAGGCTTGGCGGCTATTTCGGCACGCACGATGCGGATGAACCGCTCGACGATTTCGTCGACGAGGCCGACGCACTGCCCGAACCGCCGCCTTCGCCGGTCGGTCAGGACGAGCGGCGCATGCAGGTGCGCGCCTACAACCACTGGGCGAGCCTGCTGGGCGACCGGAACTTCCCGCATATCGACGATCTCGAACCGCACCGGCTCGACGATTTCGGTCCCTATTCCGTGCTCCTCGATTTCACCAACGGGATCGAGGATCCGACGGTCTGTTTCGTCGGCTCCGAACTGGCGGAGGAATGCGGCGAGGACGCGATTCTCACCAGGCTGTCCGATGTGCCGAGCCGGTCGGTGCTCAGCCGCATCACCGACCACTACATGCAAATCCTCGCCAATCAGGCGCCGATCGGTTTCGAGGCGGAGTTCGTCAACGATCGCGGACTGACCGTGCTCTATCGCGGAATCCTGCTGCCCTATTCCTCCGACAATCGCATGATCGACTTCATCTACGGGGTGATCAACTGGAAGGAGATGGCCGATCAGGGCACCGCCGACGAGCTGCTGCTCGAGATCGGCCAGTCGCTGGGCGAGTACGACGAAGACACCGACGGCCTCGAAGCTCCGATCGAGACCGCCGAAAGCCTGACCGCGGAAAGTCTGGCCGTCCAGAGTCTGGTCGCGCCGGACGAGGCCGCGATGGACGAAGACCGCAACGATGTGTTCGATCTGGGCAATGCCCGCATGGTCGCACAGGAAGCCGACTTCGGCCTGCCCGAACCCGCCTTCGGCCCGCCCGCCGCCGAAACGCCCGCCATCAGGCCGCATCGCGGCGTCGATGCGCTCGGCAATCCGATCGGCGGACACGGCCAGGCGGACAACGGGGAATTCGCGGACGGCTATGGCGATTTCGACAGCGGCATGAAGACCGCCGCCGATTATGGCCTGCCCGACTGGGATGACGAAGAAGAGCTGGAGGCCGATGTCGACGAACTGGTCGATCCGCTGGCCGACGAGGATTCGCCGAGCAGCCTGATGTCGCTGGTCAGCCGCGGTTTTCGCAACAAGAAATCGGTCGACCTGTCGAGCACGGAGCCGGCCCCGGCGGTGCCACAAGCCTATGAATCCGCACCCGAAACGCTGGCTTTCGTACCGGAGCCGCCGACCATTACCTTCTCGCAGCCCGAACCATTCGACGCCTATGGCGACGAGGACGACCTGGAGGTGGCATCCTATGTGGAAGAGTTCGCGCCCGCACCGATGTTCGGGGTGGTCGAGGGTGCCGACGAGGCGGCCGAGGAGGGGGAGAAGGGTGGCGAAGCGGTCTTTGAACTGACCACGATGCCGGATGGTGCCGGCGACACCGGCGAAACAGACGTACCCTGCGACGAGGCCGGTTCGCCCGAGGGCCTTTACGATTGCCTCGCCGCCGCGCGCGCGCTGGCGCAGGCCGCGCAGAATACCGAGGATCGCAGCCGCAAGGCCTTGTACCAGGCGGTCAGCCTTGCCTACGACTTCAGCCTCGAGACGGATGCCGATCCCGATGGTTTCGCCGAACTGCTCGAGGACAATGGTCTGACCGTGCAGGACCGCGCGCCGATGACCCCGGTGGTCAAGCTCGTATTCGGTGCCGATTACGACAAGACCCGCCTCACCGAATATGCCGCCGTGCTGATGCACGCGCACCGTATCGGGGTGGAGCGCGGCACGCTCGCCAGCTTCCTCGACCAGGCCGAAGGCGGGCTCAAGGCGATGGTCAATGCCGAACGCCGCGCACGCAAGGAAGCGCAGGGCAAGCCGGTCGAGGATACCGGCGGTGTGCGCAAATCGCTGGCCAAGCAGCTGCGGCGAATCGAGTCGGTCGAGCTTGCCGACCTCGCTGCCGAAGGCCCGGAATTCGCGCTGGTGATGGTGCGCCGCACGCTCGACGGGAAGATCGTCGTCCTGGGCGAGGTGCCCGAAGACATCGCGCTGGTCGAACGCGCCGCGCGCAGGCTGCTGGGCTAGAGTGATTTCGAGCCGGATGGAATATCCGGCGGCCAGGAAATCACGGTAAAACAAGACCCTAGAGTGCCGACTTTGATGCAATCAAAGCCGGAAGCACTCTGGAGTGATTTCGAGCCGGATGGAATCATCCGGCGGCCAGGAAATCACGGCCGACACAAGATATGCTTGAATCGTTCCGGTTCGATCGGAACCGGGACGACGCCAGGCCGCCCGCGGCTTTCCAAAATAAGGGCTTGTCCCCAGGGGGCTGCCTTGGCTAGCCCCTTGGGGATGTCTTCCTGCCCACCCCCTCGCGCGCCGCGGTGAACCGCGTGCTTCCGGTTCTTGGCGGGCTCGCCGCCCTGCTGGCACTGGCCGGGGCGGCGCTGTGGCTGGCGATCCTGCTCAACGGGCCCGGAGTGCTCGACACGCTCGACCGGATTGCCGGGGGAGCGCGCGAGGCGCGGCTCATCGCGCAAAGGGCCTATGGCGCAAACCCGGCGCAGAAGCTGCGCTATTATGCCCCCGCTGCCGCAGGCAGGGGCCTGCCGGTGATCGTCTTCGTCCATGGCGGTAGCTGGCAGTGGGGCGATCCCGACGATTACGGCTTCGTCGCAAGGGCGCTGGTGCCCGAGGGATTCGTGGTCGTGCTTGCCGGATACCGCCTGGGCGAGGCGGGGCGCTATCCCGCGATGCTGGAGGACGCCGCCGCCGCGATCGCGAGCGTCCGCGCCGAGGTGGCCGGCATGGGCGGCGACCCGGACCGCATCGTTCTCGCCGGACATTCGGCGGGGGCCTACAATGCCGTGCAGGTGGCGCTCGAGCAGCGCTGGCTCGCCGCGGCCGACGTACCCGCCCCGGCGATCAGGGGGGTGGTCGGCCTGTCGGGACCGTATGACTTCCACCCGTTTACCAGCGATGCGACCAGGCTGATCTTCGGAACTGCGGGCGCGGGCGCCGAGAGCCAGCCGGTCAACCACGCCCGCCCCGACGCACCGCCGATGCTGCTGGCCCACGGCGAGGCGGACACGCTGGTCAAACCGCGCAATACCATAGCGCTCGCCGCAAGGCTGAGCGAAGCGGGCGCACCGGTCGAAACCGCGTTCTACCCCGGACAGGATCACAATGCACCGCTGCTTTCGCTGGCCAGCCCCTGGCGCAGCCGGCGCGACCTGGTTGCACGTATCGCAGAATTTGCGCATCGGGTGACGGCGGTTTCAGTTCCGGTTCAGGCCGAAAGGCTCTAGCTGTCTGGCCATGCGCTTGATCGGTCGCCTGTTCGCCATCCTTGCCGCCGCCATGCTGGCGGTGCAACCCGTTGCCGCGCAAAGCGTGCTGCGCGATGCGGAGACCGAGGCCTTCCTCGACGAAATCGCTGCTCCGCTGGTCAAGGCGGCAGGGCTGGAACACGGCAATGTCGATATCGTGCTGGTCAACGACCCCTCGATCAACGCCTTCGTCGCCGGCGGTCAGGCCGTCTACATCCACAGCGGGCTGATCGAGGCGGCGAACACGGCAGAGGAGGTGCAGGGGGTCATCGCCCACGAACTGGGTCACGTCACCGGCGGCCATGTGCTCCGTTTCAGCGAGGGCGCGGCTTCTGCCACCAAGATCACGCTGCTCAGCCTGCTGGCCGGGGTCGGCGCGGCGCTGGCGGGCGCGGGCGATGCCGCCGTCGGCATCCTGGCGCTGGGGCAGCAGGCCGCGCTGGGCAATTTCCTCTCGTTCAGCCGGACGCAGGAATCCTCCGCCGATTTCGCCGGGGCCGATTTCCTGTCCAAGGCAGGGATATCGGGGCGCGGATCGCTGGCCTTTTTCGGCAAGCTGCTCAACCAGGAATTCCGCTATGGCTACAGCCAGTCCGACGAGGCCGGCTTCTACCGCACCCACCCGCTTTCGGGCGACCGCATAGCGCGTCTCAAGGACGTCTACGAAAAGGACCCCGCGTGGAACGCGCCGGCCAACGCCCGGCAGCAGGCCGAGTTCGAAAGGATCAAGGCGAAGCTGAGCGGCTTCATTGCAAAGCCGGCTGCAACCTTTCGCGATTATCCGGAAACCAACCCGACGATCCCGGCGCTCTATGCCCGGGCCTATGCCTATCACAAGTCGGCCCAGGTGGACCGCGCGCTGCAATCCGCCGACGCCCTGCTCGCGCGCAATCCCGACGATCCCTATTTCCTCGAGCTGAAGGGCCAGGTGCTGCTCGAATCGGGCCGACCGGCCGAAGCGCTCGATCCGCTGCGCCGCGCGACCCTGCTGACCAATTCGGAGCCGCTGATCGCGGGCCTGTTCGGCCATGCGCTGATCGCGACCGAGGACCGGGCAAATTTCGAAGAAGCCGAACAGGTGCTGCGCGTGGCGGTCGCGCGCGACCGTTTCAATCCCTTCGCCTGGTATCAGCTCGGGGTGGTCTATGCCGCGCGGGGCGACATGCCGCGTGCCCGGCTCGCCAGCGCCGAACAGCAGGTGTTGAGCGGGCAATATGCGCTGGCGATCCGCAGCGCGCAGGTGGCCGAAGCGGGCCTGGAACAGGGCACACCCGACTGGTTGAGGGCACAGGATATCGGGCTCGAGGCCCGCGCGCTGCTCGAACGGCAATGCGAAATCGAAAAGGGTCGCAGTTGCGACCGGCGCTGATCCGCGCCAGGGGGCCAGGATGAAGAACCATATCCTTACCGCAATGATCGCACTGGTTTTCGGCTTCGCCGGCGCCGGCCTGTGGTCGTTCTCCGGCCTTGGCCATGGGCAGGTGCGCGACTATCTGGTCGCCCATCCCGATATCCTCCCCGAAATGGCCGAAGCCTATCAGCGCGGCCAGGCCAGCGAACGGCTGGCGGGGGTTGCGCAGGATGTCGGCGTGCCGTTCCCCGGTGCGGTGCTGGGCAATCCACAGGGAAGCAAGGTGCTGGTCAAGTTCACCGACTATGGCTGCACCTTCTGCCGTCAGAGCATCGCCGAGGTCGACCAGCTGATCGCCGCCGACCCGCAGGTGAAGGTGGTGATCCGCGAATGGCCGATCTTCGAGGGCAGCGAGGCCGCCGCGCGCATGGCGCTGGCGGCGGCGAAGCAGGGCAAATACGCCGCCTTCTATCACGCCATGTTCCAGCTCGGCCCGCCCGGCGAAGCGAGCATCGCGCAGGCCGCGCAGGTCGCGGGCCTCGACATGGCGGCCGCGCAGGCCTTTGCGCAGTCGGACGCTGCCACGGCAGAGATCGCGCGTACCATGTCCTTCGCGCGCACGCTGGGCTTTACCGGCACTCCGAGCTGGATCGCAGGAGGAGAGGTGATCGAGGGGCTGGTCCCCTACGAACGGCTGGCCGAGGCACTCAACACCGCCAGCTGACAGCCTATTCCTGCGCGACCGCCACGGCGTACATGGTGGCCAGCGGGCGTTCCATCACCCGGCGGACCATCGGTTCGAAGAACGCGAGCGGCTCGCTATCGTAATCGGGATCGAAGGCCGACTGGTCGTATTTCTCGCAGAACTCGCGGCAGGCCTCGTAATGGGGGTGGCCGAGAAACTTGTCGCGCAGGTTCCGGTCCATGCCGAGGAAGTGGAAGTAGTAATAGCCCTGGAAGGCGCCATGGTTGTGGCAGATCCAGTGCACCTGCTCGCTGACGAAGGGCTTGATGATCGACGCCGCCACTTCGGGATGGTTGTAGCTGCCCAGCGTATCGCCGATGTCGTGCAGCAGCGCCATCACGACATATTGCTCGTCGCGCCCGTCGCGGTGCGCGCGGGTCGCGGTCTGCAGCGAATGTTCGAGCCGGTCGACCGGGAAGCCGCCGAAATCGCCGTCGAGCAGCTTGAGATGGTCGAGCACGCGATCGGGCAGCCCCCTGGCAAAGGCGCGGTATTCGCCGCCGATGATGGCCCAGTCTTGCGCCGTGCCCTGCTTCATCGCGCGAAACCTGGCGCGTTCGCGGGTTTCCCGGTCGATCGTTTCGTGCACGCCCATCGCGTCTCTCCCTCGCTTCGTCAGCTCCAGCGAGTGTAGCGACTGGCGCAATCCGCCGCAATTGGGCTAGAGGAGACGCGCATGGCCGTGTTGCCCATTCGCCCGACGCCGTTCTTCGCCAACAAGAACCAGGCGTTCTGGAACCTCCAGCTGGCCGGCTGGGGCGGGACGGCGCTGCTGCGCGCCATGTCGGCGGTAGCCAACGGCCAGCCGATCGATGCGCTGGTGATCATCGTCATCGCCACGATTACCGGCTTTTCGCTCAGCCTGATCCTCGCCGTGATCTACGGCGCGCTGATGAATCGCCGCCCGCTGGTGATGTGGGGCGCGACCGCGCTGGTCCTCGCGCTGGCGGTGGGCGTCTTCGCCTTCATCGACAGCTGGGTGCTGCAACTGACCCGCCCGTCGAACGACGGCGGCTTCGCGCGGCTGTTCCTTGGCCTTTATTCCTATGACCTGACGCTGCTGGGCGCGTGGTCGGCGCTCTATTACGCGATCAACTATTTCCTCCAGGTCGAGGTGCAGGCCGACCGGCTCGAACGGCTCGAAGCGCAGGCGACCAGCGCGCAGCTGGCCATGCTGCGCTACCAGCTCAACCCGCATTTCCTGTTCAACACGCTCAATTCGATCAGCACGCTGGTGCTGCTCAAGCAGACCGGGACCGCCAATGCGATGCTCACCCGCCTGTCGAGCTTCCTGCGGCACACGCTGGTCACCCAACCGGGCGGCAAGGTGACGGTGGCGCAGGAGGTCGAGACGCTTAAGCTCTACCTCGACATCGAACGGATGCGGTTCGAGGAGCGCTTGCGCGCCGATTTCCGCATCGAACCCGATGCCGCCAAGGCCCAGCTGCCCTCGATGCTGCTCCAGCCGCTGGTCGAGAATGCCATCAAGTACGGCGTCAGCCCGCTGGAAGAGGGCGCCGAAATCAGCGTTGCCGCGCAGGTCGTCGGACCGCGCCTGCGCGTCACGGTGGCCGATACCGGACCGGGCATGACCGCCGGCCCCGGCGCCGGCGGGTTGCCCGCCGCGCACCCGGCCGCCGTCCGGCGCGATTCGACCGGAGTCGGTCTCGCCAATATCCGCGACCGCCTCGCGCAGGCCTATGGCGAAGAACATCGCTTCGAGATCCGCTCGCCCGAAACCGGCGGGTTCAGCGTACTCATCGAGCTGCCCTTCGAGACCGACGAAGCGCCAGAACCGTTCGCTGCACCGTTCACCGCCCCGTTCACAGCAGCGCCACAAAGCGCTCGTCAAAGTGCAGCGATTGCGAAACCTGCGGGTCCTTCACCCGTTCCTTCGCTGCAACCTCCCCGGAAGGCACAGCCAACAGCATGACCATTCGCACCATCCTCGTCGACGACGAAAAGCTCGCCATCCAGGGCCTCCAGCTGCGGCTCGAACCCTTCGATGACGTCGAGATCATCGAAACCTGCCAGAACGGCCGCGAAGCGATCCGCGCGATCAAGACGCTCAAGCCCGATCTCGTCTTCCTCGACATCCAGATGCCCGGCTTCGACGGTTTCAGCGTGGTGCAGGGCGTGATGGAGATCGAACCGCCGCTGTTCGTCTTCGTCACCGCCTTCCAGGAACACGCGATCCGCGCCTTCGAGGCCAATGCGGTCAATTACCTGATGAAGCCGGTCGACGAGGACAAGCTGGCCGACACGATCGAGCGCGTGCGCATCCGCCTGATCGAAAAGAAGTCGTGCGAGGAGGCCGAAAAGCTCAAGAGCGTGCTGTCCGAAGTCGCGCCCGAGGCCGCCGAGGAGCTGGCGGGCGATGAGTCCGAGGCGGCAAGCCGCTTCGAACGGCTGATCAACATCAAGGATCGCGGCCAGATCTTCCGCGTCGAAGTCGACACGATCGAGCATATCGAGGCCGCCGGCGACTATATGTGCATCTATACCGGCGACAATTCGCTGATCCTGCGCGAAACGATGAAGGACCTCGAGCGTCGGCTCGACCCGCGCAAGTTCCAGCGCGTGCACCGCTCGACCATCGTCAACCTCGATCAGGTCCGCCAGGTGCGGCCGCACACCAACGGCGAATGCTTCCTCGTGCTCGACAGCGGGGCCGAGGTGAAGGTGTCGCGTTCCTACCGCGACGTCGTGGCGCGTTTCGTGCATTAGGCGCAGGGCGAACGGAGGATTGCTTGGACTGGGAACTCGAAGGTTTCGATCTCGACAAATTCGTCCGCGATACGCTGGCGGAGGACCTCGGCGAGGGCCTTCCCGGCGGCGGGCGCGACGTGACCAGCGAGAGCGTGATCCCGGCCGGTGCGCGCTTTTCGGGCGTGATGGACACGCGCGATGCGATCTGCGTGGCGGGGCTGCCGATCGCCGAAGCCTTCTTCCGCGCGCTCGATCCCGGCATGGCGATCGAGATCCTGGCCGATGAAGGCGCACAGGTGCCCGCTGGCACCGACCTGATGCGGCTGGAAGGCAATGCCCGCGCGATGCTGACCGCAGAACGCAGCGCGCTCAACACCGTCCAGCACCTTTCGGGCGTCGCCACGCTCACCCGGCGCTATGTCGAGGCGATGGATAACCCCGCCTGCACGCTGCTCGACACGCGCAAGACCCTTCCCGGCCTGCGCCGCCTCGAGAAATACGCCACGCGAATGGGCGGCGCGGCGAACCATCGCATGGGCCTGTGGGACGCGGCGATGATCAAGGACAATCATGTGCTCGTCGCCGGATCGGTCGGCGGGGCGGTGCGCCGCGCGGTCGCCGCGGGCGTGAGCGAGATCATCTGCGAGGTCGACCGGATCGACCAGATCGACCCCGCGCTGGCGGCGGGCGCAACCCGCCTGCTGCTCGACAACATGGACCCTGGCACGCTGCGCGAAGCGGTGGCGCGCATCGCCGGCCGCGTGCCGACCGAAGCGAGCGGCGGGATCAACCTCGACACCATCGCGGCCAAGGCCGCGACCGGGGTCGACTATGTTTCGGTCGGGCGGCTTACCCAAAGCGCACCTGCCGCCGACATCGGTCTCGACTTTACGCCGCTGTCCTGATCGGGCATTTGCTGCAAGCAATCGCCGCAAGGGGGAAACCAAGCACATGAAACCCGAATCGATCCGCAAGTTCGACCTGCTGTATCTGGCATCGCAGGCGGTTGCGCTGGTTTCTTTCGCGTTGCTGTACCCTGCCATTTCGAAAGGCGTCGAGGCGCGCCTGGCCGAAGCTGGGCCGGACGGGGCGGGGCTGGGCCTGGGCATCGTACTCGGCGGGCTCGTCTTCAGCCTGCTCATTGCCCTCGCCCTGTGGTTCCTCATCTCGGTCCTGCGGATCGAACTGGTCAAGTGGGTGCTGATCCTGTTCGCGGCGTGGAGCGTCTATTCGCTGCGCCTGACCCTGGCCGATGGCATCAATATCTCCGACCTGGTGTCCTACCTCGGCACGCTGATGTCGATCATGGCGATCTGGTTCCTGTTCAAGCCCGATGCCAAGGCCTGGTTCGCGGAAAAGCGGAAGTAGCCCAATCCCGACGGTCGCGAGGCGTCTGGTAGCTTCGGTCGCGCTCCCGCTGGCGGGATGGGCGCAACCGCTTGCCGCGCAGGCTTATCAGTGCAGCGTCCCGGCCGAGCCCGTCCTCCCGCGCATTGCGCCCGAGGGCCCGGCCCGGCGCTTGCCGATCACCGGCTATACGCTTGCATTGACGTGGAGCCCCGAGTTTTGCCGTGGGCGTGAAGCCTCGCGCCGCGATGCCCGGCAATGTTCGGGCAGGACAGGCCGGTTCGGCATGGTCGTCCATGGCCTGTGGCCCGAAAGCAGGCAAAGCTGGCCGCAATGGTGCCCATCGCGATCGAGCCTCACCGCGCAGGCAGCGCGCCCGAACCTGTGCCTCTCGCCGTCCGAGGCATTGGTAGCGAACCAATGGGCCAAGCACGGCAGTTGCATGGTGCGGCGGCCCGAGACCTATTTCCGCGTCACGCGGATCCTGTGGAACGGGCTGCGCATCCCCGATTTCGACCGCATCTCGCGCGAGGGCGGGCTCACCGCCGGGACGATCCGCACCCGCTTCGTCGATGCCAATCCCGGCTGGCGCACTGAAGCGGTGGGTGTCCGGTTGAACAAGCGGGGGTGGCTGGAGGAAATCCGGCTCTGTTACGACAAGCGCTTCATGCCAGTGTCATGCGACCAGGCGCGGTTCGGGGCAAAAGACGCAACCCCTGCCCGCATCTGGCGCGGCCTGTAGGCCGCAGTATCTCACACGAAGGCACGAAGAGGGCGTGCATCCAGCAACCGAGCGCTTCGCCCTTCGTGTCTTCGTGCCTTCGTGTCTTCGTGTGAGCAAAAACGGTGGCTTCGCCACTCTTAGGGTCAGGCCCGATTACCCTAGTGCGTATTATCGCCGCACCTTGAAGAACTCCCGCAGCAATTCCGCCGCCTTCGCTTCGCCCATGCCCGGATAGACTTCGGGCCGGTGGAGGCATTGCGGCTGGTCGAACACGCGTGCGCCGTGTTCGACCGCGCCGCCCTTGGGGTCGCTGGCGGCGTAATAGAGCTTGCCGATCCGCGCGTGGACGATTGCGCCCGCGCACATGGCGCAGGGTTCCAGCGTCACCCACAGCTCGCAATCGGTCAGCCGCTCGTCGCCGACAACCGCAGCCGCGCGGCGAATCGCGAGGATTTCGGCATGCGCGGTGGGGTCGTGCGTTTCGCGCGGGGCATTATGCGCTTCGGCGACGATCACCCCGTCGCGCACCACCACCGCGCCAACCGGCACCTCGCCCGCGGCAGCCGAAGCCTCGGCCAGCGCCAGCGCGCGCTGCATGGGTTGCGGGAGGGTCCAGCCGGTCATGGGGCGGGGGCTAGACCGCTCGCTGCGGTGGCGCAACGTGCTTGACGATTCGGCAGGTCGCCGCTATGCGCGCCGCTTTCCGGGATTCATGAGGCCCCGACCCGCCATGGCGGCTAAGGGAACTCGCCCAGCCATTCGAACGAGAGACGTATCATGTCGCGCATTTGCGAACTCACCGGCAAGGGCCGCCAGGTCGGTCACAATGTGAGCCACGCCAACAACAAGACCAAGAAGGTCTTCCTGCCGAACCTGCAGAACGTCACGCTGATGAGCGAGAGGCTCGACCGCAGCTACAAGTTCCGCGTATCGACTCAGGGCCTGCGCTCGGTCGAGCATAATGGCGGCCTCGACAACTGGCTGCTCAAGACCAGCGACACCAAGCTGTCGGTGCGCGCGCTCAAGGTGAAGCGCGAACTGAAGAAGGCCGCCGAGGCCGCCTGAGGCCCCGGCGCTGTCCTGACTGGTTTCGCAAGAGCGCGCGGGGTCACTCGCGCGCTTTTTGCCGTTCGGGCCAGGCAAGCTTGAGCAGCAGCGTGCGCTGGTAGTGCATCTGGTTGTCGTCCGAAATCAGCCACAGGTGGCCGCCGTCCCCGTCATAGGTGAGTGCCGCCCCTTCGTAGTTCTCGCGCGGGAATCCCTGCCCGGTCTCGGCGACGTTCCGGGTGACGATGCGCCCGGTCTCCAGCGCCATATCGACGTCGATGAACCCGATCGCGGTGGCGAAATAGGGCGGCAGGCGCAGGCGCAGGTCGCGCAACAGCACCAGCGCGCGCCCGCGCTCGAGCGGAACCAGATCGACGGGGCTATAGCCTTTCGCCCCCTCGAAGATCAGCTCGCGCGCCGGTGCACGGACCACCGGATCGCGATCGAACAGCACGGCACGATGGCGCAGCCCCGCCCAGTCGAGCGATTCCTCCTCGATCGCGAGAAAGCGGCCGTCGTCCAGCCGGGCAAAGGCCTCGGGACCGCCATTCGCCTTCCAGTCGCGCATTTCGCGCGGACCACGCCTTGCGGCGGGTCGCAGGTCGGGCCCGAAGCGGACGATCGCATTGCTCCTCTCGAAGCCGCCCCAGACGGTGCCGGTTTGCGGATCGATGGTCAGCGATTCGAGATCGGCGAGGCCTTTGCAGGCCGGTTCCTTGCGCTCGAGCAGGCTCATGACCGCCTCCGTCGCCCCCTGATCGGGCCGCTCGAACAGCAGCTTTCGTCCGGTATCGCTGCCTGCAAGGAACCTCCCGTCGCGCAGGACGACCAGCGCCGAAAAGCCGCCGAAATGGCGCCTGCCCGAGCGGATTTCCCAGGCCCGCTCGATCGTCAGCGGACCGAATTGCGCGCGCGGGACCACGATCGGGACGATGGTCGCGGTGGGGCCGGAGCCGCCGGGTCCCGGGTCGCTGCGCAGCCAGGTGGTGGTGGCGACCGCAAGGGTAAGGAGCAGGGCGAGGGCAAGTCGGGTTCGGGACATTGCATTGAGCAGTCGAGTGCTCGCGAGCGCGCGTCAAGCGCTCAAGCCATCGGCCCCGCGAACAGCAGCGGGTCGAGCCGGGCCTCGCGCCACGTGAGGCTCCAATGGAGGTGCGGCCCTGTCGCGCGTCCCGACATGCCGATGTCACCGATGTGCTGGCCCTGCTTCACCGCATCGCCCTCGCTCACATAGAGTCGCGAGGAATGGAGGAAGGCGCTGTCGAGACCGTTGCCGTGGTCGATGATGAGCAGGTTCCCCTCGAGGCTGTAGCCCTGCACCGCCAGCACCACCACGCCATCGGCGGGCGCGACATAGGGCGTGCCGCTGGCGCCGGTGGTGATGTCGATCCCCGAATGATAGCTGCCCGGTTCGCCGCGATAGATGCGCTGCGATCCGAACCGGCCCGAAATACGCCCGGCGACCGGCCAGACAAAACGCTGCCGCCAGCCCTGCGCCCGCGTAACCTTCTGCCGCGCGGCCCGGATCGCGTCGAGTTCGGGCTGGCGTATCGCCATGAAGGCCGCGGTCGGCCCACCGGTGCGGCGCGCGACGTTGACGTTCTCGATCTGCCAGCTGCGCGGTGAGACATCGAGCTCGACCTGGGCCATTATCCTGTCGGCGAAACGGGCCGCCAGATGCGCCTTCGGCCCGGCATCGCGGTCAAAGGCAATGAAGAAGCTCCCATCGGCCGCGAAGTCGACCGGCTGGCCATCGAGCGACAGTGCCTGCGTCCCCTGCGGCACCGTGCCACGAACCCAGCCGCCTTGCGTCAGTTCGCCCTCGATCGCAAAAGCGGCAAGCGATGCTGGCCCGCGCTGAACGGATTGCGGCTGGATCATGCTCGCGACCATCGCTTCGACGGCCTGTTCGACCGGCTCGCCCGAAGCAGCGCAGGCACTGACAAGAACGGGAAGGACGAGCGGAGCGACCCGGGTCCGCCTCACGGCTTGAGGCGTTCGCTGGCCAGTACCGCGCTGGCATAGGGCTCCTGGTACTCGACCGACCAATAGCGCAGTTCCTCGAGCGGGATCGACACGCCGCTCATCGCGCAGGCGACAAATTGGCCCGCGCGCAGCACGCGAAAGCCGCCAGGACCGTAATGCAGCCGCGCTTCGCCTCCAGAGGGCGTCGAATTCTTGTTCATCAGCATGGCGGGCATCCTAGCAGCTGTGGTTCAACCGAACAAATCATCCTGGCGCGGCGGCGGGGCAGCGGGGCGCGGCTTGCGCGCAGGTGGCGGGCTTGCGCCGGGCGTGACAGCAAGTTCGCCATCGCGGAACTTGAGCGTGAGCGCGGCCTCCTTCGCCGCATCGACCTTGTCGGTGATCGTTCCGTTCGGACCGATCACCCGCACATAGCCGCGCCTGAGCACATTGTCGGGATCGAGCGAGGTCATCAGCCGCGCGATCGCGGTCAGCCGATCCTGCGCCTTCTCGATGCGGGCCCTGAGCAAGGGTGCGTTGAGCCGGGCGCGATCCGATTGCAACCGGTCGCGCGCGCGGTTGGCGCGTTCGCGCAGGCCATTGGCGAGGCGCGCGGTCAGATCGTCGAGCTTCTGCGTCGGCGGTTGCACCAGCGCCTCGGGCACGGGCAGCCGCTGCGCGCGCGCCTCGAGCCGTTCGCGACCGAGCTGCACCGGGCGCAGGATCGCCCGCTGCTTGCGTGCGGCAAAGTCCCCGAGCGCAGCTGCCAGTTCAGCGCGGACCGGGACTGCGATCTCCGCCGCGGCGGTCGGCGTCGGCGCGCGGCGATCGGCGGCAAAGTCCGCCAGCGTGGTGTCGGTTTCGTGCCCGACCGCGCTGATCGTGGGGATCGAGCATTCGGCGATCGCGCGCACCACGGCTTCCTCGTTGAAGCTCCACAAATCCTCGATCGAGCCGCCGCCGCGCGCGACGATCACCAGATCGGGCCGGTCGGGGTGCCCTTCGGGCATGGCCGAGAAACCGCGCACCGCGCCTGCGACCTGCTCTGCCGCACCCTGCCCCTGCACCAGCACCGGCCACACGATCACCCGGCTGGGGAAGCGGTCGGCCAGCCGGTGGAGGATGTCGCGGATCACCGCCCCGGTGGGCGAGGTGACCACGCCGATGGTGCGCGGCAGATAGGGCAGCGCGCGTTTGCGTGCGGGATCGAACAGTCCCTCGGCCGCCAGCCGCGCCCTGGTCTTTTCGAGCAGCGCCAGCAGCGCGCCCTCGCCCGCCAGCTCCATCCGCTCGATCACGATCTGGTATTTCGAGCGCCCGGGATAGGTGGTCAGCCTGCCGCTCGCGACCACTTCCAGCCCATCCTCGGGCCGGAACGGCAGGCGTTCGGCATTGCCGCGCCACATCACCGCGTCGAGCACCGCATTCTCGTCCTTGAGCGCGCAATAGAGGTGCCCCGATGCCGCGCGCTTGACCCCCGACAGCTCGCCGCGCAGGCGCACGAAGCCGAAACGCTCCTCGACCGTGCGCTTGAGCAATTGGGCGATTTCGCTGATCGTCAGCGGCGCGGCGTTGTCCCCGGCGCGGCGCTTCGCTACCAGCCCCTCACCGTCATCAATATCGTCATCGCAAGGGGTGGGAACGTCGGCCATGAATATCCTTCTGCTCGGCAGCGGCGGGCGCGAACATGCGCTGGCGTGGAAACTGGCGCAATCGCCGCTGTGCCACAAGCTGTGGGCGGCACCGGGCAATCCGGGCATCGCGCAGGAGGCGACATGTATCGCGCTCGACGCGAGCGACCATGCGGCGGTGATCGCATTCTGCCGCGAAAACGCCATCGGCCTCGTGGTCATCGGCCCCGAAGCGCCGCTGGTCGACGGGCTGGCCGATTCGCTGCGCGCCGCCGGGTTCGACACCTTCGGCCCTTCGCGCAAGGCGGCGCAGCTCGAAGGCAGCAAGGGCTTCACCAAGGACCTGTGCGAGCGCGCCAATATTCCAACGGCGCGCTATGTGCGCTGCACCTCGCTCGAACAGGCCTGGGGCAAGCTCAAGCGCTTCGATCCGCCCTTCGTGCTCAAGGCCGACGGGCTCGCAGCGGGCAAGGGCGTGGTCATCGCCGAAACGCGCGAGGAGGCGCAGGAGGCGTTGAACGAGATGTTCGGCGGCCAGTTCGGCAGCGCCGGCAGCGAGGTGGTGATCGAGCAATTCCTCACCGGCGAGGAAGCGAGCTTCTTCGCGCTGAGCGACGGGACCGCGATCGTGCCCATCGGCACCGCGCAGGATCACAAGCGCGTGGGCGACGGCGATACCGGCCCCAACACCGGCGGCATGGGCGCCTATTCCCCCGCCCCGGTGCTGAGCGAGGCGCTGCAGGCGCGCGCGATGCGCGAAATCGTCGAACCGACGGTGCGCACGCTGCGCGCGGAAGGCATGCCCTATTCGGGGGTGCTCTATGCCGGATTGATGCTGACCGGGGACGGCCCGCAGCTGATCGAATACAACGCCCGCTTCGGCGATCCCGAATGCCAGGTGCTGATGATGCGGCTCGAAAGCGACCTCGTCGAACTGATGCTCGCCTGTGCGCGAGGGACGCTGGGCGAAATCGCGCCGCCCAGGCTGGCCGACGAGTTCGCGCTGACCGTGGTGATGGCGGCGCAGGGCTATCCGGGCACGCCGAAGAAGGGGGGAACGATCGATCTGGGCGAGGCGGAAGCGTCTGGAGCCAAGGTCTTCCACGCGGGCACCGCGATGGACGGCGACAAGCTTGTCGCCAGTGGCGGCCGCGTGCTCAACGTCACCGCCAGTGGCGCCAGCGCCACCGAAGCACAGCGCAAGGCCTATGCCGCGGTCGATGCGATCACCTTTCGCGAAGGCTTCTGCCGCCGCGATATCGGCCAGCGCGAGGTCCGCCGGGAACAGGGGTGAAGTAGGGGTGAAGCAAGGGTAGGCCTTTTTGGCATTGATCGAACGGGGGTTTGCGGCGCAAACTCGCCGCATGACCTTGCGCCACACCTGGATCCCGCCGCTGCCCGCCGCCCTGCTCGCGCTGGCGGCCTGCACGACCGGCTCGCCTGCAACCGCCCCGGTCGCATCGGCGCCGGGGCCGGCGCAGGCTCTCCCCGAACACGGCGGGACCGACCCGCAATCCGATCGCGCCTTCGCACAGCAGGCCTGCGGCGATTGTCATGCGGTGGTTGCGCCGGGCCTGTCGCCCAATCCGAAATCGCCGCCCTTCGCCGACATCGCCAACAGCCCGGGCCTGACCGATGCGACATTGGCAATCTGGCTGACCGACGCGCATAACTATCCCGAAGAAATGAACTTCCATCTCAGCCAGGAACAGGTCGACACGATCGCGCGCCACATGCTGCGGCTGCGCGACCCGAATTACGAGAAGCCGATCTACTAGAGTGCTTCCGCCTTTGATTGCATCAAAGCCGCACTCCAGATTCTTGTTTTACCGTGATTTCCTGGTCGCCAGATGATTCCATCCGGCCCGAAATCACTCCAGGGAGCAGTCAGCCCAGCTTTTCCGCGACCAGCGCCTTGAGGTCGCCCTCGCTGCGCGCGCCGTAATGCGAGATAATCTCCGCCGCGCAGATCGCGCCCATGCGCAGGCACCGCTCGAGGCTTTCGCCGCGCGCGTGGCCGGTGAGGAAGCCGGCGGCGAACAGGTCGCCCGCGCCGGTGGTGTCGACCACCCGCTCGATCGGCTCGGCTGCGACCTCGGCGCGTTCGCCACAGGCAATCGCGATGGCGCCCCTGGCGCTGCGCGTCGCGACCAGCACCGGGACCTTGCCCGCCACCGCGGCCACGCCGGTTTCGAAGTCGCTTTCTCCGGTGAGCGAGGCCAGTTCGTGTTCGTTGACGAAGAGGATGTCGATCGAACCCTCCTCGATCAGCGCGCGGAAGTCGTCGCCGTGACGGTCGATCACGAAGCTCTCGCTGGCGGTGAAGGCGACCTTGCGCCCGGCCGCGCGCGCCACCTCGATCGCGCGCCGCATCGCGCTGCGCGGCTCTTGCGGATCCCACAGATAGCCTTCGAGGTAGAGGATGCTGGCGCTGGCGATGATCTCGTCGTCAAGCGCGGTCGCGGGGAGGAACTGGCTCGCACCGAGGAAAGTGTTCATCGTCCGCTCGCCATCGGGGGTGACGAAGATCAGGCAACGCGCGGTGGGCGGCTCGCCTTCGCGCGCGGGCGTGTCGAAATCGATCCCGACCGCGTGGATATCATGGCTGAAGACGTCGCCCAGCTGGTCGCGCGCGACCTGCCCGATGAAGGCGCATTGCGCGCCCAGCGCCGACATGCCCGCCAGCGTATTGGCGGCCGATCCGCCCGAGATTTCGCGGGCCGGCCCCATCGCCTCGTAAAGCTCGCGCGCGCGATCGGTATCGACCAGCGTCATCCCCCCCTTGGCCAGGCCGAGTTCCTCGATCAGCTCGTCGGTGCAGGGGGACATCACGTCGACGATGGCGTTGCCGATGGCGATGACGTCGTAGCGGGGTTCGGTCATGGGTACTCCGGTGGAGGGGATTCTCGGTGTGTCGGGCGCCGTTACCCGTTCAACGGGTGTTGGCCAAGGGCGGCGTTGACTTGGCCCACCGGCCCGCGCAAGGCCCGCCGCCTATGATGACGCTGCCGCGCGCCCTCGCTCTTGCTTTCGGCCAGCTCGGCGATCCGGCAATCCTGCGGGTGCTGGGCAAGAGCATTGCCGTGACCGTGGCGATCTTCGCCATCGCCGGGGGCGTTTTCTGGTGGGCGCTCGATGGCGCCATCGAGCGCCGGGTAACGCAGGCCTTGCCCGGCGATTACGGCACCGCCGTGGCAGGGTTCCTCGCGCTGTCGATCACGCTTGTCGGCGGCTGGTTGCTGTTCCGCATCGTCGCGCTGACGGTGCTGCAATTCTTTGCCGACGAGGTGGTCGGCGCGGTTGAAAGGCGCCATTATCCCCGGCACGCCGCCAGTGCCCGCGCCTTGCCGTTCGCCGAAGAGCTTTCGATCAGCCTGCGCGCCGCCGGACGCGCGGTGTCCATCAATCTCCTTGCCCTGCCCGTGGCGCTGGCCTTGCTGGTCACCGGAATCGGTCCGGCGGCGGTGTTCTGGGCGGCCAACGCCTTCCTGCTCGGCCGCGAACTGCAAGACATGGTCTGGCTGCGCCATCGCCGGGATACCGCCGAGATCGCACCGATCGGCAGCCTGACCCGATTCGCGCTCGGAGGGATCGTCGCGATGCTGCTGGCGATACCATTGGTCAACCTTCTCGCGCCCATTATCGGGGCAGCCGGCGCGACGCATCTCGTGCATCGCGCGAGGAGGGAGCCAACCGATGCGTAGTGCAATCCTGCTGGTACTGCCATGGCTGGCCGCCTGTGCCGCTGCGCCCGTTCCCGCCCCTTCGCGCCCGCCGCCGCAAGGCTCCGCCGCCCGCCCCGCCGCGCCGCCGCCGCAGGTGGTGCGCCCGGTTCCGCCCAGCGGGTCCTTCCGCCGGCCGCGCACCATGTCCATGCCCGGGCTCGAAGGCGTGATCGGCAAGAACCAGACCGCGCTCGCCGACATTTTCGGGCCGCCCCGGCTGACGGTGAAGGAAGGCGATGCACGCAAGCTGCAATTCGCCGGCGAGGCCTGTGTGCTCGACGTCTATCTCTACCCGCTCGAGCCCCAGGGCGAGCCGAGCGCGACCTATGTCGACGCGCGCCGGGCGAGCGACGGGCTCGATGTCGACCGCGCGGCCTGCGTCGCCGCGCTCAGGCGCTGATCAGTCGAAGAGACTTTCGATGCGGCTCGTGGAAAGCCTTATACCATGAAGCTTTCGCCGCAGCCACAGGCACCCTTGGCGTTGGGATTGTCGAACACGAAACCGGCGGTGAAGTCATCCTCGACCCAGTCCATCGTGCTGCCGACGAGGTAGAGCACGCTGGCGCCGTCGATGTAGAAGCTGCCGCCGGGGGTTTCGATCTTCTCGTCGAACCTGGCTTCCTCGCTGACATAGTCGACCGAATAGGCGAGGCCCGAGCAGCCCCGGCGCGGGGTCGAGAGCCTGACGCCGATCGCGCCTTCGGGCGCGCTGGCCATCAGCGCGGCGATGCGCGCCTCGGCACGGGCGGTGAGGATGACCGCGGCCTTGGGCGCGGGGCGGGTACGGGCTTGGCTCATCACAGCATCCCCAGTTCGAGGCGCGCCTCGTCGGTCATCTTGTCGGGGCCCCATGGCGGGTCCCATACCAGATTGACCTCGGCATCGCGCACGCCGGGCACGCTCGCCGCGCGCAGTTCGACTTCGCCCGGCATCGATTCGGCGACGGGGCAGTGCGGGGTGGTCAGCGTCATGGTGATCGCCACGTCGGCACCCTCGCTCACCTCGACCGCGTAAATCAGCCCGAGATCGTAGATGTTCACCGGGATTTCCGGGTCGTAGATCTCCTTGAGCGCGGCGATCACCGCTTCGTAGAGCGCGCCGCCCGGGGCGCCCGCGGCCGGATGCTCGGGCTTCTGCTGGAGAAAGCCCTCGAGGTAATCGCGCTTGCGTTCCAGCGTCGCGCGCGGGCTTTCGTCCACCGCATCCTCGACCCGTGCGCGCGGCGGCTTGGCGGTCACTGCGCCGGGATCGAAGCTGTTGCTGTCCATGTCCTCGCTCATCCGAAGATCCTCTGGGTCCGTTCGATGCCGCGCAGCAGCGCGGCGATATCGCTCTCGTCCGAATAGAGCCCGAAGCTGGCCCGGGCGGTGGCGGGGACGCCGAGATGGTCCATCAGCGGCTGCGCGCAATGATGGCCGGCGCGGATCGCCACATTCTCTTCGTCCAATATGGTGCCGAGGTCGTGCGGATGCACCCCCTCGATGGCGAAACTGACGATTCCGGCGCTTTCCTCGGGCCCGAACAGCGTCACCGAATTGAGATTGCGCAGCTCGGCGCGCAGCGTCTTCGCCAGCGCCGCCTCATGCGCGAACAGCGCATCGGAGCCCAGTGCGGCGACATAGTCGATCGCCGCGTGGAGCGCGATCGCCTCGGCAATCATCGGCGTGCCCGCCTCGAACCGCTGCGGCGGCGGGGCGTAGGTCGTTTTCTCGAAGGTCACGCGTTCGATCATCGCGCCGCCGCCCTGCCAGGGGGGCATGGCATCGAGGATTTCCTCGCGCGCCCACAGCACGCCGATGCCGGTGGGGCCATAAAGCTTGTGGCCCGAAAAGGCGTAGAAGTCGCAATCGAGCGCGGCCATGTCCACGCCCAGGCGCGGCACCGCCTGGCAGCCGTCGAGCAGCAGCCTGGCGCCGGCCGCATGGGCAAGCTCGGCCGCCGCGCGCGCATCGAGCACGCTGCCGAGCACGTTCGAGACATGCGCCAGCGCGACCAGCCTGGTGCGCGCGGTGAGCAGCGCCTCCAGCGCGCCGAGGTCGATCCGGTGATCCTCGGTCAGCGGGCACACGTCGATCCGCGCGCCGGTGCGTTCGGCCAGCATCTGCCAGGGGACGATGTTCGAATGATGCTCGAGCGTCGAGAGCACGATGCGGTCGCCTTCGCCGATCTGCGCCATGCCCCATGTCTGCGCGACGAGGTTGATCGCCTCGGTCGCGCCGCGCACGAAGACGATCTCGTTTTCGGAGCGGGCGCCGATGAAATCCGCGACCCGCTTGCGCGCCGCCTCGTAAGCCAGCGTCATCCGCGCCGAGCGGGCATAGACCCCGCGGTGCACGGTCGCATAATCGCGGCCCAGCGCGCGGGTCATCGCCTCGATCACCACCTGCGGCTTCTGCGCGGTGGCGGCGGTATCGAGATAGTGCCACGGGCTGCCGTCCGGCGTCAGCAGGCCGGGAAAATCCGCCTTTCGCGATAGGGTGGTCGCCTCGCTCACAGCGCCTTGTCCACCTTGTCGAGCGCCACGCGCATCATCGCCGCGCGCCGCTCCTCATCGTCGAGCGAAACCAGCGCATCGCCGAGGAAGCCCTGCACCAGCAGCCGGCGGGCAAGATCGGGCGCGAGGCCCCGCGCGGCCATGTAAAACCTCGCGGTTTCGTCGAGCTGGCCGATGCTGGCGCCATGCGCGCATTTCACGTCGTCGGCAAAGATCTCGAGCTGCGGCACGGCGTTGACGCTCGCGCCCTTTTCGAGCAGCAGGCCCTTGTAGTCCTGCGCCGCGTCGGTCTTTTGCGCGTCGCGCACGACATCGATACGCCCAAGGAAATTGCCCGTGCCATGCCCCCAGTGGACCGCGCGGACGGTCTGGCTGCTGGTCGCACCGGGCCGGGCATGGATCACGCGGGTGACGAATTCGCGCACCGTCTCGCGCCCGCCCACGGTGATCCCGCCCAGCTCGAAATGCGCGCCGCGGGCCAGCGTCACCTCGATCTCGAGCCGGGCGTATTCGGCGGAAGCGAGCACCGCGAAGAGCTCGCAGCGCGCGCCCTCGCCCACGCCGACGCGCCAGCGGTGCAGTTCGGTCGGCCTGGTGTCCGGCCCATCGGCGATGACCAGGCAATCGCGGAAATTCTCGCCCGCCGCCACCTCGATCGCGCGCCAGTCGTCGAGCGGAACGCCGCGCAGCCGGTCGACCGCGGAATAGCGCCAGGCCTCCTCGCGCCGGGTGGGGAGTTCGGCGAGGTCAGGCATCTGCCATCACCGCGTCATAGCCCTCGCTCTCGAGCCGCAGCGCGAGTTCGGGGCCACCGGTCCGCACGATGCGCCCGGCGGCGAGCACGGAAACCCGGTCGGGCGTCACCACCTCGAGCAGGCGCTGATAGTGGGTGATCAGCAGCACGCCCTTGTCGGGCCTCTCCCCTTCCTTGGCGCGCATGATCGCATTGATCCCCTCGCCGACGATCCGCAGCGCGTCGATATCGAGGCCGCTGTCGGTTTCGTCGAGCACGGCGAATTTCGGGTCGAGGATGCCCATCTGGACCATTTCGGCGCGCTTCTTCTCGCCGCCCGAAAAGCCGACATTGACGTGACGCTTGAGCATTTCGGGATCGAGCTTGAGCAGCGCGGCCTTGTCCCTGGCGAGCTTCATGAACTCGCCGCCCGACAGCGGCTCTTGCCCGCGCTGCTTGCGCTGCGAATTGAGCGCTTCGCGCAGGAACTGCAGGTTCGACACGCCGGGAATCTCGACCGGGTACTGGAAGCCGAGGAACAGGCCCGCCGTCGCGCGTTCGTGCGGGTCCATCGCGAGCAGGTCCACGCCCATGAAGCGCACCGAACCGCCGGTCACTTCATAGCCGGGCCGTCCGCCCAGCACATAGGCGAGCGTCGACTTGCCCGCGCCGTTGGGGCCCATGATCGCGTGCACCTCGCCCGCGGCGACGGTGAGCGAGAGACCCTTGAGGATCGGCTTGTCCGCGACATTGGCGTGAAGGTCGGTGATTTCGAGCATTTGCGTTCTCTTGTCAGTCATTGCGAGGAGCCGCAGGCCACGCGGCAATCCAGACGGGCGGACACCGGATTGCCTCGCTACGCTCGCAATGACTGCGCAGGGTTGAGTGGGTCATCGCCGCACCTGCGGTTTCCGGGGCCGCGAATAGTGCTGTTTGGGATTGGCCGCGGCGTGGGCGCGGGCCTTGGCCCTCCTGTCGGCGATGCATTCGCGCATCGCCAGGGTGAGGCGCTGGAGGACAGCATCCATGTTCGCGAGGATGTCGGCGGCGGGCACGCGCTCGACGCGGATACCGACCGCCTCGAGGCTCTTGTCGCGACGCTTGGCCAGCGTTTCGTCCTGCCCGTCCTCGTCGATCATGATCGCCATGCCGAGGTTGTGGCAGTTGAGATCGACGATCGCGCTGCCGACCACCGCGTGGCGGGTGAACTTGTAGCGGCCCATGTCGGCTTCGGCGAACTTCGCCGCCAGCGCCTTGTGCGCGGGAGTCGAGTGCCGCCGCATGTCGCGCGCGCGGTCGTGCAGCGCGTCGAGTCGCTTGTCCGAAATCTCCCACCCGCGGCCCTTCTTCTTGAGCGCGGGGGCTTCGGCGGCGATCTCGGATGGATTCTTCAGTTTGAGAGTTTTCTTCTCGCTCATCCCACGCTCCCTTCAAGCGAGATCGCTCCCTCGTCATTGCGAACGTAGCGAAGCAATCCGGAGCGGTTCGCGCTCGCTCTGGATTGCCGCATCGCCTGCGGCTCCTCGCAATGACGATTGAGGGCGCGAATGGTCACCCGACCGATCCTTCCAGGCTGATCGCCAGCAGCTTTTGCGCCTCGACCGCAAACTCCATCGGCAGCTCCTTGAGCACGTCCCTGGCGAAACCGTTGACGATCAGCGCCACCGCCGCTTCCTCGTCCAGCCCGCGCTGCATGGCGTAGAACAGCTGGTCGTCGCTGATCCGCGATGTGGTCGCCTCGTGCTCGATCTGCGCGCCGGGGTTCTTGACCTCGATATAGGGCACGGTGTGCGCGCCGCAGCGGTCGCCCAGCAGCAGGCTGTCGCACTGGGTGAAGTTGCGCACCCCGTCGGCATTGGCCGCGACGCGCACCAGCCCGCGATAGGTGTTCGACGACTTGCCCGCCGAGATACCCTTGGAGATGATCGTCGAGCGGCTGCCTTTGCCGTTGTGGATCATCTTGGTGCCGGTATCGGCCTGCTGGTAATTGTTGGTGACGGCGACCGAGTAGAACTCGCCCACGCTATCCTCGCCGTTGAGCACGCAGCTGGGGTATTTCCAGGTGATCGCGCTGCCGGTTTCGACCTGCGTCCAGCTGATCTTGCTGCGCGCGCCCTGGCACAGCCCGCGCTTGGTGACGAAATTGTAGATCCCGCCCACGCCTTCGGCATTGCCGGGATACCAGTTCTGCACGGTCGAATATTTGATCTCGGCATCGTCCATCGCGACCAGTTCGACCACCGCCGCGTGGAGCTGGTTTTCATCGCGCATCGGCGCGGTGCAGCCTTCGAGATAGCTGACATAGGCGCCCTTCTCGGCCACGATCAGCGTGCGTTCGAACTGGCCGGTATTCTCGGCATTGATGCGGAAATAGGTGGAAAGCTCCATCGGGCAGCGCACCCCTTGGGGCACATAGACGAAGGTGCCGTCGGAAAAGACCGCGCTGTTGAGCGTGGCGAAGAAATTGTCGTGCTGCGGCACCACCTTGCCCAGCCATTTTCTCACAAGGTCGGGGTATTCGCGCACCGCCTCGCTGATCGAGAGGAAGATCACGCCTGCGCGCTTCAATTCCTCGCGGAAGGTGGTGGCGACGCTGACGCTGTCGAATACCGCGTCGACCGCGACCTTGCGCGCGCCCTCGACCCCGGCGAGCACTTCCTGCTCCGCCACGGGAATGCCGAGCTTGTCGTAGACCGCCTTGATCGCGGGATCGAGCTCGTCAAGGCTGGCGAGCGTCGGCTTCCGCTTCGGCGCCGCATAGTAATAGGCGCCCTGATAGTCGATCGGCGGATAGCCGAGCCTGGCCCAGCCGGGTTCTTCCATATCCTGCCACAGGCGGAAGGCCTTGAGCCGCCATTCGAGCATCCATTCGGGCTCGCCCTTCCTCGCGCTGATGAAGCGCACGGTGCCTTCGGTCAGGCCCTTTTCGGCGAATTCGGTCTCGATGTCCGCCGACCAGCCGTGTTCGTACTCGGCCGCCTTCGCAGCGGCTTCCCTTGCCTCGCGGTCCTGGATGTCCAGCTCCTCGCTCATGCGATCTCTTTCGTGCGCGCGAGCTGCGTCAGCGGGATCGCCGCCAAGGCGCCGCGCAGCGCTGCATTCACCAGTGGCCAGTGCGGCCGCACCGAGCAATCGTGCTCGACCGAACAGTCCACGCCTTCGACGCAGGCGGTCAGCGCGATCGGGCCTTCGACTGCCTCGACAATGTCGGCCACGCTGATCGCCGCCGCCGGACGCGCCAGCTGCAGCCCGCCGCCGGTTCCGCGCGTCGAGCGCAGCAGCCCGGCGGCCGAAAGCTTGCTGACCAGCTTTTGCACCGTGGGGACAGGCAGTCCGGTTTCCGCCGCCAGCTCGGCCGCACTGGTCCGCCCTGCGCCGCAATGGCGGGCCGCGGCGCTCATCGTGACGACGGCGTAATCGGCGAGATTCGAGAGGCGCATGGTTTAATCGGACCAATTCGTTCCGATTGGTCAGCTAGGCGCGCGAAACCGCCATTTCAACGGGATTCGGCTTGTTGCGAGTCGTTAGCAATTCACTCGGCGAGCGGATCGCGGCCGAGCTGCTGGGCCTCGCCCCCGCCGAACAGGTCGACCGAACCATAGCCCTTGGGGCCGAGCATGGCAGTTATCGGCGAGTGGGCATCGGGCAGCAGGCGGCGGGGCGTGCGCCCGGTAAAGAAGCGGACTTCCCTGATCAGATGCGCCTGGTCGTAGAAGGCCTCGCGGATGTCGGCCTCGATCTCCTTGGGCAGATCGGGCAGCGACAGCAGCGTCGCGGCGCGCACCGCGCGATAGCGGCGCACCAGCCGCACCGGCGACTGGCCGAAGAATTGCGCCACCAGCCGCTGCACCTGCCGCCGCGAATAGGGCAGCGTATCGTAAAGCTCTTCGAGATCGGGCCGGAACGAGCTCGACAGCCATTCGAGCGTGCGGTCGATCACCTGCGCATGCGCCGGCGACAGCTGCGACAGGCCCCGCCGGACGATGTCGGCCATGGCTTCGAGCAGCCCTTCGTCACCCAGCTCGCCAGTGCGCCAGCGTGGGGCAAGCCGCCGGAATTCTTCGGCAAGGCTTTCGCCGAGAACCATTCCGGGGGGCAGGAAACGATCATGATGCTCGCTCACCGCAAGCCCGCTGAGCGCGGTCCAGCCACGAAAGTTGAGCGACACGCCGAACATCAGCGCCGGACCCTTCACCTTGAATTCGCGCGCTTCGCACAACGGGGCGAGGAAGAAGGCATCGCAGGTCTCGCCCGCCGCGCCATCGTCGAAGATCATCCGGCCCGAACCCCGGACGAACGCGATCATCTGGCCCGAATAGGCGGGCAGGTAATCGTCCAGTTCCGCAACATCGCTGCGCCAGATATACAGCGAGTTGAGATACGGCTCGAGATCGCCCGGAGCCGGCACGAATCGGAATGAATGAGGTTCGTCGCCCCTAACCGAACCAGACAAGCCTGCGCCCCTTTGCCATTTTCACGGTCGAATTGTATAAATACGCCTTCGGCCTGCCACGACCACCAAAAAGTGGCAAGGTATAAGCGATGGGCGGAAACGATGGACGAAAAAAGGGCGGCCCATGACGGACCGCCCTTGAAGTCGAGAACTCGTAGCAAGACTGCTCCGAGCCCTTCGGGTCGCAAATTCGTGATAGCCCGACTCCGTTACGCTTGATTGTATGCAAGCGACACTTTCGCAAAATTCGCGTGTGTTGCAGTGCAACAACAGTTGCGATCTTGTCATATGGCGCTGCGCCTCGACAGGCTGCCAACGCTCCGCCATAGGCATGCGACATGCTGTTCCAGATCGTCCGGCCGGCCCTTTTCGCGCTCGAACCCGAACGTGCGCACCGGTTGACCGTCCGCGCCCTGGCCGCCTCGCCGCTGTGCGGCCCACCCCCTGCCAGTGCGCTCGCGACGCAGGTGGCGGGACTCACCTTCCCCAACCCGCTGGGCATGGCGGCAGGCTTCGACAAGGACGGCGAAGTGCCCGACCAGCTGCTCGGCCTCGGCTTCGGCTTTGTCGAGGTCGGTTCGATCACCCCATTGCCGCAGCCGGGCAACCCGAAGCCCAGGCTGTTCCGCCTGGTCGAGGACCGCGGCGTCATCAACCGGATGGGCTTCAACAATGGCGGGGCGCAGGCGGCGCAGCGGCGTCTTTCCGCGCGCGCCGGACGCCCGGGCGTGGTCGGGATCAATATCGGCGCGAACAAGGACAGCGCCGACCGTGTCGCCGATTATGCCGCGATGACGCGGATCATGGCGCCGCTGGCGTCCTATCTCGCGGTCAATATTTCCAGCCCCAACACCCCCGGCCTGCGCGCGTTGCAGGACGAATCGGCGCTCACCGGCCTGCTCGATGCGGTGATCGAGGCGCGGGGAGAACAGGCGCCGCCGATATTTCTGAAAGTCGCGCCCGACCTCGAGTTAGCCGATATCGACGCGATCGCGCGCATCGCGCTCGACAAGCGACTCGGTGCGCTGATCGTGTCGAACACCACCCTCGCGCGCCCCTTGCTGCGTTCGGTCCATCGCGGGCAAGCGGGCGGGCTGTCGGGCGCGCCGCTGCGCGATCTCGCCCGGCAGCGCATCGGCGATTTTCGCAAGGCCACCGGCGGCGCGATCCCGCTGATCGGCGTTGGCGGGATCGGCTCGGCCGAGGATGCCTGGGCGCGGATCCGCGCCGGTGCCAGCCTGGTGCAGCTTTACAGCGCAATGGTTTACGAGGGCCCCGGCCTGCCAAGGCGCATCCTGCGCGGGCTGGAGCAATTGATGCACCGCGATGGCTTCTCGACGATTGCCGAAGCCGTCGGAAGCGGATAGCTCCTGCGCCATGCGCCATATTCCGATCCTTTCGCTCATCGCGCTCGCCGTCACCGGCTGCGCCACCGTTTCGCATGAGCCGGCCCTTGCCGACGGCCCGGGCGTCGACGGCGCGGGCGTCGACGGCCCCGGTTTCGCCGGTGCGGTAAGCGCCGCCGACCCGCGCGCGCAGGCGGCGGGGGAGGAGATGCTGCGGCTGGGCGGCAGCGCCACCGACGCGGCCATCGCCACCATGCTCGCGCTCACCGTGGTCGAACCGCAGAGCTCGGGCATCGGCGGCGGCGGGCTGCTGGTGCGCGGGACCGAGGATGGGGCGGTCACCACCTATGACGGCCGCGAAACCGCGCCAGCGGGCGCGACACCGCAATGGTTCCTCAACGCCGACGGCACGTTGCCGCCCTTCATCGCCTCGGTGCGCAGCGGCCTTTCGGTCGGTGTGCCGGGCAATATCGCGCTCGCCGCCAAGGCCCATGCCGACCACGGCAGGCTGCCCTGGGCGACACTCTTCGGGCCCGCGATCAGGCTGGCGCGCGCGGGCTATGCCATCAATTCGCGGCTCAATGCGGCGCTCGCGAGCAGCAAGGACCGCGCAGGTTTCAGCGAAACCGGCCGCGCGCTGTTCTACGATGCCGAGGGCAAGCCGCGTCCGGTTGGTGCCGTCGTCGTCAACGAGGCACTGGCGCGCACCTTCGAAGCGATCGCCGCGGCAGGGCCGGATGCCTTCTATCGGGGCACGCTGGGCGAGCAGATTGCCGCCACCGTTGCTGCCGACACCCCGCGCGATGCCCCGATGACCGCCGCCGATGTCGCCGGATACCAGGCCAAGCGGCGCGAGGCGGTCTGCGGCAGCTATCGCAAATACCGCATCTGCTCGATGGGCCCGCCGACATCGGGGGGCGTGGCCGTGCTGCAGATCCTGGGTCAGCTGGAGCGCTTCGATCTGACCGCGCTGGGCGCGCAGAACCCGGTGACCTGGCACCTCTTCCTCGAATCGCAGCGGCTCGCCTATGCCGACCGCGAGCTTTACCTGGGCGACAGCGATTTCGTATCCGTGCCGCTGCGCGGCCTGCTCGATCGGTCCTACATCGCGCGGCGCAGCGCGCTGATCGATCCCGACTCGAGCATGACGGCGGTGGTTGCGGGCGTTCCCGAGGGCGCCCCGCAGGCGCGCGCCGATGGAGACGAGCCCGAGGAGCACGGCACCACCCACTTCGCCGTGGTCGGGCCCGACCTCACCATGGTCAGCTACACCTCGACCATCGAGGGGGCGTTCGGGTCGGGCCTGATGGTGGGCGGGTTCTTCCTCAACAACGAGCTGACCGATTTCAGCCGCTCGCCCGAAGCGGGCGGGCGCCCGGTCGCCAACCGGGTCGAAGGGGGCAAGCGGCCGCGCAGCTCGATGGCACCCACGCTGGTATGGGACCCGCAGGGCCGGCCCTTCCTCGCCATCGGCGCGGCGGGGGGGGCAACCATTCCCGTACAGACCGCGCGCAGCATCATCGGTGCGATCGATTTCGGCCTGCCCGCCGAACAGGCGCTGGGCCTGCCGTTCGTCATGGCCTTCGGCAATTCGGTGCTGCTCGAGCAGGGGACCTGGCTCGAAGGCGCGGCCGATGCCTTGCGCGCGCTCGGCCACACCGAGCTGGTATTGCGCGAGGCGCCGGTGAAGGCGGGGGCGGTGCTGCGCGGCGCCAGGGGCTGGCAAAGCGCGCGCGACCCGCGGCTCAAGGGCCAGCTCGACACGCCCTGATGCCGGCCATCGGCTTGCCGCAGGCGCGCGGGGCGCCTAAGCCCCGCGGCACGATTGGGTGAAAAGAAGACCAACGCTGAGGAGCCTGCCGTGCTGACCGACATCGATGCGGCCAACAATCTCGTCGAACTGTTCCTGAAGCGGGCCGATGCCCGGCGCGACAGGCCGTTCCTCGGCGCGCGGGTCGGCGGGGACTGGCGGACAATCAGCTGGGGCGAGGTCACCGAGCGGGTATGCCTGCTGGCCGAGAGTTTGCGCGGGCTGGGCCTCAAGGATGGCGACCGCGTGTGCCTGGTGTCGGAAAACCGGCCCGAATGGTGCATCGCCGACCTCGCGATCATGGCGGCGGGTTGCATCACCGTTCCCGCCTATGTCACCAATACCGAACGCGACCACATCCATATCCTCGACAATTCGGGCGCGCGGGCGGTAATCGTCGCCAACGAGAAGCTGCTCAAGCCGCTGCATGGCGCGCTCCTGGCCTCGGGCATTGCCGAACACGTGATCGGGATCGACGATCTCAAGCGCCGGCAATCGGGCAGCTTCGAGTTCCACGACTGGCAGGCCATGCTCGTCGGCGACCCGGCGGCGGCCCGCGCAGCGGTCGATGCGCGAATCGCGGGCATCAGGCGCGAAGATACCGCCTGCATCATCTATACCAGCGGGACCGGGGGCGCCCCGCGCGGCGTGCTGCAGCACCACGGTGCGATCCTGTGCAATGCCGCCGGCGCGGCCGCGATCCTGATCGAGGATTTCGGCATCAACGACAAGGAGCGCTTCCTCTCCTTCCTGCCGCTGAGCCACGCCTATGAGCATACCGGCGGGCAATTCCTGCCGATCGCGGTCGGCGCGCAGATCTATTACGCCGAGGGGCTGGAGAAGCTCGCCAGCAACATCGAGGATACCCGCCCGACGATCATGGTCGTGGTGCCGCGCCTGTTCGAGGTGCTGCGCGCGCGCATCATGAAGCAGATCGAAAAGCAGGGCGGGCTTGCCGAAAGGCTGATGAACACCGCGCTGGGCGTGGGCGAGCGCAAGGCGGCGGGTGCGGAGAAGTTCGGCGACGGGGCCAGGGACTTCGTGGTCGCCCGCCTGCTCAAGCCGAAGATCCGCAAGCGCTTCGGCGGGCGCATCAAGGCGATGGTTTCGGGCGGCGCGCCGCTCAACCCCGACGTCGGCGTGTTCTTCCAGTCGATGGGGCTGACCATGCTGCAGGGCTATGGCCAGACCGAGGCGGGGCCGGTGATCAGCTGCAACCGGCCCCGTGCGGGACTCAAGATGGATACGGTCGGCCCGCCGCTGCGCGGCGTGGAGATCAGGATTGCCGAAGACGGCGAGATCCTGTGCCGCGGCGAGCTGGTGATGCACGGTTATTGGCGCAACGAGGCCGAGACCGCGCGCACCATCGTCGACGGCTGGCTGCATACCGGCGACATCGGCCATCTCGACGAGAAGGGCCGGATCGTGATCACCGATCGCAAGAAGGACATGATCGTCAACGACAAGGGCGACAATGTCGCGCCGCAGAAGCTCGAGGGGATGCTCACGCTCCAGCCCGAGATCGCGCAGGCGATGGTCGCGGGCGACAAGCGGCCCTATATCGTCGGCCTGCTGGTGCCCGATGCCGAATGGGCGCTCGAATGGGCCAAGGCGCAGGGCAAGAGGTTCGACCTCAAGACGCTGCAGGGCGATCCCGAATTCCGCGCCGCGGTGCGCGCGGCGGTCGACCGGGTGAACCAGGACCTGTCGGTGGTCGAGAAGATCCGCCAGTTCGCCTTCGCCGACGAGGCCTTCACCATCGACAACGAGGAACTGACCCCCAAACAATCGGTCCGCCGCCACAAGATCAAGGCGCGGTATGCCGAGCGGCTGGATGGGCTGTACAAGGGTTAGAGAGTGATTTCGAGCCGGATGGTTGCGTCCGGCGGCCAGGAAATCACGGCAAACGAAAGATAAGGCGGAGTCGTTTCGGCCCGATCTGTTCGCCATTTCGCCGCCTCGAAGGCGCGGGTAATGGGTCCTGACCCTAGGCCGGTTCGCCCTCGATGAACTCGGGATAGAAGCTGGGCGCGCGGTCGGACCAGCCGGGGGCGGTCGCGGCGGCTTCGCTCAGCGACTGGAGCAGCATCTTGCGCCGTTCGGGGCGGATCTGCGGCAGCGCGGCGGCGGCGCAGAAGGCGCTCGGCAGCCACGGGCGCGCCTCGGCCGAGATCAGCCGCTCATAGAGGAAGCGGAAGGCGGAGAAGCTTTCGATGCGCTCCTGCGCAAGATCGAAGGCCGCGACGCGGGTAAGCTTGCCGACGAAACCCTCGATCGTGTCGAAGCCCGAAGTCTGCGGGATCGACCCGCGCAGCGCCTTGAGCTCCTGATAGGCGACATACTGGCTGCGGATCGCGGCGTTCTCGCCCGCGTTGCGGCCCCAGATGCGGAAGGCGTCGCAGCGGCCCAGCCCGATATCGAGGCTGCGGCGGATATAGCGTTGTTCGGCCGCGGTGAAACCGGCGAACTCGCGCATTTCGGCGATGATCAGCGAAGCGGTATTGGTAACGGCCATGATCGGTGCCCCCGTTGAACAGGGCGAATGTCACCGAAGATGGTTAATTTTTGGTTTGACCTTCCTGAAGTCGCCCCGGTGCTGATCGAACCGCAACGACTCCTGCCTGTTTTGCGACTGCCGTGATTTCCGGGCCGTCGGACGGAACCACCCGGCTCGAAATCACTCGAGACCGGGGCGCAGCGGGATCCGCAGCTCGGCCCGCAGGCCGCCTTCCGGCCGATTGGCGAGGGTGAGGGTGCCGCCGTGCTGTTCGGCCACCGCGCGCGCCAGCGTCAGGCCAAGTCCGGCCCCGCCAGTCTCGCGGTTGCGGCTCGCTTCGCCGCGGGTGAAGGGCTGGAGCATGTCGGCGATGCGGTCCTCGGGAATGCCGGGGCCGTCATCGTCGACCCGCAGCACGGCCCAGCCATCCTCGCTCAACACCTCTACGCGCGCCGATCCGGCATAGCGCAAAGCATTGGTGACCAGGTTTCGCAGGCCGCGCTTGAGCCAGGTCAGGTGAACCGGGGCGGCAAGCCTGCCCTGCGTGGCCAGCGTCACCGGCTCGCCCATGTCCTCGAATTCCTCGACCACCGCGGCGGCGAGCGCGCCCAGTTCGGTCGCCTCCGCGGCGGTATCGTTCCGCCCGACGCGCGCCAGCGCAAGGATTTCGTCGAGCGTCCGGGTGATATCCTCGATGGTGCCGGCCATTTTCGCGCGGGCACTGTCGTCCTCGACGCTCTCGATCCGCACGCGCAGCGCGGCGAGCGGGGTCTTGAGGTCGTGCCCGATCGCGCCGAGCATCACGTCCTTCTCGTCGAGCATCGAGCCGATCCGCGCCTGCATCGCATTATGCGCCACGATCAGGCGCCGCACGTCGTCGGGCCCGGTCACCACCAGCGGTTCCTCGGGCGCACCGGCACCCGCGAAGCGCTGCGTGCGTTCGGCCAGCGCGGCGAGCGGGCGGGTGATGCGGCGCAGCACGAAATAGAGCAGGCCCACCAGCACGAGGAACAGGATCAGCGTCTGCAGCACCAGCGTGCGAATGATCGCGCGTTCGTGCGCCGGCACCGGGACCCGCGTGACCTGCCAGGTCCTGCTGCCGTCCCGGCGCAGGCCGGCGATACCCAGCACGAACGGATTTTCCTCGATGCGCTGGCGGGCGAGCGGATGACGCGCGATCAGCCGCCGGATGCCCGGGTCCTCGAGCGCCGGACGGCTCACGACAACGAGCTCTGCCACCGCTATGCCCTGCGCTTCGAGCACCCGTGACAGTGCCTCCTCGCGCCCGGGATGGCGCTTGTCGCCCGGGGCCAGCGGGCTCGCCATGCCCTCGCTGAAGCGAATATCGTGCGGGAGGCGCGGCAAGGGCGAGCCGTCGGGGGGCGAGTGCATATGGGCATGCATCCGGCCCGGGCCGGCGCGACCGGTCCCGCCCGGACGTCTGGCTCCGCTGAGCAGCTGGAAGGCCATGGCATGGACGATCCCCAGCTCGCGCCGCTGTTCCGCCGCGCGATAGAGCAGCACGGTGGAGATCGCCTGCGCGATCAACAAGGCGGCGGCGAGGGCCAGCATGACCTGGCCGAACAGGCTGCGGGGCATCAGGCGCATCGGCCGCCCCCGCGCTCCAGCCGGACGACATCCGCGCCGAAGCGATAGCCGCCGCCGCGCACGGTCTGGATCAGATGCGGGTTGCGGCTGTCTTCCTCGATCTTGCGGCGCAGGCGGCTGACCTGGTTGTCGACCGCGCGGTCGAACAATTGCGCCTCGCGGCCCTGGACCATGTCGAGCAGGCGATCGCGGTCGAGCACCTGCCGCGGATGATCGCAGAACGCGCGCAGCATGCGGAATTCGGCGGTCGAGATCGGGACCAGCGTGCCGTCGGGATCGGTCAGGCGGCGCTTGAGCGGATCGAGCTGCCAGCCCTCGAAACCGTAGACGAGGTCTTCGATCGGATCGTTTGCCGGGCGTTCGGCGCGGCGCAGCACCGAGCGGATGCGCGCGACCAGCTCGCGCGGTTCGAAGGGCTTGGTGATATAGTCGTCGGCGCCGATCTCCAGCCCGACGATGCGATCCATCGCCTCGCCCTTTGCGGTCAGCAGGATCACCGGGATGCCGCGCGTCTCGACCAGGTGGCGGCACAGCGACAGCCCGTCTTCGCCCGGCATCATCACGTCGAGCAGCACGAGGTCGGGCAGATCCATCGCCAGCCGGGTGCGCGCCGCCGCGCCGCTTTCCGCTTCGGCAACGGCGAAGCCCTGGCGGATGAGATATTCCGCCAGGGGCTCGCGTAAGGTGCGCTCGTCGTCGACCAGCAACAGGGAGATCGGCGCGGGCTTGGTCATCTGCTGTGTTTTGCCGCACACCGTGTCGCGGTCAACGCCCGATCGCGCTTCAGCTTTCGCCGTGGGCTCCGCGCCGTTCACGCATCGCCTTGTGCGCTGCGCGGCGTTCGACCGCGCTGACCGAACCATCGCCGTCAGCGTCGATTTTGGCGAAGTGTGCCGCGATTGCCTTGTCGAATTCGGCGCGGGTGACGGCCTTGTCGCCGTCGGCATCGGCCATGTGCAGCAGCATCATCGGGCCACCGAAGCCGCCGTGGCGCGCACCGCCGTGACGCGGACGCCCTGGGCCCGCTTCGCCGCGCGCTGCGTGCAGCGCGTGCAGTTCGTCCTGCGACAGGCCGCCGCTCCTGTCGGTATCGGCCGTGGCAAAATGCCGGGCCATGCGGTCTTCGCGCTTCTGGGCACGTGCTCCGCGACGCGCCTCGTGCGCGGCCGTCATTTCTTCGGGGGACAGTTCGCCACTACCATCGGTATCTGCCTTGGCGAACATCTGCGCGCCATGCGCCCCGCGGTCGTCCTGGTTGAGAACCCCGTCGCCAGTGGCGTCCATCCGGGCGAACATCTCGCCACCGTGCGCCTGCATTTCCGCAAGCGTGATGGCGCCATCGCCGTTGGCATCGGGATTGGGGTGCTCGCCTCGCTGGGCGAGGGCCACGGTGCCACAGGCCAGGGCGAGGGCGGCGACCGAGAGGCCGAGATGGATCTTGCGCATTGTCACACTCCGTTTCGTTATCCGGGTGAGCTGCGGCGGTCGGGTTTGGAAGGGGGGAGGGAGACCGGGTGTCCGCCGCAGCTCGTGTTACCATTCTAGGACCGCAATGTCGCAGCACTATCCCGGATGCGGAGCGATTTGTATCGGTTTGTATCGCGCAAGAGCCCGCGTTCAGTCCGGGGCAAGCCTGCCAGCGCATCGGGGCCGGAATGCGGATCGCCTCCGGCCCCGATGCGGCTTTGCGGTCAGGACCCCTTGTCCATCAGGAAGGCGTTGAGCTTGTTTCCGTCGGGATCGCGGAAATAGCCGGCGTAGAACACCGTGCCGTTCGCGTCAGGCTCGCCGCGCGGCCCCGGCGCGCCTTCGTCGCTGCCGCCATTGGCCAGCGCCAGGTCATAGATCCGCTGGACCTGGTCGCGGTCCTTCGCTTCGAAAGCCACCATCACGCCATTGCCGACCGTGGCGGCATTGCCGTCGAAAGGCTTGGTCAATCCGATACCGGCCCCGCCGCCCGGCTCACCCCAGGCGATGAAGCTGTCGAATTCCATCATCCGCCCGATCCCCAGCTCGCCCGCGATCAGGTCGTAGAATTTCGCGGCGCGCGCGAGGTCGTTGGTACCAAGGGTAACGTATCCGATCATGTTGCCGCTCCTTCCGACGCGAATCGCGTTTTTTGGAACATTACAGGAACGCAGAACGCCCTACAAGGGTGCGCATTCGCTTTCGAGCCAGGCCAGGTCCTCACCCTCGAGCTGCGGCGCGAGGATATCGTGGACCTTGGCGTGATAGCGGTCCCACCAGCCGATTTCGGCCGCGGACAGCAGCGCCCTGTCGACCAGCCTGCGGTCGAGCGGGACGAAGGTCAGCGTCTCGAAGCCGAGATAGTCGCCCTCGCTCGCGATCTGCGCGGCAACCACCAGCACGAGGTTCTCGATGCGGATGCCGTAGTGTCCGGCCTTGTAGTAACCGGGCTCGTTCGAGAGGATCATGCCCGCGCGCAGCTCGGTCCCGCTGCCCGGATAGGGGCCGTTGGGCTTGGCGATCCGCTGCGGGCCTTCATGCACCGAGAGATAGCTGCCCACCCCGTGACCGGTGCCATGGTTGTAATCGACCCCGCCGGCCCACAGGTGCATGCGCGCCAGCGCGTCGAGCGCGCCGCCGGTGGTGCCTTGCGGAAAGACCTGCATGGCGAGCTGGATATGGCCCTTGAGCACGCGGGTATTGCGCTCGACCATCTCGGCGGCGGGTTCGCCCGGGCCGATCCACACGGTGCGGGTGATGTCGGTGGTTCCGTCAGAATACTGCCCGCCCGAATCGACGAGATAGATCGAGGACGGCGGGATCGCGATATTGCTGTCTTCGTCGACCTTGTAATGCGGCAGCGCAGCATGCGGGCCGGCGGCGCTGATCGTGTCGAAGCTGAGATCGCGCAGCAACCCGCCCTGCTCGCGCAATTCGCGCAGCTTTGCGGCGGCGGCGAGTTCGTCGAGCCCGCCCTTGGGTGCCTCGATTTCCAGCCAGCGCAGGAACCGCGCCACCGCCGCGCCGTCGCGCGCCTGCGCATCGCGCTGGCCCTGCTGTTCGGCGGCGTTCTTGATCGCCTTGGGCAGCACGGTGGGATCGCCTTCGCGCACGACCCTGGCCCCGCCCTGTTCGAGCGCGTGGAAGATGCCCGCCACGGCGCGCTGCGGATCGACCGCGACGGTCCTGCCCGCGAATTCGGCGAGCGCGGGCAGGAACCGGTCGCGCGGGCGCACCGTCACCGCATTGCCGAGGTGCTGGGCCAGCTCGGGCGTGACCTTCCCGGGCGCGATGAACAGTTCTGCCGTGCCATCGGCATGGGCAAGGACATAGGACAGCGCCACCGGTGTGTTGTCGACATCGGTGCCGCGCAAATTGAGCAGCCAGGCGACCGAATCGAGCGCGGTAATGACGGTGGCGTCATAGCCTTCGCGCCTGAGCCAGTCGGCGATCTCGGCGCGCTTGTCGGCGCTCGAACGGCCCGCGTACCGCTCGTCGTGCGGTGTTGCCGGGGCGAGCGAGGGCTGCGGACGATCGTCCCAGATCGCGTCGATCGGGTTTCCGTCGACCGGGACCAGTTCGATGCCCTTCCTGGCGAACAGCTTGCTCGTCGCCTCGGCCCAGTCGATGCCGTGGAGCCATGCGTCATAGCCGATCCGCGTGCCTTCGGGTGCGTTTTGCGCGATCCAGTTCGCGGGGCTGGTCGCGGGCACATCCGCGTAATCGTAGAGCTTGCCGTCGACCTGGTCGCGCACCTGCACGGTATAGCGGCCGTCGGTGAACATCGCCGCCTTGTCCTTGAGCACCACGGCGCTGCCCGCGCTGCCGCCGAAACCGGTCAGCCACTGCAGCCGCCGGGCATAGGAGCCGACATATTCGCTCATGTGCTCGTCGCAGATCGGGATGACGAAGCCGTCGAGCCCGCGTTTCGCCAGCTCCTTGCGCAATCCGGCGAGGCGGGCCTGATGGGTCTGCATCAGCATGGCGTGAATCCTTCTGTCGTGTCCGGCCGTTCGAACGGCGCTTGCGGCGCACCCTTGGCGCGCATAGTCATGCGCCCCACTTAGGCTGCTCTGCCACTCATTTCCACCATTCCCTGCCGAGGAGCTGTCCCATTTCGACGAGCCGCCCCGCCGCCCTGCCCCCCACGCCTCCTCGCGCCGAAAAGCGCGAATTTTCCCATACGCATCACGCGATCACCGTGGCCGATCCCTATGCCTGGCTGCGCGATCCCGGCTATCCCGAGGTGACCGACCCGGCGGTGCTGGCCCATTTGGAGGCGGAAAACGCCTGGTTCGAAGCGCGCATGGAACCGCACAGGCCGCTGGTCGATGCGCTGTTCGCCGAGATGCGGGCGCGGATCAGGCAAGACGATTCGACCGTGCCGCAGCGCCGCGGGGAATGGCTCTACTGGTCCGAATTCGAAGAAGGCGCGGAGTATCGCAAATATTACCGCAAGCCCGTCGGTGGCGGCGATGCGCAGCTGATCCTCGACGAGAACGCGCTGGCCGAGGGTCACGAATATTTCCGCCTCGGCACCTTCTCGATATCGGACGATGGCACGCTGCTCGCCTATTCGGTCGATACCAATGGGTCGGAACGCTTCACCGCGCGCTTCAAGGTGATCGAGACGGGCGAGCACCTGCCCGACGAGATTCCCGGCACGCTGTCGGACATCGTCTGGGTCAAGCGCGATACGGCGGTGGTCTATGGCCTCGCCGACGAGAACTGGCGCGTGCACGACGCGACGCTGCACGTGCTCGGCACGCCGCTGTCCGAAGACGTCGAGCTGTACCGCGAGACCGAGGACGAGGGCTTCCGCGTCGGCGCGGGGCTTTCGGCGCAGGAAGACTGGCTGGTCATCTCGACCGGCGACAACGAGACGTCCGAAGTGCGGCTGGTGCCCGTGGCGGACCCTTGTGCCCCGCCGATCCTCGTGAAGCCGCGCAACAAGGGCGTCGAATACGACGTCGATCTGCGCGACGGGGTGCTGTGGGTCCACACCAACGACGATCATGTCAATTTCCGCATCGCCACCGCGCCGCTCGACAGCCCGGGCGAGTGGACCACGTTGATCGCGGGATCAGATATTTTCTACCTCGACGGGTTCGAGCTCTATCGCGACTTCTACGTCACCGAGGGGCGGCTGGGCGGGCTCGACCAGATCCACATCCGCTCCTACGCCGATCCGCAGCAGGTCACCCCGATCGTTTTTGCCGAGGCGAGCTATACCGCCGGGCTGACCAACAATCCCGAATATCATCAGGACAGGCTGCGGCTGTCCTACCAGAGCATGGTCACGCCGGATTCGGTCTATGACTACCATGTCGCGAGCGGTGAGCTGGAGCTGCTCAAGCAGCAGGAAATCCCCAGCGGTTACGACCCCTCGCTCTATGTCACCGAGCGGCTCGAGATCGAGGCGCGCGACGGGACCATGGTTCCGGTCAGCCTGGTGATGCGCAAGGATCGCGTGCCGGGCGGTCCGCTGCACCTTTATGGCTATGGCGCCTATGGCATCGCCATCCCGCCGGGCTTTTCGACCACGCGGCTGAGCCTGGTCGACCGCGGTTTCGCCTATGCCATCGCGCATATCCGCGGCGGCGACGATCTGGGGCGCAGATGGTATCTGGCGGGCAAGCTCGAACAGCGCACCAACAGCTTCAATGATTTCGTCGATGTGGCGAAGGGATTGGCCGCGATGGGTTACACGGCGAAGGGGCGGATCAGCATTTCGGGCGGTTCGGCCGGCGGCGAGCTGATGGGCGTGGTCGCCAACACCGATCCCGATCTGTGGGGCGCAGTGGTGGCGCATGTCCCCTTCGTCGACGTGCTGGCAACCATGCTCGACGCGGACCTGCCGCTGACCCCGGGCGAATGGCCCGAATGGGGCAATCCGATCACCGACAAGGCAGCCTTCGAGCTGATCCGCGGTTACTCGCCCTATGACCAGGTCGCGGCGCGCGATTACCCGCCGATGCTGGTCACCGCCGGGCTCAACGATCCGCGCGTGACCTATTGGGAACCCGCCAAATGGGTCGCCAGGCTGCGCGAGCTCAAGACCGACGCTAACGAGCTGCTGCTCAAGACCAACATGGGCGCGGGCCACGGCGGCAAGTCGGGCCGGTTCGAATCGATCCGCGAGGTGGCCGAGGAGGTCGCCTTTATCCTGTGGCAGTTCGGGATGGCCGACTGCGCTCAGGCAACGAAGCGGTAGGGCACGCAACATGAGCGCTCGGTTCGAGAAATCCTTCACCGCCCGCGCCGGGCACATCGACGAGCTTGGTCACGTCAACAATGCCGTGTGGGTGCAGTGGATCCAGGAAATCGCCACCGCGCACTGGGACAGCGCCGCCCGGCCCGAAGACCGCGAGGCCTTCTTCTGGGTCGTGACCCGCCACGAGATCGACTATCGCGGGAACATCGACGAGGGCGGAAGCGTTACCGGGCAGACATGGATCGAAGGCGATCCCAGGGGCGCGACCTCGATCCGCCGGGTCGAATTCCGCAATGCTGCGGGCAAGGTCATCGTCTCCGCCGCGACGACCTGGGCGATGCTCGAGCGGGCCAGCGGGCGGCTGGCACGCGTACGGCCCGAGGTGCTCGCGCCCTTTGCCTAGAATCAGGACCGGCAGCGCGCTAGAGTGATTTCGAGCCAGATGGAATCATCCGGCGACCAGGAAATCCCGTAAAACAAGGATCTGGAGTGCCGGCTTTGATGCAATCAAAGGCGGAAACACTCTAGGCCGCGGCGGCGGCCCCATCGGCTTCGGACTCGGGCACGAACAGCGTCAGGCGGTCGTCGACCATGCGGTTGCGTCCGCTGCACTTGGCCGCATAGAGCAGCTGGTCGGCGCGGGTATAGAGCGCGGCGAAATCGATGCTCGGCTCGTTCTTCACGTCCTCGAAGTCGAGGAAACCCATGCTCGCGGTGACCGGGCGTTCGAGCCCGTCGATCGCCGTGAAGGTGCGCGCGGTGAGCGCCCGGCGCCGGGCCTCGGCGCGCCGGCGCGCATCCTTGCCGCGCAACAGCAGCAGGAACTCCTCGCCACCGATGCGGAAGACCTGCACGTCCTCGTCCCGGCCCGCGCTCAGTGCTTCGGCCGCGCATTTGAGCACCGCATCGCCGACCGGATGACCATGGATGTCGTTGATCAGCTTGAAGTGGTCGATGTCGAGCAGCGCCATGGCGCAGTAGCCGTCGCCGACGAGGTCGGCGTAGCGGGCGGACAGCGCCCGGCGGTTGAACAGCCCGGTCAGCTCGTCGCGTTCGCTCAGCACTTCGAGCGAGCGGGCCTCGCTCACGGCCTGGTCGCGCTCGCGCTTGATCGCGATGAAGCGGTCGGCAACCGCCAGCGCGGTCGCGATGACTTCGAACAGCAGCGCGAAGTTCTGCGGCCATGTCTCGTCGAAGGCATAGACGGTGCTCTGGACGAAGCTCATCGCGAACTGGAGGATCAGGATCATCGCGAAGGGCGCGAAGCCAAGGATCAGATAGGGTGCCATGCGGCTGCCGCACCGGCAGGCGCGCAGCAGGACATGGAAGTAACCGGCCAGCAGGACCATGTAGGCGCCGAAGTAGAGACGATCGATCCACATGCCGAAAAGTTCGGGCTGGATGACGGTAAGCGAACCGATGGCCAGCCCCGCCGCCGCGATCGCGACGAGAAGCGCGCGCTGCCGCCGGTCGAGAAATTCGGGTTCGATGAAATTGGAAGCGAACAGCATCGTCGCGGCGATCATGACGTCGACGCTGATGTAGGTAATGAGCAGTTCGGTCTCGAAGCCGATCGGGGTGAGCAGCGGGATCAGTCCGGACACCGCCGCAGTCTGGATGAAGGCCATCAGGCAGAACAGCGCATGGAACAGGGGAAAGGGTTCGCGCAGCGCCCGGAAGTAGCCGAAATCGAACAACATCGGCGCGATCAGGAGGCCGCAGATCAGTGCCGCCAGCAGATGCGCGCTTCCTGCCATCGGCGGGACCGAAGCATGCTCCAACAGGTCGGCGTTGGCGAATGCCTCGGGCCACTGGCCGCCGTCGACAACGAACACGACAGCCGATGCCCGCGACTGGACTTCCGGCAGCGGGACGATCGTGCGCAAGCTGGATGCCCCCAGGCTCGTCTCTTCGAAGGCATAGTTTCGCGTCGCGCTGGTCCCGTCGACACCGGTCAGGATGGCCGTCAGGTGGTCGAATTCATGGCGATCGAATTCGGCAAAGCGCGGATTCGCGTCTTCGACCGGACGATCGCGCAGATCGATCCGCACCAGCTCGCGCGGCTGTTTCCAGTCGATGCTGTCGGTATCGCAGGTCCAGCGCGAGGGATCCCGTTCGATCCGGACATAGTCCAGCGAGGCCGGACCGACAGCATGGCAGGTCGAACCGGGAGCAAACACCCCGGTCGCCCGCGCGGGGCCGGCCAGCAGCATCGCGCCCGCCACCAAGGCGAGCACTAGGTGCGCGATCGCGCGCACCATGGCGGTGCTTGAAGCCGATCCCATTGCCAGACGCTATCTCGCATTGCCTTAAGGCAGAGTTACGATGGCGGGATCGTGCTTCCAAAATCTGTCACAAAGGGGCGAAACCTCGGGGCGCCGCCCCGAGGCGCGACCTGCCGGCGATGGTTCGACCTGCCCCGGCGCAAGGCCCGGCTGTCGTGCGGGCTCTCCCGTCTCGGCACTGCTGGATTCTTGTTTTACCGTGATTTCCTGGTCGCCAGATGATTCCATCCGGCTCGCAATCACTCTAGCCGCCGAGCAGGTCGGCGACCGGGCGATAGGCGTATCCGAGTTCCTTGGCGACGGCTTCATAGGTCACTTCGCCGGCATGGACGTTGAGACCCTGGGCGAGATGCGCATCGCTGCGCAGCGCTTCCTTCCACCCCAGCTGTGCGATGCGCAGCGCATGCGGCAGGGTGACGTTGTTGAGCGCATAGGTGCTGGTGCGCGCCACCGCGCCGGGCATGTTGGCGACGCAATAGTGGACGATGTCGTCGACCACATAGGTCGGTTCGGCATGGGTGGTTGCGCGCGAGGTTTCGAAGCACCCGCCCTGGTCGATCGCGACATCGACCAGCACCGCGCCCTTCTGCATGTCCTTGAGCATGGCGCGGCTGACCAGCTTGGGCGCGGCCGCGCCCGGGATCAGCACCGCACCGATGACGAGGTCCGCCTCGCACACCGCATCATGAAGGTTGGCGGCGTTGGAGAAGCGGGTCTTGGCGCGGCTTTCGAAATGCGTGCCGACGCGTTCGAGCACTTCGGGGCTGCGGTCGAGGATGGTGACGTCCGCGCCCAGGCCTGTGGCCATCTGCGCGGCGTTGAAGCCGACCACGCCGCCGCCGATCACGGCGACCTTGCCCGGCATCACGCCCGGCACGCCGCCCAGCAGCACGCCGCGCCCGCCATGCGCCTTTTCCAGCGCGGTGGCGCCGGCCTGCACGCTCATGCGGCCCGCCACCTGGCTCATCGGCTTGAGCAGCGGCAGCGTCCCGCCCGGACCGGTCACGGTTTCATAGGCGATGCCGGTCACGCCGCTTGCCAGCAGTTGGCTGGTCTGCTCCGGGTCGGGCGCCAGGTGGAGGTAGGTGTAGAGGATCTGGCCTTCGCGCAACCGTGCGCGTTCGACCGCCTGCGGTTCCTTGACCTTCACCACCATCTCGCATTCGGCGAAGATGGCCTCGGGGCCGTCGACCACCCTGGCCCCGGCGGCGACATATTGCGCATCGGTGGCGCCGATGCCGGCCCCGGCCTGCGTCTCGATCCACACTTCGTGACCGTGATTGACCAGCTCGCGCGCGCTCTCGGGGGTGAGGCCGACGCGATATTCGTGGTTCTTGATTTCCTTGGGGCAGCCGATGCGCATGGGGAATCTCCTCTGGTGCGCTGAACATACTCCGATTGGCGCGAGAAGTTTTGCCTCGTTTTGCCTATTCAACCTGCATGTTCGGTGATATTTTCCGGTCATGGCTCAAGAAATGGGAAAAAATACGATGAACCGGGTCGACGCCAGATTGCTCGAGGCATTGCAGCGCGACTCCACCCAGTCGATCGCGCAACTGGCCGAGCGGGCGGCGCTGTCGCCTTCGGCCTGCCACAGGCGGATCCGCGCGCTCGAACAGGCCGGGATCATCGCGGGCTACGGTGCGCGGCTCGACCCGCGCAAGCTCGGCCTGAGCCTGGTGGTCTTCGTCGAGATCACGCTGACCAGCCAGAGCCGTGAGGCGATGGACCGGTTCGAGGATGCGGTGCGCGCGTTCGACGATATCCTCGAATGCAATCTGATGTCAGGCAATGCCGACTATCTGCTGCGCGTGGCGGCGGCGGATCTTGCGCAATACGACAGCATCCATCGCGACTGCCTTGCCCGGCTGCCCGGCGTGTCGTCGATGCGGTCGAGCTTTTCGATCCGCAACATCAAGAGCTGGTGCGGCTATCCGATTTCGCGCAGCGGGACTGCTGGCTGACAGGAATTTCGGGTCGAATCATGCGCTTGGGCGATTGTCGCGCCAGCGCATGCGCCGCGCGGGCCATCGCGGGCTGCAGTCAGCCATGCCCCGCATCATGCCGCCAGATGCGCGCGCGGCCAGGATCACGAAAAAGGCCCCCGCGCGGCGTCTCGCGGGGGCCCGGTTTGCGGCTTTCGCATGGCTCAGAAATCGAGGCTGATCCTGCCGTAGAGGAACCGCCCGCTGAAACCGAAGGGCGATTGCGAGGAATAGGGCAGGAAGCTGTTGTTGAGGCCGAAGTTGAACCCGTCGACAGTTCCCACCGGCAGGCGGTCGGGATATTCGTCGAGCAGGTTGTTCGCGCCCACCGCCAACTGGATCGAATCGATCGGCCTGAACCGCAGCTCGAGATCGACGACCCATTTGGGAGCCAGGGTAATGTCGCCCGGCGCATCGCCCCTTGCCACGGCGATGTCGCCGGTGCTGCCGGTCGGCAGGAACACCGAACCGAACCGGTTGCCGCGCAGCGTGGCGCCGAAGGGGCCGTTCTCCCATTCGAGGCCGAGGTTCAGCTTGTTCGACGGCTGCCCGTCGGTCAGGCGGAAGCTTTCGGGCCGGGCGAACAGGCGTTGTTCGGTGAACCCGCCGAATACTCGCCGGTCGGTGATCTTGGTATCGTTGATGTTGTAACCCGCGGTCAGCGTCACCCGGCCGATGCCGAAATCGGGCACGCGATAACTGCCCACGATGTCGAGGCCCTGCGTGCGCGTACCGACGCCGTTGATGAAGAAACGCGCCGAAGTGCCAATCACGCCCGCGGCCTGCAGGATCGCGACCACATCGGCGCCCTGAAGGTTTTCGGTCAGCACGATGCGGTCATCGATCTTGATGTTGTAATAGTCGGCGGTGATGTTGAGCCCCGGGATCATGGTGAATACCACGCCGCCGCTCAGGTTGACCGATTCTTCCGGCTCGAGCGGCTGCGCGCCAAGCGCGACCGCGATCGGCGAATCGACCGGGAAGGTGCCGATTTCGATCAGGCCGACACCCGCGACATTGTTGGTCGAGGTGGTCGAGAAGAACTGCTGCGCCATGCCCGGCGCGCGAAAGCCGGTCGACGCCGAACCGCGGAACGCGAGCCCGTCGATCGGTTCGAGCCGCGCCGCGATCTTGCCGTTGATCGTGTCGCCGAAATCGGAGAAATGCTCATAGCGTCCGGCGACCTGGACATTGAAGATGTCCGACACGTCGGTGTCGAGCTCGACATAGCCGGCAAAGCTGTCGCGCGAACGGTCGATCGCCGTGGTCGGCGAGAAGCCCGGAAACACCTGCGCACCCGGAGCGGCGCCATCGGACAGGGCGAAGGGGCCCGCGACATAGGAGGCGAGTTCGCCCGCCACGATCTTGTAATTCTCGTTGCGCCATTCGCCGCCGAGCGCGAGCGAGGTCTGGCCGATACCCAGGTCGATGTCGCGCTGCGCGTCGAAATTGACCGCGGTCTGCCCGGCGCGCAACCCGCCGGCATTGAAGCGCCGCGGGCTGACATCGCCGCCGAGCGAAGTGTTGAAGCTGTTCTCGACCGCATAGTCGAGCCGGTTCGAGCCATAGCCCAGCGACAGGTCGAGATTCCACCCGCTGGCCTCGCCGCGAACGCCCACGGTGCCCGCGATATCGCGAATCTCGCTGACGATCAGTGGCAGGAAGCCATCGGGATAGAAGGGTTCCCCGCCATTGGCGAAGTCGCGGTTGCGCGCATCGAGCGCGCGGCGATAGAAGCCCGCCCCGTTCGCATCGCGCACGCCATAGCTGCCGAAGGCATAGAGCTCGAACGCTTCGCCGAGCGCGGCGCCGGCGTTGACGAAGAAGTTGAAATCCTGCGACTTGCCGTCGCCAAAGCGGTGGCTGTAGCGGTTGAAGGTGGTCTCGCGCGGGTCGCCCACGCCGGCATAGTTGCGGCGAATGTCCGGGCCCGAGCGGTTGGTCGGCGAACGGTCCTTGTACTCTGCGGTCCAGTTGAAATAGCCCGCATCGCCCAGCGGCAGGCCGATATTGGTCGCGATGGTATAGGTATCGCCGTCACGCCGCTTGCGGTCTTCGCCGGTAAAGGTGATCGCCGGATTGTCACTGGCACCGGTCGTCGGTGCCACGCTGGCAACCTGGCCGACGTCTTCGAGCGTGGTGATATATTTGCCGAAGCTGGCCACCGCGCGTCCGCCGGTGCCCTTTCTCAGCTGGACGTTGATGACCCCGGCGATGGCATCGGAACCATATTGCGAGGACGCGCCATCGCGCAGCACCTCGATCCGCTCGATCGCCAGCGGCGGGATCGTGTTGAGATCGACACCCGCCGAACCGCGACCGACCGAACCGTTGAGGTTGAGCAGCGAGGAAATGTGCCGCCGTTTGCCATTGACCAGCACCAGCACCTGATCGGGCGCCAGGCCGCGCAGCGTAGCGGGCCGCAGCGAATCGGTGCCGTCGGTCAGCGACGGCTGCGGGAAGTTGAACGAGGGGACGAGGTTGTTGAGCAGACGGTTGGTCTCGGTCGAACCCTGGTTGAGCAGCGCATCGGACGTCAGCACGTCGACCGGCACGGTGCTGTCGGCAACGGTGCGGTCGGTCCGGCGCGTACCGGTGACGATGATCGGGCTGGCGTCGGCATCGGCTCCCGCCGATGCGTCTTCATCCTGCGCGAAAACAGGCTGGACCATGCCGGCGGCGGCCAGCGCGATGATTGCGGAACCCGAACGGAAAGCGAGACGAATGGACACCTGACACAACCCCCTTATCTTCTTGTGATCTGCAAGGATGGGTAACGAAGTTGCACAAAATGCTGCAATGCAGAAGTATATTGCGCAGCAGCATGGGTGTTCGTGCATCTTTGTGTCTTTTGAGTGACAGTCCCCATCGCGCGTGCAAGCTCGTGCCTGGGCCGGGTCCCCGTCCTGTCCCGGAAGATTTCGCGGCGACCGACATCGTGGAGCTTCCTTCGCCGGCCGAACGCGATATCGCCCGCCTGCGAGCGACTCGCATGGCGTAACGGCAAATCCTCGCTGCCGTTTTGCGTGTGACGAAATTGCTACAAGCGTCATCTTTCGATCAACCCTGACAAATGTTACTGTGCCGAAGAGAATTTATGGGCGATTCTCGCCTCCCCACAATTTCGGAGGAAAAAGTCGATGCGTCGTTTGCTCACTCTTGCGGCCAGCACGTCCGTGCTCGCCTTGACCACCCCTGTCGCCGCACAGGCGCAGGATACCGCAACCGACATTGATGAGGCCCAGGAGCCTTCCGAAGCGATCGTCGTGACCGGATCGAGGATCCGTCGCGACCCGCTCGACAATCCTTCTCCCGTCGTGACGCTCGACCAGGGTGCGCTGCAGCAGACCGGCCTCTCGTCGGTGGCCGACATCCTCCAGCGCCTGCCGAGCGCGGCCGGCGGCCTCAACACCCGCGTCAACAATTCGGGCAACATCGGGAACCCGCAGGACGGCGGCGGTGTCGGCGCGGGCACGGCGGAAATCGACCTGCGCTACCTGCTTGCCAAGCGCACGCTCGTGCTGGTCGATGGCCTGCGTTATGTTCCGGCCACCGCGGCGAGCGGCATTCCCTCGACGATCGATCTCAACTCGATCCCGCAGGGAATGATCCAGCGGATCGAGGTCCTGCAGTCCGGCCAGTCGCCGCTCTACGGCTCGGACGCCATCGCCGGTGTGGTCAACATCATCACCAAGAGCCACCAGGATGGCCTGCAGGCTTCGGCCAAGTACGGACAGTATATTTCGCAAGGCGATGGTGAGACGACCGAGCTCAGCGTCAGCTACGGCACGGGCGGCCCGGGGATCGAGATCGTGGTTGGCGCCGACTACGTGAACCAGAAGCAGGTACTGACGGCCGACCGCGCACAGACCCAGTTCCCCAACCCCGGCCAGACCAGCTGCACCGACCCGATCGGCGGCTGTTCCTCGGGTACGTTTGGCGGGCGTATCGCATTCAACCCGGGCAACCCGTCGCTGCCCGCGGGTGGTAGCGTGACGGTTCGCAACTTCCCGTTGACCACGCGCGGGGTTTACGATCCGACGCTGGTCGGTGGCGATTTTCGCGCCTTTACCACCGCGGATCGCTTCAACTTTGCGCCGTTCAACCTTCTGATCACCCCGTCAGAGCGCTATGGAGCCTGGCTCAGCACCAAGGTCGAGGTCACCGACAGCATCAACCTGCGCACCCGGTTCGTCTACAACCGTCGCAACTCGAAGAACCAGGCGGCGTTCCTGCCGCTGTTCCTCGGCCCGGATGCAGGCAACGGGAACCTTCTCGACACAGTTTCGATCGACGTCACAAACCCCTACAATCCCTTCGGCATCACGCTGAATTCGGGGGCGGACGGCCAGCCCGCAACCTACAGCTTCATCGGGCGGCGCCTGGTCGAGAACGGCCAGCGCACCTATACGCAGGAGGTCGACACCTGGACCGCAGCGGCCACCCTGGATGGTGCCTTCGACATCGGCGGGCGCCATTTCTACTGGGACGTCAATGCCGTCATTGGCCTGAACGATGCGCACCAACTGTTCACCGGCAACGTCAATGCGGCCAGGGTGGCGCAGGCGCTGGGCCCGCTTGCAGGCTGCACGGGTTCCTGCGTGCCGCTCAACATCTTCGGCGGTGCCGGTTCGATCACGCGCGAAATGCTGGACTTCATCGCCTTCGACGAGCGTGCAAGGAGCGACCAGGACCTGCAGGACTACACCGCCAACCTGTCGGGTGAGCTGTTCGACCTGCCGGGCGGCGCGGTCGGCATCGCGGTGGGTTACGAACATCGCTACCAGAAGGGCTCGTTCACGCCCGATCCGATCATTCAGGCGGGCCTTGGTGCGGACATCCCGGCGCAGGCCGCTTCGGGCTCGTACAACTCGGACGAGTTCTATGGCGAACTGCGCGTTCCCCTGCTCAAGGACACGCCATTCTTCCAGCAGCTCGAGCTTGACGGAGCGGTCCGCCACGCGCGCTATTCGACCGGCTTTTCGAACACCAGCCTGACCGGGACGGTGCTGTGGAAGCCGACGGCCGACCTGCTGTTGCGCGGTTCCTATGCCGAAGGCTTCCGGGCCCCGGCGCTGGGCGAACTGTTCGGCGCCCAGTCGCGCGCAGACGCGCCGATCGATGACCCTTGCACCAACGTTGCGGGATCGCCCTACCAGACCAATTCGACTGTTCGGCAGAATTGCAATGCCAATGGCGTACCCGTCGATGGCAGCTACAACGAACCGAACGGCGGCCAGCTGCCGACCTTGACCGGCGGCAACGCCGATCTCGACCCGGAAACTTCCGAAACCTGGCTGTTCGGTGCGGTCTATAGCCCCGAATGGGCTCGCGGCGGCTTCGTCCGGGACCTCAGCCTTGAGGTCAATTATTATGACATCACCGTCGATGGGGCGATTGCGGCGATCAATCCGCAGGAAACCCTGTCGCGTTGCGCGTTCCTCAACGACCCGCTGGCCTGCGGCAACATCACGCGCACGTCGAGCGGTATCGTTTCGGCAATCCGCGGGCTGTTGCTCAACATCGGTGAGATCAAGACGAAGGGGGTCGACGCCACCTTCATCTTCCGGTCGGAAGAAACGCCGGCCGGTTCCTTCGGGCTGTCGATCAATGCCAACTACCTCGACACCTATGAGGAAACCTTCCCCACCGCTTCGGGTGTGGCCACGATCGATTATCGCGGTACCACGCGCGGTTTCCCCGACCAGTCCTATCCCAAGTTCAAGGGCAATGGGGTGCTGACCTGGGCTCTGGGCGGCTTCGATGCAGCCTTCACCGGCCGCTACATCAATGGCGTGACGGAAGGGAACGGCAACCGGCTCGGCGCGCGGTTCTACGGCGATGTGCAATTCAGCATCACGCCGAAGTTCCTCGATGAATCGTTCCGCCTCTCGGTCGGGGTGCTCAACGTGTTCGACACCGATCCGCCGGCCTGCTTCACCTGTACCGGTCCGAACTACGATCCGACGACTTACGACATTCCAGGCCGGTTCGGTTATATCCAGCTGAGCTATCGCATGTGATGACGGGCGCGGGCGGGCCAGACGGCTCGCCCCGCCACCGCCTGCCACGGGCATCCCGGGGATCAGTTCGTACCGTTGGCCCAGCTGGCAATGATGCGGCCGCCGCTTCCCACTTCTGCCGATGCCACTTCGCCGCCGACCTCGACCGGCTGCGTCATCGGCGCCTGAGACACCTTGGGTGCGCCTGCCAGTGTGACGGCACAGCCAATTCGGCTCGCAGCCCCCGCCCCCGCTGCTGCCGTAACGCCTTGCCTAGATCGGGTTCCCGTCGCGATCGCGGAAGATTTCGCGGCGGCCGACGTGGTTGGCCGGGCCGACGAGGCCGTCCTCTTCCATCCGCTCGATCCACTTGGCGGCAGTGTTGTAGCCCACGCCCATCTGCCGCTGGAGCCATGAGCCCGAGGCTTTCTGGTTCTCGAATACGATCTGGCAGGCCTGGCGATATTTGCGTTCCTCCGGATTGTCCGAGGCGGTGAATTCGTCCTCGAAGCTGAAGCCGAAGCCGTCTTCGGGCTCCTCGGTCACCGCATCGACGTAATCCGGCTTGCCCTGCGCGCGCCAGTGGTCGGCCACGCGTTCGACCTCCTCGTCCGCCACGAAGGGGCCATGTACGCGGATCATCGCGCCGGTGTTGGGCTTGTAGAGCATGTCGCCCTTGCCCAGCAGCTGCTCGGCGCCCTGTTCGCCCAGAATGGTGCGGCTGTCGATGCGGCTGGTCACCTTGAAGCTGATGCGCGTGGGCAGGTTGGCCTTGATCACCCCGGTGATGACATCGACCGAGGGGCGCTGCGTCGCCATGATCAGGTGAATGCCGGCCGCGCGCGATTTCTGCGACAGGCGCTGGATCAGCACCTCGATTTCCTTGCCCACGGTGACCATCAGGTCGGCCAGCTCGTCGACGATCAGCACGATCAGCGGCAGCGGTTCGTAGTCGAGCTGCTCTTCCTCGTAGAGTTCCTCGCCCGTCTCGGGGTCGAAGCCGGTCTGCACCCGGCGGCCCAACGGCCTGCCCTTGGTGGTTGCTGTGCGGATCTTCTCGTTGAACCCGGCAATGTTGCGCGAATTGACCGACGACATCATGCGATAGCGCCGCTCCATCTCCTCCACCGCCCATTTGAGCGCGCGCACCGACTTGTGCGGCTCGGTCACCACCGGGCTGAGCAGGTGCGGGATGTCGTCATAGGTCTTGAGTTCGAGCACCTTGGGGTCGATCAGGATCAAGCGGCACTCGTCGGGCGTGAAGCGGTAGAGCAGCGACAGCAGGATCGCGTTGAGCCCGACCGACTTGCCCGATCCGGTGGTGCCCGCGACCAGCAGGTGCGGCATGGCGGCAAGGTCGGCGACGATCGGCTCGCCCGCGATGTCCTTGCCCAGGATCATCGGCAGCGTGCCCTTGTTGTCGAGGAAGGCGGCGCTGGCGGCGAGCTGCTTGTAACTGACCGTCTGGCGGTCGGCATTGGGCAGTTCGATGCCGATCACCGTCCGGCCCGGGATCGGCGAGACGCGGGCCGAGACGGCCGACATGTTGCGCGCGATATCCTCGGCCAGGCCGACCACGCGGCTGGCCTTGATGCCGGGCGCGGGCTCGAGCTCGTACATGGTGACCACCGGCCCTGCGCGCACCGCGGTGATCTCGCCCTTGACGTTGAAATCGTCGAGCACGTTTTCGAGCAGCCGCGCATTGCGTTCGAGCGCCATCTTGTCGAGCCTGGGCACCGCGTGTTCGGGCGGATCGTCGAGCAGGTCGAGGCTGGGCAGCTGGAAGCTGGCGAACATGTCGCGTTGCGCGGATCTGGCCTGCCGCGGGCTGACGGGCGCGGGTGCGGGATCGGCGATTTCGGGGCTGCGGCGCGACTGGAGCAGGGCGACCTCTTCCTCGCCGTCCTCGCCCGCGGCGGGCCTGGCGCGCTTCTGCCGTTTCGGCGCCAGCGGCAGGTCGATCTCGCCCGGTCGCGCGGTGCGCCTGAGGAAATCGGGCAGGGTCAGGAACTGGCGCCAGTCGATCGCGAAAACGCGGGTGACCAGCGCGATGCCTCCGCCAAGCGAAAGCAGCGCCAGCGCCAGCGTGATCCAGCCCGACAGGTCCTCGCCGAAGCGATCCGAAATTCCCTCGATCGCAAGCCCGCCGAGCTGGCCGAGCAGACCGCCAAGACCCGCCGGGAGCGTGCCGGTCGCGGGATCGGACAGCAGCGCCAGCACCGTGCCGAGCAGTATCATCGCCGCGAGCAGCAGCGCGAAGGGTCCCCACCAGCGACCGGGAGTTTGCTCTTCGTCCGCGTGTTCGACACCCGTCCACAGGCGCCGCGCCGAAATATAGAGCAGCGGCAGCAGCAGCACCGCGGGCACACCGAGGAAATTGAGCGCGCGCTCCGCCGCCCAGGCGCCGCTTGGCCCCATCCAGTTGCGCACGTCGGTTCCGGCCGCGGCGGTCGAAGGGCTGGGATCGGTCTGGGTATAGCTTGCAAGCGCCAGCGCGAGGAACAGCAGCAGCGCGAACAGCGCCCCCGCCCCGCTGATGTGCAGGACGCGGCGCATCGAACGGCGGAAGGCCGCCCGCCAGTCGGGTGCTGCGCCTGCGCGCGTCGCCATGTGCATTCCCCTGATCCGTCGAGAGCGTGCAGTATGAATCCTCCCGGACTCCGAGGTCAAGCGGCGTGTTTTTCGGTTTGCCTCATGTGCCGGCGTTCGCGTCCGCTCACTTGGCTTTCCTCGCTCACGCGACCTGATGGTCGCATCGCTGCGGGCGGGCTTTCGCCCTTGCCTCCCTCTGGTCGGTTAGCAAGCGAGCCCGTCGATCGCCCCCCAGCGCGGCCAGTCGAGTTCGCGCGCGCGCGCGCGGGTCATCCCGCCCAGCGCGATCACCGGCACCGGCGATTGCTGGGCAAGGACATGGAAGCCGTATACGCCCAGCGTTTCGGCACCGGGGTGCGAGGCGGTGGGAAAGACGGGCGAGAGGAATATGCCGTCGGCGCCCGCGGCAATCGCGGCCTGCATTTCGTCGCCGCCGTGCGCGGTTGCCAGCCGCACGCCGCCACCAAGGCGATCGGGCGGGCCATAGGTGCCATCGGCGCCCCAATCCTCCCCCGATCCGGCAAGGACGACCATGTGCCCGCGCGCGCGCGCAAGGCTGGCCAGCGCGTCGAAGCGCCGCCGCCGCGCGTCGCCGTCGAGGTGGTAGTGCCGGAAGACGAAGCCCGACCCTTCGGGCAGCGCGCGCAGGCTTGCCTCGAGCCACGCATCGTTGCGCGCGTCGGACAGGAGCCACAGCAGCGCGAGGGCCGGTGCTTGCTCAGGATGATACTGGCGCCCTGGCATGGGGACGTTATAGCGCCTCGCGATGGAAAAGGCACAGACCCCGCTGCAGCAGGTGCGCGCGAATATCGCCAGGGCGTGCAGGATCGCGCGCCGCGAACCCGGCGAGGTAACGCTGGTCGCGGTGAGCAAGACGCATCCCGCCGCGGCGATCGAGCCGCTGCTGCGCGCAGGACAGCGGCATTTCGGCGAGAACCGCGTGCTGGAGGCGCAGGGCAAGTGGCCCGCGCTGCGCGAGGCCTGCCCCGATGTGACGCTGCATCTGATCGGCCGGCTCCAGTCGAACAAGGCCGAAGATGCGGTGCAGCTGTTCGACGTGATCCACTCGCTCGACCGGCCCAGCCTCGTCACCGCGCTCGCCCGCGCCTTCGACAAGGCGGGGCGGCAGCTGCCGTGCTTCGTCCAGGTCGATGTCGGCGAAGAACCGCAGAAGGGCGGTTGCCCGGTGGCGCAGCTGCCCGCGCTGCTCGAGCAGGCGCGCGCGGCGGGTATCCCGCTTGCCGGGCTGATGTGCATCCCGCCCTTGGGGATCGAGCCTGCCCCGTTCTTTGCCTTCCTCGACAAGTTGACGCGCGATCATGGCCTCGAAGGGCGAAGCATGGGGATGAGCGGGGACTACGAAACCGCGATCATGCTCGGCGCGACGCATATCCGCGTGGGCAGCGCGCTGTTCGGGGAACGCCCCGCTCTCAGGTAGCGAAGCGGCAGGGCGTTGACCTACGCGTTTTCGAGCTTGTCCTGCAGCGCATCGCTGGCCGCCGCGACCAGCGCATTCTCGATCGCATCCATCCGCTCGCCTGCGGTCAGTCTGTGGCCGGTCAGATCGGTCACGTAGAAGGTATCCGCCGCGCGTTCGCCGTAATTGGTGACATGCGCCGAATGCACCACCAGCCGCTGTTCGAACAGCGCGCGGGCGAGCCGGTTGAGCAGGGCCGGACGGTCGCGCGCGTTGACCTCGATCACGGTGAAGCGGTTCGAGGCCTTGTTGTCGAACAGCACCCGCGGCGACACGTCGAACACCCGCGCACGGCTGTGCGCCAGCGGCCGCTGGGCAAGGCGCGGGGCCAGGTCGATCCGGTTGGCCAGCGCATCGCCGATGCTCTTTCTCAGCCGGTCGAGCTGGCCCACCTCGGCAAAGGCCCCGCCATGCGGATCCTGCACCAGGAAATTGTCCAGCGCCCAGCCGTGTCTTGTGGTGTGGATGCGCGCGTCGATGATGTTGCCGCCGGCCAGGTGGATGCCGCCCGCGATGCGATAGAACAGGCCCGGGTGGTCGGCGGCGATCACCGTCACCAGCGTCGCGCCGCGCGCCGCGTAGAATTCGCAATGGACCGACAGTTCCTGCGCCTGCTGGTGCGCGGCGGCATAGTGGACGAGGTTCTGCGCAATGATATCGACCGGCTCGGCAATCCAGTAGGCATCGCCCAGCGGTGCGGCGAGTTGCTCGACCAGCGGCGCCCGATCGCCCAGCAGCCCGGCCACCTGCGCCTGCTTTGCCGCGATACGATGTCTGCGGCCCTCGCGCATATGGCCCAGCCGCAGCCGTTCGCTCGACACGTCGTAGAGTTCGCCGAGCAACTGCCCCTTCCAGCTGTTCCAGGTTCCCGGTCCGACCGCGCGGATATCCACCGCGGTCAGGATGGCGAGATGGCGCAGGCGTTCCGCGCTCTGCACTTCGCCGACGAAATCCTCGATCGTCTTGGGATCGGTCAGGTCGCGTTTCTGCGCGGTACGGCTCATCAAAAGGTGGTGCAGCACCAGCCAGGCGACCAGTTCGGTCTCGCTCTCCGAAAGGCCGAAACGCGGGCACAGCGCGTGCGCGACCTGCGCGCCCAGAACCGAATGGTCGCCGCCGCGTCCCTTGGCGATATCGTGCAGCAGCACCGCGACATAGGCGACGCGGCGCGAATTGACCTTGTGGATCAGCCGCGTCGCGCGCGGGTGGTCGTCGGCCAGTTCGCCCTTCTCGATCCGGTTGAGCAGCCCGATGGCGCGGATGGTGTGTTCGTCCACCGTATAATGGTGGTACATATCGAACTGCATCTGCGCATTGACCTTGCCGAAATCGGGCACGAACTTGCCCAGCACCCCCGCCTCGTTCATCCAGCGCAGCACCAGTTCGGGGTCGTTGTGCCCGGTCAGCAGGTCGAGGAACAGCCTGTTGGCGCGCGGATCCTTGCGCACGGCATTGTCGATCAGCCCGCTGTCGCGCGCGGCCTGACGCATGGCTTCGGGATGAAGCTCGAGCTGTTCGGCTTCGGCCAGCTGGAAGATTTCGACCAGCCGGACGGGGTCCTTGCGGAACCAGTCGTCCGAAGGCGCGGCGATCCTGCCGCCGAATACCTTGTAGCCCTTGACCACCCGTCCGCGCTGCTTCCATCCGGCGAAAAAGCCCGACCTGGCGCTCCTTGCGGCGAACTGCTGGTCGATATGGGCGAGGAACACGCCGGTCAGCGAACCAACCCGCTTCGCATGGAGGAAATAGAGCTGCATGAAGCGCTCGACCGCGCTCTTGCCCGGGCGTTCGGCGAAATGCATCCGTTCGGCGATGCGCCGCTGCATGTCGAAGGTCAGCCGGTCCTCGGCGCGCCCGGTCAGCACATGCAGGTGGCAGCGCACCGCGAGGAGGAAGTTCTCCGCGCGGCGGAAGCTGCGATATTCCGCCGGGGTGAACAGCCCGACGTCGACCAGCTCGGCGGCGGTGCGCACACGGTGGATGAACTTGCCGATCCAGTAGAGCGTGTGCAGGTCGCGCAGGCCGCCCTTGCCGTCCTTCACATTGGGTTCGACGACATAGCGGCTGTCGCCCATGCGCTTGTGCCGCGCATTGCGTTCGGCCAGCTTGTCGGCGACGAAGGCGCGCTCGTTGCCGTGCACCACCTCGCGTTCGAAACGGCGCACCCCTTCATCGTAGAGCTCGCGGTCCCCCCAGACATAGCGCCCCTCGAGTTGCGCGGTACGAATGGTAAGGTCTTCCTTGGCCATGCGCAGCGCCTGGTCGACGGTGCGGGTCGAATGGCCGATTTTCAGCCCCAGGTCCCACATCGTGTAGAGCATGGCCTCGACCACCTGTTCGCACCAGGCGGTGCCCTTGCCGCCGGTGATGAAGGCGATATCGACGTCCGACTGGGGGGCCATTTCGGCGCGGCCATAGCCGCCCACCGCCATGATCGCGAGGCGTTCGGCCTTCGACCGGTTGGCGGCGGGATAGACGTGGGTGACCGCGTAATCGTGGATCACGCGGACCAGCTGGTCGATCAGGAAGGCATGCCCGCCCGCGCATTCGTGCCCGGCCGAGGGCCTGGCGGCGAGCCGGTGCGCGAGTTCGGCCCGCCCGTCCTCGAGCGCGGACTTGAGCGCCGCGACCACCTTGGGCCGCGCCTTGTCGCCGAATTCCGCGACCAGCGCGTCGATGGCGTCCGCGAGCTCGCGCCGGTCGATAATCGCGCGCTGGGCGGGGATGCGGGTCGAACTCAAGCGGCGAGATACTCCTTGCCGAAGGTCGTCTTCACGGTGCGCTTGTCGACCTTCTGCGTACCCAGCCGGGGCAGCTGCTCACCGCTCTGCCAGACCAGCGAGGGGACCTTGAACGCGGCGATATGCACGCGCAGATAGGCCTGCAGCGCCTCGGGCGGGAGCGTCTTGCCGGGATGGAGGTAATAGACCGCCGCGGGCACTTCGCCCAGGCGCTCGTCGGGCAGGCCGAACACGCTGCACTCGGCCACATCCGGGTGTGCGTAGATCGCCTCTTCCACCTCGATGCACGAGATGTTTTCGCCGCCGCGGATGATGATGTCCTTCTTGCGGTCGACGATGAACAGATATTCGTCCTCGTCGAGATAGCCCAGGTCGCCGGTGCGGAAATAGCCATCGGCGGTATAGGCTTCGGCGGTCGCCTGCTCGTTCTTCCAGTAGCCGAGGAAATTGCACGCCGAGCGCATCGACACTTCGCCGACCTCGCCCTGCGGCAGCGGCTTGCCGTCATCGTCGAGGATCGCAAGATCGACCAGCGGTTTCGATGCCATGCCGGTCGAACCCGGCTTGGCGAGGTAGTTCTCGTTGAGGTTGCCGCAGCCCACGCCGTTGGTTTCGGTCAGGCCATAGCCGAGCAGGGGGAAGCCATTGGGGAAGGCCTCGCGAATCTTGGTCACATGGTCCGGCGGGCGCGGCGCACCGCCGGCGGCGAAGCTCTTGCACTGCGACAGGTCGTATCGCTCGCGGTCAGGGTGCGTGGCCAGCTCGTAGCTCATCAGCGGCACGCCGACGAAATAGGTGATCTTTTCCGTGTCGAGCAGGCGCAGCGCCTCGCCCGCGTCCCATCTGGGCATCAGCACCAGCTTGCGGCCCGTGGCCAGCGACTGGAGCAGCACCGGGACTTCGCCGGTGACGTGGAACAGGGGCACGGTGACCAGCGCGCTCGGTTGCACGGTCGGGGCGTCGCCCCGCTCGGTCATCAGTCCCAGGATCATCGCGGTCTGGCAGACATAGTTCATCACGCCGCAGATCACGCCGAGATGATCCGAACAGGCACCCTTGGGAGAGCCCGTCGAGCCCGAGGTGTAAAGGATCGTCGCCAAGTCGTCGGGGCCGATTTCGGCCAGCATCGTCTCGGCGGTATCGCCTTCTGCCCAGACCGGGGCGAGGCCACCGGCCGGGTCGCCGTGGTCGAACACGACGACCCGGCCGGCATGGTCGATGCCATCGAGCCGCGCCGCGCGCTGCGGGTCGGCGAGCACCAGCGTGCAGTCGCACAGGTCGATGCCGTAGGCGAGTTCCTCGCCGGTCCACCAGCCGTTGAGCAGCGCGGTGCAGCCGCCCGCCATCAGCGTGCCCATATAGGCCAGGATCCAGTTGATCGAATTGCGCGCGGCGATGCCGACGCGGTCGCCCTTCCTGAGCCCGTGCCTCGTCACCAGTCCATGCGCGACATGCGCCGCGGCGGCATAGACCTCGCCAAAGGTCATCCGCAGGTCGCCGTCCACCAGGAAGACCGCGTCCGTGTGCCGGGCGCAGAAATAGGCGAAATAATGGGCGAGGCTGGGCGGGGCGTTCTTGAACGCGGGCATGATAACGCCGCGCCGTTCGATATCGATCAGTTCGAACATCTGGCCAGGTGCGGTAACGGCGGCGGTAAAGCGATGGATATCCTTGTCGAGTTGGGTGGGCATCGGTCCTCTCTTGTCCTCTCCAATTCCGGCGCACGACTTCGCTTCGAAGCCCGCACGCTCAACTGCGGTTCGACGCAGGCTTTCCCCAAGACCCCTGCTATGCCAAAAGCCGCCCCGATGGGTCGCCGGGCGCGGCCGTGGACATGTCTCTAAGGGGAATAGCACTTGCTGTCACTACTGGCCGCGTCGGGCGCAACGGACCCGATCTATTGGCAGGACCTCGGTCTCAGGCCCTACATCTTCGAGATCGGCGGCTTCCAGCTGCGTTACTACTCGCTCGCCTATCTCTTCGGCATTTTGCTGGCCTATTGGCAGCTGTCGAAGATGATCCTGTCGCCCGGCAGCCCGATGGCGCAACGCCATGCCGACGACCTGTTCTTCTATTGCACGCTGGGCGTGATTATCGGCGGGCGGCTTGGCTATGCGGCGTTCTACACCGGTGGCGACACCGGCAAGCCCAGCCTGTTCACCCATTTTACTTCGGGCGAGGCGGTCAGTTGGGATCTGCTGCGCCTGTGGGATGGCGGGATGAGCTTCCACGGCGGCGTCATCGGCGTGCTGCTGGCGATCACCTGGGTCGCCTGGCGCGGCGGGCTCAACTGGCTGCGCATCTGCGACTATGTCGCGGTCAACGTGCCCATCGGCTACATGCTCGGCCGCTTCGCCAACTTCATCAATGGCGAGCTGTGGGGCCGCGCGAGCGACGTGCCCTGGGCGATGGTGTTCCCCGACGGCGGCGATGTCGCCCGCCATCCCAGCCAGCTCTATCAGGCGGGGCTCGAGGGTTTCCTGCTCGGCGTGCTGGTGATCTGGCTGTTCTGGAAAACCCGCGCGCGCTACCGCCCGGGCCTGCTGGTCGGCATCTTCACCATCGGCATGGGTATCGGACGCGTGGTCAACGAATTCTTCCGCGAACCCGATGCGCAATTGGCGCAGTTCGCGCAGGAAACCGGCCTGTCGATGGGCCAGTGGCTCAGCCTGCCGATGATCGCGGTCGGGCTGGCGGTGCTGGCCTATGCGCTGGTCCGCCCGCCGCTCGGCGGCACGGGGGCATCCAGCCCGCAGGCGGCATGAGCGACGAGGGTTCGGGCGATCTTGCGGCAAGTTTCCGCCGCCTGATCCGCCGCCACGGGCCGATGACCGTCGCCCGCTACATGGGCGAGAGCAACGCGCGCTATTACACCAGCCGCGATCCGCTGGGTGCGCCAGGCGAATCGGGCGGGGGCGATTTCGTCACCGCGCCCGAAATCAGCCAGATGTTCGGCGAGATGGTCGGGCTGTGGCTGGCCGATGTCTGGCAGCGTGCGGGCCGCCCGGCCGATGCGATCTATGTCGAGCTGGGGCCGGGGCGCGGGACGCTGGCGAAGGACGCGGTGCGCGCGATGGCCAGCCAGGGCCTGCGGCCCGAGGTCCATCTGGTCGAAGGATCGGCCGCATTGCGCGCGGTGCAGTCGGGCGCGCTGGCCGGCGCGCGGTTCCACGACAGCATCGACACGCTGCCGGAGGACCGCCCGCTGCTGCTGGCCGCCAATGAATTCCTCGACGCGCTGCCGGTCCGCCAGCTGGTGATGACCGACGCCGGCTGGCGCGAGCGGATGGTGGCGCTGGAAGCGGACGAACGCTTCGTCTTTGCTGCCGGACCCAATCCGATGGACGAGGCCGTGCCCGACGCACGGCGCGGCGCCGAAGTGGGCACGATCGTCGAAACCTGCCCCGCTGCTGCGGCGCTGGTCGACGCGCTGGCACAGCGGCTCGACGTGCAGGGCGGGGCGGCGCTGTTCGTCGACTATGGCCACCTCGCTGCGCGCACCGGCTCGACGCTGCAGGCGGTGCGGGCGCATGTGAAGGTGGGCGTGTTCGATGCGCCGGGCGAGATGGACCTGACCGCGCATGTCGACTTTGCCGAACTCGTGGACATGGCCGGGCGCGGCGGCCTTGCGGTGTCCACCACCACGCAGGGCGCATGGCTGTCCGCAATGGGCATTGGGCTGCGCGCGCAAGCACTGGTAACCCGTTCCCCCGGCCGTTCGAACGAGGTTCATCTGGCGCAGGCCAGATTGGTCGAAGCCGGGGCCATGGGCGAATTGTTCAAGGTCATGGCGCTGACCGCGCGCGACTGGCCGCGCGGGGCGGGCTTCGCCGAGGGGCAGCGCCGACCGAAGGAGACATGATGAAACGCGTCCTCGCCCTGTTTGCCGCCCTGTTCGCAAGCGCGCCCTTGTCAGCGGCCGATCCGATCCAGGGTCGTTGGGTTACGAGCGAGAAGGACGCGGTGATCGCTATCGCGCCCTGCGGCACCCAGGTTTGTGGGCGCATCGACCGCTTCCTCATCCCGCCACCCGAGGGGCCCAACCAGCGCGACGACAACAACAAGAACCCCGCGCTGCGCAACCGCAGGCTGCTGGGCCTGGCGGTCCTTGCCGGATTTACCGAGGAAAGCGACTTGTGGCGCGGGACGATCTATGATCCCAAGAGCGGCAAGACCTACCGTTCGGTGATCCGCCGCAAGGGCGCCAATGTGCTCGAGGTGAAGGGCTGTATCGGCCCCTTCTGCCAGACGCAAACCTGGCAGCGCGCCCGTTAAAGCCCGACGCGCCGCGCCAGCAGCTGCGCGGCTTCGTCGAAGGACAGCTTGTCGGTCTCGCGATCGACGGCAAGATTCGCCGCGCGCATCGCCTCGACCGGGATCGCTCCGACCAGCGGGCGCAGCGCCGCGACCAGCGCGGGATCGTTTCCGGTTTCGGGTGCGAGCAGGATGATCGCGTCGTAGTTGGGAAAGGCCCGCTTCGGGTCTTCGAGCATGACCAGATCGTCCGCCTCGATCCTCCCGTCCGAGGTATAGCCGCTGATGACATCGGTTTCGCCCGACTGGAGCGAATTATACATGAAGGTCGGCGCGAAATTGCGCTGGCGGGCGAAGCGCAGGCCATAGGCCGACCGGACCGCGTGCCATTCGGGGCGCTCGAAGAATTCGGGATCGCCGCCGATGGTCAACCGGGGCGCCGCCGCGGCCAGATCATCGATCGACCCGATGTGCAGCCGGCCTGCCCGTTCGCGCCGCATGGCGAGGCCATAGGCGTTCTCGAAACCCAGCCGTCCCAGCACATGCGTGCCGCTGGTGCGGGTCTCCCACGCGACGATTTCGGTCAGCATGGCATCGCGCTCGGGATTGTCCTGGCGCCCCATCTGGTTGGTCCAGATCGTCCCGGTATAATCGACCAGAATGTCGATCGCCCCGGTGCTGACCGCCTTGTGCGCCACCGCCGAACCCAGCCCGTCGCGATAGTCGACCGCATAGCCCGCCCGTTCGAGCCGCCGCCCGATGAGCCGGGCGAGGATATACTGCTCGGAAAAGCCCTTGGCCCCGATCACGATCCGCCGCTCGTCGGTGCTGCCCGCCTGCGCGGCGAAGGCCAGGCCCACACCCAGCAGCACGGCGGCGAGACCCGCGAAGCTCAGCGCAGGACGGCGCGTTGCGAGCCCCTGCTCGATCATGCCGAGCAGCGCATCGGCAACCAGCGCCAGCCCCGCGCTGGCAAGGCATCCGGCCAGCACCAGCACCCAGTTCTGCGTCTGCAAGCCGGCGAAGATCGGATCGCCCAGGCTCTTTTGCCCGATGGTGGTGGCCAGCGTCGCCGCGCCCACGGTCCACACCGTCGCGGTGCGGATCCCGGCCATGACATAGGGCGCGGAAAGCGGCGCTTCGACCAGCCGCAGCCGCTGCCAGTCGCTCATCCCCACGCCGTGCGCGGCTTCGATCACCCCGGGGTCGAGATTGGCCTGCGCGGTCACCGCATTGCGCAGGATCGGCAGCAGCGCATAGAGCGCCAGCGCCAGCAGCGCGGGCAGGAAGCCGAGCGTGGGCAGGCCTTCGCCGAACACCGCACGCAGGCTCAGCAGGATCGGGAAGAACAGCGCCAGCAGCGCCAGCGCGGGCACGGTCTGCACCAGGCTGGCAAAGCCCAGCGCCGTCCGTGCCACGGCGGGCGAGCGGCTGGCCCAGACCGCCAGCGGCAGCGCCAGCGCGATCCCCAGCGCGATGGCTGAAGCCGACAGCAGGACATGCGCGGCCAGCTGGTCGCCCAGCATCGGCAGCGTGCTCCACAGCCCACTCATCGCGCCAGCTCCGCCAGCCGGTCCGCCTGCGCGCGCGGGACCGCGACCAGCCCCTGTGCGATCGGCCCGCCCGCCCCCGCGAGCAGCGCGCGCGGGGTCTCGTCGGCGACGATCGTGCCGCGATCCATCACCAGCACGCGGTCGGCCAGCAGCAGCGCCTCGGCCATGTCATGCGTGACCATCACCGTGGTCAGCCCCAGCTGGCGGTGGAGCCCGCTGACCCGCTCGCCCAGCGCGGCGCGGGTAATCGGATCGAGCGCGCCGAAGGGTTCGTCCATCAGCAGCAGCTGCGGTTCGCCCGCCAGCGCCCGGGCCACACCCACGCGCTGACGCTGGCCGCCCGACAGCGCATCGGGCATGCGCGCCACCATTTCGGGATCGAGTTCGACCAGTTCGAGCAGTTCGCCGATCCGCGCCCGCGTCAGGCCTTCCCCGGCGAGCCGCGGGCCGATCGCGATGTTCTCGCCCACGGTCATATGCGGAAACAGGCCGATCGACTGGAACACATAGCCGACCCGGCGGCGTAGCGCGGGGAGCGCCAGCGAAGCCACCGGTTCGCCTTCGAACCGCACGCTGCCGGCATCGGGCTCGACCAGCCGGTTGACCATCTTGAGCAGCGTCGACTTGCCCGAGCCCGAGGCGCCGACCAGCGCGGCAAAGCTGCCCCTGGCGATGGCCAGCGAAACCCCGCCCACCGCGGCGTGCGCGGCATAGCTCTTCCGCACATCGCGGAATTCGAGTTCCGGTTCGGCTGTCTGCATCACGCGGGCCCGCCACCCTCTTGGACAGGCGGGGCCAGGCCGCTCAGCAATGTCTTGTGCATGTCGCCATATCCCCGCTTGCCCGCCAGCATAGCAGCTGGACCGCGCGTGGCGACCCCTTGCAAGCATTGGATTTTACCCGCAGCGGACCTGCGTCCGGCCGCATATCGGTTTGCTCCGCGCTTCCCGCTCGGCTAGAGGCTCGCCCCAGAGACCATCGCGAACGCAGCAGGAGAGACCATGCGCGCGACCCCCGATTTCGATTTCCAGCTCGGCGATGCCGCCGACATGATCCGCAAGACCGTCGGCCGCTTTGCCGACGAGAAGATCGCGCCGCTGGCCGACCGCGCCGACCGCGAGGACTGGTTCCCGCGCGACGAGCTGTGGACCGCGATGGGCGAACTGGGCCTGCACGGCCTCACCGTCGAAGAGGAGTGGGGCGGGCTGGGCCTGGGCTATCTCGAACATGTCATCGCGGTCGAGGAAGTCAGCCGCGCCAGCGCCAGCATCGGCCTCAGCTATGGCGCGCATTCGAACCTGTGCGTCAACCAGATCCGCCGCTGGGGCAATGACGAGCAGAAGGCGAAATACCTGCCCCGGCTTATTTCCGGCGAGCATGTCGGCAGCCTCGCCATGTCCGAGGCGGGCGCCGGGTCGGACGTGGTTTCGATGAAGCTCAAGGCCGATGCGGTGCAGGGCGGCTATGTGCTCAACGGCACCAAGTTCTGGATCACCAACGCGACCTGTGCCGATACGCTGGTGGTCTATGCCCGCACCGATGGCCATGCCGGTTCGCGCGGGATCACCGCCTTCCTGATCGAGAAGGGCATGCCCGGTTTCAGCATCGGGCAGAAGATCGACAAGCTGGGCATGCGCGGATCGCCCACCGCCGAACTGGTGTTCGACGATTGCGAAGTGCCCGAAGAGAACGTGATGGGCCCGCTCAATGGCGGCGTCGGCGTGCTGATGAGCGGGCTCGATTACGAACGCGTGGTGCTCGCCGGGCTGCAACTCGGCATCATGCAGGCCTGCCTCGACACGGTCATCCCCTATCTGCGCGAACGCAAGCAGTTCGGAAAGCCGATCGGCAGTTTCCAGCTGATGCAGGCCAAGGTGGCGGACATGTATGTCGCGCTGCAATCGGCGCGTGCCTATACCTATGCGGTGGCCAGGGCCTGCGATGCGGGCCAGACCACGCGGTTCGATGCGGCGGGCGCGATCCTGCTGGCTTCCGAGAACGCGTTTCGCGTGGCGGGCGAAGCGGTGCAGGCGCTGGGCGGTGCGGGCTATACCAGGGACTGGCCGGTCGAACGCTATCTGCGCGACGCCAAGCTGCTCGACATCGGCGCGGGGACCAACGAAATCCGCCGCATGCTGATCGGGCGGGAGTTGATCGGGGCGGTGGGGTGAAATCTGAAACCGACTTGCGTTTTTTGGGGAGTCAAGTATATAGCTTATAGATCACCCACGGTGCTTCGGTGCCGTGGCGCACGGCGGCCCATGTGGCCGCCGTTGCTTTTTGAGGGGGGCGCATGCGTACTCGAGTTTATGTCGACGGATATAATCTCTATTATGCTTGCCTTAAGCGATCGCCGCACAAATGGTTGAATATTCATGACTTAGCCGTTCGCCGGTTGCCTCAGAACAATATCGACAAGGTACGCTATTTCACGGCTCGAGTGAGCGCGCGCCCGCATGATCCGACCCAGCCCCAACGCCAGGAGACCTATTTTCGGGCATTGGCAACCGTGCCCGAAGTCGAGGTGCATTACGGGCATTTCTTGACCCACGAAGTTGGGATGCCGGATGCAGCGGCTTGGAATGCAGGGCTGTATCAGTCGGTCCGGGTCATTAAGACCGAAGAGAAGGGTTCGGACGTCAATCTTGCAACGCATCTGCTCATGGATGCATTCGACGACCTATTCGACGTTGCGGTGATAATCAGCAACGATAGCGATCTGGCCGAACCGATGCGCTTGATTAAGCAGCGATTTGGCAAGACAGTTGGCATCCTTTGTCACCGTTCCACACGGGTGAGCGGGAAACTTCGTCCGTTGGCAGATTTCGTTCGCTCTTTTCATAGCGGCGCCCTTGTTGCCTCGCAGTTCCCGAATCAACTGACCGATGCCAACGGTACATTTTCAAAGCCGCAGCGCTGGTAGGCGAAAGGATTGCACCCCCACACGACCAAGCACTGTCGCGAACTGATCGGGGCGGCGGGCTAAAGTCCCTTTGCGCATCCGCACCAGCGGGACTTCGATCCCGTCGACCATATCGACGCGCGGCTCGGTTTCGACGTAGCCTGCCGCCCGATAGAGCGGGTCGCTGCTCATCACCGCGCGGCTGGCCTCGATCTGCTCGAGCGACAGGAAGCCGCGCTGCAAATGCTCGATGGCAAGGTCCATGATGCTGGCAGCGCGGGGATGTCGTCTTCGCTCGCCCAGCGCGGTGAGCCGTGTTGTCATGCATGCCAAGTGGCGCCGAGGATCGGTCGCCGCCAGCCCTCGTGCAGGTGACCCGTTGCCCCCTGATCCGGTCAGGTGGCGTAGGTCATGCTGCGGCGCAATTCGCTCAATTCGGCGCGGTCGTCGTAGCGCAGCCGGTCGCCGTCCTCCGCCACGCCCAGGCGGGCGAAGGTGAGGGCAAGGTCCGGTTCGACGCGGGTTTCGGCGAAGCGGGCATAAAGCGGGCGCAGGATCGGCGTGCCATAGACCGTGTCGGCGAGGTCCATCAGGTCTTCCGGCTCGATATAGGACCCGTTGCCGCCGCTTTCGCGACCGATCAATGCCAGCCCCTGGCGCAGGGTGGCCTTGCCACGCGTCGCCTCGAACACCGCGATTTCCGCGGACAGCCAGAAGAACGCCCCGCCCCAATAGAGGCGGCCCCAGCGCTCGGTCCCGTCGAGCCCGCCATCGCCCGCCGGCGGTATCCCGTTGGGCATGCCGTCGATCGCCTGTTTCCAGACCGCGTCGGAGGGCAGCTGTCCCCCGATCGCCCGCGCGATCGGTTCGAGATAGGTTGCCGCGCCTTCCTGCAGCCACAGTGCCCGGCGCGGCACCGATGGCAGCGCGGCATGGACCATCTCGTGGACGAGCACCCAATCGCGCAGGAAGGCATCGCGGCCGGCACCGGTGCCCACCTCGATCCGGCCCGCCGCGCCGTCGAACCCCCAGGTGGTCGCATGTCCGACCCGGTTGCCGTTGTCGGCAATCACGACCAGGCCGAAGCGCTTGGCCGGAAAGGTCCCGAAATAGGCGACGATCGCGGCGGCGCTTTCGCGCACCCATTGCTCGACCAGCATGCGGTCGACGCCGGGCGCCCCGTCGGCATAGACCAGCCGAATGGTCGCATCGCCAATGGCGATGTCCTGGCCGGGCTGTTCCTCCAGCGCGCCATAGACCTCGCGCGCGGAGGTGTAGGTCCTCGCCTGTTGCGCCAACCCGTTTACCGCCATTCCGCCCAGCGCCGCGATGCCGATCCCGGCCATCGCGGTTCGGCGTGTGAGGAGGCGGTTCGGAAATGAGGGAATGGCTGGCATGTGTCGATCGACTCCGAAAGTCATCCCCACTGAGGCTTCGTCGCAATGCAGCGTCGCGTTACACCATTCGCGCACTAGGCAAGCTCGCGCCGGAGAGTTACGGCACCTTCGCATGAGCGCACCGGTCCTCTCGACGAACCTCGACCTTGGCGATCCCGCCATCCAGGCGCGCGCGGCGCATAACCGTGCCCTTGCCCAGACCCTGCGCGCCAGCGTTGCCGCAGCCGCGCTCGGCGGGCCGGAAAAGCACCGCGAACGGCATGTGTCGCGGGGCAAGCTGCTCCCCCGTGATCGCGTCGAACGCCTGCTCGATCCCGGCTCTCCTTTCCTCGAAGTGGGCCAGCTCGCGGCGAACGCGATGTACGAAGGCGACGTCAACGGCGCGTCGATCATCTGCGGGGTGGGGCGCGTCTCGGGGCGGCAGGCGATGATCGTGTGCAACGATCCGACCGTGAAGGGCGGCAGCTATTACCCGATGACGGTCAAGAAGCACCTGCGTGCGCAGGAGATCGCGCAGGAAAACCGCCTGCCCTGCATCTATCTCGTCGACAGCGGCGGGGCCAATTTGCCCTATCAGGCCGAGGTTTTTCCCGACCGTGAGCATTTCGGGCGGATCTTCTTCAACCAGGCCAATATGAGCGCGCTCGGCATTCCGCAGATCGCCTGCGTGATGGGCAGCTGCACCGCGGGCGGGGCCTATGTCCCCGCGATGAGCGACGAGACCGTGATCGTGCGCGAACAGGGCACGATCTTCCTCGCCGGCCCTCCGCTGGTCAAGGCCGCGACGGGCGAGGAGATCAGCGCCGAAGACCTTGGCGGCGGTGACCTGCACGCGAAGAAGTCGGGCGTGGTCGATCACCTGGCCGAGAATGACGACCATGCGCTCACCATCGTGCGCGATATCGTCAGCCATCTCGGTGCGAACACCGCCGCGGCAAAGGGTGTCGCGCTCAAGGATCCCCGCCCGCCGAAGTTCGATGCCGAAGATCTTTACGCGCTGATCCCCGAGGACGTGCGCGCGCCCTATGATGTGCACGAAGTCATCGCGCGGATCGTCGACGGCAGCGAATTCCACGAGTTCAAGCAGCACTTCGGATCGACGCTGGTGTGCGGCTTCGCGCATATCTGGGGCATTCCCGTTGCCATCCTCGCCAACAACGGCGTGCTGTTCTCCGAAAGCGCGCAAAAGGGCGCGCATTTCATCGAACTGGCCTGCCAGCGGCGCATTCCGCTGCTGTTCCTGCAGAATATCTCGGGCTTCATGGTCGGCGGGAAATACGAGGCGGAAGGGATCGCCAAGCACGGCGCCAAGCTGGTGACCGCGGTCGCCACGGCCACCGTGCCCAAGGTCACCGTGGTGATCGGCGGCAGCTTCGGGGCGGGCAATTACGGCATGTGTGGGCGGGCCTATTCGCCGCGTTTCCTGTTCACCTGGCCCAATGCGCGCATCAGCGTGATGGGCGGCGAACAGGCGGCCAGCGTGCTCGCCACCGTCCACCGCGATGCCGAAAAGTGGGACGAGCGCGAGGCCGAAGCGTTCAAGGCCCCGATCCGCCAGAAATACGAGGACGAAGGCAATCCTTACTATGCCACCGCGCGCATGTGGGACGATGGCGTGATCGACCCGGTCCAGACCCGCGACGTGCTGGGCCTCGCTTTCGCCGCGACGCTCGAGGCGCCGATCCCCGAACGCCCCGCTTTCGGTGTGTTCCGCATGTAGTCTCGCTTTCGCCCCGACTTGTGTTAGGCAGCGACAGGGGAGATGGAATGCAGACCGATCCGAACCGACGACCGTCGCTGCCGAGCCGCGTGGTGCGCCGGGCGCTGGTGGCGCTCTATCGCTGGAAGGGCTGGCGCCTCGAGGGCAGGCGGCCCGACTGCGACAAGTTCATCATCCTGGGCGCGCCGCATAGCTCGAACTGGGACTTCGTCTTCTTTCTCGGGGCGACGCATGAGTTGGGCATCCGGCCGAGCTTCATGGGCAAGGCCAGCCTGTTCAAATGGCCGCTGACCCATTTCATGCTCGATATGGGCGGGATCCCGGTCGACCGCTCGAAACGCGCCAATTACGTCGAACAGATTGCCGGTGCCTTCGCGCGGGCCAGCGATCTGGCACTGGTCATCGCACCCGAAGGTTCGCGCGCATTCACCGGTGATTGGCGCAGCGGCTTCTATCACATCGCCATGGCGGCGGATGTGCCGATCGTCCCTGCCTGGGTGGACAATGCAGCCATGCGCGGCGGGATCGGCGAGCCGATCGTGCCGACGGGCGATTATCGTGCCGACCTGGCGCGAATCATCGCCTTCTATCGTGCGAAAATGCCTGATTGCGAGCGCTTCGTCACAGTCGAGAACGGGCTGCTGGCCGGGGAGGCGCCTGCCGCATGATCCTCGAAGCCGTCATCGCCGATCATGCACAAGCAGCATGGCGACGCCCTGGCCGGCCATCCCGCGTCCGCTCAGGAAATCGCAGCACGCCTCGATCCGGGGGGTTTAACCCGCCGCACAAAGCTCTACATGGACCAAATGGGCCGAGACGGGAGCGCTTCACGGTGAGCGGGGACGATATCGACGCATTGCGGCAGCGTTTCGCGCGCGAGGCGATGGCGCTGATGGAGCGTAAGGGCGAAGAAGTAAACCGCGCCAGGCTGGCGGCGGAGCTCGGCATCGCCCGCGCCCGGATCGATGCCGCCTTCCCCGAGGAAACCGACTTGCTCGAAGCGGTGACCGGCGAGTGGTTTGCCCCCAAGCTGGCGGTGATGGACGAGGTCATGGCGACCGACCTGCCGCCGCGGCGCAAGATGTACGAGTTCTTCGCGCGCCGGTTCATGCTGCTGCGCGACAATTATCGCAAGGACCCGGCGGCCTTCCGCCTCTATGTCGAAATGGGCGAGCGCTATTTCGAATATGCGCAGAGCTATATCGACCTGGCCGACCACTATCTGTGCGAACTGATCGCGCAGGCGCAGGCCGAGGGGCATTTCGAAGGCCTCGAGATCAGCAGCGCGCTGTCGCTGATCAACCAGTCGGTGCTGTGCTATATCCAGCCCTACCTGATCGCGATGATCGACACGCGTCTTTCCGAAGACAAGCTCGCGCATATCGTCGATGCCCTGTTCGACGGACTGTCGGCCAAGGATCGTGGCGCGCGGGGCCAGCGGGGTTTGCGCGCGGCGTGATCGACGGCCCTTCGCGCCGGATCCTTCTGATCGGGCTGAACTATCGTCCCGAACCAATCGGAATCGGCCCCTATACGGCAGGACTGGCCGAATCGCTGGTCGGGCGCGGGCATCTGGTGCGGGCGATCGTCGGTCAGCCCTATTACCCCGAATGGAAGCCCTATGACGGCTTCAGGGGGCGCTGGCGTACGAGCGAGGAGCGCGGCGTCACGATCACCCGCTGCCCGCACTATGTTCCGGCCAACCCCACCGGCGCACGGCGGCTGGTCCATCACCTGAGCTTCGCCGGCAGCGCTTACGGCCCGGCCCGTGCAGCCTGCCGCGAGTTCAGGCCGGAGCTGGTGTTCACCGTCGCACCCTCGATGGTCGCAGTGCCCGTGGCGGTGCGCCTGGCGCGGCGGATGGGGGTGCCGCTGTGGCTGCATGTCCAGGATTTCGAGGTCGGCGCGGCGCTTGCGACCGGACTCCTTTACGGCGATGGCCCCCTTGCCGAGGCCGCGCGGCGGTTCGAGGAACGGATGCTGCGCGCAGCGGATGTCGTTTCGAGCATCAGCCGGCCAATGTGCGCGCTGGCCGAGGCCAAGGGCGTCGCGCCCGAGCGAATCGTCGAGATCCGCAACTGGGCCAACCACGCCGAAGGCCTCGCCGATGCGAGCGGCGAACGGTTGCGCGCGGAATGGGGCCTCGAGGGCAAGATCGTGGCGCTCTATTCGGGCAATATCGCCAACAAGCAGGGCCTCGAGATTGTGATCGAGGCGGCCCGACGGCTGGCGGGACGGCCGGATATTGCTTTCGTGGTATCGGGCGAGGGGCCCAATCGGCAGCGGCTCGAACGACTCGCGCAGGGCATGGGCAACGTCCGGTTCCGCGATCTCCAGCCGGCCGACCGTGTCGGGGACCTGCTCAGGCTCGCCGATATCCACCTGCTGCCGCAATTACCCGGTGCGGCGGACCTGGTGTTGCCGTCGAAGCTCGGCAACATGCTCGCCTCGGGACGGCCGGTGATCGCCACGGTCTTGCCGGACAGCGGTATCGCGCAAGAGCTCGAGGGTGGCGGGATGGTGGTGCCGGCGCAGGATGGCGACGCACTTGCCGGGGCGATCCGCCGGCTGGCGGACGATTGTGGGTTGCGTGCACGGATGGGGCAGGCGGGCCGCGCGCGCGCGGCGGACCACTGGGCATGCGAGGCGGTGGTCGATCGTTTCGAACGCCGCATGCAGCAACTGCTCGGTGCCGCGGGCAAGCGCGAGAAACCATTTTCCTACATCCACCAGCCGCATTAACCGATTTGGCTCCTCATTTTTAAGGAGCTAACCAAATGATTATCGAACCCCTGCCGATCGAGGCCCCGGGCGATTTCGCGCCCGTTACCGCGCTGGGCTATGACGACGGGACCGGTTTCCTTGCGCTGGTCAGCACCGGGCAGCCGCTGCCGACGGTCGCGCTTGCGCCTGCCGCGCCCGCTGCGCTCGAGGGTACGACCGCAGCTGCGCAGCTGGCGGGTCCCTTCGTCCCGACATTGCTGGCGCCGGTCTATCTCGCGCTGTCGGGCAGTTGGACGGGACAGGTTCGTGTCCTGCGGTCGACCGACGGCGGGGCGACGCTGCATCCGCTGACGCTGGGCGGGGCAGGCTGGGCCACATTTGCCGCCAATGCCTGCGAACCGGTGTGGGTCGAAAGCGAGGCCGGAGCGGCGCTCTATCTCGAACTCGCCCCGCAGTCGGGCACCATTGCCTATCGGGTGTCGCAATGAGCGCGCTGACGCTTCCCGCGCTGGCGCTGGCCGGACGCATGGCGCAGGCCGCGCCGGCGCTGTTCGCCGAGCTTTCCCTGCGCAGCCCCGCGCCTTCGACCGTGCGGCTCGAGAGCACCGGTCATGCGGCGGCGGGCAAGGGTGCGGCCAGCTATATCGCCGACGCAGCCGCCGACGAGGCCTTGGTCGCCGCGCATCCGCGCTTCGCCTTGCGCACTGCCAACGGGCGATTCTTCCGCCTGCTGCCCGAAGCGGGTTCGCTGGCGGTCGAGCAGGGCGGTGCGCTGGGCGACGGCTCGGCCAACGACCAACCCGCGATTCAGGCGGCAATCGACTATGCCGAAGCGGTCGGCGCGCGCGAGGTCCGCTTCGAGAGCGAACTCTACCGGCTCGACTGCCCCGTTCGCACCTCGCCCGCGCAGGATGCGCGTGCGGAAGACGGGCACCCGCTGGTGGTGCGCCGCTCGCTGACGCTGCGCGGCTGTGCACCCGGACGCAGCCTGCTCGACTTTCGCGGGGTCGGCGGGGCCGATCCCGATACGGCCTGGCAGTTGGTGGCGACTGCGGCGGGCGATCCGACGCCGGCGGCGTGGCGCGGGGGCGGGCTCTATGTGCAGGGCGATGCGGTTCGTCCGGAACCCGCCGCGCGCCGCGTCGCACGCCTCGAGCTCGACCGGCTGGTGTTCCGGGGCAATCGCAGTCGTACCGGTCAATACGCCTTCCCCGCCGATCCCGCGACGGGCGACGGCTGGGACGTGACCGACAAGGGGTTCTGGCTGCAGGATGTCTATATCGGCGATCTGGTCTGCCGGGATACCGACTTTGTCGGCTGGCGCGGCGAGATCTTCTACGCGGTCGGCGCGGACGACGCGATCGAACGGCTTTCGCTGCAGCGCTGCCGCCTGCTGACCGGCAATGGCAACGGGCTCAACCTCGGCTGCGACCCGGTGCTCGATGCCGAGGATTGCGAGTTCGGCGACTGCAAGATCGCGCAGGAGGACACGGGCAAGCGCCGCGCCCATTTCCGCAGCTGCCTGTGGCGCGATTGCGAGTATGTCTGGCTGGGCGGCGGCTCTACCGACGGGCGGCTCTACAGCTACAAATACCCGACCCGCAGCACCAGCGAGCCGGTGCCCGCGACCGTGCTCGAAAATTGCCGTTTCGAGGATTGCACGCTGTTGTGGATCAACAGCTGGGTATCGGGCCGGATCCGCACGGTCGATACGCCCGTGGCCCTGTGGAGCGGCAATGGCCAGGCGCTACGCGATATCGACCTCGAGATCGATGCCTGGCTCGATCGTGGCCAGGGCGCTCATGCGCTGGCGCTCTACGGGCCGGAATCGCTGACCGATCAGGTGGAAGGCGCCCCGGCGGGGACCTATCAAAGCCCGCCGAAACAGGTTCGCCTGAAGGTGCGGCACTATCGCTCGGCGCTTGCGCAGGAACAGGGTCGCGAATGGCTCGGCGTATTGTGGACCGGCTATATCGACCGTTCGTGCCGGATCGAGGCCGAAGGCGAATTCGGCAATGCCCGCACGCCCAACGGGCGGGACAATCCGCTGTCCTTCCCCTTCGTGCGGTTTCGCGGCGGCAATGCCTCCAGCGCCTATACGGCGCACGGCTATTACTTGCCCGCGACCTTTGCCGCATCGGGTGTGTTGCAGCCATCGGGCCCGCTGCTCGCATTGGCCTTGGCGGACGATATCCCGATCGAGCTGACGCTGTCCGGCGCCCCGCTTGGCGGCGCGCAATTCGGCTATGCCGATGGCCAGCGGTTGCGGCTGGTCAAGCAGGACGCAACCGGGAGCATCGCCTTCACCAAGGGTGCCAGCCCCAGCATGGCAATGGTCGCGACACGGGTGCTGGATAGCGGGTTCGACTGGATCGAGTTCGCCTATAACCGGATGCTGCAGCGCTGGGAGGAGATCGGTTTCGGCGCCTACAACTAGAGTGATTTCGAGCCGGATGGACTCATCCGGCGGCTAGGAAATCACGGTGAAACAAGACTCCAGAGTGCCGGCCTTGATGCAATCAAAGCCGGCACTCTGGATGGCCAGGTCCCGGCAACCGAAGAAAGGGGGGCGCTGCGGCGCCCCTTTTTCGTAGCTTACTTCGCCAGCAACCGCTGCATGATCGCGCGGACTTCGGTGCCCATGTCCTCGCGTTCGAGCGCCAGCGCCAGCGTCGCCTCGACAAAGCCGGTCTTGCTGCCGCAATCGAAGCGACGACCGGTGAAGGTCACCGCGTGGAACGGCTGGTTGCCGATCATCCTGGCCATCGCGTCGGTCAGCTGGATTTCGCCGCCCGCGCCCTTTCCCTGCGCCTCGAGCACGCGCATGACCTCGGGCTGGAGGATGTAGCGGCCCGAGATGATCTTGTTCGAGGGCGCCTGATCGCGCGGGGGCTTTTCCACCAGGCCGCACACTTCGGTGAGCGTACCCACCTGTGCACCCGGGTCGATCACGCCGTAGCTCGAGACCTGCTCGCGCGGCACCTCCAGCACCGAGAGCAAATTGCCGCCGACCGTATGGTAGGCATCGACCATCTGCTTCATGCACCCCGTGCCATCGGGATGGGGGTGCATGAACTCGTCGGGCAGGAAGATCGCGAAGGGTTCGTCACCCACGATATCGCGCGCGCACCAGATCGCGTGGCCGAGGCCGAGGGGCTCCTGCTGGCGGACATAGGCGCAGTTTCCCGGGCCGAGCCGGGTCGGTTCCAGCACCGACAGGTCCTTGCCCCGTTCGGACATGGTCTTCTCCAGCTCGAAGGCGATGTCGAAGTGGTCCTCGATCGCGCTCTTGCCGCGCCCGGTGACGAAGATCATCTGCTCGATCCCCGCCTCGCGCGCCTCGTCGACGGCATACTGGATCAGCGGCCGGTCGACGATCGGCAGCATCTCCTTGGGGATCGCCTTGGTCGCGGGGAGAAATCGGGTGCCGAGCCCGGCAACCGGGAAGACCGCCTTCTTGATTGGTTTATGCGTGGTCATGTTCGTCCAGATGGCTGTTGGTGCCTGGCACGCCTGGGATGAAGTCGACAAAATGCCCTTGCATCGCCCTGCGACAGGCGTGTGACGCTTGCCAGCACTGGCGGCAGAGGTAAAGGCGTCAACATGGACAAGCTTCTCATTCGTGGCGGCAACCGCCTGTCGGGTTCGATCCCCATTTCGGGCGCGAAGAACGCCGCGCTGACCCTGATCCCCTGCGCGCTGTTGACCGAAGAGCCGGTAACGCTGCGCAACCTGCCGCGGCTGGCCGACATCGACGGGTTCCAGCACCTGATGACGCAGTTCGGCGTGGCGCATACGATCCAGGGCCAGCGGCCCGAGGATTTCGGCCGCGTGGTCACGCTCGAGGCGACCCGGCTGACCAGCACCATCGCGCCCTATGACCTGGTGCGCAAGATGCGCGCCTCGATCCTCGTGCTCGGCCCGATGCTGGCGCGCATGGGCGAGGCGACCGTATCGCTGCCCGGCGGCTGCGCGATCGGCAATCGCCCGATCGACCTGCACCTCAAGGCGCTCGAGGCCTTCGGCGCGCATATCGAACTGGCGCAGGGCTATGTGAAGGCCGTCGCGCCCGACAGCGGGCTGCCCGGCGGCGAGTTCGATTTCCCGGTGGTATCGGTCGGCGCGACCGAGAATGCGCTGATGGCCGCAGTGCTCGCCAATGGCACCAGCAGGCTGATCAATGCCGCGCGCGAACCCGAGATCGTCGACCTGTGCAACCTGCTGGTCGCCATGGGGGCCGAAATCGAGGGGATCGGCAACAGCGAGCTGACCATCCACGGTGTCAGGCGGCTGCACGGCGCGACCTATTGCGTCATGCCCGACCGGATCGAGGCCGGCTCCTACGCCTGCGCCGCCGCGATCACCGGCGGCGAGGTGATGCTCGAAGGCGCCAATGCCGACGACATGGGATCGACCATCCACGCGCTGCGCAACATCGGGGTCGAATGCGAAGGCGTGAAGGGCGGCCTGCGCGTGGCGGCGAACGGCCCGCTCAAGGCGCATAATTTGACCACGGCACCCTATCCGGGCCTCGCCACCGACATGCAGGCGCAGCTGATGAGCCTGCTGTGCAGGGCCGAGGGCGCCAGCATCCTGACCGAGACGATCTTCGAAAACCGCTTCATGCACGTGCCTGAACTGTGCCGCATGGGGGCGGATATCGAGACCAGCGGACGCACCGCAGTGGTCCGCGGCCCCGTCCACCTCACCGGGGCGCAGGTCATGGCGACCGACCTGCGCGCCTCGATGAGCCTGATCATCGCCGCGCTGGCCGCCGAGGGCGAGAGCACCGTGCGCCGCATCTATCACCTCGATCGCGGTTACGAGCGGCTCGAGGAGAAGCTCCAGCTTGTCGGCGCCGACATCGAGCGCATAGGGGACGGTTAGGGTCGGGCCCCATTGCCCGCGTCACCTTCGGATCGGTTTCTGTCCACCAGGGCCCTGTTCTCGCCCCGCCGTGTTTCGCTGGAGCCGGGTGGACCTTTCGCGCGTCTTGCGCGTTGGGTCGCAAGGGAAGGAGTGTGCCAGATGCCAGGTAAGCTCGCGGCGATCGGCGTGCGCGTTTTCGCCGGCTTCGGATTCTTCCGCAAAAAACAGACGCAACCGGCCTTTGCCGCCCAGCAGGGGGCCGTCCAGATTCGCGATGCCGGCCCGCAAGCGATGCGGGACGCGCCCGGCGGACGCTGGACCAGGGTTGACGAGCAGGTCGACGAGAGTTTCCCCGCCAGCGATCCGCCCGCGAATTATTGACCCGATCGGCCACAGTCCGGCAGGGCGCCAGGCGAATACCGGGCGCCCCTATCATTCCAGACAAGCCAGATGCGGATCGCGCCTGCCAGCCCGGGGGGGTTTTCGGCGCGAATCCGCTCTGCATCGATTTCGGCGACGAGGGTGTTGATCGAAACGTCGCGCGCCGCCGCCGCCGCAGTGAGCATGTCCCAGAACAGCGGTTCGAGACTGATCGAGGTGCGGTGCCCGGCGATGCGGACCGAGTATTTGCGGGGAGGGTGGTAGGGGGGAATCATCGCCGCCCCCTACATAAGCGACCCGCGCGGACCTACGATTTTTTTGGGGTGGCCGATGTTCGGGCCCGCGGATAGATTCCAGGTCCTGATGGCAAGCACGGCGACGATATCCCGGATGGACGGTCTCGAAGAGCTCACCGACAAGGAGAAGGAGACTCTCCGCCTGATCGTTCGCGGTCACGACGCGAAATCGATGGCGAGCGAACTTTCGCTTTCGGTCCACACGATCAACGAACGCCTGCGCGAGGCGCGCCGCAAGCTGCGGGTCACCAGCAGCCGCGAGGCGGGTCGGCTGCTGTTCGAGAGCGAAGGTGGCGACCACCAATATCCTGGAGACAAGGATTTCGGGGAAGCCGGGGAGGCCGGCTCATCAGACATGGATCGGGTCGCGGCAGGCAAACCCGCCCGCCGCATCATTGCAGGAGTTCTTGTCATGATGACCATATTTGCCGCCGGCCTGATTCTCGCCTTCAACCTTGCCGAACCCGCCCAGGAGGCAGCTCCAGTGGAGGCGACGTCAAGCGATGCGGCGGTCGTTGCCGCCGCACACGACTGGCTTGCGCTGACCGATGCAGGCGATTGGGAAGCCAGTTTCGATGCCACCGGAAGGACGTTCAAGCAGAGCAATACCCTCGCCGGCTGGACCGCCGCCGCAACGCAGGTGCGCGGGCCGCAGGGCGCCTTCGTTTCGCGCGATCTGCTCACGGTGCGCTATCTCAACGCTCCTCCGCACGGCTATCAGGAGGTCGCCTTCGCGACCCAATACGCAAATGCCAAAGTGGTCGAGACGGTCACCCTCCAGATGGAAGAGGGTGCGTGGAAGGTCGTCGGCATTTTGGTCGACTGACTTGATGGGGGTGCCCGGTCCATCCGGGCGCTCGCCATAAATCAATACATGTGCTGGCCGCCATTGATGCTCATGGTCGAACCGGTGATGAACTCGGCATTCTCGGAGCACAGGAAGCTCACCCCGCGCGCGATCTCGCTCGCGCGGCCCAGCCGCCCGACCGGGATCCTGGCGACGATCTTCTCGAGCACCGGTTCGGGCACGGCGGCAACCATGTCGGTGTCGATATAGCCCGGGGCGATCGCGTTGACGGTGATGCCGAAACGCGCACCTTCCTGCGCCAGCGCCTTGGTGAAGCCGTGGATGCCGCTCTTGGCGGCGGCATAGTTGACCTGGCCGTACTGGCCCGCCTGCCCGTTGATCGAGCCGATGTTGACGATCCGGCCCCAGCCGCGTTCCTTCATGCCCGGAAAAGTGGCCTTGGCCATGTTGAAACAGCCGCCCAGATTGGTCCGCATCACCGCGTCCCAATCGTCGTAGCTCATCCGCAGCAGCGTGCCGTCGCGCGTGATGCCCGCGTTGTTGACGACGATATCGATCGCGCCAAATTCCTCGGCTACCTTGGCGCAGCCTTCCTGCACCGCGTCGTAATCGCCGACATCGAACTTGATCGTGGGGATGTCGGTTTCGGCGGTGAAGGCGCGCGCAGCCTCGCCATTCCCGGCGTAGTTGGCGATGACGGTGCAACCGCGTTCGTCGCGCAGTCTTTCGCAGATGGCTCGGCCAATACCGCGCGACCCACCGGTAACGATGGCAACACGTCCCATGTCTTCACTCCCAAGCTTACCGTAATGTTCTGCCTTGGTCTTAATCGTGCATAGGCCTCTGCGCAAAGGCAATTCGCTCCGCTGCCGCGGTCTTCAAACGTATTCTTGGGAATGCCCGGCCGCCGCCAGGCAGGTCAGAAGCGGATCTGCGTTCCGACGTAGACGGCCTGATCGTCCTCGACCCCGTCGGTCAGCGGGGCCAGACGGTCGCGATCCTGCGAAACACGCACGCCGGCGGTCACGTTGAGATTGCGACCCACGCGATAGGAGGTGCGCAAATCGACGCTCAGCTCGCCAGCGCCTTCGAGGGTGCGCGGCGAACGCCCCGCATTCTGTTCGTTCGCCAGCGCGATCTGCGACTGGAACCGGCCCGGCTTGCGCACGCGCTCCTTCTCGGGGCGGAACTGCGACAGATCGGGCATGGCGATATCGCGCAGCGTGCCGGGCAGCTCGACCGCCTTGGCCGGCTGGGCGAAGCTCTGGTAGCCGCGGGCGATGCCGAGATTGTAGCTGGTCGGCGCGATCGCCAACGCCGCCTCGCGGCCACGGTCGGCCGCAACGCCCTCGATCGCGTCGCGAACCGAAATCGCACGGGCGGTGGCGCCATCGACGCGAACCGCGACGGTGACGACACGGTCCCCGGCGCGCATCTGCTTGGTCGCGGGCGTGAAGCGCAGCCCGTCTTCGCCGATCATCGCCGCAACGCGCCGGACAAGGCGGCTATCGACACCGGCAGGCGTGAAAGGCAGCGGACCGAGCGGGACAGAAGCACCTTCGCCGCCCGAGACGACCGCAAGGCCGGCGCCCGGAATGGCCAGCGCCAACCCGACAGCCGCGAGCGCCGCGGGGATCGCCCGCCGGGTGCTCATGCTGTTACGGCGCCGTACCATTGTTCCTGCGTAGCCTTCCCGGTTTGCATCCCGGCCGGTTTCCGTCCCGATCAAAGCCGTCCGCCGCTTAACCGCAGCTGACCCGACTCGAGCAAGGGGGTTTTCCTTGCCGGGAAGCTAGGATGCGGCCTCGTTCGACGCCAGCTTTTCCACAGGTACGGCCGTCGAATCCATACTACTGTTGCGCGACTTCAACAAAGCGGCAGCCATGCCCGCTGCGGCGCCCGCGGGGTTCAGCGGGCATTCACCCCGGCCACGCGCATGTGTCGCCCCGCAGGGGGGCTCTGCGCCATGGCTTGCCCCCTTGCGTGCAGGCTCTATAGAGCCGTGGAACCGGATTGTTACCAAGGACCGACATGAGCGCTCTTGCCCAGCTTCGCCGCCCCGCCATTCTTGCCCTGGCCATCGGCGCTGCGGCCAGCCTTGCGGCTTGCGGCGGGCGCGACCGGCCCAAGGCCGACCTCGCCGCGGCGCAGATCACCACCATCGGCGTGAATTCCTACCTGTGGCGCGCCTCGCTCGAGACGGTGAGCTTTGCCCCGCTGCTCCAGGCCGACAGCAATGGCGGCGTCATCATCACCGACTGGTATGCCAACCCCGCCAACCCGGGCGAGAGGGTCAAGGTCACCGTGACCATCCTCGATTCGGACCTGCGTGCCGATGCGCTGCGCGTCGCCGCCAGCCGCCAGGTCAGCCAGGGCGGTGATTGGGTCGATGCGCCGGTGCAGGCCGCCACCGTGCAGAAGCTCGAGGACATCATCCTCACCAAGGCGCGCGAATTGCGCCGCCAGGTGGTGAATTGATCGCGGTTTTCGCGCATGCGGGACCTTCCCAAAGCCTGTTAAATCCGTAAGGGCGCTCGCATGAGCAGCGAGACCCGTTTCGATCCGGCCAGCGCCGATGCGCGCTGGCAAAAGGCATGGGAAGGGGCGCAGACCTTCCGCGCCGACAGCAATTCACCCAGGCCCAAGTGCTTCGTGCTGGAGATGTTCCCCTATCCCAGCGGGCGCATCCACATCGGCCATGTGCGCAACTACACGATGGGCGACGTGCTGGCGCGCTACAAGCGGATGACCGGGCACGAGGTGCTCCACCCGATGGGCTGGGACGCTTTCGGCATGCCGGCCGAAAACGCGGCGATGGAACAGGGCGTCCACCCGGGCGGCTGGACCCGCGCCAATATCGAGCACATGAAGGCGCAGTTGAAACGGCTGGGCTTCGCGCTCGACTGGAGCCGCGAGCTCGCCACCTGCGAACCCGACTATTACGGCCACGAACAGGCGCTGTTCCTCGACATGTATGCGGCAGGGCTGGTCTATCGCAAGGAGAGCGAGGTCAACTGGGACCCGGTCGACATGACCGTGCTTGCCAATGAACAGGTGATCGACGGCAAGGGCTGGCGCTCGGGCGCCGAGGTCGAGAAGCGCAAGCTCAACCAGTGGTTCCTCAGGATCACCGATTTCGCCGAGGACCTGCTCGAAGGCCTGGGCACGCTCGACCACTGGCCCGACAAGGTGCGGCTGATGCAGGAAAACTGGATCGGCAAGTCGCGCGGGCTGGAATTCAGCTTCGACCTGTCGAACGGCGAGACGCTGCCGGTCTATACCACCCGTCCCGATACGATCTTCGGCGCCAGCTTCGTCGCGGTCGCCCCCGATCATCCGGTGGCGCAGGGCGTGGCGGCGCAGAACTGCGATGCGGCCAGGTTCATCGAGCTGTGCAAGAAGGGCGGCACCACCGCCGCCGAACTGGAGACCGCCGAAAAGCTGGGTTTCGACACCGGCATCGGGGCCAGGCATCCCTTCACCGGCGCATACCTGCCGCTCTACATCGCCAACTTCGTGCTGATGGATTACGGCACCGGCGCGATCATGGCGGTGCCGGGCCACGACCAGCGCGACTTCGAATTCGCCACCAGATACGGCTTGCCGATCCCGCGCGTGGTCGCGGCGAGCCTCGAGGACGCGGACAAGCCCTTCGCCGGCGAGGCCGAGGCGGGTGACGGGGTGATCGTCAATTCCGGCTTCATCACCGGCATGAGCGTCGAGGACGCCAAGCGCGAGGTCATCGCCCGCATCGAGGGCGAGGGCCGCGGCGAGGGCAAGACCGTGTGGCGCCTGCGCGACTGGGGCGTCAGCCGCCAGCGTTACTGGGGCACGCCGATCCCCTTCATCCATTGCGCCGGCTGCGGCGTGGTCCCCGCGCCCAAGTCCAGCCTGCCGATCACCTTGCCCGAAGACGTCGACTTCCAGACGCCGGGCAACCCGCTGCTGCGCCATCCGACGTGGAAGCATGTCGAGTGCCCGAAATGCGGCGCCAAGGCCGAACGCGAAACCGACACGCTCGACACATTCGTCGATTCGAGCTGGTATTTCCTGCGCTTCGCCAGCCAGCCCGCCGACCGTCCCTTCGACCCCGAGGAAGTCGCCAGGTGGCTGCCGGTCGAACAATATATCGGCGGGATCGAGCATGCGATCCTGCACCTGCTCTACGCCCGGTTCTGGACCCGCGCGCTGGCCCGCATGGGGCAGATCGAGGTCAAGGAACCCTTCGCCTCGCTGTTCACGCAGGGCATGGTCACGCACGAGACCTATTCGCGCCGTGCAGGCGAACGCGAGGTGTTCTTCAGCCCCGAAGAAGTCACCCGCACCGGTGACGGCGCGAGGCTCGAGGCGGACGGCTCGCCGGTGACCATCGGCCGCGTGATCAAGATGTCGAAGTCGAAGAAGAACGTGGTCGACCCCGACACCATCATCGACCGCTTCGGCGCCGATGCGGTGCGCTGGTTCATGCTTTCCGACAGCCCGCCCGAACGCGACCTGCCGTGGTCGGAAGCCGGGATCGAGGGCTGCAGCCGCTTCGTCCACCGCCTGTGGCGCCTGTTCGGCGCGCATGACGCTGCGGCGCAGGGCGAGGACAGGCCGCTCGAGCGCAAGGCGCACCAGACGGTCGCCGCGGTGGCGCAGGATATCGAAGCGCTCGGCTTCAACAAGGCGGTGGCGCGGATCTACGAGCTGACCGGCGCGGTCGAAAAGGCGCGGCCTTCGGCCAGCCGCTCGGCCGCGATCCGCACTCTGGTCCAGCTTGTCGCCCCGATGATGCCGCACCTGGCGGAAGAGGCCTGGGCGGCGATGGGCCAGCCGGGGATGATCGCCAACGCGCCCTGGCCCGCGGTCGATCCCGCGCTGCTGGTCGAGGACGAGGTGACCATCGCGGTCCAGCACATGGGCAAGCTGCGCGACACGCTGACCGCGCCCAGGGGCGCTGCGAAGGAAGACCTCGAGGCGCTGGCGCTGGCGTCCGAGAACCTTCAGCGCTCGCTCGCGGGGGCTGCGGTGCGCAAGGTCATTGTGGTGCCCGACAGATTGGTCAATATCGTCACCTGATGCGCCGCGCCGCCGTCCTTTCTGCCAGCCTCATGCTGGCCGCCTGCGGGCTTTCGCCGATGTATGCCGGCGGCGGCGATGGCGCGGTGGCGCGCGGGCTGGCGGCGGTCGAGGTGCCCGCGATCGAGGGGCAGGCCGGGTGGCTGGTGCGCAATGCGCTCAACGACCGGCTGGGCGCGGCGGGCAGCGCGACGCCGCAGTACCGCCTCGATGTGCGGCTCGACGATCAGCTCGACGGGCTGGGCGTGCTGCGCGACGATACGATCAGCCGCGAACGCCGCACGCTGCGCGCGCGCTACCAGCTGATCGACCTCGCGAGCGGGGATATCCTGCTCGACGCCACCGCCGGTTCGGATGCGGGGATCGACGTGGTCAGCTCCGAATACGCCACCATCGCGGCCGAGCAGGCCGCGCTCGAGAACCTTGCCCGGGATGTGGCGCAGCGCATCGTCACCCGCGTGGCGCTGACACTGCGGCGCGGCGGGCACGGGCAGCCGTGAAGCTGACCAGCAATGATTTCGCCGCCAAGGGACGCAGCGCGGCGCAGAGCTGTTCGATCTTCTTCTTCTGCGGACAGGACGAGGCGGGGGCGAGTGCCGCGGCGCGCGATCTTGCGAGCTGGCTGCCCGAACCGGGCGAACGGGTCGAGATGGCGGGGGCCGAGCTGCGCGGCGATCCGGCCAGCCTGGGGGACGAGGCGCGGTCGACCTCGCTGTTCGGCGACAGGCGCCATATCTGGGTGCGCGCCAATGGCGATGATGCCTGCGCCGCGCTGGAGGTGCTGATCGAAACCGGCGAGGCGGGGGCGGGCAAGGCGTGCCCGGTGATCGTGGTAGCCACCTCGGCCACCGACAAGTCGCGCACCGCCAGGCTGCTGGAAAAGCGCAAGGACGCGCTGGTCGCGCTGTTCTATCCCCCCGACCTGCGTTCGGTATCGCAAAGCGTGCGCGCGATGGCCGATGCCGCGGGCGTGCGGCTGGGCGGGGACCTGGCCGAGCGGGTCGCGCGCGCGGCCAATCTCGACGTGCGGCTGGCGCAGAGCGAGATCACCAAGCTGGCGACCTATCTCGATGCCAGCGCGCAAAGCCCGTGCGCCGCGACCGCCGGGGACCTCGACGCGATCGGCGCAGCGAGCGAGGAGGACGGGTTCATGCCGCTGGTCGATGCGGTGATGGGCGGGCAGGGCAACCGGGTCGCGCCCGAAATCGCGCGGCTCAGGCAGCTCGGGCTCAACCCGGTCGGCGTGCTGCTCGCCTTCGAACGGCGGGCGGCACAGCTCGCGCGGATCGCCGCGGTGCTGGGGACGCGACCCTATGGTGCGCTCGACAAGGGTGAAAAGGCGCGGCTGGGGATCTTCTGGAAGGAGGATCGCGAGATCGGCCAGCAACTCGCCCGCTGGCGCCAGCGCGACCTGCTCGACCGGCTGACCCACGGCTTGACCCGGCTGCACCGCGAACTGCTGACCAACAGCCAGGCGGCCGAGCTGCTGCTGGCGCAGGGCCTGACCAACCTGTCACGCCTGGCCGGCGCGGGCCGCCGCTAGAGTGCTTCCGGTTCTGATCTAACCGAAACCACTCTGCTCTATCTTTCGTTTGCCGTGATTTCCAAGCCGCCGGATGATTCCATCCGGCTCGAAATCACTCTAGCTGGCGAGCCAGCGGTCGAGTGCGGCGATTGCCTGCCGACGGCCGGGCTCGCTCCGGCCACTCGCGATCCCGACCACTTCCTGCCCTATCCAGCCGAGATAGTCGCAGAGGCCGTCATGGCGCTCGCGCCGCGCCAGCACGCGGCGGGCCTTTTCGAGCGGCGACAGGTCGGGCCGGGCCATCTTGGCCGCGGCGATATCGGCCTCTCGCGCGGCGAGCGGCTTTGCAAGCAGGAAGGGAAGCTCTTCGACCAGCTCGGCAGGAACGGCAATCGGACAATCCCACCGCTGTGCGATGCCGGGGCTGACCCAGCGATCGGTGGCGGCGATGAAGAGCGCGGCGTGCCGGGCCCAGCCTTCTTCGCCCGCCCGCCGCCACAGCGCCGCATGGTCGATCCCGCCCAGGCAGGCGGTGATCCGTTCGCAGTCGAGCAGCATCAGCGGACCGCCGTCGAAGCGATGGAAAGCGGCATGGACCGCAAGGTGCATGACATTGTCGATTCGGTCGAGATAGCGCAGCGCCCTCGTGCCCGTGCTCAACTGGCTGCGCCCGAACAGGCCCGCGGGTTCGGGCGGATTGCGCCCATCCTGGTCCCACAGGCGCGTGTGCAGCTCCAGCACCGTGCCCGACGGCGAGTGCAGCGGGGGCAGGTGCTTGAAGCGCGCGAGCCAGTCGGCTGCGGCCAGCCCGTCGCTGTCGCCCTCGCTCCAGCCATCGCGCAACAGCAGCGCGCGGCCCTCCAGCGCCCGGTCCGGCCGCACCAGCACATCGAGGTCGCGCAGCACCCGTTGGGCCGGCTCGGCGTAACAGGTCCAGGCGAGCCACGACCCCTTGAGCGCGATACAGGCGATGCCCGCCGCGTCGAACCGGTCTACAATCAGATGAAGGTCCGCGCGCTGCGCCAGAGCGGTGATCGCGCTGGCGCGAAAGGCCGCGGCCCAGCGGGCGCGGATCGCCGCGGGGATCGCTTCACCGGCCGGGACGCAGCCCCATGTCCGGTGGAGGATCGGCTGGCAGCGATGCTCTGCCGCGCGCGCATCGAGCGCTTCCCACCCTGCCTGTCCGACGGCGGCGAGGTCGGCGGGGGAAAGGCCTCCGCGTCCCGCAAGCAGGGTCAGCAGCACCTCGGTCGGCAGCGCGGCCACCGGCGCGGCTCAGTTCTGCGGGACGGAGAAGGTCCCGGTCACCCGCCCGGACGAATCGGTATTGGCCCCGGTCACCGAGGAGGAGCCGCTCACCCGCCCGTCGACGCTCGAGCGCCCGCTGGCAAGGTCGATCACCAGCCGCCCGCCGTTGAGCGTATCGCCGCCCCGGTCGAGCCGGACGTTGCCGGCCATGGTGATGATCCGGCGGTTGAAATCATAGACCGCGGTATCGCCGCGCGCGCGTTCGTTGCCGCGCTGCACATCGACCCCGCCGGTGGCCATGATCCGCTGGATCCTGAGGCTGCCGCTGTCCGAATAGTTGACGATGGTGCGCGCCGCGTTGAGCGAGAGGCCCGCCTGGGTGATCTGGACATTGCCCGACAGCACCACGCGGTTCTCGCGGTCCTGCAGCTCGATCCGGTCGGCGGCATAGGACACCGGCGCATTGGAATTGTGCCCGGCGATGGCCTGTGCGCTCAGCTGCACCCCGCCCAGCGCGGCGGCGGTGGCCAGGAATCCGGCGGCGCCCCAGCGGGCGATGGTCGTACGAAGGGGGACCGTACGAATTGGGGTCGATCCAGGCGCGGTCATCAGGGCATCCTCAGTTTTCCCGGCGCCATATGCAGTTGCGCATTGCCGGACAGGGTGATGGTGCGGGCCGAAAGATCGGCGGTCAAGCGGTCGGCACGAAACGTCCCGGCGGGAATTTCTCCCCCGACCCCGCCTGCGCCAACCAGCGTCTTGGTCGCCAGGTCGACCGATACGTCGCGCGCGACCATGCGATAGCCGTCGGCCGCGGTCATGGTCATCGGCCCGATCACCGAAAACCGTTCCTTGTCGATGTCGTATTGCCCGGCCTTCGCGGTCAGCCGCGCGGGCCCGTCGTTGAGCAGCAGGCGGGCGACGAGGTCGTTCATGCGCACCACGCCCTCGCTGCTCGAGCGCTGAACGGCTTCGCCTGCGGTCAGCGAGAAGGGGCGCCCTTCCTTGTCCTCGCCGCGGTAGAGCGCATTGTCGACCCGCAGGCGCTCCGTGATGATCGCCACCTTGTCGCGGTCGAGCAGGAAGCTGACCTCGCCGCGCGGCCCCAGCGGGGTGATCACCATCAGCGCCACGATGACGCCGACGCCCATCGGCAGCGCGCGCGCGAGGAGCTGGACCATGCGGTCATGCGTGCCGCCCGGTTCGGCCCAGTGCTGCCGCTTGCTGCGGAGCACCTTCGCGTCCTGCGTTTCGATCCTGCGCTGCTGGAAAGCCATGGCGCTCGCGTGCCCCGCCCCCCTCACATGTGGTTGAAAATGTCGTGCTCGGGCCAACCCGCGAGATCGAGCCGCGCGCGCGTGGGGAGGAAATCGAAGCAGGCCTGCGCCATCTCCATGCGCCCTTCGCGCACCAGCCGCCGGTCGAGTTCGTCCTTGAGCCGGTGGAGGTAGCGCACGTCGCTCGCCGCATAGTCGCGCTGCGCCTCGGTGATGTCGGGCCCGCCCCAGTCGCTCGACTGCTGCGCCTTGGAAATGGTCCCGCCGATCAGCTCCTCGATCAGGTTCTTGAGGCCATGGCGGTCGGTATAGGTGCGCACCAGCTTGCTGGCGATCTTGGTGCAATAGCACGGCGTCGCCATCACCCCGAGATAGTGCTCGATCGCGGCGAGGTCGAAGCGCGCGAAATGGAACAGCTTGAGCCGGGCGGGATCGCCCAGCACCGCCTTGAGATTGGGCGCGTCATAGCTGCTGCCCGGGCCGAAACGGACGAGATGCTCGTCGCCATCGCCGTCGCTCAGCTGCACCACGCACAGCCGGTCGCGGGCGGTGACCAGCCCCATGGTTTCGGTGTCGACCGCGATGGGCCCGTCCGCCAGCACGCCAGCCGGCAAGTCTTCTTCGTGAAAATACACTGCCATGGGTCAGCGCCTTAGGCGTATTGGGGATTATAGGGAAGGGCACACTGGAGGCACGACGCGACCCGCGCCAGAGTGACCCCATGAGCGACACCGTTCCCCCCGGCTGGAAGTCCGTGCTCGATCCGGTCCTCGCCATGCCCGAGGCGCGGCGGCTGGGCGGCTGGCTGCGCGCGGAGGAACAGGCGGGCAAGCTGATCTATCCGCCGCGCGGCACGCGGCTGGCGGCGCTGGCGCTGACCCCGCTCGATGCGGCCAAGGTGGTGATCCTCGGGCAGGATCCCTATCACGGGCCGGGGCAGGCGATGGGGCTGTGCTTCGCCGTGCCCGACGGGGTGCAGGTGCCACCCAGCCTGGCCAATATCTACAAGGAGCTGGAAGCTGACCTGGGCATTGCGCGCCCGGGCCACGGCGATCTCAGCGGCTGGGCGCGGCAGGGCGTGCTGCTGCTCAACAATACGCTGACGGTCGAGGCGGGCAAGGCGGGCAGCCATGCGGGGCGCGGGTGGGATGCAATTACCGATGCCTGCGTCGCGGCGGTCGCGGCGCGACCCGACCCCAGCGTCTTCATCCTGTGGGGCAGCCACGCACAGGCCAAGGCCAGGCGGATCGACGGGCTGCGCGCCATGGCGCAAGGCGGCAGGCACTGCGTCATCGAAAGCCCGCATCCCAGCCCGCTGTCGGCGCATCGCGGCTTCTTCGGCTCGAAACCGTTCAGCCGGGCCAATGGCTTTCTCGCGGCGCAGGGGCGCGGCGCGATCGACTGGCGCGTGTGATCGGATGCGCTGGCCGCGGGGGGGCGGCGCCGGATCAGATCCTGCCGCCCTTGCGGCGGGGAAGGAAGGTCAGCGCGATGGCGGCGGTCATCGCCGCGAAGGCAACCCAGCCGCTGGGCGAGGCGGAGGGCATCGAATAGAGCAGCAGCGTTCCGTTGCCGCCGGGGACCATGGCCGCCCCCGCCCCCATCAGCATGCCACCCGGCGCATTGCGGGTCAGCGCGGCCAGCGTCGGTAAACGCAGGCGGAAACTTCTGGTCCAGACCGCGGCATAGACGGCTCCGCCCATCAGCGAGAGCGCGCCGATGATCGCCTTGCTCCCGGCATGGTTGGTCGCATCGCCGAGCAGCCATGCCCCTTCGCGGTTGAGCAGCGAGCCGATCGTCCAGCTTCCCGCGAGCGTATAGAGAATGCCGCCCGCGATCCCGACCACCAGCATGGCGGAAAGCGGGCTGAGCTGCGCCCTGCGATGGGTCAATGCCCTGCCGATATTGCGCCAATAGCGGGCCCGGAAGGCCGGGGCGGCCAGGGCGAGGAACAGCGCGAAGACCACGAAGCCGGGGATTGTGGGGCTCGTCAGCAGCGACTCGCTGGGACCCGCCATCGCGGTTGCGTGCATGGTGGTGCTCGCACCGGCAACGCCGGCCAGGCAGGTGACCAGGAAATTCAGCTCGCCACCCGCCAGCCGCCCGAGCGTGCCGAACTGGCAGCCGCCGTTGATCCGCGCGCCGAGGCCGAACAATACGCCGCCCGCGATCGTTTCGATGGTGATCGGGAAGCTGGGTGCCAGCATTCCGGTTGAAGGGATAAGCCAGGACAAGGGCAGGATGATCACGCCCGCAGCCCCTGCCGCGATGGCGAAGGCGCGCAGCCGCACGAAGCGACCCAGGATGATGGCCTGCCGCGCACCCTCGACCATGCACACGCTGCCGCGACGCAGCGCGAAACCGACGATGAAGGCGAGCGGGATCGCCGTCAGCGACAGCGCCGAATTGCCTGCGATCTCGTCCATGATGTATCTTCCGCTGGCGGTCCGGAAGAAGTTACCCCTTGCGCGGTCCGGGCGCTAGCGCGGCAGCTGGGTCGAACCCATCAGCGCAAGGTCCACCGCTCGGGCACATTGGCGCCCTTCGCGGATCGCCCATACGACCAGGCTCTGCCCGCGTCGCATGTCGCCGCAGGAAAAGACGTCGGGTTCGCTGGTGAGGTACCCTGCGGTATCCGCCGCGACATTGCCGCGCGCATCGAGCTCGACCCCCGCGCGGTCGAGCAGCCCGCGCCGCCTGGGCCCGGTGAAGCCCATGGCGAGCAGGATCAGCTCGGCCTCGAGCGTGAACCCGCTGCCCGCGACTTCCCGCATCCGCCCGTCCCGCCATTCGACGCGCACGCATTCGAGCCCGGCGACGTCGCCATTTTGCTCGATCACGCGCCTGGCGAGCACCGCCCAGTCGCGCGCCGCGCCTTCCTCGTGGCTCGAGGAGGTGCGCAGCTTGAGCGGCCAGTCGGGCCAGGTCAGCGCCTTGTCTTCCCTTTCGGGCGGGCGCGGCATGATCTCGAGCTGGGTGACGCTGGCCGCGCCCTGGCGGTTGCTGGTGCCGACACAGTCGCTCCCGGTATCGCCCCCGCCGATCACGATCACGTGCTTGCCCGTGGCGGTCAGCGAACCGCGCGGCGCGGCGCGGACTTCGTCGTCGCCGGCATTGCGCTTGTTCTGCTGGGTCAAAAACTCCATCGCCAGCCGCACGCCGGGCAGCTCGGCCCCCGGCACGTCGAGCATGCGCGCTTCCTCAGCGCCGCCGGCCAGCACGACCGCGTCGAAATTCTCCTGCAGCGCCTGGAAGCTGACTTCGACCCCCACTTCGCTGCTGGTGCGGAACTGGACGCCCTCGGCCTCCATCTGCACCGCGCGGCGGTTTATCAGGTGCTTTTCCATCTTGAAGTCGGGGATGCCGTAACGCAGCAGCCCGCCGATCCGGTCGGACTTTTCAAATACCGTCACCGCATGGCCCGCGCGTGCAAGCTGCTGGGCGCAGGCAAGGCCCGCCGGCCCGCTGCCGATCACCGCGATCGATTTGCCGGTACGCCTTTCGGACAGCTGCGGCTTGATCCAGCCTTCCTGCCAGCCCTTGTCGACGACCGCGCATTCGATCGACTTGATCGTCACCGGCGCATCGGTGAGGTTGAGCGTGCACGCCGCCTCGCACGGTGCGGGGCAGATGCGCCCGGTGAATTCGGGGAAGTTGTTGGTCGAATGCAGCACTTCCAGCGCGTGCTTCCAGTCGTCTTCATAGACGAGGTGGTTCCAGTCCGGGATGATGTTGTTCACCGGACAGCCGTTGTGACAATAGGGAATGCCGCAATTCATGCAGCGCGCCGCCTGCGTGCGCAGCTCGCTGTCGGACAGCGGGACGACGAACTCCTTGTAATTGTTCAGCCGTTCCGTGGGATCGAGATAGGAGCGGTCGTTCCGCTCATATTCGAGAAAGCCGGTTTCCTTGCCCATTATTCTGCGGCCTCCATCGCGGCTTCCTCGCGCTCGTTCTCGAGCGCCCTGAGTGCCCTGGCGTAGTCGCGCGGCATGACCTTGCGGAAGTTCTGCAACTCGTCCGCCCAGTTGTCGAGCAGCGCCTTGGCCCTGGCCGATCCGGTGTGGAGCAGGTGGCGCTCGACCAGCACCCTGAGCCGTTCGGCGTCGTGGTAGAGCGGATCGCCCATGCCGGTATTGTCGACCGAGACCGGGCGCTGCTGCGGGTGGCCCAGGCTCTTCTCCGCCCCCTCACCATCGCTGGCGGACACCTCGAGGATATCGACCTGCGCCAGATTGCACAGCGCTTCGAACCGGCCATCGGGATCGTAGACATAGGCGATACCGCCGCTCATCCCGGCCGCGAAGTTGCGTCCCGTGGGGCCGAGCACGCAGACCACGCCGCCGGTCATGTATTCGCAGCCATGATCGCCGGTCCCCTCGACCACCGCGACGGCGCCCGAATTGCGCACGGCGAAGCGTTCGCCCGCGACGCCCGCGAAATAGGCCTCGCCCGCGATCGCGCCATAGAGCACGGTGTTGCCCACGATGATGTTCTCGCCCGGCAGGCGCGGTGCGTCGTCGGGCGGGCGCACGATGATGCGGCCGCCCGACAGCCCCTTGCCGACATAGTCGTTGGCATCGCCGGTCAGGCCCAGCGTCACACCATGCGCCAGCCATGCGCCGAAGCTTTGCCCGGCCACGCCTGTCAGGTCGATGCGGATCGTTTCGGGCGGCAGGCCGGCATGGCCATGCGCTTCGGCGATCCGGCCCGACAGCATCGCGCCCACGGTGCGGTTGACGTTGCGCACGGTGCGGCTGAGCTGGACCGCCTGCCCGTTCTCGATGGCGGGCCTGCAGGCGGCGATCAGCTCGACGTCCATCGCCCCGTCGAGGCCGTGGTCCTGTTCCTCGGTCCGGTGCAGCGCCTGGCCTTCGGCGATCGCGACCGGGTGGAGGATGCGCCTGAGATCGACGCCATGCGCCTTCCAGTGCCGGTCGACCCGGCGCATGTCGATCCGGTCGACCCGGCCGATCATCTCCTCGACCGTGCGGAAACCCATCTGCGCCATGATCCGGCGCAGTTCCTCGGCCACGAAGAAGAAATAATTGATGACGTGCTCGGGCGTGCCGGTGAAGCGCGCGCGCAGCACCGGGTCCTGCGTCGCCACGCCGACCGGGCAGGTGTTGAGGTGGCACTTGCGCATCATGATGCAGCCCGCCGCGATCAGCGGGGCGGTGGCGAAGCCGAACTCGTCCGCGCCCAGCAGCGCGCCGATGGCCACGTCGCGCCCGGTGCGCAGGCCGCCGTCGACCTGCACCGCGATGCGGCTGCGCAGATCGTTGAGCAGCAGCGTCTGCTGCGTTTCGGCAAGGCCGATCTCCCACGGCGAACCGGCATGGGTCAGCGAAGTCAGCGGGCTCGCGCCCGTGCCGCCTTCATAGCCCGAGATGGTGACATGGTCCGCCTTGCACTTGCTGACGCCCGCGGCGACCGTGCCCACGCCCACTTCGGACACCAGCTTGACCGAAATGCGCGCGCTGGGCTTCACGTTCTTGAGGTCGTGGATCAGCTGCGCCAGATCCTCGATCGAATAGATGTCGTGGTGCGGCGGCGGGGAGATCAGCCCCACGCCGGGGGTCGCATGGCGCACCTTGCCGATGCGCTTGTCGACCTTGTGGCCGGGCAGCTGGCCGCCTTCGCCGGGCTTGGCGCCCTGTGCCATCTTGATCTGGATATCGTCCGAATTGACGAGGTATTCGGTGGTGACGCCAAAGCGCCCCGATGCCACCTGCTTGATCCGGCTGCGCATCGAATCGCCATTGGCAAGCGGGCGGAAACGTTCGGGCTCCTCGCCGCCTTCGCCGGTGTTCGAACGGCCGCCCAAGCGGTTCATCGCGATCGCCAGCGTCGAATGCGCCTCGTGGCTGATCGAGCCGAAGCTCATCGCGCCGGTGCTGAAGCGCTTGACGATCTCGACCGCCGGTTCGACCTCGGCGATGCTCAGCGGCTGGTCGGCCGGCTTGAGCTCCATCAGGCCGCGGATCGTCAGCAGGCGTTCGGACTGCTCGTTGATCGAGCGGGCGAACTCCTCGTAATTCTTCGGATTGTTGCCGCGCACCGCATGCTGCAGCTGCGACACCGATTGCGGGGTCCAGGCATGCGCTTCGCCGCGGATGCGGTACTGGTAGATCCCGCCCGCATCGAGCATCCCGGCATAAAGCGGGTTGTCGCCATAGGCCTGGCCATGGCGCAGCACCGCTTCTTCGGCCACTTCCTTGAGGTCGACACCTTCGATGGTGGTGGCGGTGCCGCTGAAATAGGTATCGACGAATGCCGAGGAGAGACCGATCGCGTCGAAGATCTGCGCGCCGCAATAGGACTGGTAGGTCGAAATGCCCATCTTCGACATGACCTTGAGGATGCCCTTGCCCACCGCCTTGACGTAATTGGCCTGCGCTGCTGCCGGTTCGACCTCGGGGAAGCGGTCTGCGCGCAGCGCCTCGATCGTCTCGAAGGCGAGATAGGGGTTGATGCCTTCCGCGCCATAGCCCGCCAGCGCGCAGAAATGGTGCACCTCGCGCGCCTCGCCGGTCTCGATCACCAGGCCGGTCTGCATCCGCAGGCCCTGGCGCACCAGCTGCTGGTGCACCGCGCTGACAGCAAGCAGCGCGGGCATGGGGATACGATCCGGGCCCTGCGCGCGATCGGACAGGATCAGGATATTGGCATCGCCCAGCACCGCTTCGGTCGCGGCCCAGCACATTTCCTTGAGCGCCATGGCGAGCCCGTCGGCCCCGGTGCCGGCATCCCAGGTGATGTCGATCGTCGCGGTACGGAATGCGCCATCGAGCGCCACCTCGACCGAACGGATCTTGGCGAGATTGGCATTGGTGAGGATCGGCTGGCTGACCTCGAGCCGCTTGTGCGTGCCGCCATCGCGGCCGAGCAGGTTGGGGCGCGGGCCGATCATCGCCAGCAGGCTCATCACCAGCTCTTCGCGGATCGGGTCGATCGGCGGGTTGGTGACCTGCGCGAAGTTTTGCTTGAAATAGTCGTAGAGCAGGCGGCTGCGGTTCGACAGCACAGCGATCGGCGTATCGGTGCCCATCGAGCCGATCGGGTCCTCCGCGCCCATGGCCATGGGTTCGAGGAACCGGGCGATATCCTCCTGCGTGTAGCCGAAGGCCTGCTGGCGTTGTAACAGGCTGGCTCGCAGGCTCTCTTCGGGCTGCGGCAGCGCCGACAGTTCGGGTTCGATGTGATCGAGGTCTTCGAGCTTGTACTGCGCCTTGTCGAGCCACTTTTCATACGGCTGCGCGGCGGCGAGATCGGCCTTGAGTTCCTCGTCCTCGACGATGCGGCCCTGTTCGAGGTCGATCAGCAGCATGCGGCCCGGCTGCAGGCGCCACTTGCGGGTGATGTCGGCATCGTCGAACGGCAGCACGCCGCTTTCCGAGGCGAGCACCACGAGGCCGTCCCGGGTGGTGCACCAGCGCGCGGGACGCAGCCCGTTGCGGTCGAGGCAGGCGCCGATCTGGCGCCCGTCGGTGAAGCACACCGCCGCCGGCCCGTCCCACGGCTCCATCAGCGCGGCATGATATTCGTAGAAGGCGCGCCGGGCCGGATCCATCAGCGGGTTCTTGGCCCAGGCCTCGGGCATCAGCATCATCATCGCATGCGCGAGGCTGTATCCGCCGGTCAGCAGCAGTTCGAGCGCATTGTCGAGGCAGGCGGTGTCCGACTGGCCGTGCGGGATCAGCGGCCACATCTTGTCGAGGTCGGCGCCCAGCAGCTCGCTTTCCATCGTGCGGCGGCGCGCTTCCATCCAGTTCACATTGCCGCGAACCGTGTTGATCTCGCCATTATGCGCCATGAAGCGATAAGGGTGCGCGAGCCGCCAGCTGGGGAAGGTGTTGGTGCTGAAGCGCTGGTGGACGAGGCCGAGCGCGCTGACGCAATCCGGGTCGCGCAGGTCGTCGTAGAAGCTGCCCACCTGATTGGCGAGCAGCAGCCCCTTGTAGACCAGCGTGCGGCTGGAAAAGCTCGGGATATAGGCGCTCGCCAGCCCTGCGATACCGTGCTTGGCCTCGAGCGCCTTGAGCGGGTTGAGCGTCTGTTTGCGGATCACCACCAGCTTGCGCTCGAAGGCGTCCTGGTCGGCGCAGTTGAAGCCGCGTGCGATCACGCACTGGCGGATCACCGGCATCGATTCGACCACCGCCTTGCCCAGACCGTCGAGCGTGGTCGGCACATCGCGCCAGCCGACAACCCGCTGGCCTTCCTTGAGGGCGAAGCGTTCAAGCTGCTTCTCGACGAAGTCGCGCGCCTCGTCCTGCTGTGGCAGGAAGCACATGGCGACGGCATAGTCGCCGGCCTGCGGGAGGTCGCGGCCTTGCGCCTTCGCCCAGTTGCGGATCAGCGGATCGGGAATTTGCACCAGTATGCCCGCGCCATCGCCCAGCAGCGGGTCCGCGCCAACCGCGCCGCGATGATCGAGATTGGCGAGGATTTCGAGCGCCTGGGTGACGATCGCATGGCTTTTCGCGCCCTTGATATGCGCGACCATGCCGACGCCGCAGGCGTCATGTTCGTTGCGCGGGTCGTAAAGACCCTCTTCCCCCAGGGGCGGCGTGCGTCCCATCAGCGATGCGTCCTCCTTCGTGCCCGCCGTGCCATCCCGCAATGCGAGATACCGGGGACAGGTAACGTGGCACCACGATGCGGCACCGGCAATATTGCGCGAGGTGTGGTAATGCCGTTGCAAATGTAATTTTGCAACCGACAGGGGCGAAGCAAAATTTCAGCTGCGCCAAGTTTTCAGTGCGGCCGGAGAGACGTGGACCGCAGGAATTCGTATCCGCAGGCTGCGCTCAGCGCGGGTTGCTGACCTGCGAAAGCCGGTCGAGCGCGCCGCGCAGCACCGCCTGCGGGTCCGTGTCCGAATCCGGGGCGTCGTTGCGGACGGGGACGGCTCGGTCGGCTTCGCGGCGCAGGAAGGCGATAACCGGGTCGACATCGCCACCCGGCTCTCCGGCCCGCCCGGCCCCGGCGGTGCGGCGGGCTTCGATCGCATGGCCCAGCCGGGCAGTCAGCTCGGCCAGCGTCAGGTCCCCGAACGCGGTCGGTTCCCCCGCGGCCGATGCCGTTTCGGCAAGGTCCCGCACGGCGGGCTCCGCGACAGGATCGATCTCTTCGGGTACCCACTCGGCATCCTCGGCATCCTCGTCATGGTCCGCGACCGGTTCGCCCTCTGCCGGGTCCTCGCAAACCGGCGCGGCTTCGGGCAGATAGTCCTCGATCGCGAAACCGTCCTCTTCGAGCACAGCCGGCGCGGCTTCAACCGGGGCTTCAGCACCAGCATCGCCGGTCCAGCCTTCGATGCCTTCGTCGGTGAGGTAGTCGCGCGGGTTGAACGGGCGGCGTGGTTCCTCATCCGCCACACCGAAGAGCGCGGCGTCCTCTACTGCGGCCTCGTCGCTCAGCCAGACATCGGGATCGACGGTGGCACCCTCTTCGCCCTCGAAGTCTTGCGCCGCATTGAGGGCCGCGACGCGCATGGCGATGACAAGGCCCAGCAGCAGGCCGAACAGTGCGGCAGCACCCGACAGGGCCGCATTTCCGGGCAGGCCCGCGGGAAGCATGGCCTCGAGTCCGAGCGACCGGCGCAGGCCCGCATGGACCGCGTCGGGCATGACGAACAGCCCGCCGCCAAGCAAGGCAGCGAACCACAGGCCAACCGCCCAGCGGAAGGCCGGGTGGCTGCTGATCGGCCGGTTGCGCGCGGCGCTGGTCATGGTTCGATCGGTCCTGGTCGTGTCAAGCGGCAGCGGAAAGTTCGCCAACAGGCCCACACCCTAGCAGGTCTTGGTAAACGGTGAGATAACGATCGACGTTCCGGCCCCAGTCGTGGCCTTGCGCGACATGCGCGCGCGCGGCTTCGCGCATCGCGGGCCAGCCATCGCGCGCGGCGATGAAGCGCGCCAGCGCATCGGCCATCGCCGCCGGGTCGTCGGGCGGGAAGATCAGCCCGGTGACCCCGTCCTCGATCAGCTCGCGATGCCCGCCGACATCGCTCGCGGCGACGATCCGGCACTGGGCCATCGCCTCCAATGGCTTGAGCGGCGTCACAAGGTCGGTCAGCCGCGATTTCTTGCGCGGATAGGCGAGCACGTCGATCAGCGAATAGTAGCGTTCGACCTCGGCATGGGGCACGCGCCCGGCAAACACGATCGCCTCCTTCGCGGGCGAGGCCGCGGCCTGCGTGCGCAAGCGCGCGTCCATCGGCCCGCCGCCGACCAGCAGCAGCTGCGCGCCCGGATGGCGCAGACGCAGCAGGGGCATGGCGGCGATCAGGTCATCGAGCCCCTCGTAATCGTAGAAGCTGCCGATGAAGCCGATCACCGGCCCATCCCCGATTCCGATGTTCTCGGCCAGCGCCTCGTCGCGCGGGGGCGGATCGCCGAACAGGGTCAGGTCGACGCCATTGGGCGACAGGCCGATCTTGCCGCCGTCGTGGCCGCGCGCGACCAGATCGTCGCGCAGGCCCTTGCAGATCGTGAACACCGCATCCGCGCCCGCCACCACGCGGTTCTCCAGCGCGCGGGTGAGGCGATATCTGAGCGAACCCTCGCGCCCCGTCCCGTTGCCGACCGCCGCATCCTCCCAGAAGGCGCGGATCTCGTAAACGAAGGGCAGGCCCAGCCGCCGCGCGGCGCGCAGACCCGCCATCCCGCACAGCGCGGGCGAATGCGCGTGCAGCACATCGGGACGCCAGTCCTGCGCCAGCCGTTCGATTCCGGCGCGCAGGCGCTCGATTTCGCGCCATTCGCGCAGGCCCGGCGGGCCTGCCGAAGCTCCCGGCACGCGGTGGAAGCTCAGGCCCTCGACCGTTTCGACTTGCGGCCCCTCGGCCACGTGCCGTACGCTGGTGATCCCGCGCACTTCCACCCCCCTGGCCTCGAGGCTCCTGAGGATCGCGCGCGTGCGGAAGCTATAGCCCGAATGCAGCGGCAGCGAATGGTCGAGGATATGCAGGATGCGGGTCATCGGCTTGGCCTTGTGTCACAACAGACTTAACGCCGCGTCAACCGCAATGCGCTAGGGACCGTTCGAGGAAAACTGCCCGCTTGATCGATTATTTCGCCCTCGCGCTGACCCATGCGCTCATCGTGATCGCCCTGCTGCGCGTGCTCGTGCGGCCCGATCTCGACCGCGAGGACCCTTCGGTCGAAACCCCTGGGCCCGCAACCGGACCCTCTCGCCGTGTGGCCCGCCGTGTGGCCGGGCGTGCGCGGCGAGGGCGCAAGGGGGATGGCGATGCTTGATCTAGCGCTCTTTGCCATGGTCACGGGTCTGTTCGCGCTGGGCCTCAAGCGACCCTTCATCTGGGTGCTGGCCTATCTCTACATCGACATCCTCGCGCCGCAGAAGATCGGCTGGTCGCTGACCTCGATGTTTCCGATCTCGCTGATTGCCTTCCTGCTGGCCTTTGCCGGCTGGGCGATCGGCGACACCAAGACGGACACCCGCTTCACCCTGCGCCAGGGGCTCATGCTGGCGCTGCTCGGCTGGTGTTTCATGACGCTGCAATGGGCCGACTTCCCCGAAAACGCCGCCGAAAAATGGGCGTGGGTATGGAAGGCGCTGGTCTTCGCGATCTTCCTGCCGGTGACGCTGACCACGCGCCTGCGGATGGAGGCTGCCGCGCTGGTCATGGTGCTGACCGCGGGCACGATCATCATCGCCGCCGGGATCAAGACCGCGCTGGGCGGCGGGGGCTATGGCAACCTCTACCTGTTCGTGAACGACAATTCGAACATCTACGAAAGCTCGACGCTGGCGACGGTGGCGGTCGCGATCATCCCGATCATCCTGTGGCTGGTGAGGCATGGCACGATCTATCCTGCAGACTGGCGGGTAAAGGCCTTTGCCGCGCTGCTGATCTTCGCCTGCCTGCTGATCCCGGTGGGGACCGAGGCGCGCACCGGATTGCTGTGCATCGCCGTGCTGGGGCTGCTGATGCTGCGCGACGCCAGGAAGCGGATGCTCTACATCGTCGGTGCCGCTGCATTGGGGCTGGTGGCGCTGCCGTTCCTGCCTGCCAGCTATTACGAGCGCATGGCGACGCTCGGTTCGGTCGACAGCGACCAGTCCGCCTCGACCCGGATGCAGGTGTGGCTGTGGACCATAGATTATGCCAGCGAGCACCCGCTGGGCGGTGGGTTCGATGCCTATCGCGGCAACAGCTTCACCTATGACCTGCCCGTGGCGACGAAGGACGGGACCACCACCTCCATCGAAATCCAGCGGGTCACCGATGCCGGGCGGGCCTACCACTCCTCCTATTTCGAGATGCTGGGCGAGCAGGGCTGGGTCGGATTGGCGCTGTGGCTTGCATTGCACATCCTCGGCCTCATCCAGATGGAGGGCATCCGCAAGCGCTGGGCCGGACGCGAAACTCCGGGCGAACGGTGGCAGGCGCCGCTCGCCAGCGCGTTGCAGTTCGCACAGATCGTCTACCTTGTCGGCGCGAGTTTCCAGGGGATCGCCTACCAGCCCTTCGTGCTGATGCTGATCGGGTTGCAGATTGGGCTGTCGACCTATTGCCGCCGCCGCGATTCGCTCGACCGTGAGGTGGGGCGCAAGGCCACGCGCGATGCCCGGCGCAGGGGGGCCGGGACGAAGCCCGCCATTCCGTAACGGCACGATCCGCGCGGTTGCGCACCCCCTTTCCATGCGCCATGACTCGCCCCCGCCAGCGCGGCCGGAGTCGCGCAAGACCGCTGATTTCGAGAGAGGAGAGGCGCATGACCCCGCAGGAACTGGCCGAAAAGGTCGGACAGCATATCGGCACCAGCGAATGGGCCGAAATGAGCCAGGACCGCATCAACCTGTTCGCCGAAGCCACCGGCGACCACCAGTTCATCCACGTCAACCCGGAAATGGCAAAGATGACGCCGTTCGGCGGCACCATCGCGCACGGCTTCCTGACGCTGTCGATGATCCCCTATCTCAGCGCCAATTCGGACGCACCCAGGATCGACGGCGTGAAGATGGGGGTCAATTACGGCGGCAACAAGACGCGCTTCATCACGCCCGTTCGCAGCGGCAAGCGCATCCGCGGCCACTGGAAGCTGCTCGAAATAGTCGAAAAGCGCCCGGGCCAGTGGCAGCAGACCGTCGAGATCACCATCGAGATCGAAGGCGAGGACAAGCCCGCGCTGATCTGCGAATGGATCACCCAGCTGTTCGTCTGACCCCACCGCTCCTCCCCACGAGGAATCGGACACATCCAGCAATCCTGAGGAATTACCCATGCGTGACGCAGTCATCGTTTCCACCGCCCGCACCCCGCTGACCAAGGCGGCGCGCGGCGCATTCAACAATACCACCGGCGCCACGCTGGGCGGCTGGTCGATCGCGGCTGCGGTCGAACGCGCCGGGATCGACGGCGGCGAAGTCGACGATGTGCTGATGGGCTGCGCGGTGCAGCAGGGCTCGACCGGCGGCAATGTCGCGCGCCTGTGTGCGCTGCGCGCAGGGCTCCCGGTCAGCGTCCCGGCGATGACCATCGACCGCCAGTGCTCTTCGGGCCTGATGACCATCGCCACCGCCGCCAAGCAGATCATCACCGACAATATGGACATCTGCGTCGCCGGCGGCGTCGAAAGCATTTCCAAGGTCAGCGGCAGCGGCAAGCTGTTCCTCGAGCCCGATCGCGAGTTGCTGGAAATGCACCCGCATATCTACATGCCGATGATCGGCACGGCAGAAGTGGTGGCCAAGCGCTACGATATCAGCCGCGAATACCAGGACGAATATTCGCTCCAGTCGCAGCAGCGCACCGCCGCCGCGCAGGCCGCGGGCAAGTTCGACGCCGAGATCATCGCCTGCAAGGCGACCATGGCGGTGATGGACAAGCAGACCAAGGAAGTTTCCTTCCACGAGGTCACCGCCGACCGCGACGATTGCAACCGCCCCGATACCACGCTCGAAGGGCTCGCCAGCCTCAAGCCGGTGCTGGGCGAAGGCGGCGTGGTCACCGCGGGCAATGCCAGCCAGCTGTCCGACGGCTCTTCGGCCTGCGTGGTGATGGAGGCCAGGGTCGCCGAGAAGCGCGGGCTCAACCCGCTGGGCCGCTATGTCGGCATGGCGGTGGCGGGCACCGAGCCCGACGAGATGGGCATCGGCCCGGTCTATGCGATCCCCAAACTGCTCGAGCGCACCGGGCTCAAGATGGACGACATCGGCCTGTGGGAGCTGAACGAGGCCTTCGCGGTGCAGGTGCTCTATTGCCGCGACAGGCTGGGCATCCCCGACGATCGGCTCAACGTAGACGGCGGCTCGATCTCGATCGGCCACCCCTTCGGGATGACGGGCGCGCGCTGCACCGGCCACGCGCTGATCGAAGGCAGGCGCCGCGGCGTGAAATATGTGGTGGTGACCATGTGCATCGGCGGCGGCCAGGGCGCGGCAGGCCTGTTCGAGGTCTTTTAGAGTGATTTCGAGCCGGATGGAATCATCTGGCGACCAGGAAATCACGGTAAAACGACAATCCAGCAGTGCCGACCTTGATGCAATCAAGGCCAGTGCTCTAGGGCGGACCAGGCGGACCGGGCAGATCCTCGCCCGCGTCCGCATGCCGCCGCCAAGCTGACGGGCCTCAGCCGTGCCTGGCGATGAAGTCCTCGACCACCGGGGCGATCTTCTCGCGCCACCTGCTGCCATTGAAGATGCCGTAATGCCCGGCCCCTTCGGCCATGTAGTAGCGCTTCTTCTTCGCCGAGAGGCGGGGCGTCAGGTCGAGCGCCGCCCTGGTCTGGCCGATGCCCGAGATATCGTCGCGCTCGCCCTCGATCGCCAGCAGCGCCGTCTGCGTGATGTCGCCCAGGTCGATGCGCCGGCCGCGATGGACGAAAGTGCCGTTGGGCAGCGCATGCGTCTGGAACACCTCTTCCACCGTCTGGAGGTAGAATTCCGCGGTCATGTCGCACACGCTGCGGTATTCGTCGTAGAAATCCTTGGTCGCCTGCGCGCTTTCCTCGTCGCCCACGGTGAGGTGCTTGAACATCTCGTAATGGCTCATCATGTGGTTGCCGAGGTTCATGCTCATGAAGCCGGCCAATTGCATGAAGCCGGGATAGACCTTCCGCCCCGCGCCGCGATACTGCATCGGCACGGTGGCGATCACGGTATGGCGGAACCATTCGATCGGCCGCTCCATCGCCAGGTCATTGACGCTGGTGGGCGAACAGCGGGTGTCGATCGGCCCGCCCATCATGGTCAGCGTCTTCGGCGTGCACGGGTGCTTGTCGCGGTTCATGATCGCGGTTGCCGCGAACACCGGGACCGAAGGCTGGCATACCGCCATCACATTCGCACCAGGCCCGATATGTTCGAGGAAACCGATCACATAGTCCATGTAATCATCGAGGTCGAAGCGCCCCTCCTTCAGCGGGACGGTCCGCGCATCGGCCCAGTCGGTGACGTAGACGCGATATTTCTGCAGCATCCGCTCGACCGTGCCGCGCAGCAGCGTGGCATAGTGCCCGCTCATCGGGGCGACGATCAGCAGTTTGGGGGCGTTGTCGGGCAGGCCCGCGCGATGGAAGCGCTTGAGGTCGCCGAAGGGGCGGTTGACCACGGTCGCCTCGATCACCGGGTCGTCGATTCCATCGGCCAGGACGCTGTCGATGTTCCACGCCGGCTTGCCGTAGCTGGCCGAGGCATGGGCAAAGACCTCGAGCGCGCTCGAGGCCATCGTGCCCATCCCCGTCCTGCCGAGCGGCGGGAAATAGTTGGCCGGGTTCGCCGGGTTCGACAGCAGTTCCGCCCCGATCGAGGCGATGGCGCTGGCCGAACTCAGCCAGCTGCGCTGGAGTTCATAGGCATGGTAGAGCAATGCGTGTCCCCTGCTGGGCGGCCTCTTGTGTTTTGTGGCCAACCCCGATCCGCCCATCCTGACGCGCCCGGCGCGGTTGTGCAATGCACAAATCGCTTGTTTTGCCCGCCGAGGGCCTCGAGAGTGGATTTTCGCGGCAACGCCACCTAGGGGGAGCCGATGGATGTGCAGACCGAGAGCGAAACACCCGAGCAGCGACCCGAGAGCATCGTGGAGGCCAGGCCCGAGCGCAAGCAGCGATCGCTGCGCCCGCTGCGCATGGTGTGGCAGGCCGCCGCCAATTATCCCGGCCATGTCATGCTGGCGCTGGTCGCGCTGACGATCACCGCCAGCGCCACGCTGGCGATTCCGGCGGGCTTCAAGATGGTGGTCGACCGCGGCTTTGCCGAAGGGGCCAACCCCGGCGAGATCGCCCGCTGGTTCCGCTATCTGCTGCTGATCGTCCTCGTGCTGGCGATGGGCACCGCGATGCGGTTCTATTTCGTCAGCTGGCTGGGTGAACGGGTGGTCGCCGACGTGCGCCTGAAGGTGCAGGAGAACCTGCTGCGGCTGGCACCCGGGTTCTACGAGGAAAACAGCCCCAAGGAAATCTCCAGCCGGATGACCAGCGATACCGCGCTGATCGAAACGGTCGTGGGGACCACGGTATCGGTGGCGCTGCGCAACACGCTGATGGCGATCGGCGGGACCGCCTATCTGTTCTGGCTGATCCCCGGGCTGACGATCGGGCTGGTGCTGATCATCCCTGCGGTCGTGGTGCCGATCACCTATTTCGGCCGCCGCCTGCGCAATGTCAGCCGCAGCAGCCAGGACCGCGTCGCCGATATCGGGGCGATGGTGACCGAAGTGCTGGGGGCGATGAAGATCGTCCAGGGCTTCAACCAGGAAGCGCGCGAGCACGAACGCTTTCACGGCGCGGTCGAGCGCACCTTCGCCACCGCCAAGCGGCGCATCATGATCCGCGCGGCGATGACCGCGATCGTCATCCTGTGCGTCTTCGGCGGCATCACCATGCTGGTGTGGAAGGGCGCGGAGGAAGTCAGCGCGGGCTCCATATCGAGCGGGACCATCGCGGCCTTCGTCATCACCGCGGGCCTCGTTGCCGGGTCCTTCGGTGCCTTGACCGAAGTCTACGGCGATCTGCTGCGCGGGGCGGGTGCCGCCAGCCGCCTTGCCGAACTGCTCGACGAAAAGCCCAGCATCGCGCCGCCCGCGCGCCCGCAGGCGCTGCCCGAACCGGCGCGCGGCAGCCTGTCGTTCCGCAACGTCACCTTCCGCTATCCCACGCGCCTCGATGCGCCCGCGATCACCGATTTCACGCTCGAGGTCGAACCGGGCGAGACCGTGGCCATCGTCGGCCCGTCGGGCGCGGGCAAGTCGACCATCTTCCAGCTGGCCGAACGCTTCTACGATCCGCAGGCCGGTTCGATCCGTATCGACGGCATCCCGCTGACCAGCGCCGACCCGGCCGAGGTCCGCCGTCGCATGGCCTATGTCCCGCAGGAAGGCGTGCTGTTCAGCGCCAATGCCCGCGACAATCTGCGCTACGGCAATTGGGAGGCGAGCGACGAGGAGATCCGGGCCGCCGCGCGCGCCGCCAATGCCGCCGAATTCCTCGAAAAGCTGCCGCAGGGGCTCGACACCTATCTGGGCGAAAACGGAACGCAGCTTTCGGGGGGGCAGCGCCAGCGTGTCGCCATCGCGCGCGCGCTGCTGCGCAACGCGCCGATCCTGCTGCTCGACGAGGCCACCAGCGCGCTCGATGCCGAAAGCGAGCGGCTGGTGCAGGATGCGCTCGAGCATCTGATGGAGAATCGCACCACGCTGGTCATCGCGCACCGCCTGTCGACCGTGCGCGCCGCCGACCGGATCGTGGTGATGGAGGATGGCCGGATCGTCGAGCAGGGCACGCATGACCAGCTCGCCGCCAATGGCGGGCTCTATGCCCGGCTCGCCTCGCTCCAGTTCGTGCTCGAGAGCGCCTGATCGCTTGACTTGGACGATGCCATTCTCTTGGGCGCTTGGCCGATGAACGATTATTTCACCGCGATCTTTCTCGGCATCGTCGAAGGGCTCACCGAATTCATCCCGGTCTCCTCGACCGGGCACCTGATCCTCGCCACCGAACTGTCGGGCGCGGACCCGCAGGAATGGGCGATGTTCAACGTCGTCATCCAGCTCGGCGCGATCCTCGCGGTGGTCTATCAGTATCGGGGCATTTTCTGGGGCGCAGGCATGGGCGTGCTGCGCGGCGAGCGCCAAGGCCTGCTGTTCGCGCGCAATCTCCTCTTCGCCTTCCTGCCCAGCGCGGTGATGGGGCTGCTGCTGCACGAACAGTTCGAGGCGATGCTCGGCAATCCGCAGATCGTGCCGTGGACGCTGATCCTGGGCGGGATCGCGATCCTGGGGATCGAACGCTGGTCCAGGCCCGAAGGCGAGCATGGCGTGGCCGAGCTGCCGATCGTGACCGTGCTGGGTATCGGCGTGGCGCAATGCCTGGCCCTGGTTCCCGGCGTCAGCCGTTCGGGCGCGACGATCATGGGTGCGCTGGCGATGGGCGTGAACCGCAAGACCGCCGCCGAATTCTCCTTCTTCCTCGCGGTCCCGACGATGGCCGGTGCCTCGGCGCTCGAGGTCTTCACCAAATACGACACGCTGACGGCGCGCGGCGCGCGGGTGGGCTGGGACGACATCGCGCTCGGCTTTGCGGTCAGCTTCGTCGTGGCGCTGCTGGTGATCCGCGCCTTCGTCGCCTTCGTCGCTCGCAGCGGCTTTGCGCCCTTCGCCTGGTATCGCATCCTTGCCGGTTCGGCGGTGCTGGCCTGGTTCGCGCTGCGCTGATAGGCAGGCTCGGCTCGTCGCAAACGGGGGAACCGGAGGCATGCCGGGGATTTGGGGGAAGTATGATGGAACTTAGGGAATTCGTCCCATGGGCCTGTTGATCCTTGCCGCACTCGGCGCGGTGCTCGGCTGGCTGGCGGCAATCGTCCTGCGTATCGAGGATGGCCGCCCCATCCTGTCGCACATGATCGCCGGTATCGCGGGCTCGCTGCTTGCTGGACTGTTTATCGGCAACGCCTCGATCGTCGGTGGGGTGAGCGCCATGGTGCTGTTGTGGGCGGTGCCGGGCGCGGTGGTCGCGATCGCCGGGTTTACCCTGTTGCGTCAGCGCCTGGCCGGCTGAGCAGGGTTAAACCGGCGTCGCGCCGCTCCCGCGCCCGCCGCGCAGCGTGTATTCGAGCGTGCCTTCGCTGACCACGTAATCGACGTCGATCACCGCGGTATTGGCATAGGTGAAGCCGGGGCCGAGGCTGCGGTAGAGCTTGTCGAAATCGCGTTCGACCGTCTGGCGATAGAGATCGGCAAAGCTTTCGGTCACGAAATAGGTCGGCTGCAGGTCGCTGATCACGTAATCGGTGCGCATCACCCGGTCGACGTTGAGCATGATGCGGTTGGGGCTCTGCGCCTTGGTCGCATAGACCGCCTCGGTCGGGCCCGAAAGAATGCCCGCGCCATAGGCCTTGATCCCGTCCTGTTCCTGGATCAGCCCGAATTCGACCGTGTACCAGTAGAGCGCGCCGAGCGCCTTGAGGCGGTTGTAGCGCATCGCCTTCCACCCGGCGCGGCCGTATTCCTGCATGTAATCGGCATAGACCGGGTCGGTCAGCATCGGCACATGGCCGAACACGTCGTGGAACACGTCGGGTTCCTGGATATAGTCGAAGGTCTCGCGCGTGCGGATGAAATTGCCCGCCGGGAAACGCCGGTTGGCAAGGTGCCAGAAGAACACGTGATCGGGGATCAGCATCGGCACGGGGACCACCGTCCAGCCGGTCAGCGCGTCGAGATCCTCGCTCAGCCTGCCGAATTCGGGCACCCCGCCGCGATCGAGGTTGAGCTTGTCGAGCCCCGCCAGGAAGGCAGTGGCCGCGCGGCCGGGCAGGACCTGCATCTGGCGCGCGAACAAATCGTTCCAGATCGCATCGTCATCGGAGGAATAGACCGTCTGCGCCGGCTCCAGCCAGTCCGCACCGACATGCGCCGGCTTCTTCAGCGGCGCGGTGAAAATACCTGCCGGAAGTTCGGGCAGGCGGCTAAAGTCCTGTTCGGGTTCTGCGATGGTAGCCATAGTCGTTACTGATGATACTGCTTTTGCGGTCGCCATACAAATGCTTCGGGAGGTGTGGGTGAAGAAAGAGGATTACGAGCAGGCGATGGAGCCGATGCAGGCCGAACTGGTGGGCATGGCGCGTTGGGCCAAGGCGACGGGGCAGCGCATCGTGGTGATCTTCGAAGGGCGCGACACCGCGGGCAAGGGCGGCGCGATCCAGGCGGTGCGCGAAGCGCTCGACCCGCGCCAGTGCCGCGTGGTCGCATTGTCCAGGCCGACCGAGGCGGAACAGGCGCAATGGTATTTCCAGCGCTATGTCGCGCATCTGCCCAGCGCGGGCGAGATCGCGCTGTTCGATCGCAGCTGGTACAACCGGGCAGGGGTCGAAAAGGTCATGGGCTATGCCACGCCGGGACAGGTCGAAGCCTTCCTCAAGCAGGCACCGCTGTTCGAAAAGCAGCTGGTCGAGGACGGAATTCTGCTGTTCAAATACTGGCTGGGGACCGACCAGGCGGAACAGGAAGAGCGGCTGCACGAGCGGCTGGACGATCCGCTCAAGCGCTGGAAGCTCTCGCCGGTCGATCTCGCCGCGCGCGCCAGATACGATGACTATACCACCGCGCGCGAGGCGATGCTGCAGGCGACGCACACGGCCTGGGCGCCGTGGACGCTGATCGACTTCAACGACCAGCGGCGCGGACGGCTGACATTGGTGCGCAACCTGCTCGACCACCTGCCCGACACGCAGGTGGTTCCCGCCGCGATCGACTTCCCGCCGCTCGATCATGCACCGCGAACGGAACAATACTCGGTGCTGGCGCCGATCGCACCATTCCTGCTTGCTTAAGCGAGCGAGGCGCGCGCGTGGACGACCTCGCGCCCGTCGGAGGCGAGTGCGGCGAGTTCGAGCCCGGCGTTTTCCTCGCGCATCAGCAGGTGCAGCTCCTCACCGGCGATCGCGGGGCTCAGCGCGCGGAAGCCAAAGCTGCCCAACCGGTTCTCGCCGAGCCCGTCGGCGGCCAGCTGCAACAACAGGCTGGCCATCAGCGGCCCGTGGACCACCAGCCCGCGATAGCGCTCGACATCGCGGGCATAGGCTTGGTCATAGTGGATGCGGTGGGTGTTGAAGCTCAGCGCGGAAAAGCGGAACAGCAGCCGCGGATCGGGCACGATCACGCGATGCGCGTCCCAATCCGACGGATCGACGCCGCTTTCACCCGGCAGCGGCGGGCTGAGCGGGGCGTCGGGAGGGGCGGCATCGCGATAGACCAGCGTCTGCCGCTCGCGCACGGCGGGCACGCCATCGGCAACGGTTTCGTGATCGACATCGACGAACACCAGCGATCCGGTCTTGCCGCTCTTTTCCTCGATCGCGGCAATATGCGTGCGGCGTTCGATGTGTGCCCCGATCCGGATCGGGGAAAGGAAGCGCATCTTGCTCGATGCCCACATCCGGCGCGGCTGCGGCTCCGGGGGGAAGAAGCTGTCCGCGCTGTCGTCGCGCGCCGGATGCCCGTCCGCGCCCAGCCGTGCGGTCGGGGCATCGGGCGTGCACAGGCACAGGTGAATGCCCTGCGTCATCGTGCCATCGGCGGGCAGCTCACGGTCCATCGTGGCGCACCAGCGCGCGGCGAGCGCCGGGTCGAGCCTGTCGCGTGAAGTGGCCACACGTCCGAGCCAGGAGGACCAGTTTCCCATCAGGCGGCGCGCTCGAACACCGCGGCCATGCCCTGCCCGCCGCCGATGCACATGGTTTCAAGGCCATAGCGCGATCCGCGCCGATGCATCTCGTGCGCCATGTCGGCGAGGATGCGGATCCCGGTCGCGCCGATCGGATGGCCGAGCGAGATGCCCGAGCCATTGACGTTGACCAGTTCGCGGCGGCTGTCGTCCTCGGCAAAGCCCCAGCCCTCGAGCACGGCGAGCGCCTGCGGGGCGAAGGCTTCGTTGAGCTCGATCAGGTCGATGTCGTCCCAGCCCAGGCCGCCGCGTGCGAACAGCCGTTCGACCGCGGGGACCGGGCCGATCCCCATGCGGGCGGGATCGCAGCCCGCCGCGCTCCACGAATGGAACCACACCATCGGTTCGAGCCCGAATTCGGCGAGCTTGTCCTCGGCGACGACGAGGCAGGCCGCCGCGGCGTCGTTCTGCTGGCTGGCATTGCCTGCCGTCACGATGGCATCGGGGTCGCGCCCGATGTCGATCGGCCGCAGCGCGCCCAGCGTCTCCATGCTGGCATCGGGGCGAAAGCCTTCGTCCCTGGCGAAAACGATCGGATCGCCCCTGCGCGAGGGAATTTCGACCGGGACCAGCTGTTCGTCGAACTTGCCCTCGGCCCAGGCGCGGGTGGCGTTGCGGTGGCTGCGCACGGCAAAGGCATCGGCCTGCTCGCGCGTGATGCCGTAATCCTTCGCCAGGTTCTCGGCGGTCTCGATCATCCCGGTGATGATGCCGAAGCGTTCGATCGGCTGGCTCATCACGCGGCCCCGCGTCAGCCGGTCCCACAGCACCACATCGCCGAGGCGCGATCCCTGGCGCGCCGCCGTGGTATAATGTTCGACGTTGGACATGCTCTCGACCCCGCCCGCCAGCACGCAGTCGGCGGCGCCGGTCTGGACCATCATCGCCGCCGTCACGACGGCCTGCAGGCCCGAGCCGCAGCGCCGGTCTAGCTGGAAACCGGGAACCTCGATCGGGTAACCGGCAGCAAGCCAGCTCCACCGGCCGATCGCGGGCGCCTCGCCGCTGCCATAGCCCTGGCTGAACACGACATCGTCGACCCGCATGGGATCGACCCCGCTGCGTTCGACCTGCGCCTTGATGATGATCGCGCCCAGCGGCCCCGCCTCGAGCGGCTGGAGGCTGCCGAGATAGCGGCCCACCAGAGTGCGCAAAGGCTTGCAGATGGCGACTCGGCGAAGTGACGTCATTTTCTTCCTCTCTCTCACTCGCGCTGATGCTGAGCTTGTCGAAGCATGGGCACGGCCTATAGCTTGCGCCAGGCCCGGGCCGAACGGGCTAAGTTTCCTTGTCGGACAATCGGGCGATCCCCCGATCCACCAGATCGCCGATGGTGCCCGATGACAGCCCCAGCCTGTCCGTCAGCACCTCTTCGGTATGCTGCCCGAGATAGGGGGCGGGGGCGGGATCGCCCGCCGCGCGCCCCGGGATATTGGCGAAGCTGCGCGTCGCGGGATAGGCGAAACCGCTGGGGTTGGCCGGCGATGGGCCGAACAGCGGATTGTCCGCCACCAGCACCGGATCGTTCGCCGCTTCGTACATGGTGCGATAGCGTTCGAAGGTCGCGCCGTGGGCGGCGAGCCGGGCGGAAAGTTCGGCCCAGTCGCATTGCCCTGCCTGCTGCTGGAACAGCGCGAACAGGCGATGCCGATGCTCGAAGCGGGGGCGGTCACCATCGGCGAAACGCACGCCCAGCTCGCCTTCGAGCGCAGCAATGGCATCACCCACACCGATTGCCGCCACGAGCCCGTTCCATTGCTTGGCCGTCAGCGCGGCGACCATGAAGCGCACCTTGTCGCGGCTGCGGAAATCGCGCCCGAAAGCGCCCCAGATGGCGTTGCCCAACCGTTCGCGATCGGCCCCGCGATAGAGCATTTCCGCCATCGCGCCGCTGTTGGCCATGGTGCCGATGGCGACATCGCCCAGCGGGACGCGCAATTCGCTCCCCTCGCCGGTGACGTCGCGGTGGCGGATGGCCGCCAGCAGCGCGAAGGCGCCATAGGCGCCGGTGATGAAGTCCCACGCGGGGAGCACCTGGTTGACCGGTGGCGCGGTGGCCGGGCCCCAATCCTCCGGCCCGCACATCAGCGGGTATCCGCTGGCGGCATTGACGGTGAAGTCCATCGCCTGCCTGCCGTCGTGCCAACCCATGATCCGCACGCTGACAAGCGCGGGCGCGCCGCCGGGCTGGCTTGCCGCCACGGCATCGTGCGAAAGAAAGCTCTGCTCGGGCAAATTGGTGATCAGATTGCCGGTGCATGCCGCCAGTTCGACCAGCAGTTCGCGCCCTTCCGCGCTGGCGAGGTCGAGCGCGACCGATTTCTTGGCGCGGTTGAGGTTCTCCCAGCTCAGCGAGCGGCCGCCGCTGGTCAGCATGTAGCGATCGTAATCGAGCCCGCCGGCCTTGTGGTCGACCCGGATGACCTCGGCCCCCATCTGCGCGCAATAGAGCCCGGCGGTGGGCGAGGCGACGAAGCTCGAGGCCTCGATGATGCGCAGCCCCTCGAGCAGGCGGTACACCTCAGGCCTGCTCGGCGAATTCGCGCAGCATGTGCTTGGCGATCTGCAGCTGCAGGATCTGCGTGGTGCCTTCGTAGATGCGGTAGATGCGCGCATCGCGGAAGAAGCGTTCGGCATCGTATTCGGCGAGATAGCCCGCACCGCCATGGATCTGCACCACGCGATCGACCACGCGGCCGCACATTTCGCTGGCGAAGACCTTGAACGCGGCGGCCTTGCGCAGGATGTTCTCGCCGCGATCGGCGCGTGCGGTGACATCGGCCATCATCGCCTCGGCGGCATAGATCTCGGTGTCGCTTTCGGCGAGCATCTGCTGGATCAGCTGGAAGTTGGCGATCGGTTCGCCGAAGGCCTTGCGCTCGGTGGCATAGCGCAGCGCGCTGTCGAGCGCGCGGCGGGCATAGCCGGTCGATGCCGCGCCGACCGAGATGCGCCCGTTGTCGAGGCTCATCATGGCGAAGCGAAAGCCCTTGCCGGTTTCCCCGCCGAGCAGCGCCTCGCCCGGCACATGCACATCGTCGAGCATGATGTCCGAGATATGGCTGCCAGCCTGGCCCATCTTCCTGTCGGGGCTGCCGGTCGATACCCCCGGCGTGTCCATCGGCACGATGAAGGCGCTGACATGCGCGTTCTTGGGCAGCGCTTCCTTTTCGGTGCGCGCCATGATCAGCCCGACTTCGGCGAAGGGCGCGTTGGTGATGTAGCGCTTGGTCCCGTTGAGGATCCAGCCGTTGCCGCCAGGGTCGGGCCGCGCGGTGGTCGCCATGGCGGCGCTGTCGCTGCCCGAACCGGGCTCGGTCAGGCCGAAACAGGCGATCGAACCCGCCGCGATCTTCGGCCACCATTCGGCCTTCTGCGCTTGCGTCCCGCCGTTCTTGATCGCCGAATTGAACATGCCGACATTGATCGAGAAGATCGAGCGGAAGGCGGGCGCGGCATAGGCCATGCAATGCACCACGCGCGCATATTGCGATGTGTTGAGCCCGGCCCCGCCATATTCTTCGGGCACCGTCAGGCCGAACAGCCCCATCGCCTTCATTTCGGCGACGATATCGTCGGGGATCCGGTCGTCCGCGATCACCTCCCTTTCGGCCGGGATCAGCCGTTCGCGGACATAGCGCCGGAGCTGGTCGAGGAACTGGCCGAAGGTTTCGGGGTCCATCCCCCGATTGGGCGTGCTGGTCATTCGACGGCCTCCCCCTCTGCCGGTTTCTCCTGCCCCTCTTCTGCCCCGGCAAGCGCTTCGGGCGGCAGGCGTCGTTGTTCGAGCATCTCGGCAGCTTCGTCCAGCGCCTGCGCCTCGGTCGCGGAGACGGCCTCGACCGGTTCGCCCGCATCCTTGGAACAGCCGGCCAGGGCGGGCAAGGCGGCACCCGCAAGCGTCAGGGTCAGGGCGAGTCGGCTCATGCGCGGATGATTACCGCCGGTCGGGGCCTTGCGCCAAGGACGCAACGGCACCCGGGCCGGCGGCAGGTCCCGATCAGTTGCCGGTTTCTTCGGCCATCGCGTCCATGGCAGCGGCAGCGGTGTCGGCGGCCTTGTCGCCTTCCTCCTGGATCTGCTGCGCTTCGGTGGTGGTGGCGGCGTCAACGTCTGCCACTTCGTCGGTTGCCGCGTCATCGGCGACCGGCGCGGCGTCGACGCCTTCGAGCGCTGCATCGGCATCGACTTCGACGGTATCGGCTTCGGCCTCGCTCGAGGCGTCCTGCGCGCTGCCGCAGGCGACAAGCACGAGCGTGGCGGTGGCGGCAAGGGCGATACGGAAGTTCATAAGGGTCTCTCCTGCGTGTCTGGGTGGGCCGGACTGGCCCGTGCCCCGTCTAAAGCGTGACAGGACCGTCGGGGGCAAGGGGAAAATGTCGCCACGCCGGTTGCATGTCGCGGCGCGGCCAGCAATCAGGGCGGCATGCCTGACAGTATCCACGCCCCCCTCGCCGCCGCCCGGGCAAGGCTCAAGACCGTGTTCGGCTTTGCCGATTTCCGCGGGCGCCAGGCCGAGGTGGTGGCGCGCGTGCTGGCCGGGCAGGCGACGCTGGCGGTGATGCCGACCGGCGCGGGCAAGTCGCTGACCTACCAGCTTCCGGCGGTGATGCTGGAGGGGACCTGCGTGGTCGTCAGCCCGCTGATCGCGCTGATGCACGACCAGCTGCGCGCCGCGCGCGCCAACGGGATCCGCGCCGCGACGCTGACCAGCGCCGATGCCGACTGGCGCGAGACGCAGGATGCGTTCCGTCGCGGCGCGCTCGACCTGCTCTATGTCGCGCCAGAGCGCGCCAGCCAGCCGGGGTTTCGCGATTTCCTCACCGCCGCCCCGCTGTGCCTGTTCGCCGTGGACGAGGCGCATTGCGTGTCCGAATGGGGGCATGATTTCCGCCCCGACTACCGCCTGCTGCGTCCCCTGCTCGATGCCTTCGCGCAGGTGCCGCGGCTGGCACTGACTGCCACCGCCGACCGGCAGACGCGCGCCGACGTGATGGCACAGCTCGGCATCGCGGAGGATGGGCTGGTGCTCGCCGGGTTCGACCGGCCCAATATCCGCTATGCCATCCGCAACCGCGACAATCCGGTGCGCCAGCTTGCCGACCTCATGACGAGCGAGCCGGGGCCGGGGATCGTCTATGCCCCCACCCGGCGCAAGGTCGAGGAGCTGGCCGACAAGCTTGGCGTGGCGACGGGGCGCCCCGTGCTGCCCTATCATGCCGGGCTCGATCCGCAGACGCGCGCCGCCAATCAGGCCGCCTTCGTCGCCAGCGAGGACATGGTGATCGTTGCCACGGTTGCCTTCGGCATGGGGATCGACAAGCCCGACGTGCGCTTCGTCGCGCATGTCGGCGTGCCCAAGTCGGTCGAGGGCTATTACCAGGAAACCGGCCGTGCGGGGCGCGACGGCGACCCGGCGCAGGCGATGATGTTCTGGGGCGCGGGCGATTTCGCCACCGCGCGCCAGCGGCTGGGCGAGGTGGAGGAAGCGCGGCGCCATGCCGAACGCGCGCGGCTCGATGCGCTGGCCGGGCTGGTGGAGACGGCGGAATGCCGCCGCGCGGTGCTGCTGCGCCATTTCGGCGAGGACCCGCCCGCGACCTGCGGCAATTGCGACAACTGCCTCGAACAACCCGGCGTGACCGATGTCACCGAACTGGCGCGCAAGCTGCTCAGCGCGGTCTATCGCACCGGGCAGAGCTTCGGCATGGGCCATTTGCACAAGGTCCTCACCGGTGCCGGGGACGCGCGCGTGCGCCAGCGCGGGCATGACCGGCTGAGCGTGTTCGGGATCGTCGGCGGCGAGGAGGCGTCGCTACTCCAGCCGCTGTCGCGGGCGCTGCAGGCGCGCGGCGAACTGGTGGCGACCGAACACGGCGGGCTGGCGCTGGGCGGCGCGGCACGCGCGATCCTCAAGGGCGAGCGGCGTGTCGAAATTGTCGTCCCGCCAAAGCGCGGGCGCAAGCCGCGGCGCGGCGACGCTCCCAATCCGGTGGGCGACCCGCTGTTCGATGCGCTGCGCGAACTGCGGCGCGAACTGGCGATCGAGGCGCAGGTCCCGCCCTATGTCGTCTTCCACGATGCCTCGCTGCGCGAGATGGCTGCGCGCCGCCCCGCCACGCTCGCCGAACTGGGCCTGCTGCCCGGCATCGGCGCGAAGAAGCTCGAAGCCTATGGCGATCGGTTCCTGCGCCTCATCGAATGCCATTGACTGACCCGCCAGATGATATAATTGTGATATCATAATTATATCGCAGGAGTGATTCGCAATGTCCGTCGAACTCAAGGGAATGAACACCAGCCGCGAATATGCAGGGGCCAGCTACAGCGGCTATCTGATGCTGCTGGTGCTGCTGGGACTTGCCGTGCTGCTGGTTTGGGATTTCACCTCGAACCTGCCCGGCGACGGGGCGACGAAATTCGACAAGCTGATGTTCCTTGGTCTGCTGATAGGGCCGATTCTCGCCTTCACTTTCGTCGCGGCGGGGTTCTTCATGATCCAGCCCAACCAGGCGGCGGTGCTGACGCTGTTCGGCGAGTATAGGGGCACCGAGCGCAGCGAGGGCCTGCGCTGGGTGTGGCCGTGGATCGCGCGCAAGAAGATTTCCGCCCGCGCGCACAACGTCCATTCCGAACGGGTCAAGATCAACGACAAGCGCGGCAATCCGATCGAGATCGCCTGCAATGTGGTGTGGCGTGTCGCCGATACCGCGCAGGCCAGCTTCGACGTCGACGACTACAAGGCCTTCGTGAATATCCAGATCGAGGCCGGACTGCGCACGGTCGGTTCGCGCCATCCCTATGACGACTTCGAGAACGAGGAAGTGACGCTGCGCGGCAGCGGCGATGTGGTGAACCACGAACTGCTGGTCGAATTGAACGACCGGCTCAAGCTTGCGGGCATCATCGTCGACGAGGCGGGCCTCACCCACCTTGCCTATGCCCCTGAAATCGCCGGTGCCATGCTGCGCCGCCAGCAGGCCGATGCGGTGATCGCCGCGCGGCAGAAGGTCGTGATCGGCGCGGTCGGCATGGTCGAGGACGCGCTGGCCAAGCTGGCGGCGGACGGCATCGTCGACCTCGACGACGAGCGCAAGGCGGCGATGGTTTCGAACCTCATGGTCGTGCTGTGCGGCGATCGCGAGGCGAGCCCGGTGGTCAACGCCGGTTCGCTCTACTGACGAGCGCGATCGCGGGTTCGGCACGATGCAGAAGAAGGCCTTTGCCCTCCGCCTCGATCCGGCGGTCCACGCCGCGATCGAGCGGCTGGCAGCGGCAGAGCTGCGCAGCGCCAATGCCCAGATCGAGATCCTGCTGCGCGAGGCTTTGGCGAAGCGCGGGATAGCGGTTGCAGCAGGCAGGCCCGCCAGGCGCGGGCGACCGGTGAAGGGTGGGTGATATGAGTGAGGATGACGAAGCCTGGTTCGCGCCCAAGCGTTACGGATACGGGGCGGGACTTCCCATAGCGCGGCAGGGTTGGGCCTTGCTGTCCGGATATCTGATCCTTGCCGGCCTGTGCGCCTTGCTGGTCGAATGGGACGCCGTGATCGGCGGGGGCGCTGCCTTCGTCATCTTCGTTCCGGCAACCATCGCCCTTGTCGTCATTTCCGCCCGCAAGACCCGTGGCGGGTGGCGCTGGCGTTGGGGCGGCGACGAATGATGCCGCGCAGATCGGGTCCGGATACCTGTCGCGCAATCGGTCGCCGATCCCTATGACAGGCACCATGCAAGCGACACCCGCCCCGCACAGCGACCGCATTTCCCGCTCGGCCATCGGCGCGATGGTCGGTTTCGTCCTGGCGGCAGCGCCCCTCGCCGCGCCGGTGGCGCAGGACGCGCGCCGCGCCGCCTTCATCGTGATCGAAACAGGGCGCGGCTATGACGCATTGCAGGAGGCGGTCGACGCCATCGGCGAAGCTAGCGGCACGATCGAGATTGCCGAAGGCAACTGGCGCCAATGCGCGGTGCAGCGCGCAGGGGTCGTGACCTATCGCGCGGCGGCGGCGGGCAAGGCATTGCTCGGCGGCAAGGCCTGCGAAGGCAAGGCGGCGCTGGTGCTGCGCGGGCGCGGCGCGCGGGTCGAAGGGCTGGTCTTCGCCGACCTCGCGGTGGAAGACGGCAACGGCGCGGGCATCCGGCTGGAGAAAGGACCGCTCATGGTCTTGCAGAGCTGGTTTCGCGACAGCCAGCAGGGGATCATGACCACCAATGGCGTCGACAGCGAACTCACCGTCGACAAGTCGACCTTCACCCGGCTCGGCACCTGCGAGAATTCGGCCGGCTGCGCGCATTCGATCTATGCCGGCGACTATGGCCGCGTGACGGTGACCCGCAGCCGTTTCGAACAGGGCACGGGCGGACACTACCTCAAGTCGCGCGCCGCGCGCGTGGTGGTCGAGGATTGCAGCTTCGACGACGCGCACGGGCACGGCACCAATTACATGATCGACCTGCCCAATGGCGCTGCCGGCGCGATCCGCGGCAACTGGTTCGTGCAGGGGCCGGACAAGGAGAACTGGTCGGCCTTCATCGCCATCGGCGCCGAAGGCGCGCGCCACAGCGCCGACGGGCTGGTGATCGCGGGCAACGATGCGCGTCTTGCCCCCGGCCTGCGCCGAAGCCCCGCCTTCATCGCCGACTGGACCGGCGACCGGCTGGCGATCGGCGAAAACGCGCTGGGCCCGGGGCTCAAACGCTACGAGCGGCGCTAGAGTGATTCCGTCTGGTTCGAAATCACTCTAGGTCAGCGCGTTCACTCCCCACGCCACCCCGACGAGCAGGAACACGCCGAACAGATCGAGCAGCAAGCCTGCCTTGACCAGGCGCTCGATCCGGACGCGGCCGGTCGCCCAGGCGATCGCATTCGGCCCGGTCCCGGCCGGCAGGACAAAGCCCCAGCTGGCGGCGAGCGCGGCGGGCATGGCCAGCAGCAGCGGGTCGGCGCCCAGCGCCACGCTCAGGCTCGCCACCACCGGCACGATCGCGCTGGCGGTGGCGACGTTGCTGGCGAATTCGGTGATCGCCACGACCATGGCGACCACCGTGATGGCGACGAACACCAGCGGCCAGCTCGCCAGCGGCAGCAGCATCTGGCCGAGCCAGCCGGCCAGCCCGCTCTTGCCCATGCCCGCGGCAAGCGCCAGCCCGCCGCCGAACATCATGATCACCCCCCACGGCGCGCGGTCCGCCTCTTCCCACACCAGCAGCGGGCGGCCGGTGCCGTCGGGCAGCAGGAACAGCGCCAGGCCGGCGATGATGGCGATGGTCCCGTCGGTCAGCGAGCCTTCGGGCAGCAGCGGCTCGATCCACAACTGGCCGAGCCACAGCAGAAAGGTTACCGCGACCACCGGGACCAGCCGCTTCTCGGGCCCGGTCCAGGCGGCATGGGTGTCGATCGCGGCACGCGCGGCGGCCACGTCGAAGGGATGGGCGGCGACGCGCTGAACGCGCGCGATGATCGCGGCGGCGAGCGGGATGCCGATCACCACCAGCGGCACGCCGAAACCCATCCACTGGGCAAAACCGATACGCACGCCGACCATCTCGTCGAGCAGGCCGACCGCGATGGCGTTGGTCGGCGATCCGACGATGGTGCCGAGCCCGCCGATGCTGGCGGCAAAGGCGATCCCCATCGGCAGCGCGCCCGACAGCCCGTCGGGCTCTTGCGGCTGCGCGCCGCCACCCACCAGCACGGCCAGCGCCATCGGCATCATGATCAGCGCGGTCGAAGTGTTCGAGATCAGCATCGAGAGGATGGCCGCCGCCGCCATGAAGGCCAGCAGCAGGCCGACCGGCCCGACCTTGCTGCCCGTCGCCTTGAGAATGCCCAGCGCCAGCCGCTTGTGCAGCCCGGTGCGTTCGATCGCCAGCGCGATGAAGGCGCCGCCGAGCAGCAGGAAGAGGATGTCCGAGTAATAGGCGCCGGCAGTATCCTTGGCGCTCATCACCCCGGCAAATGGCAGGACGATGAAGGGCATCAGCGCGGTCGCGGTGAGCGGCAGCGCCTCGGTCATCCACCACGCCGCCATCAGCATCACCAGGCCCGCGGTGACGAAAGCCTCGCGGCTCATGGCTTCGGGCGCGGGCACGACAATGCTTGCCAGCAGCGCCAGCGTGCCGATGACGAAGCCGATCCGTTTTGCGGTCATGTCGGTGCGATCCCCCTTGCCGCGGGTGCTACCAGCGCAGCCGCGGCGCGGCAACGCGGGGCTTGCGCATGGATGCGAAAAGGGCGGACCGCATGGCCCGCCCCCCCGTGGATCGTCTGATGTGCCGATCGCCTATTTCGGCGCCAGCACCATGATCATCTGACGGCCTTCGAGGCGCGGGAAGCTTTCGACCTTGGCGCTTTCTTCCATATCGTCGCGCACGCGGTTGAGCAGGTCCATGCCGAGCTGCTGGTGCGCCATTTCCCGCCCGCGGAAGCGCAGGGTGAGCTTCACCTTGTCGCCATGCTCGATGAACTTGACCACGTTCTTCATCTTCACGTCGTAATCGTGGTCGTCGATGTTGGGACGCATCTTGATCTCTTTGATTTCCTGCGTCTTCTGCGTCTTGCGTGCGAGGTTCGCCTTCTTCTGCGCCTCGTAGCGATACTTGCCGACGTCGAGGAACTTGCACACCGGCGGGTCCGCATTGGGGGACACTTCGACGAGGTTCAGGCTCAGTTCGTTGGCCTGCTCGATGGCTTCGCGGGTGTACATCACGCCGAGGTTTTCGCCTTCGTGATCGATCACGCGGACCTTCGGCACATTGATCATGCTATCGTAGCGCGGGCCGCTCTTCACGGGCATCTGCATGCTACGCCGGGGTGGACGGGCTATGGGGCACTCTCCTTTGGTGGCCTTGAAACTAAGCGCGCATGTAGGCACTTCCGCGCGGATTCGAAAGCGGGTTGTGCGAACGGGACACAGAATCGCGTCGCGGCGTTGCGCCTATGCCGCCTTCCACAGGTTGAAACGCGCCAGCCTGCCCGCTGCCGGCACCATCGCATCGATGCGGCTGGCCGGTTGCAGCGCGGCGAGAATGGCCGGATCGCCCGCATCCATGCCGCCGGCATAGGCGCCGAATGCGGGCAGGATCATCCGCCCGCCGCCCGCGTCGCCACCGGCGCTCACCACCGCGCAGGGGCGGCGGATATGGCGGTTGCGCACCTTCAGGCGCAGCCGCGGGTGGTAGTGGCCCGACACTTCGGGCCGGGTCTCGCCCCGCTTCGCCATGTGGCGCAGCACCACGCCGCCGACCTCGAGCTCTTTGGCCGGCGTTCCACCAAACCGCGCTTCCGCCGCAGGGTCGTGATTGCCGCTGATCCACACCCAGTCGACCGCCCGGGTCAGCGCGTCGAGCATGCCCGCGGCATGATCTTCCAGCCGCGCCGAACCGTCCGAATCGTGGAAATTGTCGCCCAGCGTGATCACCCGCCGCGCACCGGTCTCGCGGATCGCCAGCGCCACGCGCGCAAGCGTTTCGCGGGTGTCATAGGGCGGGATCGGCTGGCCGTGACGGGCGTAGAAGCTGCCTTTCTCCAGATGCAGATCGGCGACCAGCAGCGCCTGCTCGCGCGGCCAGTAAAGCGCGCGCCCGGCGGTCAGCAGCCATTCTTCATCCGCGAACGAAAGGGGAACCATGCCGCGCTATTGCCGCACGCGCCGCGCTTTGGCAAGGGTATCGCCATGACCGACTGGACCACCCACACTACCCGCGCGAGGGACTGGTTCGAAACCTTGCGCGACCGCATCTGCGCCGAGTTCGAGGCGATCGAGCGCGAAGCGGGTTCGGACGCCGCCTTCACCCGCACGCCGTGGCAGCGCGAAGAGGCCGGCAACCCCGATCCCGGTGGCGGGGTGCAGGGCCTGATGAAGGGCAAGGTGTTCGAAAAGGTCGGGGTCAATGTCTCGAGCGTGAAGGGCAATTTCAGCCGGGAATTCGCCGGCCAGATCAACGGGGCGAGCGCCGAGCAGCCCGGTTTCACCGCCACCGGGATCAGCCTGGTCGCCCACATGGCCAACCCGCATGTGCCCGCGGTGCACATGAACACCCGCTTCCTGACCACGCAGGCCGCCTGGTTCGGCGGCGGGGCGGATCTCAACCCGCCGATCCCCTATGCCGAGGATACCGGGGAATTCCACGCGCGCCTGCGCGCCGCCTGTGCCGGGCACAACCCGACCTATTACGAACGCTTCAGGAAATGGGCGGATGAGTATTTCTTCATCCCCCATCGCGGGGTCCATCGCGGGGTCGGCGGGATCTTCTACGACCATCTCGAATGCCCCGACGATTCAGCGTTCGAACGCAATTTCGCCTTCACCCGCGATGTCGGGGATGCCTTCATAGACGTGTTCCCCAGGCTGGTCCGCCGCCGGATGGGCAGCGCGTTCACGCCCGAAGACAAGCAGGCGCAGCTCGAATGGCGCGGGCGCTACGCCGAATTCAACCTCGTCTGCGACCGGGGCACGCTGTTCGGGCTCAGGACCGGCGGCAATATCGACGCGATCCTGATGAGCCTGCCGCCCGAAGCGGTGTGGAACTGACCGCAGCCCCCGCCGTTCATCACGAAAAGCAATGCGGCGGCGTGACCATGCACGCTTGCAGCCTTGCGATGAACCGGACTATCGTCATGGATTGATACATCAAGCGGACGTGAGGTGGGGCGGACCGGCGAGGAGCAGAATCGGTAATGGGAGTTTACAGTCTGGCACTCGCAACGGCGCTGGCCAGCGTCCAGCCGCAATGCGAGACGGGTGTCGCATGCTCCGCAGTTCCGGATGAGGCCATCCAGGCGGAGGACGACGCGGCGGCCCCGCCCGGCGATAGCGCGCCCGCGCCGGCCGCCGAACAGCCCGGCGACGTGCTCCCTGCGCAGGACCAGCCGTCCGATCAGCCGCCGGGGGACACGATCGTCGTGACCGGCGGCACGCCCGAGGGCGATCCCGCGCAGCAGCTCAACGCCGCGACCTTCGAGACGGTGCAGAAGATCGACGATGCCGTGGTGGCGCCGCTGGCCAAGGCCTATGATCGGCAGGTGCCCAAGCCGCTCCGTTCGGGGTTGCGCAATTTCCTGCGCAACCTTGGCGAACCGGTCAATTTCCTCAACTTCATGCTCCAGCTGAAGCCGGGGCGGGCGCTGAAGTCGCTCGGTCGTTTCACGATCAACAGCACGATCGGGGTCGCGGGCCTGTTCGAGGTGGCGGGCAAGGACCCCTTCAACCTGCGCTACGAACCCAACGGGCTGGCCAATACGCTGGGGTATTACGGGGTAGGGCCGGGCCCCTATCTCTACCTGCCCTTCATCGGGTCGACGACCTTGCGCGACCTGTTCGGGCGGGTGGTCGATATCTCGACCATCCCCGCCGTGGCGGGCAGGCCGTTCAACCAGCCGGTCTATGCAATTTCCGCCGGGGCGCTCAATTCGCTCGAATCGCGCATCCTGATCGACGAACAGATCACCGCGGTGCGCGATCAGTGCGGCGATGCCTATTCGGCCACGCGCGACATCTACCTGATCGGGCGCCAGCTCGAAATCGACGGGTTGCGCGGCCGCGAATCGGAAGAGCTTGTCGAACTGGTCGAACGGCTCAAGGTCAATTGCGACATCGCGGTGATCCGTGCTGCGAGCGAACAGGCACGCGTCATGGAAATCGTCGGTGCGGCCGACACGCCGGCGGCGCGGGATGAGGCCGCAACACCTCCCGCGGAACCCCCGGCCGAGGCAGCGCCAGTCCAGACCACGCCCGATGCGCTCGATCCCGACCCCGATTTCGCGGCGCGCCGGAACTGACCCGATGTCGCGGCCAAGGATCAGCATTTTTGCGCGCTACCCCGAGCCCGGCAAGGCGAAGACCCGCCTGATCCCGGCGCTGGGCGCGGACGGCGCGGCGCGGGTCTATACCCGGCTGCTCGAAGGGACGGTCGCGCAGGCACGCGCGGCGGGCCTGCCGTTCGAGCTGCGCGTGACCGGGGAGCGGAGCGAAGCGTTCCGCGAATGGCTGGGCGACGATTTCGCCGTGGTCGATCAGGGCGGGGGCGATCTCGGCGCGCGCATGGCCCGCGTGCCCGCACCCGCGCTGCTGATCGGCAGCGATTGTCCCGGCCTCACCGCGCCGATCCTGCGCGCGGCGGCGGCCCAACTGGCAGAGCGCCGGGTGGTGATCGGTCCGGCCAGCGACGGCGGCTATTACCTGATCGGATTGCGTGAGCCGATGCCGTTCCTGTTCGAGGACATGGAGTGGAGCACGCCGCAGGTTTTCGGCGAAACGCTCGGGCGGCTGACCGCCCACGGCATCGCCCCGGCGATCCTGCCCGAACTGTCCGACGTCGACCTGCCCGAAGACCTCCTGCCGTGGCCGCAGCTGCGGTGAGCGTTGCGATCCTCGTTCCCGCGCTCGACGAGGAGGCCGCGCTGCCCGCGCTGGTGGCGCATCTTGCCCGGCTCGATCCCGCCCCGGCGGACATTCTGCTGGTCGATGGCGGCAGCGCCGACCGCACGCTGGCGATCGCCCGGGCCGCCGGCTGGCGCGTCCTGCCCAGCGAACGCGGACGCGCCGTGCAGGTCAATCGCGGGGTCGCCGAAACCCGGGGCGAACTGGTCTGCGTGGTCCATGCCGACACGCTGCCGCCGCTGGACATGGTCGCGGTGATCGAAGCGACGCTGGCCGATCCGAAGACCGCCCTTGCCAGCTTCACGCCGATGATCCGGGGTCCCGGGAAAATCCGCTGGGGCACCACCGCGCACAACTGGATCAAGACCTGGTATGCCCCGCTGATTACCCGTCCGCACCTGTTCGTGCGCGGTGTGCGCCTGCTGTTCGGCGACCATGCGATGTTCTTTCGCAAGGCCGATTTCCTCGCCGTGGGCGGGTGCACCGCGGGCGATGCGGTGATGGAGGAGGCCGACCTGTGCGTGAAGTTCGCGCGGCTCGGGCGGATCCGCATGGTGCCGCGCTGGGCCGTCACCTCGGACCGGCGGATCGCCGCCTGGGGGCCGCTCAGGGCCAATTGGATCTATTTCAAGATCGGGATGCTGTGGGCCTTCGGAATGCGCGAGCGCATGGCGCGCCATTACCCCGACATCCGCTGACGCCCAGTGATTGCGTGCCGGATGGAAACATCCGGTGGCGCGGGGATCACGGCCAACAAAGAATGGGCCGGAGCCGTTGCGGTTCGATCATAACCCGAGCAACTCTAGTTGCTTGTTTCACCGTGATTTCCTGGTCGCCAGATGTTTCCATCCGGCTCGAAATCACTCTAGCCGAAAGCATGCGCATAGGTGACGGCGCCGCACGGGGCCGGACCGGCGAGGACCAGCCGCTGGAAATATTCGGGCGGCGGGCCGGGATAGGTCAGCGCGGGATCGTGCTCGAAGCCGAAGCGGCCGTAATAGTCGGGGCTGCCGAGCAGGACGATGCCCTTTGCCCCTTGTGCTTGCAGGTCGGCGATGCCGCGACGGATCAGCGCCGATCCGATGCCCTGTCCGTGCAGGTCGGGCCATACGCTGGCCGGGCCAAGGCCGAACCAATGCGCGCTCCCGTCGGCGATCGTCACCGGCGAAAAGGCTATATGGCCGGCGATCCGCCCGGCATCCTGCGCCACCAGCGACAGCGCCAGATCGCCATCGGCGCGCAGTCGGTCGACGATGCGGGGTCGCTGCCGTCGCTATAGGGAACGCGGCGAAAGGCCGCCTCGGTCAGCGCATGTATGGCCGCCTCATCGCCCGCCCGTTCGGGCCGGATCGCGATCGCGCTCATGGGAGCAGGTGCCCCGCGCGATCGCGCTTGGTCGCGAGATAGCGGGCATTGTGCGGGTTGTCGGGCAGCGCATGCGGCACGCGTTCGGTCACCGCCACGCCCGCGTCCTCCAGCGCGGCCACCTTGGCCGGGTTGTTGGTCATCAGCCGGATGGCGCGCACGCCGAGCAGGTCGAGCATGCGCGCGGCGATGGGAAAATCGCGCGCCTCGTCGGGCAGGCCCAGCCGCGTGTTGGCATCGAGCGTGTCGAAGCCCTGGTCCTGCAGGCGATAGGCGCGCAGCTTGTTGACGAGGCCGATCCCGCGCCCTTCCTGCCGCAGGTATAACAGCACGCCCCAGCCGCCCTTGCCGGCCGCATCCGCCATCGCGTGCAGCGCCGCGTCGAGTTGCGGGCCGCAATCGCATTTGAGGCTGCCGAGAATGTCACCGGTGAGGCATTCGGAATGGAGCCGGACCAGCGGCGCACGATCCGCGCTCTGCCGGCCGATCACCAGCGCGACGTGCTCGCGCGTGTCGTCGGGGCTGCGGAAGGCGATGATGCGGGCGTCCTGCGCTGCCGACACGGGAAGCCTTGCCCGCGTCGCGATTTGCAGCCGCGCGGCATCGGCATAGGCGGCGACATCGCCTGCTTCGAGCGCGACCGGCTCGCCCGCGCGCAGCGGATCGACCAGGAAGGCGGGGAGCACGCCCGCCATGCGTGCCAGTTCGAGCGCGGCGCGGGCCTGGTCCTCCCACCCCAGCGGCAGCGCCTTGAACGGCCCCTTGAGCGGGGTTTCCAGGTCGAGCGCGGGGTCGGCCACCGCCAGCGCGTGGGGCAGGTCGAACGGCTCTGCCGCGCGCATCAGCACCGGCTGGCGCGGCACCGCGGCCTCGATCTGGTTGGCCAGTTTCAGCGTCGCCGCGCGGCTGGCGGAGAGCAGCATGGCGTCGCCCGTCACCTCGCCGAAGGCGGTTTCGACCGGCTGCAATATCGGAGCGCCCGCGATTGCCAGCGGCCAGCCATGGCGCAGCGCATCGACCGCCTGCGCCGCGCGGCGCGAGGGGCTGGCATCCGTCAGAGCGCGAACTCCGTCACCAGCGGCACATGGTCCGACGGCTTGTCCCAGTCGCGCGCATATTCGTGGACGCTGTGCCCGCTCGCCTGCTTCGCAAGTTCCGGGCTCGCCCACATATGGTCGAGGCGGCGGCCGCGATCGCCCGCCTTCCAGTCCTTCGCGCGATAGCTCCACCAGCTGTAATAGCGTTCGGGCGCCTTGATGTGTTCGCGCCCGATATCGGCCCAGCCATGCGCGTCCATGAAGCGCTGCAGCGCTTCGACCTCGACCGGCGTGTGGCTGACGACCTTGAGCAGCGCCTTGTGGTCCCACACGTCGCTTTCCATCGGGGCGATGTTGAAATCGCCGACGATCAGCGTCGGGCGCTCGATGGTTTCGGCCCAGCGGGTCATGCGGTCGAGGAAATCGAGCTTCTGGCCGAACTTGGGGTTGATCGCACGGTCGGGTTCATCGCCGCCGGCGGGGACATAGACGTTCTCGACCACCATGCCCTGCATTGCGGGATCGGTCAGCTCGACCCCGACATGACGCGCCTCGCCATTGTCCTGCCAGTCGTGGCGCGAGAATTCGCTGAACGGGACTTTCCCGACGGTCGCGACCCCGTGATAGCCCTTCTGCCCGTGCACCGCGAAATGCCCGTAGCCCAGCGCGCGGAAGGCCTCGTAGGGGAACTGGTCTTCCTGGCACTTGATCTCCTGCAGGCACACGATGTCGGGCGATTGCTGCTCGAGGAAGCGGGTGACGATCGGCATCCGCAGGCGGACCGAATTGATGTTCCAGGTTGCGACAGTGACCATGGCGCGGGGGTTAGGCGAGGGGCGCGCGCGCGGCAAGCGTCACGGTTCCGTATTGCAACGGTTCGATATAGGGGGGCGATTCAGAGCTTCAGGGAGATACTCATGGCGTTGCGCACCTTCGGTCTTGCCACTTGCGCGGCCGCGCTGACTTTGGGGGCGGGCACCGCCACCATGGCCCGCGAGGCTGCGGCCCCGGCTGCGACCCCCGTCGCGACCGCGGCAGAGGCCGCGCATGCGAAAAACGTGATCCTGTTCATCGGCGACGGGATGGGCGTGTCGACCGTTACCGCGGCGCGAATCTATGCCGGGCAGAAGCTTGGCCAGACGGGCGAGGACTATGTCCTCCCGTTCGAGACCTTCGAACATCTCGCGCTGGTCAAGACCTACAATACCAATGCGCAGGTTCCCGACAGCGCGGGCACCGCCTCGGCGATGAATACCGGCCTCAAGACCAGGATCGGCATGCTCGGCTATGGGCCTCAGACGCACAACGCCGATTGCCGTTCGGGTGCGGGGCACGAACTGCCGCTGCTGAGCGAGGAAGCCGGGCAGCGCGGCCTTGCGCTGGGCGTGGTCAGCACCGCGCGCATCACCCATGCCACGCCCGCCGCGGTCTATGCGCGCAGCGTCGACCGCGACTGGGAGGCCGACAGCGCGATTCCCGAGGCGCAGCGCGGGCTCGGCTGCACCGACATCGCCGCGCAGCTCGTCGGCAGGCCCTTCGACGTCGCGCTGGGCGGAGGGCGCGCCGCGTTCTTCGGGGCGGCAGGCAAGGGCCAGCGTCTCGACGCGGCGGCCGACCTGCCCGCCGGCTGGGTCGCGGCGAGCGGCGGAACCTATGTCGAAAGCGCCGCTGCGCTCGATGCGGCGCCGATGGACAGGCCGGTGCTGGGCCTGTTTTCGCCCAGCCACATGACCTATATGGTCGATCGCAAGCCCGACAGCAGCGAGCCCACGCTGACCGACATGGCCGCAGCGGCGATCGCGCGGCTGCAACAGGACCCCGACGGCTATTACCTGATGGTCGAAGGCGGCAAGATCGACCACGGCCACCATGCCGGGCAGGCCGGCTATGCGCTCGAGGAAGCGGTCGAATTCGCCCGCGCCGTGCAATATGCCATCGACCACACCGACCCCAGGGACACGCTGATCCTGGTCACGGCCGACCACAGCCACGTCTTCACCATCGCGGGCTATCCGCAGCGCGGCAATCCGATCCTTGGCCTGGTGGTGTCGCCGAAGGACGATGGCGAGCCGGGCACCGAGCCCGCGCTCGCCGCCGATGGCAAGCCCTATACCACGCTCGGCTATGCCAATGGTCCCGGTGCGGTGTCGGGCGAGCGGCCGATCCCTGAAACCGGGATCGCCGCGCACCAGCAGGCGCTGTTGCCGCTGGGGTCGGAAACGCATGGCGGCGAGGATGTCCCGCTCTATGCGCAAGGGCCCGGTGCCGAACGCGTGCGCGGGGTGATGGAGCAGAACCTGATCTACGACGTCATCCGCAAGGCGCTGGGCTGGCCGGACAAGTAACCGGCCGCCCTTGCCCCCCTGATACAAAAACCCCCGTGCCGGGGGCATTGGCACGAGGGTTTCTTGTCAGCGTTCGTCACGCTTGGAACGAGATGAACCAGTGCGAGCGGATCAACAGGGGGGAAATCCCTCTCGCGTCGTCTCGTTCGAACAAACTATCGCTGGCGGGCTTGCTGCGCAATGAACGGGCAACAGCGGGACGTCGCAGATATGCACCCGTCCGCGGTCGAGCCGTTCACCCGGGGCGACGGGACGTGCGGCGCGGATCACGGAAGGTGAAAGCGCTGTCCGCCACGGCCATGCCATAGCGCTGGTTGCGCAGCCGCACCGTGGTGCGATGGTTCTGCGAATCGAGCGCGACCCAGTGGGTCAGCTGCAACCCGCCCGGCGCACTGGCGCTGCGCGCAAAGATCAGCGTGATCACGCCGTATTCGGGATGCGTGGTGTCGCGCACTTCGATGCTGACCACATCCGGGTGGCCGGTGGGCAGCAGCTTGCCGTATTTCTTCACGTCGCGGCTGGGATCGAGCAGCGCGCCCAGCGGCGAATTGCTGATCGGCCAGCGCTGGACCTGGTTCACTTCATAGTCGACGAGGTACATCGACTTGCCGTTCGACACGATCAGCAAGGGCACGCCCTTGGCGTATTGGAAACGGATCTTGCCGGGGCGCTTGAGCGTCATCACCCCTGCCACGCTCTGGCCGTTGCGGTCGGTCTGGGTGAAGTCCGCCTTCATCGTCGAGATGCTGCGCAGCGCGGCCACCGCCATGTCGAGATCGCCCTCGGCGGCGGTGGCAGGCTGCGTCGCGACGATCGCCGAAACGGGCAACGCCGCGCCCAGCGCCCAGGCAAATGCGGGGGCCAGCGCGGCGCGCAACGGGTGTCTGGCTGTGCAGGACAAGCTGCTCATGCTCCTCGATTGGGGACAGAGCATTGAACCATCACTGAACCCGGCACCATAGCATGGTTCAGCATCGGGCCGGATTACTTGATCTTGGCTTCCTTGAACTCGACGTGCTTGCGCGCGATCGGGTCGTATTTCTTGAAGGTGAACTTTTCGGTGTGGTTGCGCGGGTTCTTCTTCGTCACGTAGTAGAAGCCCGTGTCGGCGGTCGAGACGAGCTTGATCTTGACGGTTGCGGGCTTCGCCATGGCGTGTTCCTAAAAGATCCTGTGAGGCCCGGTTCGGGGCCGAAAAAATAAGGGCGGCGCGCGTCGCACCGCCGTTGCGGCGCGCCCATTGGGTGATTCCGGGGGAAAAGTCAAGCGGCGGGGCGCTGTGCGCTACCACTCGACCTTGCCGCGATTGGCCTTGACCTCGCCGCGCACCTTCTTGGTCTTGAGCCGCTGCGCCTTGCCCACGCGGTTGACCCGGCTCTTCGCGCGCTTCTTGGGCACGGCGAGCGCTTCGGCGAGCAAAGCCAGCAGCCGCTCGCGCGCGGCCTCGCGGTTCTGTTCCTGCGTGCGGTATTCGCTGGCGGTGAGCACGATCTCGCCGCCCTTGGTCAGCCTGCTTCCGGCGATTTCCCTGAGCCGCGCGAAGGTTTCGGGGGCGAGGCCGAGCCGGAACACGTCGACCCGCAATTGCACGGCGGTGGCGAGCTTGTTGACGTTCTGCCCGCCGGGGCCGGAGGAGGCGATGAATTTCTCCTCGGCGATTTCCAATGCCCGGTCGGCGACCCTATCCATCGCTGAAACCGAGGGCGGCGAAATCGGCGGGCAAGGGGGCGCAGGTCTCGACCGGCGGCCTGCCTTCGCGCGGGACGGTGAGGCCGGCGGCATGGAGCATGGTGCGTCTTGCTCCCGCTCCGTCGCCATAGACCGGATCGCCCAGCAGCGCGATGCCCAGCCCGGTGAGTGCATGGACGCGAATCTGGTGGGTGCGGCCGGTTTCGGGGCGGAATTCGACCAGCGCGCGCCCGTCCCGCGCGGCCAGCACCTTCCAGTGCGTCACCGATGGCTTGCCCTTCTTCGCCGCGATCATCCGCCAGCCCTTTTCGGCGCTGCTGATCTTGGCGAGCGACAGCGCGATCGTGCCCTCGCCATCCTGCGGCACGCCGGCAAGTATGCCGAGATAGCGCTTGCCGACCAGCCGGTCCTCGAACGCCTTGGCAAAGCGCTTGAGCGCCTTGGGATTGCGCGCCAGCAGCAGGCAGCCGCTGGTGTCGGTGTCGATGCGGTGCACCGGTACCGGATCGCGCTGGAAGCCGAGCCGCAGCGTGGCGAGATGGTGCTCGAGGCTCGGCCCGCCCTTGCGCGGGCGTTCGATCGGCAGGCCGCCGGGCTTGTCGATCACCAGCGCCGCGCCATCCTCGAACAGGATCGGGATCGCGCTCACGCCTTGAGCCTCGCCTCGATCATCAGCCGCAGCGCATTGCCGAGGAAGAGCCCGCGATCGAGGTCTGCGATGCGCAATTCGGCCTCGCGCGCCGCGCCGCTGTCGAGCAGCGACTGGCGCAGCACGCCAGGGAGCAGGCCAAGCCGCGCGGGCGGGGTCAGCAGCACGCCGTCCGGCCCGCGCACGAAGAGGCTGGTGACGCAGCCTTCGGTCAGCAGCCCATCCTCGCGCACGAAGATCGCCTCCTGCGCGCCGTGCTGGCGGGCCACGGCCTGCGCCTCCGCGTAGAAGCCGCGATCGCTGGTCTTGTGGCGCAGCCGCCAGTCGCCGGGATCGACCGGCAGCGGCATGACGATCGCGCTGGCCGGGGCGGGCCAGGCCACGGGCATGTCCTGCGCCTCGAGCGCAATTACCCCGCGGCGCGAGGCCATCAGGCGGATGCGGCTGGGTTTTTCGAGCACGAAGCACAGCGCATGAAGCTGGTTGCGCGCCTCGTGCCGGTCGAACAGCAAGCCCAGCTCGGCGGCGCTGGCCTTCATCCGCGCCAGGTGCTGTTCGAGGAAGGCGATCCCCGCTTCGGGGGTGAAGCGCATGGTTTCGATCAGGTCGAACTGCGCGGCGCGGTGATCGGGCGAGGACTTGCGGGCAAAGGCGCCCTTGAGCAGCGCCTCGCGCCATTCGGTCCGCATTTCGCTGTCGGCGACGATCGCCCCGCCCACGCCCAGCACCGCCTTGCCGCGCGCGTTCTCGATCTCGGTCAGCCGCAGCGTGCGGATCGCGACGTTGAATGCCGCATCGCCAGTGGAATCGATTCGCCCGATCGCGCCGCAATAGGGGCCGCGCGGATCGCGTTCGACCGCGTCGATCAGTTCCATCGCGCGGATCTTGGGCGCGCCGGTGATCGAACCGCAGGGGAACAGCGCGCGGACAAGATCGACCGCGCCGGTATCCTGCTTGAGCTGCGCGCGCACCACGCTGACCATCTGGTGGACCGTGGGATAGCTTTCGACCGCGAAGGGCGCATCGACCCGCACGCTGCCCGCCTCGGTCACGCGGCTGAGGTCGTTGCGCATCAGGTCGACGATCATCAGGTTTTCGGCGCGATCCTTGACCGAGGCGGCCAGTTCCTCTGCCAGCGCGCGATCGCCTGCGTCATCCGCGCCGCGCGGACGGGTGCCCTTCATCGGCTTGGCCTTGGCCTCGCGCCCCTTGAGCGAGACGAACAGTTCGGGGCTGAGGCTGAGCAGCCAGTGCGCCCCGTCGAACACCACCCCGCCATAGCCGGCCTGCGCCGCCGGACGCAGCGCCGCATAAAGGCCCAGCGGATCGCCGCTGAACCCGCCCGCGAGCGGGAAGGTCAGATTGGCCTGGTAGATATCGCCCGCGCGGATCGCGTCCTGCAACTGTGCGAAGGCCCGGGCATAGCCGCCGGGGGAAAGCTGCGGTTCGAGCGGGCCGACGCTGCCCCCGCCTTCGGCATGGGTGGCAAGCCATTCGGCGACCTCGCCCGCAGGGATGCGTGTCGCCGCCTCGAACAGCGCCAGCCAGACCAGCGGTCCCGCACCGCCGCTACGCGCCTCGGCGAGCCCGGCCAGCTTGGGCTCGAGCGCCAGGCCTGCCTCATAGGCGAGGTAGCCCGCCAGCGTTCCGCCAGCGCGCCGCGCGGCATCGGCATCGGTCAGCACCCGCTCGACCTCCTCGGCGCGCCGGGCGACGAACACCGCGCGCGGGTTCTCGAACAGCAGCGCATCGGCACCGCCGCTTTCGCGTGCATCATCGAGCAGGACGAAGGGTTGCCGGTCGGCCATTGCGCTCCAGCCTTTAAACGCTGGCGCGCGACTGTCGAGGGGTGGCTTGACCGCAGCTGCCGCGCTGCGCCACACCGGTGCGGTATCAGCTTGCTGGAGCAAACTTGGTTATGGGTGAGATTTTCCTGGGTGCTACCGAACAGGGCGAACGGCAGGTCCTGCTGCTCGGCCAGGCGAACCGCCACGGTCTGATCGCGGGCGCGACCGGCACCGGCAAGACGGTGACGCTGCAAGGCCTTGCAGAAAGCTTTTCCGCCAACGGCGTGCCGGTGTTCCTCGCCGACGTCAAAGGCGACCTGTCGGGCATCGCCATGTCGGGATCCGCGCAGTTCAAGCATGCCGACAAGCTCGAAGGCCGCGCGAAACAGCTGGGCATGGATGATTATGCCTATGCCGACAATGCGGCGGTCTTCTGGGATCTCTACGGCGAACAGGGCTTCCCGATCCGCACCACCGTGTCGGAGATGGGGCCGCTGCTGCTCGCCCGGCTGCTCGACCTCAATGAAACGCAGGAAGGCGTGCTCAACATCGCCTTTCGCTATGCCGACGAACAGGGCCTGCTGCTGCTCGATCTGGGCGATTTGCAGGCGATGCTCGCCCACACGGCGGAAAATGCCGGCGCGCTTTCGGCGAAATACGGCCATGTCACCAGGGCCAGCGTCGGCACGATCCAGCGCCAGCTGCTGAGCTTCGAAAGCCAGGGCGCGGATATGTTCTTCGGCGAACCCGCGCTGGAGATCGACGATTTCCTGAAAGTGGACGGGCAGGGCCGTGGGGTGGTCAACATCCTCTCGGCGCAGAAGCTGATGCAGGGCCCCAAGCTCTACGCCACTTTCCTGCTGTGGCTGCTCGCCGAACTGTTCGAGACGCTGCCCGAGGTCGGCGACCCGGAGAAGCCGAAGCTGGTGTTCTTCTTCGACGAGGCGCACCTGCTGTTCGACGATGCCCCCGATGCGCTGGAGGACAAGGTCGAGCAGGTCGTGCGGCTGATCCGGTCCAAGGGCGTGGGCGTCTATTTCGTCACCCAGAACCCGATCGACATTCCCGAAAGGATCGCGGGCCAGCTGGGCAACCGCATCCAGCATGCGCTGCGCGCCTTCACCCCGCGCGACCAGCGCGCGATCAAGGCGGCGGCGGAGACCTTCCGCATCAACCCCGATCTCGACGTCGCGCAGGCGATCACCGAACTCAGGGTGGGCGAGGCGCTGGTCTCGACGCTCGACGGGGATGGCGCGCCCTCGGTGGTTCAGCGCACGCTGATCAAGCCGCCGCATTCGCGGCTCGGCACCGTGTCCGAAAAGGAGCTGGCGATCGTCAATTCGGTGAGCGATCTCGACGGCAAATACGACACGGCGGTCGACCGCGAAAGCGCCGAGGACGTGCTTGCCGCGAAAGCCGCCGATGCCGCCGCCACGGCGCAGGAAGTGGCCGAGAAGGGCAGCGAGGAAGTGGGCAAGCGCGCGCGCAAGTCCACCTCGCTGTGGGAGCGGGCAGGCAAGGCGGCGATGGGCGCGGCGGCGGGCTCCGCCGCCAGCATCGCGGCCGGGGCGATTCTCGGCAAGAAGAGCAGGGCCAGCCCGATGAAAACCGCCGCCACGGCCGCCGCGGGCACCATCGCCACCGGTTTCGGAGGGGCGCTTGCGGGTCGTTTCGTGCGCAACCTGATCGGCGGATTGATGCGCTGAATTGCATTTGGTCGGCAGCCGATGGCTGTCGGTCGAACTCTTGCCTTGACAGGCGGCGCCTGCGGGCAGGGATCATGCGCCTATCTGCGGAGTTCATAATGCGATCCAAGACCTTCTGCGGCCTGCTGCTGGCCGGCGCGGCGCTGTTCACCCCCCTTTCGCTCGCCGCGCAGGAGGCCCCCGATCCGGCGGTGCTGGCGCTGGGCACGGTCCCGCGGGGTCAGCTCGGCGATGGCGCGGTGCCGCAGGCCTATCGGCTGGACACCTGGTTCGACCCCAGTTCCGACAGTTTCCGCGGCCACACCGAGATCGACGTCACGCTGGCGCGCGCCACGAAGTTTCTCGACCTGCATGGGAACGGGCTCAAGGTGACCCGCGCGCTCGCGCTGGCGGGCGGCAGGGAATATGTCGGCGCCTGGACCGACACCGATTCCACCGGCGTCGCCCGGCTGGTCTTTGCCGAGGAACTCCCCGCGGGCAAGGCGACCCTCTCGTTCGACTATGCCGGCGGCATCGCCAGCAACCCCGCAGGGCTGTTCCGCGCGCAGGTCGGCGGCGAATGGTACGGCTGGAGCCAGTTCGAATCGACCGACGCACGCGCTGCCTTCCCCTCGTTCGATCAGCCGGGGTTCAAGACGCCCTTCACGGTGACCATCCGGACCCGGCCGGGCGAGGTCGCGGTGAGCAATGCGCCCGAGGTTTCGAGCACGCTGGAGGACGGCTGGCAGGTCCATCGCTTTGCCCCGACCCTGCCGCTGCCGACCTATCTGGTGGCGATGATGGCGGGGCCCTTTGCCGTCGCCGAAGGCCTGGCGCCGCCGACCGCGCAGCGCGCCGAGCCGCTGCCGCTGCGGATCGTTTCGGAACAGACCAACAAGGACAAGCTCGCTTTCGCGCTGGAGCATTCCAAGTCGATCGTCGCCTTGCTCGAGGACTATTTCGGGCAGGCCTTCCCCTATCCCAAGCTCGACCAGATCACCTCGCCGCTGATGCCGGGGGCGATGGAGAATGCCGGGGCCGACCTCTACAACGATGCGATCCTGGTGCTCGATGAAGGTGCGCCGGTCGGCCAGAAGGGCCTCTTCGGCACGGTGGTGGCGCATGAACTGGCGCACCAGTGGTTCGGCGATCTCGTCACGCCGGCCTGGTGGGACGACATCTGGCTGAACGAGAGCTTTGCCAACTGGATGGGTTTCACCATCGGCGGCGCCTGGCGGCCCGGACTGGGGATTGCCGACGGCGCGCTGGGCGAAGGGTTCCAGGCCATGTCGACCGACGAATTGCTGGCGGGCCGCCCGATCCACGAAGCGATTCCCACCAACGACCGGATCGATTCGGCTTTCGACGGGATCACCTATGGCAAGGGCGGCCATGTCGTCTCGATGATCGCGGCCTTCATGGGGCCGGACAAGTTCCGCGACGGGGTGCGCCGTTACATGGCCGCGCACCGCTATGGCAACGCGACCAGCAGCGATTTCTTCGCCGCCATGGCGCAGGCCGCGGGCGATCCCCGGATTACCCAGGCGATGATGGGCTTCACCGACCAGCAGGGCGTGCCGCTGGTGACCGTCAGCGGCGGCGAAGGCCACTATACCGTGACGCAGAGCCGCTATGCGCCCGTGGGGACCTCCGCGCCCGATACGCGCTGGGGCGTGCCGGTGTGCATGCGGCGCGGCGCGGCGCGCAAGTGCCAGTTGCTGGCAGCCGCAAGCGACCGCTTCGACCTTGTCGACAAGGGCGTACTGATGCCCAACGCAGGCGGCACGGGCTATTACCGCTTCGATCTGCCCGCGGCGGAATGGGAGCGATTGATCGCCATTGCCGACAGGCTCGACGGACCAGAGGCGATCGCGCTGGCCGACAGTCTCGATGCCAGCTTCCGGGCGGGCCGTGCCACGCCCGCGCAGGTGCTGGCGCTGGCGCAGAAGCTGTCCGCCAACCCCGACAGCAACGCCGCCGGGATCGCGTTGAGCGGGCTGGGCGCGATGCGCCGCAGCGGCGTGATCGATGCCGAGGCGCAGGAGGCCTATCGCGCCTGGGTCGGGCATCTGGTGCGGGCGGACTTCGCCCGGCTGGGTCTCGACCCCCGCCTTGGCGCCTATGCCGGGGCGGACCTTGAGGACGTGCAGCAGCGCGAGCGGGTGGTCGGCAATCTGCTGCTGGCGCGCGACCCGGCGGTCGGCAAGGTGCTGACCGATGCGGCGCGGGCCTATCTCGCGGGCGACGACAAGGCGCTCGACCCGGCCTTCATGGGCGCTGCCTTCGATGCGCTGATCGAAGCGGGCGGGCTGGAGGCGGCAAAGACGCTCGCCGACAAGGCGCTCGCGTCGGACGATCCGCTGTTCAGGCCCACCGCCCTGCGGGCGATTACCGGCTCGGGCAAGGCGGCGATCGCGCGCTGGGTACTCGACGAATTCGACGACAGCCGCCTGCGGCCCTCGGAGAAGCGCGGGAGGGTCTTCGGCGTATCCTCCGCGCCCGAGACGCGCGAGCTGGGTTACGACTGGCTGGTCGCGCACCTCGACGAAATGCTGCAGGGTTCTTCGGGCATCTTCCTTGCGACGCGCATCCCCGGCGTGGCGTCGGGCTTCTGCTCGGTCGAGCGCGCCGACGAGGTGGCCGCGCGGTTCCGGCCCTTGCTCGCGGGCACTCCGGGCGCGCTTTCGCTCGAGCGGACGATCGAACGGGTGCGCAATTGCGCCGCGCTCAAGGCAGCGCGCGGAGCCGAGATGAGCGCCGCGCTGAAAGCGCTCGGCGGTAATGTCGTTCCGCAGTGATTTCGAGCCGGATGGAATCATCTGGTGGCCAGGAAATCACGGTAAGACAAGACTCCAGAGTGCTTGCCGACTTTGATGCAATCAAAGCCGGCAAGCACTCTAGGGTCAGGACCCATTACCCTAGATGAGGCCCGCGAGCGGGCTGGAGGGGTCGGCGTATTTGCGCGTTGCCATGCGGCCTGCCAGATAGGCCTCGCGTCCGGCCTCGACCGCCAGCTTCATCGCGCGGGCCATGCGCAGCGGGTCTTTCGCCTCGGCGATGGCGGTGTTCATCAGCACCCCGTCGCAGCCGAGCTCCATCGCCACCGCGGCATCGGAAGCCGTGCCCACCCCGGCATCGACCAGCACCGGCACGCTGGCGCCTTCGACGATCAGGCGGATGGTCACGCGGTTCTGGATGCCCAGACCCGAACCGATCGGCGCGCCCAGCGGCATCACCGCAACCGCGCCCGCATCCTCGAGCTGCTTCGCCGCGATCGGATCGTCGACGCAATAGACCATGGGCAGGAAGCCCTCGCGCGCCAGCACCTCGGTCGCCTTGAGCGTCTCGCGCATGTCGGGATAGAGCGTGCGCGCCTCGCCCAGAACCTCGAGCTTGACCAGGTCCCAGCCGCCCGCCTCGCGCGCCAGCCGCAGCGTGCGGATCGCCTCGTCGGCGGTGAAACAGCCGGCGGTATTGGGGAGGTAGGTGATTTTCTTCGGGTCGATATGGTCGGTCAGCATCGGCGCCCCGGGGTCGCTGACATTGACCCGGCGCACCGCCACGGTGACGATTTCGGCTCCGCTCGCCTCGAGCGCGGCGGCATTCTGCGCGAAGTCCTTGTACTTTCCCGTGCCGACGATCAGGCGGCTGTTGAAGGTGCGGCCCGCAACCGTCCACCTATCGCCCTGCCCGCCACCGACGAAATGGACGATCTCGAGCACGTCGCCATCGGCCAGCGCATGGTTCGCCAGATCGCTGCGCGGAGCGATCATGCCATTGTGCTCGACCGCGACCCTCGCCGGGTCGAGCGCGAGCTCGCGGACGAGGTCGGCCACGGTGACGGCGACGGTGCGGCGGGGCTCGCCATTGACGGTCAGGGCAATCATGCCCCGGTCACTTAATCCCCGCAGCGCTCCTTGCAAGTCGGGGAATGCGTGTGGCGCAGGTTGAGGATGTGGCCGAGCGATACCAGCGCGACGCCGATGATGGTCAGCACCGCTTCCCGGTAGCCATGCGGAACGGCGAGCGCGCCGCCCATGAAGGTCAGCCCGGTCATCGCCACCACGAAGGGCGCGGCCACCCGGTGGCGCAACGCCCCCCAACCGATCGCGACGGCGGCAATGAGTGTGGCCAGGACCAGGCCGACCCGATGGATGTCGGGCGAAAGAAAGAATTCACCCCCGATGCCAAGGCCCGAGACCAGCACGATCGACAGCAGGCAATGCACCGCACAAGCGCTCGAGAGATAAATCCCGGCGCGGTCGAGCCTGCGGCGAATCGGCGAGATGGTGCGCGCTGCCATTGCGAATTGCGACTTATGTGACGATGTAACATAATTCAAGGGCGCTCCCGTTCCCGATTGCACGATTGCGAGCCGAACGGTGTCGATTCGCCGCAGCGGTTTGCGCTTGCGAAACCCGGTCGGCGGCCGCACAGCGGCGCCGATGACGACCGCCCCCCCGACCACTCGCCCCAAAGCCCTCGCCAACTGGCTGCTGGTCGTCGCGGCGATGGTCGTGCTGATGGTTTCGGTGGGCGGGATCACCCGGCTCACCGAAAGCGGGCTGTCGATCACAAGGTGGAATCCGATCGCCGGAGCAATCCCGCCGCTGACGCAGGAAGCCTGGCAGGCACAGTTCGACCTCTACAAGCAGACCGGCGAATATCGCACCGTGACCGGTCCCGCCGGAATGGGCCTGCGGGCGTTCAAGTTCATCTTCTTCTGGGAGTGGTTTCACCGCCTGCTCGGCCGCCTGATCGGACTGGCCTTCGCGCTGCCGCTGGCCTGGTTCTGGATCCGCAAGGCGATCCCCGCGGGCTACGCGCCGCGCCTGCTGGCGCTGCTCGCGCTGGGCGGACTGCAGGGCGTGTTCGGCTGGCTGATGGTGCGCAGCGGGCTGGGCGGGATGATGACCGATGTGAGCCATTTCTGGTTGTCGATCCACCTGCTCACCGCGCTTGTCACGCTTGCCGGGCTGGTGTGGACCGTGCTCGACCTGCGGCAATACGCAAACGGCAACCCCCTGCCCGCACGCTGGACAGGCACGGCGGGCTGGGTCGGCGCGGTCCTGTTCCTCCAGCTGCTGCTGGGCGCCTGGGTCGCGGGGCTCAATGCCGGGCTGGCGAGCAATAGCTGGCCGCTGATGCAAGGTCGCCTCGTACCCGAATTCGATGACGCGCGCGGCCTGTTTCATGCCGCGACCCACGATCCCTTCCTGGTCCACTTTCTCCATCGCTGGTGGGCCTGGGTTGCGGTGGCCGCGCTGGTGATGATGGCGCGCAAACTCAGGCCGCTCGACCGCCGCGCTTCGATTGCCATCCACTCCGCCTTCGGGACGCAGGTCCTGCTGGGCATCGCGACGGTGATGACCGGGGTCGCCCTGTGGATCGCCGTGGCGCACCAGGTGATCGGGGCACTGCTGGTGGCCAGCTTTGCCTGGGGCGCACATGTGCTGGGGCGCAGGACCGCGTGACCGCGCTCGTCTATTGCCCCTTCCCCGACACACAGAGTGCCGAGCAGGTTGGTGCCGTGCTGCTTGACGAGGGGTTGATCGGGTGCATCAATATCGGCGCATCGATCCGCTCGCTGTTCGCCTGGCAGGGCGAGCGGGGCGAAGGCGAGGAAATTCCGGCCCTGCTGAAGACCGATGCGATGCTGCTTGAGCGCGCCATCGCACGGCTCGAGGCCTTGCACCCCTATGATGCCCCCGCAATAATGGGCTGGCGCTGCGACGCTGCGGGATCGGCGACGCAGGCCTGGCTCGGCGGCCTGATGCCGCCGAAACCATAGGGAGCGAGGTCATGAAGGGGAGCGATCGCCGTGCCTGTCTGCGGCTGCTGGGCATGGTTGCGCTGGTTCCGTCAATCGCGTGGCCCGGACAAGCGGGCGCAATGCTTCCGGCGCGGCTCCAGTTTCCTGCCGCCCCCCTGGTTCTGACCCGGCAGGTCGAGCGCGAACTGCACGACGGCAGGCTTCTGGTGGTCGTTCGCAGCTGGCGGTGCCAGTTCATTGCCGCCGGGCGTGGTGCAATCGTCGAGGGCAGGCAGGCAGGCGCCCGTGTCGATGCGCCGCCGCAGCTGGCAACGCTCGCGCGGATGGAGGAGCAGCGCGTGGATGACGGCCCTTTCCCGGCGCTGCTCGATCCGAGCGGACGCATTTCGGGCCAGGGGCAGGTTCCGGCCGCCGATCTTTCGCGGGCAATCGACGAGGCTGCCGCCATCCTCGTCGCCAAGGGCCATCGCGGTGAAGGGCTGGCCGAGGGACGCCGCTTTCTTTCCCGGCTTGCTGATGCCGCAGGCGCCGCAATCGCACAGATCCCCGAGGACTTGTTCTTTCCCGCACGGCATGAGTCCGGCTTTTCGCGCACGCTCGATCTTCCCGGCGGACTGCAGGGCACGGTAGAAGTGACGATCGAAACCCGGACGGACCCGGTCACCGGCCTGCTCGAACGCAGCTCGCGCAGCGCGGTGACCCATATCGGGAACGAGGCGCGGCGCAATCGCGAGCTATGGACGCTGACACCCGCCTGAGCGTCGAATGCTTGGGGTGTTATTTTACCGCTTCCGAGAAGCGCGGATTTGCTTGACTTGCGAAGCATCCGGCGCCATTTGCCGCGCGCTTCACGGGTCCGGCCAGGCGTCGGAATCGTCGAATTGGCGCCGCCGCCCCGCGCGCGGCGCGAACGCGGCACGAACACATAGGAACGGAAAACAGCCATGAAGGCTCTCACCAAGGTGACCCGGTCGATCAAACCGGCCGAGGTCGAAAAGAAGTGGCACATCGTCGATGCCGACGGCCTCGTCGTCGGCCGCCTCGCGGCGATCGTCGCCAACCACCTGCGCGGCAAGCACAAGCCGAGCTATACCCCGCACGTCGATTGCGGCGACCATGTCATCATCATCAATGCCGACAAGGTGAAGTTCACCGGCCGCAAGATGACCGACAAGGTCTATTACAAGCACACCGGCCACCCCGGCGGCATCAAGGAAACCACCCCGGCCAAGGTGCTGGGCGGCCGTTTCCCCGAACGCGTGCTGGAAAAGGCGGTCGAACGCATGATCCCGCGCGGACCGCTGGGCCGTGCGCAGATGCGCGCGCTGCACATCTATGCCGGCACCGAGCACCCGCATGACGGCCAGCAGCCCGAAGTGCTCGACGTTGCCTCGATGAACCGCAAGAACAAGGTTGCCGCATAATGGCCGACACCAACACCACCACTGGCGACACCGTCACCGATCTCGCCGATCTGAAGGATATCGCCGAGGGCGTGCCCCAGGGCGATGCTGCCGAGATCGCCCGCACCGCCGAGGTTCCCCTGCGCGAGCAGGAACTCGACAAGCAGGGCCGCGCCTATGCCACCGGCCGCCGCAAGGACGCCACCGCGCGCGTCTGGCTGAAGCCCGGCACCGGCAAGGTCACCGTCAACGGTCGCGACCAGGAAACCTACTTCGCGCGCCCGACGCTGCGCCTGGTCATCGACCAGCCCTTCGCGATCACCGATCGCCAGGGCCAGTACGACGTCGTCGCCACCGTCAAGGGCGGCGGTCTTTCGGGCCAGGCCGGTGCGGTCAAGCACGGCATCGCCCAGGCGCTGTCGAAGTACGAACCGGCGCTGCGCGGCACGGTCAAGGCCGCCGGCTTCCTGACCCGCGACAGCCGCGTGGTCGAACGCAAGAAGTACGGCCGCGCCAAAGCCCGCCGCAGCTTCCAGTTCTCGAAGCGCTAGAGTGATTTCGAGCCGGATGGAATCATCCGGCGACCAGGAAATCACGGTTAAACAAGAAACTAGAGTGATTTCGAGCCGGATGGAATCATCTGGCGGTCAGGAAATCACGGCAGGCAAATTTAACTGGAGTCGTTGCGGTTCGATCAGGGCCGGAACGACTCCAGAGCACGATCTTCCCGATCGCCGAAGGGGCGGTTGCGCAAGCGGCCGCCGTTTTTGCTTGCGCATCCGCCCCTGCCGACCCGCCGGTCAACGCTGGAGCATCATGATCCCCCAGGATAGCCCCGCGCCGATGAAAAACAGCGGCCAGGACCACCAGAAGCGGTAATCGGCGATCTGCGCCATATGGATCGCCATCTGCCCGCCGTGGCTGCCTTGCGAGCCGATCACCAGGGAAACCACACCCGAAAGGATCGCACCGAGGGCGACTGCCTTGACCGCTTCCATTGCCATGCTCCGTGTGGACCTGCCGCGATCATGACGCCCGTGCCTTTCCGCAAGGGTGCGGAACGGCGTTTGCGGGTACGGTTTCCGGTTGCGGTTAATGGACCGGTGGATCGATCCGCGGGATCTGGCGGACCGGGGCCACCGGCTCGCCCGGTTCGCGGGGTGGGAGCGCATTTTCGGGCACATCGTCGATCTGCATGTCGGCCGTGTCGACGTGCTGCAGGTTGCGAACCGTCACCGACAGGCTATTGCCGTCCCAGATGATCTCGTTGAAGCTGGGCGGGGTCGAACGCGTCCTTTGCGACAGCGTTCCCGCACCGATCATCCGCACCGGGCCCGCGGGCGTCGCCTCCATGATGTCGAAGGCATCGTGGACATGGCCCGAAAGGACCGCCTCGACCTTGCGCGCCGCCAGTTCGGCGAGAGCCCGCTCGCCATGCCGGGTCAGCGCGGTGCCGCTGGTTCCCACCTCGCGCAGCGGGTGATGCGCCGCGACCAGCACACGGGTTCCTTGCGGAAGCGCATCGATCATCGCCAGGCACGCCTCCAGCGCGGCGCGGCTGACCCATCCCTTCGACCAGTTGAGCCGCGGCTGTGCCGGCACCGCCGTCTTGAGCGGTACGATCGCCAGCGAGCCGAGATCGAGCTCGCGCTCGACCTTTTCCGCCATGCCGCGGAACCGGCGATACGGGGCAAAGAAGCGCTCGACAGGGTTGAAATAGGGCATGTCGTGATTGCCCACCTCGACCGTCACCGGGGCCTCCAGCGAGTTGATCCAGGCGGTCGCCGCGGCGAATTCGCGATGCCGCGCGCGCATGGTCAGGTCGCCGGTGATCGCCACCGCATCGGGCCGCCGCAAGGCGATCTCGCGCTTCGCCCAATCGAGCGCGCGGGTGCTCTCGAGGCCGAAATGGATGTCCGAAAGGTGGAAGATGCGACGCAGGTCAGAAGCCATGGCCGGTCGCTAGCAGATTGTCCGGGCATGCGACCACAGCGAATGCGAGGCCGCGCCGTCCGACCGCTTGCCGCTCAGACCCGGCCACCGACGGGCAACCAGCAGAACAACCCGTTGGCCAGCGTATATCCGCCATAAAACCGGCCCGTGGGCGACCAGCCGCCGGCACTCTGGAATCATTGCGGCAAACAGGACCAGGAATTCCAGCAGCAGCGCGATACGCCCCCCCGGCGCAATGCCGGCGGCAGCGAAGCGACAACCGGATGGCCGCTTTCCAGCATGGCCTTGCCGAGTGCGAAATTCAGCACGCCGCAGACAAAGAGCAGGCCCAGCACCATCGACGGATGGCATAGTCCGGGCACCCGCAGATTGCCAATCGCGGTTCGTCGACTGCCCTGCGCCGCCCATCCAATGCCCGTGTCGCTCGTCGATCAGCGTTAGTGTTTACAGTTGTAGCCATGTAATACAGGTCCTGCGGAGGGTCCTCCCCCAATCAGTCCCCCAAAACCGGGACCCTCCGCAGACCCGGAGGAAAACCCATGAAATCCACCCTCGCCCTGATCGTCGCGGCCGGCGCGGCCGGCCTTGCCGCCCCCGCCGCCGCCATTCCCGCGAATGCCGAACCCTATAGCATGCGCGTGAAATATTCCGATCTCAACCTCGCGACCCCCGAAGGTCTCGCCCACCTCGAGCGCCGGATCGACAACGCCGCGCGCAAGGTGTGCGGCTTTGAACGCAGCGTAACCGGCACCCGCCTGCGCAGCCCGCAGGTCGACGCCTGCCGCGAAAATGCCAAGGCGAAGGCCATGGCCCATGTCGCCGCGGTCATCAAAGAGCGTACGCGCGGCGGCTAGAGTGATTTCGAGCCGGATGGAATCATCTGGCGGCCCGGAAATCACGGTAAAACAAGAATCTGGAGTGCCGACTTTGATGCAATCAAAGGCGGAAGCACTCTAGAGTGATTTCGAGCCGGATGGAATCATCCGGCGGCCCGGAAATCACGGTAAAACAAGAATCTGGAGTGCCGGCTTTGATGCAACCAAAGCCGGCAAGCACTCTAGCCCTACTGGGCCCCGGCCGAACGCAGTCCCTTGGCCGGGGTCGTCTTTTTGCAAAATCGGGATTTGCCGTGCCGCGCGGCAGGCTGGATCAGCGTCCGGCCATGGCCTTGACCTTGGGCAGGTAGGTGCGCCCGATGCGCAGCGCCTCGCCGTCGTCAAGCTCTACCGACCAGACGCCCAGCCCGTCATGTCGCAGGCCCGCGATGCGGTCGCGCCGCAGGATGGTCGAACGGTGGATGCGAATGAAGCGCGCCGGATCGAGCCGCTTCTCGAGCCCCGCGATGGTTTGCAGCAGCAGGTAGGTGCGCGCCTCGTCACCCTCGCCCACATGCAGGCGGACATAGTCGCGCTCGGCATCGATCCGGCCAACTTCCGCCGTCGCGATGCGGATCAGTTCCGAACGGTGCGGGATCCACAGTTCCTCGAGCCAGCGGCTTTCGCCGCGCGCGGTATCGCCCTGGTGTGCCAGCGCACGCTTGATCGCGCGTTCGAGCCGCTCGGGCTTGACCGGCTTGAGCACGTAATCGACCGCGTCGAGATCGAAGGCCTCGACCGCGTAATTGTCATGCGCGGTAACGAAGACCACCGCCGGACGGCTTGCCGACTTCGCCAGCTGCCTGGCGACCGACAGTCCGTCGACCTCGGGCATGGTCATGTCGAGCAGCACGAGGTCGGGCCTGAGCGCTTCGATCAGGCGCAGGGCCTGCGCGCCGTCGCTGGCGGTGCCGATCACCGTCAGGTCGTCGATCCGCGCGCAGATCACCTGCATGCGTTCGACCGCGAGCGGTTCGTCGTCGACGATGAGGGTGCGCAGTTTCCGGGGCGCCTCTTCAGCCATGCTTCACCATGGGGAGCCTGAGTTCGGTTTCGTAGCCTTGCAGCGCCGCGCCCGAGGTCACGCTCGCCTCATTGCCGAAACGCGCTTCGAGCCGGTCGCGGACGTTGGCGAGGCCGATGCCGAAGCCGCCCGAATGTCCCGCCGGCACGCCCGGTCCGTCATCGCTCACCGTCACCACCAGCCGGCCATATTCCTCGCGCGCGGTGATCGAAACCGTCACCGGGCGCGAGCTGGCGGATACGCCGTATTTGACCGAATTTTCCACCAGCGGCTGGAGGATCATCCCGGGCACCTTGTAATTGGCCAGCGCCGAGGGGAGGTCGACGTGCACCCGCAGGCGCTCGGGGAAACGAACCGCCTCGATCTCGAGATAGTGTTCCTGCAGGTCGATCTCGTCGGCCAGGGTTACGTCGCCGGTCGAATCCTCGGCCAGGCTGTGGCGATAGAAGCGCGAGATCGTCTGGATCATCTGCTCGGCCCGTTCGGCCTTGCCGGTCATCACCAGTGCGGAAAGCGAGTTGAGCGTGTTGAACAGGAAGTGCGGGTTCACCTGATAGCGCAGCGAGCGCAGTTCGGCAGCCTTGGCGGCACTGCGGAAACGTTCGCCCTCGCGTTCGGCCGCCAATGCCTGCGCGCGCGCCTGGATCGCGATATAGAGCGCCGCCCAGGCCAGCAGCAGGAAGTAGCGCCCCAGCGCGATGTCGAAGGTCATCCGCCACTGGTCCAGCAGCGTCGGGGCCGGGGCAATCAGCACGCTTTCCGGCTTGGCCGCCCCGGCTTCGCCCACGTCCTTGTCGATCGGCGCACGCGGAACGTCGACCAGCAGATTGCCCGATTCGTCGCGGCGGATGGCGATGCCGCGTTCGGCACCGATCTTCTTTTCGATTTCGGCCTGGACCGGTTCGAACATCCACTGATTGACCTGGGCGATGGCCAGCGACGCCGGCGCGGCGATGACTGTTCCGACCGCGATCTTGACGCCGATCGAGCGGTGGTCGAACAACCGCAGCACCAGCCACATCACGCTGGTAATGGCGATGCCGACCAGCACCACGACGCTGCGACGCCACAGCATGTCCCATTCGAGCCCGAATCCGGACAGCTCGCCGCGGATCGTGGCAAGCGTGAAGTAGATCACCCATACGCCCACGATCGAGCCCATCACGACCCGGGTGGGGAGATGCGGAGTCTCCGAATTCATCTGGCGTTCATCGCGCAAAGCATGCCGAGCTGTGGCCCCGAAGCCATGCAAAAGCCAGCGCGGCGGTCGATAGCGTTCGCACGTTGGTCGAGCCGGATGCTATTCGGCGAGCTCGAAATTGCCTTCGGCGATCCGCTTGCGCCATTCGGCGGGCGCGAGCGTGTGGACATTGTTGCCCGCAGCATCGACCGCCACGGTCACCGGCATGTCCTGCACCTCGAACTCATAGATCGCCTCCATGCCCAGATCCTCGAAAGCGACGACCCGTGCGCCCTTGATCGCCCGGCTGACGAGATAGGCCGCGCCGCCGGTGGCCATCAGGTAGGCGACCTTGAAACGGCTGATCACCTCGACCGCATCGCGTCCGCGCTCGGCCTTGCCGATCATCGCGAGCAGGCCGAGGTCGAGCATCATCTCGGTGAACTTGTCCATGCGCGTGGCGGTGGTCGGGCCCGCCGGACCGACAGCTTCGCCCATCACCGGGTCGACCGGGCCAACGTAATAGATCGCGCGCCCCCTGAAATCGACCGGCAGCGCCTCGCCTGCTTCGAGCATGTCCTTGATGCGCTTGTGCGCCGCGTCGCGACCGGTGAGCATCGTGCCCGAAAGCAACAGGCGATCGCCGTGCTTCCAGCTCGCCACCTCGTCCGGCGTCAGCGCATCGAGGTCGACCCGCCTGGCCGCCGCGTCGGGCTGCCAGGTGACCTGCGGATAATCGGCGAGCCTGGGTGGCTCGAGATAGGCGGGGCCCGAACCATCGAGCGTGAAGTGCGCGTGGCGCGTCGCTGCGCAGTTGGGAATCATCGCCACCGGCTTGCCCGCGGCGTGGCACGGCCAGTCCATGATCTTTACGTCGAGCACGGTCGACAGGCCGCCAAGCCCCTGCGCGCCGACGCCCATGGCATTGACCGCGTCGAAAATCTCGACCCGCAGCTTCTCGATATCGGTCTGCGGCCCGCGTGCCTTGAGCTGGCCCATGTCGATCGGGTCCATCAGGCTCATCTTGGCCAGCTTGACGCAATGTTCCGCCGTGCCGCCGATACCGATGCCCAGCATTCCCGGCGGGCACCAGCCCGCGCCCATCGAGGGAATCTGTTCGACCACCCAGTCGACGATGCTGTCGCTGGGGTTCATCATCCTGAACTTCGACTTGTTCTCGCTGCCGCCGCCCTTGGCCGCCACGTCGACGCTCACCGTATCGCCGGGCACCATTTCGACCGAGAGCACGCAGGGCGTGTTGTCGCGCGTGTTGCGGCGGGTGAAGGCGGGATCGGCGAGGATCGAGGCGCGCAGCTTGTTGTCGGGATTGTTGTAGCCGCGGCGCACACCCTCATCGACCACCTCCTGCAGGCTCAGTTTCGATTCGAGCCGGCAGTCCATGCCCCATTTGACGAAGACGTTGACGATCCCGGTGTCCTGGCAGATCGGCCGGTGGCCTTCGGCACACATCCGGCTGTTGGTCAGGATCTGCGCGATCGCGTCCTTCGCCGCGGGGCCCTTCTCCGCCTCATAGGCCTCGCCCAGGGCGCGGATATAGTCCATCGGGTGGTAATAGGAAATGTACTGGAGCGCGTCGGCCACGCTCTCGATCAGGTCCGCTTCCTTGATGACGGTCATGTCGCTCATCGCCGCAAATTCCCTTGTTGCAGAATTGCGCTCTGCGATAGGCGCGTTTGCCGCCATCGGTCAAAGCGCTTGGACACAAGCTGTCTTGCGCCTAAAGCATGCCCGCTTGACCCAGCGTGTTAATAGAGTAATACAGTAAGAACCTATGACCACGACCCTTGCCCCCTCGACCGATTTTGCCGCCGCCCGCCGTGCGATGATCGACAGCCAGCTGCGCACCAGCGGCGTCAACGAGGCTTTCGTGCTCGAACGCATGGATGCGGTCGCGCGCGAGGACTTCGTGCCCGAAACGATGCGCGCCGCCGCCTATACCGATCGGGCGATCCGCCTGGGCGAAGGCAAGGCGCTGCCTGCGCCTTTGTTCCACGGCATGATGCTGGCCGAAGCGCAGCCGAGGACCGATGACAGCGTGCTGGTGGTCGATGGCGGCAGCGGCTATCTCGCCGCGCTGGTCGAACCGCTGGTCGGATCGCTCAGGACTCTTTGCGCTGACGAGGTCGTCGGCGCAAAGAAGAAGGGCAATTATTCGCTCGTCCTTGTCGACGGAGCCATCGAACACGTCCCTGCCGAATTGGCCAAGCTGGTTGCCGAAGGCGGCCGGATCGTCACCGGCCTGGTCGAGCGCGGGGTCACCCGCCTCGCCACCGGGCGCAAGGCGGCGGGCTCGCTTGCGCTGCTGCCGCTGGCCGAAATCGGCGTGCCGCGGCTCCACCGGTTCGACCGGCCCGCCAGCTGGAGCTTCTGAATGCGGTCGCCCGCCCTTGCGAAACACCTCGCCACCACCGTCGCCCTTGCCGCCGTCGCCGCCGCCCCTGCGGCCGCCGATACGCTGCAGGATGCGCTGACCGAGGCTTACGTGTCGAACCCAACGTTGCTCGCCGCTCGCGCCAACCAGCGTGCGAACGACGAAAACGTGCCGATCCAGCGCGCGCCGGGCCTGCCCGGTGTCAACGCCACCGCGACCTATGTCGAATCGATCCAGCAGTCGCAGAACAGCTTCAACGCGCCCAGCCGGACGCTGCAGGTCAACCCGCAGCTGACGGTGCCGGTTTACAGCGGCGGTGCGGTTCGCAATGCGGTCAATGCGGCGGAGCAGCGCGTAACAGCGGGACAGGCCGACCTGCGCGCGACCGAAAGCTCGATCTTCAGCCAGGTGGTCGCGGCCTATATGGATGTGCTGCGCAACGAGGCTATCGTGTCGCTCAACGCCAACCAGGTCGAAGTGCTCAAGGTCAATCTGCAGGCAACCAGCGATCGCTATGAGATCGGCGACCTCACCCGGACCGACGTGGCCCAGTCGCAATCCCGGCTGGCGAGTGCGCAGGGCAATCTGCAAACTACCCAGGCCAATCTCATTTCCGCCCGCGAAACCTATATTTCGCTGGTCGGCAGCGCACCGCAAGACCTGCAAGCCCCGCCGCAGCTGCCCAACCTGCCGCAGGACATCGAGGCCGCGGTCGATTTTGCGCTGGAAAACAACCCCGACCTCATCGCCGCGAAGGATCGCGCCAAGGCCGCCGGGTTCGATACCGAAGTGGCCGGTTCTGGCCGGCTGCCGACGGTCTCGCTGTTCGGCAGCGCCACCTATACCAATTTCTTCAACACCCTGGCCGGCGGATCGTCATTCCTGGCGCAGCGCGAGACCACCGCCAATGCCGGCGTGCAGGTGACGATTCCGATCTTTCAGGGCGGGTTGCCCGCGGCCCGCCAGCGGCAGGCGGCCGCGCGCGAGACCGCGGCGCTCGAGCAGGTCATCGCCGCCGAGCGCGACGTGATCGTTCAAGTCCGCGCCGCCTGGTCGAGCTGGCGTGCCTCGCTGGCGGTGATCGAGAGTGGTCAGCTTGCAGTCGAGGCTGCAGCGCTGAGTCTCGAAGGCGTGAAGGCCGAAAACTCGATCGGCAACCGCGATATCCTCGACGTGCTCAACGCCGAACAGGAACTGCTCTCGGCGCGCAGCCAGCTGGTGACCGCGCGGCGCAATGCCTATGTCGCCGGTTTCAGCCTGCTCGCCGCCATGGGCCGTGCCGAGGCACGCGACCTCGGTCTGAGTGACGAGGGTGTGCTTTACGATCCGACGGAAAACTATCGCCGGGTGCGTGGGCGCATCTGGGACTGGGATCGCGATCCGGAGCCGGTGGCGTCCGCGACCAGCACCGTCGACATTCCCGCAGCAACCGCCGATGCACCGGAAGTGGGTGAAACTCCTGCCGAAAGCGGGTATTGAAGCCCCTACGACGAATCGGAGTCCCGATTCGGAACAGGGCAGTCGGAACAGGGCAGGGACGCAATGCAGCAACCGGGTGAACCATCGGTCGAAGAGATCCTCGATTCGATCAAGAAGGTCATCGCGCGCGACAATCGCGAAGGCCTGATTGCCGAACGCCGACGCAAGATCGTGCCGGCTCCCGAACCGGTGGTTGACGAGGCTGAAGAGGAAGGCGAGGAAGTCCTCGAACTCGATGCCGACTTCGCGATGGATACCGTCGAGGATTGCGAGGGGGCGCCCGAAGAGGCGTTGATCGGCGACGAGACGCGCGACGCAATGCGGCAGAATTTCGCCGCGCTGGCGATGTTGTCGCAACCCGGCAAGGCTCCGCAAATCGTTCGCTCGGGCGAAACCTCGCTCGAAGGGCTGGTACGCGAACTGCTGCGCCCGATGCTGGCCAAGTGGCTCGACGAAAACCTTCCCGGCATGGTGGAAGAAATGGTCAAGGCCGAAATCGCGCGGATCGCCGGCAAGCGCGCCTGACGCAAGCCGCTTAACTTTGCCCTCCCGCGCGCCTAGACCCGCGTGCATGACAAGACATATCCGGGTCGCACTCCCGCTCGCCAGCGCGCTCGCGCTCTTTGCCACCCCGCTCGCCGCCGCGCCGGCCGATTCCGCTGCGGGCGCGCGCATGAGCGCACAGGACCTGGTCACCATGCCGCGGCTCGGCGCACCCAGCGTCGATCCGACCGGGCGGATGGCGGTCTATACGGTCACCGAAACCGACCCCGAAACCTTCGAGCGCAAGGGCGCGCTGCACATGCGGCTGCTCGATGCGATGGATGCCGCGCCGGTGCGATTGGCGCTTGAGGGAAGCGATGCGCAGTTCGGCGGCGATGGCTGGCTCTATTACCTGGCCGACGGCGCCAATGGTGGCGACGAACCGACCAGCCAGATCTGGCGTGCCCGGATCGGTGTCGACGGCACCATTTCGGGGGCGATGCAGGTCACCGACCTGCCGCGCGCGGTCAATGGTTTCGCCGTGGCGAAGGACGGCAGGCGGATCGCGGCGTTCGTCGCAATCGCGCGGAACTGCGCGACACCCGATTGCGATGATACGGCCAAGCCCTATCAGCCGGGTCCGGGCACCGGGCGGCTCTACCAGGGTGATGGTGGCTTCGTGCGCCATTGGGACCATTGGGAAACGCCTGGAACCTACAACCGCGTCTTCGCCTTCGAGCTGGTGGACGGCAAGGCAGGCGGCAGGGCAATCCCGCTCGACGGTCCCGCGGGCGCAGGCGGTCCGAACGGCGATACCCCGACCATGCCATACGGGGGCAATGAGGACTTCGCCTTTGCCCCCGACGGCAGCGGCGCGTGGTTCGTCGCGCGCGAGGCCGATGCGCGGGAACCCTTCTCGACCAATCTCGACATCTGGTGGAGCGATTTTTCGGGCGGTGCCCCGGTCAATCTGACCAGGGCGAACGAGGCGATGGACATGCTGCCCGCGCCCTCGCCCGATGGCCGCTACCTCGCCTATGTCGCGATGGCGCGCCCGACCTACGAAGCCGACCGGCAGGTGGTGATGCTGCGCGATCTGAGGACCGGCATCACCCGCGCGCTGACGCAGGATTTCGACCGCAGCTTCGGCTCGCTCGCCTGGACGCCCGACGCGCGCTGGATCGTCGCGACCGCGCAGGACGTGCTCGACACGCCCGCTTTCCGCATCGACCCGCGCAGCGGCAGGGTCGAGACGCTTGACCTGATGGCCGGGAACGAGGCGCATATCACCAATATCGTGCCGATGCAGGGCGACGGCCTGGTCTTCACGCGCGATTCGATCGGCGCTCCGGCCGAACTCTATCTCTCGCGCAACTGGGATCAGGCCAAACCGTTGACCGATGTCGCCACGACCCGGATGGGCGCGCTTTCTCCGGTGGTGGTCCAGCGCTTCAGCTTTGCCGGTGCCGATGGCGACACCGTGTGGGGCCAGATCACCAAGCCCGAGGGCGCGGCCGGCCGGTTGCCCGCGATCCTCTATGTCCACGGCGGGCCGCAGGGCAGCTTCAACGACAGCTGGTCCAACCGCTGGAACCCGCGCGTTGTGGCGAGCCAAGGCTATGCGGTGATCTCGGTCGATTTCCACGGATCGACCGGATACGGGCAGGGTTTCACCGACGCGATCACCAACGACTGGGGTGGCAAGCCGCTCGAAGACCTGCAGAAGGGCCTCGCCCACGCGCTCGCGCTCGATCCGCAGATCGACGGGACGCGCGCCTGCGCCATGGGCGCCTCCTATGGCGGCTACATGATGAACTGGATCGCGGGCCAGTGGCCCGACCGGTTCAAATGCCTCGTTCAGCACGATGGCGTGTTCGATGCGCGCGCCATGGCCTACGAGACCGAGGAACTGTGGTTCGACATCTGGGAACACGGCGGCAAGCGCTATTACGAAGACCCGGCGGCCTATGAACGCTGGAACCCGGTCAGCCACGTCGACAAATGGCAGACCCCGATGCTGGTGATCACCGGCGAGAAGGATTTCCGCATTCCCTATTCGCAGGGTATCGCCGCGTTCACTGCACTCCAGATGCGCGGCGTGCCCAGCCAGCTGCTGGTCTTCCCCGACGAAAACCACTGGGTCCTCAAACCGAAGAACGCGCTGCAATGGCACCGGACCGTGTTCGACTGGCTCGGAAAATGGCTGAAGGGGGCAAAGTGAGCGCCGCCCCGGCAGACCTCGACAAGGCCCGTGCCGCGCTGGCCAGGATCGGCGGGGCGACGGTCGAGCGGCAGGTCTTCCTGTGCGCCATGTCGGAAAAGCAGAAATGCTGCCGGCGCGAGGAGGGCGAGGTGGCGTGGAACTATCTCAAACGGCGGATGAAGGAGCTCGGCCTCGTCGGGCCGCGCGGCACCGTCCAGCGAACCAAGGCCGACTGCCTGCAGGTGTGCGAAGCGGGGCCGATCGCGGTGGTGTGGCCCGACAACGTCTGGTACCATTCCTGCCGTGAAGACGTGCTCGAGGCGATCATCCAGCGCCATTTGATCGGTGGTGAACCGGTCGAAGAGTTCCGCCTGCTCCCGGCTGGTTAGAATGGTTTCGAGCCGGATGGAATCATCTGGCGACCAGGAAATCACGGTGAACCAAGACTCTAGAGTGCTGACTTTGATGCAATCAAAGCCGGGAGCACCCTAGCCATCCTCGCCCCTCTGGTGCCTTGGCAGGGTTGATTCAATGCCAATCCCTAACCGATTCGCTTTTGCATCGGGAAAGTGGCATTCTCCGGCTTGTGGAGCGGAAGAGGAGGTCGGGCATGATCAGCAGGCTGCTCGAAGGTCGTGCGAGTTCGGAAGTCATCGCAAGCACAGTCGATACGCCGGTCAGCGAGGTTATCGCGCTGCTTGCGGAACGGCGGATCGGTGCGGTGCCGATCCTCGAAAGCGGCAGGGTCGTGGGAATCTTTTCGGAACGCGACGTGATCTACCGGCTGGCGGCGGTTGGCGAAGCGTGCCTGACGGGTCCGGTCGGCGAAGTGATGACGTCGCCCGCGATCACCGTCGACCCGGGCACAAGCATTCTCGATGCACTGGCGCTGATGACCCGGCGGCGTATCCGCCACCTGCCGGTGGTCGACGGCGAGGCAATGTGCGGCTTCATTTCGATCGGCGATCTGGTCAAGGCGCGGCTCGACCAGATCCAGTACGAGGCCGAAGCGATGCGCGAGTATATCCAGACCGCTTGAGACCGGCGGCTGCCATCCCTACATCGTCGCCATGAGCACTGCACCCACCCTCACCGAGGCGGCCGCCGCGCGCGTTGCCGCGATCGCGCGCAAGCAGGCCAGACCGGCCATCCTGCGCCTGTCGGTCGAAGGCGGCGGCTGTTCGGGCTTCCAGTACAAATTCGCCCTCGCCGACGCGCCCGAAGGTGACGACACGGTGAGCCGGACCGGCGGCGTCCAGCTGGTGGTCGATGCGATCAGCCTCGATCTCGTCGCCGGCAGCACGGTCGATTTCGTCGAATCGCTGGGTGGCGCGGCCTTCCGGGTCGAAAACCCGCAGGCGGCCGCAGGTTGCGGTTGCGGTTCCAGCTTCGGTATCTAGTGTCCGGGCGATGAAAATCGCCAGCTTCAACATCAACGGGATCAAGGCGCGGCTGCCGCGGCTCAAGGAATGGCTCGAGGAAACCCGGCCCACCGTCGCCTGCCTGCAGGAAATCAAGACGATGGACGCCGGCTTTCCCGCCGCCGAATTCGAAAGCATCGGCTACAAGGCGATCTGGCACGGGCAGAAAGGCTTCAACGGCGTTGCCATTCTCGCCGACGGGGTCGAGCCGGTTGAAACGCAGCGCGGGCTGCCGGGCGACCATGACGACGAACAGGCCCGCTACCTCGAGGCCGAGGTGAACGGGGTGCGCGTCGCCTCGATCTACCTGCCCAATGGCAATCCGCAGCCCGGGCCCAAATTCGACTACAAGCTTGCCTGGATGGCGCGGCTGCGCGCGCACGCGGCATCGCTGTGGGCGCAGGAAATCCCGACTGCGCTGACAGGCGACTACAACGTGATTCCCCAGGATCGCGACGTCTGGGCGGTCAAGGCGATGGCCGACGATGCGCTGATGCAGCCCGAATCGCGCGATGCCTATGCACGCCTGCTTGGCGATGGCTGGACCGACGCGCTGGCCACGCTCAACCCGCGCGGCGGGGTGTGGACCTATTGGGACTATCAGGCCGGTGCCTGGCAGCGCGACCACGGCTTTCGCATCGACCACCTGCTGCTGTCGCCCGAACTGGCCGACCGGATGATGACGGCGGGGGTCGACAAGGCGCACCGCGGGCGCGAGAAGGCGAGCGATCACGCGCCGGTATGGGTTGAAATACGCGACTGACACAAGAAAGGGCCGCCGCTTTGGCGCGACGGCCCGACTTGTTCGATACCGGCTATATCAACGGTAGAAGACGTGCGTGTCGATGGTGGCGAGCGCCACTTTCCGGCGGCTCCAGCGCGGGTGAACATACCGGGCATGGAAATAGAGCGCTTCACCCGCCTTGCTGTCCCACAGCCCGCGATGCGCGATGCGCGCAATCGCCCGGGCATTCGACCAGGCCTGCGAAGCGGTTCGGATCGGCGGCATGTGGCCGTGACGGACAAAGGAAAACTGCGAGCGCTGGTAAACCACGCCGCAATAACTAGAGGGGAAGCGGTTGTCTTCCGTGCGATTGACGATGACCTGCGCGACGGCCAGCTGGCCCTCGAGCGGCTCGCCGCGCGATTCGAAATAGACCGCACCGGCAAGACACTGAAGCTCGGGCGAAAGCTCGCCAGTGGCGGGCATGGCGGCGACCAGTTCGCGCAGGTTCTGCGCGCGCGGTGCTTCGACCGTCTCTTCGATATCTGGATGTGCTTGCGTGGCGGGAAGCTCCTGCACCACTTCCTTGCGGACGAAGATCGGCATGATCTCGTCGGTCAGTTGTGCCGCAGCGGTAGTGGATTGGGTCGCCTGCGCCGCGACCTGGGCGTTGGCACCGGAGATTTCAGCCCCGGCAAGGGTAACAGTAGCGGTGACCGCGATCATCGCGGTGAAACCGGTGAACTTGCGAACCATGATTTCCGAAACATTCGGCGGTTGGCGGACTGACGCAGGCTGGGATCCACGCGCGTTATGATGCGTCGTTCAAGCGGATCCGTTAACGGGCCTGCCGGCCACCCCCCGTCTGCGTGCTAATGCCACGACCGTATTGCCGCGTGCATCGCCTCCGCATCGTAAGGTGGGGCGCCACATAGTCGCATTTGATACCGTGTCAACTTATTGCAGTGCGGAATCGATGAAACGTTCCGCATGAGCGATATCCAGCTCGATCACCCAGCAATCCGGGTCTGAACGGCGCCTCCGCTCGATATAGTCGAAGAATTCATCTTTATTTTCAGCACTTTCTACTCTCGTCACAATGAATTCGCGCGAGCCATCCAGCTGCGGCATACGTTCCCACAGCCTGACGTCGGCATCCCGGTTCCTGGTAATTACCAGAATTACGCCCGCATCTCTTTCGCCGCGTTGCACAACGGCCGCGAACCCGCCGGCCGCCTCGACCGCACGGATCATGCCGCTGGCCTCGAGATGCGCCGGGAGCCGCGCGTCCATTAATCCTGTTCCTTCACCTGACCCCCGGCAATGGCCGGTGCCGCGTCAACGCGGCTCGACCCAGCCGATCGACCCGTCGTGGCGACGATAGACCATGTTGTGCCGCTCGCTCCCCGCGTTCTTGAACAGCAGTGCATTGGCGTTCTGCAGGTCGAGCATCATCACCGCATCGGCCACGCTGCATTCGGGGATCACGGCGCGGGTTTCGGCGATCACCGGCGGGCTATCCGCGACGATCTCCGTTTCGTCGTCGGGTTCGGGCGCGCCAAGGATCGTATAGGCCGCCTCTTCCTCGCGCAGCGCGTGATCGGCCTGTTCGTGACGATCCTTGATGCGGCGCTTGTAACGGCGCAGCTGTTTTTCGATCTTGCCCGCCGCGGCGTCGAAGGCCTGGTGGACGTCGTGCGCCTCGGCATGACCCTTGAGGATCAGGCCCTGCATCACATGGGCGACGATATCGGAGGTAAACAGCCCGCCCGGCCCCTTGCCGAAGGTCACGTGCGAGGAGATCGCCCGGTTGAAGTACTTCTCGACGATGGCGTTCATGCGCTCGCCGACATGCTCCTGCAAGGCTGTGCCGGTATCGATCTGGTGGCCAGAGACGCGGATATCCATTTTTCCTGTTCTCCTCTTTCTGCCCTGCGACCCCTCGACCCGGCCCGTCCGCCGGATCGCGCCGCACCCTAACCCCAGAGGGGGTTGTCGAGCCCGGCGACGAATTTCCTGTGCCGCTCCAGTTCCTCTGCCGATGCCGTGTGCGCCCGCGGTTCGCGGCGCGAACCACCGGCCTGTCGCACCGCGACGACCTCGGTCACTTCGGACATGACTTCGGCATGGCGTTCGGCGGCAAGTTCGAACCCGATCTGGCGCCCCCCCTTCAATTCGACATAGACCTGCGCCAGCAGTTCGGCATCGAGCAGCGCGCCATGTCTGACGCGGTGGCTGCGGTCGATCCCGTAGCGGGTGCACAACGCGTCGAGCGAAAGCTTGGCCCCCGGGTGCCGTTTCCTGGCCAGCGCGACCGTATCGACCATACGGCTGGTGCAGATCGGCGCGCGCGCGCACAGCGCCAGTTCGGCATTGAGAAAACCGAAGTCGAAGCCGGCATTGTGCGCCACCAGCGGGGCGTCGCCGACGAAGGCGAGCAATTCGTCAGCCAATTCGTGAAACAGCGGCTTGTCCGAGAGGAAACCCGCCGAAAGCCCGTGCACCGCCTCGGCCCCGGCGGGCATGTCGCGCTCGGGATTGAAATAGGCGTGATAGGTTGCGCCGGTGGGAACGAGATTGACCATCTCGATGCATCCAATCTCGACCATCCGGTCCCCCGTCCTGGGGTCGAGCCCGGTGGTTTCGGTATCGAACACGATCTCGCGCATTACCTATCCTATCGGCCTCGGCCGCGCGGATTTCAAGGGGTCGTGGCGTCAGCGCGCGGCGCTCGCGTGCTTCAGCTCGGCGATGAGCGCAATAACCTCATCCTCGGTCAGCTCGATCGAGGTGCCGGTGTCGATCACATGGTCGGCGCGCGCGCGCTTTTCGGCATCGGGCAGCTGGAGCGAGAGGATCTGCGCGAACTTGTCTTCGGTCATGCCGGGACGCGCCAGCACGCGTTTGCGCTGGGCATCGGCGGGGGCGGAAACCACCACCACCCGATCGAGCGCGGTTACGCCGCCCTTTTCGAACAGCAGCGGAATGTCGAATACCACCACCGGAGCGCCGGCATGCTCGATCAGGAACGCCTCGCGCTGGCGCGCCAGCGCGGGATGGACGATCGCCTCGAGCCGGGCGAGCGCGGCCTTGTCTGCGAACACCTGCTCGCCCAGCCTGTCGCGCAACACGCCTTCGGGGCCTGTCGAACCGGGAAATGCAGCCTCGATCGCGGATAGCAGCGCGCCACCGGGCCCCTGCATCGCGCGAACCGCGGCATCGGCATCGAACACGGGCACACCGGCAGCCTCGAACATGGTCGCGACGGTCGACTTGCCCATGCCGATCGATCCGGTAAGGCCGACGATGAGCGGGCGGGTCATGCCATGAGCCTTGCGCGCAGCTCGGCATCGAACTGACGCGGCGGCGCGACACCGAAGAAATGCGCGAAGGCCGCCGCCGCCTGCCCGATCAGCATGGCGAGGCCGTCGATCGTTTCGAATCCGGCGGCACGGGCATTGCGGAGAAACCCGGTATCCACCGGATCGGTCACGATGTCGTAGGCGATCGAGCCGGGCGGTGCGTGGCTCCAGTCGAAAACGAGGGGTGGCTGGCCACGCATGCCCAGTGGCGAGGCGTTGACAATCAGGTCGCAACACCCCTCGCGATCGTCGAAGGCGAAGTCGGTGACTTGCGCAAAATGGTCGAGCGGCGCGACATGGTGCCCACCGCCTGGATCGAGCTCGTCGAGCAGCGCGCGCGCCTTTTCGGGATTGCGTCCGGCGAGAACCAGAGTGAAGCCTTCACCGGCAAGCCCCGCCACGATCGCCCGCGCCGCGCCGCCGGTGCCGAGGATCCGCGCCATGCGGAAATAGTGCCGCTGCGCCAGCAATTCACGCAAAGGCTCCAGGAAGCCCGCGACGTCCGTGTTGTGGCCGGTCAGCGATCCGTCGGCTTCGCGCACGATCGTGTTCACCGCGCCGACCTTGTGCGCGAGCGGATCGATCCGCTCGAGATACGGCATGACCGCCTGCTTGTGCGGCATGGTCACGTTGCAGCCGCGCCAACCTGTATCCTCACGCCGCGCCGCGAGATAGGCCTCGACCTCGCCAGGCAGGACATGATGGGCGCGATAGGCCGCATCTAACCCCAGCTTTTCGATCCAGAACCCATGGATCGCGGGCGATTTCGACTGGGCGATCGGATCGCCGATGACTTCGGCGTAGATGGTCATGCGAGCAGCGCGCCTGCTTCGCGCAGCGCGTCGAGCACTTGCAGCAACGGCATGCCGAGCACGGTGAACTGGTCACCGGCGATGCTGTCGAACAACTGCACGCCGGGCCCTTCTATCCGGAAAACACCCACGCAACCGCTCACCGCAGGCCATTCGGTGTCGAGATAGGCGGTGATGAATTCCTCGCTCAGCTCGCGCAGGTGCAACCGGGCGAAGTCCGATCCGACCCACAGGATCTGCCCGCCCCGGGCCAGCGCCGCCGCGCTGTGCAGCGTCATCACCTTGCCCGAAAAGGCGCGCAGGTGCTCGGCGGCATTGTCGCGGCTGGCCGGCTTGTCGAACCGCTGTCCGGCAAGCTCGACCAGCGAGTCCGAACCCAGCACCAGGGCCTCGGGGTAGCACGCCGACACATCGGCCGCCTTGGCCGCCGCCAGCGCCTGCGCGATCTCGACCGGTTCGGCATCCTCCATCTCGGCTTCGAGCGCACGTTCGTCGATATTCGCGCCGACCGCCTCGAAGGCGAGCCCCGCAGCCGAGAGCATCGCCTTGCGCGAGGCACTGGTCGAGGCGAGCATGATGCCCTTGCCCGCAATTCCGGTCATATCGGCCCGGGTCATATCGGTTTTATCCCCTGCGTTGCGCCGCGCAGTTCGCGCTCGTTGTAGAGGCGGATCACCGCGGCGGCGGTTTCCTCGATCGAACGGCGGGTGACATCGATCACCGCCCAGCCATTGTCGGCAAACATGCGGCGGGCAAAGGCGACCTCGGCCTTGACCTTTTCCTGGTCGGCATAATCGGTGTGACGCTCTTCGTTGAGGGTGAGCAGGCGATTGCGGCGCACCTGCACCAGTCGTTCGGGTGCGGTGGTCAGGCCGACCACCATCGGGTTCTTCAGCCCGAACAGCATAGGTGGCGGCGGGCTTTCCACCACCAGCGGGATATTGGCGACCTTGTAGCCGCGGTTGGCGAGATAGATGCTGGTCGGCGTCTTCGAGCTGCGCGAAACGCCGGCGAGCACGATGTCGGCCTGCTCCCAGTCCTCCCAGCCGACGCCATCGTCATGCGCGATGGTGAACTGGATCGCTTCGACCCGGCGAAAATAGGCCTGGTCCATCGCATGCTGGCGACCGGGCCTGCCATGGGCTTGCTGACCCAGCGCCTTTTCCAGCGCTTCGGTGACGCGGTCGAGGATCGGAACCGCGGGCAGGCCCTGCTGGCGGCACACCTCCTCGAGCCGCGCGCGGGTTTCGGCATTGACCAGTGTGAACAGCACCAGGCCGGGGTAGGCCTTGAGTTCGGGGATGATCCGTTCAAGATGCTGGCGGCTGCGTACCATGGGCCAGAAATGCCGGATCACCTCGGCGTCCTCGAACTGGGCGAGCGCGGCCTTGGCGAGCATTTCGAGCGTCTCGCCGGTCGAATCGGACAGCAGATGGAGGTGGACGCGGTTGGAAATGGGAGGCTCCGGCACCCTGTGGAGAACGTGCCGCATAAACCACGGGAGAAGGCTGGCGACAAGTTCGGGCACGAATTCGCTCCCCATTGCCAGCCTTCCACCCGTCGATTCCCGCACAGGTCGGGCGGGTTTTGGACAGGCTGGGGACAGCTGGGAAAACTATGACTCGACTCAGCCGGCGTGCCGAGTCGGAAGCGCCGCTCGCCCTTTGCATTGCGGGAGAAATCGGGCAGGGGCGCGTTATCCCTGCAATCCACAGGGCCAACAGACTCCATCAAACCTTATATATAAATATTATTGGATTGGACTCGCGCGATGCCCGGCCTCCTGCTCGATACCTTGAACGGCCGACGCGGTGCTGGCGTTCCTCTCTGGCTCATGCGCCAGGCGGGTCGATACCTGCCCGAATATCGCGCGCTGAGAGAACAGAAGGGCGGGTTCCTTGCCCTGGCCTATGACAGCGAGGCTGCCTGCGAAATCACGCTCCAGCCGGTCGACCGCTTCGGTTTCGACGGGGCGATCCTGTTTTCCGATATCCTGATCGTCCCGCATGCGATGGGGCAGGACCTCCAGTTCCTTGCCGGGGAAGGTCCGCACCTGTCGCCGCGACTGGTCGATGCGGTGCTGGAAGGCCTGACGCCCGATCGGTCGCGCTACGAACCGATCTACGAGACCGTGCGCCTGTGCCGCCGGCGTCTGCCCGAAGGCGTGACCATGCTTGGCTTTGCGGGCAGTCCGTGGACCGTTGCGACCTATATGGTGGCGGGCGAGGGGAGCCGCGACCAGCATGAGGCGCGCGCGCTGGCCTATCGCGACCCCGCGGCGCTGCAGGCGATCATCGATGCGATCGTGGCGCAGTCGATCGAGTATCTTTCGGGCCAGATCAGGGCTGGTGCCGAAGCGGTGCAGCTGTTCGACAGCTGGGCCGGGAGCCTCGCGCCCGACCAGTTCGAGCGCTGGGTCATCGCGCCCAATACCGCAATCGTTTCGGCGCTGCGCGAGCGGTATCCCGATGTTCCGGTGATCGGTTTTCCCAAGGGCGCGGGGGCAAAGCTTGCCGCCTATGCGCGCGAAACGGGCGTGCAGGCGGTCGGGGTAGACGAGACGTTCGATCCCGCCTGGGTGGCGCGCGAATTGCCCGCAGGCATGCCCGTGCAGGGCAATCTCGATCCGCTGTTGCTGCTGGCCGGTTCGGATGAGCTCGAGCGGCGCGTAACCACCATATTGCGCAGCTTCGCCGACCGTCCACACGTGTTCAATCTCGGCCACGGGATCGACCGGCGTACACCGATCGCGCATGTCGAGCGGGTGATCGCCAGTGTTCGCGGATTCGGGGGGTGACGCGGAGGTGTGCCGATCCTACATAGCCAGCCGATGCAGGACGCGCTTGCCATGACCTATTACTGGCTCAAGGCCGGGCACATCATCTTCATGGTCTTCTGGATGGCGGGGCTGTTCATGCTGCCGCGCCAGATGATCTACCTGCACCCGGCGGCGGTCGGGTCGAGCGAGGCTGCGCTGTGGACCGGACGGATGGGCCTGCTGCGCAGGGTAATCCTCACGCCCAGCCTGATTGTGGTCTGGGTGCTTGGCCTGCTGCTCGCCGCGAGCATTCACGCCTGGGATCAGGGCTGGTTCCATGCCAAGCTGCTGTTCGTCGTCGCGCTTACCGGCTTTCATGGCTACATGGTTGCACAAGGCAAGAGGATGATCGCCGGCGATCGCCCCTTGACCGAGAAGCAATTGCGGTTCTGGGGCGAGTTTCCCGGCATCGTGCTGGCGATCATCGTCATCCTGGTGGTCGTGAAACCCTTCTGACCGCTCGACGGTCGCAGCGAGCAAAGCTTGCATTCGCGATTGACGCGCATCGGGCGCGATCGTATTTGCAGCGCACCAACCGGCTAGAGGTCCCACGTTCACAAGGGACCGGGTCCGCTTTCCCCAAGCCCATTCCGACCTGCCGGCCATCAACCTGAATACTCAGAGAATTTCTATGCATCTCAAGGATTTGAAAGCAAAAACCCCAGCCGATCTGGTCTCGATGGCCGAAGATCTGGGGGTCGAGGGTGCCTCGACCATGCGGCGGCAGGACCTCATGTTCTGCATCCTGCGCGAACTGGCCGAGGACGAGGAATACAACGAACCGATCATGGGTATCGGCACGATCGAGGTGCTGCAGGACGGCTTCGGCTTCCTGCGCAGTCCCGAAGCGAATTACCTTGCCGGGCCCGACGACATCTATGTTTCGCCCAACCAGGTCCGCAAATGGGGCCTGCGCACCGGCGATACCGTCGAGGGCGAGATCCGCGCCCCCAGGGAGGGCGAGCGCTATTTCGCGCTGACCAGCCTCAAGACCGTCAATTTCGACGATCCCGACGCGGTGCGCCATCGCACCAATTTCGACAATCTCACGCCGCTTTATCCCGATTCCAAGCTGACGCTCGATACGCTCGATCCGACGGTCAAGGACAAGTCGGCGCGGGTGATCGACATCATCTCGCCGCAGGGCAAGGGCCAGCGCGCGCTGATCGTCGCCCCGCCGCGCACCGGCAAGACCGTGCTGCTGCAGAACATCGCCAAGGCGATTACCGATAACCACCCCGAGGTGTTCCTGCTGGTGCTGCTGGTCGATGAACGCCCCGAGGAAGTCACCGACATGCAGCGCAGCGTGAAGGGCGAGGTGATTTCCTCGACCTTCGACGAGCCGGCCAACCGCCACGTTCAGGTTGCCGAAATGGTGATCGAGAAGGCCAAGCGGCTGGTCGAGCACAAGCGCGACGTGGTGATCCTGCTCGATTCGATCACCCGCCTCGGCCGCGCCTACAACACCGTGGTGCCGAGTTCGGGCAAGGTGCTGACCGGCGGTGTCGATGCCAACGCCCTCCAGCGGCCCAAGCGTTTCTTCGGCGCGGCGCGCAATATCGAGGAAGGCGGCTCGCTCTCGATCATCGCCACCGCGCTGATCGATACCGGCAGCCGCATGGACGAAGTCATCTTCGAAGAGTTCAAGGGCACCGGCAATTCGGAAATCGTGCTCGACCGCAAGGTCGCCGACAAGCGCATCTTCCCCGCGCTCGACGTGGGCAAGAGCGGCACGCGCAAGGAAGAGCTGCTGGTCGAGAAGGACAAGCTTTCGAAGATGTGGGTCCTGCGCCGCATCCTGATGCAGATGGGCACGGTCGACGCGATGGAATTCCTGCTCGACAAGATGAAGGATTCGAAGACCAACGAGGACTTCTTCGCGACGATGAACCAGTAAGGCGCGCTATCCGGCGGGGATTTGTAACTCGAAATCCCCGTTTGACCGAAGTTCGAAATTACCAAGCATCATGACGTCCCTGCCGATTATTGCATCGAATGCAGCGTAGGCCTTTATCTCGATGGCAATTAGTGGTTCGGGTAGAAGGTATGGCAAGGGGCCGCGTTCCTCATCATACAAACCAAGGAACGTCGTCCAAGATCGGTGAAATCCTTCACCACCAATTCCTGTTGCCCTTTCTTTCCCGCGATAGGAAAGATTGGCAGCTTCGGCCAGGCCCCGCGTGACACTTGTGCCATCGGCGCCCGTATCCAGCAGGGCGCGGCAATCGACACCAATGGCGCCGTTGTTTGCGATGCTGGAAGGGTCATGGACAAGCTGGGGTGTCGCTGGAAGGACACGAATGCGGATAATGGGAGGGGCGTATTTGGCGTTACCCTTGATTTTCAGCACTGCTGAACATTCCCAGTTCCTGCGGTCGTACCGTCACCCTTTGAATTGAAAATAAGCCATCTGCAAATCTCTCATAGGCGACCTTCAGGGCGTCACTGAGCTTCACATGGATTCCTTGTATTTGCTGATTACGAAGCAACGCATAGGAACCCTCATGCTCGGGTAGCAGTTCTGGGAGCTTGGGGAGAAACGCAAACAGATTGCGTTGGATTTCTTTATCGAGCGCATCACCCATCGATTGTTCCTTCCAGATTCATGATACCATCGTCGACTCGATAATTCCATTTCAAAGTACGAATCTTTCAGCATTGAATCACGAAACCATGTTCCAATCGACATTGCGAAAGATTCAGATTCGAAGCGATTTGAGTCTACTTCTGCCGCTCCAGCTGGGCGGCCATCTGTTCCCAGATCTTGTTCACCGCCTTCAGCGGCCGGACCATCACCTTGAAGTCGACGATCAGCCCGGCATCATCGAAACGGATCAGGTCGATACCGTTGACGTGGGTGCCGTCCATCTCGGTGGTGAACTCGAGCATGGCATTCTCGCCGTCCAGCAGTTCGCGCACATAGGTGAAGCTGTCGTTGCCCAGCGTTTGCCCGGCCGCCGAGAGATAGGCAACCACGACCGGACGCCCGCGCTGCGGCGCGTGGACCACGGGTGAGTGGAATACGGCATCGGGATGGATGATCGCCGCCAGCGCTTCGGGCGTGCTGCCGCGCTCGATCACCTCGTGCCAGCGTTTCAGGCCTTCGCGTGCGGACATGGCGTTTTCCTTCCGTTTCGATGATCGACGATGGCTGTTATTGACGGCGAGGTCCAGCCTCGTTCATGCGGGCGGCCCCCTTGGGGGGCGGGGACGAAAGAGGCTGGCGCTTGCGGCGAAGCTTGGGCAGGCCCAGATAGGGCGCACAGCGCCGCAACGGAGGAAACGCCATGAAGGTCCATATCGAAATCGACTGCACGCCCGAAGAGGCGCGGACCTTCATGGGCCTGCCCGATGTCGGCAAGGCCAACGACATCTATGTCGACATGATGGCCAAGGCGATGAAGGGCGTATCGAACACCGACCAGCTGCAGGAGTATGCCAAGCAGCTCGCGCCGATGGGGCAGGCGGGATTCAAGCTGTTCCAGAGCTTCATGGAAGGCGCCAATGCGGCGCGCGGCGGAGCGGGCCGCGGCAAGCCTGCCGACGGGGATTGAAGCCAGCACAGCACGATGAGCGATACGATCTTCGCCCTGTCGAGCGGAGCGCCGCCGGCAGCGATCGCGGTTATCCGGATCAGCGGGCCACGCGCGGGCGAGGCGCTGAGCGCGCTTGCCGGGTCCTGCCCCGAACCGCGCCACCCCTCGCTCCGCCGCCTGCGTGACAGGGCGGGCGAAGTGCTCGACGCGGCGCTCGTGACCTGGTTTCCCGGTCCGGCGACGGCGACGGGTGAGGACCTTGCCGAATTGCATTGCCATGGTGGCAGGGCGGTGGTGACGGCGGTGCTTGGGGCCCTCGCGGCATTGCCCGGTTTGCGTGAGGCCGAACCGGGTGAGTTTACCCGCCGCGCCTTCACCAACGGGCGGATCGACCTGACCGAAGCCGAGGGGCTGGCAGATCTGCTTGCAGCAGAGACCGAATGGCAGCGACGCGGCGCCTTGCTGGCTGCCGGAGGCGCACTGTCGCGGCGGATCGAGCAGTGGCGCGAATCCGTGCTGGGGCTATCGGCGCAAATCGAGGCGGTGATCGACTTTGCCGACGAGGGTGACGTGAGTGATCTCCCGCCCGCTTTCGGGGAGGGAATCGCCGATCTGGCAGCGGCCATCGCACGCGTGCTCGAGCGGCCCCCGGCCGATCGGTTGCGCGAAGGGGTGCGGGTGGTGTTCGCAGGCCCTCCGAATTCCGGTAAATCATCTCTTTTCAATGCGTTACTAGAAGATACAGTGGCGATTGTCTCGCCCGAGGCCGGCACTACGCGTGACGTGATCGAGCGACCCGTGGCGCTGGGCGGCCTTGCGTTCACCTTTGCCGACACGGCGGGTCTTCGCGATGAGGGCGCAGGGGTGATCGAGGCGATCGGTATCGATCGTGCGCGCGAACAGCTGGCCCGGGCGGAAATCGTGCTGTGGCTGGGTAATCGGGCGGATTGTCCGGACGGAGCGATCCTGGTGCAATCCAGATGCGATGCGGTCGCCGAAGGTGATGAGGGTGCATTACGCGTGTCGGCGGTGACGGGTGAAGGGCTTGCGCTCCTCACTCAGGAAATCATCCACCGGGGCAAGGCGGCGCTGCCACCGCCGGATCGAATCGCGCTCAACCGGCGGCAGAAAGCACTGGCAGCGCAGGCGCTGGCGTTTCTCGAGCGGGCGGGTGAGGCGTGCGATCCCCTGCTCGTTGCCGAAGAATTGCGCGCCGCGCGGGTCGCCTTCGATGCGCTTTCGGGGCGCAATTCGACCGAGGACATGCTCGACGCGCTGTTTGGTCGCTTCTGCATCGGCAAGTGATGTTTCACGTGGAACACACGAAGCTTTGAATTCCTGCCGGGTCCCGCTAGAGGGCCCGCCTATGCATGAGTTCGACGTCCTCGTGGTCGGCGGCGGACACGCCGGCGTCGAGGCGGCCTGCGCCGCCGCGCGGATGGGTGCGCGCACTGCACTGGTCAGCTTCGATCTCGATGCGATCGGGGTGATGAGCTGCAATCCGGCGATCGGCGGATTGGGCAAGGGGCACCTCGTGCGCGAGGTCGATGCGCTCGACGGGGTGATCGGCCGCGCGGCCGACGCCGCGGCGATCCACTATCGCATGCTCAACCGTTCGAAGGGCAGCGCGGTGTGGGGACCCCGCGTGCAGGCCGACCGGCGCCTGTTTAGGGCGGCGGTGCAGGCGGCGGTCGCGGCACAGGAGGGCTTGTCGCTGGTCGCGGGCGAAGTGGCTGCCTTGTGCTTCGACGGGCAGCGCGTCTCCGGCGTGGAACTGGCCGATGGGGTGCGGCTGGCGGCGCGGGCGGTGGTGCTGTGCACCGGGACCTTCCTTGGCGGCGTATTGTTTCGCGGTGAGGAACGCCTTGTCGGCGGGCGCGTGGGCGAGAATGCCGCGCATCGGCTTGCCGAGCAGCTGCGCGGGGCGAATCTGCCGATGGGACGGCTCAAGACCGGGACGCCGCCGCGGCTTGACGGGCGGACGATCGACTGGGGCGCGCTCGAGCAGCAGGCATCCGATGGCGAGGCCTGGACCATGTCCTCGCTCACACAGGCCCGGGTCAATCCGCCGGTCTTCTGCGCGGTTACGCGTACCAACGCCCGGGCGCATGATATCATTCGCGCCAATCTCGACCGTTCGCCGCTGTTTTCCGGCGCGATAGGGGCCGCGGGTCCGCGCTATTGCCCCTCGATCGAGGACAAGATCCATCGCTTCCGCGATCGTGACGGGCATCAGGTCTTCCTCGAGCCTGAGGGCCTCGATACGCATCTGGTCTACCCCAACGGGATTTCGACATCGCTGCCCACCGATGTCCAGCACGCCATGCTGCAAAGCATGAGGGGGCTCGAGCGGGTCGAGATGATCGTGCCGGGCTATGCGGTGGAGTACGATCATGTCGATCCGCGCGCGCTCGGATCGAACCTCGAACTGCATGCGATCGCCGGGCTGTTCTGCGCCGGACAGATCAACGGCACCACCGGTTACGAGGAAGCGGCCGCGCAGGGACTGGTCGCGGGAATGCATGCCGCCGCGCAGGCGACGGGGCGCGATCCTGTCGTGCTGGACCGCGCCAATTCCTACCTCGCGGTAATGGTCGACGATCTCAGCCTGCACGGGATTACCGAGCCGTACCGCATGCTCACCGCGCGCGCCGAATATCGCCTGCGGCTGCGGGCGAGCAATGCCGACACCCGGCTGACCCCTCTCGGGATCGCCGCCGGGATTGTCGGTGAGGAGCGTCGAGCGTGGTTTGAGCGCAGGACAGGGCGCCGCGCGACACTGGATGCCTTGTTCGACAGCCCACTTCATGCCCGCGAACTGGAAGCGGCAGGGTTCCACGTGAAACGCGATGCCGGGACAAGGCCCGTGCGCGACTGGATTTCGGCGGGGCACGTGAAGCTGGGTGGCCTGGCGATGCTGTTCGAGGCAGTCGACCCGCTGGACGAGCTGGCGGTGGAAATGGCCGAGGATGCCTTCTACGCGCCCTATCTCGCGCGCCAGCAGGCGGAGCTGGGCGATTTACGGGCCAGCGCGGCGCAGCGGCTGCCCGTGGACTTTCCCTATCGCGATGTGCCGGGGCTCTCGAATGAAATGGTCGAGCGCCTGTCGCTGGCGCGCCCTGCCGATATGGCGGCGGCATCGCGGGTCCGGGGGATCACGCCTGCCGCACTGGCAGCACTGCTGGTCCACGCCCGTCGGCTCGGGCAGCTCGCGGCATGATCGGGAGCGAGGACCAGGCGCGCGCCTATGTTGCCGGACTGTGCGACAGGACCGCGATGGCGCGCCTCGATCGTCTCGTCGCGGCATTGGGCGAGGAAAACGAGCGCCAGAACCTCGTCGCGCGAAATTCGCTGTCGATGGCGTGGCAGCGGCATATTGCCGATTCGGCGCAGCTGCTCGCGCATTGCGATGCGGCACAGGGACCGTGGCTCGATCTGGGCAGCGGGGCGGGCTTTCCTGGCCTGGTCATCGCCGCAATGCGACCAGAACTATCTGTAATCCTTGTCGAATCACGCAAGCGCCGGATCGATTGGCTCGCGCGGGTCGTGCATGAACTGGGGCTCGGGCATTGCCGGGTCGAGGGTCGTCGGATCGAACGGCTTCCCACATTTCCAGCGGCGGTGATTTCCGCGCGCGCCTTCGCACCGCTCGATCGTTTGCTCTGCTTATCCGCACGCTTCTCCACAAGCGACACCTGGTGGCTGTTGCCCAAGGGGCGGTCGGCGGAGCAAGAGGCGCAGGGGCTCGCAGAATCGCGACGCAGAATGTTTCACGTGGAACATTCGCTGACCGATGCGGGGGCGGGAATCATAATTGGCCGCGGCCAGTGGAAGGAAACGGCATGATCACCATCGCGATCGCGAATCAGAAAGGCGGGGTGGGCAAGACCACCACCGCGATCAATATCGCCACCGCGATGGCCGCGACCGGGTGGAAGACGCTGCTGATCGACCTCGATCCACAGGGCAATGCCTCGACCGGCCTCGGCATCGAGGTTGCCGCACGCGAGAACACCAGCTACGATCTGCTGATCGAGCAGGCGACGCTTGCCGAATGTGTTTTGTCAACCGACATTCCCGGCCTCGATATCGTCCCCGCGACGCAGGACCTTTCCGGCGCCGAGGTAGAGCTCGTCTCGGTCGAGGATCGGGCCGCGCGCTTGACCCGGGCGCTGACGCAGCAGGGTCGCGCTTACGACGTGTGCTTCATCGATTGCCCTCCCTCGCTTGGCCTGTTGACTCTCAATGCGCTGTGCGCCGCGGATTCGTTGCTGGTGCCGCTGCAATGCGAATTCTTCGCGCTCGAAGGTCTCAGCCAGTTGCTCCAGACGGTCGAACGCATCCAGCAGGGCTTCAATCCCGAGCTCGGTATCGTTGGTGTGGTGCTGACCATGTTCGACCGGCGCAACCGCCTGACCGACCAGGTGGCCGACGATGTCCGCGATTGCCTGGGCGGGCTGGTGTTCGAGAATGTCATTCCGCGCAATGTGCGCCTGTCCGAAGCGCCCAGCCATGGCATGCCGGCGCTGGTCTATGACCACCAGTGCTCGGGCAGCCGTGCCTATATCGGTCTGGCGCGCGAACTGATCGGTCGCCTGCCCGAGACGAGGAAAGCCGCATGAGCGAAGCCGCACCCACCATCCGCCCGATCGACCGCAAGAAGAAGCTTGGCCGCGGCCTTGGCGCACTGCTCGGCGAAACGCGCCGCGAGGAACCGCTGGTTCGGCGCGAGCATGGCGATCTGGCCGACGAAGCCGGCGGAGGTGGCGTGACGATGCTGGCACCGGTGGTTGCCGTGACCAGCGGTCTGGCATCGATCCCTGTAGCCAGGATCGAACCGCTCCCCGGCCAGCCGCGCACCCACTTCAATGAGGAATCGCTCGATGAGCTTGCGTCCTCGATCGCGGCGCGCGGGGTCATCCAGCCGATCATCGTCCGGCCGCTGGGCGGAGGGCGCTACCAGCTGGTCGCCGGCGAACGCCGCTGGCGTGCCGCGCAGCGGGCGCGGCTGCACGAGATTCCGGCGCTCGTCAGGGAACTCGAACAGCGTGAGGTGATGGCGCTGGCGCTGATCGAGAATCTCCAGCGCGAGGATCTCAATCCGCTTGAAGAAGCCAGGGCTTATCAAAAACTTGCCGATGACGAGGGCATGACCCAGGCGGAGATCGCCAAGCTCGTCGACAAATCCCGCAGCCATGTTGCAAACTTCCAGCGCCTGCTGGCCTTGCCCGACGACGTCTTGGCCTTCCTTGCCGAAGGATCGTTGTCGATGGGGCACGCCCGGGCGCTGATCGGGCGTGAAGACGCCTCGGCACTCGCGCGGCGCGCGGTGAGCGAGAAGCTTTCGGTGCGCGAGATCGAAAAGCTGTCGCGCGCGCCGGCCCGGCGAAAGGCCGCGCCGTCCCCGGCAAACGGCAGCACGGGCAATGCCGATATTACCGCGGTGCAGGGCCATCTCGAAGAATTCCTCGGCATGCAGGTGCGGATCAGGACCGATGCCTCGCCCAATACCGGGACGGTGACCATCCGCTATCGCACGCTCGACCAGCTCGATCTGATCTGCCAGCGCCTGACCGGCGGTGATATATGATACTTATCAGTTGGTTACAAAAGTCGCGCCGTGCGACTTGCGGCTATCGACTGACCGGAGTCCCGTCGCTGTAGACCGCGCGCTGCGGCACCAGCACGGTCACCGGGACGAGCATATATTGCCCGCTCTGCGAATATTGACCGTGCAGCCCGCCGGTCTGTGCGCTCTGCATGTACCCATCGAGGTAGGTCTCGCAGGATTGCCGTGATTTATCGTCCAGCGTGGGCTCGATATGGCGAGGATGATCCCGGTCCGCCGCAATTTCGTCATCACCGTCCCCCCCGGCTCGCGGCGCAATGCGGCGGCTGCATTCGGCCAGCCAGGCCTCCCGGTCGAACTGAACCAGTCGACCGCCAGCGGGGACCGGCGGCTCTGCCTCCTGGTAGATGTAGCCGTAGGCTTGGGGCACAGTCTCACGAGCGCGATAGATCACTCGCGTCGCCCCAGCGGCGCGGGCAGGGTGCTGGTAAATCGCCGGATAGGCGTAAAGCAACGTCTTCTCGGGCAGCACCTCCCCTGCGGCCAGGCGCGCCTCACCCTGCTCTGCCGGACCGGGTGGGATGTCGGCATAGTCGTCGGGCTCGACCGTGGCGACCGGCTGCGCCACCGGGCGCGGGGCGAAGATCACCGGCGCGCCGTCCTGGCGCTCGGGAATGACCCGGGGCACCGCCCGATCCTCTTCGCGCGTTTGCGTTTCGGACTCGCCCTGCTGCTCGACATACTGATAGTCGCCTGTGGCATAGTCGAGATTCTGCGCCGCGGCAGCGGCGGGCAGCAAGGCGAGCGATGCTGCGGTCAGGTTGATGCGGGCAAGCTGGATCATCGGGCACTCTCCTGCGGCGACTCCGGCCTGCCCGGGCCTCCACGGCTGGCAGGATGGTACCACCGGCACGGCGCGCGACAAAATCGCACCCCGCCGATTGTTCCGTTCCGGGGCAGGCGGCTCAGATACGGTTCGCAAGCATGGCGGCGAGCGCTTCGATGCCCGCCCGGTCATCGCTGTCGAAGCGCGCGGGCAAGGGACTGTCCAAATCGATCACCGCGACGACCCGACCATCGCGCAGGACCGGCACGACGAGCTCCGAATTGGTCTGCGAATCGCAGGCGATATGGCCGGGAAAGGCATGCACGTCCTCGACCAGCCGGGTTGCCCGTTGCGCCGCCGCGACGCCGCAGACGCCCTTGCCCAGCGGGATGCGAATACAGGCGGGGCGGCCGTGGAAGGGCCCGAGCACGAGACCTTCGCCGACCATCCGGTAAAACCCGGCCCAGTTGAGGTCGGGCAGGAAATCCCACAGCAGCGCGGCAATGTTCGCCATATTGGCGACCGCATCGGGCTCGCCCGCGGTCAGCGCTTCTGCGGAATGGAGCAGCTGCCGATAGGCTTCGGGCTTCGGGCAATCGGGCGCGGGGCGAAAATCGAACATGGCGCCGATCTAATGCCGGCCGCGGCGGCTGCAAGCCCCATTGCCGCCCACTCAAGCCTCGCCTATCCGTCGCTGCATGAGCACTCCTAAGAAGTTGGGCATCGGCCTTGTCGTCTTCCTGCTGATCCTCGCTGCGGGTGGCTGGCTTCTCACTCGCGGCGATACCGCGACGGTCCCATGGGACGATGTGACCGGGCCCGATCCGACGCTGGAAGAGGCGAACGAGGAAACGGTCCCGACCGTGGCAATCGCAAAGCCGGTGGGATGGAAGCAGGGTGAAGCCCCCGTCGCGGCAGAGGGCCTTGCCGTCACCCGCTTCGCCGAGCGGCTCGAGCATCCGCGCACGATGCAGGCGCTGCCCAACGGCGATGTCCTCGTGGCGCTGACTCGCCAACCGCAAACCAAGGGTGGCGGGCTTGAGGGCTGGATCGCCGACAAGCTGATGACCCGGGCGGGGGCGACCGGGGCCTCGCCGAACAGGCTGGTGCTGCTGCGCGACGCCGATGGCGATGGCAAGGCGGAGGTGATGCAGGTCCTGCTCGACGGGCTGGAATCCCCCTCGGGTATCGCATGGAGCGACGGGACGCTTTACGTTGCCAACCACAATGCGGTGCTTGCCTATCCCTATGAATTGGGTGCCGCCAGGGTTTCCGGACCTGCGCGCAAGGTCACCGACCTCGTGGGCGGGGGCAACCACTGGATGCGCAACCTCGCGCTAAGCCCCGACGGGAAAAAGCTATATGCAGCAGTCGGCTCTTCTTCCAATATCGCCGAAAACGGTCTCGAGGCCGAAGAGGGCCGTGCGCTGATCTGGGAAATCGACCTGGCCAGTGGCCGGCGGCGTGTGTTCGGCGCCGGGCTGCGCAACCCCAACGGCCTCGATTTCAGCCCCTGGTCGGGCGAGCTGTGGACCACCGTCAACGAGCGCGACATGCTCGGCTCGGACATCGTGCCCGATTACCTCACCAATGTCCCCGTGGGCGCGCATTACGGCTGGCCGTGGGTCTATTGGCGCGACACTTTCGATCGCCGGGTGAAATATCCGATCCCGTCCGTCATCAACTATGTCCGCAGGCCCGAATACGCGCTCGGCCCGCATGTCGCGGCGTTGGGGCTGGTGTTCAGCAGGGAAGGCGCGCGAATGGGCGGCAAATTCGCCGGCGGAGCCTTCATCGCGCAGCACGGCTCGTGGAATCGCAAGCCGCTTTCGGGGTATGATGTAGTCTATGTTGCCTTCGACAAGCGCGGCAACCCCACGGGCAAGCCGGTGCCGGTGTTGAGCGGTTTCCTCATGGGTGACGGCACGACGCGCGGACGCCCGACCTGGGTCGAATGGGCCGCCGACGGCGGGCTGCTGGTCAGCGACGACACGGGCGGGATCATCTGGCGTGTGATTGCCCCCGGTGCCGCGCCGCAAGCTGCGATCGAGCGGGTCGCGGGCAAGCGCCTGCCACCGCAGCGCGAACTACGCGGCCAGGCGGCGACGTTTGGAGCCGACGACTTCGCGCGCAGCGTTACTGCGAATTGAGTCGCGCCGCGCGACTTTTCAACCGGCCAGCTGCGCCGCATCGAGCGTATAGAGCCCGGCGGCACCGGCGGTGGCCGATATGCGCTGCCCCGAGGCCTCGGGCACGATCCGCTCGAGGAAGAAGCGCACGCTGGCGCGCTTCGAGGCAGCAAGCGCGGGCGAGGAACCGCCCTCTACCGCGCGCAGCTGGCGCAGCATCTGCCAGCCCGCGACAGCAACCGCGAGCATGGTGCAGAACGGCACCGCACCCGCCAGCCGGTCATCGAGGCCCGCATCGGACCGGAGCCATTCGGCCACCTCCGCGCAATCCCGCGCCAGTGCCACCAGCGTGGGCTCACCGGCACCGTCGCGCGCCACATCGGCAATCAGGCCCATCAGGACTTCGCCGCCCTCCATGCCAAGCTTGCGCGTGACGAGGTCGGCAGCCTGGATGCCGTTGGTGCCTTCGTAAATCGGCGCGATGCGCGAATCACGCCAGTGCTGCGCCGCGCCCGTCTCCTCGATGAAGCCCATGCCGCCATGGACCTGCACACCAAGGCTGGCCACTTCGATGCCCGCATCGGTGCCCCAGGCCTTGATCAGCGGGGTCAGCACCTCGCCGCGCGCCGCCGCCGCGCCATCGCCCAATGTGCCGCGATCGACCTGTCCGGCGGTGTAGTAGAGCAAGGCGCGCGCGCCCTCGGTCAGCGCCTTCATCCGCAGCAGCATGCGGCGCACGTCGGGATGCCCGATGATCGCCACGGGTGCGCGATCGGGCGATCCGGCGCGCGCCGACTGGACCCGCTCGCGGGCATAGGCGAGTGCTTGCTGCGTCGCGCGCTCGCCGACCTGCACACCCTGGTTACCGACATTGATGCGCGCATTGTTCATCATCGTGAACATCGCGGCGAGCCCGCGATTGGGCGCGCCGACCAGCTCGCCGATGCATTCGCCATTATCGCCATAGCTCATCACGCAGGTCGGCGAGGCATTGATGCCGAGCTTGTGTTCGATGCTGACGCAGCGCAGGTCGTTGCGCGCGCCGAGCGAACCATCGGCATTCACATGGTACTTCGGTACGACGAACAGCGAGATGCCGCGGCTTCCCTCGGGCGCATCGGGCAGGCGTGCCAGCACGAGGTGGATGATGTTCCGCGACAGATCATGCTCGCCCCAGGTGATGAAGATCTTGGTTCCGGCGATGCGATACTTGCCGACGTGTTCTCCCGCGCTGATCGGCATTGCGGTTGTCCGCAGCGCACCGACGTCGGAGCCGGCCTGCGGCTCGGTCAGGTTCATCGTGCCCGACCATTCGCCGCTAACCAGCCGGGGCAGGTATTTCTGGCGCAGCTCCTCGCTGCCATGGTGTTCGAGCGCCTCGATCGCGCCGACGCTGAGCATGGGCAGGAGATTGAAGGCCATGTTCGCCGTGCCGAGGTTCTCGAGCACGTTGCAGGCGAGCGTGAAGGGCAGGCCCTGACCGCCGAAATCGACCGGACCCGCGATGGCGTTCCACCCCTGCTCGACATAGGCCTGATAGGCTTCGGCAAAGCCTTCGGGCAGGCGCACCACACCGTTTTCCAACTGTGCGCCTTCGAGGTCCCCGATGCGATTGAGCGGCGCCCATTCACCGGCGGCGAACTGGCCAATCCCTTCTACTATGGCTTCGACCATATCGGGTTCGGCGGCGGCGAAGCGCGCGCTCTGCGAAAGGCCCTCGATCCCTGCGTTGATGCGGATGGCGAGCAGCTGGTCCTGGGTGGCGGCAACGTAGGTCACGGGCATTCCTCTTGGCTTTGCGCGGTTCCAGATATAGCGCGCGGGCATGACCGGCAAATACGCTACGGAACTGCTTGGGCCAGATGCCGCGGGACTCGCCCGTGCGGCGCAGATTCTGCGTGAGGGCGGACTGGTGGCGGTGCCGACCGAGACGGTCTACGGCCTCGCCGCGCGCGCCGACAGCGAAGCGGCGGTGGCGCGTATCTATGAAGCAAAGCGTCGGCCAAGCTTCAACCCGCTGATCGTGCACATCGCTTCGCTCGACAAGGCGCGTGAACTGGCACAGCTCTCCCCAGAGGCAGTGGAACTGGCCGAACGCCATTGGCCGGGGCCGCTCACGCTGGTCCTTCCCCTCCGCCGCGACGCCGCATTGGCGGCCGCGGTGACGGCGGGGCTGGAAACCATTGCCCTGCGCGTGCCAGCGCACCCCGTGATGCGCGACTTGCTCGTTTCACTCGAATTTCCGCTCGCCGCCCCTTCCGCCAATCGCAGCGGTTTCATCAGCCCGACCACGGCGGGGCATGTACTCGCTTCGCTCGATGGGCGGATCGATGCGGTGATCGACGGCGGTGCCTGCCGCGCGGGGGTCGAATCGACGATCGTGGCCGTGCGCGCGGATGGAACGCTGAATGTGCTGCGTCCTGGGCCAATCGTGCTGGGCGCGGTTGCGCGCGGTGCGGGCATCGAGGCACCTGGGCAGCTTGCCAGCCACTATGCCCCGGGCAAGCCGGTGCGCCTCGACGCGGTCGAAGTCGCGTCGGACGACTTCCATATCGGCTTCGGCGCGATTGGCGGCGACTGCACGCTTTCCCCGTCCGGCAATCTCGCCGAGGCGGCGGCGCGGCTCTATGCCTGCCTCCACGAAGGGGCGCGTTCGGACAAGCCGCGCATCGCGGTCGCACCGATACCGCATGCGGGGATCGGCATCGCCATCAACGACCGGCTGCGCCGCGCGGCGACGCCGCCCGAATGATCAATCGCCTTCGGGTTCCACCGGCACACTCGGCGCGGCCCGCTGGATTTCGGCATAGGTGGCGCGCGCCGCGTCGCAGGCCAGCCGATTGCCCTTCTGGCACAGGTCGAGCTGTTCTTCATATTGCCGCTGGAGCTTGCCGAGCCGCTCTTCGCGCTGGCGAATTTCGCGCCCGCGCTTCTCGTCGGCCTCGGACTGGCTGGTCGTGGCGACATCGACCCCCTTGCCGACCACGCGCACCGGCGCTGTGGCGACATCGAAGGCTGCCTTGGCAAGACACCCCTGCAGCATGAGTGCGGTGGGCAGGAGGGCAAAAAGAGCTAGGCGGCGCATGGGATTTCCTTCCATGCACCGCCTAGCGGAAATCGGGTGAGCCGTCGATGAACTCAGGCGTCGGGCGCGTCAGGGGCTTCCGGAGCCGCCGGGGCGTCCGCCGCACCCTGGGCGGATGTGCAGTTGAGCCTGCCCGAACCCATCGCGCTGACGGTGCAGTTCGCGCGCCCGTGCACGGTCACCATGCCCGAACCCATGATACTGGCATCGACCTTGCCGTCGGACGAGAATTCGGTGTCGCCCGATCCGGCGACCGAGATGTCGGCGGTTTCGACCTTGAGCCCGGTCATGCGCGCCCGGCCCGATCCGGCCACGGTCAGGTCGAGACTGTCGGCGGTGCCCGCGGCCTCGAAATCGCCCGATCCGGCGATGGTCAGGTCGAGCTTTTCGGCGGTCACCTTGGCGACGCTTGCCTTGCCCGACCCGGCGATCGTTACGCCGGCCTTGCCGGTAAGCGTGGCCGCCTCGACCGAACCCGATCCGGCGAGCACGATGCTCCTGAGGTCCGGCAGGGTAACGCGGATCGTCGCCGTGCCCTTGTCCTTCCAGCCATCCTTGCCGCGCACGATGCCCAGCGTATCGCCATCGAGCGAGAAGCGCAGCGCCTCGACCGCCGCCTCGTCGCCCGAGACGTCGATGCCCAGCCTGTCGCCCTCGCTGACGATGACCCGGTCGGGCCCCGCGAGCACCAGCTCGGTCGGAGCCTTGCCGTCAAGGTCGAGTTCGGACAGCGGCACGGCGTCTTCATCGCCGATACGCACATGCATTCCGTCGCAGCCCGAAACGAGCACCGCCCCGGCGAGCGCGGCGAGCGGGGCGAGCGGGGCAAGGCCCCTCAATATCTTGTGGATCTTCATCGAAGCAGTTCCTTGTATACCGACACTCCGTGTTGCCGTTGTAATACAGCGAGCGTCGGCATTCAAGCCACACGAAAAGGGCCGCCCCCTGCGGAGCGGCCCCGATCGCGACATTCGTCGAACCCGGAAAGGTGCCTGTCGATCAGGCCTCTTCGGTGGTTTCGTAATACTGCGGTGCGTGTTCGCGCAGCACGTCGAGGATCTTGCCCAGCGCGGTGGGTTCGTCGGTCTTTTCCATCGCCGCGAGTTCACGGGCAAGGCGGCTCGAGGCAGCTTCGAAAATCTGGCGTTCCGAATAGCTCTGCTCGGGCTGGTCTTCGGGGCGGAACAGGTCGCGGGTCACCTCGGCGATCGACACCAGGTCGCCCGAGTTGATCTTGGCTTCGTACTCCTGTGCGCGGCGCGACCACATGGTGCGCTTGACCCTGGGCTTGCCCTTGAGCGTTTCCATCGCTTCCTTCAGCGTCTTGTCGCTCGACAGCTTGCGCATGCCGATCGATTCGACCTTGTTCACCGGAACGCGCAGGGTCATGCGTTCCTTCTCGAAGCGCAGGACGTAGAGATCGAGCTGCATGCCCGCGATTTCCTCGCGCTGCAGCTCCACGACGCGTCCCACGCCGTGCTTGGGGTAAACAACGTAGTCGCCAACGTCGAAGGCATTCGCCTGGCTTGCCATGCAATCATCCTTTCGTCCGGGCGCGGCCGGTGAGGGGCTGCAGCGTCACCAAGGGATCGTGCCGCGGCCCGGTGTGAGGAGCGCGGTCTGGAACCTTCGGTGTCGTTGCCTGGGTGGCCGGCCCTTCCAATTCTTCACAGCTGACCGGGAGCAAACCGGTGCAGTTGTTGCATTATATAGCACAGTCGCAAGAAAATTGCGAATCGCAATTGTTGCGGACCGGAATCGGGATGGTGGCGCCTGCCGATCAGTCGCCTTCGCCGGGTTCGGCGGAAAAGTACTTGTCGTACTTGCCGTCCTCGCCCTTGTGCTCGTCGGCATCGGCGGGCGGTTCCTTGCTTTGCGTGATATTGGGCCATTCGGCGGAGAACTTGGTGTTGAGTTCGAGCCACGTCTCCAGCCCGTCCTCCGTATCGGGGAGAATCGCCTCGGCGGGACACTCGGGCTCGCACACGCCGCAATCGATGCATTCGCTCGGATTGATGACGAGCATGTTTTCGCCCTCGTAGAAGCAGTCGACCGGACAGACCTCGACGCAGTCTGTATACTTGCACTTGATGCAGGCGTCGGTGACGACATAGGTCATGGGTAGTCGGATCCTTGCGAAGTGTTGGCTTGAGCCCTGCTGCTAGGGCCGATCATCGCCCGGGGTCAAGCTCGCGATAACAGGCCCGTGCTTCACCTGGTGGGCCACGTCGTTCGGGCAGTGCAAGGATTTCGACGAGACGCACGATCTTGCCCAACGGCACAGTCAGTATGTCGCCCACCCGCACATCGGCAGCGCCACGCATCACGCGCTCGCCGTTACGCCGGATATGACCCCGCCCGACCAGCTTCTGCGCCGCGCTGCGTGTACGCACGAAGCGCAAATTGCACAGCAGCCGGTCGATTCTCACGCCGGGACGGCCTCAGCGGATCAGGTCGGCCAGCGCGGCAAAGGCACTGCCCTCGCGCGGCTGGGCCGGGGCGGCGCGCTCCTGTTTGCGGCGCGACGGGCGCCATTCCCACAGATCGGGCCGCGGCGGGCCGAAAGCACCGTCCGCCAGCGGCCTGGCGCGCTGGACGCGGAAGCCTGCGCTGCCGAGAAGGCGGATGGCGCTGTCGGGCTCGAGCCCGATCGAAACGGGCAGCGCGAGATCGAGCACGAACAGCCGCCGCCGGTCGTTCGCCTGCGCCCTGGCGCGTGCCTCGTGCGCCGCACGCAGGACCTTCTCGGCCAGATCGATGCGGATGGCCTGATCCCCCGCCGGGCGATAGCCCGAAGGCAACTTGCCGCCGCCAGCAATCACCGGCAGCATGGCTTCATCCAGTGGGCGCCGGTCGATCCCCAATGCGCTGAGCAGCTGCCGCGGGGCAGGCTTGAGCAGCGCGGGCGCGAAGATGTCGAGCGCGCCGAAGGTCACGCCGATCTTGCGCAGGAAGGGCCGCATCTCCTTGGGAAGGTGTTCGATGCCCGCACGCTCGCGGCTGGTGTAGCCGTGCCCGGCGATAAGGGTGAGCAGCAGCGCGCGCGCCTGCGATCCCGCCTCGGGGTCCTTCGCCGCCTTGTGCAGCCGCTCGAGCGGTTCGAGCGGAGCCAGCTTCGCGTCGAGCCATACCTCGAGAGCAGCCAGGAGCCTGTCCCGCGCTGGTCCAGGCAGCGCGGCAAGCTCGCGCGCAAGATGCAGGATCGGCGTCACGCTGCCCTCGCGGATCTCGAGCCGCGCCAGTTCCTCGCCGTGCCAGCGCAATGCGCCCCTGCCGAGTTGGACCTCTGCCAGGTCGGTTGACGCCAGCGCTTCGGCCTTCTCGCCGAGCAGGCGCGGCAGCGCCCTTTCGGCAGCGGCGAGCAGCATCCACCGATCCTCGTGGCGCGCGCCCGGATCGACCGTGAAGCGGAAACCCGTGATCGTGCCGAGATGCTCGCCGTCGGCGGTCACGCTTCCGTCCTCGGCCAGCGCGATAGGCAGCATGTCGGCGTCCTTACCCAGCGATTTCATCAGGATTGCCGTCCTCCGGTTCACGAATCTCTCGGTCAGCCGCGCATGCAGCGCGTCCGACAGCCTGGCCTCCACGGCACGCGCCCGCGACGCCATTTCGTCACGCGCCAGCACCCAATCGGGCCGCTGGCAGATATAGGCCCAGCTGCGAATCGCCGCGATCCGCCCCTGCAACGTATCGATGTCGCCCGCCATGTTGTCGAGTTCGCTGATCCGCGCCGCGACGTAATCGGCGCCGAGGTAGCCCTGGCTCAGATCCTGCCACAAGCGCGCGACGAAGCGCGCGTGGAAATCGGGGCCGCGCTGGCGGAAATCGGGCAGCGAGCAGGCTTCCCAGAAGCGCCGGACCATGCCGGGGGTGCGCGCATTGGCTGCCACCGGATCATCTGCCAGAACCTTGAGCGTTGCCAGGTCGATCGCCTCGGGCGCAAGCCGCAGCGCCGGTTCTGTGGGTGCGGTTTCGAGATCCGCGATCAGGCACTCGAGCGAATCGAACCGCGGTTCGGCTTCGCGCCAGAACAGCTGGGTCAGCGGGGCGAAGCGGTGCTCCTCGATCGCATAGATCTCTTCGTCGGTGAATTCGGGCACGGCGCCGCGCTGCCCGGCCAGCGTGCCGAAGGTGCCGTCACGCTGGTGGTGGCCCGCGCGCCCGGCGATCTGCGCCATCTCGGCGGGCAGCAGGCGGCGCATGCGCTGGCCGTCGAATTTGCCGAGGGCGGCAAAAGCGACGTGGTTCACATCGAGGTTGAGCCCCATGCCGATCGCATCGGTGGCGACGATATAGTCGACCTCGCCGCTCTGGAACAGCGCGACCTGCCTGTTGCGTGTTTCCGGGCTGAGCGCGCCCATCACCACCGCCGCGCCGCCCCTGAAGCGGCGCAGCATTTCCGCCACGGCATAGACCTGCTCGGCGCTGAAGGCGACGATGGCGCTGCGCGGCGGCAGGCGCGAGAGCTTGCGCGGGCCGATGTGCTTGAGCGTCGAGAAGCGCGGCCGGTCGGAGATTTCGGCCTTGGGGACGAGCTGGCGCACCAGCGGCTCGACCGTCGCCGAGCCGAGCAGCATGGTCTCCTCGCGTCCGCGCGTGTTGAGCAGCCGGTCGGTGAAGATATGCCCGCGCTCGCGGTCGGCGGCGAGCTGCGCCTCGTCGAGCGCGACGAAGGCGGAATTCGCCCCGTCGCGCGGCATGGCCTCGACCGTGCAGCACAGGTAGCGCGCGCCCGCTGGTTCGATCCGCTCCTCGCCGGTGATCAGCGCGACCTGGTGCGCGCCCTTGATCGCGCTGACGCGATCATAGACCTCGCGCGCCAGCAGGCGCAGCGGGAATCCCATGCAGCCGCTCGAATGCGCCACCATGCGCTCGATCGCCAAATGCGTCTTGCCGGTATTGGTTGGCCCGAGGACCGCCTTGATCGCGCTATCCTGCACACGACCCCTGTGGCAGCGCCGCCCGCCTGCCGCAACCGTCGGCTCCGCCATGGACTCGATTCGCCGCAAGCCGGACTCGCGTGGTCGCAAGTTAAGCTGGCCTTTACTTTGTTTCGGCAGGGAATGCGGGCAGGGACTCGCAAGGTTTGGATCGGCACGTGCGCGCGCCGTCCGGCCATGGACGGAGGGTCAGGCGTGTTTACGTCGCGTGAGGGCATCGATGAGGGAACCCCAGCCGGCACCGCCGGCGGACCCGGCCAGCCGGCCGCGGCGCTCGCGCATGACCAGATCATGCCTGCGGCCCCTGCTCCGCGTCTTTCATGGGACGACCTGCGCGCGCGGGTGTCGCGGCGCTTCCGCGCGCTCGACCTTACCCCCGATCTCGGTGCGGATATTGGCACCACGCGCTGGTTTCGCGGGGTCGGCACCTTTGTCGGCCTGTCGGCCTTCGCGCTCTCGTTCTGGCCCAGCTTCGCCCCGCTCGAAGCCGCGTCCACCGGACGGATCGATGATGCGGTGCGCGACGAATACCGCAGCCAGATGATCCTGCCGCTCGCGCTGGGGGCGGACAGCGGCAGGCACATGGGGGCAACCGCGCTGGTGCAACCGTTGGCACAGGCGCCTGAACGGCCGCAGGTCGAACTGCTCGCAACGCTGGGCCGCGGCGACAGCTTCGATCGCATGCTCGACCGCGCGGGCGTGGGTGCGGGTGATGCCGGGCGCGTGCTGACCATGGTCGGCGGGGCCATCCCCTTGTCCGAAATCGAGCCGGGGACGCAGGTCGACATCACCCTGGGCCGTCGCGCCGCCCCGGGCGAGCCGCGCCCGCTAGAGAAACTCGCTTTTCGCGCGCGCTTCGATCTCGAACTCTCGGTCGGGCGCTTCGACGAAGGCGGTCCGCTGGCGCTGGTCAGGAAGCCGATCCGGGTCGACGACACCCCGCTGCGCATTCGCGGCACCGTGGGCAACAGCCTCTATCGTTCTGCGCGTGCGGCGGGCGCACCTGCCAGCGCGGTGCAGGCCTATCTCAAGACGCTCAGCCAGCAGATCGAGCTTGATCGCGACCTGCGCGCAACCGATACCTTCGACCTGATCATCGCGCATCGCCGCGCCGCCACCGGAGAGCGGCAGGCGGGGCAGCTGCTGTTCGCGGGTATCGATCGCGGCGAAAAGCCGAAGATCCAGCTGATGCGCTGGGGCCGTGACGGCGAGTTCTATGAAGCCTCGGGCGTTGGCGAACAGCGCGGCGGGCTGATGGCCCCGGTGAGCGGGCGGGCAGGATCGCGCTACGGCATGCGCCGCCACCCGATCCTGGGCTATGTCCGGATGCATTCGGGCCTCGATTACAAGGCCAGCTACGGCGCGCCGATCGTCGCGGTGACCGATGGCATTGTGCTGTCGGCGGGCCGTGCGGGCGGCTGCGGCAATGCGGTCAAGCTGGGCCACGGCGGCGGTATCCAGACGCGCTATTGCCACATGAGCCGCATGGCGGTGGGCAGCGGCCAGCAGGTCCGCCGCGGGCAGGTGATCGGCTATGTCGGATCGACCGGCCTCTCCACCGGCGCGCACCTGCATTACGAGATGTATCGCAATGGCCGCGCGGTCGATCCGGCATCGGTCAAATACGTCACCCGCGCGCAATTGTCGGGTGCGGAGCTGCAACGGTTCCGCCAGACGCTGGCGACCTTGCGCCAGGTCGAAGTGGGTGCGGCGCTCGCCGATCTCGCTCCCACTGTCAGCGAAGTCACCGCGGAAGAGCCGCGGCGCGAAATCGACAAGCTCGACGATACCAGGCCGCTGAACTGAGCCAAACCGCCGCACCGAGATTGCACCGCGTCGTCGCTTGCGGCAGAGCGCATTCGCATGAGTGACGCATCCTATCCCGCGACGCGCCTGCGCCGCACCCGTGTCAGCGGCTGGAGCCGTGCCCTGCACCGCGAAACCGTGATGACCCCGGCCGACCTGATCTGGCCGCTGTTCGTTACCGGTGGTTCTGGCGCAGAAGAGCCGATCGCCAGCCTGCCCGGCGTTTCCCGCTGGTCGGTCGACGGGATCGCGCAGCGCGCGAAGGAGGCGGTCGCGCTGGGCATTCCCTGCATCGCGCTGTTCCCCAATACCCAGCCGGACAAGCGCAGCGACGACGGGGCCGAAGCGCTCAACCCCGACAACCTCATGTGCCGGGCGATCAAGGCGGTGCGCGATGCCTGCGGCAACGACATCGGCATCCTCACCGACGTGGCGCTCGATCCCTATACCAGCCACGGGCAGGACGGCTTGCTCGACGCGGGGGGCTATGTCGTGAACGACGATACCGTTGCGGTGCTGGTCGACCAGGCGGTCAACCAGGCCCATGCGGGGGCGGACATCATCGCTCCGTCCGACATGATGGACGGGCGCGTGCGGGCGATCCGCATGGCGCTGGAAATGAACCAGCATCCCAACGTGCAGATCATGGCCTATTCGGCCAAATATGCTTCGGCCTTCTATGGCCCGTTCCGCGATGCCGTGGGGTCGGGCGGGCTGCTCAAGGGCGACAAGAAGAGCTATCAGATGGATCCGGCCAATGGCGAGGAGGCGATGCGCGAGATCGCGATGGACATCGCCGAAGGGGCCGACAGCGTGATGGTCAAACCCGGCCTCGCCTATCTCGATATCATCTGGCGCGCCAAGCAGCGCTTCGGCGTGCCGGTCTTCGCCTATCAGGTGAGCGGCGAATATGCGCTGATCGAAGCGGGCGCAGCGGCCGGGATCGCCGACAGGGAGGCGCTGCTGATGGAAAAACTGCTCGCCTTCAAGCGCGCCGGCTGCTCGGGCGTGCTCACCTATCACGCCCCGCTCGCGGCGCGGATACTGAATGGCTGACTTTCGCCGCGAGACTGGCCGCCTCGTCCTGCGCGACTGGCGGGGCGATGCCGACTGGGACGAATTCTTCCGGGGGACCGATACCCTGGCGGTGATGCGCTGGCTGGGCGGAACCTTCGACGAGGCCGGGCGCAGGAAGCAGCGCGACCGGGTCGAGGCCTGCCGCGCGCGCAATGGCTTCTGCTTCTGGGCGCTCGAGCGCAAGCAGGACGGGGCGCTGCTGGGATTCTGCGGGCTCAAGCGCGCCGATGCGCCGGGGTCGACGGTGACGGGCGAGGTGGAGATCGGCTGGCGCCTGCGCGAAGACGCCTGGGGCAAGGGCTATGCCAAGGAGGCGGCACGCGCCGCGCTGGCCGCAGCATTCGAAGACTTCGGCGCCGGCGAAGTCTTCGCGCTCACCGTGATCGACAATGCGCCCAGCTGGGGGCTGATGCGCAAGCTGGGGATGCATCGGCGCGAGGAGCTCGACTATCCCGACGAACGCTATGGCCACCCGTGGCGCGATACGGTGGTCTATTCGATCGATCGCGCCGCGTGGGAACAGCACAATGGCTGACATCATTGCCGAAACCGATCGTCTGATCCTGCGCACGATCGAGGAGGGCGATGCGGCAGAGCAGGATCGCCTGCTCAACACGCCGACCGTGATGGCCCGGCTTGGCGGCGTGAAGGACCTGCACGAGATCGAGGCCAAGCATGCCAGATCGCGCGCCCTTTACGCGCAGGAAGGCATCAGCTTCCTGTTCATGATCGAAAAGGCGAGCGGCGAAATGGTTGGCCATTGCGGGATCAAGCGGGTCGACAACCCGCTGGCGAAGAATATCGGCGATCACGAAGTCGGCTGGCTGGTGCGCGAGGACCGCTGGCGGCGCGGCTATGCCGAAGAGGCGATGCACGCCGTGCTCGACTGGGCCTTCGTCCGTGTCGGCGCGCCGCACGTCGTCGCGCTGACCAGCGAAATCAACGTCGCCAGCTGGAAGCTGATGGAAAAGCTCGGCATGGTCCGGCGCGAGGATCTCGACTTCGACGATCCCGCCTTTCCGCCCGAGGATCGCACCACGATCCTCTATTCGATCACGAAAGAGCAGTGGGAGAACGCCCGATGACCGCGATCCATTCCCCCATCTCCCGACCCGGCGTCACCATCATCCCGATCCACGGCAAGGCGCCGCGTATCCACGATTCGGCCTTCGTCGCCCCGGGCTGCGTGATCATTGGCGATGTCGAGATCGGGGCGGACAGTTCGGTGTGGTACAATTGCGTGCTGCGCGCCGATGTCAGCCGCATCGTGATCGGCCAGCGTTCGAACATCCAGGACGGCACCGTCTGCCATTGCGACCCCGAGCGGCCGGGCGATCCCGGCGGTTCGCCGCTGGTCATCGGCGATGACGTGCTGGTCGGGCACATGGCGATGATCCATGGCTGCACCATCGAGGACCGGGGGTTCGTCGGCCTCGGCGCGATCGCGATGAACAAGGCGGTGATCGGGTCCGATGCCATGCTCGCCGCGGGCGCCATGCTGACCGAAGGCAAGGTCATGGGCCCGCGCCAGCTGTGGGGTGGCCGCCCGGCGAGGCTGATGCGCGATCTCGACGAGATGGCGATCATGGGCATGCGCATGGGCGTGGCGCACTATGCCGAGAACGCCCGGCATCATGCGGCGGCGGTCGATGAAGCGCTCAAGGGCTGAACTGCCCGACCCCGCGAGTTTGCGGGCCTTGCTCGATGCCGAAGGACGGCTGGCCGTACGGGCCACGCCCGGTGCGCGCGTGGAAGGGGTGACGATCGAGGATGGGCGCGTTGCCGTAAAGGTCCGCGCCAAGCCGCAGGACGGCGCCGCGAACGAGGCGGTGGTGCGCCTCGTCGCGCGGGCGCTCGAGCTTGCTCCCTCGCGGGTCGAATTGTTGCGCGGCGCAACTTCGCGCGAAAAGCTGCTGCGGATTGAACTCTAGGCTCCGACCGGCGCCTTGAGGTATTTCATCATGTGCGGGACGTAGTCGGCCTTGCCGACCGCCAGTCCTTCCATGCGCAGCAGGGCATAGACTGCCATCACGTGAAAATAGGACTGCGGCAATGCCCAGTCGCGCACGTACTCGTGCGCCTGCATGGCGAAACCCATCCCGTTGGGGAGGTCGAATTCCGTGTGTGCATCGGCTGCCGCAAGGCTCGACGGATCGGTCGCCGCGACCAGCGCGCGGACCCGGGCGATACGCGCCCTGGCATCGGCGAAGTCGGCGACCTCGCTTTCGTCGACCTCTAGCTCGAGGTTGCCGAGCCTGTTGAGCGCGACGATCACGGGCGCGATGGCGAAGCGAATTTGCGTGGCGAGCGGATACATATCTTCGGCCAGGCGCGACTGCAGCAGGGCCTTGCCCTTTTCGTGCTCGCTCGCCTTGGCGACCAGGTGGTCGAGCGTTCCGAGCATATTGGTGAAAGTGGCAAGCATGGCACTGGTATAGGACACGGGTTCCTCCCTCGGGTTGGTTCCGGGGAGGTGGTGCGTGGTGCGCCGCGTATCAATGGCTTGCGCCGCCTTTCGCTCCGGTTCCGCTTGGCGCGAGCCATGTGCCTGCTAAGACGCTGGCATGACGAGCAAGGTTGCAGCGGACAGCGCGGGACAGCGGCCCGTCCTCGTGGTTTCGCACAGCTACGGTTATGGCGGCGATCTCATGTATTATGGCGAGATATTCGCCGCGCTGCGCGCGATTGAGCCGCGGCTGGCGATCGCGGTCGATCGCGCGACCGGCTTTGCCAATCCCCACGCGCTCGACCTGCGCCCGCTCTACCGGCGCCATTCGCTGGCGCTTCCGGCAGGCCGCGGATACGCCCGCGAAATTCACGCCGCCTCGCCGCTGCTTGCCGTGCGGGTGGCGCGGATGCGGCCCGACGTTCTGGTCGCGGTCGAATTCACGCCGGTATCGCTGCTGGCGATGCTCGGGTCGGTCGCCGTGCCGGGATGCAGGCGGCTGCTGCTGGTCGAATCCGATCCTGCAGACCGTGGGGCGAGCGGCGCGTGCGCGGTGTTGGCGCTCAAACGCCGGGCGGTTGCCGCCGCCGACGCGATCCTGACCAACAACGAGGCCGGCCGACGCTATCTGACCGAGCGGCTGCGGGCCGATCCCGGCAAGATCGAGGTCGGGCCCTATCTCACCTCGCGTCCGCCGGGCCCCGAGGTGCAGATCGAGGGTCGCGAGGGTCCGCTCCGCCTGCTCGTCGCCAACGGTCTGACCGAGCGCAAGAATGCGGCAGTCGTAATCGAGGCGCTCGCGCAGCTTCCGGTCGCGTTGCGCCAGCAGGTCGCGCTGACCCTGGTCGGCGATGGCGACCAGCGCGCCATGCTGGAGGCGAAGGTCGCTGCATTTGGACTGGCAGATTGCGTCCGGTTCCTCGGTCACTGCCGCTATGGCGAACTGGGCCGGCATCTTGCCGCGGCCGACGTGCTGATCAACCCGACGCGGCTCGACTATCGCTCGCTCTCGAGTTTCGAGGGGCTGGGTTACGGGCTGGCGCTGCTCGTATCTGACCGCGACGGCGCGGCGCGCGAGACGGTGATCGAAGGTGAAACAGGGTTCACCTTTGCACCCGACGACCCGCGGGCGCTCGCGGCGCATATCGCCCGCCTGGCGCAGGACCCCGCGCTGTTACAGGCCATGCGCAAGCGCGCGCTCGCGCTCTATAGTGACCGGTTCGCGGTGGAGCGGGCCGCCGCGAATCTCGCCAATGCGATCGAGCGGGCTCGCCGCGCCTAACCTTCGCCTGTGCCCTTGCCGGCATTGGCGTCGGGTTTCTTCGGCACGGGCTTCTTCTTCGGTGCTGGCCTCCCGCGCTTCGATCCGGCCTTGGGCGCGGCCGGCGTGAGTTCGAAAGCCGGCTTGCCGTCCCTGATCGTCACCTGCACCTCGCCGCCGTCGGCAAGCTTGCCGAACAGCAGTTCCTCGGCCAGCGGCTGCTTGATCTTCTCCTGGATCAGCCGCGCCATCGGCCGCGCGCCATAGAGGCGGTCGTAGCCCTTGTCGCCCAGCCAGGTGCGCGCCTGCTTGTCGAACTGGATGTCGACGTCCTGTTCGGCCAGTTGCAGTTCGAGCTGGAGGATGAACTTGTCGACCACGCGGGCGACCGTATCCTTGCCGAGGTAGCTGAACGGCACGATGGCATCGAGGCGGTTGCGGAATTCGGGGGTGAACATACGTTTCACCGCCTCCTCGCTCGCATCCTCCTTGCTTACGTCGCCGAAGCCGATGCCCTGGCGTGCCATGTCGGCGGCGCCGGCATTGGTGGTCATGATCAGCACCACGTTGCGGAAATCGACCGTTTTTCCGTGGTGGTCGGTCAGGCGGCCGTTATCCATCACCTGCAGCAGGATGTTGAACAGGTCGGGATGCGCCTTCTCGATCTCGTCGAGCAGCAGCACGCAATGCGGGTTCTGGTCGACCGCGTCGGTCAGCAGCCCGCCCTGGTCATACCCGACATAGCCCGGCGGCGCGCCGATCAGGCGGCTGATGCTGTGGCGCTCCATATATTCGGACATGTCGAAACGCTTGAGCTCGATCCCCATGATGCTGGCGAGCTGGCGCGCGACCTCGGTCTTGCCGACGCCGGTCGGGCCCGAGAACAGGAACGAGCCGATCGGCTTGTCCGGATCGCGCAGGCCCGCGCGGCTGAGCTTCATCGCGGTCGCCAGCTTCTCGACCGCCGCGTCCTGGCCGAATACGACATGCTTGAGGTCGCGCTCGAGGTTTTCCAGCGCCTTCTTGTCGTCGCTCGACACGGTCTTGGGCGGAATGCGCGCCATGGTCGCGATGACCTGCTCGATCTCGCGCGCGGTGATCTTCTTCTTGCGGCGGCTCGGCGGCACCAGCATCTGCATCGCCCCGACCTCGTCGATCACGTCGATCGCCTTGTCGGGCAGCTTGCGGTCGTTGATGTAGCGCGCCGACAGCTCGACCGCGGTCTTCAGCGCATCGGCGGTATAGGTTACCTTGTGGTGGCTCTCGAAGGCGCTCTTGAGCCCGTTGAGGATCTTGATCGTGTCCTCGATGGTCGGCTCGTTCACGTCGATCTTCTGGAACCGGCGCAGCAGCGCGCGGTCCTTCTCGAAGTGGTTGCGAAACTCCTTGTAGGTGGTCGAGCCGATGCAGCGGATCGCGCCGCTCGACAGCGCGGGCTTGAGCAGGTTGGACGCGTCCATCGCCCCGCCGCTGGTGGCACCGGCGCCGATCACCGTGTGGATCTCGTCGATGAACAGCACCGCATCGGGCATGCCTTCGAGCTCGTTGACGACCTGCTTGAGCCGCTCCTCGAAATCACCGCGATAGCGCGTGCCGGCGAGCAAAGCGCCCATGTCGAGCGAGTAGATCACCGCGTCCCGCAGCACTTCGGGCACGTCGCCTTCGACGATCTTGCGCGCGAGGCCTTCGGCGATGGCGGTCTTGCCCACGCCCGGGTCGCCGACATAGAGCGGATTGTTCTTCGACCGGCGGCAGAGGATCTGGATCGTGCGGTCGACTTCGGGCCCGCGACCGATCAGCGGATCGACATTGCCGTCCTCGGCCTTTTTGTTGAGGTTGACGGTGAACTGGTCGAGCGCGGTTTCCTTCTTGCCCTTGGCCTCGCCCTTTTCCTCCGTCTGCGGCTCGCTGTCCTCGGCGCCCTGCGGCGGGCGGCTCTCGATCTGCTTGCCGCCCTTGCCGATGCCGTGGCTGATGAAGCTGACCGCATCGAGGCGGCTCATGTCCTGCTGCTGGAGGAAATAGACCGCGTAGCTGTCGCGTTCGGAAAACAGCGCGACCAGCACGTTCGCGCCGGTCACCGTGTCCTTGCCCGACGACTGCACGTGCAGGATCGCGCGCTGGATCACCCGCTGAAAGCCGGCGGTCGGTTGCGGATCGGCGCTTTCGTCGGACTTGAGCGACTGGTATTCCTGCTCGAGGTACTGGCGTACCACCGTGCCCAGTTCGCCCAGGTCGACCCCGCAGGCGGTCATCACCTGCGCCGCGTCCTCATCGTCGATCAGTGCCAGCAACAGGTGTTCGAGCGTGGCATATTCGTGCCGCCGCTCGCCCGCGTCGCTGAGCGCTGCGTGGAGGGTCTTCTCGAGGTTGGCTGCGAAACTGGGCATTCAACGGGTCTTTCTGTGGGACTCGCCCGAAGCGAGTGCAGGACAGCTTATGGATCGAAGGTTAGCCAATGCTGTATGCACGGTCGATATGGGTGCGGTGGGCGGAATGTGCAGCCCCCGCATCGCCAACTATTCCTTTCGCCCGAACAAGGCTTCGGCGGCGTCACGGTGCGCTGCTGCCTTGGAGCGGTGCCGCTCGATGCGGGCGATTTCGACTTCGAGCAGCGCGATACGTTCGGCCAGCTCGTCCTGCGAATAGGGAGCGAGGTCCTCTGTCGCGAGCTTGCTCACGGCATCGCCTTTGGGTCGCGGACGGTCGTCGTCTTCCATTGCCGGCAATCTCGCAAGTCTGTGCGGTTGCTGTCAACGGGCACGCGCGGTATTGCACCGCAGCGTGGCGCCGACGCCACTCTGCCAAGGGCGCGACGGGGAGCGATTGTGGCCGAGCCGATAGCCGAAACCATGCCTGGAACAATGATCGCCATGGGCTTCGATGCTCCCGGCGGCCCCGATGTCTTCCGGGTCGAAACGCTGCCCATACCGGTGCCGGGTCCCGACCAGCTGCTGATCAGGGTCGCCTGGGCCGGGGTCAACCGTCCCGATGTGATCCAGCGGCAGGGGTTCTATCCGCCGCCGCCGGGGGCTTCGCCGATTCCGGGGCTGGAAGTTTCGGGCACGGTCGCGGCAGTGGGGCCTGGCGTCCCCGCCGAAATGCTCGGCCAGCGCGTCTGCGCACTGGTATCCGGGGGCGGCTATGCCGAATTCTGTCTCGCGCATGTGGCGCACTGCCTGCATGTCCCGCCGGGGATGGACATGGCCGAGGCTGCCGCGATCCCGGAAACGCTGTTCACCGTATGGCACAATGTGTTCGAGCGCGGCCTTGCCCGCGATGGCGAGACGCTGCTGGTGCACGGCGGCACATCGGGCATCGGGACCATGGCGATCATGCTCGGCAAGGCCTTCGGCCTGACCGTGCTGGCCACCGCCGGAAGCGAGCACAAGTGTCAGGCCGCGTGCGACCTTGGCGCCGACCTTGCGATCAACTACCGCGAAAGGGACTTCGTCGAGGCGGTACACGAATTTACCGGCGGCCGGGGTGTCGACGTGGTGCTCGACATGGTTTCCGGCTCCTATGTCGCGCGCGATATCGACTGCATGGCCGATGACGGGCGGCACGTGACGATCGCGGTGCTCGGCGGGCTCAGGGCCGAAATCAACATGGCCACGATCATGCGCAAGCGGCTGGTGCTGACCGGTTCGACGCTGCGCTCGCGCTCGGACGCGTTCAAGGCACTGCTGGCCGACGAGATATACCACTATGCCTGGCCGCTGTTCGAGGACGGCACCATCCGCCCGGTGATGGATCGGGCCTTTCCGCTGGCCGGGGTCAGCGCGGCGCATGCCCGGATGGAAGGGGGCGAGCATGTCGGCAAGATCGTGCTGGAGGTGGCAGGTGGCTGACTATACGCTCCACGAAGACCCGCGCAGCGGCAATTGCTACAAGATCAAGCTGACCGCGGCGCTGGTCGGCATCCCGCTGGCGATCCGCCAATACGACATCCTGGCTGGCGAGACGCGCACGCCCGACTTCCTCGCCAACGTCAATCCCACCGGTCGCATCCCCGTGCTGCAGATCGACGATCGCTTCCTGCCCGAAAGCAACGCCGCATGCTGGTACCTTGCCGAGGGGAGTCCGCTGATTCCGAGCGATCATTTCGACCGGGCGGACATGCTGCGCTGGATGTTCTTCGAACAATACAACCACGAACCCAATGTCGCGACACTGCGCTTCTGGCTCCACTTCCTTGGCGAAGCGAACCTGTCCGAACAGCAACGGGCGCAGCTCATGGCCAAACGCATCGCCGGGTGCGATGCGCTCTCGCTGATGGACCGGCACCTTGCCGCGCACGCATGGTTCGTGGGCGGCGGGCCGACGCTGGCCGACATCGCGCTCTATGCCTATACGCATGTGGCGGAACAAGGCGGCTTCGGTCTTTGCGACTATCCCTCGGTGCAGACCTGGCTGGCGCGGGTCGCGGCATTGCCCCGATACATCGCGATGGATTGACGCAAAACGGTAGCAAAGTCCCAATTCGGTAACCGCATCGTGCGCAGCGCGTAACATTCTTGCGCCATGGACGATCCCGTTATGCAGCGGGATTTGTATCCATGACCGAACTGCCAAGCGGCTTCGAAGCGCTTCACAACGTTGCCAATTTCCCGTCGGTAAAGCCCGCCGTACCCGAACGCGTGATCGGCGAACGGCGGCGCTTTCGCACGATCTGGATCAGCGATGTCCATCTCGGGACAAAGGGATGCAACGCCGAACTGCTGATCGATTTCCTCGACCATACCGACAGCGAGACGATGTTCCTGGTGGGCGACATCATCGATGGCTGGCGGCTGAAGAAGAAGTTCTACTGGCCCGCGGCGCACAATGATATCGTCTGGCGCATCCTCAAGCGCGCCAAGCGCGGCACGCGCATCGTCTATATTCCGGGCAATCACGACGAGATGATCCGCCCGTTCTGCGGGATGAATTTCGGCGGGGTCGAAATCCGCCGCGCGGCCTTCCACGACACCGCCGACGGGCGCCGCCTGATGGTGCTCCATGGCGACGAATTCGATACGGTCATGCTGGCGCATCGCTGGCTCGCCTTCGTTGGCGACGCGGCCTACCACCTGATGATGGAGCTCAACAACTGGGTCAGCCGGATACGCTCGGCGCTCGACCTGCCCTATTGGTCGCTTTCCAAGGCGGCCAAGCACAAGGTCAAGAACGCGGTCGAGTTCATCTCCAAATACGAGGAGGTGGTGGCCCGCGCCGCGGGCGAGCGTGGCGTCGATGGGGTCGTGTGCGGGCATATCCATACCGCCGAGTTCCGCACCTTCATGCATGAGGGCCAGGCGGTCGAATACTGGAACGACGGCGACTGGGTCGAAGGCTGCAACGCCTTGGTCGAACATTTCGACGGGCGCATGGAAATCATCCACTGGCCCGACGAAGTCGCGCGGCGCGACTGTGGCGGCGACGGGGCAAAGGAGCTCCAGGCAGCGTGACGGCACAGCCCGTGCACCCGCTCGACCGGGCCGACCGGACCCTGCCGCAGCGGATCGCCATCGTCACCGATGCCTGGGTCCCGCAGATGAACGGGGTGGTGCGCACCCTCCACACGACGCGCGATGTCCTGCACGCGAAGGGGCACGAGGTGCTCGTGATCTCGCCCGACCTGTTCACCAGCCTGCCGTGCCCGACCTACCCCGAAATCCGGCTGGCGCTGGCCCCGCCGGGCAAGGTTGCGCGCCTGCTGCGCGGCTTTGCGCCCGATGCGATCCATATTGCCACCGAAGGACCGCTCGGCGTGACGGCACGGCGCTATTGCGCCCGCAGCGGCGTTCCCTTCACCACCGCCTATCACACGCAGTTTCCCGATTATGTCGCGCGGCGCACGCATCTGCCCGCCGAATGGTTCTGGCGCTATATCCGCTGGTTCCACGCCCCGGCCGAACGCGTGCTGGTGGCGACCGAGAGCATTCGCCAGGAACTGCGTGCGCACGGGCTCACCCGGTTGCATCACTGGAGCCGCGGGGTCGACCTGTCGTGCTTCACGCCCGACGCCGCGGCGCCGCCCGAATATGCCGGACTGACGCGTCCGATCCAGCTCTATGTCGGGCGGGTCGCGGTGGAGAAGAACATCGAGGCTTTCCTGTCGGGCTCCTATCCGGGCAGCAAGGTGGTCGTGGGCGACGGGCCCGCACTGGCGGATCTCAGGGCGCGCTTCCCCGACGTGCATTTCCTCGGTCGCCGCGCCGGACGAGAGCTTGCGGGCTGCTATGCCGGGGCGGATGTGTTCGTTTTCCCGAGCAAGACCGACACCTTCGGACTGGTGATGATCGAGGCGCTGGCCTGCGGCACGCCGGTGGCCGCCTATCCGGTGGCCGGACCGCTCGATATCATCACCGAGGAGGTCGGAGCGCTGGGCGCCGACCTCGACCGGGCGATCGCCGCCGCGCTGTTCTGTGAAGCGGATGCCTGCGCAAGCTATGGCGCCAGCTTCAGCTGGGAGGCGGCGACCGGGCAGTTCCTCAGCGGCCTGACCGCCTTCGACACCGAGGTGCTGCCCGCGGCCTAGGCTTTGGCTTGCCGAAACCGCGTGCCTGGCCTACATGGGGCCCACAACGGCCGCTCCGCGAGGGGCGGCCCTTCTATTTTCAGATCCGAGAAAAGGCATGATCATGGCCGACCAACCCAAACCGCTGATGCCGCATGCGACCGCTACCTGGCTGGTCGACAACACCGGCCTCTCGTTCGAACAGATCGCCGAATTCTGCGGCCTCCACATCCTCGAGGTCCAGGCGATGGCCGACGACCTGGCGGGCAGCAAATACACTGGTCGCGACCCGGTCCATTCGGGCGAGCTGACGCTGGCCGAGATCGAGAAGGGGCAGGCCGACCCGGAATACAAACTCAGGATGCAGCGCGCGCCGGTCGCGGTCAGCCGCACCAAGGGCCCGCGTTATACCCCGGTGTCGAAGCGTCAGGACAAGCCCGATGGCATCGCCTGGCTGATCCGCAACCATCCGGAAATCTCGGACGCGCAGATATCCAAGCTGATCGGCACCACCCGCAACACCATCACCGCGATCCGCGAGCGCAGCCACTGGAATATCCAGAACATCCAGCCCAAGGATCCGGTGACGCTGGGCCTGTGTTCGCAGCGTGAACTCGACGCGGTCGTCGCCAAGGCGGCGAAGAAGGCCGGGTTCGACAGTGAAACGCCCGCCGTTGAGGCGAGCACCGACCGCGAGCGGTTGATCGAGGAATTGCGCGCCGAGCGCGATGCCCATGAGAAGGCTACCGCCGAGGCCACGCAGGAGGCCGAAGCCGCCGCCTGGCTCGAGGCCAAGCGCGCTGCCGAGGAAGCGGGCGAGGATTGAGCCGCATCACCGCCTGAATCGAAGCGGGTGGGGCCGGCGCTCCGCCCGCTTTTTTGTTGCACGACTTGTAAGCGCGCGCCATGTTATTGACATGGCTGTCAATAAGCGCTTCCCCTTACCCCCGGCCGCCTACGGGCACGCGCAACCGTGGAATTCGTCGATCCGGCCCGAGCTGCTCCATGCGATGTTCGAGCGGCAGGCGCTGGCGCTTCCCGATGCGCCGCTGCTCGAATTTCTCGGGCGCAGCTTCAGCTATGGTGAAATATATGCGCAGGCGCGGCGCTTTGCCGCCGGGTTGGTCGCGCGCGGAATTGCCAGGGGCGACCGGGTCGGCCTGTTCCTGCCCAATGTCCCGACCTATGTTTCCGCCTATTACGGGGCGATGATGGCCGGTGCCGTGGTGGTCAATTTCTCGCCGCTCTATACGGTTGAGGAACTGGCGCATCAGGTCGAGGATTCGGGCACCAGGCTGCTGGTCACGCTCGATTCGCCGATGCTGCTGCCAACGGCAATCGAGGTTCTCGACCGATCCTCGCTCCAGCATCTGGTGGTCGCACGACTGGCGGATTCGCTGCCGCGCCTCAAGGCGCTGGCGCTGCGAACGCTCGGCCGTCGCCAACTCGCCTCCGCGCCGCAGCGTCCCGATGTGCTCCGCTGGACCGATCTGTTGGCAGAATGGAACTGGGCGCGCTGGCTCGACGGCAAGGAGCCGGACCTGCCGTCGGGCGCGACGAGCGATCTCGCGTTGCTGCAATATACCGGCGGGACCACCGGCACGCCCAAGGGAGCGATGCTGACCCACGCCAACCTGTCGAGCAATGCGATCCAGGTCGATATGCTCGACCCTTTCGATCGGACGGAACCCGACGTGGTACTGGGCGCATTGCCGCTGTTCCATGTCTTCGCCAATACCTGCGTGCTCAACCGCACCGTGGTTCGCGGAGGGTGCATCGTGATGCTGCCCCGGTTCGAGGCCGGGCAGGTGCTCAAGACCGTTACGCGGACCCGCCCGCGTGCCTTCCCCGGCGTGCCGACCATGTTCCAGGCGCTGCTGGACCATCCGGACTTCGCGAAGACCGACTGGTCGGCCATGCGCATCTGCATCTCGGGCGGCGCCCCGATGCCGGCGCCCCTGCGCGAAAAATTCGAGGCGGCGAGCGGAGTGCGGCTAGTCGAGGGCTATGGGCTGACCGAAAGTTCGGGCGTGGTCTCCGCCAATCCCTATCAGGGCCTGCGCAAACAGGGCACGATCGGCCAGCCCATCCCCGCGACGCAGGTGCTGCTGCTCGACAAGGAAGACCCCGGCAGCCTTGCGCCCGATGGCGAGCCGGGCGAGCTGGCGGTTCGCGGACCGCAGGTGATGCAGGGCTACTGGAACCGGCCGGAGGCGCAGGCGGCGACCTTTGCCGAACACAATGGCGAGGCCTGGCTGCGCACCGGCGACGTTGCGACGATCGACGAGGACGGGTTCCTCACCATCGTCGACCGGATCAAGGATATGATCGCGGTCGGCGGGTTCAAGGTTTTTCCCAGCCAGGTCGAAGCGGTGCTGCTCGAGCATCCCGCGATCAAGGAGGCGTTGGTGATCGGCAGGCCCGACGCCTATCGCGGCGAGGCGCCGGTGGCCTATGTCACGCTCAACGAAGGGGCTTTGGACAATGGCGAGGAACTCAGGGCCTGGCTCAACGCACGGGTCGGCAAGCATGAACGCGCCGAGGATGTCGTCGTGCGCGAAGCGCTGCCCAGGACCATGATCGGCAAGCTCGACCGCAAGGCGCTGCGCGCCGAAGTGCTGGGCCGGCCAGCTTGAAGAGAAGGCCGCCCGCGTCATTGCGCGAATGGCCCTGCCTTCACCCGAGCCACCCTTTTCAGAGCGGGAAACTCAGTTGGCGACCGGGATTTCGGCCTTGGCGGGCTGCACGGGGGCAGCCGCAGGTTTGCGCGCATCGCGATGCGCGAACCGGCCTTCGACCTGCGCGCCCTGTTCGATGGTCAGCGCGTCGTAGAACACATCGCCGGTAATCTTGGCGGTCTTGAGGATCACCAGTTCGCGCGCGGTGATCGAACCGTGAACCGTTCCGGCGAGGCGTGCGCTCTCGGCCTTGACCGCGCCGGTGATAGTGCTGGTTTCGCCCTGCACCAGGCTGGCGCAGGCGATGTCGCCTTCGACCGACCCGTCGATGTGGAGGTCGGCCGAGGCCTGGATGTCGCCCCTGATGGCGAGATCGGACCCGAGGACCGAGAAGGTAGAACCGTTTCTGCTGGCCATGGTGCGCCCCGTGTTAGCCGGCGTTGGCGAGCTGGGTAGTTCGCCGGATTTCTTCGAGAACATGCGGAGCGGTCTCCAGGAAGGTGCGCGGGTTCACCGCGCGATCATTGATACGCACTTCGAAGTGAAGGTGCGGTCCGGTCGAACGACCGGTGCTGCCGATTGCCCCGATGGTCTGGCCGGCAAGCACTTTCTGGCCGACCCGCGCATGAAACGCCGACATGTGTGCATAGCGTGTCATCAGCCCGTTGCCATGGCTGATCTCGACGACATTGCCATAGCCCGAGCGCTGGCCGACGAAGCCCACCACGCCCCTGGCGGCGGCATAGATCGGCGCACCCTTCGGGCCACGGAAGTCGAGCCCCTTGTGCATCGCGCCGGCGCCCGTGAAGGGATCGCGGCGATAGCCGAAGCCGGAGGAAATATATTTGAGCGCGGCGGGTTCGACCTGCGGCACGCCCGCAAGGCCGCTTTCGAGCGCGGCCATCCGCGCAATCGACAGGCCGAGGCGTTCGAAGCGGGGGTCGATCGAGCCGTCGCGCGAGGTGGCGAGCATTTCCAGCGGACCACCCATTGCGGCACGGTCGGCGCGGATCATCATCGAGCGCGGGTCAAGGCCGAGTTGCCTGAGCGCCGCGGCTGCGCGCTGGGCGCGCCAGTCGGCATAGCGGGTCAGGCCTTCGACAAAGGCAAGCTGGCGCGCTTCAATCCTGGCGAGCGCCGCTGCTTCGGGAATCGAAACGCTGACCTTGTCGACGGTCCTGGCGGACTCGTCGCTGGAATCGCTGACCGTGTCCGCGGACTTGGCATCGTCGGGCAGCGAGGCGACCATGTCCTCGATGAAGTCCTGCCGCTTGACCAGATCGCTGGCGACCGCGTCGATATCGTCGCGATAGGCATCGACGCGCTCTTGCGCGGTGGCGACCTTTGCCTCGCGGTCGAGCAGCGAGAGCCGGTCGGCCGTCGCGCGATATTGGGTCCAACCGGCCACTGTCATCGACAGCGCCCACAACACGAGCGCAGCCAGCGTGACGGCGGCAGCGGTCATCTGGACCCGCGAGGAAATCGTGATGAAGCGAACCTGGCCATCGGACCGCATGAAGAACTCGCGGTCCGGGAACCAGCTAAGCACACGGCTCCCCCAGCCAGTGTTGGCAAGCAGTTTGCGCAAGGCGACCCGTCCCTTTTGGTCTTACGTCCCTGGGCAAGCGCGCTAACAAAGCTTGTCGGTGAAAGCGAATCGCGAACCCCATGGAATCCACGAGTCGAAGCAGCGATGCGATGAACCGTTTCGTATGTCGGAAATTTTCCTGCGCGAGCGGGAACCTGGCATTAAGTCCAAATTTACCAATGACTTGCGATTCACAACGGGATAGGCCAGCAAACTATTGTATATTTACGACAATTTTCCCCGGAGCGGGTGGTGAAGGGTGCGCGGCGGCGAATCGGGTTGCTCGGCGGGAGTTTCAACCCGGCGCACCGCGGCCATCGCCGCGTATCGCTGTTCGCGCTCAAGGCGCTGCGGCTCGACGCGGTGTGGTGGCTGGTGTCCCCGGGCAATCCGCTCAAGCCGCGTGGCGACATGGCCCCGCTCGCTGCGCGTTTCGCCTCGGCGGGGCGACAGGCCCGACGCGCGCCGATCCGCGTTTCCGCGATCGAGCGCGAGCTCGGCACGCGCTACACTGTCGACACGCTGCGGGTGCTGCGCCGCCGCTATCCCCGCTGCGACTTCGTGTGGCTGATGGGCGCGGACAATCTTGCCCAGTTCCACCTGTGGCGCGATTGGCGGGGCATCGCCCGCACCATGCCGATTGCAGTCATTGCGCGCCCAGGTTATGATGCTGCTGCCGTCGCAAGCCCCGCGATGGCCTGGCTGAGGCGTCATGCGGTGCCGCTGGCCAGCTTTGTCAACGGGGGCGCATGGAGTGCACCGGCGCTGGTGTCTTTGCGTTTCGATCCCGATCAACGATCGGCCACGGCCATCCGCCGCGCCGATCCCGATTGGGCCGCACGCTTCGCCGGGCCGCCTCCAAGGGACCAGCTGACTCATCGACGCATAGTGGCGGGGGAGGAAACGACCGCGCCATGATGCGCCCTGTTTCTCCAACGGCCCTCGCCCCTCATCCAGGAGTACGATATCCGCCTATGACACAGGCGCAAACCGGTTCGGCAACTGCCGGACAGGCCTCGGCACAAGTCATCCGCTTGGCCAGGGCCGACACCGACGCGCTGCATGCCCTGGTGCTGCAGCAACTCGACGACGACCAGGCGCAGGATGTGGTCAGCATCCCCCTCGAAGGGAAAAGCTCGATCGCCGACCACATGGTCATCGCCACGGGCCGATCGACCCGCCAGGTCGCGGCCATGGCGCAGAAAATGGCCGAAAGGATCAAGCAGGACGGCTTCGGCCCGGTGAAGCTCGAAGGGCTCCCCGCGGCCGACTGGGTGCTGATCGATGCCGGCGATGTGGTGGTCCACCTGTTCCGCCCCGAGGTGCGTAGCTTCTACAACCTCGAGCGCATGTGGGCCTTTGGCGACGCACCGCCCGTGGCAGGCACGGCCTAGTCACTCCTGCTCGCATTTCGGCGCGAGCCACCTGGCGCTGCAGCGTCCTCGCTGGACGCGGGCGGAGCATGGCCATAGAGCAGGCGCGATGCTGCTGCATGTCATCGCCCGCGGAAAGATCGCCCGTTCGCCCGAGGGCGAGCTGGTTGCGCGCTATGAGAAGCGGCTGGCCTGGCCGGCCAGGTTCACCGAACTGCCCGAGGCGGGTGGGCGCATCCCCGATCCGCAGACGCCCTGTCGGACCGTGCTGCTCGACGAACGGGGCAGGGATCTTTCGTCCGAAGCCTTTGCCGCGATCCTCGGTCGCTGGCGTGACGACGGGGTCCGCGAATGCCGTTTCGTGCTGGGCGCCGCGGACGGCCATTGCGACACCGAACGCGCGGAAGCGGATCTGCTGCTCGCCTTCGGCAAGGCCACATGGCCGCATCTGCTGGCGCGCGCGATGCTGGCGGAGCAGCTCTATCGCGCGACCACCATCCTTGCCGGCCACCCCTATCATCGCGGCGGATAATCGGGCAGGATTGACGCCATGATCCGTCGGTTCGGCGCCGTCGCCCTGTGCACGGCCACCCTCGCAGGGCTTGCCCTCGCGCTTGCGCCGCTCGATGCGCAGGGGCCGTCGCGCTTCGCCAGCGCCGGCGAAGCACGCGCGGCGCTCGACGCGGCGCGCCAGCAGCAACGCCATGCGCGCGCGCGCGGCGAACGGCTCGAGAACCAGGCCAGCGCCGCGCGCGAAGCGGTGCACGAGGCCGTCCGGCAGGCCGCGGCGCTCGCGGCGCGCGTGCAGCAGGCCCAAGCCGGGATCGCCGTGGCCGAGGCGCGCTTCGATCTCGCCAACCGCCAGCGCCGGACGCTCGGTCGCCGGCTTGCGCGGCGCCGCGAGCCGCTGGCCCGCCTCACCGGCGCATTGCAGAGCATGGCGCGGCGCCCGTTGACGCTTTCGGTGTTCCAGCCCGGATCGCTGCGCGACCTGATCCATACGCGCGCCGTGCTCGACAGCACGATCCCGCTGATCCGCGAGCGCACGGCGGGGCTGCGCGACGAACTCGACCGGGCTCGCGCCCTCGAGGCCGAGGCGCGCGCGGCGCTGGTGGACCGGCGTGAAAGCGAAAAGGCGCTGGGCGAACAGCGCAGGCAGCTGGTGGCGGCGGCGGCGCGTCAACGGCTGGTGGCGCGGCAGGCGGCGGGCGGGGCGAACCGCGAAGCGCAACGCGCGCTGGTCCTGGCCGAGCAGACCCGTGATCTCGACGACCTCGTCGGGGAACTCGAAGCGGCCGGCTCGCTGCGCGCGCGTCTGGCCGCCCTGCCGGGGCCGATCGTCCGGCCCGAGAACCCGCTCGCCGCGACCGTTGCCGTCACCCCGCCCGCGGTGTCCGGCGAGATCTCGCCCCCGGCGCGCTATCAGCTGCCCGTCGATGGCCGCGTCGCGCGCGGTTTCGGCGAGAGCGCCACGAGCGGATCGCGCGAGGCGGGGATCGAGCTGCTGCCCCGTCCCGCTGCACAGGTCGTCGCCCCGGGCGCCGGACGAGTGGCCTTTGCCGGGCCCTATCGCGGTTATGGCCGGATCGTGATCGTCGAACACGCCAATGGCTGGACCAGCCTGGTTACCGGGCTCGCATCGCTCGATGCGGCGGTCGGGCAAGCGGTCACGGCGGGTTCGCCGCTCGGGCTGGCGGCATCCGATGCATCCACGATCACGCTCGAACTGCGCCGGCAAGGCAAGCCGGTGAACCCGCTCGACTACATTCAGTAGCCCCTCCGTCGATTTCCCCTTTCGGGACGGACAATGCATGCTCATCTGGCATTCACCGCATTTCCGCGATAGACTGCGCGCGCGTATTATAGACTGCGCGCGCGTATTGGAGACTACCTGCCGATGAAAATCGCCGCCCTGCTTCGTTCGGCCGCCCTCGTGACCGCCGTGGCGCTGATTCCCGCGACCACAGCGGGCATCGCCCAGGTCGAAGGCCGCGCGGGCCCCGAGTTCGCCAAGGTTTTCGCGGTCTATCAGCGGATCAAGGCCAGCTATGTCGAGCCGGTCGAGGACGAGGTGCTGATGCGCGGCATGATCGACGGGATGCTCGCCGCGCTCGATCCGCATTCGGCCTATCTCGATGGTGGCGACCTGCAGCGGCTCGAAACCCTGATCGATGGCAATTACTCGGGACTCGGTCTCTCGGTGGTGATGGAAGACGGTGCGGTGAAGGTCATCGCGCCGTTCCGTGGCAGCCCGGCGGACAAGGTCGGCATCAAGGCCGGGGACTTCATCACCCACCTCGACGGCAAGCTGATCTATGGCGGCAGCCTCGATGAGGCGGTGGCGCAGATGCGCGGGCCCGAAGGCACGCAGATCCGCCTGACGATCTTCCGCACCGGCCGCGAAGAGCCGTTCGATGTGGCCGTGACGCGCGGCGTGATCGAACTCGAGCCGGTGACCTGGGAGCTCGAGGACGGCAATATCGGCCACATCATGATCAATGAATTCTCGCGCGATGTCGGCAGCGATGTCTTCTCTGCATGGAAGGACATGCAGGTGAAGGCCACCGGACGGATGAACGGGCTGGTGCTCGACCTTCGATCGAACCCCGGCGGCAGCCTCGACGAGGCGGTGGCGCTGTCCGACCTGTTCCTGTCCGATGGCCGGATCGTCTCGCAGCGCGGCCGCGCGCGGGGCGAAAACATCGCCTATGATGCCGAAACGGTGTTCCGCGGCGACATTGCCGAAGGCCTGCCGATCATCGTGCTGATCGATTCCGGTTCGGCCTCTGCCTCCGAAATCGTGGCGGGCGCGCTGCAGGATCACCGCCGCGCGGTGGTCATGGGCGACCGCAGCTTCGGCAAGGGCAGCGTGCAGTCGCTGTTGCCGCTGGGCCGCGATGCGGCGCTCAAGCTGACCACGGCGCGCTACTACACGCCATCGGGCCACTCGGTGCAGGAAGGCGGGATCAAGCCCGACATCGCCGTGCCGCAGCTGAGCGATCCGGATCTGGCCAAGCGGGCGAAGTTCACCCTGCGCGAATCGGACCTGCGCGGCCATCTGATCAACGAAGCCGGGCTTGCCGACGAGGCGTTGGAAAAGGACCTGCGCGAGAATCCGCGCTTCCAGCTTACCGCCGAACAGCTCGAAACGAAGGGGATCAAGGACTTCCAGCTCCACTATGCGCTGGAGACCCTGCGCCGCACCGCCCCGAGCAAGGTTGCCGCGCGCGCACGATAGGCTAAAGCCCGCGGCATGGATTCGACGTCTCACTTGCGAACCGCGCGTGGTCTCGCGCTCGCCGTGCCCGCGCTGCTGCTCGCGGGCGCCTATGTTTCGCAATATGGCTTCGGCCTCTATCCGTGCGAGATGTGCTGGTGGCAGCGCTATCCGCATTTCACCGCCGTGGCGCTCGCACTGCTCGGCTTCGCGGTCGCGCCGCAACGGCTGTGGATTGCACTCGCCGCGCTGGCGATCCTCGTATCGGGCGGTATCGGCCTGTTCCACGCCGGGGTCGAATATGGCTGGTGGCCGGGGATCACCTCCTGCGCTGCGGCGTTCGCCGAAGGCACGGGCAATGCGCTGGAGGATATCATGAACACGCCGCTGGTGCGTTGCGACGAACCGGCCTGGACGCTGTTCGGGATCAGCCTGGCGGGCTTCAACTTCCTGATCTCGACCGCCGCGGGCCTCGCCATCCTGCTGCTGCTGCGCAAGGCGCGCGCGGCGTGACCCTTGTGCCCGGCCATATCGCGCGGATGATCCGCGTCGACCAGGCGGGCGAGTTCGGGGCGACGCGCATCTATGCCGGCCAGCTGGCGGTGATGGGCGATCGCGGGCCGCATTCGGCCGCCATCGCCGGAATGGCCGGGCAGGAGGTGGGCCACCGCGAGAAGTTCGATGCGCTGATGGCGCGCCGCGGGGTACGCCCGACCGCGCTGCAGCCCTTGTGGGATCGTGCCGGTTTCGCATTGGGTGCGGTCACAGCGCTGATCGGGCCCGAGGCGGCGATGGCCTGCACCGCCGCGATCGAGACCGAGATCGACCTGCACTATACGCGCCAGCTCGACCAGCTCGAGGCCAGCGGCGAGGATCCCGAACTGGCCGCGCTGATCGAGGAGTTTCGCGACGATGAACGCGACCATCGCGACGCCGCGCTTGCCGCCGGGGCCGAACGCGCACCGGCCTATCCGCTGCTCTCGGGCCTGATCCGGCTCGGCTGCCGGGCCGCGATCCGCCTGTCGGAACGCGCGTGAGGGAACGGGGCGCCCCCTTTGTGCGCTTCATGGATGGTTCACCGGTGCGCGCGTCCAGTGCACCGACCAGATTGGATGAGGTTTCGATGACCAGGACCCTGCCGCTCCTTGCAGCACTCGCCAGCAGTATCTTCGCCGCCCCGCTCGCCGCGCAGGAAGCTGCCGGAACCGGCGACGACAGCTACAACCTGGTCATCGTCTATGGCGACGATGCCTGTCCGCAGTCGACCGCCGACCAGATCGTCGTCTGCGCGCGCAAGGCGGAGAGCGAGCGCTATCGCATCCCCGAACGGCTGCGCTTTTCCGACAGCCCCGAAAACCAGGCCTGGGCCACGCGAGTCGAACGGCTCGAGACGGTTGGCAATTTCGGCACCTTGTCGTGTTCGCCCACCGGCGCGGGCGGCTACACCGGGTGCACCCAGCAGCTCATCGACGCGGCCTATGCCGACAAGGCGAGCGGTTCGGATATCCGCTTCGGCCAGCTGGTCGCCGAAGCCCGCGAGGAACGCCTGTCGACCATCGATGCGGAGGCTGCAGCCGAACAGGCGCGGGTCGAATCGATCGAGCGCGAATATCTCGAGCGGCTCGAACGCGAACGCGCTGGCGAAGTGCCTGCTGAAGCCGCCGAAACACCGCCCCAGCCCGAAGAGTGACCGCATATTGTCGCTGCTTAACCATTTGCGGTTATCAGCCAGGACATGACCGCCAAGCGCAAGATCCTTACCGTTTTCGGGACGCGCCCCGAAGCGATCAAGCTGTTTCCGCTGGTCCATGCCCTGGCCGAAGACGACCGCTTCGACAGCCGCGTCTGCGTTTCGGCGCAGCATCGTGCGATGCTCGATCAGGTGCTCGCGATCGCGGGGATTGCCCCCGATCACGACCTTGATCTGATGACCCCTGGCCAGTCGCTCGACGCGCTGACTGCGCGGGCGCTGGTCGAGATCGGCACGGTGCTCGATGCCGAACGGCCCGATTGGGTGGTGGTGCAGGGCGATACGACCACGGTGATGGCGGGTGCGATTGCCGCCTATTACCGCAGGATCCCGGTCTGCCATGTCGAGGCGGGCCTGCGCAGCGGGGATATCCACCACCCCTGGCCCGAAGAGGTCAACCGCCGGGTGGTGGGCAGCTTCGCCGCGCTGCATTGCGCCCCGACCGCGACCGCGCGCGATGCACTGCTGCGCGAAAACGTCGATCCGGCCACGGTGCATGTCACGGGGAACACGGTGATCGATGCGCTCGAATGGGTGACTGCCCGCATCGCGCGGGAGCCTTCGCTGGCGTCGGGCCTGGCCGAACTCGAGGCGCGCTTCGCGGGCAGGCGCATCATCGGCATGACCAGCCACCGGCGCGAGAATTTCGGCGCGGGGATGCGCAACATTGCCCAGGCGGTGCGACGGATCGCCGCGCGGCCCGATGTGGCGGTGATCTTTCCCGTCCATCTCAATCCCAATGTCCGCGAAGTGATGAAGGATGCGCTGGCCGGGCTCGACAATGTCGCGCTGATCGAACCGCTCGACTACCCGCATTTCGCGCGGCTGCTCGACATCAGCTACCTCGTGCTGACCGACAGCGGCGGGGTACAGGAAGAGGCGCCCGCGCTGGGCAAGCCGGTGCTGGTGATGCGCGAGACGACCGAGCGGCCCGAAGGCGTTGCGGCCGGCACCGCGCGGCTCGTCGGCACCGATGCGGACACGATCTTGCGCGAGACCGGGCGGCTGCTCGACGACGAGGCGGCCTATGCGGCGATGGCCCGCGCGCACAATCCCTTCGGCGACGGGCGTTCGGCGGGGCGAATTGCCGACCTCCTCGCCGGTTAGGAAACGGCGTTACTGCTAAATTTACCGGCGGGCGCTAGGGCGGCCGGCAAGGCAATACGGGAAACGATCTTCATGCGTGGCGATACCAAGCCCGACGTCTGCGTCATCGGCCTCGGCTATATCGGCCTGCCCACCGCCGCGATCATCGCGCGCGCGGGCTGCCCGGTGCACGGGGTCGACGTGACGCAGAGCGTGGTCGACACGATCAACCGGGGCGAGATTCACATCGAGGAGGTCGATCTCGACGGGTTGGTGCAGGCGGTGGTGCAGCGCGGGCTGCTGAAAGCCTCGACCGTGGTCGCGCCAGCCGATGTCTTCGTGATCGCGGTGCCGACACCCTTCGCCAAGGATGGCAACCATACGCCCGACACCTCCTATGTCATGACCGCCGCAGGGCAGGTCGCCGGCGTGCTCAAGAAGGGTGACACGGTGATCCTCGAATCGACCTCGCCCGTCGGCACGACCGAGGCGATGCGCGATGCGATGGCGAAGTTGCGGCCAGACCTGGCCATGCCGGGGATGACCGACGGCCAGCCCGACGTCAGCATCGCCTATTGCCCCGAACGCGTGCTGCCGGGGAGGATCCTCGAGGAACTGACGCATAACGACCGTTCGATCGGGGGGATCACTCCGCGCTGCGCCAGGAAGGCGCTGGCCTTCTACAAGCGCTTCGTGAAGGGCGAATGCGTCACCACCGACGCGCGCAGCGCCGAGATGACCAAGCTGGTCGAAAATGCATTCCGCGACGTCAATATCGCCTTCGCCAACGAACTGTCGATGATCGCCGACCGGCAGGGGCTGGATGTGTGGGAGGTGATCCGCCTCGCCAACCGCCATCCGCGCGTCAACATCCTCCAGCCCGGCCCGGGGGTGGGCGGGCACTGCATCGCGGTCGACCCGTGGTTCATCGTCCACGGCGCGCCCGATGAGGCGCGGATCATCCGCCAGGCGCGCGAGACCAACGATGCCAAGATGCACCACGTGCTCGCCCGTTCGAAGACGCTGGTGGGGGCGCATCCGGGCGCCAGGGTCGCCTGCCTCGGCCTCGCCTTCAAGGCCAATATCGACGATTTCCGCGAAAGCCCCGCGCGCTATGTCGCGGCCGGCCTCGCGCGCGAATTCGGCGCCCGTATCCGGGTGGTCGAACCCTATGCCGGCGAACTGCCGCTGGAATTCGACGGCACCGGCGCCGAACTGGTCGATATCGACACCGCGCTCGAGGAATGCGGCGTGATCGTGGTCCTCGTCGACCATGACCTGTTCAAGGTCATCCCGCCCGAAGAGCGCCAGGGCAAGGCGGTCTACGACACGCGCGGCATCTGGCCCGACGTCGCCTGAGCTTCAGCCCTTGTCGAGCGCGATGTCAGGCGCGTCTTCCTGCTTCATCCCGACGACGTGATAGCCCGCGTCGACATGATGCGTTTCGCCGGTCACGCCCGATGACAGGTCGGACAGGAAATAAAGCCCCGAACCGCCGACGTCCTCGATCGTTACGTTGCGGCGCAGCGGCGAATTATATTCGTTCCACCTGAGGATGTAGCGGAAATCGCCGATCCCGCTGGCGGCGAGCGTCTTGATCGGTCCGGCGCTGATCGCGTTGACGCGGATACCCTCGGGGCCAAGGTCGTTGGCGAGGTATTTCACGCTGGTTTCGAGCGCGGCCTTGGCCACGCCCATGACGTTATAGTGCGGGATCACCTTTTCCGCGCCGTAATAGGTCAGCGTCAGGATCGAACCGCCGCCCGATCCGTCCTCCCGCAGGGGGGGCATCATCGCGCGTGCGCGCCGGGCCACCGCGACCAGCGAATAGGCGGAAATGTTCATCGTCATCAGGAAGTTGTCGAGGCTGGTGTCGACATATTTTCCGCGCAGCTCGTTCTTGTCCGAAAAGCCGATGGCATGGACCACGAAGTCGATCGTGTCCCACCGCGCCTTGAGCGTTGCGAAGGCACGGTCGAGCGCAGCCATGTCGGACACGTCGCAATCGAAGGTGAAGTGGCTGCCGAGTTCGGCGGCGAGCGGCTCGACCCGCTTCCTGAGCGCTTCGCCCTGATAGGAAAACGCCAGCTCGGCGCCCTCGTCGGCCAGCCGCTTTGCAATACCCCAGGCCAGTGACTTGTCGTTGGCAAGGCCCATGATCAGCCCGCGCTTGCCCGCCATCAACCCGCTCATACAGCGTGCTCCTCTTCTTCCACTTCCTTCACCAGCGCCGCGCGCCTTGGACCGTCGTCCTGCCCGATGAGACTCAGTTCTTCCTCGGGCGTCCGGGCCAGCGCGGCGTTGAGTTCCGCGCCGATAACGACACCAAGGCCGACAAGCCAGAAAAAGAACATCGCGATCATCACCCCGGCCATCCCGCCATAGGTCAGGTCATAGGTGAAGAACCGGCGGACCAGCGGCGGCATCAGCGTGGTCGCCGCGATCCACCACAGGCTCGTGGCCAGCGCACCCGGCCATTTGGGGTAGCGCCGCCGGCGATAGCGCCTCGGGGCCAGCGAATAGAAGATCGCATAGAGCGATCCGAACACCACCAGCGCCGGGACCACCCCGGTGAGGCGCAGTTGCGCGATGCGGTCGAGCAGTTGCGGGAAATAGGCCGAGATGACCTCTTGCGCCGTGCCGATCGCGACCTGCGCGATCAGCGCCAGCATCAGCAGCAGGACCGCGCCGAGCGTCGCGCCGGTCGAGAACAGCCGATTGAGCCAGAAGGCGCGGGCCGGTTCGGTGCCATAGGCGCGGCGCAGGATGTCGCGGATCGTTTCGACCAGGCTGCTGACCGTCCACAGCGCCACCAGCGCGCCCGCCCACAGCAGCCAGCCGCTGCGCGCTTCGACCGCATCGCGCGCGACCGGCTCGATAACATCGGCGACCATCGGCGGCATGGCCAGCAGCACGGTCCTGATCGCCGCCGCGCGTTCCGCCTGCTCGCCGAACAGCGAGAACACCGCTCCGCCCAGGATGAAGAACGGAAAGATCGAGAGGATCGAGAGGTAGGCAAGGTTCCCGGCGTGGATGAAGCCATCGTTCCATGCCCCCACCAGCGTGCGCTTGGCCACGTGCCAGGCGCGGGTCCTGGGGCCAAGGTGGCGTTCGAGCCGACCGCGCAGGTCCTCCGCAGCCCTGCGGCGTGCTTCAGGGGAAAGCGACACCACCTCGTGCTCGCCTGCCGAAAGGTCGCGTCCGGTCAAATGACTATACCCCGAGTTCAGCCCTTGGATCGCTGTCGTCCTTCCAGCCATCGAGCCGCCTGGCAAGCGCATCGAGGTCGCCGGGCAGCTGGATCTGCAAGGTGACCAGCTGGTCGCCGCGCGCGCCGTCCTTGCGGCTGAAGCCCTTGCCCTTGAGCCGCAGCACGGTCCCGCCATGCGTGCCCGGCTTGATCGTCATCATCACCGGGCCATCGACCGTGGGCACCCGCACCTTGCCGCCGTTCACCGCCTCGTCGAGCGTGATCGGCAGGTCGAAGCGCACGTCGTCGCCTTCGCGGCGGTAGAGCCCGTGCCGGTCGATATCGATCGTCACCAGCCCGTCGCCCGCACCGCCGGGGCCCTGCTCGCCCTTGCCCTTGAGCCGCATCTGCGTCCCGCTTTCGACACCCTTGGGCAGCTTGAGATCGATCGTCTTGCCGTCGGCCAGCGTGATCCGCTGGTCCCTGAGCGTCGCGGCCTCGATGAAGGGAACCCGCAGGCGATAGGCGATGTCGGCGCCCTTGCGCGGCGGCGGTGGGGGAGGGCGGCGGCCGGCGCTGCCGAAGGGGCTGCCGCCGCGCCGCGATCCACCCCCGAACAACCCGTCGAATATGTCGCCCAGGTCGACCTCGTCCGAGCCGAAGCCCTGGAAGTCCTCGGGCCGCGCGCCGCGTCCCGGGCCGCCCCCGCGAAACCCGCCACCCATTGCGGCGAAGGGGTTGGCGGGGTTGCCCTCGGCGTCGATCTCGCCGCGGTCGAAGCGCGCGCGCTTGTCCGCGTCGGACAGCAGGTCGTAGGCCTGCGTCACTTCGGAAAAGCGTTCGGCCGCTTTCGGGTTGTCCTTGTTGCGATCGGGATGGAGCTCCTTCGCCAGCGTGCGATAGGCGCTCTTGATATCCTTTTCGGATGCAGTCCGGGCAACGCCAAGGGTGGAATAGGGATCGGGAGTCTGGGCCATCGGGCGTATTAGCTAAGTGCAACGCCCCGCGCGCGCAAGCGTGTGCCGTTTCCTACGGCACCGCCGAGGGCTAGACAGAGGAAATGTCGAACGTTGCTCCCCGTCTGCGATCCTGCCATGCGGTTACCGGCAGAGCTGCGGATTTTAATCGCAGGACAGTGTTCCATGTGTTCCATGTTTCAGGATCAGACGATGAAAGCTGAACAGAGCGCCATTCCCGATACCGATCCCTTCGCATTGTTCGAGGTCTGGTTTGCCGAAGCGCTGGCGAGCGAGCCGAACGATGCCAACGCCATGGCGCTGGCCACCGCCACGCCCGACGGCTTCCCTTCGGTGCGCATGGTGCTGCTCAAGGGGCATGGGTCCGATGGTTTCGTGTTCTACACCAATGCCGAAAGCCGCAAGGGCGGGCAGATCCGCGCCAACATGCGCGCCGCGCTGCTGTTCCACTGGAAGAGCCTGCGCCGCCAGATCCGCATCGAAGGCCCGCTCGCCGAAGTGAGCGGGGCGCAAGCCGACGCCTATTTCCATTCGCGTCCGCGTGTGTCGCAGATCGGTTCGGCGGCTTCGGACCAGTCGCGCCCGCTGCCTGGGCGGCAGGTCTATCTCGACCGGGTCGCCGCAGTCGAAGCACGCTTTCCCGAAGGCAACATCCCGCGCCCGCCGCACTGGACCGGCTTCCGGCTGAGCCCGCGACGGATCGAGTTCTGGCGCGATCGCGCGTTCCGCCTGCACGACCGGCGCCTGTTCACCCGCGAGGGCGAAGGAGAGGCGTGGTCGAACACGCTGCTCTACCCGTGAGCGCCGAGCGCGCCCGGCTCACCCGATCGGCAGCTTTGGCCTCGATCGCGATGGCGGTCTTGCTCGTCACGCTCAAGAGCTGGGCGACGTGGAAGACGGGATCGACTGCCATGCTCGGCAGCCTCGCCGATTCGGCGCTCGATCTGGTCGCCAGCCTGGCGACGCTGGTCGGGGTGTGGATCGCGGCCCGGCCCGCGGACGAGGATCATCGTTTCGGTCACGGCAAGGCAGAGGCGCTTGCCGCAATCGTGCAGGTCATGCTGATCTCGATCTCGGCCTTCGGCATTGCGGTGCGCGCGGTCGGGCAGCTGACAGGCGGGGGCGAGACGACAGCCGCCGCCGAAGGGATCGGCGTGTCGCTGATCGCCATCCTCGCCACGCTGGTGCTGGTCTGGTGGCAGCGCCATGTCATCTCTCGGACGGGATCGATCGCGATCAGGACCGACAATCTCCACTACCAGTCCGACCTGCTGCTCAACCTGGCGGTCATCGCCGCGCTGGCGATCGACCAGTACCTCGGCTTCTCGACCGCCGATCCGCTGTTCGGGCTCGGTATCGCCGCATGGCTCGCCTGGGGCGCCTTCAACGCGGCGAGCGAGGCGGTCGACCATTTGATGGACAAGGAATGGTCCGAGGAACGGCGCGAGGAATTCCTTGCCGTGCTCGCGCATCATCCCGAGCTGCGCGGGGTGCACGACCTGCGTACCCGCACCAGCGGGGCGATCGATTTCGTCCAGTTCCACGCCGCGATCGACGGATCGACCCCCTTGCGCGAAGTCCACCGGATCATGGACGAGCTCGAGGCGCGGATCGAGGCCGATTTCCCCGGTGTCGAGGTGCTGATCCATCCCGACCCTGAAGGCCTGATCAACGAGGAGGGGGTCGCCGCCGAGGAGCTGCTGCCCGAGCGCAAGGGACCGGCGTGACCTGCGCCCTGCGCTATTGGCACGTCGACGCCTTCGCCGATCGGCCCTTTGCCGGCAACCAGGCGGCGGTGATCGCGCTCGCCAGCTGGCTCGACGATGCGGTCCTGCTCGCCATTGCCGAAGAGAACAGGTTCGCCGAAACCGCCTTCCTCGTGCGCGACGAAACTGGCGAAGCGGACTGGGAGTTGCGCTGGTTCACGCCGACGGCCGAGGTTCGCCTGTGCGGCCATGCGACGCTCGCCAGCGGCCACGCGCTGCTCGCGCGCGACGGGGGCGAGCAGGTGACCTTCCGCACGCGCCGGGCGGGGCTGCTCGAAGTCCGGCGTGGCGGCGGCGCGGGTTACGAACTGGCGTTGCCGCTGATCGAAACCACGCCGCGCCCCTGGCCCGAAGCCGTCGCGCTGCTGGGCATCGAACCGCTTGGCGTGTGGCGCAGCGACACGCGCTACAACGTCTTTCTGCTGCCCGACGAGGCGAGCGTGCGCGGGCTCGACCCGGACCTGCGCGGGCTGGCGGCGCTGGGGAACGACCAGTTCATCTGCACCGCGCCGGGGACCGCGACCGACGTGGTCAGCCGCGTGTTCGTGCCGGGCGGCGGGGTCGACGAGGACAGCGTGACCGGATCGGCGCATGCGGTCCTTGCCCCGATCTGGTGCGAGCGGCTGGGCCGCGGCAGCTTCACCGCGCACCAGGCCTCGCAGCGCGGCGGCACGCTGACCTGCCGCCGCGCCGGGGACCGCGTGTGGCTGGGCGGGTCCTGCGTGACGGTGGTCGAGGGGACCTTCTTCCTGCCCTATTCGGCGGGGTAGAGCTCGATCACATCGGCCAGCTGCTGCAGCATGGCCTTGCGTTCTCCGGCGTCGGAATGGCCGAGCCGTACCACGGTCAGCTTCTGCTCTGGCGAGACGAAGATGTACTGGCCCATGTGGCCGATCGCCGAAAAGGCGCTGTGCGGGGCGCGCTCAGGGAATAGCGGAGATTCGAATCCTTCGCTGACAGGCCGGTTGAGCCATGTGTGCAGCCCGTAGTGCGGGCTCCTCGGGCTGGGCTTGACCATCTCCTCGATCCAGGCGCGGGGAACCAGCTGCTCGCCGCGATAGGACCCCTTGTTGCGCAACATCTCGCCGAACCTGGCCCAGTCGCGCGCGGTGGCATGGATCAGGCTGCCGCCGATCAGCGTTCCCGCGCGATCGAATTCGGGAACGGCCGACGTCATGCCCAGCGGGCCGAACAGCCGCGCGTGGAGATAGTCGGCCACGGCCCTGCGCCGGGCGTCGGGGCTGCGGCTGTCGGTCAGCGCGCGCGCGGCAATGTCCGCAAGGATGACGCTGGTGTTCGAGGAATATTCGAACCTGGAACCCGGTTCGGCCTCGAGCGGCTGGGCGGTGGCATAATCGGCCATGTCGTCGCGCCCGTCGAGGAACAGCATCCGTACCTCGCCGCTTTCGTAGGGCGGATCGCCCGATTCGGTGTGCTCGAGGCCCGAGCGCATCTGCAGCAGCTGGCGCAGGGTGATCTCCGAACGCGGATCGCCGGAACGCTGCCAGCGCGGCACCGGCGCCGGCGCGTCGAGCCGCAGCTGGCCGTCCGCCACCAGCATGCCGATCATCACCGCGGTGACCGTCTTGGCCATCGACCAGCTGACGAAGCGCGTCCTTGCGCCATAGCCTGGGGCATAGCGTTCGGCAGCGATCTTGCCGCCGTGCATTACCACCAGCGCGCGCGTTTCGCCCTGCCCGTCGAGCGCGAACAGGTCATCGACTTCGCGCGCCAGCGACTGGGTTGGCGCCCCCGGGTCACGCGTCACGGCGGCGAGCGCCTCCTCGCTCAGCGGTGGCGGTTCGGGCGGACCCGAGGATCCGCAAGCGGCAAGGCTTGTGGCACAAAGGAGAAGCGCGATAAGAGGGGCGGGCCGCCAAGACATGCGGCGTAACTCGCACGAAGGAATCCCGCTTGGCAACGGCCAAAACCCGCTCGTCCGCAATGCGTCGCAAGCTGTGGCTGCTGGCCCTGGCGCTGATCCTGCTGGCGGGGGCCTGGCTGGCCTGGGGCGATGGGCTGCGGCGCACCGCCGGGGCAGGCGCGGCCTATGGCGCGCACGTCGCCTGCTCGTGCCGCTATATCGAGGGGCGCAGTCTCGAGGATTGCGCGAAGGACAAGCTGGAAGGGATGGAACTGGTCCGCTTCGGCGAGGACCCGCAAGCCAGGAGCATAACCGCGTCGGTTCCCCTGATCGCCAGCGAAACCGCCACCTGGCGCGAAGGCTATGGCTGCGTGCTGCAGGAGTGGGAGGGTTAGGCGGCTTCGCGCAGGAAGGCGGCGTATGCGTCCGCCAGCCCTTCTTCGATAGCGATCTTCGGCCGCCAGCCCAGGGCAAGCATGCGCGAGGAATCGAGCAGCTTGCGCGGCGTGCCGTCGGGCTTCGACGTGTCGAATTCGATGCGACCGGTGAAGCCGACGATCCGGGCTATCATCGTCGCCAGATCGCCGATCGCGATATCCTCGCCATATCCGACGTTGACCGGCGGCTCGTCCGAATAGTCGGTGAGGAGTCGGATGCACGCGGTGGCAAGGTCGTCGGCATGGAGGAATTCGCGGCGCGGCGTGCCGCTGCCCCATACCGTCAGCGCCTCGGCCCCGGCCAGCTTCGCCTCATGCGTCCGGCGGATCAGCGCGGGGACGACATGGCCTGCCTGCGGGTCCCAATTGTCGCCCGGGCCATAGAGATTGGTCGGCATGGCCGAAATGAAATCGCAGCCGTACTGCCGGCGACAGGCCGCCGCCAGCTTGAGCCCGGCGATCTTGGCGATGGCATAGGCTTCGTTGGTCGCCTCGAGCGGCGCGGTCATCAGCGCCTCTTCGCGGATCGGCTGCGCGGCGTGCCTGGGGTAAATGCAGGACGATCCGAGGAACAGCAGCTTGCCGGTGCCGTGGCGGCGCGCCGCTTCGATCACCGTCGTGGCGATCGCGAGGTTGTCGTAGAGAAACTCGGCCGGGCGGGTGGCATTGGCCATGATCCCGCCGACCCGCGCCGCGGCCAGGATCACCGCATCGGGCCTGTGGTGCGCGAACCAATTGTCGACCGCTTGCTGGTCGCGCAAGTCGACCGAGCGGGGCGCGGTGAGGATTGTGCAGGGTTCGCCCTCCAGCCGACGGACCATCGCCTGGCCGACCATGCCGCCGTGGCCCGCGACCCACACCGATTTCCCGTCCAGCGCAAAGCGCGCCATGGTCACAAGCCTCCGATCAGCGCGATGTCGGCTTCGACCATCTCACGCGCCAGCTGGCGCGCCGTGCGCTTCGCCGACCATCCCAGTTTCCGGTGCGCCTTGCTCGCATCGCCGTGCAGGAAATCGACCTCGGTCGGGCGGAAATAGCGCGGGTCGATTTCGATGAGGCAGCGCCCGGTCCTGGCGCAATAGCCCTTTTCCTCGATCCCCTCGCCGCGGAACTCGAGCGTGATGCCCGCATCCTCGAACGCCCAGCGGGTGAATTCGCGAACGCTGGTGGTGGTGCCAGTGGCGAGCACGTAGTCATCCGGCTCGTCCTGTTGCAGCATCAGCCACATGCCCTGCGCATATTCGCGCGCATGGCCCCAGTCGCGCTGGGCATCGAGGTTGCCCAGCCACAGGTGATCTTCGCGCCCCAGCGAAATCGCCGCCGCGGCGCGCGTGATCTTGCGCGTCACGAAGGTTTCGCCGCGCACCGGGCTTTCATGGTTGAACATGATCCCGCAGCTGGCGTGCAGCCCGTAGGCCTCGCGATAATTGACCGTGATCCAGTGCGCGTAGAGCTTGGCCGCGGCATAGGGGCTGCGCGGGTAGAACGGCGTCGTCTCGTTCTGCGGGCATTCCTGCACCAGCCCGAACATCTCGCTGGTCGAAGCCTGGAAGAAGCGCGTGGTTGCGCCAAGGCCAAGGATGCGGATCGCCTCCAGCAGTCGCAGCGCGCCGAGCCCGTCGGCATTGGCGGTATATTCGGGCGTTTCGAAGCTGACCTGCACATGGCTTTGTGCCGCAAGGTTGTAGATCTCGTGCGGCTGCACTTCCTGCACCACCCGAATGATGTTGGTCGCGTCGGTCACGTCGCCGAAATGCAGGTGCATCCGCGGGTCGGGCAGGTGGGGATCCTCGTAGATGTCCTCGATCCGGCCGGTATTGAACGAGGATGAGCGCCGCTTCATCCCGTGAACTTCATAACCCCGTTCGAGCAGGAGGCGCGCCAGATAGGCGCCGTCCTGGCCCGTGACACCGGTGATGAACGCCCGTTTTGCTGGCACGCCTACCTCGCTTTGCTATTGGTTTGCGGGATTGGTCAATTGCGGTGGCAAGACAAGCTGGAACCAGCGGAAATGCCCGGCTTTCAAACGCATTGCCGCTCGGTCGAGGCGATCCACCCGCCGCCGACCACGCGTTCGCCGGCATAGAGCACCGCCGCCTGCCCGGGGGCGACGCCGAATTCGGGCTGGGCAAAGCGGATCGTGGCGGCACAGCCATCGCCGAGAGGGCCGTCGAGCATGATGGGAACCGGCCGCGCCAGGCTGCGTACCTTGGCTGTCAGAGCCAGGCCGGGCTGCGTCAGGTCGGGCAGCGGTCCGATGCGGTTGGTCTCGACCAGCCGTGCCGCGCTTACCGCCAGCATGGCGCGCGGGCCGACCCGCACCTGGGCATTCTCGGCGTCGATCCCCACGACATAGAGCGGTTCGGGCTGGCCGCCGATCTCGAGGCCGCGCCGCTGTCCGACGGTATAGTGGATGATGCCGCGATGGCGGCCCAGTTCTTCGCCGGTCGCCGCGTGGACGATCGCCCCTTCGCGCACGCCTTGCGGGCGCAGCTTGCGCACGACCGCGGCATAGTCGCCGTCGGGGACGAAGCAGATGTCCTGGCTGTCGGGCTTGGCCGCATTGCGCAATCCGGCCTCCCCGGCCAGGCGGCGAACCTCGCTCTTGGGCATGCCGCCGAGCGGGAAGCGCAGATAGGCGAGCTGCTCCTCGGTGGTGGCGAAGAGGAAATAGGACTGGTCGCGCGCCGGATCGCGCGCGCGATGCAATTCGGGCCCGGCGGCGCCCATGACCCGGCGCACGTAGTGACCCGTCGCGAGGCAATCCGCCCCCAGCTCGCGCGCCATGGCGAACAGGTCGGTGAACTTGGGCCCCATGTTGCAGCGGATGCAGGGCACCGGCGTCTGCCCGGCCAGATAGGCCTCGGCGAAGGCTTCGACCACTCCCTCGCGAAAGGCGCTCGCATGATCGTGGACATAATGCGCGATGCCCAGCCGGTCGGCGACCGCGCGCGCGTCGCGGATGTCGTCCCCCGCGCAGCAGGCGCCCTTGCGGCCGCTGGCCGCGCCATGGTCGTAGAGCTGCAGCGTCACGCCGATCACCTCGGCTCCGCTGCGAGCGGCCAGCGCGGCGACCACCGAGCTGTCGACCCCGCCCGACATGGCGACGACGATACGGCATTCGCTCGCCGGCTTCGGCAGGTCGAAAAGGTCGGCGGCGGCAGCCGGGGAGAGGGTGATGCTGTCGGGCATGGCGCGCCCTTACACGCAAGGGGGGCTTGCCACCAGTGGCCCGCGCCCGGGGCCGCAGGCGATGTTTCACGGAACGTTTACCATGCGGCCTTATCCACAGGGGAATGTACGAGGGGCATTTCAGCAGGGCAGGACAGCCCGAGGCGCGCGAAACCGCGGATTTGCAGCGTTTCCGTTGGACGGACCTGGTCGCGCGACTCGCCGCGACTCGCGATCTGCGCGATGAGATCGCGCGGATAGAGGGCGGTTTCGGAGCCTTTGCCGAAGTGCGCCGGACCGAAGTGCACCGCGAAGGCGGAGGAAAAGGTAAAGCCGTCATTTACCATAGTGCTTCAGGACATGGCAAAGCAGGCGAGCTAGGCCTTGAAGATGCCGCCAATGATGCGGTGCAAGGCGATCGAGAGACAGAATGATTGAAAACCAGGACATCCGCCCTGCACAGGTAATCGGCCCCCTGGGGGAGCCGCTGACGCTTGCCGACCTGCCCTCGCCCAGCACCAAGCGCTGGGTGGTCCGCCGCAAGGCCGAAGTCGTCGCGGCCGTCAACGGCGGACTGCTGACGATCGACGAAGTGCTCGAGCGTTACGGCCTCAGCCTCGAGGAATTCGCGTCGTGGCAGCGCGCGGTCGACCGGTCCGGCATGCAGGGCCTGCGCGTTACGCGCATCCAGCATTATCGCGACCTCTACGAACGCCAGCTCAAATATTGAGGTGCCGGCCCGCTCGACGGGCCTTTCCCGCATGATCGAAAACCGGCAACCGCGGGCCCGTGGCCGCAGCGGGAATGGATAGATGGTTGCTCTCAACCGGTTGAATCGGGCATGATCCCGCCTGCAACTGGAGGAGAGGACCCCAATGACCGATTTCATCATCGCCATCGTCGTCGGCGGCATCATCGGCTGGCTCGCCAGCATGGTGATGAACCGCGATGCCTCGATGGGTATTTTGTGGAACATCATCGTCGGCTGCGTCGGTTCCGTTCTCGGTCGCCTCCTGCTCGCGGGGATCCTGGGGGGAGGCCATCTGCGCGGCGATGCCTTCAACCCGATGACCCTGCTCACGGCGTTCCTTGGCGCGGTCATCCTGCTGGCGATCGCCAATCTCGTCCAGCGCGGTCGCATACGCTGACCGGCGCCCTGTCCGCGAAACGCGAACGCCGCGGCGGCAGACGTTCGTCCGCCTGCGGCGGGCTCCCGTCGATAGCCAGATTGCCCTCCGAAACCGCTGAGCCTATCGCGCGACGGCTTAACTTCTTGCGCTTAGTGACCTAGGCATATAATACACTGTGGTCCGAAGACGCGTATCGGGGCTTTATGGCTATGAATTACGAGACAGGTTTCGAACCCCGGCGAGTGCAGGCGCTCGAGGTGGCGGGAGAGCTTGAGCCGGTCGATAACGGCGTGGCGGCCATGCGCCGGCGGCGCATCATCATCGTGGCGCTGGTCGGGCTGGCGCTGGCGATCGCCGCCTATTTCGTCCTGTCCGCCATCGGCGGGGAAGGATCTGCCGATGACGCCGCGCAACTGCCGACGGTTTCGGTCGTGGCCCCGGGCCGCACCACGGTCGAAGGCGAGATCGTCGCCACCGGCACGCTCGCCGCGCGTCGCGACATGCCCGTGGGGGCGGTGGGCGAAGGCGGCCGCGTGATCGCCATCCCGGTCGAGGCCGGCGACTGGGTGCGCCAGGGCCAGGTGCTGGCAGTGATCGACCGTTCGGTCCAGACCCAGCAGGCCCAGAGCGCCGCCGCGCAGGTCCAGGTCGCGCAGGCCGATGCCAATCTCGCGCAGGGCAGTCTCGACCGCGCGCTCAAGCTGGTCGAACGAGGCTTCATCTCCGCCGCCGACATCGATCGCCTTACCGCGACCCGCGACGCCGCCAATGCCCGCGTCCGCGTGGCGCAGGCGCAGCTGCGCGAATTGCAGGCGCGCAACGCCCGCCTCAACATCGTCGCGCCGGCTTCGGGCCTGCTGCTCGAACGCAATGTCGAGATCGGCCAGACCGTTTCGGGCGGCGCGCAATCGCTGTTCCGCATCGCGCGCGACGGCGAGATGGAAATGCTCGCACGGGTGGGCGAAGGCGAACTCTCGCGCCTGTCGCAGGGCGTATCGGCCGAAGTGACCCCGGTCGGCAGCGGCAGGGTCTTCGCCGGCAACGTCTGGCAGCTTTCGCCGACGATCAACGCACAGGACCGCCAGGGCACCGTGCGGATTGCGCTGGCCTATGCTCCCGACCTGCGACCGGGCGGTTTCGCCACCGCACGGATCCGCAGCGGCACGGTGGTCGCCCCGGTCCTGCCGGAAAGCGCGATCATGTCCGACGACAGCGGCAGCTATGTGCTCATCGTCGGGGGTGACAACAAGGTCGAAAAGCGGACGGTGACACTGGGCACGGTGACCGATCGCGGGATCATCATCAACAGCGGTCTCGACGGGAAGGAACAGGTGGTGCTGCGCGCCGGCGGCTTCCTCAACCCGGGTGAAGCGGTCAAGCCGGTCAAGGCCGGCGCCTGACGGAAAGCCGACAGCATGAACTTTCGCAACATATCCGCCTGGTCGATCCGCAACCCGATCGTCCCGATCATCATGTTCATCGGCCTCGTCATCGCGGGCCTGCTCAGCTTCGTCGGCATGGAAGTGCAGCAGCAACCCGATATCGAATTCCCGGGCGTGCTGGTGTTCGTTTCGCAGCCGGGCGCGGCCCCGACCGAAATCGAGAACCAGATAACCCAGCGCGTCGAATCCGCGGTCCGCGGGGTCGAGGGGGTGCAGAACATCAACTCGACCACCACCGAAGGCAATTCGCAGACCTTCGTCGAATTCCAGATCGGTACCGACATCGGCACCGCGGTGAACGAGGTCGAGACCGCGATCGGCCAGATCCGCGGCGAACTGCCCGACGGCATCCTCGAGCCGCGCGTGCAGCGCGTGCAGACGTCCTCCGATCCGATCGGCTATTTCGCCATCACCGCGCCCGACATGACGATCGAGCAGATGAGCTGGTTCATCGACGACACGGTGGCCAAGCGCCTGCTGGCGATAGAGGGCATGGCAGAAGTCGGGCGCGCCGGCGGGGTGGAGCGCGAGATCCTGGTGATTCTCGACCCGGCCCGCATGCAGTCGCTCGGCGTGACGGCCAGTCAGGTCAACGGCGCGCTGCGCCAGAACAACCTCAACGCTGCTGGCGGTCAGGCCGAAATCGCCGGTTCGCGCCAGTCGGTGCGCGTGCTGGGCAATGCCGCGACCGCCTATGGCCTGTCGCAGGTCCAGGTGCCGCTGGGCGGGGGGCGGGCCATCAAGCTCGCCGATGTCGCCGAGGTGCGCGACAGCTTTGGCGAAGTGCGTTCGCTGGGCAAGATCGGCGGACGCCAGGTCGTGACCTTCAGCGTTACCCGCGCGCGCGGCGCTTCCGACGTCAGCGTCTACGACGCCGCGACGGAAGAACTGGAGAAGATCGAGGCGGAGAATCCGGGGGTGAAGTTCACCCGCCTGTTCACCTCGGTCGACTATACCAAGGCGCAGTATAAAAGCTCGATGGAAGCGATGATCGAGGGCGCGATTCTCGCCGTCGTGGTGGTGTTCTTATTCCTGCGCGACTGGCGCGCGACCTTCATCTCGGCGCTGGCGATCCCGCTTTCGGCGATTCCGACCTTCTGGGTGATGGACCTGCTCGGCTTCACGCTGAACCAGCTCTCGCTGCTCGCGCTCGGCCTCGTGGCGGGCGTGCTGGTCGATGACGCGATCGTCGAGATCGAGAATATCGTCAGGCACATGCGCATGGGCAAGACGGCCTACCAGGCGTCGATCGACGCGGCGGACGAGATCGGCCTGCCGGTGGTCGCGACGACCTTCTCCATCGTCGCGGTGTTCCTGCCCGTGGGCCTGATGCCGGGCGTTTCGGGCCAGTTCTTCAAGAACTTCGGCCTCACCGTGGTCGCCTCGGTCCTCATGTCGCTGCTGGTCGCGCGCATGATCACCCCGATGGTCGCCGCCTATTTCCTCAAGGCCAAGGGCCATGCCTCGCACGGCGAAGGCCCGATGATGGATCGCTATGTCGGCCTGCTGCGGTGGACGCTCGACCGCAGCAAGGCCGACCGGATGCGCGCTGGCCTGGTCGACCCCGAATTCCACTGGCGGTATGCGCTCGGCGGTTTCGTCATGTTCCTGCTGGTCGCGCTGGCCTGGCTGGGCGGCGTCGGCGGCACGATCGCACTGTTCAAGAGCTTCATGGGCGGCGTGTTCGATACCGGATTCTGGAAAGAGAACCTGAGCGTCCTGCCCGCCTGGCTGGCGCAGGGGATTTCGTTCCTCATCGCCTTTCCGTCCTTGCTGGTGGTGCTCGGGCTCGGCTTCGTCGCCGGTCATTTCGCCGCATGGCTCGTCACGTTCCTCATGGGACGGGTCGCGATTCTGTTTGGCGGCCACTACCGCGAATGGTTTGCCTACCGGGTCGATCGCTTCCGCGCGCGCCTGCGCGACCACCGGGTCTGGATGGTCGGGCTCGGCTTCGCCGCGCTGATCCTCACCGGCCTGGTCGGCGCTTCGCTGCCCGGCCAGTTCTTCCCCGATACCGATGGCGATTTCAGCCGTATCCGCATCGAGATGGTGCCCGGTACCACGCTCCAGCAGACCGAAGCGGTGGCGGATCAGGTGGCCGAAATCGTCAATGACGATCCTGACGTCGAAGCCGCGCTCCAGCGGGTGAACGAGGGTAATGCCCGCTTCTTCGTGACGCTCAAGGAAGATCGCCAGAAGACCCAGCAGGAGTTCGAGCGCAAGCTGACCCCGGTCCTGCAGCGAATCCCCGACGCGCGCGTCACCTTCCTGTCCGATCAGGGCGGCGGCACCGGGCGGCCGATTTCGATCATGCTCTCGGGCAGCGATCCCGAACTGCTCGACAGGACCGCCGCAACGCTCGCCGAACAGATCAAGGGCGTGAAGGGGGCGGTGGCGCCGCGGGTCGAGGCCGACCTGCGGCGACCGGAAATCATCGTCAAGCCACGCCTCGATCTTGCGGCCCAGCTTGGCGTGACCACCGCCGCGCTGAGCCAGACGATCCGCATCGCGACGCTGGGCGACATCGATCAGAACGCGGCCAAGTTCTCGTTGTCCGATCGCCAGGTGCCGATCCGCGTGCGCCTGCCCGAAGAATCGCGGCAGGACATCTCCACCATCCAGAACCTGCCGGTCCCCACTTCGACCGGCGGTTCGGTTCCGCTGTCGCGCGTGGCCGAAATCAGCTTCGGTTCGGGTCCGACCACGATCGAACGCTATAACCAGAACCGCCGCATCTTCGTCGGTGCCGACCTTGCCCCCGGCGCGGCCAAGGGCGATGTCATGAACGCGATCGACAAGCTGCCGATCATGACCAAGCTGCCCGCGGGCGTATCCAATGCACCCTTCGGGGAGGAGGAGTGGCAGCAGGAAATGCTGCGCAACTTCCAGATTGCGCTGGTGGCGGGCCTGCTGCTGGTGTTCGCGGTGCTGGTGCTGCTCTACCACCGCTTCGTTTCGCCACTGGTCAACATGACCTCGCTTCTCCTGGCGCCGCTCGGTGGCCTGATCCTGCTGTGGGCAAAAGGCGAGCCGCTGTCGCTGCCGGTATTCATCGGCGTACTGATGCTGTTCGGCATCGTCGCCAAGAACTCGATCCTGCTGATCGACTTCGCGGTCGAGGAGATGGAAGCGGGGGTCGAGAAGTTCGAAGCGATCGTCGACGCGGGCCGCAAGCGCGCGCAGCCGATCGTCATGACCACCGTGGCGATGACCGCGGGCATGGTGCCCACGGCGCTCAGCCTCTCCGGTGACGGTGCCTGGCGCGCGCCGATGGGCTGGGTGGTGATCGGCGGCCTGATCCTCTCGACGATGCTCACCCTGCTGATCGTGCCCGCCGGTTTCAGCCTGGCCGACGGCTTCGAAAAGCGCATCGGCCCGTGGCTGCGCGACCGCATCCTCACCTACCAGCCGGGCGACGACAAGCGCGGGCGGATCGGCGGCAAGCCGGAGGCCGAGCCGGCCGAGTGACCAGCCGGGCCCCGCAGCAACGGCCGCCGATCCCGCCAGATCGCGCGCGTGCCATGCGCCGCACCGCCACCGGATTGATCGTACTGATGGCGGCGGTATTCGTTGTCTCGGGGCGCTATCTCGCGTGGCATCCGGCGGTCGGTTACGTTCATGCCTTTGCCGAAGCCGCGATGGTCGGCGGCCTGGCCGACTGGTTCGCGGTGACCGCGCTGTTCCGCCGCCCGCTCGGCCTGCCGATCCCGCACACCGCGATCATCCCGGTGAACAAGGATCGCATCGCGCAGACCATGGCGGGGTTCCTGCGCGACAATTTCCTCACCCCCGCGGTGGTCGGGCGGCGCATGGGCGCGATGAACCTGGCCAAGGCGCTTGGCAGCTATCTTGCCGATCCAAAAGCCGTGAACGATTCGCGCATTCGCGCCGGGGCGGGGGAATTGGCGGTCGAAGTGCTGGAGTCGCTCGACCCCGACCGTCTGGGCGGGCAGGTGCGCAGCGGGATCAAGACCCAGCTCGAAAAGCTCGATATCGCGCCGCTGCTGGGCGGAATGCTCACCGCGATGATCGCCGACGGGCGGCACAGGCCGCTGATCGACAAGATCATCCGCTGGACCGGGCTGGTGCTGGAAGACAACGAGGGGATGGTGCGCGACATCGTCCACCGCCGCGCCAATGCCGTGCTGCGCTTCACCGGGCTCGACGAACGGCTCGCCAATTCGGTGATCGACGGGCTCTACAAGCTGCTCGCCGAAGTGCTGGTCGATCCCGGACACCCGATCCGCGCCAAGATCGAGGAAGGGCTGGAGGAATTCGCCCGCGGCCTGCGCGAAGACCCCGAGTTGCAGGCAAGGGTCGAGCGGTTGAAGCGCGAACTGCTCAACAACCCGGCGATCGCCGACTGGTGGCAGGGGGTATGGGAGCGGCTGCGTGGCAATCTGATCGAGACGATCCGCGCATCGGGCGGCGTCGGCGGGGCCTATGTCGGCGAGACGCTGGGCGAACTGGGCGCTGCGCTGCGCGATGACGCGCGGCTGCAGCGCCAGGTCAACCGCTTCGCCCGCCGCACCGCCGTGGGTATCGCCGCCCGCTATGGCGACCAGATCGTGCGGCTGGTGTCCGAAACCGTGCGCCGCTGGGATGCGCAGACCATCACCGACCGGGTCGAAGCCGCGGTGGGCCGCGACCTCCAGTTCATCCGCATCAACGGCACGCTGGTCGGCGGGCTGGTCGGCGTGGCGATCCATGCTGGCTCGCAAACGCTGACATAGAGTGACTTCAAGCCAGATGGGATCATCCGGCGGCTCGGGGATCACGGCCAACAAAAGGTAAACCGGAGCCTCGTTTCGGTTCGATCGGAATCGAACGGTGCCAAACCTTCTCGCGGATGCTGGGATCGGCAGCGAAAGCTATCAGTTGATCACATAATGGATACGCGTGGTGTAGAAGGTCCGCACGGCGTTGCCGCTGATATCATGCGCAGGCTCGATCTTGGCCCGCCTGACGAAGATTGAGCAAGGGTCCTTGTTTGTGTCGAAGCCTTTGGCGATCGTCTGGTTTATCAGAGCGCAATTCTCGACGCTGCCATCCGCACCGACGGTCAGGCGCAGATGGAAATCAGCTTGCAACCCTCCACTCAGGGCCGCTGCCGGATACTCCTCCTGAATGCCGCGCACCACACTCGGGAAGTTTAGGATTTGCGGCGGGGAGGCCACGCGCCTTTGCTCATCCGGATCGAAGCCCCAATACTTGACCAGATCCTCCATGCACGCGTTCATCGCTGCGATGGGCGCCGCCAAATTGCCCAGCCGAAGGGTTATTCTGGCGCGAGCGCCCTGATCGAGTGTGAGCAGGTCAAGGTCCTTGGCCCCCGCGGCATCGAGCGCCTCCAGCCCGCGCGGGTCGAGCGCCCAGTCCCGCTGCCTGCCCGGACCGTATTTCTCGCCCCGATCGTCATCGCCCCCTTCGCGGCGGGAGACAGTGGTTTCACCTTCGAAAGAACGACCGAAGTTTCCCAAAGTAATGTCGCGCGGCTTGAATTCCCCGTGGTCGCCGCTGGGTCCAAATACGAAAGATGTGGTCCGCCCGGTTCGAAGATGCTCCACCGCCTTGCCGGCCACAACCCACGCCGCCCTGTCGGATGGGTCCCATTGCTCGAGATAGAAGACCGCCGGAGCACCTTCAGGCCCGAACAGCCTGGCGATCCGGCATTTGTGGTCCCCCATGTCCAACTGCCACTGGCTCGACGGATCGAGCGTAACAACTTCGGCATCCGCCGCGCGGGCACTATCAGGTGCAAACGCAAGAGCGAAAAGAGACATCGAACAAAGAAGAAGACCCCTCATTCGTGCAATTTAACCAAAAAGAGAGACTCTCGCAAATCAAAATTTCTGGCAAGCATTACAATTTTGCAGCCAACTCCGGTACACAGCTTGAATCGGAAGACCGGGGGGAAGGCCCCCTTTGGATCGATCATCATGGGCCTTTCTGAAGAATTCCCGTCGCTCGGGGGTCAGGCCACTCTGCGCCCGGCAGTTGCCTATCGGTATTGCCAATCAGCGCAAGCAGGGCGGCGATCAAAGTCAGGGAACGCAGAATCACCTGTTCCCTTCATGCAGCGTCCCTGAGAGGATTCGTCCTTGCCCCTGCCCGCTCGTTACAAAAAGGCCCGGCCGGGATACCGGTCGGGCCTTCAGTGTCGCTGCCGGCTGAAAAGTCAAAGCTTCGCGGTCAGTTCCGGCACGATCTTGAACAGGTCGCCGACCAGGCCGATGTCCGCGACCTGGAAGATCGGGGCGTCCTCGTCCTTGTTGATCGCGATGATGGTCTTCGAATCCTTCATGCCCGCAAGGTGCTGGATCGCGCCCGAAATGCCGATGGCGATATAGACTTCGGGGGCGACGATCTTGCCGGTCTGGCCGACCTGGTAGTCGTTGGGGACATAGCCCGCATCGACCGCGGCGCGGCTGGCGCCGACACCTGCGCCGAGCTTGTCGGCGAGCGGGATGATCACCTCCTCGAAGGTCGCGGAATCCTTGAGCGCGCGGCCGCCCGACACGATCACCTTGGCGCTGGTCAGTTCGGGGCGTTCGCTCCTGGCGATTTCGGCCGAAACGAAGCTCGATGTGCCGGCATCGCCGGTCGTGGCGACGTCTTCGATCGCGCCCGAGCCACCCTCGCTCGCCGCCTTGTCGAAGGCGGTGCCGCGCACGGTGACGACCAGCTTGGCGTCAGAGGATTCGACCGTGGCGATGGCGTTGCCGGCATAGATCGGGCGGGTGAAGCTCCTCTCGCCTTCGACCGAGAGGATGTCCGAGATCTGCATCACGTCGAGCAGCGCGGCGACGCGCGGCGCGATGTTTTTGCCGGTGGTGGTGGCGGGCGCGACGAAGGCATCGTGGTGGCCCATCAGCTCGACCACCAGCGGCGCGACGTTTTCGGCGAGGCCGTGTTCATAGGCGGCATCGTCGGCGCAGTGGACCTTGCCGACACCGGCGATCCTGGCGGCCTGTTCGGCCACGCCGCGGCAGCCCTTGCCGGCCACCAGCAGGTGCACTTCGCCGAGTTTCGAGGCGGCGGTGACCGCGGCGAGCGTGGCGTCCTTCATATGGGCGTTGTCGTGCTCCACCCAAACCAATGTCTTCATTGCTCAAACCTCCAGGTCCGTTCGCCCTGAGCTTGTCGTAGGGCCTACTTCCTTCCACCCGAGCGCCCGAAGAGGGACGGTGCTTCGACAAGCTCAGCACGAGCGGGTGGGGGCGAAATCCCTATGCGATGCCGAGCGCTTTGATCCTGGCGACCAGTTCGTCGACGTCGGCGACCTTGATGCCCGCCTGGCGCACGGGCGGCTCGGTGACCTTGAGCGTCTTGAGGCGCGGCGCGGTGTCCACGCCGTAGTCGGCCGGGCTTTTCGTATCGAGCGGCTTCGACTTGGCCTTCATGATGTTGGGCAGCGAGGCATAGCGCGGCTCGTTGAGGCGCAGGTCGGTGGTGACGATCGCGGGGAGCGAAAGCTTCACGGTCTCGAGCCCGCCGTCGACCTCGCGCTTGACGGTAACGCTGTCGCCATCGACCTCGACGGTATTGGCGAAGGTGCCCTGCGGACGACCCATCAGCGCGGCCAGCATCTGGCCGGTCTGGTTCGAATCGTCGTCGATCGCCTGCTTGCCCAGCAGCACCAGCCCGGGCGCTTCGGCGTCGGCGATCGCCTTGAGGATCTTGGCGACGGCCAGCGGTTCGACCTCGTCGTCGGTTTCGACCAGGATCGCGCGGTCGGCGCCCATGGCCAGCGCGGTGCGCAGCGTTTCGGTCGCCTTGGCCGGGCCGATGCTGACGACGATGATCTCGCTCGCCTTGCCCGCTTCCCTGATGCGGATCGCCTCTTCGACGGCGATTTCGTCGAAGGGGTTCATGCTCATCTTGACATTGGCGAGGTCGACACCCGTGCCGTCCGCCTTGACGCGCGGCTTGACGTTGTAGTCGATCACCCGCTTGACGGGCACGAGGATCTTCATGGGCCTTCCTTCCTCTCGAACGAATCTGCAGTCCGCCTAGCTTGCGTTTACGTAAACGTCAAGCGAGCCCACTGCCTCCCAATCTCCGCCCGGGCGCCGGATCAGGCACCCGGAATGCGAAAGGCGGACCCTCGCAGGACCCGCCTTCCACACCGGTTCAGTGCAAGGCAGGCGCGGCGGTCATGCCGCCTTCTTCACCTCGGCCACGATCTTGCGCGCGGCATCGCCCAGGTCGTCGGCGCTGACGATGGCGAGGCCCGAATTGTCGAGGATCGCCTTGCCCTCGTCGACGTTGGTGCCCTCGAGCCGGACCACCAGCGGGACCGACAGGTTCACGTCCTTCGCCGCCTGGATGATGCCGTTGGCGATCACGTCGCACTTCATGATCCCGCCGAAGATGTTGACGAGGATGCCCTCGACCGCCGGGTCCTTGAGGATGATCTTGAACGCCGCGGTGACCTTCTCGGTGGTGGCGCCGCCGCCCACGTCGAGGAAGTTGGCGGGGAAGGCGCCGTTCAGCTTGATGATGTCCATCGTCGCCATGGCCAGCCCTGCGCCGTTGACCATGCAGCCGATATTGCCGTCGAGCTTGATATAGGCGAGGTCGTATTCGCTCGCCTCGACTTCGGCCGGGTCTTCCTCGGTCTCGTCGCGCAGCGCCTCGATGTCCTTGTGGCGATAGAGCGCGTTCGAATCGAAGCTCATCTTGGCGTCGAGCACCATCAGTCTGCCGTCCACGCTTTCGACCAGCGGATTGATCTCGAGCATCGAGCAGTCGGTCGCCATGAAGGCGTCGTAGAGCTGCTTCGCCAGCACCTGCGCCTGTTTGTTGAGATCGCCCTTGAGCTTGAGCGCGAAAGCCACCGCGCGGCCGTGGTGCGGCATGAAGCCCTGCGCCGGGTCCACGGTGAAGGTAGTGATCTTCTCGGGCGTGTCGTGCGCGACCGCTTCGATATCCATCCCGCCTTCGGTCGAGACGACGAAGGCGACGCGGCCGCTGGCACGGTCGACCAGCAGCGAGAGGTAATATTCCTTCGCGATGTCGACGCCGTCGGTGATGTAGAGGCGGTTGACCTGTTTGCCCGCATCGCCGGTCTGCACCGTCACCAGCGTGTTGCCGAGCATTTCCTTCGCATTGGACTCGACCTCTTCGAGCGTCCTGGCGAGGCGGACCCCGCCCTTGGCGTCGGGGCCGAGCTCCCTGAACTTGCCCTTGCCGCGGCCGCCCGCATGGATTTGCGCCTTGACCACATAGAGCGGGCCGGGAAGCTGCCGGGCCGCGGCAACGGCTTGTTCGACGCTGAGTGCGGCATGGCCCGCGGGCACTGCGATGCCGAATTTGGCGAGCAATTCCTTGGCCTGGTATTCGTGGATGTTCATCGGTGGGCTTGTCCTTCGCGTCCTGCGCGTCTGGGAGGGATTGGGAGTCGCGCGCCGCATAAGCATGTCTGGGCGCGCTTGAAAAGTGCGTCGTTCGCGTGCAGGGCGCGCAGCCTTCGCATGATTGACAGCGCGCGCCTTGAATCGATCGTCTCCGAAGCGGGGCGGATCGCCTATCGCCTGTGGCCGGGCGCGGGCAATGCGCTGCGCAGCTGGGACAAGTCGCCCAATAACCCGGTGTCCGAAGCCGACCTGGCGGTCGATGCCTTCCTCAAGCGCGAACTGGGCGCGCTGCTGCCCGCCGCGGGGTGGTTGAGCGAGGAGACCGCCGACGATCCTGCGCGGCTTGGGCGCGACCTCATCTGGTTGGTCGACCCGGTCGACGGCACGCGCGATTTCATCCGGGGGCGCAGCGGATGGGCGGTCTCGGTCGCGCTGATCAGCGGTGGCCGGCCGCTGATCGGCATGCTTGCGGCCCCCGCCCGGGGCGAGACCTGGCACGCCGTGGCCGGCCAGGGCGCCTGGCGCAACGGCGAAAGGCTGGTTTCTTCGACCCGCGCCGAATTTCCCGGTTCGCGCGTTCCGGCGGTCTCGCTGCCCAGGGCCGACAGCGACCTCGTCACCGTCGACCAGCCCAATTCGATCGCGCTGCGCATCGCCATGGTCGCGGCGGATGAGGCCGACCTTGTCGCGACGCTGCGCTGGGGCTTCGAATGGGATATCGCGGCGGCCGGGATGATCGCGCGCGAGGCGGGGGCGGCGGTCAGCGATGCCTATGGCAACACGCTCGATTACAACAAGCGCGATCCGCGCGCCTTCGGCGTGCTGGCCTGTGCCCCGCTGATCCATGACGCCGCGGTCGCGCGGCTGGCCCCGCGCGCGGCGCAGCTGGGTGCATAGGAAAGGGGCCGACCTCGCGGACGGCCCCTTCTCAACGTAACGGACGGGCTGTTTCGATCAATTGCCCTGCGATGCGCGGGCCGCATTGATGTCCTGCTGGTCGAACGGAATGATCTTGATCTCGACGCGGCGGTTGAGCGGCTCGTTGACGCCGTCGCCGGTCGGAATCTTGAGCTGCGTCTCGCCGAAACCCATCCAGCGGATGCGCGAGGAACTGACCCCGCGGCTGATGAGATAGTTGGCCACGGCCTGCGCGCGCTGTTCGGACAGGCGCTGGTTGGTTTGCGCCGAGCCGGTGGTGTCGGTGTGGCCATAGACGTCGACCAGGCTGGAGGGATACTGCATCAGGCTCGCCGCGACGCGGTCGAGCAGGTCGCGAAAGCCGGGCGAGATGGTGTAGCTGCCGGTCGAGAAGGTCACGCCGTCGGGCAGGTTGACGAGGATCGCCTCGCCGCCATCGACCTCGGTCACGTCGACCCCCGATCCGGCGGTCTGTTCCTTCAGTTCGCGGATCTGCTGATCCATGCGGTAGCCGACATAGCCGCCCGCAGCAGCGCCACCCACGGCGCCGATGATGCGGCCGGTCTTGCCGCCGATGACTCCGCCCAGCAGGCCGCCGATTATGGCGCCGCCCGCGCCGCCGAGCACGGTGCGCGAAACCTTCTTTTCGCCGGTATTGGGATCGGTAACGCAGGCCGAGACGGTCAGCAGCGAGATGCCGGCAAGGCTTGCGGTCAGAATACGCGACTTTGTCATGGGGTCTTCCTCCTTCTGCGGCGAGGGCCAAGGCGCTCCCTCGGTCCTCCCTGGCCAGGCATGGCGGGGCAGATCGCTCCCGCCCCCGTCATAGAACTTCTAACCGTTCGAAGCCTAGCCCGTTCCTGAACGAGCGGCAGATAAGTTGCCCCCGGACGCTGGCATGGTGGTGCAATTGTGCTAGCGCAGCCGGGTGACACCCTTCCCCTGGACCGATCTGCTGATTATCGCCGGATTGATCGTTCTCAACGGCGTTTTCGCCATGAGCGAACTCGCCATCGTTTCGGCGCGCACCGCGCGGCTGCGCGCCGCGGCGCAGAAGGGCATTGGCGGCGCGAAGGTGGCGCTGTCGCTGGCGGCAGAGCCGGGCAAGTTCCTCTCGACCGTGCAGATCGGGATTACCCTGATCGGGATCATTGCCGGCGCCTATTCGGGATCGAGCCTCGGGTCGCCCGTGGCCGAACGCCTCGTCGCGGGGGGGTTTCCGGGGCGGTGGGCCGAAGAGGCCGGCTTTGCGCTGGTCATTGCCGTCACCACCTATCTCAGCCTGGTGGTGGGCGAACTCGTGCCCAAGCAGGTTGCGCTGCGCGCGGCGGTGCCGATCGCCATCTACATGGCCCGCCCGATGGCCATGCTGGCCAGGGTCGCGGCGCCGCTCGTGTGGCTGCTCGATGCCTCGTCGGGCCTGCTCATTCGCCTGCTCGGCGTGCGACCGGCGGGGCAGGGCTCGGTTACCGCGGAAGAATTGCATATGCTCTTTGCCGAAGCCACCCGTACCGGCGTGATCGAGCACGAGCAGCACCAGATGCTGCAAGGCGTGGTGCGGCTGGCGCAGCGCCCCGTGCGCGAGTTGATGACCCCGCGCACCGCGGTCGACTGGGTCGATATCGGTGCCGATACCGCCGCGCTTCGCGCCACCATCGACGCCAGCCCGCACTCGCTGCTGCCGGTGGCGGAAGGATCGCCCGACAGGGTTCTCGGCGTGGTCAAGGTGCGCGATATCCTCTCGCGACTGGTCGCGGGGGAAGCGATCGACATCGCGGTGCTGATGAAGAAGGCCGAAGTGGTGCCCGACCAGCTCGACGCGGTCGACGCGCTGCGCGTGCTGCAGCAGGCCGAAGTCGCCATGGCCATGGTGCATGACGAATACGGCCACCTCGACGGGATCGTGACCCCGGTCGACCTGCTCACCGCGCTGGTGGGCGATTTCGTCAGCGATCAGGATCCGGGCGACGAGCCGGGCATCGTCGAGCGCGAGGATGGCAGCCTGCTGGTCGCCGGCTCGCTCTCGGCCGACGTGCTCGCCGACCGGCTGGCGCTCGAATATGGCGAGGATCGCGAATTCGGCACCGCCGCGGGCTATGCCCTCCACGTGCTCAAGCGGCTGCCGATGGAAGGCGAATATTTCATCGACCAGGGCTGGCGCTTCGAAGTGGTCGACATGGACGGACGGCGGATCGACAAGCTGCTGGTGTCGCAGGAACGCCAGACGACGAGGAAGACCGAAGGGTAGCGGGGTATGCCTGCCGGAGACGAGGACGCCCATGCCCAGGCCCAGGCGCGCGAAACACGAAAATCCATTCTTCCGACGGGAAAAATGGTGCTGCTGGGGAGGATTGAACTCCCGGCCTCACCCTTACCAAGGGTGCGCTCTACCACTGAGCTACAGCAGCACGGATCCACCGCGAAACGCTCGCGGGGTGGAGGCGCGCGCTATTGGCAGGACCGGCGCGAATGTCAACCTGCCGCTTGCGGCGCGGCGCGATTTTGGCGAAAGCTTGCGCGATGTCCGCTGCTAACGAACCGATGCGCCGCGAGGAGCGGCTCGCCGCGAAACTGCGCGAGAACCTGCGCCGCCGCAAGGAGCAGGGGCGCGAAATGCGCGAATCGCAAGCGACAAGCCTTCCCAAGGGCGATGCGGGCGGCTAACCCGCCCTGCTCCTGGAGTCGTTCCGGTTCCGATCGAACCGAAACGACTTTCGGCTTATCTTTCGTTTGCCGTGATTTCCGCGCCGCCGGATGGTTCCATCCGGCTCGAAATCACTCTAGGGGAATTGCAGGAGCCCGCCTTGTCCAAGCTTGTCCTTGTCCGCCATGGCCAGAGCGAATGGAACCTCGCCAACCGTTTCACCGGCTGGTGGGATGTCGACCTGACCGCACAGGGCGAAGCCGAAGCGCGCGCGGCCGGCGATCTGCTGGCCGAACGGGGCGTGCTGCCGACCACGGCCTTCACCTCGGTGCAGACCCGCGCGATCAAGACGCTCCACTTCGCGCTCGAAAGCTGCGGACGGCTGTGGATCCCCGAAACCAAGGACTGGCGGCTCAACGAGCGGCATTATGGCGGGCTGACCGGGCTCGACAAGCAGCAGACGCGCGAGCGCCACGGCGACGAACAGGTGCATATCTGGCGCCGCAGCTTCGACGTCCCCCCGCCCGAGCTCGAACCGGGCAGCGAATTCGATCTTGCCGATGACCCGCGCTATGCCGGGATCGAGGTGCCGCGCACCGAAAGCCTCGAGCTGACGATCGAGCGCGTGCTGCCCTATTGGCAGGCGGCGATCCTGCCGCGGCTGGGCCAGGGCGAAACGGTGATCGTCTCTGCCCACGGCAATTCGCTGCGCGCCTTGGTCAAGCATCTCTCGGGCATTTCGGACGAGGAGATCACCGGGCTCGAAATCCCCACCGGCCAGCCGATCATTTATGACTTCGACGGCACGCAGGTGACGGGCGAACGCTATTACCTCAAGGATGCGTGAGATGGGCGCAAAGGTCGCGATCGTCATGGGCAGCCAGTCCGACTGGGAGACGATGGCCTGCGCCGCCGAGGTGCTCGGCGAGCTGGGGGTCGATACCGATGTGCGGATCGTCTCCGCCCACCGCACGCCCGAACGGATGTATGATTTCGCCAGGGGCGCGGCCCACGCCGGGTTCGAGGTGATCATCGCAGGCGCCGGGGGGGCGGCGCACCTGCCCGGCATGATCGCGGCGCTCACCCACGTCCCGGTGCTCGGCGTGCCGGTCCAGTCCAAGGCGCTGTCGGGCCAGGACAGCCTGCTCTCGATCGTCCAGATGCCCGCCGGGGTCCCGGTCGGCACTCTGGCGATCGGCAAGCCGGGCGCGACCAATGCTGGCCTGCTGGCGGCGGCGATCCTGGCCAATCGCGACCCCGCGCTGTCGCAACGGCTGCAGAATTGGCGCGCGGCGCGCAGCGCGGCAGTGGCGGAGCGGCCAGAAGCCTGATGCTGGCGCGCGGCAGCACGATCGGGATCCTGGGGGCCGGCCAGCTCGGCCGGATGATGGCGGTCGAGGCGGCGCAGCTCGGCTATCGTTGCATCGGCTATGCCCCGGCCGGCGACACGGTCGCCGAGCAGGTCAGCGGTGACTTCTTTGCCCGGGCGTGGGACGACAGCGTCGCCCTGGCCCGATTTGCCGCCCGATGCGACGTGGTGACCTGGGAGTTCGAGAACGTCCCCGTGGCGACCGCCCAGGCCATTCCTGCCGGACGCATCTTTCCGCCCCCGCGCGCGCTCGAGATCGCGCAGGACCGGCTTGCCGAGAAGCGCTTTGTCGAAGGGCTTGGCGGGCGCACGGCGGCCTATGCGCAGGTCGATTTGCCCGCCGATCTCGAGGCGGCGGTCGATCGGCTGGGCGCGCCCGGCATCCTCAAGACCCGGCGCGACGGCTATGACGGCAAGGGGCAGTGGCGGATCATGTCCGCGCGCGATGCCGAGGCGCTGCGCCTGCCCGACGTGCCGCTGATCTATGAAGGCTTCGTCGAGTTCGCGGCCGAGTTCTCGGTCATCCTCGCGCGCGGCTGCGACGGTGAGGTGCGCTTCTGGGATTCGCCGCGCAACACGCATGAAGCCGGTGTTCTCGCCACCTCGGTGCTGCCCGCCGGGCCGGTGATCGAGGGGCAGGTGCCCGCTGCGCGCGTGCTGGCGCGCAAGGTCGCCGATGCGCTCGATTATGTCGGGGTGCTGACGCTGGAGTTCTTCGCCACGCGCGAAGGTCCGATTTTCAACGAGATGGCGCCGCGCGTGCACAATTCGGGTCACTGGACGATCGAGGGCGCGGCAACGAGCCAGTTCGAGAACCACGTCCGCGCGATCGCGGGCCTGCCGCTGGGCGATACGCACACGGTCGCGCGCAAGGTGGTGATGACCAATATCGTCGGCGCGGCGATCCTCGATGCGCAGGCCAGCCTGGCGCTGCCCGACACGCACCTGCACGATTACGGCAAGGCCGAAGTGCGCGAAGGGCGCAAGATGGGCCACCTCACCCGGCTGGAGCGGTGAGGAGGCTCGGGCGCTGATGGGCCTGTTCCTGATCTATGCCCGTGCCGCAAACGGTTGCATCGGCAAGGATGGCGGCCTGCCGTGGCATCTGTCGGCCGACCTCAAGCATTTCAAGGCGCTGACGCTGGGCAAGCCGATGATCATGGGGCGCAGGACTTTCGAGAGCCTGCCCGGCCTGCTTCCCGCGCGCCGCCACATTGTCTTGACCCGCAGCGCGGGCTGGCGGGCGGATGGTGCCGAGATTGTCGGGTCGCTCGACGAAGCCATCGAGCGCGCGGGCGGCGGCGATGCCGCGGTGATCGGCGGGGCGGCGGTCTTCGACCTGTTCCTGCCGTATGCCGAACGCGTCGAACTGACGCAGATCCATGCCGATTTTCCCGGCGATACCTTCATGGGCGAACTCGGTCCGGAGTGGACAATCTCGGCGCGCGAAGACCATGATGCGCAGGGCCCGTCGCCCGCCTACAGTTTCCTGACACTGGGGAGAGTGCAATGAAACGCAAGGTGCTGATCGGTCTGGGCGGCGTACTGCTGGCGGCCGTCGCCGGGTTCTTCCTGCTCGCCCCCGGCATGGTCGAGCGTGGCATGAACAAGATCGACGGTGGGCCGTTGATCGCGGTCTCGGACGAGGCGAGGGCGCTGCACGCCACGCTCGCCATCGTCGATCTGCATTCGGACACGCTGTTGTGGAAGCGCGATCTGCTCGACCACGGCACACAGGGGCATATGGACCTGCCCCGGCTGGAGCAGGGGAATGTCGCGCTGCAGGTGTTCTCCAGCGTGACCAAGACGCCCAAGGGCCAGAACTACGACGCCAATGGCGCGGATACCGACAACATCACCCTGCTGGCCTTCGCGCAGCTCCAGCCGGTGCGCAGCTGGACCAGCCTGCTCGAACGCTCTTTGTGGCATGCGGCGAAGCTCGACCGCGCGGTTGCTGGCTCGAACGGCGAACTGGTCCGGGTGACCGACGATGCTTCGCTCGATGCGCTGCTCGCGGCGCGGGCGGGTGCGGAGCGGCCGGTCGGCGCGCTGTTCAGCGCTGAAGGGTTGCAAAGCCTCGAAGGCGATCTCGCCAATCTCGACAGGCTCTATGCCGCGGGCATGCGCATGGCGGGGCTGACGCATTTCTTCGACAATGATCTTGCCGGATCGATGCACGGGATCGCCAAGGGCGGGCTGACCGGCAAGGGCCGCGCGGCGGTGCGGCGGATGGAGGCGATGGGCATGATCGTCGACATCGCGCATTGCAGCCACGAATGCGTCGCCGATATCCTCGCCATGGCCAAGCGCCCGGTGGTGTCGAGCCACGGCGGGGTGCAGGCGACCTGCAAGGTCAACCGCAACCTCACCGACGCGGAGATTCGCGGGGTCGCAGCGACCGGCGGGGTGGTCGGCATCGGCTATTGGGACGGGGCGGTTTGCGATACTTCCCCGCACGCTGCGGCCCGGGCGATGAAGCATGTTCGCGACCTCGTGGGGATCGAGCATGTCGCGCTGGGCAGCGACTATGACGGGGCGACCACGGTGCGCTTCGACACTTCGCAACTGGTGCAGGTGACGCAGGCGCTGATGGACGAAGGCTTCACGCCTGAAGAAATCCGCGCGGTGATGGGCGGCAATGCGCTGCGGGTGATCCGCGCCGGGCTGGCGCCGCAGGGGACCGCGCAGTGAGATTCCTCGACCACCGCGAGACCCTGCCTGCTTCCATGCGCGGGGCGATCGTCGCGCTGGGCAATTTCGACGGCTTCCACCGCGGCCACCAGGCGGTGGCGGGCGAGGCGATCCGCTGGGCCCGCGCGGAAGGGCGCCCGGCGATCATCGCCACGTTCGACCCGCATCCGGTGCGCTTCTTCAAGCCCGATGCCGCGCCGTTTCGCCTGACCACGCTCGAACAGCGCCAGGAACTCTATCTCGCCGCCGGGGCCACCGCGATGCTGGTGTTCCACTTCGACGGCGTGCTGGCCGGCACCACGGCGGAAGATTTCGTGCGGCGGCTGCTCGCCGAACACCTCGGCGTGGCGGGCGTGGTGACGGGCGAGGACTTCACCTTCGGCAAGGCGCGCGGCGGCAATTTCGGGAAGCTGGTCGAGCTTGGCCGCGAGGTCGGGATCGAAGCCCGCGCGGTGGCGCCGGTGATGGACGGCGGCCAGCCGGTCTCCTCCAGCCGGGTGCGCGAGGCCTTGGTCGCGGGCGATCCGCAGGCGGCGGCGCGGCTGCTGACCCGCCCCTTCGCGATCCGCGGCGTGGTCCAGCATGGCGACAAGCGTGGGCGCAGCATCGGCTATCCCACCGCCAACCTGCCGGTCGAGCATTACCTGCGACCCAGATACGGCATCTATGCCGTGACCGGCCGCATCCTTGCCACGGGGCAGCAGCTCGAGGGCGCGGCCAATATCGGTATCCGCCCGCAGTTCGACCCGCCCAGGGAACTGCTCGAACCCTATTTCTTCGACTTTTCGGGCGATCTTTACGGGCAGGAGATCGAGGTGGCCTTCCACCATTTCCTGCGCGGCGAGGCGAAGTTCGACAGCATCGATGCACTGATGCAACAGATCGCCCGCGACTGCGACGAGGCGCGGCGGCTACTCGGCTGAGCGATTTCGATTCGCGCAGAGGGCGCGGGGATTTCGCAGGGCGCGCAAAGGGGTCCTGGGCGGCGCTGCCGCCTTCTTCTCACACGAAGGCACGAAGATGGTAGAGTTCGACCGTATCTGAGAGCGACATCTTCGCGTCTTCTTGTGAAATTCCTACGCGCCGCTGCGCGGCGGTACGGCGACCTTCGCGGTCTCTGCTCCTTCGCGGGCTCTGCGCGAAACTCTTTCCACCACGCGGCAATTCGGTTAGCGGCGCACTCCTATGTCAGAACAGCGCGACTTGAACCAAAGAGACTATCGGGACACGGTCTTCCTGCCGAAGACCGATTTCCCCATGAAGGCCGGCCTGCCCCAGAAGGAGCCGGGCATTCAGGCGCGCTGGGAATCCGAAGGGCTCTATCGCCAGCTGCGCGCGGCGCGCGCGGGGCGCGAAAAATTCATCCTCCACGACGGCCCGCCCTATGCCAATGGCGATATGCATATCGGCCACGCGCTCAACCATGTGCTCAAGGACATGGTCTGCCGCACGCACAATCTGCTGGGCAAGGACGCGCCCTATGTCCCCGGCTGGGACTGCCACGGCCTGCCGATCGAATGGAAGGTCGAGGAACAGTATCGCAAGAAGAAGCTCGACAAGAACCAGGTCCCGGCGAAGGAATTCCGCGCCGAATGCCGCGCCTATGCGCAGCACTGGGTCGATGTGCAGCGCGAACAATTGAAGCGGCTCGGCATCATGGGTGACTGGGACAATCCCTATCTGACCATGGATTTCCAGGCCGAAGCGACCATCGTCGCCGAACTGATGAAGTTCGCCGAAGCGGGCAATCTTTACCGCGGTTCGAAGCCGGTGATGTGGTCCCCGGTCGAGGAGACCGCGCTGGCCGAGGCGGAGGTCGAGTACGAAGACATCGTCTCGACCCAGGTCGATGTGGCGTTCGAGATCGTGGAATCGCCGATTCCGGAACTGATCGGTGCATACGCGGTGATCTGGACCACCACCCCGTGGACGATCCCGGTCAACCAGGCGATCGCTTATGGGGAGAACAATCGCTATGTCCAGGTGCGCTTTGGCATCGCTGGCCAAACCCCACATCTTGGGCCAGACCTACTTGCAACGAATTTCCTGGCCGGTCGAAGCTTTCTAGTCGCAACGGATCTGTTGCCCGATCTGACCAGGAGGATTGAGGCCTATCTGAATTCGCAAGTTGAAGCCCAATTCCCTGGGCATTCAGTCTCCCTTGTCGCTCAGCATGCGCAAACGCAGTCTACAAATTTCAGCTACAACGATAGTGCGCTGACATATGCGGGCTCCGAACTCGCCGGAACCTTCGCTCGCCATCCGATGGCAGGCCGCCTTTCCCCCCTCCCCTCGGGGGAGGGGCCGGGGGAGGGGGGGGCGAAGCCCGCGGGCGAAGCTACACCCCTCCCCAACCCCTCCCCTCAAGGGGAGGGGCTAGCTTCCTTCTTTGATCGTCCGCGCCCCTTCCTGCCGGGCGATTTCGTCACCACCGACAGCGGCACCGGCCTCGTCCACATGGCGCCCGATCATGGCGAGGACGATTTCGAGCTGTGCAGGGCCCACGGGATCGAGCCGGTATTCGCGGTGAACGATGACGGGAAGTATCGCGATGACTGGGCCTGGCTGGGCGGGCAAGGGCCAGTAGTGCCCTACAGCCCTAAAGGCTTGGACAAACTCAATATCCCCGAAGGCCCAATTTGCTCCGATCTTCGCGACGCTGGTGCACTGCTTAGCGCCGCGCCATACCAGCACTCCTATCCGCATAGCTGGCGTTCGAAGGCCAAGGTCATCTTCCGCTGCACCCCGCAGTGGTTCGTGCCGATGGACAGGCCGCTGGGCGTGGGCGATTTCGATGTCGCCCCCGGCAATCCGCTGGGCGGGGCGGTCGCGCCCTTCGTCAGCCACGACCATTCGACGCTGCGCCAGCGCGCGATGCAGGCCATCGCCGATACGCGCTTCGTGCCCGAAAAGGGCCGCAACCGCATTGGCGCCATGGTCGAAGGGCGGCCCGACTGGGTGCTCAGCCGCCAGCGCGCCTGGGGCGTGCCGATCACGCTGTTCGTCAGGAACGGCACCGGCGATTATTTGCAGGACCCGGCGGTCAACGCCCGCGTGGTCGCGGCGGTGCTGCAGGAAGGCGTCGATGCCTGGGGTGATGCTTTGGAGAATCGGGCGCGCAAGGCCGAATTCCTCGGCCCCGACTACAACCCGCAAGATTACGAGATGGTCACCGACATTCTCGACGTGTGGTTCGATTCGGGTTCGACCCATGCCTTCGTGCTCGAAAGCGGGCGCTGGCCCGACCTGCAATGGCCGGCCGACCTCTATCTCGAAGGCAGCGACCAGCATCGCGGCTGGTTCCAGTCCTCGCTGCTCGAAAGCTGCGCCACGCGCGGCCGGGCGCCGTTCAACGCCATCCTCACCCACGGCTTCACCATGGACAGCCAGGGCAAGAAGATGTCGAAGAGCCTGGGCAACACCATCGATCCGCTCAAGGTCATGGAAACCTATGGCGCGGACATCATCCGCCTGTGGGCGCTTTCCGTCGATTTCACCGAAGACCACCGCATCGGCGACGAGATCCTCAAGGGCGTGGCCGACCAGTATCGCAAGCTGCGCAACACCATGCGCTACCTGCTCGGCGCGCTCGACGGTTACGATCACGAGAGCGAGCATGTCGTCTTCGACGCGATGCCCGAGCTTGAGCGGTACATGCTCGACCGGCTCGTGGCGCTCGACACGACGATGCGCCGCGCGGTCGCGGACTTCGATTATAACGAATACACCCGCGCGCTGATCGACTTCTGCAACGAGGACCTTTCGGCGTTCTTCTTCGATATCCGCAAGGACCGGCTCTATTGCGACGATCCGGCGGGGACCGAGCGGCGCGCCTATCGCACCGTGCTCGACATCCTGTTCCAGGCGCTGGTGCGCTATGCCGCGCCGGTGCTGGTGTTCACGGCGGAGGAGGTGTGGACCACGCGCTTCCCCGAACGTGGCAGCGTCCACCTGCTCGAAATGCACCCGTTGCCGGTCGAGTGGACCGACGAGGAGTTGGCAGCGCGATTCCACTCCATTCGTACGGTTCGTGACCAAGTGACTGAGGCAATTGAGCCATTGCGCCGTGACAAGACCATCCGATCCAGTCTCGAAGCTGAAGTTGAAATTGGGTCACTGACAGCAGTCCCCCCCGGCTTTAATCCTGAGTCAATGAGTGAGCTGTTTATTGTAGCGAAAGTGACAAAGGTTCCTGGCCATTTTACGGTGAGAGTTAGCCGGACATCCCAAGCCAAGTGCGGGCGCTGCTGGCGCCTGCTCCCCAGCGTGCCCGAAGACGGCGCGCTGTGCCACCGGTGCGGACCGGTGGTCGCGGGCATGGACGCCGTCGCATGACCCCGGTGCTGCGCTATCGCCTGATCGGCTGCCTTGCCGCGCTGCTGGTCTTCGCGCTCGACCAGTGGAGCAAGTGGTATGTCACCGGCCCGCTGGGCATCCGCGACGTCGGCGATTCGCTGCAGGTCGTCTCGATCTTCGACCTGCGCTTCACCCGCAATTTCGGCGTTTCGCTGGGGATGTTCGAAGCGACCAGCCCGGAAATGCGCTGGATCCTTGTGCTCGTCACCGGGCTGATCGCGCTGACCGTGACGATCTGGATGCTGCGCGAGCGGCTGCTGGCGGATATCCTCGCGCTGGCGCTGATCCTGGGCGGGGCGCTGGGCAATATCCGGGACCGCTTCGAGTTGGGCTATGTCACCGACTTCGCCGATCTTCACTTCGGCGCATGGCGCCCGTTCCTGATCTTCAACGTTGCCGATGCGGCTATCACCATCGGCGTTCTCATCGTCCTTGCGCGGGCAGTCTTCATGCGCGACAAGGACAGCGAAACCGAGACCCCAGAGGCGCCCGGCGCCGCGGAGACCATCTGATGACCAAGCTTGCCCGTTTTGCCCTCGTTGCCGGTCTTGCCGCCATGACCGCGGCCTGCGGCGGCGGCGGCATCTTCAACCGCGACCGGCCCGACGAAATGGCGGTGCAGCGGCAGGCCCCGCTGGTGGTTCCGCCCGATTTCAACCTGACCCCGCCCGCGCCCGGCGCGCCGCGCCCGGGTGAAGGCACCGCCGCCGAACAGGCGCTCGATGCGCTGTTCGGCGGCCCGGCCCCGCGCTCGCGGGTCGAAGCCAGCGTGCTCGACCGCGCCGGCGCGGCGGCGCCGGGCATTCGCTCGAATGTCGGCGACCCGGCCACCGCCACGGTCGCCAAGGGTTCGGTAACCCGCGACATCATCGCCGCCCCCGAAGGCGACGGGGCGAGCGCGCAGGCGGTCATTCCCGGCTGATTTCGCGCACGCACCCGTGCGGTGGCGTTCCCGGCACCGTTGATCCGCAGCGCTGTCCATGCCCGGGCGGCATGGTGCGAGAAGCAATGGCGAAACCGGATTGAATCGCGTCAGTGTATTGCCTAACTAGGACGGCATGGATGCTGACGACCTGACCTCGCTCGATCCGGCCTACCGCTCGATGCTTCGGCTCCAGTTCGCGATCGTCGCGGCGATACTGTTCGCGGGGGCGAGCCTGGCCGAATTCCTTATCCCCGGTTACACCGGCGTGGTATGGCTGCCCGTGGGGCTGCTCGCTCTCTGGCTTCTCATCCGCATGCCGATGCGCCGCTATGCCGCGCGCGGCTATTCGCTCGAGGGAGAGCGGCTGCGCGTGGTGCGCGGGATCCTGTTCCGTTCGGATACGGTGGTGCCCTTCGGCCGGGTCCAGCATATCGACGTGGACCAGGGTCCGCTCGAGCGCGCCTTCGGGCTCGCGACGCTGACGGTCCACACTGCCGGTACCCACAACGCATCGGTCTCGTTGCCGGGCCTCGCACAGGCCGACGCGGCAGCGATCCGCGAGGATATTCGCGTCGCGATTCGCCGCCACACGCAATGACCGCCAGCTCTCCCGATCGACCCCGGCGTACCGATCCGCGCAGCTTTGCGGTCCGGGCGCTGTCAATGATGGGGCAGCTGGTGGTGCCGCTGGCGCTCGCCGCGGTGACGATCCTCGACGAGAGCGACATGGCGGGCAAGCTGGCCTATGCGCTGCCCATCGTACTGGCGATCATCGCGCTCAATTTCACGCTTGCCTATCTGCGCTGGACCCGACTGACCTATGCGGTGCGCGACACCGATATACGGGTCGAGAGTGGACTGCTGTCGCGCGCTGCGCGCTCGGTCCCTTACGAGCGTATCCAGGACGTCAGCCTCGAACAGAAATTCCTCCCACGGCTGTTCGGGCTTACCGAAGTGAAGTTCGAGACCGGAGCGGGCGGCGGCGAGGACCTCAAGCTATCCTATCTCGCCGAAGCGGAAGGCGAGCGGCTTCGCGAGCTCGTCCGTGCCCGCCGCGACGGCGGGGCAGAAGTAACGGCTGTGCAGGGCGATGCCGCCGAGCCGTCCGACAGGCTGCTGTTCGCCATGGGACCGCGACGATTGTTGATCTTCGGCCTGTTCGAATTCTCGCTGGCGGTAGTCGCCGTGCTGGCCGGCGCGGCGCAGCAGTTCGATTTCCTGTTCTCCTTCGAGTGGTGGGATGTGCGCCAGTGGTATGCGCGCCTGTCCGGGCCGGGACATTGGCTGGCCGAGCTGGGGCTGGTGGCGCAGGTGATCGCAATCGTGTTCGCGCTGGGTTCGTTGCTGCTGGTGGGAACCGTCACCGGCCTGGCCCGCACTGCCCTGCGCGAATGGGATTTCCGGCTCGAGCGCGGCGCCAGGGGCCTGCGTCGCCGCCGCGGCCTGCTCACGCGCACGGATGTGGTGATGCCATTGCACCGCGTGCAGGCGCTGCGGATCGGCACCGGCATCCTGCGCCGCCGGTTCGGCTGGCACTCGCTCAAGATCGTCAGCCTCGCCAGCGACAGCGGTTCGGCCAACCATGACGCGGTGCCTTTCGCCCGGATGGCGGAAATCGCCCCAGTGATTGCGGAGACCGGCTTTGCCCTGCCCGGCGGCGATGTCGAATGGCGCCCCTCGGCCCCCGCCTATCGCCGCGACCGCGCCATGCTCGGCGCGGCGGTGCTGGGCACGGTCGCGGCGGGGAACCTGGTCTTCGGTCAATGGCCGGTTGCGCTCGTCGTCGCGGTGGTCGGGTTGCTCGGCATACCGCTGCACGAATACCTGCGCTGGCGGCTCGATCGCCATGCATTCGATGCGCGCCAGCTCTATGCGCGGCACGGTTGGTTCAGGCCGAGCCTTGCCATCGCCTCAAGGGTCAAGCTCCAGTCGGTCGAGATCGTGCGAGGGCCGCTGGCGCGGCTGCGTGGCTATGCCGATCTCCACCTCGGTCTCGCCGGAGGCAGGTTGCGGTTGCGCGGTCTGCCGCTGGAAGAGGCTGGCCGGCTGCGCGCAGCGGTGCTCGAATCGATTTCCGGGAACGACTTTTCCGAACTCGCCCCGCCCGCCTAACCCGTCACGCGCGCAGGTCGTCCCATTCGGGATGCCGTTCGAATGCGGCTGCGACATAGGAGCATTCGGGAACGATGCGGAAACCCTGTTCGCGCGCGTCGGCGATCAGCGCGTCGACCAGCCTGCCCGCCACCCCTTTGCCGCGCATCGCATCGGGCACATAGGTGCGATTGGCGTGGCGCACGCCGTCGCGCTCGAACCAGGTCAGTTCGGCGCGCTGATCGATCTTTGGCAGGTGGATCACATAGGCCCCTTGCCTGCCCCCGCCGACGCGTTCGACGGGGATGGCATTGCTGTCGGTCATGGAGAATTCCTTTCTGTGCAACCAGTGCACCCGCGGTTATGCGCGTTCTGATGCAGTTCCTGTCCGACAATGCCGCCAGCGTCCATCCCGCAGTGTGGGAAGCGCTGCACGCCGCCGACCAGCCCGATGCGCCTTATGACGGCGATGCGATCAGCGCGGCGCTCGATGAACGCGTCTCGGCGCTGTTCGGGCGCGACTGCGCGGTGCTGTGGGTGGCGACGGGCACGGCAGCCAATTGCCTGGCGCTTTCCACCATGGTCCAGCCGCATGGCGGCGTGGTGTGCCACGAAGAAGCGCATATCGAGATGGACGAAGGCGGGGCGCCCGGTTTCTACCTTCACGGCGCCAAACTGCTGCTGGCGCGCGGCGATGGTGCGAAGCTCACGCCCGATGCAATTCGCGCGGTGATCGATCCGATCCGCGACGATGTGCACCAGGTCCAGCCGCACGCGATCTCGATCACGCAGGCGAGCGAATATGGCCGCTGCTATCGCCCAGAGGAAGTCGCTGCGATCGCCGCGCTGGCGCAGACGCGCGGCCTGCGCCTGCACATGGATGGCGCGCGCTTCGCCAATGCGGTGGCCTTTCTCGGCTGTCCGGCGAGTGAGGCGGCGGGGCCGGTCGATGCGCTCAGCTTCGGCTTCGTCAAGAACGGCGCGATGAGCGCCGAGGCGATCGTGTTCTTCGACCCCGCGCTGGCCGATATCGCGCGCTATCGCCGCAAGCGGGCGGGGCATTTGCAGTCCAAGGGCCGTTACCTCGCCGCGCAGATCCACGCCATGCTCGATGGCGATGTGTGGCTGGCCAATGCGCGTCACGCCAATGCTGCGGCGGCCGAGATCGCCGGTGCCTGCGGCGCGCGGCTGCTGCACAAGGTCGAGGCGAACGAGCTGTTCGTGCGCTGCACCGCGGCCGAGCGCGGGGCGCTGCGCGCGCAGGGCTTCGGCTTTTACGACTGGGGGGCGGATGCCGCGCGCTTCGTCACCGCCTGGAATACGCGCGAAGACCATGCGCGCGCGCTGGCACAGGCCATCGCCGGGTTATGAGCGGAGCACCCGGGGCGGACAGCCTGCTCAATCCGCGCAATCTCGGCGCCTTCCTGCTGGTGAGCCTGATCTGGGGCAGCACCTGGCTGGTGATCCGCGACCAGATTTCGAGCGTTCCGGCGGGCTGGTCGATCGCCTATCGCTTCGTGGTCGCCGCGGCGGGGATGTTCGTGCTGGCGCGGTTGCGCGGGGAGCCTTTCCGGCTCGCCCCCGGGGGGCTGCGCTTCGTGTTCGCGCTGGGGCTGTTCCAGTTCTCGCTCAATTTCGCCTTCGTCTACCGTGCCGAAGCCTATGTGACCTCGGGCCTCGTGGCGGTGATCTTTTCGCTGATGGTGGTGTCGAACGCGGTGCTCGGGCGGATCGTGCTCAAGCAGCCGATCCGGCCCGAATTCGTGCTCGGCTCGGCTATCGCCGCGCTCGGCGTGGCCATGCTGTTCGCGCAGGAATACCGCGCCTCGTCGGCGACGCTCGAGGATGTGGTGGCGGGCGCGCTGCTGTGCATCGGCGGTGTCGTTTCGGCGAGCGCGGCGAACATCATCCAGGCCACCGAAGGCGCCAGGCGCCAGCCGCTGCTGACCCTGCTCGCCTGGTCGATGCTGTGCGGGGTGGCGATCAACGCCGGCTATGCGCTGGCGACCGAGGGGCTGCCGCAATTCGATCCGCGCCCCGGTTATGCGCTCGGCGTGTTCTACCTCGGACTGATGGGCTCGGTGGTGACCTTTCCGCTCTATTACGGCCTCGTGCGCAAGGTCGGCGCCGGGCGGGCGGCCTATTCCTCGGTGGTGGTGCCGGTGGTGGCGATGATCCTGTCGACCCTGTTCGAAGGTTTCGTATGGGGGCCGCTGGCGATTGCCGGCGCGATATTCACGGTGGCGGGGATGCTGGTCGCCATGCGCTCGCGCAGCACGCCGCCGCCCAGCCGGGCTATGCCGGAGCCCTGATCGCGGCGAGCCCTTCGCGATAGGTCGGGTAGCGCGGCCGCCAGCCCAGCACGCGCTTGGCCCTGCCGTTCGCCACCCTTCGGTTTTCCGCATAGAAGCCGCGCGCGATGGGGGAGAGGCCGGCTTCTTCGAGCGCGAGCAGCGGTGGGGGATCGCAACCGAGCAGGCGTGCAGCTTCCTCGATCACGGCGTTCTGGCTGCACGGCAGATCGTCGGCGAGATTGTAGGCGCCGGGCGGTGCGCTGCGCTCGATGGCGGCCACCACGCCGCTCACGATGTCGTCGACATGGATTCGGCTGAACACATGTTCCGGCAGGTCGATACGGTTCGCCTTGCCCTCGCGAACGCGGTCGAGCGCGCTGCGTCCCGGGCCGTAGATGCCGGGCAGGCGAAACACCCGCGCGCCCTGTGCGAGCCAGCGTGCATCCGCCGCCGCCCGCGCGCTGCGCCGCCCGCCGCCCACCGGCGCGCTTTCGTCCACCCACGCACCACCGGCGTCGCCATAGACTCCGCTGGAGGAGAGGTAACCGCGCCAGATTGCAGGCGCGGCGGCGATGATGCCGCCATAGGTCGCCAGCACGTCGTCGCCCCCCGGTACGCCTGTGGGCGGCACGCAGGAGAGGATGTGCGTCGCGCGGTCGAGCGCCATCCGCACCCGTTCGGGATCGTCGAAATCGATGTTGCCGGCCGTTCCGGTGGCGTCGACCTGCCAGCCGCGTGCTTCCAGCGCATCGGAAATCCGCCGGGCGGTGTATCCCAGCCCGAAAATGAACATTCTCGCCATGTCCGCGTTGTAGCCACTCGACGCCCCGATGGAAGCCAACTAGGCCAGGCCGATGGACATCGCCCGCACCTCCGCCAACCCCGACGACAACCCTGAAATGGCCGACGCCGCGCCGCAGCCCAAGACGCCGCCGCTGATCCGGCGCGAGGACTATCGCCCCTTCGGCTGGCTGGTTCCCGAGACCCGGCTCGACTTCGAGCTGGGGCTGGAGTCCACGCGGGTGACGGCGAGGCTGACCGTGGTGCGCAACGCCCGCGCCGACCCGACCCGCACGATCCGCCTCAACGGCGACGGACTCAAGCCCGAGAGTGTGGCGGTCGATGGCGAACCTGCGATCGGCTGGTCGATGGACGGTGACGACCTGATGCTGCCGCTGGCGGACGATGCGCACGAGATTCGCATCGTTACCGACATCGATCCTTCGGCCAATTCGCAGCTGATGGGGCTCTATGCCTCGAACGGGATGCTGTGCACGCAGTGCGAGGCGGAAGGTTTCCGCCGCATCACCTTCTTCCCCGACCGGCCCGACGTGCTCAGCACCTATACCGTGCGGATGAGCGGGCCCAAGGCGCAGTTCCCCGTGCTGCTGAGCAACGGCAACCGCACGGCCACGGGCGAGGACGGCAAATCGCACTGGGCCGAATGGCACGATCCCTGGCCCAAGCCGTCCTATCTCTTCGCGCTGGTCGCGGGCGATCTCGTCGCGCGCAACGACAGCTTCACCACCATGAGCGGGCGCCGGGTCGAACTCAACATCTATGTCCGCGAAGGCGATCTCGACCGCACCGGGCACGCGATGGCAAGCCTCAGGCGCTCGATGAAATGGGACGAGGAGAGCTTCGGGCGCGAATACGACCTCGACCTGTTCAACATCGTCGCCGTCGCCGACTTCAACATGGGGGCGATGGAGAACAAGGGGCTCAACGTCTTCAACACCAAATTCGTGCTCGCCGACCCCGAAACCGCGACCGACGGCGATTATGACGCGATCGAAGGCGTCATCGGCCACGAATATTTCCACAACTGGTCGGGCAACCGCGTGACCTGCCGCGACTGGTTCCAGCTCAGCCTCAAGGAAGGCTTCACCGTGTTGCGCGACCAGCTGTTCGGCCAGGACATGGGCAGCGCCGCGGTCAAGCGGATCGAGGACGTCCGCGTGTTGCGCGGTGCCCAGTTCCCCGAGGATTCGGGCCCGCTGGCGCATCCGATCCGTCCCGACTCCTACCGGGAGATCAACAACTTCTATACCGCCACCGTCTATAACAAGGGGGCCGAAGTGATCCGCATGATGCGGACCATGGCGAATTGGGGGGCGGGCGAGGATCGGTTCCGCGCCGGGACCGACCTCTATTTCGCCCGCCACGACGGCGAAGCGGCGACCTGCGAGGACTTCATTGCCGCGATCGAGGACGGGGCCGGGCTCGACCTCGGGCAGTTCCGCCGCTGGTATTCGCAGGCCGGGACGCCGAAGGTGTCGGTCATGCTCGACCATGCGGGCGATACGGCGACGCTGCGGCTGAAGCAGCTGGTTCCCGCGACACCGGGCCAGCCCGACAAGCAGCCGATGCCGATCCCGCTCAAGCTCGCGCTGTTCGACCGCGCCACCGGCACGCATCGCGGAGAGGAGCTGGTGGTGCTTGACCGGGCCGAGGGCGAATTCGCGTTCGGCGGCTTTGCCGAAAAACCGGTGCTGTCGATCAATCGCGCCTTCTCTGCCCCGGTAACGATCGAGCGCGACATGCCGCGCGAGGAGCTCGTCTTCCTCGCCGCGAGGGACGATGATCCTTTCGCCCGCTATGAGGCGATGCAGGAGCTGATGACCGGGTATCTCGTCGCGGCGGTTTCGGGCGCGCTGGGCGACAACGATCGCGCGGCGGCGCGCGGCGATATCGCCCGCGCGCTCGGCGCGGTGATCGCGGACGACACGCTCGACGATCTGATGCGCGGCGAACTGCTGCTGATGCCGGGGCAGGCCTACATCGCCGAACGGATGCTGGTTGCGGACCCGGGCCGCATCCATGAGGAGCGCGAGGCGCTGAAGGCGGCCATCGGCGCCGCGCTGGCCGAAGACTTCGCCGCGATGCACGCGCGCGCCTCGGCGCTGCCCTTCACCGTGGATGCCGCGGGCAAGGGCGCGCGCAAGGTCAAGACCATTGCGCTGACCTATCTCGCCGCGACCGATCCGCTGCGTGCCTCGTCCATGGCGGCGGCGCAATATGATGCGGCCGCCAACATGACCGACCGGCAGGGCGCGCTGATGGTGCTGACCGGGCTCGACACGGCGGAACGCACCGCGCGGCTGGGCGATTTCTACAATCGCTATCAGGGCAATGCGCTGGTGATCGACAAGTGGTTCGCGCTGCAGGCCTCCTCGCTCCACCCGCAGGCGATCGCGCATGTCAAGGCGCTGGCCGATCATGCCGATTTCACCCTGCGCAACCCCAATCGCGTGCGCTCGCTCTACATGGCCTTCGCCGGCAATCCGGCGGCGTTCCATGCGGCGGATGGCGCGGGCTACCGGATGGTTGCCGACCTGATCCTCGCGCTCGACCCGATCAATCCGCAGACCGCCGCGCGTTTCGTGCCCTCGCTCGGTCGCTGGCGGCGGATCGAGCCGGTTCGCGCGGCGCTGATGCGCGCCGAGCTGGAGCGGATCGCGGCCGCCCCCAGCCTGTCGCGCGATAGTTTCGAGCAGGTCACCCGTTCGCTTGGCTGAACTGCTGCGTTCCGGCCTGCTGGGGACGGTCCCGCACGGCTTCTCGACCCGCGCCGGCCTGACAGCGGCCGATGTGCTTGCCGGCGCGGCGCTGCTGCGTGCCAGGCAGGTCCATTCGCCCGATGCGCTGGTGGTTCGCGAACCGTGGGAGGCCAGGCCCGCAGTCGACGCACTGGTCACCGACCGGCCCGGCCTGCTGCTCGGCATCGTCACCGCCGATTGCGCGCCGGTGCTGTTGCACGATCCCGTCGCGCGGGTGATCGGCGCGGCGCATGCCGGCTGGCGTGGGGCGCACGGCGGGGTGATCGGCAACACCGTTGCGGCGATGGTCGGGCTGGGTGCGAGGCCAGAGCGGATCCGCGCCGCGATCGGGCCGGCGATCGCGCAGCCGAGCTACGAGGTCGATCAAGCCTTCCGGGACCGGTTCGAAGACGGCGATTCGCGCTTCTTCGCAATCGGCCGTCCAGGGCACTGGCAGTTCGACCTGCCCGCCTATGTCGCGCACCGCCTGCACGAAGCGGGCGTGACGGCCGTCGAGGACCTTGCCCGGGATACCTATGCCGATCCGGGCCGCTTCTTTTCCTTCCGCCGCGCCACCCATCGCGGCGAGGATACCGGGGGGCGGCAGCTGAGCGTGATCGGCCTCGGCATTTGAGCGCATCGTGATGGAGGAAAGCCGCCAAAATGGCTGTTGGCAACCTGTCGCAGAGCCGCTAGAGGCGCCTCCAAACCGGGATTCCGGGGGCTTTTCGCAGCGGCTTGTCGCAGGCTTTCGGCGCTTGGCCCCGTCCGGTTACAAGATCGCATAGTGCGCTCGCTCCTCCCCGGGGCACGGCGCCGGAACAAGGCAGGCAAGGCTAGGCGCTGATGGCAGACACCGCTGCAACCGCAACTCCCGCAACGGCTGGCGTGACCGACGACGGTATCCGTCGGCGCGACTTCCTCGACATTGCCGCGGTCAGTGCAGCCGGGATCGGCGGCCTCGCGGTCGTCTATCCGCTGGTCAGCCAGATGGCGCCGTCGAAGGATGTGCTCGCCGCCAGCTCGACCGAGGTCGACGTTTCGGCGATCGAACCGGGTCAGGCGATCAAGGCGGTGTTCCGCAGGCAGCCGCTGTTCGTGCGCCGGCTGACGCCCGATGAGGTGAAGCAGGCCAATGCCGTCGATGTCTCCTCGCTGCGCGACCCGCAGTCGCTCGAGGAGCGGACCAAGGAAGGCCACGGCGACATGCTCATCACCATGGGTGTGTGCACCCATCTCGGCTGCGTCCCGCTGGGCGCGGCCGAAGGCGAGGCGAAGGGCGAGTTCGGCGGTTATTTCTGCCCGTGCCACGGTTCGCACTACGATACCGCCGGTCGCATCCGCAAGGGCCCGGCGCCGAAGAACCTCGAAGTGCCTGAGTACGAGTTCACCTCCGACACCGTCGTGCGCGTCGGCTGAGCCTGAAAGACGAGAGAGACACCATGAGCTTTCCCTGGGCCAAGGAATATACCCCGACCAATCCGTTCATGAAATACATGGACGAGAAGCTGCCCCTGCCGCGCCTGGTCTACAACGCCATCGGCGCCGGTTATCCGGTGCCGCGCAACCTGTCGTATTTCTGGAATTTCGGCGTTCTCGCCGGTTTCTTCCTGGTGCTGCAGATCGTCACCGGCGTGGTGCTGGCAATGCACTATGCGGCCAATGCCTCGATCGCCTTCGCCACGACCGAACATATCATGCGCGACGTCAACTGGGGCTGGCTGATGCGCTATGCCCACGCCAACGGCGCGAGCTTCTTCTTCATCGTCGTCTACCTGCACATCTTCCGCGGTTTCTTCTACAGTTCGTACAAGGCCCCGCGCGAGATGATCTGGCTGCTCGGCGTGGTCATCTTCCTGCTGATGATGGCGACCGCCTTCATGGGCTATGTCCTGCCCTGGGGTCAGATGAGCTTCTGGGGCGCCAAGGTCATCACCGGCCTGTTCGGCGCGATCCCGCTGGTCGGCGAACCGATCCAGATCTGGCTACTGGGCGGCTATGCGCCCGACAATGCCGCGCTCAACCGCTTCTTCTCGCTGCACTTCCTGCTGCCCTTCGTGATCGCGGCGGTGGTGATCCTGCACATCTGGGCGCTGCACATTCCGGGTTCGTCGAACCCCACGGGCGTCGAGGTGAAGCAGGAAAGCGATACGATCCCGTTCCACCCCTATTACACGGCCAAGGACGGGTTCGGGCTCGGCGTGGCGCTGCTGCTCTATTTCGCACTGGTGTTCTTCCTGCCGAACTATCTCGGCCATCCGGACAATTACATCGAGGCGAACCCGCTCTCGACCCCGGCGCACATCGTGCCCGAATGGTATTTCTGGCCGTTCTACGCGATCCTGCGCGCCTTCACCGCGGATTTCCTGTTCATCCCGGCGAAGCTGATGGGCGTGCTCGCCATGTTCAGCGCGATCCTGGTGTGGTTCTTCCTGCCGTGGCTCGACAAGTCGCCGGTGCGCAGTGGTCACTACCGTCCGTTGTTCCGCAAGTTCTTCTGGTTCGGGCTGATCCCGGCAATGGCGGTGCTGTTCTATTGCGGCGGTGCGGCACCGGAAGAGCCCTTCGTCATGCTCAGCCAGATCGCGACGGCTTACTACTTCCTGCACTTCCTGGTGATCCTGCCGATCGTCTCGCAGGTCGAGAAGCCGGAACCGCTGCCCTATTCGATTACCGAAGCCGTTCTCGGTTCGGACGACAAGGCCGTCCTCGCTGACAGCGCCAAGCCGGCCGTCTGAGCGAGAAAGAGAGACTTGAGACAATGAGCCAACTCTTCAGCATCCGCTTCATCGGCATCCTGATCGGCCTCGGCTTCACCGCCGCCGTGCTGTGGGCGTTCGGCAATGGCGTCGCCACGGTGATCAGCGAAGGCCAGCTCAAGCCGGCTACCGCCGAGCGGGCCTTCCACAAGCTCCCCAACGAGTATGAATGGTCGTTCGACGGCCCCTTCGGCCGTTTCGACAAGCAGCAGCTCCAGCGCGGCTTCAAGGTCTACAACGAGGTCTGCGCCGCGTGCCACAGCCTCAAGTTCGTGGCCTTCCGCGATCTCGAGCAGCTCGGCTACAACGAAGGCCAGGTGAAGGCCTTCGCTGCCTCGAAGCAGGTACTCGACATTGATCCGGTGACGCATGAAACCGTCACGCGTGCAGGCTTGCCGACCGATTATTTCCCGCTCGTCGCCTATGCCGGTGCGGGCAATCCGCCCGACCTCTCGCTGATCGCCAAGGCGCGCCACGAGGGGACCAGTTACATCGCCTCGCTGCTCACCGGCTATACCGAAATGCCTGCCGAACTGCACAAGCGGTTCCCCGATTTCGCGGTTCCGGCCACGGGCAACTACAACCCCTATTTCGCCAATCTCGCGCTGGCCATGCCGCCGCCGCTGACCGCCGGCCAGGTGACCTATGACGACGGCACCGAAGCGACGGTCGAACAGATGGCCAGGGACGTCGCGGCTTTCCTCACCTGGACGGCCGAGCCGACGCTCGACAAGCGCAGGCAGACCGGCTGGCCGGTGCTGATCTTCCTGCTCTTCGCCACGGTGCTGGCCTATATGTCGAAGCAGCAGATCTGGGCTGCGGTGAAGCCGAAGAAGCGCGGCTGATCGCGTTCCCTATAGAAACGCAGGGCGCCCCTCCATCCATGCGGATGCGAGGGGCGTCTTCATCTTGCCGGAGAGAGAAATGACCCCCGACGAGCTCAAGGCGCTGGTCCGCACGATCCCGGACTTCCCCAGGCGCGGAATCCAGTTCCGCGACATCACCACGCTGATCGGCAACGGCCGCGGATTTGCCGCTTCGGTCGAGTGGTTGGCCGAGCGGGTGCGCGACAGCGAGGCGGTTGCCGGGATGGAGGCACGCGGCTTCATCTTCGGCGCGGCGGTCGCGGCCCGTCTGGGCCTGCCGTTCCTGCCGATCCGCAAGCCGGGCAAATTGCCCTGCGCCACCATCGGGGTCGACTATGAACTCGAATACGGCCTCGACCGGCTTGAAATGGATCCAAGCGGCGTATCACCCGGCCGGCCCGTCGCCATCGTCGACGATCTGCTGGCAACCGGTGGCACCGCGCTGGCTGCGGCGCAATTGCTGCGCCAGGCGGGGGCAGCGGTGTCGCGCGCGGCCTTCGTCATCGACCTGCCCGATCTTGGCGGCAGCACGCGGCTCGCTGCGACAGGCGTGAAGGTCGATGCGCTGATGGCGTTCGAAGGGGACTGAGATTCGCGGCGCTGCGGCCGTGCCGCACGTGCGATGTTGACGAGCGCGCCGCGGTGGTGGCATGGGCGCGTCACGGGCCGCGCGGCGCAAGACCGGCGCTGCTCCCGGGCGGGTATAGCATAGTGGTAATGCTCCAGCCTTCCAAGCTGGCTAGAGGGGTTCGATTCCCCTTACCCGCTCCAGCCTGTCCCGACGGGTTCCAGCCATAGGCACCGAAACCGAACGGCGACAGTCCCCTGCGGGGGGCGTCCTATACGAGCGGCATGTTGTCGATCAGCCGGGTGCCACCGATTCGCGCTGCAACGAAGAGCCGGGAACCGCTGGCGCCAAGCGTATCGGGGGCCAGGCTCTCGGCGTCGCGCAGCTCGGCATAGTCGACCGAATCGAAGCCGGCGGCGAGCAGCGCGGACCGCAAATCGCCGAGTGCCCTCGCGGTATTTTCGCCTGTCCCGATGGCCGCGATCGCCGCCTTCATCGATCGCGGCAGCGCCACCGCCTGCTTGCGCTGGGTTACCGAAAGATAGGCGTTGCGGCTCGACATCGCGAGGCCATCGCCTTCGCGCACGATCGCAACGCCGTGGATCGCATCGGCATGGGGGAACACAAGGTCGAGATCGCGCGCCATGCGGCGGATCACCGCCAGCTGCTGCCAGTCCTTCTCGCCGAAAAAGGCCATGTCGGGGCGCACCTGGTTGAACAGCTTGCAGACGACCGTTGCCACGCCGTCGAAATGGCCTGGGCGGTCGGCTCCGCACAGCCCCGCGCTCACCCCTTCGACCGAGATCGACGTGGCATAGCCGGGCGGATAGACCTCGCTTGCGGTCGGCGCCCAGACAAGCGCGGCGCCCTCTGCCTCGAGCAGGGTGCAATCGCGCGCGAGCTGGCGCGGGTAGGTGGCGAGGTCCTCGTTCGGGCCGAACTGGCGCGGGTTGACGAAGATCGAGACAACGACGTGATCGGCCCGGGCGCGGGCCTTGCGCACCAGCGTCAGGTGCCCCTCGTGCAGCGCCCCCATGGTGGGCACCAGCGCCAGCGTGCCCGATGCGCGCAGACGCTCGGTTTCCGCGCGCAATGCGGCCAGCATCGTAACCGTCTTCACCAGATGCTCCCCGAAAGCCGATCGACATGACGGCTGCTCTCACCGGTCGCTGTAACCGCCTTGCCCGCGTGTGACCACCATTGTCGCGACGGGGAAAATCGGCACTGCCGGGCCGCGCCGCGTTGCCGGGGCCATTGCGGTTGGATAGGAGTGCCCGCAGACCATGTTTTTCGAGTAGTGTATCGCAATGTCGCCCGCACCCCACCGTATCGTCTTCGCCAATGAAAAGGGCGGCACGGGCAAGTCCACCACCGCGGTCCATGTCGCGGTGGCACTGGCCTTCGGCGGCGCGCGCGTGGTGGCTTTCGACCTCGACCACCGCCAGCGCACCATGTGCCGCTATTTCGAGAACCGCGCCGATACGATGCAGCGCCGCGCGATCGCGCTGCCCACCGCCGAATGCCACGTGATCGAGGGGATCGACGAGGTGCGGTTCGAGGCGTTGATCGACGAAAAGGCTGCAGGGGCGCATTTCGTGGTGATCGACACGCCCGGACGCGACGATCCGCTGGCGCGCCATGCCGCGACCACCGCGGATACGCTGGTCACGCCGATGAACGACAGCTTCGTCGACTTCGACCTCATCGGCCAGGTCGAGGGAGAGGGCTTCAAGGTCAGGAAGCTGTCCTTCTATGCCGAGCTGATCTGGGAGGCGCGGATCAAGCGCAGCCGCACCGCGGTGGAGCAGAACCGCCGCCAGATGGATTGGGTGGTGGTGCGCAACCGCACGGGCCATACCGAGGCGCGCAACATGGCCCGCATCGAACAGGCGCTGGCCGAAATGTCGCGGCGGGTGGGCTTTCGCATCGCGCGCGGCCTGTCCGAACGCGTGATCTATCGCGAGCTGTTCCCTTCGGGGCTGACGCTGCTCGACAAGGGTCATCTGGGCGATCTGGGGACCAGCCATCTCGTCGCGCGACAGGAATTGCGCGGGCTGATCGGCGGCCTGCGCCTGCCGGGAATCCATGCCGCCCCGGTCGAGGAGGATGTTGCCTGATGATCCGTCTTATCGCTCTTGCCCTGCTGGTTTCGTTCGGCTGCCGCTGGATCTTCGGCAAATGGCCGTGGGAATATCTCCAGGCCCCCGACACGCGGGCGCAGGCGCTGTTCAAGGCGCGCAAGCTGCTTGGCGTGAGCGAACGGGCCGATGCGCGCGAGATCCGCGAGGCGCACCGTCGCATTGTCGCAATCATCCATCCCGACAGGGGCGGCAGCAGCCAGGAGATGCAGGAGGTCAACGCGGCGCGCGACCTGCTGCTCGACGAACTGCCCTATGAAAGCCCGGAGCAACCCGAATGAGCCATGACTTCGACCCGACCGTTCTGCGCGAATACGACATTCGCGGCATCATCGGCGAAACGCTGGGGCCCGACGATGCGCGCGCCATCGGGCGGGTGTTCGGGTCGATGCTGGCCGAGGCGGGCGGCACGCGGATCGCGGTCGGCTATGACGGCCGCGTGTCCTCGCCGATGCTCGAACATGCGCTGGTCGAAGGGCTGCGCGCGTCGGGCATGGATGTGGTGCGGGTCGGCATGGGGCCGACCCCGATGCTCTATTTCGCCGAAGCGTCAGCCGAAGAGGTGGATGGCGGCATCCAGATAACCGGCAGCCATAATCCCGCCAATTACAATGGCTTCAAGATAGTGTTCCAGGGCCGCCCGTTTTTCGGCGCGGATATCCAGGAACTCGGGCGGCGCGCCGCTGTCGGCGAATGGCGCGACGGGGCAGGTGGGGTCGAGACGCGCGACGTGATGGACGCCTATATTGCCAGGATGCTCACCGCGCTCGACGGGATCGACCCGGCGCGTCTCGCCGGCATGCGCATCGGCTGGGACGCGGGCAATGGCGCGGCCGGGCCCGCGCTCGAACGGCTGGTCGCGCAGCTGCCCGGCGAACATCACCTGCTCTACACCGAAGTCGACGGCAGTTTTCCGCATCATCATCCCGACCCTACTGTCGAGGCAAACCTTGCGGATCTGAAAAGCCTTGTCTCCGCAAAGTCCCTCGATTTTGGTGTAGCTTTCGATGGTGATGGCGACCGTATCGGGGCGATCGACGGGAAAGGCCGGGTGATCTGGGGCGATCAGTTGCTGATGATCTACGCCGAAGACTTGCTGGCGAACCGCAGGGGCGCGACGATCATCGCCGACGTCAAGGCCAGCCGGGCGCTGTTCGATCGTGTCGCGGCGCATGGCGGGCAGCCGCTGATGTGGAAGACCGGCCATTCGCTGATCAAGTCCAGAATGAAGGAAGTTTCCTCGCCGCTGGCAGGCGAGATGAGCGGGCATGTGTTCTTTGCCGACACCTATTACGGTTTCGACGATGCGCTTTATGCCGGGGTCCGGCTGATCGCAGCATCGGCGCGGCTGGGCAGGTCGGTCACCGAACTGCGCGGCGCGATGCCGCCGCTGGTCAACACGCCCGAGATGCGCTTCCAGGTCGACGAAAGCCGCAAGTTCGCAGTGGTCGACGAGGTCAAGGCGCGGCTTGCGGCAAGCGCGGCCGACATGAACACGATCGACGGCGTCAGGGTGACCACCGAAGACGGCTGGTGGCTGCTGCGCGCCTCGAACACGCAGGACGTGCTGGTCGCGCGCGCCGAAAGCGAGACGCGCGATGGCCTCGACCGGCTCGTCGCGCAGATCGACGAACAGCTCGCGCTAAGCGGGCTGGAGCGCGGCGAGAGTGTGGGGCACTAGCGAAGCCGCTGCACAGGTGGGGATCGAGGATGAGGCTATGATCCCCCCCGAAATCACCGAATGGTTCGCCGGTCGCGGCTGGCGCGTGCGCAGGCACCAGGCCGATATGCTCGCCGCGCATGATGCCGGGCGGCACGCGCTGCTGGTTGCCGATACCGGCGCGGGCAAGACGCTGGCCGGGTTCCTGCCGACGCTGGCCGATTTCGCGCCCTCGCGGCTGGGTGACGGGGAGCCGCCCGGGGGGCTGCACACGCTCTATGTCTCGCCGCTCAAGGCGCTGGCCCATGATGTGCAGCGCAATCTGCTCACCCCGGTCGAGGAAATAGGCCTGCCGATCCGCATCGAGACGCGCAGCGGCGACACGCCCGCGGATCGCAAGAAGCGCCAGCGCGCGCGGCCCCCGCATGTCCTGCTGACCACGCCCGAAAGCCTCTCGCTGCTATTGTCCTATCCCGACAGTTTCGAACTGTTCCGCGGCCTGCGGCGCATCGTGATCGACGAGGTCCACGCCTTCGCCACCGGCAAGCGCGGCGACCTGCTCGCGCTCGCGCTGTCGCGGTTGCAGGCGATCGCGCCGGGGATGCAACGCACCGCGCTGTCAGCCACGCTCGCCAACCCCGAGGGGTTTCGCGCGTGGCTGGCGCCGCTGACGACGGGGGACGCGGGCGAGATCGATGCGGTCGCGCTGGTCGAAGGGGAGGCGGGCAGTCCCGCCGAAGTCGAGATCCTGCTGCCCGAGCAGGAGCGCGTGCCCTGGGGCGGACATGCGGCGACCTGGGCGATCCCGCAACTCTACGACCGGATCCGCGCCAATCGCACAACGCTGGTCTTCACCAACACCCGCTTTTTGGCCGAATACATCTTCCAGAAGCTGTGGGACGCGAATGACGACAAGCTGCCGATCGGGATCCATCACGGTTCGCTGGGCAAGGAGGCGCGGCGCAAGATCGAAGCCGCGATGGCGCGCGGCGAACTGCGCGCGCTGGTGGCGACCGCCAGCCTCGACCTGGGCATCGACTGGGGCGACATCGATCTGGTGGTGCAGATGGGCGCGCCCAAGGGGTCATCGCGCCTGCTCCAGCGCATCGGGCGCGCCAACCACCGGCTCGACCAGCCAAGCCGCGCGCTGCTGGTGCCGGGCAATCGCTTCGAATTCCTCGAAGCGACCGCGGCGAAGGAGGCGGTGGACGAAGGCCAGCGCGATGGCGAGGATTTTCGCCCGGGCGGGCTCGATGTGCTGGCGCAGCACGTCATGGCCTGCGCCTGCGCGGCGCCGTTCCACGAAGACGCATTGCTGGCACAGGTGCGTTCGAGCCTTGCCTATGCCTGGGTCGACGAGAGTACATGGGGGCGTGTGCTCGCCTTGGTCGCCACCGGCGGCTATGCGCTCAAGGCCTACGACAGGTTCAAGCGGATCGTGCGCGACCGCGAGGGCGTGTGGCGGCTCGCCCACCCCGAACAGGCGCAGCGGCACCGCATGAACGCGGGGATCATCGTCGACAGCGAGATGCTCGACGTGCGCATCAATGCCGGACGCGGGCGGGGCGGGCGCAGCCTGGGCAAGGTGGAGGAGCGCTTTGCCGCCTCGCTCAGCCCGGGCGACAGCTTCACCTTCGCAGGGATGAGCCTCGAGGTGGTCAGGGTGCAGGACATGGAAGTGGTGGTGAAGGCCGCCACGGGCAGCGCGATGATCCCCAGCTATGGCGGCGCGCGCATGCCGCTGACCACGCATCTGGCCCAGCGGGTGCGGGCGATGCTCGACGACCGGGCCGGCTGGGGGCGCTTCCCCGACGATGTGCGCGAATGGCTGGAGGTGCAGGACTGGCGCAGCCGCATGCCGGGGCCGGGACGGCTGCTGGTCGAAAGCTTCCCGCACGCGAAGCGATACTACAGCGTCTACTACACCTTCGAAGGATGGAACGCCAACCAGAGCCTGGGGATGCTGATCACGCGGCGGATGGAGGATCGCGGGCTGATGCCGGGCGGCTTCGTCGCCAATGACTACAGCCTCGCGGTCTGGGGGCTGAAGCCGGTGAGCGACCACCGGCCGCTGCTGTCGCCCGACATACTGCAGGACGAATTCGTCGAATGGGTGCACAATTCGTACCTGCTGCGCCGCGCGTTCAGGGAGGTCGCGGTGATCGGCGGGCTGGTCGAGCGCCAGCATCCGGGCAGGCGCAAGACCGGCAGGCAGGTCACCTTCTCGACCGATCTGATCTACGACGTGCTGCGCAAATACGAACCCGACCACGTTCTGCTCGAGGCGGCCTGGGCCGACGCGCGGACCCGGCTGACCGATATCGATCGGCTGGCCAGCCTGCTCGAACGCTCGGCCGAACAGCTCGTCCATGTCGAACTCGACCGGGTCAGCCCGCTGGCGGTGCCGGTGATGGTGATGATCGGCCGCGAGGCGACGCCGCAAGGGGCGGTCGACGAGGAACTGCTGCTCGAGGCGGAGAGCCTCGCGGGCGCGGCGATGCGGGTCGATGCGCCGGTGGAGGAAGGCTCCAGCTAATCGGCACCGAAGGCCCGGTATTGCTCGTTGCCGACGAAGGCGAAGCGGGTGATGCCCGAATCCTTGATCAGCGCGATGGTCCTGGCCGAGCGGTCGTAGCTGGCCAGCGGATCGGGCTCGAAACGGATCGTGGGCTGTTCGGGCAACTGTGCGGCGCTGGCCAACTGGTTGAGCAGCGCCTGCCGGTCAAGCGCGGTCCCGTTCCAATAGAGCCGGTCCTGCCTGTCGATGCGGATGGTGTTGGTCTGCTCGATCGGGAGGCCGCCAGGGCCGCTGGGCAAGGGGATGGCGAGCGTGTGCGTGGCGATGGGGATAACCATGATGAACATGATCAGCAGCACCAGCATCACGTCGATCAGCGGGGTGATGTTCATGTCCGACATCGGCCGCGCGGCTGGCCTTGCGTAGCGCCTGGCATGGATCATGATTACCTCCCGACAGAATAAGATGACATAACATCACATTCTGCCGGGAGTTGCAAGAGGCAACCGTCATTTGCCGGGCCGCTGGATCGCGAGGCACAAAAAAGGGGCGGATCGCTCCGCCCCTTCGCTTTTCCTGAACCGGAAAGATCCGCAGCTGTCAGCCGCCGGCCTTGCCGAAGACGCGATAGCGTTCGTTGCCGACGAAGCCGAACTTGGTCACGCCGCTGCCCTTGATGATCTGCAGCACCTTGGCCACGAGGTCGTAGCTGGCGAGCTGTTCGGGCTCGAACTGCAACTCGGGCTCGGGATTGAAGTTCTTGGACTCCTCCAGCAGCGTGCGCAGCTGGCCCATGTCGATCGGATCCCCGTTCCACAGGATCTGGTTGTCCACGGTCAGCACCAGCTTGTTCTTCACCGGCTCGACGATCACGTCGGGCGGGGTCGGGGAGGGCTGGGGCAGGTCGATATCGACCGAGTGAGTCGCGACCGGGATGGTGATGATGAACATGATGAGGAGCACGAGCAGGACGTCGATCAACGGCGTCATGTTCATTTCCATCATCGGCGCGCCATCATCCTTGCCGCCTGACATTGCCATAGTGGGTTACTCCCTAAATCTGCTCTGCCGAACCGTTCGATCAACCGTTGGGATCGACCGGGTTCGAGATGAAGCCGACGGTGGGATAGCCCGCCGCCTGGACATTGTAGATCGCGCCGGCGACACAGGACCACGGGGCGTTCACGTCGCCACGAATGTGTACCTGCGGGATCTTGTCCGGGTCTTCCATGATCGCCTCGGGGCCGCCGGCGCGCTGCACGATGGCATCGAGACGCTCGAAGGCCTGGTCGTAGAGTTCTTCCGAGGTCACCGCGGTGGTGTTGTTGAAATAGACCCGGCACTGGCCGGTGCGGGCCGCGCCTTCGAAGCCCGGCTCGCCGGCGCTGCGGCCGGCTTCGTCGGTGGTGCTGACGGTCAGGAGGAGGTTCTCGACCTTGTCCTTCGATTCGACCGATTCGAAAACCGGAATTTCCAGCTTCTCGATCGTCTGGATCGCGACCGGGACCGCGATGAGGAAGATGATGAGGAGCACCAGCATCACGTCCACGAGGGGCGTCGTGTTGATGTCCGACATCGGCTTGTCGCCGCCACCTCCTGTCGAAATCGCCATGGTTTAAATCCTATTCGCGCAAAGTTCTGATGGTGCGAAGCATTTCGGCGGGAGCCGGGCGAACCCGGCCCCCCGCCGAAATATCAGCGCTTCGGAGCGGTGGCGGTGGCCGCAGCAGGCTTGGCAGCGGCGGTCGCCACCATCGCGGGCTTCACCGCGCCGTTCGAATTGATGTTGGCGAGCAGGTCGGTCGAGAAGGCGCTCAGCATTTCGCCGATGCGCTTGTTGCGGCCCTGCAGCCAGTTGTAGGCGAACACCGCAGGCACCGCGACGAGCAGGCCGATGGCGGTCATGATCAGCGCTTCACCGACCGGGCCGGCGACCTTGTCGATCGAGGCCGAACCGGCGAGGCCGATGTTGATCAGCGCGCGGTAGATACCGATAACCGTACCGAGCAGGCCGACGAAGGGAGCGGTCGCACCGACGGTCGCGAGGAACGGCAGGCCGCCCGCCAGCTTCGAGTTGATGGTATCTTCCGAACGGGCCAGCGAGCCGTGCAGCCAGTCGTGGGCCTCGAGCTTGTCGTTCATCTTGGCGTGCTGGTCTTCGGCGGCGAGCGCGTCTTCGACGAGCTGGCGCCAGGCGCTGTTCTTCTCGAGCTTGACCACGCCTTCCTTGATCGTGGCGGCCTTCCAGAAATTGGCCCGCACCCCGGCGTATTGCGACATCACCTTGCGCTGTTCGAACAGCTTGGTGAACAGGATGTAGAACGAACCGACCGACATGATCACCAGGATGGTGAAGATCGACCAGGCGATGATACCACCCTGCTTCATGGCTTCGAGGAAGCCGAACGAAGCCTGCGGGGCGGCGTCACCGGCGGCGGCGAGAATGTCAAAGATCATAGCGAGTAATCCTCTTGCGTAGTTGGGGTCCGCCGCGAGGGGCGGGAAATGGTTAGTTGAGCTTGTAGACGATCGTGGTCTTCCAGCTGTCCGGAATCGGGTTGCCCGCGGTATCCAAGGCCGGGTTGAACCGCGCGTAGCGGGTCATGCCGTCGCAGGCCGCGGCGTCGAGATCGGCCGAACCGCTCGAACTGGCAACGCTGCAGGCAGACACCTTGCCGTCGGGACCGATGGTGACGCGGACGCCGACCGAACCTTCGATCCCTTCGCGTTCTGCGCGGCGGGGGTAGTTCGACTGGATCCGGCTGGCCCAGCCGCTCTGCCCCTTGGGCGTCGCGCTGCGGGCCTTGGACACGGCCGGCGGCGCCGGCGGCGGTGCGGGCGGGGCCGGCGGCGGCACGCGGACCGCGATCGGCGCTGGCGGCGGGATCGTCGTCTGCGTCTGGATCGGCGGGGGGGCCACCGCGATGCTGATCGGCGGGGGTGGCGCGACCGGCGGCGGCGGAGCGGTGTCCTGCTCGGGCGGCGGCGGCGGTTCATCCTCCGGCGGTGGCGGTGGTTCCTCGATATCGATCGTGGTCACGCGCTCAATGATCTTGGTGGCGGCCTCATAGGCGAGACCCGTGATCAGCGCATAACCGAGAGCAATATGGATGAGGGCAACAATGATGATCGCGACAACGCGATTGCCGCTCATCTGTTGGTCAGCGTAAGCCATTCGGTCGCTTCACTCCATCGGTCGTCCCGGCGCGGGCCGGGATCGAAAAAACTATCGACCGGGGGGCTCAGGCGCCCCTCGGCCGCAGTCGTGCTTGACTTCAGAACGCCGTTGCAACCCGTATGCCACCACGACGCAGGAGATCCGAAGTTCCCGACAGAACCCCAAGACCTCTCCCCCAAGCAACATTGTATCATAGCCTGGGCCCGGCACGACGCTTTAGCTACGATGCCGGACCTCCGCAATCGCTTTGTCGGTTAACCGTGGATTCAGTGGCCGCGGGGGAAATCCGTGAAAAGACCGCATACCGCCATGATTCGGCCGAATCGCCTTGCGCATCGGGCGGACTCGCGCTTCGAAAAGAAGGACATGCAGATTCTCCGCCTCCTTGCCCCGGCCGTTCTGGCGCTCTTTGTATCCGCGCCCCTGTGCGCCCAGCCGCAGCCCGGCCCCGAACCGGCGCTGACCTATGCCGACCTGGTCGGACTCGCCGACCGGACCCCGCTGGTGCTGAAAGCGCAGATTCGCGACCAGGCGACGGTAGAGGCCGAACGGTCGCCCGGGCTCGCGGCGGGGCATGTGCGCCTTTATATCGAGGCGCGGACCACCGCGCTGATCGCAGGTTCGGTGCCCGTCGGCGAATCGCTGTCCTATCTGGTCGACGTGCCGCTCGATGCCAGGGGCAAGCCGCCCAGGTTCAAGAAGACCGAAGTCATCCTGTTCGCGCGGCCGGTCCCGGGGCGGGTCGGGCAGATCCAGCTGGTCAGGCCCGATGCACAGTTTCCCTATTCGCCCGAATTCGATTCGCGTCTGCGCCCGGTCCTCGCTGCGCTCGCCGCGCCCGATGCGCCGCCACGGATCACGGGCGTGCGCGATGCGCTGGCGGTGGAGGGGACGCTGGTGGGCGAATCGGAAACCCAGATCTTTCTCGACACCGAACACGACGGTCCGGTGTCGGTGACCGTCGTCCATCGCCCGAACCAGGCCCCGCGCTGGGGTGTTTCCTGGACCGAAATCGTCGATCAGGCCGCGCGCGCGCCGCAGCGGGGCACGCTGGAATGGTATCGGCTCGCCTGCGTGCTGCCCGAAAACCTGCCACCACGGGCAAACCTGTCGCGCGATTCGCGTGCGCATGCGCTGGCGGCGCGGGACTATGCCTTCGTGATCCGGCAACTCGGCCCCTGCCAGCGCACCCGCGACTGACAGCCCCGGCTTGATGCGCGCCAAGACAAACTGGTTCGCACCCTCCGCCCGGCTGCGCTAGGGCGCGGCGATGGAGCCGTTCAGTCATGGTTTGCGCGTGCGTTATGCCGAAATCGGCCCGCAGGCGGTCGTGTTCGATGCGCGCTGCCGCCATGCGGCGGGCGAGGAGATGGCGCATGGCTGAACCGCTGCGCATAGCGCTCGCCGGCCTGGGCACCGTCGGGGTCGGCGTGATTCGCCTGCTCGAAACCAACCGCGATGTGGTCGAACGGCGTGCGGGTCGGGCGATCCGGCTGGTCGCGGTCAATGCCCGCGACCGGGCCAGGGATCGCGGGGTCGACCTGTCGCGCTATGCCTGGGTCGACGACCTGCAGGCGCTGGCCGAACGCGCCGACGTCGACGTGGTGGTCGAACTGATCGGCGGGTCCGACGGTCCGGCGCTGGCGCTGGCGCGCGCCGCGCTCGACGCGGGCAAGGGGCTGGTGACCGCGAACAAGGCGATGGTCGCGCATCACGGCATGGAGCTGGCCGAACTGGCCGCGATCAGGGGCGCGCCTTTCGCCTTCGAAGCGGCGGTCGCGGGCGGCATCCCGGTGGTCAAGGGCCTGCGCGAAGGCACCGCCGCCAACGAGCTGACGCGGATCTACGGCATCCTCAACGGCACCTGCAATTACATCCTTTCGGAAATGGAGCGCACGGGGGCCGGTTTCGCCGCCATGCTCGCCGAGGCGCAGGCGAAGGGCTATGCCGAAGCCGACCCGTCCTTCGACATCGAGGGCATCGATGCCGCGCACAAGCTGGCGATTCTCGCCGCCATCGGCTTTGGCACGCGGATCGACCTTGCCGCGGTCCGCACCACCGGGATCGCCGGAGTGCATGCCACCGACATCGCGCAGGCCGATGCGCTGGGCTATGTCGTGCGGCTCGTCGGGGTTGCCAGCCTGACCAAGCGCGAAGACGGCACCTCGCAACTGGTGCAGCGGGTGCGGCCCTGCCTCGTGCCGTTCCGCCACCCGCTCGGCGCGGTTACCGGATCGACCAATGCGGTGGTTGCCGAAGGCGACTTTGCCGGACGTCTGCTGTTCCAGGGCGCGGGCGCGGGCGACCGGCCGACGGCCAGCGCGGTGGTCGCCGACCTGATCGACATCGCGCGCGGGCAGGTGGGGGCGCCGTTCTCGGTTCCCGTTGCCCAGCTCGAATGCTGCGCGGCGGGGGACCCGGGCGAGCGCATGGGGCGCGACTATATCCGCTTCACCGTTGCCGACCGGCCCGGCGTGCTGGCCGAAATCACCGCCGCGATGCGCGATGCCGGGGTGTCGATCGAAAGCCTGATCCAGCGCGGTCGCGACCACGATGGGGGCGACGTGCAGGTGGCGATGGTCACGCATGAAGGGCCCGAGCGCAGCGTCACCCATGCGCTCGCGCTGCTCGAAGGTTCGCCTAGCCTGTCGGCTCCGCCGCTGGTGATGCCGATTTTGCGGGATTGACCTCGGCTTCGCCAGGCGCGGGCGGCAGGCCCAATTGCCCCGCGCGCACCGCGCGCGCGGCATCGCTCGACGCCGCATCCTCGCCCAGCGGCGGCAGCCCGTGTGCGATTCGGTCTGCATCGGATCCCGGGGGGGTGGCGGGCAGCGTGGCGAAATCGACGAAATAGGCGGGCGGCGGGGGGCACCGGTTCAAGCCGATGCCGCAGATGCCGCTGACCGTGGCGGGACCGGTGAAGATCCCCGGCCCATCGACGTTGGGCGGACGCAGATCTCCCTGGTACTGTGTCTCGCGGGCATAGCGGTCGCTCGCCCGTTCCTTGTCATAGCCGTATTGCGATCGATCGGCGCGGCGGCGGCAGACGACGATTTGGCCCGAGATCGACGCGGCTTCCTGTTCCTCGCTGCAATCCTCCAGCGGGGCATCGGCGTCTTCGGGTGGCACCAGCAGGTCGATCCGTTCGGGCGGCGTGGCCTGCTGTGCCTCGAGCCCGGCTTGCGCCGCCAGCGGACCGGACGCCGCCAGCGCGACCCAGGGCGCGATCCGCAGCGCTCGTCTCGACAATGCCATTTCCCCTGTCTATCGGCCCGCTGCATGCGAATTCGCGCCGGGGCGCCACCGTCACCGGCCAGCTACACCGCCATGGGACTGAACCGCTTATGAACCCGCCTGCCGACAATGCCCTCGACCGCGTCCTGGTGCTCGAAATGGTCCGCGTCACCGAAGCTGCGGCGGTGGCCGCCTCGAAGCTGATCGGGCGCGGGGACGAAAAGGCCGCCGATGCCGCCGCGGTCGAGGCCATGCGCAAGGCCTTCGACACGCTCTATATGGACGGCACGGTGGTGATCGGCGAGGGCGAGCGTGACGAGGCGCCGATGCTGTTCATCGGCGAAAAGGTCGGCGGCGCGCCCGGCAAGGGGCCCAGGATCGACATCGCGCTCGATCCGCTCGAAGGCACCACCATCACCGCCAAGGCCGGCCCCAATGCGCTGGCGGTGCTGGCCGCCGCCGAAGAGGGCTGCCTGCTCAACGCGCCCGACGTCTACATGGACAAGCTGGCGGTCGGCCCCGGCTATCCCGAGGGGATCATCGACCTCGCCAAGTCGCCGAGCGAGAACGTCGCGGCGGTCGCGGCGGCCAAGGGCGTGGAGCCGGGCGACATCATCGTCTGCGTGCTCGACCGCCCGCGCCACGCCGATCTGATCGCCGAACTGCGCGGCCTGGGCTGCGGGGTGGTGCTGATCGGCGACGGCGATGTCGCCGGGGTGATCGCGGTGACCGACGAGGACACCACGATCGACATGTACATGGGCCAGGGCGGCGCGCCCGAAGGCGTGCTGGCGGCGGCCGCGCTGCGCTGCGTCGGCGGGCAGTTCAACGGTCGGCTGGTGTTCCGCAACGAGGACGAACGCGCGCGGGCGCGCAAATGGGGCATTACCGACTTCGACCGGATCTATACCCGCGACGATTTGGTGAAGGGCGACTGCATCTTCGCCGCTACCGGGGTCACTTCGGGCTCGTTGCTCGACGGCGTGAAATACCTGCGCGACGGGCGCATGACGACCGAGAGCGTGGTGATGCGCTCGTCCAGCGGCACCGTGCGCTGGATCAGGGGCGAACACCGACCGAAATAGCCGGATGGGAACCGGGGCAGCGATAGTCGCGACGGTCCTCGCACGCGAAGACAGGGTCGTGCGCTGGATCAGGGGCGAACACCGGCCGAAATAGCCGGGCGGAGGGAATCCGCGCCTTCGCGTGTTGCGTTTCCGTGACGCTCGGCTAGGCGGGGCGCACAGCCGCACCGAACAGCCGCACACAGGGATTCGCCGCATGAAGATCATGGCCGCCAACTCGAACCTGCCGCTCGCCCGCGCGATCGCGGGATATCTCGAGCTGCCGCTGGTGGATGCGCAGGTGCGCCGCTTCGCCGACGAGGAGATCTTCGTCGAGATCCACGAGAACGTGCGCGGCGAGGACGTCTTCGTGGTCCAGTCGACCAGCTATCCGGCGAACGACAACCTCATGGAACTGCTGATCTGCATCGACGCGCTGCGCCGCGCTTCGGCCAAGCGGATCACCGCGGTGGTGCCCTATTTCGGTTACGCCCGGCAGGACCGCAAGCCCGGGCCGCGCACCCCGATTTCGGCCAAGCTGGTGGCCAATCTGATCACCGAGGCCGGGGCCGACCGCGTGCTCGCGGTCGATCTCCACGCCGGGCAGATCCAGGGCTTCTTCGACATCCCGACCGACAACCTCTTCGCCGCGCCGGTGATGGCGGCCGATATCCAGGCGCGTTATGGCGACCAGGCGCTGATGGTCGTCTCGCCCGACGTCGGCGGGGTGGTGCGCGCGCGCGCGCTGGCCAAGCGGCTCGACAACGCCCCGCTGGCGATCGTCGACAAGCGCCGCGACCGCCCGGGCGAGAGCGAGGTGATGAACATCATCGGCGAGGTGAAGGGCCGCCACTGCATCCTGATCGACGATATCATCGATTCGGGGGGCACGCTGTGCAACGCGGCGCAGGCGCTGCTCGATGCCGGCGCCAGCTCGGTCGCGGCCTATATCACGCATGGCGTGCTGTCGGGCGGCGCGGTGGCGCGGGTCGATGGCTCGGCGCTCGAGGAGCTGGTGATCACCGACACCATTCGCGCGACCGACGCGGCGCTGGAATCGGACAAGATCCGCATCCTCACCATCGCCCCGCTGATCGGCGAGGCGGTCCGCCGGATCGCCGACGAAAGTTCGGTATCCAGCTTGTTCGACTGACTATGTCGATCTTATGGTGGTTTACAGGAAAAGGGTAAACTGCATGATCTACAGCCCCAATCACGGGGATACGGCCTTCACCGTGCCGATGTTCGATGCCTTCATGCGCCGCATCATGGCGGATATGCCATGATTTCGGATGCCGACATCGCTCTCGCCAATCGCCTTGCCGATGCGGCGGGGGCGGCGATCCGCCCGCTGTTTCGCGGCGCCTTTGCCGGTGAGCGCAAACGCGATGCGAGCCCTGTGACAGAGGTCGACCGCGCGGCGGAAGCAGCTATGCGCGCGATCCTTGAAGCCGAACGTTCGGGCGATGGAATCCTGGGTGAGGAATACGGCCAGACGCGCGCAGGCGCCGCACGGCAATGGGTGCTCGATCCGATCGACGGCACCATCAGCTTCATGGCCGGGCGCCCGATCTTCGGCACGTTGATCGCGCTTGTGCAGGATGGCTGGCCGGTCCTGGGCATTATCGACCAGCCGATTTCGGGCGAGCGCTGGGTCGGTCGGATCGGGCAGCCGACCACATTCAACGGTCGCGCGGTGCGAACACGCCCCTGCCCCTCGCTGGAAGAAGCCGTGCTGGCGACCAGCAGTCCGCATTATTTCGGTGCTGACGAAGCCGAACCCTACATGGCACTCGCCGCCGCGGTCGGGCGCAACAGGCGGCAGGGGCTGATCGTCTATGGCGGCGACTGCTACAATTACGGCCTGCTTGCCGGCGGGCATCTCGACATCGTGTGCGAGGCGGGATTGAAATTGTTCGACTATGCCGCGCTGGTTCCGATCGTGGAGGGCGCGGGCGGGATGATGAGCGACTGGCAGGGCCACCCGCTCGATGCCGGCAGCGACGGAACCGTGCTGGCGCTGGGCGATCCGGCGCGGCTCGAGAACGTGCTCGAGGCGATGGCGGGGGCATGAGCGGGCCGCTCGCCGGGCGGGTCGCGCTGGTCACCGGGGCGGCGCGCGGGCTGGGGCTGGCGATCGCCCGCAGGCTGGCTGGTGATGGCGCGACCGTGTGGCTCAACGGGCGTAACGAGGCGGCGCTTCTGGCCGCGGCGAGTGCAATCATCGGCGATGCCCGCGCACTGGCCTTCGACATCGCCGAGGATGCGGCGAGCGAGCGGGCCTTCGCGCGGATCGCGCGCGAAACCGGGCTCGACATCCTGGTCAACAATGTCGGCAATCGCGACCGCAGGCCGCTGGGCGAACTGGACCGGGCAGCGATGCGCGCCATGTTCGAGGTCAATCTCGTCGCGCCGTTCGACCTGGCGCGGCGTGCAGCGGCCCTGATGCGCGCGCGCGGCTATGGCCGCATCGTCAACATCACCTCGATCGCGGCGCAGATCGCGCGCGGCGATATCGCCTATACCGCGTCGAAGGGCGGGCTGGCCGCGCTGACCCGCGCGCTGGCGGCCGAACTCGGCGGTGACGGGATCACCGTCAATTCGGTATCGCCCGGCTATTTCGCGACCGAAGCCAATGCCGCGATGGTTGCCGACACCGCAATCGGAGCACATCTCGCGCGGCGCACCTCGCTCGGGCGCTGGGGCGCGCCGCAGGAAGTGGCCGGGGCGGTCGCCTTCCTCGCCTCGCCCGATGCCGCATACGTCACCGGCCATTCGCTCAGCGTCGACGGCGGCTATCTCGCGCATTTCTGAGCGCGACTTTCCTACCCCGCTCCCGGCGGCGACAATGCCGGCGTTCTTTCACATCGTCCGCAGCATCACCGCGATTCGAATTCCAGGACCGTGTTCCATGTGTTCCACGTTTCAGCCTTCACCGCCCGAAGCTGAACAAGAGGGGGCTTGCATTCCGCCCCGGAATCGCTAAACGCGCGCCCTTCACCGACACGTGATTCATCCGCCTGCCTGGCTGAAAGGGCTGCCAGGGCCGGTTCGGACGTGTCTCTGACCCAACTTTCTCTGGTAAGGAGATGAAAATGCCCAAGCTGAAGACCAAGAGCGGCGTCAAGAAGCGCTTCAAGCTCACCGCCACGGGCAAGGTCAAGCATGGTGTCGCGGGCAAGCGCCACCGCCTGATCAGCCACAATGCCAAGTACATCCGCCAGAACCGCGGCACCACCGTCCTGTCCGAATCGGACTTCAAGGCGGTGAAGAAGTGGGCCCCCTACGGCCTGGATTGATGTGAGTTAGCCAGCGGCTTTCACACCGGATTACTTGGAAGGAAACAGCATGTCCCGTATCAAGCGCGGCACCACCACCCGCACCAAGCACAAACGCCTCCTAGAACAGGCCAAGGGCTTTCGCGGTCGCCGCAAGAACACCATCCGCGTCGCGCGCCAGGCCGTCGAAAAGGCCGGCCAGTACGCCTATCGCGACCGCAAGGTTAAGAAGCGCAACTTCCGTGCGCTGTGGATCCAGCGCATCAACGCCGCGGTCCGCGCCGAAGGCCTGACCTATTCGCAGTTCATGCACGCCACCAAGCTGGCCGGCATCGAGCTCGACCGCAAGGTGATGGCCGATCTCGCCATGAACGAAGGCGCGGCCTTCAAGGCGATCATCGCGCAGGCAAAGCAAGCCCTGGGCTGAGCCGAAGGGCCGCTCTTCCCGCCTGGGCGGAGCGGACGATCCGGACGCAGGAGGGGCGCCCCGAAAGGGCGCCCTTTTTCGTTCCCTTGTCGCAAACCTACAACTCGTTAGAATAGCGGTCCAGGGAGATTGCGGGGTGATGACAGAGTGCCGGATCAACGTACGGTTCTTCGCGCCGCCGGCCGACCTCGCGTCGTGCTTCACCACCTTCTACCGGCTGGAAGTCGATCTGCCCGAAGCGGTGATCGTCACCGACTATCTCCATCCCGAATGGGCCAATCTGCGCTTCTTCGCGCGCAACCCGCCGCACGCCGAGGTGGTCGGGGGCACGGCGGTTCATGCAAAGCGGTTCCAGGCGACCGGGCCGAGCTCGCGCCCCACGCGGTTCCATCTTGGCGCGACGCGGATGTGGGGCATCGGCCTGCTTCCGCTCGGCTGGGCGCGGTATGTCGGGCTCCCCGCCGCGGACCTCGTCAATACTGCTTGCGATGGGGAGGCCACCGCGGCCTTCGCGCCCTTCGTGCCGCTGTGCGAGCTGTTGTGCAGCGAGCGCACCGACGATGAAGGGCAGTTCGGCGAGCTGATCGATTTCTTCCGCAGGCTGGCCGATCCGCCGCAGGATCGTGCGCGGATTCTCAAGGTCCACGAAGTGCTGGTGGACCCCTATCTTGTCCAGGTCGAGGAATTTGCCGCGCGGGTCGGCTTCTCCAAGCGAACGCTCGAGCGGCTGTGCAACCGCCATTTCGGCTTTCCACCACGCGTCCTGCTGCGGCGCCAGCGCATGATGCGAACGCTGACGGCCTTCATGCTGGAGAGGGGCAGCTGGACCTCGGTGATCGACCGCCATTATCACGACCAGGCGCATTTCGTGCACGAGTTCCATGCCTTCATGGGCATGTCGCCCAGCGAATATGCGGCGATCGATCACCCCATACTCGGGGCCTTCATGGCCGAGCGCCAGAGGGTCTGGGGGTCGGCGGCGCAAACGCTCGATCGCCCGAAATAGCGTTTCGCCCCGCAGGCGCGATTTGCTACGCCTGCGAATCGGATATGCGACCGGAGGGTCATCGGGGGGCGCGCGGGGGCGCGGCGCTGGCGGATCGGGCGGGGTGGTGATGCAATCGCCCCGGTCGCAAGACGTGTGCCTGCGTTTCTATCTCCCTCCAGAGGACCTGCGCCCTTTTGTCACGACGATCTACCAGATGGTGGTCGAGGCCTTGTCCGGCGATCCGGTCGAGGATCGGCTGCATCCCGAATGGGCCAATTTGCGCCTGCAAATCGATGGCGAATTCGAGGCTTCGGTTGGCGATGCGCCGCTGCAACCGGTCCCCCGCGCGGTCATGGTCGGGCCGACCAGCCGGACCTGCCGCTTCCGTTCGGCCGGGGGACAGACATGGGGCATCGGCCTGCTGCCGCTGGGCTGGGCGCGGCTGACCGACGCACCCGCCAGCGACTATGCCGACCGATTCACCGGCCTGTTCGACGATGCCGGGTTGGCCAGGCTGCGCAGCTTCGAGCGGGTCCTTGCCGCCCCGGTGTGCAATCCCGATCGTTATCGCGATTCGCTGGTCGCCGCGTTGCGCCAGGCCTTGGGTCCGCCGCGACCTCGCGAGGATGAGATCGTGCGCATCGAAATGGCGCTGGTGGACCCCAAGATACACTCGGTCGCGCAGCTTGCCGAACAGGCCGAGACAAGCACCCGCACGCTGGAACGGTTGTGCAACCTCGCCTTCGGTTTCCCTCCGCGGCTGCTGTTGCGCCGCCAGCGTTTCCTGCGCAGCCTCGCGCAGTTCATGCTCGACCCCTCGCTCAAATGGATCGATACGCTCGACAGCCATTATCATGACCAGGCGCATTTCGTGCGCGACTTCAAGCGCTTCATGGGCATGAGCCCGAGTGCCTATGCGAAGCTGCCGCATCCCGTGCTGGGCGCGGCGGCGCATGCACGCAAGGCCATTGCCGGCGAGGCGGTGCAAGTGCTTCACAAGCCGCCTGCGCCATAGGGAGTGAAAATTCAGGGTAGCATGCGCATGTTTCACCTGCGATGCCGGCGGCATCGCCATGCCGGCGTGCACAGGCGAAAGCCCGCCCGCTGCCCGAACAATCGGGGCTTGGGAACCCGCGCCTAAGCCGCTAGGGGGCGCGTTCGGCAATTCCGCCAAGACCAGACCAGATTTCCATGACCGACCTCGACACTCTCACAGCCGACGCGCTCGCGCGGATCGACGCTGCGCCCGATGCTGCCGCGCTCGAGGCGCTGCGCGTTGCCTTTCTCGGCAAGCAGGGCACGATTTCCGCGCTGATGAAGACGCTCGGCGCGATGAATCCCGAACAACGCCAGGCCGAAGCGCCGAGGATCCAGCGGCTGCGCGCCGAGGTGGCCGATGCGCTGGCGGCCAAGAAGGACATGCTGGAGAGTGCCGCGCTCGAGGCGCGGCTCGCCGGCGAGACGCTCGACCTCACCTTGCCGGCACCCGCCACCCCCATGGGAAGCGTGCATCCGGTCAGCCAGGTGATGGACGAGCTGGCGGAAATCTTCGCCGACCTCGGCTTCTCGCTCGCCACCGGGCCCGAGATCGAGGACGACTGGCACAATTTCACCGCGCTCAACATGGCCGAAACGCATCCGGCGCGCGCGATGCACGACACCTTTTATTTCCCCGACGTCGATGCCGAAGGCCGGCGCATGCTGCTGCGCACGCACACCTCGCCGGTGCAGATCCGCAGCATGGTCGAACAGGGCGCGCCGCTGCGTATCATCGCCCCTGGCCGGGTCTACCGTTCGGACAGCGACGCGACGCACACGCCGATGTTCCACCAGATCGAAGGCCTGGTGATCGACAGGGGCATCCACCTTGGTCACCTCAAGTGGACGCTGGAGACCTTCCTCAAGGCCTTCTTCGAGCGCGAGGATATCGTGCTGCGCCTGCGCCCGAGCTATTTCCCCTTCACCGAGCCTTCGGTCGAGGTCGACGTTGGCTGGCAGGATGTCGGCGGTCGCCGCGTGCTCGGCGGAGACGGCGATGCGCCGGGCCATGGCTGGATGGAACTGCTCGGCAGCGGCATGGTCAACCGCCGCGTGATCGAATTTGCAGGGCTCGACCCCGAGGTGTGGCAGGGCTTTGCCTTCGGCGTCGGGGTCGATCGCCTCGCCATGCTCAAATACGGGATGGACGACTTGCGCGCCTTCTTCGACGGCGATGGCCGCTGGCTGGCGCATTACGGCTTTTCGCCCTTCGATCAGCCGACGCTGTCGGGCGGGGTCGGGGCGCAAGGTCCGGTGGGGGCGCGCGCATGAAGTTCTCGCTCGAATGGCTCAAATACTTCCTCGACACCGATGCTTCGGTGGGCGAGATCGCGGCCACGCTCAACGCCATCGGCCACGAGGTCGAGGGGATCGAGGATCCGGCGGAGAAACTTGCCGGTTTCCGCGTCGCCAGAGTGCTGACCGCCGCCCCCCACCCCGATGCCGACAAGCTGCAGGTGCTCACCGTCGATGCCGGGCCCGAAACGAACAACGGCGATCCGCTGCAGGTGGTGTGCGGTGCGCCCAATGCCCGCGCGGGGATGAAGGGCGTGCTCGGCCTTCCGGGCGCGGTGGTTCCGGCCAACGGCATGGAACTGCGCAAGAGCGCGATCCGCGGGGTCGAATCGAATGGCATGATGTGCTCGGTGCGCGAGCTCGAACTGGGCGACGAGCACGACGGCATCATCGAATTGCCCGACGACGCGCCGGTCGGCACCGGCTTTGCCGAATACCACGCCGCCTCGCCGATCTTCGATGTGGCGATCACCCCCAACCGCCCCGATTGCATGGGCGTCCATGGCATCGCGCGCGACCTTGCCGCGGCAGGGCTGGGCACGGTCAAGCCGATCGCAATCCCGGTCGTCGAGGCGGGCTATGCCTGTCCGGTCGAGATCCGCACCGACGACCCCGATGGTTGTCCGGCCTTCTATGGCCGCGTGGTCCGCGGCGTGACCAATGGTGCGTCGCCCGAATGGATGCAGCGCCGGCTCAAGGCAGCGGGCCAGCGGCCGATTTCGGCGATCGTCGACATCACCAATTACCTCATGCTCGCCTTCGGGCGTCCGGCGCACGCCTATGACCTTGCCAGGCTGAGCGGCGCGGTGGTGGCCCGCCGCGCGACCGACGGCGAACAGGTGCTGGCGCTCAACGAGAAAAGCTACACGCTCGATACCACCATGACCGTGATCGCCGATGACAATGGCGTGCACGATATCGCGGGCATCATGGGCGGCGATCATTCGGGCGTCACCGCGGGAACCACCGATGTCCTTCTCGAAATCGCCTATTTCGATCCCGAGCGTATCGGCGTGACCGGCCGCAAGCTCGGCCTTGCGAGCGACGCGCGCACGCGGTTCGAGCGTGGTGTCGATCCGGCCTTCCTCGATGATGGCCTTGCCCTGCTGACCGCGCTGATCCAGCGCATCTGCGGCGGCGAGGCGAGCGAGGTGGTGCGCGCGGGTGCTGCGCCAAGCGAACCCAAGCGCATCGCGTTCGACCCTGCCCTCACCGCCCGTCTCGGCGGCGTGGAAGTGGCCGAGGCCGAGCAGCGCCGCATTCTCGAAGCACTCGACTTCGCAGTGGGCACCGATTGGCAGGTGACCTGTCCGCCGCGCCGCCACGACATCGAAGGCGCGGCCGACCTGGTCGAGGAAATCGTGCGCATCCACGGGCTCGACAAGGTTGCCAGCACGCCGCTGCCGCGCATCGACGGCGTTGCGCGCCCGACCGCTACACCCTTGCAGAAGATCGAGCGCAAGCTGCGCCGCGTCGCGGCGGGTCGCGGGCTCGACGAAGCGGTGACCTGGTCCTTCCTGCCGCAAGCCGCTGCCGACCATTTCGCCGATGGCGCAAAGTTGTGGGTGCTCGAAAACCCGATCAGCGAGGACATGAAGGCGATGCGCCCGTCCATGCTGCCGGGCCTGATCGCAGCGGCCAAGCGCAATGCCGACCGCGGCGCCGACGGTGCGCGCCTGTTCGAGACCGGCCGCCGCTATTTCCGCGGCGAAGGCGGCGCGAGTGACGAGCGCCCGACGCTGGGCGTGGTGCTCGCGGGCGAAAAGACGCCGCGCGGCTGGGCAAACGGCAAGGCAACCACGTTCGACGCTTTCGACGCCAAGGCCGAGGCGCTGGCGCTGCTCGAAGCCGCGGGGGCGCCGGTCGACAAGCTGATGGTCATGCCCGTCCTGAGCGAAGTCGAAGGAGGCGGGGCAGGACCGCAATTCCACCCCGGCCAGTCGGCGACGCTGCGGCTGGGGCCCAAGACCGTGCTCGCCCGCTTTGGCGCGCTGCACCCGGTAACGCTCAAGGCGTTCGACATCGATGGCCCGGTGATGGCGGTCGAGATCTTCCTCGACGCGATCCCGCCGAAGAAGGGCGGCGGCGATTTCGCACGCGCGGCCTATGCGCCCCCGGCCTTGCAGGCGCTGACCCGCGACTTCGCCTTCCTCGTTCCGGCAGACCTTGCGGCAGGCGATCTGGCCAAGGCGGTGCGCGGCGCGGACCGGCAGGCGATCGTCTCCGCGCGCATATTCGACGTGTTCGCCGGACAGGGCGTGCCCGAAGGCAGGAAATCGGTCGCGGTCGAAGTCGTGCTCCAGCCGGGCGAAAAGAGCTTCACCGATGCCGAGATCAAGGCGATTTCGGACAAGATCGTCGCCGCCGCGGCCAGGCAGGGCGCGGAGCTGCGCGGATGAAGACCGCCTTCGTCACGGGCGCCACCGCCGGCATTGGCGAAGCCACTGTGCGCACGCTGGCGGCGAACGGCTGGCGCTGCATCGCGACCGGGCGGCGGCAGGAACGGCTCGATGCCCTGGTGGCGGAACTTGGCGCGGACAGGGTCCATGCGGCGTGTTTCGACCTGCGCGATGCCGAGGCGATGGATGCCGCCCTTGCCGCGCTTCCGGCTCAGTTTGCAGGCATCGACCTGCTGGTGAACAATGCCGGGCTGGCGCAGGGCCTTGCATCCGCGCAGGAGGCCAGCCTCGACGATTGGCAGACCATGATCGACACCAATGTGACCGCCATGGTGGTGCTCACGCGCAAGCTCCTGCCCATGCTGATCGCCCGCAAGGGTGCGATCATCTCGCTGGGTTCGGTCGCGGGCAGCTACATCTACCCGGGCGGCAACGTCTATGCCGGATCCAAGGCTTTCGTGAACCACTTCACCCTGGCGCTGCGTGCCGACCTGCACGGCACCGGGGTGCGCGTGACCAGCATAGAGCCGGGCATGGTCGAAACCGAATTCACCTTGGTGCGCACCGGCAGCCGGCAGGCTTCGGACGATCTCTACGCCGGCGTCAATCCGATGACCGGGCAGGATATCGCCGATTGCATCCGCTGGATCGCCGAACTGCCGCCGCATCTCAACATCAACCGTATCGAGCTGATGCCGGTGAACCAGGATTTCGCCGGCTTCCGTGTGGCTCGGGAGAATTAGCCACAAGCACCCGCTCACCCTGAGCCTGTCGAAGGGTTGGGTGCAAGTTTGCGACTATGCTTCGACAAGCTCAGCATGAGCGGGTCGGGGTTCAATTCTGACAAGTAAGACAAGCTGATGACCTCCAATCGCCGCACCTTCGCGATCATCTCGCACCCCGACGCGGGCAAGACCACGCTGACCGAAAAACTGCTGTTGCAGGGCGGCGCGATCCACCTGGCGGGCGAGGTCAAGGCGCGCGGCGCGGCGCGGCGCGCGCGTTCGGACTGGATGAAGATCGAACAGCAGCGCGGCATTTCGGTGACTTCGAGCGTGATGACCTTCGCGAAGGCCATGGACGACGGAGAGCGCATCACCTTCAACCTGCTCGACACGCCGGGGCACGAGGACTTCTCGGAAGACACCTACCGCACGCTGACCGCGGTCGATTCGGCGATCATGGTGATCGATGCGGCCAAGGGCATCGAACCGCAGACGCGCAAGCTGTTCGAGGTGTGCCGCCTGCGCAGCGTGCCGATCATCACCTTCGTCAACAAGGTCGACCGCGAGGGGCGATCGCTGTTCGAGATCCTCGACGAGGTCGCCGATGCGCTGGCGCTCGACGTCTCGCCGCAGTCGGCGCCGCTCGGCATGGGTGGCCTCTTCACCGGCATCCTCGATTTCGCCAGCGATACCGTTACCCGGCCCGAAGGCGACAGCCGCGAATTCCTCGGCAGGCGCGAGGCGTTCGCGGACATTGGCGGCGAATTGCCCGACGAGCTTGCCGAAGAGATCGAGCTGGTCCGCGAAGCCTATCCCGCATTCGATCTCGAGGCCTATCGCCACGGCGATTTGACGCCGGTGTTCTTCGGCTCGGCGCTCAAGAATTTCGGGGTCGAGGAACTGATCGGTGCCATCGCCAGATGGGCCCCGCCGCCGCGCCCGCAGCCCGCGGGCGCGGAGCAGGTTTCGCCCGAACGCAACGAAGTGACCGGCTTCATCTTCAAGGTCCAGGCCAACATGGACCCCAACCACCGCGACCGCATCGCCTTCATGCGGCAGGTGTCGGGCACCTTCAAGCGGGGCATGAAGCTGACGCCTTCGGGGTCGGGCAAGCCGATCGCGATCCATTCGCCGATCCTGTTCTTCGCGCAGGACCGCGAACTGGCCGACACCGCGGAGGCGGGCGACATCATCGGCATTCCCAACCACGGCACGCTGCGCGTGGGCGATACGCTGAGCGAGCGGAACCAGGTCCGCTTCACCGGACTGCCCAATTTCGCGCCCGAAATCCTGCGCCGCATCGTGCTGGTCGATCCGACCAGGACCAAGCAGCTGAGGAAGGCGCTCGACGATCTTTCCGAAGAGGGTGTGATCCAGGTCTTCTACCCGGAAATCGGCGGGCAGTGGATCGTCGGTGTGGTCGGGCAGTTGCAGCTCGACGTGCTCGTCTCGCGGCTCGAGGCCGAATACAAGGTCGGCGCGAAGCTCGAGGCCTCGCCCTTTGCCACCGCGCGCTGGCTCAAGGGCGAGCAGAAGGCGATGGACGAGTTCGAGAAATTCAACCGCGCCAACCTTGCGCGCGACCGCGATGGCGACCTGGTGTTCATGGCCAAAAGCCCGTGGGACGTCGGTTACCAGCAGGAAAAGAACCCCGAGCTGACCTTCTCGGCGACCAAAGAACGGTGAGGGGGGAACGGCGAGGTTGAAACCGGGCGGGGCTTGGCGCAAAGCCTGACGCATGACGCTCCAGCCCGGCCCCACTTCGCAGACCTTCATTTCGCAGCGGCTGCGCCTGCACTATCTCGACTGGGGCGGTTTGAACGGCAGCGGGCGCGGAAAGCCGCCGCTGGTGCTGGTCCATGGTGGACGCGATCATGCGCGCAGCTGGGACTGGGTGGCCGAACAGCTGCGCGACGACTGGCACGTGGTGGCGATGGATCACCGCGGGCACGGCGATTCGGACTGGGTTAGCGACGGCAACTATTCCGCCGGCGACATGGTCTATGACCTCGCGCAGCTGATCCACCAGCTCGGTGTCGGGCCGGTGACGATCGTCAGCCACTCGATGGGCGGCAACGTCTCGCTGCGCTATGCCGGGACCTTCCCCGACATGGTGAAGAAGATCGTCGCCATCGAAGGGCTGGGCCCCAGCCCCGCGCGGCAGGCCGAAATGCGCGCCCAGCCCTATCCCGAACGGCTCAACGAATGGATCGGCAAGAAGCGCGCCGCTTCGGGCCGCACGCCGCGCAAATACGAGAGCATCGAGGCCGCGCTTGCCCGGATGATCGAGGAGAACAGCTATCTCACCGAGCAACAGGCGCGCCACCTCACCATCCACGGGGTCAACCGCAACGAGGACGGCACCTACAGCTGGAAATTCGACCCGCACCTCAACGTCTGGCCGGTCGAGGATGTGGCCGACGAGTTCCTCCACCAGACCTGGGCGGCGATCGCCGCGCCGACGCTGTTGCTCTATGGCGCGAACAGCTGGGCCTCGAACCCCGAAGGCGACGGGCGGCTGGAGCATTTTGCCAATGCCCGCGTGATCGAGTTTGCCGATGCCGGGCACTGGCTGCACCATGACCAGTTCGACCTGTTCATGCAGACCCTGCGCGAGTTCCTGTGATGGCGGATTTCTTCGACCGGCTCGACGACAGGCATATCGCGATGATCGCGAAACAGCCCATGTTCTTCGTCGCCACGGCGGCGAAGGGCGCGCGCATCAACCTCAGCCCCAAGGGCTATGACGCCTTGCGCGTGCTGGGGCCGACACAGATTGCCTATCTCGACCTGGGCGGTTCGGGGAACGAAACCCACGCGCACCTGGCCGCCGATGGCCGGATCACGGTGATGTTCTGCAATTTCGAGCAACCGGCGCTGATCCTGCGCATCTACGGCAAGGGCCGCGCAGTGCTGCCGCAGGATGCCGAATGGGGCGAGCTGGCGGGGCATTTCGACCTCATCACCGGCACCCGCCAGATTTTCGTGATCGACATCGAAAGCATCCAGACCAGTTGCGGCTGGGGCGTGCCTTTCATGGAATTCCGTGAAGAACGCGCAACGCTGAAGAAGGCGCATGCGCAGATGGAGCCCGAGGCGTGGGTGGCACGCGTGGCCGGGCGCACGCACAGCATCGACGGTCTGCCGACCCGGCAGACCGATCGGTTCATCGAGGCCGACAACGGGTAAGTGCAACTCACCTTCGCCAGCTACAACATCCACAAGGCCGTCGGCAGCGACAGGCGTCGTGATCCAGATCGCATCCTGAGGGTCCTGCACGAGATCGATGCCGACATCATCGCGCTGCAGGAAGCCGACCGCCGCATCGGCGATCGTGCTACAGTCATCTCGCGCACAGCGATCGACGATACGCACTGGCGGGTGATCGAACTCGCGCGGCGCCCGCGCAGCATCGGCTGGCACGGCAATGCGCTGCTGGTGCGGCGCGAGTTCGAGATCGTCGAAGGCGAAGCGCTCGAGCTGCCGACGCTCGAACCGCGCGGCGCGGCCTGCGGAGAGATCCGTGTCGAGGGGAAGTCGCTGCGCATCATCGGCACGCATCTCGACCTGTCGGGTCTGCGCCGGCGCGACCAGATCCGCGCGTTGCTCGACCGTTCGCACGCCTGCGATCGCAAGCTGCCCACCGTCATCATGGGCGATTTCAACCAATGGGGTCGCCAGACCGGCGCCATGCGCGAATTCGACGGCGGCTGGCAGGTAATCACCCCTGGAAGGAGCTATCCGAGCCGCCAGCCGGTGGCGACGCTGGATCGCATCGTCGCCACGTCGCACTGGCGCTGCCTTGGCGCGCAGGTCCACCACACGGCGCTTGCCGCGGTGGCTTCGGATCATTTGCCGATCGTCGCGCGGCTCGAGCTGACCAAAAAATAGGCACTCGCCTTAGAAATAGGCATTGCTGCCCTGGCTGGTGCGCAACTGCTCCCGGAATCCCCTCATAACGGCGTTTGGCACGCTTCGTGCTGCGAGTGCGAAGGCCGGTGCTGGGACCGGTGCCAATAAGAGGGTGAGCGCGTGAAATTCATCATCGCAGTCATCAAGCCATTCAAGCTCGACGAAGTGCGCGAGGCGCTCGGTTCGATCGGCGTGGCCGGAATGACCGTGTCCGAAGTCAAGGGCTTCGGGCGCCAGAAGGGGCAGACCGAAATCTATCGCGGCGCCGAATATTCGACCAACATGCTGCCCAAGGTGAAGCTGGAGATTGCGGCCAGCGACGACCTTGCGCCGCAGGTGGTCGAGGCCATCCAGCAGGCGGCAAGCACCGATGCCATCGGCGATGGCAAGATCTTCGTGCTCGACCTCGCCAGCGCCACCCGCATCCGCACCGGCGAAACCGGCGACACCGCCCTGTGAAGACGATGAAGGGATCCACCATGCTTCGCACTCTCACCCGCGCGGGCGCCGCTGGCCTCGCGCTTCTCACGCCCGTAGCGGCCTTTGCGCAGGAAGCGGCCGAAGCCGCCGCGCCGGTCGCCAATCCGGGCAACAACGCCTGGATGATGACCTCCACCATCCTCGTGCTGATGATGATCCTGCCGGGCCTGGCGCTGTTCTACGGCGGTTTGACCCGCAGCAAGAACATGCTCTCGACCATGACGCAGATCGGCGCGATCACCTGCCTCGCCATGCTCGTATGGGTAACCTACGGCTACGGCCTCGCCTTTGGACCCGAAGGCAACCAGTTCATCAGCTGGGGCAAGTTCTTCCTCGCCGGCGTCACTTCCGACAGCACCGCCGCAACCTTCAGCGACGAAGTGATCAGCGAATATGTGTTCATCTGTTTCCAGATGACCTTCGCCGCGATCACCGCCGCGCTGGTGCTCGGCGCCACGGTCGAGCGCATCAAGTTTTCGGCGGTGATGGTGTTCGCGGTGATCTGGCTGACCATCGTCTATTTCCCGATCGCGCACATGGTGTGGGCGGGCGGCGGCCGTTTCTTCGAAATGGGCGCGCTCGACTTTGCCGGTGGCACGGTGGTGCACATCAACGCCGGTGTCTCGGCGCTGGTCGCCGCGCTGATCCTGGGCAAGCGCAAGGGCTATCCGGCCGAACCGATGCCGCCGCACAGCCTGACGCTGACCATGGTCGGCACCGGCCTGCTGTGGGTGGGCTGGTTCGGCTTCAACGCCGGCTCCGAACTCGAAGCCGACGGCACCGCCGGTCTTGCCATGATCAACACCTTCGTTGCCACCGCCGCCGCCGCGCTGGCGTGGATGGGGGCCGAACGGGCGATGGGCCACAAGGCTTCGGCGCTGGGCTTCTGCTCGGGCGTCATCGCCGGGCTCGTCGCGGTCACTCCGGCGGCGGGCAATGTCGGCGTGTTCGGCGCCATCGCGCTGGGTGCGATCGCTTCGGTGGCCTGCTTCTATGCGGTGTCCAAGCTCAAGCCCAGGCTCGGCTATGACGATGCGCTCGACGCCTTCGGCATCCATGGCATCGGCGGCATGATCGGCGCGATCGGCACGGGCATCTTCCACGATGCCGCGCTGGGCGGCCCCGGCGGCGACCTGTCGCTGGTCGACCAGACGCTGGTCCAGCTCAATGCCACCGTCACCACCATCGTGTGGGCCGCGGTCGGCACGGCCATTGCGATCTATGCGGCCAAGCTCCTCACCGGGCTCAGGGTTTCGGAAGAAACCGAATTCGAAGGCCTCGACATCGGCGAGCATGGGGAGCGCGCCTACAACTGACCACCAGCTTGGCGGGGGTGCCGTCTCTCCTCTCCTCTCTCGAGGTGCCTCCGCCTAACCTTGTTCCTCCTGCGAACATCGACTCAACAAGGGCCGGAGCCAGCCTCCGGCCCCTTTTGTGTCTTTTGGCTGTGTGACACCAATGCTACGTCTGCCCGGGAATTTCGTGGTCCTGCAAGCGGGTAGTTGCATTGGCCATGCGACTGATTCACTTCCACCGGGTTGGCCGGATCTGTGCCCGGTCGTGGAGGAGAGAAGGCATGACCCCCATCGTAACCCTTCGCGCGTCGCGCGCCGCCGCGCTGCTCGCAAGCTGCGGGCTTGTCGCGCTGGCCACCCCCGCCTTCGCACAGGAGGCGGAGCAAGGCGAAGAGACCGGCAATGTCATCATCGTCACCGCGACCAAGCGCGATTCGACGATCCAGGATGTGCCGTTCTCGATCAATGCGCAAACAGCGGAAGACATCCAGAAATCGGGCGCGGTCACTCTGGAGGACCTTTCGCGCAATGTTGCAGGCCTTGCCGTACAGAATCTCGGACCCGGCCAAAGCCAGATTTCGATCCGCGGGGTTTCGGCCGGACAGATCGTCCGTGATCAGCCCGGGGTAAAGGAACAGGTTGGTGTTTATGTCGACGAATCGGTGATTTCGCTATCGTTGTTTACCCCCGACCTCGATCTGTTCGATCTCAACCGGGTGGAAACGCTGCGCGGGCCGCAGGGCACCTTGTTCGGTTCCGGTTCGGTGGGCGGCACCATCCGCTATATCACCAACCAGCCGACGATCGGGCGGACCGAAGGATCGGTCGAAGCCAATCTTGATCTGGTCGATGGGGATGACATCGGCGGGCACCTGAAGGGCGCGGTCAATGTCCCGCTTGGGACCAATGCCGCCGTTCGCGCAGTCGGCTATTACACGCGCTACGGCGGCTTCATCGATGCCCTGCGCGAAGGCGGGACGGTCGATGAAAATGTGAATAGCGGCGAACGGTATGGCGGTCGGCTTGCACTGACATTCGAGCCGAGCAGCAATGTTTCGATCACCCCGCGGGTGATTTACCAGAAGGTAACGGCCGACGGTTTCAACCGGCAGGAGGTATTCAATCTCTACGCCAATCCCTTCACCACCACCCGGCCCGCGGTAACCTTTGGCGAGCGGGAGCAATTCCTGCTTTTGCGAGAGGCTTTCGAAGACGAAACCCTTGTCGCCGACGCGGTGATCAAGCTGGGGCTGGGCGGGGTCGATGTGGCCTCCGTCTCTACTTATACCGACCGCGATATCCTGGTCAGCCGCGATGCCAGCGCCCTCACAGGCAGCGTTTCGGTCGATCTGGGCTTCCCTGATGCGGGCGTCTTGCTGCCGTCAAACCTGCGCGATACGACCAAGGTCAAGTCCATCACGCAGGAACTGCGGCTCAGTTCCAATGGTGACGGGCCGTTCCAATGGGTATTTGGCGGCTTCTATTCGGATACCGATCGCGATTATGCCCAGCGTCTGCCGACACCGGGCTATGACGCCTTTACCGATGCTGTCTTGGGAGCAGGAACCGCCGCCGCCGTGGCCAACGGTTTCCCACTCAATTCGCCCTACAATGCCGACATCACCTACGATATCGAACAGAAGGCGGTGTTCGGCGAAGCGAGTTACCTGTTCGGAGACGGTTTGACCGCCACAGCCGGCGGCCGTTATTACGACTTCACCGAAGACCGGCGATTTGTATCGGGCGGGCTGTTTTCCAATGGAGATGACCAGACCGGCACCACCAGTTCGGACGGCTTCACCCCTCGCTTTCTGCTGAGCTACGAAGCATCCCGCAATATCACGATCAACGCGCAGGCAGCCAAGGGTTTCCGGCTGGGCGGGATCAACGACCCGCTCAATATCCCGCTCTGTTCGGGCGGTGCAACCGGGATCGACGCGTTGACCTATGGCAATCGCCCGACCTATGAAGATGAATCGCTGTGGAATTACGAGCTGGGCATCAAGACCCAAGGCCGCGGCTTCACCTTCAATGCGGCGGCATTCTATTCCGACATCAGCAATCTGCAGGTGACGGCGGATGCCGGCAGCTGTTCGTCACGCGTGGTGTTCAATGTGCCCAAGGCGCATTCGCAAGGCGTCGAATTCGAACTGACCGCCACCCCGGCAACCGGCCTCGACCTGGGGCTTTCAGGAAGTTTGCTGAGCGCGCAGTTTGATTCCTCGGTCTCGACCACCGCAGGCGTTGTCATCGCCGGTATCCGTGACGGGAACCGGTTGCCGACCGTGCCGAAGTTCCAGATCTCGGCCAATGCATCCTACAGTTTCCCTGTGGGCGAGGGTACGGAAGCCTATGTCGCGGCTTCCGCCCAGCATGTTGGCAATCGCATTACCCAGCCGAGCGATCAGGAAGGGAACCCGCGCAGCTTTGTATCCGGATTGCCGTTTGGCGGGGCGACCGGCACGAATGCGACGGTACTTAACCTGGTTCTGCCCTCCTACGAGCTGGTCAACCTCAGCGCGGGAGTCGATTTCGACAGCGGCCTGTCGGTGACGGCCTATATCAACAATGTGTTTGACGAAAACGCGCTGCTATCCTTCGATCGTGAACGCGGTGGACGGGCACGGCTGGGCTTTGCCACCAACCAGCCGCGCACATTCGGGTTGACGGTTCGCAAGACCTTCTGACCAAATCGCGCAGACAGCGAATCAGCAAGAGGCCGGGGCGCGAGTTCCGGCCTCTTTCTATCGCAGCGCCGCTTTCACGAAATCCGCGCAGCGTTCGCCGATCATGATGCTCGGCGCGTTGGTGTTGCCGCTGACGAGGCGCGGCATGATGCTGGCGTCGGCGACATAGAGCCCCTCGATCCCGCGCGCCTTCAGCGTCGGGTCGACCACCGCATCGACATCGGGGCCCATGCGGCAGGTGCCGACCGGGTGATAGACGGTGTCGGCGCGGTTGCGGATCAACGCGTCGAGCCGGGCATCGTCATCAAGGTCGACCGGATAGCGGTCCTTCGGCTCGTAGCGGGCAAGGCTGGGCGATGAGACGATCCGGTGCGACAGGCGCACGCCTGCGCGCAGCACCGCCAGGTCGCGCTCGTCGTCGAGGAAGTTGGGGTCGATGCGCGGAGCGAGCCGCGCATCGGGGCCGTTGAGACGCACCGTTCCCCGGCTCTGGGGGCGCAACACACAGGCATGGAGCGAAAAACCGTGCCCCTTCACCTTTCCCCGTCCGTGATCCTCGAGCATGGCGGGGACGAAGTGCCACTGCACGTCGGGCGCGGGCGCATCGGGCATCACGGTCCAGAAACCGCCGGCTTCGGCATAGGGCGTGGTCATCATCCCGGTGCGCTTGCGCCGGTGCTCGACGATCGCCCTCGCCATCCGCACGGTCCCGGCAAGGCTGTCGCCGATGAAGTCCCTGCTTTCGGTCTCCCAGCTCGAGACATAGTCGATGTGGTCCTGCAGGTCGGAGCCGACCGCGGGCCGGTCGAGCTTCACCGCGATACCGTTGTCCTTGAGGTGCTGCGCCGGGCCGATGCCCGAGATCATCAGGACCTGCGGCGAATTGAACGCGCCGGCCGACAGCACCACCGCGCCGCGTGCGCGGATCGTGCGCTCCTTGATCCCCACCGAATAGGTGACGCCGGTCACCCGCCCCTCGTCGATTTCGAGCCGCTGCACGGTCACGCCGATGCGCACATCGAGGTTCTTCGTGCCGCGCAATGGTTCGACATAGGCGCGCGCCGTCGACCAGCGCTCGCCATCCTTCTGCGTCACCTGATAGAGCCCGAAACCGTCCTGCGCCGCACCGTTAAAGTCTAGGTTGCGTGGAAGCTGGAGCTGCGCTGCCGCCTCGACAAAGGCCAGGCTGCCCGGGTTGAGCCACTTCTGATCGCTGACCCACAGCGGCCCCTTCGCGCCATGGAAGCGATCGCCGCCGCGCACATTGTGCTCGGCGCGGGCGAAATAGGGCAGGACATCGGCGTAGCTCCAATCGGCACAGCCGAGCGCCGCCCAATTGTCGTAATCCCAGCGATTGCCGCGGATATAGATCATGGCGTTGATCGCCGACGAGCCGCCGAGCCCGCGTCCGCGCGGCTGGTAACCGATCCGGCCGTTGAGGCCTTTTTGCGGCACCGTTTCGTAGCGATAGTTCGAGGCGTTGCGCAAGAAGGGCATGAAACCCGGAGTCTTGATCAGGAAGCTGTCGTTGCGCGGACCCGCTTCCAGCAGGCACACGCGCCTTCCGCCCTCTGCCAATCGCCCGGCAACCGCGCTCCCGGCGCTGCCGCCCCCGACGACGATGACGTCGAATTCGTCCATGGGAACTCCTCTCGACTCGAGAGGTTAGGCAGGCTCCGTCCCGCCCGCAATCGGGTTTTCGGTTGAAACGGGATTTTGCCTCGGCGGCTGTCGCGCGCGCCAGGCTTCGCGGATCATGTCGCTGGTTTCGCGGCTGCCGTCGTGGCTCCAGCCGGGTTCGCGCAGCAAATAGCCGAGCTTGTGCCGCCACGGCGCGCGCCAGATATCAGCGATCATGCCGATCCATTCGTGGAACACCGCCCACAGCAGGTTGAAGCTACCCAGCTGCTTGACGATGCCATAGCGGATCGGCTCGTCCCGGCTCTCAGGTTCGAAGGTCCCGAACAGCCGGTCCCAGACGATGAACACGCCGGCATAGTTGCGGTCGAGGTAGCGCGGGTTGGTCGCGTGGTGGACGCGGTGGTGGCTGGGGGTGTTCATCACCGCTTCGAACCAGCGCGGCATGCGGTCGATCGCCTCGGTATGGATCCAGAACTGGTAGATCAGGTTGAAGCCGCCGCAGATCACGATCATCGCCGGGTGAAAGCCCAGCACCACCACCGGCAGGGTGAACAGGATGCCGATGGTAAGGTTGCCGGTCCAGGTCTGCCGCAGCGCGGTCGAGAGGTTGTAATGCTGCGAGGAGTGGTGGTTCACGTGCGCGGCCCACATCCACCGGATGCGATGTCCGGCGCGGTGCGACCAGTAATAGGCGAAGTCGTCCAGCCCAAAGCACAGCGGCCACGCCCACCACACCGCCCACCATTCCGGGCCGAAATCGAACACCCGGTAATCATAGGCAAGAAACATCAAGGTCAGCGCAAAGCCGCCAAGCAGCGCCCCGGCGATGGTCGAGCCAAGGCCGAACGACAGGCTGACCAGCGTGTCTTTGGGCTCATACGCTTCGGGCGCGCGCAACCTGGCCCAGATCATCTCGGCCAGCACCGCGATCACGAACAGCGGCACGGCATATTGGGTGGGGTTGAAATCAGGCATCCTGCCGCCCGTTTACCCGATTGATCGCCTCGGCCCAAGCCCGGGGTGCGTCGATGTCGAGATGGATTGCACCAAACAGCGTCTGCCCCGGCATCACGACCAGCAAGGTTTCACCGAGTTCCTTGTTGAGCATGGCCCGCGCGCGCTCGTCCAGAATCCGTCCTGCAAAGCGATTTCCATGGCGCTTGATGACCATGATCCGCCCCTGCGCATCGCGGGCCAGCGCTGCCAGCCCCCTGGCATCGCGCGCGATCGAGACGGGCATGAACCCGCCCTCCACTTCGCCTGCGGCGCGGCGGACGCCATCATCGTCGGTCAGCAGCGGGGTGCCGCCCAGCTTCATCCAGCGCGCGAAGCCCGCCAAAGCGAGAATTGCCACCAGCGAACCGGCGGTCTGGAGCAAGAGTGGCGGGAGTTCCATCGCGGCGCCTCAGCGCGCGGCGAGCATGTCGATCATCGGGCGAATCGGGCTGACGTCATAGCCAGCCTGCGCCGCGGCGCGGGCGATGGTGTCGGGGTCCGCGCCCTGCTTCGCTGCGGCCAGCGACCATAGCAGCGTCGAGCGCGTGCCCGAACGGCAAAAGCCGAGCACCGGCCCGCTGGTAGCGGCCAGTGCCTTGCTCAGCGCATCCACCTGCGGCTCGCTGAAGCCGGCGCCGGTTACGGGAATCGCGATATAGTCCATCCCCGCCGCCCGCGCGGCCGCTGCGATCTCGGCACCTTCGGGCTGGTCCGGCGCTTCGCCGTCGGGACGGTTGTTGATCACCAGCGTCACTCCCATGGCGGCCGCTTCGGCGATGTCTCTCGCCGAGACCTGCGGGCTGGCGAAGAAACGGTCGGACAGCTTGCGAAAATCGCTCATGCGGCTTCTCCATCGAACGCGGCGCAGGTCAGCGCCAGGTCCTTCGCGCCTTGCCAATGCATGATGGTGCAGGCAAGCGAAACGAAGCAACGCCCGACTTGGCGAAAATGTCACAATTTTGCGCCACACGGAACATGTTTGCTAAATCATTCGCGCATGGCGTTGTTTCGCGCTATGTGGTTGCGAAGATGAGGCTGTTTGCGCGATTTCGCGCGGGGGGCCACTGTCCGGCGTGTCCTGCAGCCCTCGCGTCCGGCAGCTCGATCCAGGGGCGGCACGAAGGTATTATTCGAGTTATGGGTTACGACAGAGGGCGCCGTCGCGGACGGGACAAGCGCGACGGCTTCGGGGAGGACGGTTTCGACCCGTTCGGTGGACCGCCCGCGGACTTTGCTCCGCACAATGCGTTTCGTGACGACCGCGGCGGCGGCGACCGTTTCGGTGGCGGCAATCGCGGCGGCGGCTTTGGCGGCCCGCGCGGTGGCGGCAACGCCGGTGGTGGCGCCGGCGGCGGCGGCGGTGGTTTCAGCCGCATGCCCGCCCAGGTCGTGGGCACCGGCAAGGGCACGGTGAAGTTCTTCAACGGCCAGAAGGGATTCGGCTTCATCCAGCAGGATGGCGGTGGCGAGGACGTGTTCGTCCACATCAGCGCGGTCGAGCGGGCGGGCCTCGAAGGTCTGGCGGAAGGGCAGGAGCTCGAGTTCAACCTCGTCGATCGCGGGGGCAAGGTTTCGGCGCAGGATCTGCAGGTCGTTGGCGACGTGATCCCCGTGCAGCAGCGCGGCGGGGGCGAACGCGAGGCTGCTCCGCGCCGCGAACTGACCGGCGAAAAGGCGAGCGGGACGGTGAAGTTCTTCAACGCGATGAAGGGCTTCGGCTTCCTTACCCGCGACGATGGCCAGCCGGACGCTTTCGTCCACATCAGCGCGGTCGAACGGTCGGGCCTTACCACCCTCAACGAGGGCGAACGTTACGAGTTCGATCTCGAAGTCGACCGACGGGGCAAATATTCGGCGGTCAACCTCGTTCCCGCGCAGGAGTGAGGGGCGGGCCGCGAACCGGTTTGACCCGGCGCGCGCAACGCCATAGATCGCTGGCAGACACGCAGATGGCGGTTCCCTGGGGGCCGCCATTTGTCTTTGACCCCAACTACCCGTTTGCGAATGCCCCGGAGGACCCATGTCGATTACGCCGCTGATGCCCGTCTATCCCCGCTGCGGGGTGCGCCCGGTCAAGGGCGAGCATTGCCACCTGATCGACGAGGACGGGACCCGTTATCTCGATTTTGCCAGCGGCATCGCGGTCAATCTGCTCGGCCACAGCCACAAGGGCCTGATCGGCGCGATCCAGAAGCAGGCCGAAACGCTGATGCACGTTTCGAACCTCTACGGCAGCCCGCAGGGCGAGGCGCTGGCCCGGCGCCTGGTCGACAAGACCTTCGCCGACACGGTGTTCTTCACCAATTCGGGCGCCGAGGCGGTCGAATGCGCGATCAAGACCGCGCGCGCCTATCACCAGCATGTCGGCAATGACGACAGGTTCGAACTGATCACCTTCACCAACGCCTTCCACGGCCGCACGATGGCGACGATCAGCGCGTCGAACCAGGAGAAGATGCACAAGGGCTTCCTGCCGCTGCTCGCCGGGTTCAAATATGCCGAGTTCGACGACCTCGAAAGTGCAAGGGCACTGATGGGCGCCAACACCGCCGGCTTCCTGGTCGAACCGATCCAGGGCGAGGGCGGTATCCGCCCGGGTTCGGATGAATTCATCCGCGGCCTGCGCCAGCTCGCCGACGAAAACGACCTGATGCTGGTGTTCGACGAAGTCCAGTGCGGCGTCGCGCGCACGGGCAAGCTCTATGCCTACGAACACTATGGGGTCGAGCCCGACATCATGGCGACTGCCAAGGGCATCGGCGGCGGCTTCCCGCTGGGCGCCTGCCTCGCGACCGAGAAGGCGGCGCGCGGCATGGGCCTGGGCACGCACGGCTCGACCTATGGCGGCAATCCGCTGGCGATGGCGGCGGGCATGGCGGTGATGGACGCCGTGGCCAACGACGAATTCCTCGCCGAAGTGACCGGGAAGGGCGAGCGCCTGCGCACCCGCCTCGAACAGTTCATCGGCAATTACCCGGACCTGTTCGAACTGGTGCGCGGCAAGGGGCTGATGCTGGGCCTCAAGATGAAGGTCGAAAGCCGCCCCTTCTTCGTCCACCTGCGCGACAACCATCAGTTGCTGACCGTGGCGGCGGGCGACAACACGCTGCGTGTCCTGCCCCCGCTGGTGGCCGGCGATGTCGAGTTCGACGAATTCTTCGAGAAGCTTTCGGCGGGCGCCGCGAGCTTTGATGCGGCGACAGCCTGAGGAGATGACGGTGCGGCACTTCCTCGACCTGTCGGACGCGGGCGGGGATGCGCTCGCCGCCATGCTCGCCGATGCGCAGGACCGCAAGGCGGCGCGGGACGGCTGGCCGAAGGGACGGCCTGACGCCGACGCCCCGCTTGCGGGTCATGTGCTGGCGATGATCTTCGAGAAGAACTCGACCCGCACGCGGGCGAGCTTCGATATCGCCATGCGCCAGCTTGGCGGCAGCGCGCTGATCCTCGATTCGGGGACCAGCCAGCTTGGCCGGGGCGAAAGCATCGCCGATACCGCGCGCGTGCTCAGCCGCATGGCCGATGCGATCATGATCCGCACCGACGATCACGCCAAGGCCGAGGAGCTGGCGCATTGCGCGCATGTGCCGGTGATCAACGGTCTGACCGACCGGTCGCACCCGTGCCAGATCGTGGCGGACCTGTTGACCATGGTCGAACAGGGCAAGGCGCTTCCGGGCCTTGAACTCGCCTGGCTGGGCGATGGCAACAATGTGCTGCACTCGATCCTCGAGGCGGCCGGGATCTTCGGGTTCAACGTCCGCGTCGGCACGCCGCAGGGCTATGAACCCGACCCCGAATTCGTCGCCATGGCGCGCGCAGGCGGGGCGCAGGTCACGCTGACGCAGGACGCCGCGCAGGCGGCGGCGGGGGCCGATATCGTCGTCACCGATACCTGGGTGTCGATGGGGCAGGAGCATGTCCACAACAAGCTGGCCGCGATGGAGCCCTTCCGGGTCGATGCGAAGCTGATGGCGCGGGCAAAGCCCGATGCCCGCTTCCTCCATTGCCTGCCCGCGCATATCGGCGACGAGGTCAGCGGGGACGTGTTCGAAAGCGATCAGTCGGTGGTCTTCGACGAGGCGGAGAACCGCATCCATGCGCAAAAGTCGGTGTTGCTGTGGTGTTTCGGCAAGCTCTGAGCCACCCCTAACAATCACGCCCACCATGCCCCATATGGCCGCGATGACCGAAACCGAGCACAATCCTGCCGAGACCTATTCGGAACGGTTGCTGGGCTTCGCCCTCCCTTCGCGCAACGCGCGCGGACGACTGGTGCGGCTTGACCGCACGCTCGATGCGATCCTCTCGGCGCACGACTATCCCGCGCCGATCACCCATCTGCTGGCCGAAGCGCTGGTGCTGGCGACGCTGATGGGCGGGTTGCTCAAGGATGCGGGCGCGCAGGTCACGATGCAGGCGCAGACCGAAGCCGGTGCGGTCCGGTTGCTGGTGTGCGACTACAAGGGTGGCGCGTTGCGCGGCTATGTCGACTTCGATGCCGATGCGTTGGCCGAGCTGGGCGCCAACCCCACGCTCTTCGCGCTGTTTGGAAAGGGCTATCTCGCGATCACCTTCGACATGGCGAAGGGTGGCGGGCGTTACCAGGGCATCGTCCCGCTCGAAGGCGGGAGCCTGGCCGAGGCCTGCGAGAACTACTTCTTCCAATCGGAGCAGGTTCCGACGCTGATTCGCTGTGCCGTCCGCTCCGCCGGCGGTTCCTGCGTCGCGGCGGGTCAGCTGGTGCAGCACCTGCCCGATGGCGAGGAGGGGCGCGAGCGCCTGCATGCGCGCCTCGATCATCCCGAATGGGAACATGTCGCGGTGCTGGCCGGATCGCTGCGCCACGACGAACTGCTCGATCCCAACCTCTCGCTCGAGGCGATCGCCTGGAGATTGTTCCACGAGGAAGAGGAGGTCCGGGTCCAGCCGGGTGCTCGCATTGCGCGCGGATGCCGCTGCTCGGTCGAACATTACCAGCAGGTGATCGCCCGGTTCCCCGAGGAAGACCGGGCCGATATGCGCAATGAAGCAGGGGTGATCGTGGTCGATTGCGCGTTCTGTTCGAAGCAGTTCGCCATCGTCGGCTAACCATGTGTCGACGTTGTACAACGATTAATCGCAGATTTGCTCTATTGGCACCGAATCGGGGAAGTAGTTCGGCCATGTGCAGGCGAAAGGTTTTGGGTGAAATGGGCCGCAAGGGAATGCTACTGGCGCTTGGTGCACCGCTGGCGATGCTGGCCGTGCCCGTGTTCGCGCAGACCTCGCTGGCGATGCTCGACACGCTCGCCAGGGGCGGTTGGGAGCTTCGCTATCGTGACGGGACCGCGACCCGCAAGGTCTGCGTCAGGACGGGGCGCGAGCTCATCCAGCTGCGCCACATCGAAACCGGCTGCAACCGCTTCGTGGTCGAAGACGGGGCAGATGAGGTGACCGTGCAGTATACCTGCCGGGGCAATGGTTATGGCCGTACCAGCATCCGCAAGGAAAGCAGCGTGCTGGTCCAGATAGACAGCCAGGGCATCGCCGACGGCAAGCCCTTCCAGTTTTCCGCCGAAGGACGCCGGGTCGGCGCCTGCAGCTGACGGTTGCCGCCCGCCGCGATCCGGCCTAGCGGCCCACCCATGACGAATGACGACAAGGTGCAACCGCGTCCGGCGGTCGTGCTGCTCTCGGGCGGGCTCGATTCGATGGTCACCGCGGCGATGGCGCGCGAGCGGGGCCATGCGCTCCATGCGCTCACGATCGATTATGGCCAGCGGCACCGGCGCGAGCTCGAATCGGCGCAGGCGATTGTTGCCCGGCTGGGGGTCGAACGCCACGTTCTGCTTCCGCTCGACCTGCGCCGTTTCGGCGGGTCCGCGCTGACCGACGATATCGACGTGCCCAAGACCGGGGTCGGTGACGACATCCCGGTGACCTATGTCCCGGCGCGCAACCTCGTTTTCCTGGCGCTGACCGCGGCCTTTGCCGAAAGTTCGGGTTCACGCGACATCTTCATCGGGGTCAATGCGCTCGACTATTCGGGGTATCCCGACTGTCGACCCGAATTCATCGCAAGCTTTGCCGAAACAGCGCGGCTGGGCACCCGACAGGGGGTCGAGGGCACGCCGTTCACGATCCACGCCCCGTTGCAGCACATGACCAAGGCGGACATTGCGCGCGAATGCCATCGGCTCGGGCTCGACCCGGCGTGGAGCTGGTCGTGCTATGACCCCACGCCCGAAGGCATCGCCTGCGGGGCCTGCGATTCCTGTCGCTTGCGGCGAAAGGGCTTTGCCGAAGCGGGGCTTGTCGATACGACGCGCTATGCAGAGGGAAGGCCCTCGCTGGCGGAGTAGGAATTTGACCGAGACGACCGATGCCGCCGTGCAGGCAGACCTTCCGGCAGCAGCGGTGGCGGGGGACAAGGTTCCGGCCTATAGCTGGTATGTCCTTTTCACCCTTGTCGTGGTCTACATCCTCAATTTCATCGACCGGCAGATTCTTTCGATCCTCGCGGTCGATATCAAGCGGGACCTGGGCCTGAGCGATGGGGAACTCGGCTTTCTGGGCGGCGCGGCCTTTGCGGTATTCTACGCGCTGTTCGGGGTGCCGCTCGGCAGGCTGGCGGATCGCTGGCACCGGGTCCGGCTCCTGACCATCGGGCTTGCCTTGTGGTCGGTGATGACCGCGGCTTCCGGCCTTGCGCGCAACTATCTGGCCTTGTCGCTGGCACGCATGGGCGTCGGCGTCGGCGAAGCGACCGCCAGCCCCACCGCCTATTCGCTGATCTCGGATTATTTCCCCGCCAGGAAGCGCGCGACCGCGCTCGCGATCTATTCTTCGGGACTTTACCTGGGTGGCGGGGTGTCGCTGCTCATCGGCGCGAAGATTTCCCGGCTTTGGGATGCAGCCTACCCGGCAGGCGGCGTCGGCGGGCTTGTCGGATGGCAGGCGGCGTTCCTCGCGGTGGGCGTGCCCGGCGTGCTGATGGCAATCTGGGTCGCCACCTTGCGCGAGCCGGAGCGAGCTCCCGAGGAAAGCCGGACGGGCGGCCACTCCCTGCGTGATTTCCTGGTCGACCTGTCGATGCTGCTGCCCCCCTTTACCCTGATGCATGCGGCGCAGCGCGGGATGAAGGCCCTGGCGGCCAATCTCGCCTTTGCGGGCGCAATGGTGGCGGTGGCGCTTGTGATGATCGGGATTACCGGGAACACGCCGCAGTGGTCGGCGATGGCCTTTGGCTATTACGCGGTGTTCTCGTGGGCGGCGACGCTCAAGCGGCGCGACCCTGCTACCTTCCGGCTGATATGGGGAACACCGGCGTTCATCTGCACGGCGCTGGGCTACGGACTCGTTTCGCTTGGCGCCTATGCGCTCGCCTTCTGGGCCGCGCCTTATGCAGAGATCGTGCTCAAGCTGCCCAAGGAGGAACTGGCCTTCGTGCTGGGCGCCAATGGCGCGGTTGCAGGCTTCCTGGGCGTCATCATGGGAGGCCGGCTGTCCGACGCCCTGCGCCAGCGCCATCCGTCCGGGCGCATCCTCATGATCATGTTCGGGATCCTGGCGCCGATCATTCCGATATGGGTGGGCTTTACCACCGAGAGCGGAACGGTGTTCTACGCGATGAACTTCCTGGCGGGGCTGTTCGCGGCCACCGCATTGGGGGCGGCGGCGGCGACCACGCAGGACCTGGTGCTTCCCCGCATGCGCGGCACGGCGACGGCCTCTTTCTTCCTGGCAACGACTCTCGTCGGGCTGGCGGTCGGCCCCTATATGGTCGGCCAGATTTCCGAACTGACGGGAAGCATGCGGACCGGGGTCTTGTCGCTGATCGCGGTCGCGCCCGTCTCGCTGGGCTTGCTCATCTGGGCCTACCGCGCGCTTCCGCAGGCCGAAGCGACGATCGAGGAGCGGGCCCGGACCGCCGGCTGACGGCGCGTCAGCGCGCCCGGCGCAGGATTCCGCAAGCGATCCGCGCACCGGCATTGCCGGCTGGATCGCTGCGGTAATCGTCGGGTCCGGCGTGAATCACCACGGCGGTCCCGTCGGCATCGAAGATCTGGGGCAGCAGCGCTTGCGCATCGCCCACGAGATCGGCTTCGAGCGATCCGGTGCGATTCGAGGCAACGACCAGGTTCGGCAGGTCACCCAGATGCCGGCCGCCCTCGGCCAGCGATCCATGATGTCTCGCGGCGGGATTGAGATGCCCGCCGGCGCTGGCGAAGTCGGGCGCGGTGCAGCTTCCTGTCGTGTGGAGGTGGAAGCCGTGTTCGCCCGGCGGCAGCCCGGTCACCGCGACCGCCAGCGACAGCGTCGTGTCCGAGCGGACCAGCAGGACATTGCCCGCCGGCAGTCCTTCGACGGTGGTCAGGGCCGCTTCACCGATCTGCTTGTCCGGCAGTGCGTCGACGGTGGTACAGGCCGCGGCGAGCAGCAGGGCGGGTGCGGCGCGGGCGTGCATGGGCAGTCTCCGGGCTCCGGGACGTGGATGACCTTCATCATTCACATCACCCAACGAAAAAGGGGCCGGATTGCTCCGGCCCCCATCCTGTATCGCGAAATTCGCGAAACTTACAAGCCCGAACCCGGACCGTAGGTGAGTTCCACACGACGGTTCTGGAGTTCGCGGACACCGTCCGCGGTCGGGACGCGCGGCTGCGCTTCGCCGAACGCTTCGCTGGTGATCCGACCGTCCGGAATACCACGCGAGGTCAGGTAACCGCGAACCGAAGCGTTGCGCCGCTCGGCGAGGCCCAGATTGTACTTCGGGGTACCCGAACGGTCGGTGTGACCGGCGAGCATGACCGAAGCGGTGCCGCAGTTGGCGTAGGCCGAAACCGCATTGTCCAGAATGGTCGCCGCTTCCGGGGTGATGGCCGATTCGTCCCAGTTGAAGAAGACGATGTACGGACCCGTCTGGCACACCGGCGGCGGCGGCGGCGAGGGCGGGGGCGGCGGGGGAGGCGGCGGCGGGGGCGGCGGCGGGGGCGGCGGGGGCGGCGGCGGAGCTGCCGGCTCGCCGAAGTTGTAGGTCAGCGTGGCAAGGAGCGAGTGCGACCGGAAACCGACCTTGGTGTTGGTTCCGTCAAGCGCAACCAAATCATTGCTGAACTGGTTATAGAAGCGATACTTCAGCCCGATGTCGAAGTTGTCGCTGATCGGCGTACGGACACCGGCAAGAACCTGCCATGCGAAACCGGAGTCGCTGTCTTCCACGTCGACCGACGGAAACGGGGTCAGCACGGCAACCTTGACACGACCGACACCGACACCGCCACCGATGAAACCCTGAAGTCCATCATCGGGGCCGAAATCGACCAGGCCATTGAGCATGAAGCTCAACGCCTCGGTACCGCCGCCGACACCGGCATCATCGAGCGAGATGGTATTGTCGGTATAGCTGTCTTCTTCGGCGCGACGGTAGCTGACTTCTGTTTCGAGACGAAACGGGCCGAAGTCGTAACCGACGATACCGCCGACATCATAACCGTAGTCGGTGTTGAGCACGCCAACTTCGTTGGAGCCTGTGAGATTGTCGATATCCTCGACAAGCAACACGCCGGCATCGGCTTCGACATACCAGCTGTCGTCACGTGCCAAGGCAGGCGACGCAAGGGCCGTGGAGGCCATCGCCATTCCTATGACGAATTTCCGCATTATTGTTTCCCCTTTTTGCGAATAAGAGTCACCGAGTGCGGGATATCTAACTTTTCACCCCCTCAGTGGCAAGCAGACAATCTGCGTAGCCTGTTGCATTTTTGTCGCTCAAGCGAACGCAATTCCTGAATTGTGCGAAAGGGATACCTCCCACATGATCGTTGAAACCCGGTCCGGCCGGATGGGTTCCCGAATTCATGCACCAGGAATGATTCGATGGGCGCGCAGCACCGCCAGGATCGCCGAAACCGCCGCTCGTGCCTCGCTGTCGACCACCTGGCCACCTGCGGGGTCTGCCGGCTCCGGTGCCGAATCCCAGCCCGCGGCATAGGTTCGCATACGGCCCTGCGCCAGGTCGAAGACGCGCAGGCCCGCAAACGGCGGGTGCAGCGTCCATTGGCCCCCGTCCCATGATGCCAGGTGGTCCTCGCGCCCTTCCCACGCACCCGTCGCGCCGTCCGCGACGATCCAGCAATCGCCGGCCATGGGCGCGGCGGGGGGCGCAGTGCTCGACCCGCCGACCACCGGCTGGAGCAGCGCATCGACGCGGGCGAAGGCTTCGTTGACGAAGACTTCCTTCTGCGCCTGACCGGCGATGAGATAGGGGAGATCGTGGCGCGGCGTGGTCGAGGTGAATGTCACGGGATCGGTCATGATCGGTTCCTGTCAGAGGGTGTCGGGAAGGGTTGCAAGCCAGAGCGCTTCGGACTTGGCGAAGCTGCCGCACTGGCGCACCCAGATGGCGCTTGCGGGCGCCTGGGCGACGAGTTCGGCATGAAGCGCGGCGGCGATGGCGAGGCTGGGGACGCTCGCGGTGAAGCGGCGGATGGGTGCGGCGATCGGGCCGACGCCGATTTCATAGGCCTCGTCCTGTTCGACCAGCGGTTGTTCGACGTCGTCGAGCCAGGACCAGCCGCCGCGCGCGCGCCTGGTCCAGCCCAGGACAAGCGCTCCGTCGCCAGCGGTGACCGCGCGCGGATGACAGGGCGAAGGGGGCCTGCGGCTGGCGCCACGGTTTTCCGTGGCAGCCGTCACCGGCGTCTCGTCGGCGAGACCGAGCGCGGCGAAATCGCCGTTGCTTGCCAGCGCCTGCTGCTCCGCCGGGATCGAGACCAGCCGTTCGTCGAGCAGGGTCGCCGGGGTTCCGGCGGCATGCCCGCGTTGCGCGGCGCTTTCGGTTCCGCCGCGACCGCGCAGCAGGCCGTGCAGCAACCACGCCCCGCCGCCTTGCGGTTCGGCCTGCGCGAATTGGACGATCTCGCCGCCGACCAGCAAGCGGTTGGCGCCGCTTGCAAGCGCTTCGGGCGGTGCATTCGCGAGCTCGGTGTCCTCGCTGTCGAGTTGCAGGGCAAGCGTCGCGCGCGGCTCGAATCGCAGCGCCAGACTGGTGCCGAGCGGGGCGTTCAAGACGCCGCCCACCGCACGATCCGCTGCCGCGACGCCAAGCGGCACCAGCGTGCCGTCCCGCAGCGCATAGAGCGCGGCGCCCGACCACGGACCTGCCGGCGCCCCTACCGCGGCGAAGGCCTGCGCGGCTATTGACGACCCATAGCCGTCCCATGGCACTTCGAACATCCGCAGGCGGCTGGGCTGCGGCAGGCGATCGGATGGGAGCCACCCGCTTCCCGGGTCCCCGGGCACGGTGCCCGCCCCAAGCGCGAGCCGGCGGATGAGCTGCAGCTCGATCCCCGCTTCGCGCCATTCCCAGCCGGCCACCAGCCAGTCTCCTGTGAAACCGGGCGCGCGGACCAGGCTGCCCGGTGCGATCGCCGGGTCGAGTTCGGCCATGCGCCAGGCGAGCGTATCCTGCCGGATGGCTTCGCGTGCCGCCGCGGCATGGAGCAGGTTGCGCGCGTCGGCCGCGGCGAAGACGCCGGGAAATTCGAGCGTTTCGCCGCGGCCCGATCCGGTCGAAACCTCGGTCCGCTGCAACCCGGGCTGGTAATCGCGCGCGGGATCGTAATAGCGCAGCGCCGCCAGCGCGCTTCCTTCCAGCGGACGGCGCGCGCGCGTGTGGCCATTCTCGCGCCCGAAATCCCCGTCGTCCCAGCGCGCCGCTTCGGGCAGCAGCGGCAGGGCGGTCGCGTCGTCGGCGGCCAGGGTGACGCGGGTTGTGCCCGCATCGTAGCCGACGGCGAGCGGCTGGAGCCGGTCGACCAGCGCCATGATCTGCGCCAGCGAGCCGCCGTCCTGCGAAAAGCCCGCGAGCTGCGGCAGCGGTGCGTTGGCCGTGACGCTGCCGAGATCCTCGACCAGCTGGCCGACCAGCGCGCTGCCCGCACCGGCGAAGACTTCGAAGCCCAGCGTCGGGATGCGGTTGCCGAAATCGGCCAGTTGCAGGTCCTCGAAAACGATATAGGCGCAGCCGCGATGTGCCGGACATTGCGGCCCGAGCGCGGCCGAGAGCAGGGGGTCGGCATCCTGGTCGGCGTATCCGGTGTGGACCCGCAGGGTTCCTCCGGTCTTGAGATCACCCGCCGCGCCGCGCAGCAGGTTGCCGTCGGCCCAGATCCGTCCGACACCGTCGATCGGGCGGCTCGAGAGCGCGACCGCGAAGGACATGCTGTAGCTGTAGCTGGTGGTCTTGGGCTGGCCCTTGCCGCCGCCGCTGGTTTCCTTGTTTTCCCTGAGGTCGGTCGCCCAGATCACCGTGCCGGGCGCGCGGACGCGCCCATAATGCCGCGCGATCGGCTGGCCATAGCTCGAGGTGGTGACGCTGAGCTCCTTGAGCCGCGGGCCTTCACGGCGCGGTGAGCCGAGGATCGTACTGTCGAGCTGGCGCCCGACCAGCGCCCCGATCGCGCCGCCGAAGGGACCGCCGACGAGAGTGCCGAGCGCGCCGAGGACGAGGGTTGCCATAGAGTCTTCCTATTCTTGTCCGGCGAGGCGCCAGTGGTGCAGGATCGGCCAGACGAGCAGGCTTGTCTGGCGAACGACACGGCGCAGGCCGGCATGGGCGTGGACAAACGCGTTCGGGCCCGATGCCACCACCAGGTGATGTTGTGCCGGCCCGGGCGTGACCAGCAGCAGGTCACCGCGCAGGATTGCCCCGCCCGCTTCGCGAAACCCGTTGCGGGCAACAAGCGGCAGGTGGCGGTCTATCGCAAGGTTGCGCAGTGCGTAACGATCCGGCGCCACCGCCGCGATGCCGCTGTCCGACAGGGCGCAGACGACGAGCCCGACGCAGTCGAGCCCGGTTGCGCGCGACCGCCCGTGGAGGCGGAAAGGAACGCCGATGCAGGCCTCGGCCGCGGAGGCGAAACGGCGCGCCGCGCTCATCGCGGCATCGGGTACTGGGCAAGCAGGTCGTTGCCCGGAAGGAAGGGTTCGCCGCGAAAATTGGCGGCATTGGCAAAGCGGCTGGCGCAGGTGGCGATGGTGCGGTCGCAACCTTCGCGCAGGCGCAGGCGCTGGCCGAGCGCGGCCCCTGCATCGAGCGGCCGGTCGAGCGTCAGTCCGGCGCTGGAAGCGGCCAGCACGCGCATCGGCAGGCCTGCCTGCGCGCCATCGAGGAAGCGGACTTCGCCCAGGGCATAGGGCGCATGATCGGCGATATCGAGCGTGATGCGATTGGCACCGGTGTCGACCGCGACGACCCTGGCAACCCGCTCGAAGGCGGCGGGATTGAGCGTGCATCCAGGTCCGCAGAAACGCGCGCGACAGGTCGGGCTCGACAGCGGCACCGGGTCGATCGCCAGATCGGCCTTGGCCGAACGCAATTGCGCGGAAAAGCCGGTGGCCTCCTGCGAAACACTGGCGATGCTGCCGCCGTGCAGCGCGGCTGCGTCGAGCGTCTGCCAGTCGACGATCCCGCTTTCGACCCGCGCCCCGTCGAAGCGTCCGGCGGCAAGATCCTCGGCGCGGATGTCGGTATGGCTGAGCGCGCCCTCGACCTCGCTCTCGTCGTCTTCGAAGCCGATCGTGCGGCGGATCGCGCTGGGCAGCATCCCGGGCGCGGCGCGGTGCAGCATCCCGTCGAACCACAGGTCGCGGTCATGCGTGGTGAAGGCCAGCGCGACCCCGTCCTGGCGATAGACCCGCCACCAGGCGGCGGCGGTTTCCAGCGGTGTGGCAAAGAAGGTGCGGCTCATGCGTCCTCGCGGATTTCGATCAGCGGCACCGATGGCGCCTCGCCCGCCGCAAAGGCGGTGCCGTTGATATCGAGCCGGTCCTCGGCGAAGCGCACCGGCACGTCGAACAGGAAGCCCGCGCGCACCTGCGCGCCGGCTGCGGGAGCGGTATCGAGCACGATCCAGCCACCCGCCTCATAGGCCCACTGGCCGGTCTCTACCGCGCCCACGCTGACGCGGATGCTGGCAACGTCGGGGCGCGTGATGGTGCGCCGCTGTTCACCATAGAGCTTGGCCAGCCGGAAGCGCGAGGTCGCTGCGTCACCAGTGCCGAGCAGCTGGTCGGCGGGGCCGGGCACACCGGTCATGCCGTTCGAGCTGTGATCGAAGGGATCGCGAAAACGGAAGCCGCGCGCCGGGCCATGCCGCGCGCGGAAGAAGGCGATCAGCGTGGCGAGTTCATGTTCGGCGCGCACGCCGGGTCCGACATCGTAACGCATCCGCGCATCGGACCACAGCGCGTTGCGCCGCTCGTGACCCGAGGCGGTGACCGCGACCGAGGTCGAGAATTCGGGACTGACCGCGGCATCGCGGCCAAGCGCCAGCGGCCAGGAAACATCGTCGAAGGGTTGCACATCGTCCTCCATTATGGGCAGGCGGGTGTATCCGTCGCGCGCGACCTGCGGCAGCGCCCAGACGAAGCGCTGGGTCACGCCGCGCCTGCGCGCCTCGTCGAGTGCGGCATCGATCCGCGGCCACAGGCGCGCGGAATCCTCGCCCGACAGCACGAAGCCGGCGAAGTAATCCTGCCGTTCGATCGGATAGCCGAGATGGCCGGCGATGAAGTCGTTGGCCCTGCGCCGCGCGGCTTGCGCGCCGCTGATGAGCCAGTCGTAATCCTCGAGCTGGAGGCGGTCGAAGGCCGGCCAGGCCCAGGCCGCGGGCAGGTTGGCGCGTTTCAGCTCGGGCACCAGCGGATTGAGCACGGTCGGGGTGAAGGCGAGCAGGCGCACCTCCGCCGCGCCGCCCGCGGCATCGCGCACCGCCTGCGCCAGCGCGGCGGTCGATTGCGCCAGCAACGCCCCCGCCTGGTCAAGCAGCGCAAGCTGGTCCGCGTCGAGCGGCTGGCGCATGTCGGCAATCACCGGCGGGCTGCCGCCGAATGCCGCGCGCGCCGCATCGTCATAGAAGCAAGGGGCATACCGGCCCGGCACCATCCACCACCACGGTTCGCCGATCTGGAACTGCACCGGCATGCCGGCGCCGATAGCGATCTGGACGAAAGCCGCGGCGACCTGCCGCAGATATCCCATGGCCCCGGCATGCGCGGGCGACAGCAGGGTGGATGGCGGCACCCAGCCGGTCAGCGCGGGTGCGCCGTCATGCGTGCGCTGCTTCCAGTCGTTCCAGCAATGCGCATCGAACAATTCGTAGGAGAGCGACCAGATCACCGTGAAACCGCGCGCCACGGCCTCGGCGGCGAAGGCCCGGTGCCAGGCCGCGCAGGGATCGTTGAGCACGCCGCCCGCAAGGCTGACGTAATGCCCCGAACCGAGTGGTTCGAGCCGGAAGTAATGGCTCATCCCGACATAGTGGACGATCCGCCCGCGATAGCCGAGCCCTTCGATCGTGCGCAGCAGGCGCGCCGGGGTCTGGTTGAAGCTGTCGTCATAGGCGGTGGCGATCTGTTCGCCATGCGGCGGCACGATGACATCGCCGATCGCCAGCATGGCGCGTTCGCCCTGGCACTCGATCCCGCTCATCTCCGCCCATCCATCGACGCGCGTCGCCAGCCTGGCGGTGCTCCCCTCGACATAGCCCTGCGGCACGAGGCTGATGAACATGCGGTCGATATCGCCCGGATGGATCGGCTCGCCCGGCAGGCCATAGCCCGACTGCAATTCGGAAAAGCGCAGTTCGACCTGCGCGTCGGTGGGGCTGCCGCTGGCATAGTTCCACAGCCGCACATACCACGCACGCGGGTTACCCGCCGCGTCGCGCCCTTCGATGGTCAAGGTCGGCCCGTTGGGTACGTCGAGCGCCAGTATGCCCGCGCTGCGCCAGCGGAAGCGCAGGATGCAGCGCGAATAGTCGCGCCGCGTCTCATAGGCGAGCAGCGGGTGGTCGAGCGTATCCCCGCTGTCCCAGATCAGCCCGGCGAGTTCGCCCTCGTGGAAGAACTCGCAGTCGATCCGCAGCGCATCATGCGCGGTGGTGATGACGCTGGCCATCATCGGGCGCGGGAAATTGACCGTCCAGAAGCGCGGGTCGAAGCGCGGGATCCAGTCGCTGTGCTGCCCCCGCCGGTCGCGGGCGAGCCAGAATGCCATGGGTGTTCTCCCTTGTTTCGCACCGACCTCCGTCGGTGCGTCCTCGGTGCAATTCTTTCGCTTCGCTCCAGGCACCTGCGGGCGGGCGGTCGCCCTCGCCGGCCCTTCGTCGGGCCGGACCGAGCCGCAGGTGAGGCAAGGCCGACCGGCCGCCCGAGCCTTTGCGAGGAAGCCAAGGGGCGCGGACGTGCCCCGCCCGGCGTCTGAGGGTCTATGGCAAAAGCGCGCGCCGCACGGCTGCGGCGACCTGGCGCGAGGAGCGCTGCATCGCGACCGGCGCGCTGGTGCCGCGCGGGCTGTTGAGGCTGATCGCAACGCGCACGTCCTGCCCGCGTCCGTTCGCAGCGCCGGGCTCGATGCGTCCGGCGCTGGTCGGCACGAACAGTTCGGGTCCGCGCTCGCCGACGAGATAGGGGCGCTCGGGCGCGACCGGGCCGCCTATTGCGCGCCCGGGCAGGCCGAACAGTGCCCCCAGCGCACCCTGGAACAATCCGCCCAGCGATGCGCCGCCCCCGCCTGTGCTGCCGCCGCCGAAAATGCTGTCCAGCCCGAGCTGGAGCGCCTGCGCGGCGATCTGGTCGAGCGCGCCGGTGGCGACCCGCCTGAGGTCGTCGAAGCCCAGGCTGCCCTTGCGGATCGCGCCCAGCAGCCCGCGTTCGAGCACCGTCCCGGCCTGCTCGAAACCGTCGAGCAGCGTGCCGTCGAAAGTCCTGCGCATCGCCTGAATGTCGGCGGCAAAGGCCTGCGTATCGGCGCGCACCGAAACGATCAGCTCGTCGGTGTCGTCAGTCATTGCTGTCTCTTTCGATCATGCGCGCGATCTGCGCGCGAGTGGGCGGCGCACCGGCCGGTATGGGCGGGGCGATGCTGGCCAGCAGTTCGGAAGGGGTGGCCTGCCAGAAAGTGGCTGGCGTCCATGCGAGGTGCCGTGCGGCCAAGGCGGCGAGACGCAGGGCGGCGCTAGCGAACAGCATGCCCCCCTCCCTTGAGGGAGGGGTTGGGGGTGGGTGTACGGCGCCCGCTATCGTCGAACCCCCACCCCTGGCCCATCCCCAAGGGGAGGGGGATTTGGCAGAGGCCATTCTCACGCCTGCCCCTTCAGGATTTCCCCCAGCAGGGCGCGCAGCGGCCTCGCGCTTGCCGCCAAGCCGAGAGCGACCACCGCCTCACCCACCCGCTCGCGCGGGATCCTCTCGCGCTCGGCGAGGCAATGCCAGAACAACGCCGCGATTTCGGCGAGGCGCAGCTGCCCCACACTGGCGCGCTCGACCAGCGCGAACAGCGGGCCGAGTTCCTCCTCCGCCCGGCACAGGGCGTCAAATGTCGGGCGCAGCAGGTGCTCCAGTCCCTCGATCTGAATGGCAGCTTCGCCTCGGGCTGGGTTGCTCATGCCGGCACCACTGCACCAGAGCTTTCGAGCTGGAGCGAATAGGTCCGCTCGCCGTTGAAGTCCCCGGCATAGTCGAGCCGCTGGACGAGGAAACTGCCGCGCATTTTCGCGCCATCCTCGAACGACAGCTCATAGGCGTCGAGCGTCCCGGCGAGTGCATTGGCGCGGACGCGGTCTTCGGCGGCCGAGCCGAGGAATATCCCGCTGGCCGAAACCGAGACCGAGCGCGTGCCCGCGCCCGACAGCAGTTCGCGCCAGCCGCCGCTTTCCTTGGTGGTGACGACCACCGTGTCGCCATTGATCGCCATCTGCGTGGTTCGCAGGCCAGCAACGGTGTCATAGGCCTGCGGCGATCCGCCATCGCCGATCTTGAGGAGGAAGGCGGCGCCTTTCTGGGCTGTCATGGGCTATTCCTTGGGTTTGGGGTTCGGGAAGAAGGGTTTCGCGCAGAGGGCGCGGGGAAGCAGGTGCGCAGGGATCGCAGGGAGACGATGCGGCGAAGCCGCGGGATTTTCACACGAAGGCACGAAGATGTCGGGCTTCGTCGCAGCCGGGTGCTGCCCTCTTTGTTTCTTGGTGTGAGCATGTTTGGCCGCTACGCGGCGACTCGGTGCCTTCTCCGCGTCTCTGCGGTCTTCTTCTCTGCGCCTCTGCGTGAAACAGAGGATGATGGATTCGGAATGGGTTTTCGCGCAGAGGCGCAGAGGAAACAGGGACGCGGAGAAGGGGTGCGGCGAAGCCGCGGGATTTTCACACGAAGGCACGAAGATGTCGGGCTTCGTCGCAGCCGGGTGCTGCCCTCTTCGTGTCTTCGTGTGAGTATGTTTGGCCGCTACGCGGCAGCTCGGTGCATTTTCCGCGTCTCTGCGGTCTTCTTCTCTGCGCCTCTGCGTGAAACAGAGGATGATGGATTCGGAATGGGTTTTCGCGCAGAGGCGCAGAGGAAGCAGGGACGCGGAGAAGGGGTGCGGCGAAGCCGCGGGATTTTCACACGAAGGCACGAAGATGTCGGGCTTCGTCGCAGCCGGGCGCCGCCCTCTTCGTGTCTTCGTGTGAGTATGTTTGGCCGCTACGCGGCGGCTCGGTGCATTTTCCGCGTCTCTGCGTGAAACAGAAAACGCAAGACGGTCAGTCGGTGAAAACGATAAACGCATACTCCAGCAGCACCGCGCGGATGCTGCGGGCGCGCCGTTCGACGCGGTTGCGCAGGAAATTGGTCACAACCACACGAAAACCGGCCTGCACCGGGTCGAGCGTGGCGATGCGCTGCTCGATCCGCCGGGCAGTGGCGGCACTCGTCGCGGGATCGTCGCTGCGGTCGAGCAGTTCGAGCGCGATGCGAACTTCGCGCCCGCTGCCGGTCTTGTGGCTGCGATCGGTCGAGGTGGAGGCGACGATCGCGAGCGAGGGCGGGCTGGCGACAACCGTCCCTTCCTCCTCGACGGCGTTGACCATGGTGGCGAGGATCGGGTCGGAACGCAGCCATTCGGCCAGCGCGCTGCGCAGGGCACTTTCCATCTAGCGGGTCCTTCCGGTGAAGCCCGGCCACAACAGCCGGGCATGGTGCCAGCGGCGACCGTCTTCGCGGCGGGCGCGCACCTGCAGCTCGGCATGGGCAGACGCGGCTGTCGCCGCGCGCGCGGTGAGGCGCTGGGCAAGGTCGGCGAAACTCACAGGCGCACCATGCGATAGGGGCGCCACAGCGCGGCGACCGCAGCGGGCAGCGCGCTGGCGTCGCCACCATCGCGCTCGCGATACTGGTGCGCGGCGAAGCGGATGAGGCCGTGGCGCAGCGCCTCGTCAAGCTCGCTCCAGTCGGTTGCGGTGACGCCGGTGAATCGCAGGCACGCCTGCCAGGCACTGGCGAGCAGGCGGAGGAGCAGCGCGTCCTCGCCCGCGGTGCTGATGGCGAGCCACTGCTTGAGTTCGTCGAGCGGCTGCCCGGACAGGTCTGTCATGTGTGATTCCTTGATCTTCGAACCCGCCTCCGCGGGTTCGTCCTCGCTAGACGTGCAGCAAGCTGCACCCGCTGCGGGCGCGCAGTCGCGCTTGCCGGGCCTGTTCGGCCCGGGTCCGGCGCGAGCCATCCAACCGGCAAGGGAACCCGAGCTGTAGGCGAGGCAAGGCCGACCGGCCGCCCGCAGCGGGCGCAGCTTGCTGCGCGTCCAGCGAGGACGCACCGACGCAGGTCGGTGCGCAAAACAAAAGGGTGCGCAAAACAAAAAACGGGCGGAGAGGGGAAACTCCGCCCGCGCCGGAATACTACAGCTCGATTTTGAGCAGCTTGATCGCGTTGCTGTCGAGCACCTGCCCGCCCACGCGCCTGGTGGCGTAGAAGTGCACGAAGGGCTTGTTGGTGAAGGGATCGCGCAGCACCTGCGTGGCGCTGCGTTCGGCGATCAGGTAGCCGTGGCGGAAGTTGCCGAAGGCGATCGGGAAAGCGCCTGCCGCGATATCGGGCATATCCTCGGCCTCGACCACGGGATAGCCGAGCAGGCGGTCGGGCTGGCCCTCGACCAGGCCCGGCTGCCACACGAAGGCCCCGTCGGCGGTCTTGAGCTTGCGCACCTCGGCCAGCGTCGCCGAATTCATCACGAAGCTAGCGCCCTGGCGGTGTCCGGCCTTGAGCGTGTGGACGAGGTCGATCAGCCGGGCATCGGGGTTGGCGTCGAACCCGCTGGCATCGCCCGATCCGACATATTGCAGCGAGCCGAAGGCGCGCACGCCGTCCTCGCTGGTCGAGACCGGCGCGCCGAGGAAGCCCATCGGCTGGTTGACGCCGCTGCCGTGGACGAAGGCGGCGCCTTCGGCCCGTGCGAACTCCATCGCGATCTCGCTGGCGAGCCAGCTATCGAGCTCGAAACCGGCATCGTCGAGCATGGCCTGCGATGCGGCGGGATTGGCGTAGAGCTCGCCCGTCGGCGGGGCGATTTCGGCAAAGCTCGGCGTGTCGGTTTCGGGGCGCGCTGCGGTTTCGCTGACCCAGCCTGAAGCGGTGCCGCCGGTGCTGATCAGCTTGCGATAGCCCGCGCTGCCGGTTTGCACGACTTGCGCCAATGCGCGGATCGGGCTGATTTCGATGAGCTCGCGCGCGATCATCGCGTCGATCTGGCGCGGCACGGCATAGCCGCCGTCGGCGGGCACCGCGCCGCTGATCGACTTGAGCTCGACGGTCGATCCGCGACGCAGGTATCCCTCGACGAAGCCCTTCACCTCGGGCGCGGTCTCGTCGGTTCCGGCGATGGCGGGGCGCGCGGCGGCACGGCCGATCTTGTCGACGCGGGCCTTCACCTCGTCGACGTCGCTGCGCAGCGCGGCGACATCGGCTTCGGTCCGGTCCTGGCGCGCGACGATATCGAAGCTCGCTTCGGCGGGGTCGGTGGGGGTTGTGGTATCCATGGAGTATCCTTTCTTGGGGGGAAGTGTTGGCGGTTTCACGCAGAGGCGCAGAGGGAGCAGAGGCGCAGAGGATCTCGTGCCTGTCCGCGAAGCGGCTTTCCGTCCTGCGTTCAGGGGAGAAGAGGGTGGCCTGCGGCGCAGGACAGCCATCTCGGCGTCTCTGCGGTTTTTCTTCCTCTGCGCTCTCTGCGTGAAACACCTTGCGTGAGGTCAGCCGGTAAAATGCACCCGCGCCCCGTCCTGCAGCGGATGGGTGACGACGCTGACCTCGAACAGCTCGATCTCGGTCAGCTCGCGGCCCTGCGGCGTGCGGCGGAAACGCCGCGCGCGGTAGCCGAAGCTGAGCCCGCTCACCGCGCGCCGGCGCAGCAGTGCGGCGGCGCGGCCATCGGGGTTGTCGATGCTGGCGATGATGCGCAGCCCGCGCGCGTCCTCGCCCACGGTTTCGACCCAGCCGATGCGCTGTTCGGGGCTATGCTGCCAGTAGAGCGGGTAGGGGCTCCGCCGCTCGGTCAGCGTGCGCGTGAAGGCGCCGGGGCGGATCGTGTCGCGCGCGCCGTCCACACGATCGAACAGCGCGGCATAGCCCGCAATCCGCAACACCCGCCCACCCTGAACCTGTCGAAGGGTGCGCAAGCTCACTGGAGCAGCCCCCCGTGGCCCAGCCGCATGGCGATGCCGACCAGCAGCAGCGCGAGCACGCCGCGCACCAGCCATTCCACCGCCGCCTTCCATGCGCTGGCCTTGGCATCGCGCCAGGCCGAAAGCAGCTCGCGCAGCTCGTCGATATCGTCCTGCGCCGAAGGGTCGGCGAGGCCGAGCCGGTCGAGCACGCGGGTCGCGCCCAGCTCGCTCGCTTCCTCGACGATGGCGCGCAGCGTGATCAGCTCGACGCCCCCATGCGGGTCGAGGCTGGAGGCCTGCGCGATCAGCCGCGCGAGCATGTCTTCTCTGGTCATGGGGCAATCTCCGGCCTGGGCAGTCCCAGCATCGCGCGCTTCTCCTCCGCGCTGAGGAAGTCGGCGGCGCTGACCTGCGCCCACAGTTTCTCGCGGTCCTCGGCCAGCGCGGGGATGCGGTCGAGATCGACCTGCGGCGCTTCGGCGAACCAGTCGGCCAGCCCCGCATGCAGCCCGTCGAGGATCTTGCCCAGCAGCGGCAGCAGCGTCAGCCGCCACAGCGCGCGGCTGGCCTCGCGGTAATTGGCATAGGTATTGTCGCCCGGCAGGCCGAGCAGCATCGGCGGCACCCCGAAGGCGAGCGCGATGTCGCGCGCGGCGGCGGCTTTCAGCGTGGCGAAATCCATGTCGGCGGGCGACAGGCTCATCGCCTTCCAGTCGAGCCCGCCTTCGAGCAGCATCGGGCGGCCCGCATTGCCCCCGCCCTGGAAGGCGGCCTGCAATTCACCCTTGAGCCGCTCGAACTGATCGGCACTCAGCCCCGCCGCATCGCCCGCGTCATAGACCAGCGCGCCCGATGGCCGCGCCGCATTGGCGAGCAGCGCGCGGTTCCACTCGCTCGCCGCATTGTGGATCGCCACCGCGGGCGCGGCGGCGGCGAGCGAGCCCGCGCCGTAATGGTCGTCGGTCGGGTGAAAGCCCTTGAGGTGGATCATGTTGGGCCAGCCGTCCTCGTCGGTTATCGCGATGGTCAGCGTGCGGTCGGCAAGGACATAGCGATAGGCGCATGGCCAGCCATCCTCGCCCGCCACCACCTGCACCCGTTCGGGCCTCAAGGGGAACAGCTCGACCGGCAGGCCCGCACCGTCCTTGACCACCTGGACATAGGCATTGCCGTGCAGCGCCAGTTGCGCAGCCACCACTTCGAGCAGCGGCTGCGACCCGCAGGAGGTTGCGATCAGCTTCGCCAGCCGCGCATCGGCGCAGGCAATCGGCGCGCCGCCGACCCCCTCCGCCACGATCCGCACCGCGCGCTGCGCGACCGGATTGGCGAGATAGGCCTCGGCCACCACGCGCGCATAATCGAACGGCGCGCGCCCGGGGATGCTCTCGAAGCTGGTCGCCCAGGGTGAGATGTAGCCGCGCGTCAAAGGCACGCGCGTAGTCGTCCCGCCCTTGAAGGCGGAGGCCAGGGTTGTGAGGAAGGACATGGATTACCTTCTGATTTGTGTGATGAATTTGAAGCGGACGCGCCAAAGGGTCCGAAGGTTAGAGCCTTCGGATGAGGTTGGCCTAAATTCGCGACTATCTGCTGAAGTTCGGCATAAGTTGGGTGAGATTGAGGCTTCCCCAACAACGTTGGGAGAGGTGGCTTCCCATTGGCGGGAAAGCTCCATGAATGACCTTGATTCCCTTGGTTTGAAGAAAGTCTGCCACGGGGACAAAATCACGATCAGCGGAGACAAGTACCGCGGAATCATAGGCATTTGCCCAAGCAAGGCTGATCATGTCAGCGACGATGCGTGTATCGACCCCTTTTTCCTCAGTACCTCGCATATCTGCACCGCACGCTGAGCATTGCGCGGACTCGTTGTAGCAGGCCGGACATTTAGGATAGCCTCGCTTTTGTTGCCTCGCGAGTAAGGTAACGTGAACACCAGGCATCTTGTCCAACACATTGGTAAACCAATGGCGAAGCTTTCCATCGTGCGGCTTTGCTGGATCAAATGACCCGTAGACGTGCAATCCTTCGAAGGCTGGCAGACTTTGAATGTCTACCAGCGCTGCGGCTTCAGCAGTCAGCAATGGGCCTAGCTTGCTCCAATCGACACGGAAGTTTGCATCCTGAGACCTGATGGCCAGACTAAAGTTCCAAAAGTCGACAAAGATTCTCAACCGCAACCGTGGTACGGTTGTGGTAGTGACTGACACTGCTGCGAGAGAATGATCCGACATTTACGACCCCAAATCTCATGACTAGAGAAAATTCGGGGACGCCGAAGCGTCCCCGGGGTTTTCATACTCGCTTCACCGAATCCGACAATAGCGGGTGGCTCCACGAGGGGTCGTTATGCGTGCCATATGGCTTTGTGCTGGTTTACAGTCAATGAATGAATCAACAAAAAGTCGAGACCGCAATTCCGACAATGGGTTATTCGCGCCTTCTAAACCTGCCGCACCCGCGGCCTCCCGCCCTTCCCCAGCATCAGCTCGCTCAACGCCCACACCAGCGCGTCGGCGCGGTCGGGCGATCTTCCCGGTCCCTCGTAGCCGCCGCCGGCCATCAGCCCGCACAGCTGGTCCTCCAGCTTGGCGAACATCCCCGCGTGGCGTACCCGTCCGGCCTCGTAGAGCGCGGCCACCGGTTCGGCGCGGGCGGCCTTGCCGCGGCTGGCGTGGACCAGCTTCAAGGGCAGCGACAGCTCGGCGGCGCGCAGCACGCTGGCGACCATCGCGCCGCCCTGGTTGGCTTCGGCCACCACGCGGTCGGCGCTCCAGGCGCTCGCCGCCGCCGCGACCGCGCGGGCCCAGCGTTCGGGCGAGGCCTTCGTGACCGAGCAATCGGCCAGCACCTGCGCCACGCCGCTCGCCTCCAGCGCGCAGACCACGATGCCGCATTCGTCGCCGCGCTCGCTGGCGGGCGGATCGACGCCCACCACCACGCGGGTGAAAGTCGCAGCTTCCCCCGCGAGCGAGGAGGGGGTCTGGCGGCAGCGTTCGAGCAGCGAGCGGTTCCACAGCGCACCCGCGATATCCTCGAGCAGCTCGCCGTCGAGCTCCTGTCGCCCGAGCGCGGTCCTGCCATATTGCCGCTTCATCGCGGTGACGAAGCGTAAGGGCAGGTTCCGCGCATTGTCGTAGGTCGAGCCGCGGCTGACATGCACCAGTCCGCGCCCGGCTTCCGCGGTCAGCCGCCGGACCAGCGCGGTCGGACGCGGCGTGGTTGTCGCGACGATTCTGGGATGCGGCCCGAGCCGCAGCCCCATCGACAGATTGTCCCAGCACGTTTCGGCCTGGCCCGCGTTTGCCGGCCATTTGCCAATTTCGTCGCACCAGGCGTGGCTGTGCTGCGGGCCGCGCAGGCTGTCCGGCTCGGCCGCGGAATAGAGAAACGCCATCGCACCGTTCGGCCAGGTCAGGCGTTTGAGCGAAGGCTCGAAATACGGCCGGTAATCCGGCGGAGATATGTTGAGCACGCCGCTTTCGCCTTCGACCATCACGGCCCGCGCATCGCCCAGCGAAGCGCCAACCAGCGCAATCCGTGCCCGGGGGTCGAGGATGGCGGTCTCGCGCACCCATTCGGCCCCAGCGCGCGTCTTGCCGAACCCGCGTCCGGCGCAAACAAGCCAGCAGGACCAGTCCGCGTCCGGCGGGCGCTGCCCTGCGCGCCGCCACAGCGGCCAATTGTGTTGCAGCAGGGCGCGTTCCTTGTCTTCCAGCGACTGCACAAGCGCGAGTCGCACGCGATCGTCCTTGCGCAGGAGCCAGTCGAGAAAACCGTCACTCAGCATTGCCGATGTCGCCCCCGTGGGTGCCGTCTTGCGCGAGCCCTGCCTCCAGCGCGTGCTCGTTCTGGCGCATCGCCTCCAGCTTCGCGTTGAGCGATGCCAGGACGCTGGCCTCATCGCTGTTGCCGATTCGTGCCCGCTCGCGCGCCACCGTCTCGCGGTGGAGCGTCAACAGGCGCAGGGCGTTGGCGATGTCGAATTTCGGCCCGTCCGCGGCCGTGCCTTCGCGCAGGCGGCGAAGCGTTTCGAGTTCGAGGTGTTCATATCCCTCGAGCAGGGCCGCGTACCACTTGCGGGCGAAGTCGGGATCCTTGCGTCGCAGCTTGTACGCCCGCGAGGGATTGGCCCCCGAATAGAGCGCGGCAGCGCTGATACTGGAGGTTTCGGCCAGCTTGTCGAGAAAATAGGTTTGCCAGTGCTTGTCGAGATTCTTGTCTTCGCCTTCGCGATAACGGTCGGGAATCTTCGTCTGTCTGGGGCGCGCTTTCCTGATCCTGACCATGCGTCCCTCCGTGAAAAGCGAGTGCGAAACGCGAAGGGGCGGCCCCTGCGGACCGCCCCGTTCCAGCCGCCCTTCTTGCAGGGGCGGCTGGCGAATCACACTATCGCGATGTTCCGTGTTGCTAACCGAATAGCGTCACGATGTCAATATAAAAGTGCCAAATAGGTTATCATGCAGGCTTCGTCCAACATTCCCCCGGCGGATTCCCTTGACTTTCCATCTGTCATTGCGAGGAGCGGCGGCTACGAAGCAATCGAGGGGCCGGAATCCACGGGCCGGAATCCACGGGCCGGAATCCACGGGCCGGAATCCACGGGCCGGAATCCAGGGACCGGCAAGCCGACAGGGCGAACCGGACACGGCCTCGCGAAATCGCACCATGGGTTGCCGCGCGGCTGCGCCGCTCGCCATGACGCAGTAGGGAGAACGGGGTCGGATGCTGCGCAAACTCTATGACTGGACGCTGGACAAGGCGGCACACCCGCATGCGGCGGGCTGGCTCGCCGCCTTCGCCTTCATCGAAGCGAGTTTCTTCCCCGTTCCGCCGCACCCGTTGCTCGGCCTGATGTGCCTGGCCGAACCGAACAGGGCGGTGCGCTTTGCCGCGGTCGCCACCGTGGCCTCGGTCGCGGGCGGGCTGCTCGGCTATGCGATCGGCTGGGGCCTCTACGACACGATCGGCGAAGACCTGCTGCGCTGGTTGGGGCTGACCGAAAGCTTCCCCGTCGCCGCCTGCTATCTGCGCGAATACGGGGTCGAGATCCTGATCGTGAAGGGGGCGACGCCGATCCCGTTCAAGCTGCTGACGATCACCGCGGGCTTCATCGGCATGGCGCTGGTGCCCTTCATCCTTGCCAGCATCGTCAGCCGTTCGATCAGCTTCATGATCGTGGGCGTGCTGTTCCGCCTGTTCGGCGCGCCGATCAAGCGCTTCATCGACAAGTACCTCGGCCTCGTCACCGTGGGCTTCGTCGCGGTGGTGGTGCTCGGCTTCGTGGCGATCGCCTATCTCGACAACGGCGAGGATGCGGCCACCGCCGAGAAATGCGCCACGGCGAGGCTCGACCAGGTCCACTGACGCCCGGCCGGCCACCGGTGCAGGACCGCAGCCGAACGCAGGTTCAGATGATCCCCACCGCTGTGCCGGCCTGTTCGAAGATCCGCAGGATCTCGCCCACTTCGGCTTCGGTGTGTTCGGCGCACAGCGAGCAGCGCAGCAGCGTCATGTTGGCGGGCGTCGCCGGCGGGCGCGCGAGGTTGACGTAGAGCCCGCCCTTGATCAGCGCTTCCCACATCGCCGCGCCGCGTTCGAGATCGGGCATGATCACCGCGATGATCGCGCTCTGCGGCTCGTCGGTGCCGAGCTGGAAGCCGAGATCGCGCAGGCCCTTGTGCAGCGTTTTCGAATTCTCCCACAAATGCGCGCGCTTGTTCGAACCGTGCATCAGCTTGCGGATGCTGGTCTCGGCGGTGGCGACCACGCTGGGCGGGAGCGAGGCGGTGAAGACATAGGGGCGGCAGACCAGCCGCATGATCTCGAACTTGGGATGGTTCGAGACGCAGAATCCGCCGACCGTGCCGACGCTCTTGGAAAAGGTGCCGATGATGAAATCGACGTCCTCGATGCACCCGGCCTGTTCGCACACGCCGCGGCCGTTCTCGCCGATGAAGCCCATCGAATGCGCTTCGTCGACCAGCACCATCGCGCCGTATTTCTTCGCCACCGCGACCATCTCGGCCAGCGGGGCGATGTCGCCCAACATCGAATAAACCCCTTCGAGCACGACCAGCTTGCCCGCGCCTTCGGGAATGCGCCGCAGGCGTTTTTCCATCGCCTCGATATCGTTGTGCCTGAACGGCACCACTTCGGCATCGCCCATCTTGCAGCCGTCCCAGATGCTGGCGTGGCTGTCGATGTCGAGCACGATGTAATCGCCCTTGCCCGCGATGGTGCTGATGATCCCGAGATTGGCCTGGTAGCCGGTCGAGAAGACCATGGCGTGATCCATGGCATAGAAATCCATGAGCGCCTGCTCGACTTCCCGGTGGCCCTGGTAGGTGCCATTAAGCACGCGGCTGCCCGTGGTCCCCGAACCGAAGCTGTCCAGCGCCTGCTTGCCCGCCTCGATCACGTCGGGATCGAAGGTCATCCCCATGTAGTTGTAGGTACCGAGCAGGATCGTCTCGCGCCCGTTGCAGACTGCGCGGGTGGGCGAGAGGACCTTCTCCATCACCAGGTTGAAGGGATCCTCCACCCCGCTGGCCAGCAGGCCTTCGCGGATGGCGATGATCTCGTCGAACTTGCTGAACAGGTCCGGCGTGCTGGTCATGTCGTGCATCAGTTGGCCTGCAGCCTGGTGACGGCGTCGACCAGCTGGCCGTAATTCTCGATTTCGGCCTGCTGGTTCATGCTGATGATGATATCGAACTCGTCCTCGATCGCGGCGACGAAATCCATCACCGTCAGGCTGTCGAATTCGAGGTCGTTGGCGAAGGTGGTAGCGTCGGAGACTTCGACAGCCTTCTTGTTGAAATCCTCGATCAGCGAACGAATGGCGGTATCGACTTCGGCGCGTTCCATGCGGGGCGTTCCAATCCTGTGTGGCGCGACAGCGATGGTGCGCCGCGCGTGCATGCTGCGGCAAAGCGGCGAATGGCCATGCTTGTCAAGCGCGGGCAGCAATGGCAAGTGTCGGTCGAGGTCGCAAACGTCTGTTCCAGTGAGGAAAAGCGGATGAGCGATTCAGCAAGGGTGGAACCGGCCGCGGTCGAGCCTCCGGTCGCAACGGGGGATGGCGCTGAAAAGACCTATTCCGCCAATGCCATTCACCTGATGCGCACTGCGCAGCTGAGCACGCTCAAGCTGTCGCAGATGGCCGACCAGAAGGCCTCGATCCTGCTCGGCGCGACCTTCCTGGTCTTCTCGCTTTCGGTCAGCCGCGCGCTGAGCGGGGGGATGCCGGTGTCGCTGATGATCCTTGCCAGTTTCTCCTTCACCAGCTCGCTGTGCGCGGTGATGGCGGTGCTGCCCAAAATCGGTCGACCCAACGGCAAGATCAGCAACGCCAACCTGCTGTTCTTCGGCCATTTCACCTGGATGGACGAGGGGGAGTGGCAGGACATGCTGCTCGAACGGCTCGAAACCGACGAGGCCGTGTTCCGCACCATGGCGCATGACATGTACCAGAACGGCCAGGTGCTGGCGGGCAAGAAATACCGCTTCCTCGCGCTGGCCTACAAGATGTTCATGGTGGGCCTGTTCGTCACGCTGGCCGTCTTCGCCTTCGAGATGCTCTCGAATTAGCCTTCTGCCGGCAAGAGCGCGCGCACGGCGGCCATGAACGGCCCGATCGACACCGGCTTGGCCAGATAGTCTGCCGCCCCGGCATCGCGGATGCGTTCCTCGTCGCCCTTGCCGGCATAGGCGGTGACCGCAAGGATCGGGACGCTCGCCAGCGATGCCTCGGCCTTGAGCCGGGCAATCAGGTCGATTCCGCTGACATTGGGCAGCTGGATGTCCATGATGACCAGGTCGGGCACGAATCGCCTGGCGGTCGCCAGCACGTTCTGGCCGTCGGCCACGGGCACGACTTCATAGCCGTTGGCCTTCAGCACGTCGCAGAACAGTTTCCGGTTGAGATCGTTGTCCTCGACAACGAGGATTCTCTTTGCCACGTGCAGGCCTCCTTGCGCTGGTAGCGCGCCATATGGAAAACAGGCGGGAGTGACAATTATTCGCGACGCATCGCCATCCCGAACCGAAACCCGCGCGCCCGCGGTGCTGGCGCTCGAAGCGCTCGGCTGGGCGTTGGCCGACCCTGCGCGCGCCGAACGCCTGCTCTCGCTCACCGGGTTGACGCCCGACCGGCTGCGCCACGGGATTGGGGACCGCGCGGTGCAGGCGGCGGTGCTCGAATTCCTGGCGAATCACGAACCCGACCTGGTGCTGGCGGCCGATGCGCTGGAGACCACGCCCGCGGCGCTGGTCGCCGCGCACAGGGAACTGGCCCGATGAGCCGCCCGCTGATCATCTCCGACTGCGACGAGGTGCTGCTCTACATGGTCGCGCCCTTCCGCGACTGGCTGGCCGAGACGCAGGGGGTCGAATTCCGCATGATCGGCAACGACTTCGCCCATGCGCTGCGCTGGCAGGACAGCGGCGAAGTGCTCGCGCCCGAAGATATATGGAAGAAGCTGGGCGGGTTCTTCGACACGCAAATGCACCGCCAGAGCCCGATCGAGGGCGCGGTCGATGCGATGGCGAAACTGGCCGAGCACGCCGATGTGGTGGTGCTGACCAATCTCGCCGATCGCCATCGCGAAATGCGCTTCGACCAGCTGGCCGGCCACGGGATCGATGCGCGGGTCTTCACCAACCAGGGCCCCAAGGGTCCCGCGCTGCAATCCATCGTCGCCGAATACGCGCCAAGCCGGACCTTCTTCATCGACGATCTTGCCCAGCACCATCGCTCGGCGCGCGAGGTTGTCGGCAGCATCACCACGCTCCACCTGTGCGGCGAACCCATGCTCGCCCCGGTAATCGACTGCGCGCACAAGTCCGGCCATGCCGACGCGCGGATCGACCGCTGGGACGAGGCGCTGCCCTGGCTGCTGAACCAACTTGGAAAGGAACCCGCATGAGCATCGAAGCCCGCCTGGCCGAATTGGGCATCACCCTGCCGCAGGCCGCGGCGCCCGTCGCCAGCTATGTCCCGGTGGTGGTCGATGGCCGCCATGCCTATCTTTCGGGCCAGCTGCCTTTCGTCGATGGCAGGCTGGTGACCGGCAAGCTCGGCGACACGGTCAGTCTCGAGCAAGGCCAGGCCGCGGCGCGCGCCTGCGGCTTGATGATCCTGGCGCAGCTCAAGGCCGCGGGTCTGCTCGAACGGGTCGAACGGGTGGTCAAGCTGGGCGGCTTCGTCGCCTCGACCGCCGATTTCACCGACCAGCCCAAGGTCGCCAATGGCGCTTCGGATCTGATGGTCGAGGTCTTCGGCGATGCCGGCAGGCACGCGCGCAGCGCGGTCGGCGTGCCGGTGCTGCCGCTCGATGCCGCGGTCGAGGTCGATGCGATCTTTGCTCTCACGGCTTGACCGGGTGCTCGCCCCGGCGCCCGACCCGGCGCGGGTCGGCTGGCTGCGCGAATGGACCTATGCCCATCGCGGGCGGCATGGCGCGGGGCGGGTGGAAAACTCGCCCTCGGCCTTCCGTGCGGCGATCGAGGCGGGGCTGGGGATCGAATGCGATATCCAGCGCAGCCGCGACGATTGGCCGATGGTGTTCCACGACTGGGATTTTGTCCGGCTGCTGGGTCGGCCCGAGCCGGGCGAGCAGGTCGTTGCCGATGAGTGGCGGCAGATGCGCTATTCCAGCGGGGATGCGCCCCTTGCTCTGGATGAACTCTTGGCGATGATCGGCGGGCGCGTGCCGCTGCTGATCGAAGTAAAATCGAAACCAGGCTACGATGTCGAGTGGACCTGCCGCCGGGTGATCGACATGCTGGATGGCTATGCCGGGCTCCACGCCATTATGAGCTTCGACCCGCGCGTGTCGCGCTGGCTGCGGCGGAATTCACCCGGCACCGTGCGCGGGCTGGTGATGCGCGAGGATGACAAGGGGCATACGCAGTCCGAACTCAGCCGCCACCTCGCGCTGTGGGCCGCGCGCGCGGACTTCCTCGCCTACCATGTCCAGGCGCTGCCCAGTGCGATGGTGGCGGCGGCGCGATCTGCGGGCGTTCCCATACTGACCTGGACGGTGAACTCGCCCGAAACGCGCGAGCGGGCGCGCCTCCATGCCGATGCGCCCATCGCGGAAGGGGCGGGCCTGCCATGAGCGATGGCGGCCTTGCCGCGCGCGTCGGCGGGTCGGTCGGCGCCTTCGAGCGTGGCCAATGGAACGCACTGGCGGGCGCCGATAATCCCTTCGTCTGCCACGAATTCCTCACCGCGCTGGAGGATTCGGGCAGCGTGGGACCGGGCACCGGCTGGCAGGCGACCCCGATCGTCATCAGCGAGGAAGGCGGGCCGATCGTTGCCGCCATGCCCGCCTATCTCAAGGGTCATAGCCAGGGCGAATATGTCTTCGACCACAGCTGGGCCGATGCCTTCGAGCGGGCCGGCGGGCGCTATTACCCCAAGCTCCAGATCGCCGTGCCGTTCACCCCGGCAACAGGGCCGCGGCTGCTGCTGCCCGATCCGGCATACGCGCGCCCGCTGCTTGCGGCGGCCGAGCAATTGTGCCTCCAGAACGGTTTCTCGTCCGCCCATGCGACCTTCATCGAGCCCGCGCAGGTGCCGCTGTTCGAGGCGGCGGGCTGGCTGCTGCGTTCGGATATCCAGTTCCACTGGCTCAACCATGGCTTCGCCAGCTTCGACGAATTCCTCGCCACGCTGTCCTCGCGCAAGCGCAAGGATCTGCGCAAGGAACGCGCCGCGGCGCAGGCCGAGGTCGAGATCGTGCGCCTGACCGGCGCTGCTATCCGGCCCGAACACTGGGACGCCTTCTGGCGCTTCTACCAGGACACGGGCGCGCGCAAATGGGGGCAACCCTATCTGACCCGCGCGGCCTTCGACCTGTTCGGCGAACGGATGGGCGAGCGGATCCTGCTGGTGCTGGCATTTCAGGACGGCGAGCCGGTGGCCGGGGCGCTCAATTTCATCGGCGGGGATGCGCTCTACGGCCGTTACTGGGGCTGCACGCGCGACATCCGCTTCCTGCATTTCGAGCTGTGTTACTACCAGGCGGTCGATGCGGCGATCGAACTGGGCCTTGGCCGGGTCGAGGCCGGGGCGCAGGGCGGGCACAAGCTTGCCCGTGGCTATGAACCGGTGGAGACGGTTTCGGCGCACTGGATCGCCGATCCCGGATTTCGCGAGGCGGTGGCCGAATTCCTCGAACGCGAACGGGCCGGCGTGGCGATGGACCGCAACCACCTCGAACGACGCACCCCTTTCAGGAAGGGGTGAGCCCGATCACGCCGCGCGGCGCTGGCCTGCGGCGAGCCATTCGCGCGCGCGGCGCTGCGCTTCGGCGATTTCGCGGGCGGTCATTTCGTCCGAAATATCGGCGCGGCACCAGGCGGCTTGCTCGTGCCCCCTGGAGGCGGCGATGTTGAACCACTTGTGCGCTTCGATGAGATCGGCGGCGACGCCGTGGCCGCCGGTCGAGAAGGCAACCCCGAGGTCGTAGAGTGCGTCGGTGCTTCCCTGCGTGAAGGCGGCAAGGCATTCGGCGACAAGTGCGTGTGCCGCATGGCCCTGAATGATGGCGCCTGCACCCCCCTGAATCGAGCTGAAAGCCATTTCAATTCCCCCGTCTGGGCCGGCCTTTCCCCTGCCGGACAGCCAACAGGTCGCCTTTTATGGTCAACAAATCGTTAACAACGGAGTGAAAAAGTCGAAAACCGGGTGTGCGACAGGTGTCGCGAAGCAACGAATGTGGGGATTGCCGCTTGTGCGCCGCAAGGGGCTTGCCTATAGGCCGCGCGCAGCAGGCCGTGAGGGCACCGGACATATCCGGGCCAGCGGGCGGTACGGCCTGTTGGCGCGTCATATTGTGTGAGAGGGTCGAATGGCCGCAACGGCTACGAGCGACATGGAAAAACTGGCCAAAGCCCGCGCGGCGGTTGGCGACGGTTATTCTCCCGGCGAAGACGAAGAGTACATGAACGAGCGGCAGCTCGAATATTTCCGGATGCTGCTGCTCGACTGGAAGAAGTCGATCCACGACGCGGCGGGCCAGACGCTCCAGTCGCTCCAGGATGGCCCGATCCGCGAACCCGATCTTAACGATCGTGCTTCATCGGAAACCGACTGGGGCATCGAACTGCGCACGCGCGATCGCCAGCGCAAGCTGATTTCCAAGATCGACGCCGCGCTGCGCCGGATCGACGCCAGGGAATACGGCTATTGCGAGGTTACCGGCGATCCGATCGGGCTCAAGCGCCTGATCGCACGCCCTGTTGCCACAATGACCGTCGAGGCGCAGGAAGCGCATGAAAGGCGCGAGAAGATTTCGCGCGACGATTGACCCGTTTACCCCTTTTTTAAGGTATGCGGCGCTAGGCTGCCCCGGTAACCGCGGGCAGCTTTCATGAGCGGCAGCGGTTCGCAACGCCAAGGGAGTCGAGCGCACGATGTCATCGGTAGACACACGCAATGTCGGCCGAGACAGCCTGTTCCTGTTCGCGCAACTGGCGTTTGCGGGACAGCCCGATCTCGTGCGCGTCAAGGTGCGCAACCTGTCGGCCGGAGGCATGATGGCCGAAGGCGGCGTCGTTGCAGGACGGGGCGAACGGCTGACCGTCAAGTTGCGCAACATCGGGGACGTCAGGGGCAGCGTCGCCTGGGTGCAGGGCAACCGCTTCGGCATCGCCTTTGACGAGGAAATCGATCCGCGACTGGCGCGCGCGCCCATCGCCGCGAACGGCGAAGGCACGCCGCGCTATGCCCGTCCGGCAATCGGGACGGTTATCGTCGGGGACGAGCGCGGACTTCGCCGGCTTTGAAAACTGGAGGCTGACGCCTCTGCCAAGCCCTGCTAGTCGAAGCCGATGCGCTTCGCCCTTGCCATCATGCTCGCGCTTGCGACTGCCGCCTGCGACGGAAGCGTCGATGATGGGGTGGTCGACGTGGCGTTCATCGCCGATCCGGATGAACTCGACGCCGAAGGCGTGCGTCTCGACTTCGCGGGCCAGCATTTGCGCGCGGCATCGGCCCAGGGCCTGGTTGCGCTCGATGCTTCGGGCGCGGTGGTTCCGGCGATCGCCGAACGCTGGATCGTGACCGACGACGGTTCGAGCTACATCTTCCGGATTCACGAATACGATCTCGAGGACGGAACCCGCCTGACCGCACAGGCGGTGCGCGACAGCCTCACGCGCACGCTGCGGCGGCTGGACGGCACGTCGCTCGCGCTCGATCTCGCCAAGCTGCGCGATGTGCGCGCCATGACCGGCCGCGTGATCGAGATTCGCCTCACGAGTCCCATGCCCGACCTGCTGCAATTGCTGGCACAGCCCGAACTGGGCCTGGTGCTCGACAAGGGACGGCTTGGGCCCATGCGGCTGGCCAGGGCGGACCAGGCCGTGGTGCTCGATGCCCTGCCGCCCGAAGCGCGCGGCCTGCCGAGCCAGCCTGGGTGGGAAGACGCGGTTGCGCGCGTGCGGGTCTATGCGCAGAGCGCGCAGGGTGCCACCCGCGGTTTCGGCGATGGTCGTTTCGATCTCGTGCTGGGTGGCCGGATCTCGACCCTGCCGCTGGCCGATACCGGGCCGCTGACGCGCGGCACGATCCGCCTCGACGCGGCGCTCGGGCTGTTCGGGCTCGATGTGCGCAAGCCGAGCGGGTTCCTCGGCACGGCGGAGAATCGCGAGGCGCTGGCGATGGCGATCGATCGGGCGGACCTGCTTCAGGCGTTCAACATCGGCGGCTGGGTGCCGACGACGCGGATTGTCGCACCCGGCCTGCCTGGCGATTATGGCACGGTCGCCGAGCGCTGGACCGACCTCGACCTTTCCGAACGACAGGCGCGTGCGCGCTCGAGGGTGGCGCAATGGCGCGCTGGGCGCGGACCGCCGAAGATCTCGATCGGCCTGCCCGACGGCCCCGGTTCCGACCGGCTGTTCAAGGCCTTGGCGCAGGATTTTGCGGCGATCGGGGTGGCGGCGTCGCGCGCAACCGACACGGGCCGGGCCGATCTCGTCCTGCGTGACCGGGTGGCGCGTTTCGGGGCGCCGACCTGGTTCCTCAACCAGTTCAATTGCCGCGTTTCGCGCGTGGTCTGCGCAGAGGGCACGGATTACCTCGTCAGCCTCGCCAACGAAGCGAAGGACCCGGCCGAGGAGGCGTCCTACCTTGCCGAAGCCGAGCAGGCCTTGACCGCGACCAACCTCTATATCCCGCTCGGCGCGCCGATCCGCTGGTCGCTGGTGCGCGGCGATATCGGCGAATTCCTCGAGAACCGCTGGAACATCCATCCCTTGTTCCCGTTGTCGCGCGCGCCCATCTAGCGGCCATGGTCGATCCAGCTCCCCGTGCCCGCCCATTGGGTATCGCGCTCCCCACCGGGACCGATGCGGTTTCGGTGCGCAAGCGAATCGAGGCGATGGAGCTGCTGCTCGAACGCAGCTTCGTCATCCCGGGGACAAACTTCGCCATCGGGCTCGATTCGATCGTGGGTCTGGTGCCGGTGGTAGGGGATTTCATCGCCGCCGCCATGGGCGCCTATATCGTGTGGGAGGCGCGCAACCTTGGCCTGCCCAAATGGAAACTGTGGCGCATGGCCGGCAATATCGCGTTCGATACCGCACTCGGCGCGGTGCCGGTGCTGGGCGACGCCTTCGACCTCGCTTTCCGCTCGAACAGCCGCAACCTCAGGATCGTCAAGCGCCATCTCGACCGGCACCATCCGCACACCCGCGTGATCGAGGGGTAGTTTCATCGGTGCCGGTTGCACACTGGGGTCGTCCCGCTTCTGATCGAAGCGAAGCGACCTCAGCCTGTCTTGCCTCGTTACGACCCCTTCGGCATCACACTGCCCCCGACGATCTTCTTGCAGGTGCCGGCAGGCACATAGATCCATGCGTCGGGTTCATTGTCCGTCTTCGCGGTCCCGCCACACACGTGCCTGGAACTGAAGCAGTCATTCAGCCCTGCTTTTGCAACGCCATAGCACTTCTCGAATTTATAGCTCGGCTTGGGCACATTGACCTGCGCGCTGGCCTGGCTGGCGGCGAGTGAAATCGCGGCGGCAAGGCTGGCGGCAGTGACGATCGCGGCGGTGTTGCAGGTCTTTACAGTGGTCATGGTCAAATCTCCTTTGAATTGAGCTGGCATCAGAAAAAGGCAAAGCGCGCGCCGGCAAGCAGGACGGCACCGCGCTGGGCGGGGCCGGTTGCGGCGAATTCGTCGCTTCGGAGCTTGTAGAAATAGGCAGCGGCGAACAGCTTCACGTCGGTGTAACGGCCCATTCCCAGCAGATCGTGGTTGCGATCCGCCAGATAGGAAACCCCGATCTCGCCGATGTCGAGGGTATCGCGGCGCGGCGTCACCGTTAAGCTGTCAGCATGGGCGTGCTGATAATATCCGCCGACCACCCAGGGCCCCTGGACATAATCGATGCTGGCCACCACGCCGAACGGCCTGGTCGGCCGGCGGCCCGAAACCGGGTTGCCGCCATTGTTCGATAACCCGTCATAGGTTGCGCTTACACCCAGCGCCCAGCTGTCGTGCAGGGTTGCTGAAACACCGGCGCTCAACGAATCGACCTTGCGCAGCCGGGCGCGCGCAAGCCCTTGGTCGGCTGTCGCATGGGTATAGGTGAACCCGGTCGACAGGTCGAGATTTTCGGTCCGGTGGTTCCACACCAGGGCCGCCTGCACCACATCGCGGAAACGCCCGGCAGCCAGCGGTTCGTCCAGCCCGCCCGTCACGCCGCGCGCGCCATCCGTCAGGCTGAATCCGGTGGGCCGATCGGTGCGCGCAGTGTAGGACAGCGCGCCATACACGCCCGCGCGCGTGCGCGGTGAAAGATAGATGATCTTGGGCGAACGATCATCGTACAGCCGCGCGGCATAGCCGAGATAGGTGAGCGCATCGATCCGCCCCGCCAGCGCGGGTGGAAGGAATTGCGTCGGCAGGCGCCCGTCGGGATCGAGTCTCGATCCCGAATCCGGCCCGAAGGGCGCGGCGGTAAAGGCGATTTGCGAAGGCGTGAAGCCCAGCAGGCTTTGCGGAAAACCGGCGCGTTCGCCGATTTCGATGCGGCCGAACCAACCGACGGCAAAGGCGCTGATTTCCGGCACGGCGACTTGCCACGCCGATTGCGCGTTCGATGCACGGCCGCCGATATTGAACACGCCGCGCACGCCGATCAACGTGCCGCCTGCCGTCTTGTACAGCGGGCTGACCTCGATTTCGCTTTCGGAAAGGATGCCGGGGCCCGTGTCGGGTTGCGACACCGGTTCAGCACCGACGATGTTCTGGAAACCACTCAATGCGACATCGAAATGTCCGGGTGGCGGCACTGTCTGGGCATGGGCGGGCGCGGCGACGCAAAATGCCGCGCCGAACAGGAGGGTGTGGGATATTCGTCGCATAATGGTACCTTGACCTGACGATTGCATTCTCGCCGCGGCGGCGCGGGCGCATCGCGCCTTCCGCCTGCCACGGTGCGGATTTTCACCGGTCAATTCATCGGGGCTCAATCCCCCGACAGCCGGGATCAGGCGAATGTGGGTGGTTTGAGTTCCGGCGCCGAGGCGCGCCCGTTCAGGTGAACCGCCAGCGCCGGCCGCGACTTCTTCTCGCGCACCGTGTAGCGTGTAATCGCCTGTCCGGCATCGTTTGCCGACAATGTCGCCACGCAGGGGGCCGCCGCCAGGCACTGCATTGCCATGCACTTGGAGGGCGGGCAGCCGGATTTATCCATCGAGGAAGATGTATCCTGACCGGCCTGCGCCGTATGCGCCGCCATCATTTCGCAGCACGGCGGCACCGGTTTGGCGAGCGCCATCGCAGACAGCCCAAAGCAGAGGCCGACAAGCATCAGGAATTTGAGCAATCGATGGGCCATGGAATGCTAGCGCGTGAACGAAAGGCGGGTCTTGTTGCAGGTTCGGGCCGGGGCCATCCCAAGTTACAGGTTTCGTTCGGGCTGCCGGCGAGAGTGCTGCCGGCTTTGATCGCATCAAGGTCGGCACTCTAGTCTCTTGTTTTACCGTGATTTCCTGGTCGCCGGATGAGTCCATCCGGCTCGAAATCACTCTAACGCGGCCTGTCGGGGCTGACCATCTGCGGGCGAGGCCAGGCTGGCGGGTGGGACAGGGGCAAGCTCATTCCTCCAGCTCGATATCCCAGTAGAGCCAGTCACGCCAGGTTTCGTGCAAATAGTTCGGCGGGAACTGCTTGCCGTGCTGCTGCAACTGCCAGTGGGTCGGGCGGATCGGTTGGTTGTAGAGCACCATCCCGGCCTGCCGCGGCGTGCGCCCGCCTTTCATCATGTTGCAGGGCGCGCAGGCGGTGGCGATGTTCTCCCACGTGGTCTTGCCGCCGAGCCGACGGGGGACGACATGGTCGAAGGTCAGGTGGTGCGTATCGCCGCAGAACTGGCAGGAAAAGCGATCGCGCAGGAACACGTTGAAGCGGGTGAAGGCGGGAAACTCGCTTGGGCGAACATATTGCTTCAGCGCGATCACGCTGGGGATCTTCATGTCGAGCGAGGGCGAGTGGACCTCGCGATCATAGGTCGCGATCACGTCGACCCGGTCGAGGAAGATGGCCTTGATCGCGGTCTGCCACGGCCACAGGCTGAGGGGATAATAGGAAAGCGGAGTGTAGTCGGCATTCAACACGAGCGACGGACACGACTGCAGCTTGCGCGTCGGGTCCTCCTCGGTACTTCGGAACCTTGCGGCCCGTTCAATCAGTTCGGCCTTGAACACGGTGTGCGTTCCTCCCTGATGTCGCTGAAAATGCACTTGCACGGGGAAGCGTCAAGACTGTTACAGACAGGCTATCCACAAGGTTTTCTGCCGAGTCGCACACAGGGCCGCACAAGTTGACCGTCACCCGCTTCGCCCCCAGCCCCAACGGGCCGCTGCATCTGGGCCACGCCTATTCGGCGATTGTGGCGCATGATCGGGCGCGGGAATGGGGCGGGCGCTTCCTGCTGCGGATCGAGGATATCGACGGAGCCCGCTCGCGCCCCGAACTGGCCGAGGCGTTTCGCGAGGACCTCGCCTGGCTGGGGCTGACGTGGGAGGAAGTGCCCGCGCAATCCACCCGGCTGGCGAATTACGCCGCGGCGGCGCGGAACCTGCTCGAACAGGGCCTGCTCTATCCCTGCACCTGCACCCGCGCCGAGATCGAGGCGCTCGAGCCGCATCTGGGGCCCGAGGGGCTGGTCTATCCCGGGACCTGCCGCGGGCGGCCGATCGACATCACGCGTCCGGCGGCGCTGCGGCTCGATGTCGCGCGCGCCATGGCGCAGGTCGGCGAAATCTGGTGGGACGACGAGATCGCGGGGCGCATCCTGGCCGACCCGCGCGAGGCCGGCGATGTGGTGATCGTGCGCAAGGATGCTCCGGCAAGCTACCACCTCGCCGTCACGCTCGACGATGCGGCGGACGGGGTGACGCTGGTGACGCGCGGGCAGGACCTGTTCCCCGCGACCGGCATCCACCGGCTGCTGCAGGCGCTGCTCGGCCTGCCGGTTCCGCGCTGGTACCACCATGGGCTGCTGATGGATGGCGATGGCCGGAAACTCGCCAAGCGCCGCCGTTCGGGCGAACGCGGCCATGGCCTTGCCGAACTGCGCCGTGCGGGGGAGGACGGGCGGGCGCTCGCCGACCGGTTGCGCCGGGGCGATTTCCCCGCTGGCATTACGCTGGCGAGCGCCTAGATTGGGTGCATGACAGCTTTCCTCATCATCGTGCTCGTCGTGCTGATGGGCCTTGTCGTGTTCTCGCTGGTGCGCGGGATCATCGCCTTCCTCAGGACCACCAGGATCGACCTCGAGACCGGCGAGGGCGAGACGGCGACCGAAATGCAACTGCTGCAGAACCGGATGATGTTCAATCGCATCAAGTACCAGGCGCTGGCGATCGTGGTGGTCGTGGTAATCCTCGCGATCGCGAACTAGCCGTCGTCCCAGCGAAAGCTGGGATCGCTTGCGTCCAGCGCCGTCATGGCCGAGGGAGATCCCGGTTTCCGCCGGGATGACGAATAGATGGTCAAGCTCAACCGGATATACACCCGCACCGGCGATGACGGGACCACCGGCCTCGTCGACGGGTCGCGGCTGGCCAAGCATGCGCCGCGCATGGAAGCGATCGGTGCGCTGGACGAGGCGAACAGCGCGCTGGGCCTTGCCGCGGTCGCGCTGGCCGCGAGCGAACATGCCGCGCCGCTGGCGCGGATCCAGAACGACCTGTTCGATCTCGGCGCGGATCTCGCCACGCCGGGTGACGATTTTACGCCGTCACAGATTGTCCTGCGGATCGTCGCGGCGCAGGTCGCATGGCTCGAAGCGGCGATCGACGCCGCCAATGCCCGGCTCGCGCCGCTGTCCAGCTTCGTGCTGCCCGGCGGGGGCGAGGCGGCCGCGCGCCTGCACGTCGCGCGCGCATCGGTGCGCCGCGCGGAGCGGGCGATGACCGCGATGGCGGTGGGCACGCCGGTCAATCCGCAGGCGCTGGCCTATATCAACCGCCTGTCGGATTACCTCTTCGTGCTCGCCCGCGTGGCCAATCGCGACGGGGCCGGGGATGTGAAGTGGGTTCCCGGCGCTAATCGCTAGCCACACCGCCTCTTGCTCGCTAAGCCGCGCGCTTTGCTGCACATGCGAAGGGGTTTCACGATGAGCCAGACGATCGCCATCATCGGCGCGGGGCAGATGGGTTCGGGCATCGCCCAGACCATTGCCGGGCAGGGCATGGAAGTGCTGCTGGCCGACGTCAGCCTCGAAGTGGCGCAGAAGGCGCATGCGGGGATCGACAAGGCGCTGGGCAAGCTGGTCGGGCGCGGCAAGCTGGAGATCGCCGAGGCCGAGGCGGTGCTGAAGCGGATCACCCCGGTTGCCGACTATGCCCCGATGACGGGCGCCGACCTGATCATCGAGGCCGCGACCGAGAAGGAAGAGATCAAGAAGGCGATCTTCCACAAGGCTGGCGAGTTCCTCGCGCCGGGGGCGATCATGGCCTCGAACACCAGTTCGATCCCGATCACCCGCATGGCCAATCACACGCCCGACCCGGCGCGTTTCATCGGCCTGCATTTCTTCAACCCGGTGCCGATCATGGGTCTGATCGAAGTCATCCCCGGCCTTGCCACGGCGAAGGAGACCACCGAACGCACCGTGGCCTTTGCCGAAGCGCTGGGCAAGGAAGTGGTGCTGAGCCAGGACGAACCCGGCTTCGTCGTCAACCGCATCCTCCTGCCGATGATCAACGAGGCGATCTTCGTGCTCGGTCAGTCGACCGCGCGGATCGAGGATATCGACAAGGGCTGCCGGCTTGGCCTGAACCATCCGATGGGACCGTTGCAGCTGGCCGATTTCGTCGGGCTCGACACCTGCCTCGAGATCATCATGGTGCTTTACAGGACCACCCGCGATGCCAAGTATCGTCCGGCGCCGTTGCTGGTGAAATATGTCGAGGCCGGCTGGCTGGGCCGCAAGAGCGGGCGCGGCTTCTACGATTATTCGGGCGAAGCGCCGGTTCCCACGCGCTGACCGGCGCGGGCGTTACCGGACCTGCGGCTCGGCGCTGACGACGGGCTGCGTGTCGTCGATCAGGTGGCTTTCGTCGACCGGTTCGGGGTTGACCACCTCATTGGGCGCGGCTTCGGCATACCAGGCATCGAGCGACGCGTCCTGAGGGGGCCGCGCCTCGACGCGGGCGGCCTGCGGCGGCGGGACATAGGCCTGTTCGTCGACGCCGGGTTCATGCGAAACGAGCCCGTCCGCGCCGCCTTCGCTGACCTGCGCGATCATCCCGGGATCGTCCTCGTCGCCGATCAGCATGGCGACACACCACAGGAAAAACCCGATCAGCATGAGCTTCTTGCCCTGGTGGGTAAACAGGCCATCTTCCATGATCGGCAGCCATAGCCGCGCTGCGGTTAATCCTTCGTTGAACCCGCTTCGGCCTTGAGTTCGTAGAGTTTTTCCAGCGCTTCGCGCGGCGTAAGCGAGTCGATGTCGAGCGCTTCGAACATCGCGCGCAGGGTGTCGCGGCGCGGTTCTTGCGCCTGCGCAGTGGCGGCGAAAAGCGGCAGGTCGCCAAGCCCGGCGGCCAGCCCGCCGGTTTCCGCGCGCCCCTTCTCGAGCTTGTCCAGCACCGCCCTGGCGCGCCGGATCACCGGTTGCGGCACGCCCGCCAGCCGCGCGACGTCGAGGCCATAGCTGCGGTCCGCCGCGCCGCGCGCCAGCTCGTGCAGTAGCACCAGATCGCCCTTCCATTCGCGCGCGCGGACATGGTGCAGGCTCAGCGCATCGCAGGTATCGGCCAGGCGGCTGAGTTCGTGATAATGCGTCGCGAAGAGGCAGCGGCAGCGCAGCTGTTCATGCACCGCTTCGACCACCGCCCAGGCCAGCGCCATCCCGTCATAGGTCGAGGTGCCACGCCCGACCTCGTCGAGGATGACGAAGCTGCGTTCGGTCGCCTGGGCGAGGATCGCGGCGGTTTCGACCATCTCGACCATGAAGGTCGAGCGCCCCCGGGCGAGATTGTCGGACGCGCCGACGCGGCTGAACAGCCGATCGGCCATCCCGATCCGTGCGCTGCCTGCCGGGACATAGCTGCCCGCCTGCGCCAGCAGCAGGATCAGCGCGTTCTGGCGCAGGAAGGTCGACTTGCCGCCCATGTTGGGGCCGCCGATCAGCCACAGCCGATCATCATGGCCAAGCGCGCAGTCGTTGGCGACGAAGCGCTCTCCCGCGCGCGCCAGCGCCTGTTCGACCACCGGGTGGCGGCCGCCGGCGACCTCGAGGCAGGGTTCGTCGAGCACTTCGGGACGGCACCAGTCGCCTTCGACGGCGCGTTCGGCCAATGCAGCCGCAACGTCGATCCGCGCCAGCGCGGCGGCGGTCGCGGCAATCGCTTCGCGCGCGGCGGCGACTTCGCCGACCAGCGTTTCGAAATGCGTTTCCTCGGTGGCGAGGGCATGGCCCCCGGCCTCGGCAATGCGGCTCGCCTCCTCGTGCAGGCCCAGCGAATTGAAGCGCACCGCGCCCGCCATCGTCTGGCGATGGGTAAATCCGCTGTCCGCCGCCATCAGCTTGTCGCCGTGCCGGGCAGGCACTTCGATGAAATAACCCAGCACCTTGTTGTGCTTGATCTTGAGCGAGGGCGTGCCGGTTTCCCCGCGGTATTTCGCCTCGAGCGCGGCGATCGCGCGGCGGGCATTGCCGCTGGTTTCGCGCAGCGCGTCGAGCGCATGGTCATAGCCGCTGGCGATGAAGCCGCCCTGCTGGCGCTCGGTCGGGGGCGAGGGGACCAGCGCGCGGGCGAGGTGGTCGACCAGCGCCGCATGGCCGCCCAGCGCGCCGATCATCCGCCCGAGCAGGTCGGGCAGGTCGGCGCTGGCGGCGAGCATGTCGCGCAGCCGGCGCGCTTCCGACAGGCCGTCGCGGATCTGGCCAAGGTCGCGCGGGCTTCCGCGTCCGGCCACCAGCCGCCCCAGCGCGCGACCGATATCGGGCGCCTGGCGCAGTACCGCGCGCAGGTCGGCGCGCAGCAGCGGATCGGCGTGGAAGTGCTGTACGGCGGCCAGCCGCGCCTCGATCGCGCCGCGATCCGCCAGCGGCGCGGACAGGTCTTCGGCCAGCTGCCGCGCCCCCGCGCCGGTGACGCAGCGGTCGATGCAGGCGATCAGGCTGCCCGCGCGCCCGCCGCCCTGCGCTTCGAGGATTTCGAGGCTTGCGCGCGTGGCCGCATCCATCGCCAGATGCGCGTCCGAACCGCGCGCCACAGGGGGGAGCAGGAAGGGCAGCTTGCCGCGTCCGGCGTGTTCGAGATAGGCGATCAGCCCCGCCGCCGCCGCCAGCATCGGACGGGTGAAACTGCCCAGCCCGTCGAGCGTGGCGAGGCTGTGGATCGCCTTGAGCCGGGCTTCGCCGTCGTCGCTGCGGAAATCGGAGCGCGGGCGCGCGATCACGCCATCGCCCGCCGTGTCCCAATCGTCGGGCCCGATCACCTCGCTCGCGCCCAGCCGCGCCAGCGCCGCGTCGAGCGCCTGCGGCGTGCACTCCTCCAGCTCCATCCGTCCGGTCGAGATATCGCAGGCCGCCAGCCCCACGCCGTCGCGCACCGGCGCCACCGCCACCAGCAGGTTCGCGCGTCGCGGTTCGAGCAGCGCCTCTTCGGTCAGCGTGCCCGCGGTGACGAAGCGCACGATGTCGCGCGCCACCAGCACCTTGGACGAAGGCAGCCCCTCGCGTTTCGCGCGCAGCCTGGCCGCCTCGGGTGTTTCGACCTGTTCGGCGATGGCGACGCGGCAGCCGGCCCTGATCAGCCGCGCGAGATAGGCTTCGGCCGCGTGGACCGGCACGCCGCACATCGGCACCTTGTCCCCGCCATGTTCGCCGCGGCTGGTCAGCGCGATGTCGAGCACGCCCGAAGCCAGTTTGGCATCGTCGAAGAACAGTTCGAAGAAATCGCCCATGCGATAGAACAGCAGCGCGTCGCCCGCCTCGCGCTTGAGCGCGAGATATTGCTGCATCATCGGGGTGGGCTGACCGGCCATATGCCCTGCCGTAGCGGCGGGGCCTGCGATTCGGGAAGCGGCAAGGCGAAGGTTTCCCCTACCGCTCGGCGCCTGCGCGCGTTAGGGCGGCACGACAGCGAAAAGAGGCGACCATGTCCGACGAGGAAACCAACGCATTCAAGGCGCGCGAGGCGCTGTTCTATCACGAGACGATTCGTCCCGGTAAGATCGAGATCATCGCCTCGAAGCCGATGGCGACGCAGCGCGACCTCAGCCTCGCCTATTCGCCCGGCGTTGCCGCCCCGGTCGAAGCGATCGCTGCCAATCCCAAGGATGCCGCGCGCTACACCGCCCGTTCGAACCTGGTCGCGGTAATCTCCAACGGCACCGCCATCCTCGGCCTCGGCAATCTCGGCGCGCTTGCCGCGAAGCCGGTGATGGAAGGCAAGGCGGTGCTGTTCAAGCGCTTCGCCGACGTCGATGCGATCGACATCGAGCTCGATACCGAAGACCCGGACAAGTTCATCGAGGCGGTCGCGCTGATGGAGCCCAGCTTCGGGGGCATCAACCTCGAGGATATCGCCGCGCCCGAATGTTTCGTGATCGAACAGGCGCTGCGCGAACGGATGAACATTCCGGTCATGCACGACGACCAGCACGGCACCGCGATCATTTCCGCGGCCGGCCTGATCAACGCCTGCCACATCACCGGGCGCGCGCTCAAGGACGTGCGCATCGTGGTCAACGGCGCGGGCGCGGCGGCGCTGGCCTGCACCGCGCTGATCAAGTCGGTCGGGGTGCCGCATGAAAACGTCATCGTGTGCGACCGGCAGGGGCCGATCTATCCGGGGCGCGACAATGTCGACCAGTGGAAGAGCGCGCATGCCGTTCCGACCGAGGCGCGCAGCCTTGAAGAAGCGCTGGTGGGCGCGGACATCTTCCTGGGCCTTTCGGCCGCCGGCGCGCTCAAGCCCGAATGGGTGGCGAAGATGGCCGACAGGCCGATCATCTTCGCCATGGCCAACCCCACGCCCGAGATCATGCCCGATGCGGCCAAGGCGGTGCGCCCCGATGCGATCATCGCCACCGGCCGTTCGGACTTCCCCAACCAGGTCAACAACGTCCTCGGCTTCCCCTTCATCTTCCGCGGCGCGCTCGACGTGCAGGCGACCACGATCAACGAAGAGATGAAGGTGGCCGCCGCGCGCGCGATCGCCGAGCTGGCGCGCCAGGCCGTGCCCGAGGAAGTCGCCGCCGCCTATGGCAAGAACCACAAGTTCGGCACCGACTACATCATCCCCGCCCCGTTCGACCCGCGGCTGATGGAAGTCGTCTCGAGCGCGGTCGCGAAAGCGGCGATGGATTCGGGGGTGGCCATGGCGCCGATCGCCGATCTCGATGCCTATCGCACCTCGCTCAAGGCGCGGCTCAACCCGACCACGTCGGTGCTGACCGGGGTCTACGAGCTGGCCAAGGCCCATCCCAAGCGCATGGTCTTTGCCGAAGCGGAAGAGGAGGTCGTGCTGCGCGCGGCGATCCAGTATCGCGATTTCGGCTATGGCCAGCCGATCCTGGTCGGGCGGACCAAGGCCATCGCCGACAAGATGCACATGCTCGGCGTCAGCGATCCGGGCAGCTTCGAGATCCAGAATTCGGCTGATTCCAGGCTCATCCCGCAAATGGTCGACTATCTCTACAAGCGCTTGCAGCGCAAGGGATATACCCAGCGCGACGTCGCCCGCATGGTCAACCAGGAACGCAACGTCTTCGCCGCGCTGCTGGTCGCGCTGGGTCATGGCGATGCGATGATTTCCGGCCTCACCCGGCCATTCGCCCAGACCGCGCGCGAAGTGAGCCGGGTGCTCGACCACAAGCCTGGCGCGGTGCCTTTCGGCATCCACATGATGATCGGCAAGAACCACACCACTTTCCTGGCCGATACCACTATCAACGAACGCCCTTCTGCCGAACAGCTGGCGCATATCGCCAGGGAAACCGCCGCCGTGGCGCGGCGCATGGGGCATGAACCGCGCGTGGCCTTCCTGTCCTATTCGACCTTCGGCAACCCGCCTGGCCAGTGGCTGGGCAATATCCGCGATGCAGTGGCGATCCTCGATGCGGAGGATGTCGGCTTCGAATATGAAGGCGAAATGGCGCCCGATGCGGCGCTCAACCCGATGGTGATGAAGCTTTATCCTTTCTGCCGCCTGTCGGCGCCCGCCAATGTGCTGATCATGCCCGGCCTGCAATCGGCCAATCTCTCGGCCAAGCTGCTGCGCGAACTGGCGGGCAGCACCACCATCGGGCCGATGCTGATCGGGATGGAAAAACCGGTGCAGATCGCCCCGATGACCGCGATCACCCCCGACGTGTTGACACTGGCCGTGCTCGCCGGCGCGGGGGTGGTGGGTTAGAGTGATTTCGAGGCCGACTTCGGCGCAGGCCCCTACCACATCGGTTCTATGGGTCCGTCGCCGCCCTTGGCCTTGTGCATGTCGCCGCCGGCCACGCGGTCCCAGAAGCGCCCGCCGATCAGCTGTTCGGCATCGTAGGTCTTGATCAGATATTGATCGAGCGGCTTGGTGACGGGCGCGTTCTCGATCAGGAAGGTCCACAGTTTGAGGGCGCCGCGGCGGTCTTCGGCCAGCACCGATTTCACGAAGCCATGCGGAACAGGGACGTTGATCCCGAACTTGTCGGCCTTGTTGCCGATGGTCTTGATGGGCTTGTCGAAATCGAAGAACGGGCAATTGAGGACGTAAACCTCGAGGATATCCTCGCGGTCGTTGAGTTCGCGCACCGCTTCTTCCAGCTTGCGCCAGCCCTGGCGGTTGAAGTCGGCATTCTGCGGCGACATGTTCGACAGCAGGAAGGTTTCGCTGTTCTCGATATGGCGCAGGTCGCCATTGGCGCTCGAGACCAGGTGGCCGCGGTCGTAGCCATTGCCCTTGTAGGCGTTGAGCGATGCCCTGAAGCGGTAGGGAAGGCGGACATCGGCGCGAAAATTGTCCATGCGCTTGGCCTTGGAAAAGGCATCGGGCGCAAACTCCTTGCCGCCCCGCCGGACGATTTCCAGCGTCCATTTGGCCTGCCGGAAATACCAGGAATAGCCGATGGTGAAATATCGGCCGGTCAGGACCTGGTCGCAGACCGGCGCGCCATAGCGAAGTTCACGCTGCATCTGGAAGGGATCGTCCATTCAAGCCTCCTGCCGCTGTTATCCGCCCCATACCCCGACGCATGCGGTGCGGTATTGTAGAGAATCGCCCAAATCGCCCGATGCCGTGGCGTTACCGGCGATTTCCTACTGTCGCGGCGGCAGGTAGTTTCGGCGCAATGCGGCTGCGTCCTTCCTTCGAACCACCCCCTTCCGATCGTGCCACGCACCCGCCTTGGTTTCTTCTTTTCAGGACCGTGTTCCATGTGTTCCATCCAGGCGGGTTTGTCGCAGTTGAAACCAACATCGGTCCAACATATGAAAACGCGCGACAGCGACTCCCGGTGGAGAGGCGTTCCTGCGGAGGTTAGGAACGGGCGCCCCGGCGGCTTCACCAGCCCCCGCCTTCCTGGGGGTGACGATACAGGAAGGATGCTCGCGCGATGAGCGATGCCACCCAAATCAATGGCCGCCCCTTGAAGCCCAGCACGCTGATGATGGGCCTCGGCTATGACCCCAGGCTTTCCGAAGGCAGCCTCAAGCCGCCGGTGTTCCTCACCAGCACCTTCGCCTTCCCCAGCGCCGCCGAGGGCAAGCGCCATTTCGAAGGCATCACCGGCAAGCGCCCGGGCGGCGCCGACGGGCTGGTCTATTCGCGCTTCAACGCGCCCAACCAGGAAATCCTGGAGGATCGCCTGGCCATCTGGGACGGGGCGGAGGACGCGCTGAGCTTCTCCAGCGGGATGACCGCGATCTGCGTGCTGCTGCTGACCTATGCCGCGCAGGGCGACGTGATCGTCCATTCGGGCCCGCTCTATGCCGCGAGCGAGGGGTTCATCGCCAGATGGCTGAGCAAGTTCGGCGTGAGCTATGTCGACTTTCCCGCCGGCGCGACGCGCGAGGCAATCGACGCGGTGCTGGCAAGGGCCAAGGCCATGGCCGCCGAACAGGGCGGCAAGGTCTGCATGATCTATCTCGAAAGCCCGGGCAACCCGACCAATGCGCTGGTCGATATCGAGGCGGTCAAGGCCGCGCGCGATGCCGCCGGATTGGACTGCGCGATTGCCATCGACAACACCTTCCTTGGTCCCCTCTGGCAGCGCCCGCTGGAACAGGGCGCGGACATCGTGGTCTATTCGCTGACCAAATATGTCGGCGGCCACTCGGACCTCGTCGCGGGCAGCATCGCGGGCGCGAAGAAGTGGATGGACCCGGTGCGGATGCTGCGCAACACCATGGGCGGGATCTGCGATCCCAACACCGCATGGATGCTGTGCCGCAGCCTCGAAACCGTCGAACTGCGGATGAGCCGCGCGGGCGAGAATGCGGCCAGGGTCTGCGATTTCCTGAGCAGGCATCCCAAGGTCGAGGGGCTGGGCTACCTCGGCACGATCAGGGATGCGCGCCAGCAGGACATCTATGACCGCCACTGCCTGGGCGCGGGATCGACCTTCTCGCTGCTCTTGAAAGGCGGCGAGGCGGAATGCTTCCGCTTTCTCGATGCCTTGCGGATCGCCAAGCTGGCGGTCAGCCTCGGCGGGACCGAGACGCTGGCGAGCCACCCGGCGAGCATGACCCACCTTTCGGTCCCCGACGAACGCAAGGCGGCGCTGGGCATCACCGACAACCTCGTGCGGATCAGTATCGGCATCGAGGACCCGGACGATCTGATCGCCGACTTCGCGCAGGCGCTGGAGCACGTCTGAGGCGATGGCGCGCATAGGATTCCTGGCCTGCGCCGCGACCTTGCCCGGCGCAGGCGAGCGGCGCGGCGACGCCTTCGAGCATGATATCGAGGTCGCGGCGCTGCGCCCGGCCTTTGCCACAGCGGGGCTCGAACTGGTCGAGATCGACTGGCGCGCGCCGCTGGCCGACTTCGACGGCATGGCGCTGGTGCTGCTGGGCACGGCGTGGGACTATCAGGACCATCCGGCGGAGTTCCTCGCCAGGCTCGATGCGCTCGCGGCGCGCGGGATCGCGGTGCACAGCCCGCCCGGTGTGGTGCGCTGGAATATCGACAAGCGCTATCTGCGGGACCTCGCCATGCGCGGCGCGGTAACGGTGCCGACGCTGTGGCTCGACGATGTCGCGTGTGAGGGCGTGCTCGCCGCGATGGAGCGGTTCGCCGCCGACCGCGTGGTGGTCAAGCGGCAGGTGGGCGCGGGCGCGCTCGGCCAGCACTGCTTCGCGCGCGATGCCCTGCCCGAGGCAGGCTGGCGCATGGGCAAGCCGTGCATGGTCCAGCCCTTCCTTGCCAGCGTGCCGGGGGAAGGCGAATATACCTTCGTCTTCATCGATGGCGCGTTCAGCCACGGTGTGGTCAAGCGCCCGGCGGCGGGCGAATATCGCATCCAGTCGCTCTATGGCGGGAGCGAGCATGGCTTCGCCCCCTCGCCCGCAGACCTTGCGACGGCGCAGGGTGTGGTGGGCGCGCTGCCCTTCGCTGCCCCGCTCTATTGCCGCATCGACATGGCGCGGCTGCCGACCGGCGAGCTCGCGGTGATGGAAGCCGAGATGATCGAACCCTATCTCTATCCCGAGCAGGGACCGCATCTGGGCGAAACGCTGGCGGAGGCCATCCTTGCGCGAATCTGACAAGGAAGGCGGCCTGCCCCGCCGCCGCGAAACCGCGCGAGGAAGCCATGGCAAGCGTGCCGGACGGGCAATTCGCACATGCGCCTCAGCCCTTCCACTCGCGCCGTTCCTCCGCCGCCTTGAGCATTTCATAGGCGAGCTGGAGCTTCTGGAACTCACTCGCCGCCGCCGCATCCCCCGGCTTGACGTCGGGGTGGACCAGCTTGGCCTTTTCGCGCCAGGCCTTCTTCACCGCCGCGAAATCGGCGTCGGCCTCAAGCTCGAGCACGTCGAGCGCGCGCATCTCGTCCTGGCTGCGCGAACCGTCGCCGCTGCCGGCCCAGCCATAGTGCTGCGCTTCGGCATAGCCGGCATTCTCGCTACGCTCGGTCTTTGCGCGCGCCTCGCGCTCGGCCTTGTCGAGACCTTCGAAATAGTCCCAGCGCGCATTGTATTCGGCGGCGTGCCGCTGGCAGAAATACCAGCGGTCGCGGCTGTTGGGCGCCTTGGGCGCGGGGCAGTTCCCCGGCTCGTCGCAGCCGTGCCGGTCGCAGATGCGCAGCTGCGTGGCATCGCGCGAGGCACCATAGCCGCGCCAGCGGGGAAAGCCCCAGTCCATCGATCGGCTAGGCCTGGACATGATTCGCCCATGTCGTTCGTCGTTTGTGCATGACGGTCAATCTAGGACCGCTGGAAATTCGCGCAAGGATCGTAAACCAGTTTCATTATGAAATGCTGCAATGCAACGATTGCATTCCATATGGGGCATGGCAACCCGCATTCGAGAATTTGGACATGAGCAAGCAACTGACCCTAGCCGCGACGATTTCGGTGATCGCGACCGCCCTGTTCGCGCTGATGGCCCCTTACGGCATCGGCCAGGGTGACGACTCGCGCAAGCCCGCCGGGATGGCGCCTCTTGCCGAATTCACTGTCGGCCGCTGAGCAACCCTACCCCCCCGACAGCGGTCGGACGAAGGGCTCCCACGTGACGGGAGCCCTTCTTTTTTCCGGCGTCAGTCGATGACGTTTTAATTGATGAGGCCCTAATTGATGAGGCACTAATTGATGAGGATGGTCGCCGCGCGGCGGTTCTGCGCCCACGAGCCCTCGTTCGAGCCCAGCGCGACCGGGCGTTCCTTGCCATAGCTGACCGTGCGGATGCGGCTGGCCGGAATGCCGACCGAGACGAGGTAGTTCTTCGCCGCATTGGCGCGGCGTTCGCCCAGCGCGAGGTTGTATTCGCGCGTGCCGCGTTCGTCGCAATGCCCCTCGATGGTGAAGGTCAGGTCCGGATACTGGCCGAAATACTGCGCCTGTACCTGCAGCTTGCCCGAATCCTCGGCATCGATGTTGAAACGGTCGGTTTCGAAGTAGACGACCGTGTTGGCAATGCCCACGGCATCGACGAAGTGCTGCTGCGTCCCCACGCCCGGGCCAGCCGGGGTGCGGTCGGGCAATGGTGTCGGCTGCTCCGTCGGCGGCGGCGGCAGTTCCTCGGGCGCCTTTTTCGAGCAGGCCGCAAGGGCGATGGTCGAAGCGAGTATCAGGCCTGTAGCAAGTCGGGTATTCATAGCGGCTGTCCCCTTTTCAAACAGCATTGCGGGTTCGGTCTTTGCCCCCCCAAGGTGCCCCCAAAGTCATTGTCCGGCATCCAAGGCAATCACGGCAGGATCGGCCCCCAGGCCGGGTCCGACGCATCCACCGGCGTCGGCAGGCGTCGTTCGTTTTCGCCGGTCAGGTCGACCTGCCACAGCGACGTCTTGCCACTGTTTCTCTCGGTGCGGAAGAACTGGATGATGCGGCCGTTGGGCGCCCAGGTCGGCGCCTCGTCCTGCCAGCCCCTGGTCAGCGCGCGCACGCCGCTGCCCGATGGGCTCATCACCGCGATGTTGAAATCCCCGGCAATGCGGGTGAAGGCGATCTGGTCGCCGCGCGGGCTCCACTCGGGCGTGGCGCAGCGCCCGCCCGAAAAGCTGATCCGCCGCTGGTTCGAACCGTCGGCGTTCATGATGTAGCACTGCTGGCTGCCCGAACGGTCGCTTTCGAAGACGATCCGGCTGCCGTCGGGCGAATAGGAGCCGCCGATGTCGATCCCCGGCGTGTCGGTCAGGCGGCGCGGTTCGCCCCCGGCCGAAGGGACGCGATAGATGTCGGTGTTGCCGCCCGCCGCCATCGAAAAGAGGATCCACCTGCCGTCCGGGCTCCAGCGCGGGGCGAAGGTCGGATTGGCGCTCTGCGTCACCAGCGTCTGGTGTCCGGTCCCGATGTCATAGACATAGATCCGCGGGTTGCCGTCGACATAGCTGAGGTAGGACAGCTTTCCGTAGTCGGGCGAATAGCGCGGGGTCAGCGCGGTCGAGCGTCCGGTGGTGATGAAGCGATGGTTGGCCCCGTCGCTGTCCATGATCGCCAGCCGCTTGGTCCGGTTGTCCTTGGGCCCGGTTTCGGCGATATAGGCGATGCGGCTGTCGAAGAACGGACTTTCGCCCGACAGGCGCGAATAGACCAGGTCGGCGCATTTATGCGCCGCGCGCCGCCAGTCGGCGGGCTGGACCACCCATCCTTCGCGCACCAGCTGGCTCTGCAACTGCATGTCGTAGAGATAGCAGCCGACGGTCAGCCGCCCGTCGCCGCGCGCGCGGACATAGCCGTGCACCAGCATTTCCGCCCCACGGTTCGACCAGGTCGCGAAACTGGGCGCGGTAATCTCGGCAAAGCGCGGCTGCGGCAGGGCGTCGGGCCCGGTCGGCTTGAACAACCCGTTGTTGCGCAGGTCCGAGGTGATGACACGGGCCAGCTCCTTGCCCAGCGCGGCGGTTCCGCCCGAGTTGGCGGGCGTGGCCACATCGGCATCGGTGGCGAAGCCGGGGATGGCGATGCCCAGGTCATCGAGATTGCCCTCGAAGCTGACGGTGCCCGAAAGCCCCTCGCTATCCTCGACGGTTTCGACTTCGCCGCCCTCCTCGACCGGCTGCCCCAGATCCTGGCCTTGCGCCAGGAGCGGGGCGGCAAGCAGCGTTATCGAAGCGATCAGCAATTTCTTCATCGGGTCAGGCTCCAGTCGAAATCGACGGTAATGACCTTCCAGCCCTCGTAATATTCGGCAGGCAGGTCGAAAGGGGCGGCCAGTTGCACCGCGCGAATGGCATTCTCGCCATGACGCGGCGCCTGCGCCCGGTTGGCATCGGTCACCCCGCGCTGGCCGACAAGGCTCGGCGCGCCCGCCAGCGAACCATCGGGATTGAGACGAAAGCGAACCTTCGATACCAGCAGTTCGCGCTCGGCGCCGTCGACAGGCCGCCAGTGTACGCGCAATTGCCGTGCTACCGCCTGGAACAGCGATGCCTTGGCGCTCGCACCGATCTGCGAAGCGGGAATGCGGGTTTCATTGGTGGCCGAACTGCTGCCCGACCCTTCGAGGAAATTGTCGCTCAGCCGCGAACCGCCGCTGCGTTGAGAACTGCGTGGTGGCGCCTGCGTGCGTGACGGGTCGGGCCGGCGGCGGTCGCGACTGTCCGGCTTTGCGGTGGGCGCCGGGCCTGTCGGCCTGGCGCGCGGCGCAGGTGGTTGGATCGCACGCGGCACCGGCTGCGCGACGGGCGGTGCCGGAACGGGAGCGTCCGACAGCGTCGGCGCGGTCGCCGCGCGGCTTTCGGGCACGGGGTCTGGCGCGCTCGCCTCGATCCCGACGTCTTCGACCAGGCTCACCGTCATCCGCTGCGGTTCGGGGATCGCCTCGCGCGCTGGCGGCTGGAGCAGCAGCACCGCCACCAGTGCCACATGCAGGAACGCCGCGACGGCAAGGCCGATGCGTTCCTCGTGGCGTAATGTCTGTGCTGCCATGGACACCGGCTATTCCTCGCCGGATGAACCGGTGTTGACCGATGTCGGCGCGGCTGCGCTATTGGTGATCAGCGCGATCCGGTTGAGCCCGGCGCGGTTGAGTTCGCCCATCACCGCCATCACCCGGCCATAATCGAGCGCGCGATCGGCGCGCAGCGTGATGTCCGGTCCGTTTCCGACCCGCGGCAGATCCGCCAGCGCTTGCGGCAACCCACTCGCCGGAACCTCGGCATCGTCGATATAGACATGGCCGGCCCGGTCGATGCTGATCGTCACCTGCTGCGCATCCTGCGGCAGCGCGCTGGCGCGGCTGTCGGGCAGGTCGATCGGCACCCCGGCGGTGAGCAGCGGCGCGGTGACCATGAAGATGATCAGCAGCACCAGCATCACGTCGACCAGCGGGGTGACGTTGATGTCGGACATCGGCCGGCGACCGCCGCGACGGCCGCGCCTGCTGGACGGGACACCCATCGCCATCAGCTGACCATCCCTGCCTGGCGCGCGATGAATTCACGCGGAGACGCGGAGGCGCGGAGGGAAGGGTGCGGTCTGGCGCTCGCAAAGGCGCAAAGGCGCGAAGAGATGCTGCCGCCGCGAAGCGGCTTTACCAACATTCCCCGTCTTTGCGGGTAAGGGTTGGGGCTTCGCCCCGGAACCAGATCCTTCGCGCCTTTGCGCCTTTGCGAGCGCCCAGGAACCCTCCGCGTCTCCGCGTCTCTGCGTGAACCAAACATCACAGCCGCTCCAACTGGCGGCTGAAGGTGGCAGCAAGCTTGTCGGCAAAGCGCGCCAACCGCGCCTCGTAGCGATCGACCTGGTGGCTGAAACGGTTGTAGGCGATCACCGCCGGGATCGCCGCGAACAGGCCGATCGCGGTGGCGAACAGCGCCTCGGAAATGCCCGGTGCGACCACCGCGAGCGAGGAGCTTTCCTGCGAACCGATCTGGAAGAAGCTGTTCATGATGCCCCACACCGTGCCGAACAGGCCGACGAAGGGCGCCACCGAACCGACCGTGGCGAGGAAGTTGAGCCGTTCGGCGATATCGTCCGCCTCGAGCGCGATCTGGCTGTCCATCGCGGTCGCGATCCGCTGGCGCAGCGCCTCGGGGTCCTTCACTGCCCCCTTGGTCGATTTCCGCCATTCCTCCACCGCCGCCTGCGCCACCCGGGCCGCGGGGATATCCTTCTTGCCGCGTTCGGAGGTAAACCGGTCGAAGTTTTCCGCCTGCCAGAAATCGGCTTCATAGGCGATCGTGCGGCTGCGCAGCCTGCCCATGCGCAGGCTGAAGCTGACGATGATCATCCACACCCACAGGCTGGCGAGCAGGAGGCCGGCCATCACCACCTGGACGACGATGTCGGCATCGAGGAACAGGCGGATCGGATCGAGCCTGGCAGGGGCTGCGGCGGCGAGAAGGGTCAGTGTCGTCATCGGTCCTCGTGGATACCAAATTGCGCGAAGGCGGCGCGCCATTCGTCGGGCTGGCGGATCGGCCGGCCTTCGGGGGAAACGAAGCCGACGCGCAAATGTGCCTCGGCCAGCAGTTCGTCCTCTGCGCCCCCGACACGCCACGCCTTCTGGTGCATCCGGCACGAAGCGGCGCGCAGTTCGGCGCAGCGCGTGTCGATCAGCACATCGTCGTCGAGCCTGGCCGGTCGCAGATATTTGAGCGAAAGTTCGGACACCGCATAGGCGCCGCCGCCGCTTTCGATCGCGGCGCGCTGGTCGATGCCAAGCCGTCGCAGCAGGTCGCTGCGCGCACGTTCGAACCAGCGCAGGTAATTGGCGTGATAGGTGATTCCCGACAGGTCGGTGTCCTCGTAATAGACGCGAACCGCATAGAGGTGGCGGCTGCCGTCGATGACGCCGTCGGGAGGGTGGGGAAGCTTCATGTGCAGCAAGGGACTCTAGCCGAGCCTCGAGTCGCCCGGCAACGGCAAACGACGAAGCGAGCGAATTGGGCGATCAACGTCGCGAGATCATCGGGCCGAGCGGCTGCCCGCCGAAGATGTGGACATGCAGGTGCGCGACTTCCTGCCCCCCATGCGCACCGACATTGGCCAGCATGCGATACCCCGGTTCGACCAGCCCCTTGTCGCGCGCAATCCTGCCCAGCGCGCGCACAAACCCGGCGATTTCCCCGGCACTCGCCTTTTCGCTGAAATCGTCCCAGCTGACATAGCGGCCCCTGGGGACCACCAGCACATGAACCTGCGCCTGCGGGTTGATGTCCTCGAAGGCATAGGCCCACTCGTCCTCATAGACCTTGGTCGAGGGAATTTCCCCGCGCAGGATCTTGGCGAAGATATTGGCATCGTCGTAGGGTTGGGTCGGATCGATCGGCATCAGGCCTCCCTCGAATTCTTCTCGTCGATGCCCGAAATGCCTTCGCGCCGGTCGAGTTCGGCCAGCACTTCGGCCAGCGACACGTCCCTGGCGCCCAGCAGTACGAGCAGGTGGAACAGCACGTCCGCCGCCTCGCCGACCAGTTCCTCGCGGCTGCCGGCGAGCGCCGCGATGAGCGTCTCCACCGCCTCTTCGCCCAGCTTGCGCGCGATCACGGGCAGGCCGCGATGGTTGAGCTGCGCGACATAGCTGGACGCGGGGTCCGCGCCCCTGCGGGCGGCGATCGTTGCTTCGAGGCGCGCGAGCGTTTCCATGCGCTGCGCTATGCACGCGTCCCGCGAGCGGCGTCAATCAGTCCTGGTCGCGATCGAGCAGGAAGCGCCCGACAACGATGCCGACGAGCGCAACCCCGACCAGCATGACCCCGCTCGGCTCGCTCAGGCGCGCGGCAATGCCAGCGGGGCCACCGAGGTCAGCGAATTGCGCTGCGAGCGATACAAGCTGGTTCGACACGAGTCGGCTTATGCCAGAAAATCATGCACTTCGCAGCTGCGGCATCGCGGGTGTCCCGCGGCGGTACGCGGGGTCAGCCGCGCGCTGGCAATCCCGCAGCGCGCAGCGCGGCGTGCGCTTCGGCGATGGTGTGCTGGCCGAAGTGGAAGATCGAGGCGGCGAGCACCGCGCTGGCATTGCCGCGGGTCACGCCTTCGACAAGGTGCCGGAGATTGCCCACGCCGCCGCTGGCCACCACCGGCACCGATACCGCATCGGCGATCGCCCGGGTCAGGTCGACGTCATACCCGTCCCTGGTCCCGTCGGCATCCATCGAGGTGACCAGCAGTTCGCCCGCACCCAGTCCGGCCAGGCGGATCGCGTGGTCGACCGCATCGATCCCGGTCGGCTTGCGCCCGCCATGGGTGAACACCTCCCAGCCGCGGATGTCGCCGCTGATCGCGGCGCGCGCATCGACGCTGGCGACGACGCACTGGCTGCCGAACTTCTCCGCGATTTCGCTGACCAGTTCGGGCCGCGCGACCGCTGCGCTGTTGACCGCGATCTTGTCCGCCCCGGCCAGCAGCAGCGCGCGCGCGTCCTCGACGCTGCGCACCCCGCCGCCGACGGTCAGCGGCATGAAGCACACCTCCGCCGTGCGCCGCACGATATCGAGCAGCGTCCCGCGCCCTTCGTGGCTGGCGGAGATGTCGAGGAAGCACAGCTCGTCCGCGCCCGCCGCGTCATAGGCCTGCGCCTGTTCGACCGGATCGCCGGCATCCTTGAGGTCGACGAAATTGACCCCCTTGACCACGCGCCCGTCGGCGACGTCGAGGCAGGGAATGACGCGGATGCGGACGGTCATCTGGCGGCTCCGCCGGGAAGTTCACGCGGAGACGCGGAGACGCGGAGATGAGAAGATCTTCGCTCACACAGGCACACAGGCACAGAGAGGGACTGTGCACGCGGCGCAGCCGCATCAAATAATGCCTCGTTCGTGGGCCCAATTGGAATGCCTGCGGCGCGAGCGAGCCATCTCTGTGCCTGTGTGCCTGTGTGAGAGAAAAGACTCTCCGCGTCTCCGCGTCTCCGCGTGAATCCCGTCATCATGCCCGCCCCGCCATTGCCAGCGCCGCCGCAAGGTCGAGCCGCCCGTCATAGAGCGCCCGGCCGGTAATCACGCCCTCGATCCCGTCCATCGCATGGAGCGAGAGGACATGGATGTCGTCGAGCCCCTTGACCCCGCCGCTGGCGATCACCGGAATATCGACCCGCCGCGCAAGGTCGACGGTCGCCTCGATGTTGACGCCCTTCAAGAGCCCGTCGCGGCCGATGTCGGTGAACAGCAGGCTGGCGACGCCCGCGTCTTCGAACCGGCGTGCCATGTCGACCACGCCGACATCGGACAGCTCGGCCCAGCCTTCGGTCGCGACCATGCCGTCCTTCGCGTCGACCGCGACGACCACGCCGCCTTCGTATTCGCGCGCCATGTCCCTGACGAATTCGGGGTCCTTGAGCGCAGCGGAGCCGATCACGATCCGCGCCACGCCGAGGTCGAACCAGCCTTCCACCGCCGCGCGGTCGCGGATGCCGCCGCCAAGCTGGACGTAGCCGGGAAAGGCCGCGACGATGCGTTCGACCACCTCGCGATTGCGGCTCTCACCCGCGAAGGCGCCGTCGAGATCGACCACGTGCAGGTGTTCGGCCCCGGCCTCGGCAAAGCTCAGCGCCTGCGCGACCGGATCATCGCCATAGATGGTGGCGCGATCCATATCGCCTTCGGCCAGCCGCACGACCTGGCCGCCCTTGAGGTCGATGGCGGGAAAGACGATCACGGCGCCCACTCCATGAAGCGCGACAGCAGCGCCAGCCCATAGGACTGGCTCTTCTCGGGATGGAACTGCACGCCCACGATATTGTCGCGCCCGACCGCCGCGACCAGCCCGCCACCGTGGTCGGTCATGGCCAGCACATCCTCATGATGGCGCGTCTTGAAATGGAACGAATGGAGGAAATAGGCCTCGCCCGGCTCGATCACCTCGTGATCGCGCGCATGCGGCAGCACGGCGACGTCGTTCCAGCCCATGTGCGGCACCTTCACCGAAGTATCGGTGGGGGTCATCAGCCGCACCGTCCCTTCGATCCAGTCGAGACCCGGGGTTTCGCCATGCTCGAGCCCGCGGGTGGCGAGCAGTTGCATGCCCACGCAGATGCCGAGGAACGGCGCGCCGCCCACGAACACGCGTTCGCGCATCGCCTCGATCACGCCTGCCCGGCTGCCCAAGCCTTCGGCGCAGGCCCTGAAGCTGCCGACCCCCGGCAGGACGATGCGATCCGCCGCGCGCACGATATCGGGATCGGCGGTGACCTTCACATCGGCCCCGACCCTGCGCAGCGCGTTTTCGACCGAATGCAGATTGCCCGCGCCATAGTCGACGAGGGCCACGACCTCAGCCATTCGCTGTTTCCGCACGCCCCTGCGGGCGCGCGACCTCCTCGCTCATGCGATCGAAGATCGCGTCGCTGCGGGCGGCCGGTTGGCCTTGCGGCTGCCAGACAGCCGATCCACCGCTTCTAGCCACCCAACTGTCCTTTCGTCGAAGGAATGGCCCCGCCCTTGCGCGGGTCGATTTCCACCGCCGCGCGCATGGCTCGCGCAAAACCCTTGTAGATGCTCTCGCAGACATGGTGGTTGTTGCTGCCATGAAGCAGCTCGACATGCAGCGTCAGCCCGCAGGTCTGCGCGACCGAGTGGAACCAGTGTTCGATCAGTTCGGTGTCCCATTCGCCCAGCCGTTCCTGGCTGAAAGACGCTTTCCACACGAGATAGGGGCGGCCCGAAATGTCGAGCGCGACGCGCGCCAGCGTTTCGTCCATCGGCGAATAGGCGCTGCCGTAGCGCGCGATCCCGCCCTTGTCGCCCAGCGCGGCGGCGAGCGCCTGACCCAGCGCCAATGCGCTGTCCTCGCTCGTGTGATGCTGATCGACATGCAGGTCGCCATCGACCTTCATCGTCACGTCGATCAGCGAATGCCTGGCGAACTGTTCGACCATATGGTCGAGGAAGCCGATGCCGGTTGCAACGTCATAGGAACCCGTGCCGTCGAGGTTGACCTCGACGAGGATTTTCGTCTCGGCAGTGTTGCGGATGATACGGCCTGTTCGCATGGCTTGCGCCTATAGGACAAGCACGCCCGCGTGCAAGAAAATGAACCCGCCGCATGGGTAAAGCCAGGCTTAAAGCGCTTGACCCGCGCGGCGTCGGGTTTCACCTAGGCGCGCATGAGCGACGATACGCCCGACAGCCTGATCCCCTACGACACCATCGTGCAGGAGGCACTGCGCGCGGTGGTTGGCCGGGTGCTTGGCGAGATCGAGGCGGGCGGCGGCGAATTGCCCGGTGCGCACCATTTCTACATCACCTTCAAGACCCATGCCCCCGGGGTGACGATCCCCAGGAACCTGCGCGAACGGTTTCCCGACGAAATGACCATCGTGCTGCAGAACAAGTTCTGGAACCTTGCGGTGCGCGAGGACGGATTCTCGGTCGGCCTGTCGTTCAACCAGGTCCCGGCCGAGCTCGATATTCCCTATGCGGCGATCACCCAGTTCGTTGATCCGGCGGTCGATTTCGGGCTGCAGTTCCAGGCGACCGTGGCCGATATGGCCCCTGCGCTGACAGAGCATCCCGAAAACGACGGTTCCGAACTTGGCGAGGATGATGCCGCCAGGGGGGCGGACGATGGCTCGAACGTCGTGAGCATCGACTTTGGCCGCAAGAAATAGGTGGCGGCGCACCCGCGCACCGGAACGGTAGCGACGCATGGCCAAACGAATCACCAAATCAGCCGGCCGGGCATTCGGCAGGTTCCGCCGGCGCGGCGCCAGCCCCGGCAGGCGGAAGCACGGGCCCGGCGAAGCTCCCGCATCGACCCTGCTGCTTGCCGAAGCAGCGATCCTTGCGGGATCCTACATCGTGCGCCGCGCGGTCGAAAAGGGGTTGCTGCACGATCGCCATGGCAGTGCCGCCGCGCGGGGGGTGCTGGCCCACAAGACCATCGGCCAGACGATCGCCTCCTTCGGTCTTGCCAAGCTTGCCACGCGTTCGCTGCCCGGGGCCGTGATCGTCGGCGGCGGGGCGGTGGCGAAGACGCTGTACGATCGCCGTCAGGCCAGACGTGACAGGCAAGCGAAAGCGGCGAAGGGCCAGCCTCTACCACAGCTTCCTGACGAGCAGCCTTGATTTGCACACGCGCCTTGCCCCAAAGGCGCGCATGGCCGAATCCGAAAAAACCCCTGGTGCGAACCTTCGCCCCGACCTCGCGCGGCGCGGGCTGATGTTCATCCTCTCTTCGCCCAGCGGGGCAGGCAAGACCACGCTCAGCCGCATGTTGCTCGAGGTCGACGAGGAAATCCAGCTCTCGGTCAGCGTCACCACCCGCCCGCCGCGGCCCGGCGAAATCGACGGAGTGCATTATTATTTCGTCGATGACGCCGAATTCGACCGCATAATCGAGGAAGACGATTTCTACGAATGGGCGCATGTTTTCGGGCACCGCTACGGCACGCCCAAGGGCCACATCCGCACGGCGCTGAAGGCAGGACAGGATTTCCTGTTCGACATCGACTGGCAGGGCACGCAGCAGCTCTACCAGAAGGACCAGCAGGACGTGGTCAGCGTTTTCATCCTGCCGCCAAGCCTTGCCGAACTGCGCCACCGCCTCGAACGGCGCGCTCAGGACAGCGCCGCCGTGATCGATTCGCGCATGGACCGCGCGCGCGGCGAGATCAGCCATTGGGCGGAATACGACTATGTCGTGATCAACGACGACATGGATGCCTGCTTCGCCAAGGTCCGCAAAATCCTGGATGCCGAACGCATGAAGCGCACCCGCCAGACCGGGCTGATCCCTTTCGTGCGCGAATTGATGGGTTAACGTGATTTCGAGCCGGATGGACTCATCTGGCGACCAGGAAATCACGGTAAAACAAGACTCTATGGCAGACCCGCGTGGGGGACGTCGACTTCGCATGCATAGATGCGACCGGCCTTCTCGGCGCCGGCATGGTCGCGGTGCGAATTGGGCGCTACCAGCGTGAATAGCGTGCGTCCCTCGACCCCGCCGAGCATGCAGGCATAGCAGTTGAACCCTTCGGTCTCGACCATTTCGAGCACTTCGCCGCCCTCGGCTATGCGCACGCAGGACGGGCTGAGCGGGTCGGCGACCCAGATCGCGCCCTGCGCATCGAGGCAGATGCCGTCGGGAACATGCGGCAAGGTATCCGTCCAGACGCGGCGGTTCGACAGCGAGCCGTCTTCGGCGATGTCGAAGGCGGTCAGCCGGGCCGCCAGGGTTTCGCCCACGACCAACGTCTTCCCGTCGGGCAGGATGACGGTGCCATTGGGAAAATCGAAGCGTTCCGCCCCCGCCGCAGAGCGCACGCTGCCGTCGACATCGACCAGCGCCAGCGGCGTGGTCGGATGGTCGGCCAGCACGCTTTCCGGTCCGCGCGCCGACATTTCCGCATCGAGGTCGAAGCCGAAATTGCCGACATAGGCACGCCCCCGGGCATCGACGACCATGTCGTTGCACCAGAAGGTGGCGATATCCGACAGGTCGGCGTGCCGCGCCAGCCGCCCGTCGGGCCAGCGCCGCCACAGCTCCTGCGCCTGCATCTTGACGAACAGCAGCGAGCCATCGGGCATCCACCCGAGTCCCGAAGCCTGCTCCTCGCCGTCGAGCTGGAGTTCGACCCGCATGTCGCCACCCGCTACGCCCACCGAATAGATGCGGTGGGCGTAGAAATCGGTGAACCACAATCGCCCCTCATGCCAGCGCGGCCCCTCGGCGAAATATATGCCGTCGGCAACGAGGCGCTGGGTGCGGGACATGGCGGTTACTCCATCAGGGCTGGGCAAAATGGCTCGGCAGCAGGGCGTTGACGATGCCGCCATCGACGGTGACCGTTTCACCAATGGTGTAATCGCCCGCGCGGCTGGCAAGGTAGACCGCCGTGCCGCCCATGTCGTATTTGTTGCCCACGCGCTTGTTGGGGATGCCCGCCGCGCTCTGCTCTTCGTGGTCGCGCGCGGCGCGGTTCATGCTCGAGGGGAAGGCCCCCGGCGCGAGGCTGGTGACATAGATGTGATCCTTGACCAGCCGCGCAGCCATGCGCCGCGTCAGGTGGATCAGCGCCGCCTTCGAGGCCTGGTAGCTATAGGTCTCCCACGGGTTGATCCGCTGGCCGTCGATCGAGGTTATGTTGATCACCTTGGCCGGCTTCTCCGCGCTCGCGGCGGCGGTCAGCAGGCCGTGCAGCTTCTGCGTGAGGAAGAAGGGCGTCTTGACGTTGAGGCCCATGACCTTGTCCCAGCCCGCCTCGGTGAATTCGAGATAGTCGACGCCCCAGGCCGTGCCCGCATTGTTGACGAGGATGTCGAGCTTGCCCTCGCGGCCCGACAGCTCGGCCACCAGCGCGTCGATACCCTCGATCGTCGAGATATCGCCCTGGATACCGATCACCTTCTCGCCCAGCTCGGCGCAGGTTTCCTCGATTTCGTGGATCTTGCGCGCGGTGATGTAGACGCGTTCGATCCCGGCGGCGAGGAAACCCTCGACGATCATCTTGCCGATCCCGCGGCTGCCGCCGGTCACCAGCGCCACGCGCCCCTTGAGGCTGAACAGGTCTTCGAGGGTCATCATCATAATCATACACTTCCTTCGATCAAGCGTGGCGCATGGGCTTCGACAGGCTCAGCCTGAGCGGATGTGGGCCTTGGAAACCCAAGCCCGCTCATCCTGAGCCTGTCGAAGGATTCGGCACAGGCTAATAGCCGCTCATCTCGGCGACGCGATTGGCGTGGTAATACTGGTCGCCAAGGAACTCCTGCAACGCGCGGTCGCGCTTCATGTAGAGCCCGATGTCGTATTCGTCGGTCATGCCGATGCCGCCGTGCATCTGCACGCCTTCGCGCACCGCGAGGCCCGCCACCTTGGCGACCTTGGCCTTGGCGACCGAGACCATCAGCGCGGCCTTCTCGCTCCCGCCGTCGAGCAGTTGCGCGGCCTTGATCGTCACCGCGCGGGCGATCTCGACCTCGCAATAGAGGTGCGCGGCGCGGTGCTGCAGCGCCTGGAATTCGCCGATCAGCCTGCCGAACTGCTTGCGCTGCTTGAGATAATCGACGGTCATGTCCATCGCCCCGCGCGCCACGCCGACGCCTTCGGCGGCCGAACCGATGCGGCCCGCCATCAGCATGGCATCGAGCACCGCCCGCCCGCCATCGACCTCGCCGATCACGGCATCGCCGTCGAGTTCGACCGCGTCGAAACTGATGTGGCTGGCCATCGAGCTGTCGACCAGCCGCACGCTGTCATGGCTCATGCCTGCGGCGTCCTGCGGCACGGCAAACAGCGTTACGCCATCGGCGTCGCCAGCGCTGCCCGAAGTGCGCGCGGCGACCACGATCATCTCGCTCGACGCACCATGGACCACGAAGTCCTTCCTGCCCGAAAGGCGGAATCCGTTGCCCGACTTCTCGGCCTTGCAGGCGATGCGTTCGGGGCGGTGCTTTACGCCTTCGTCGATGGCCACGGCATAGACTTTCTCACCCGCGATGAGGTCGGGCAGCCAGCGGCCCTTCACATCCTTGCTGCCGTGCCTGAGCGCGCTGGCGGCGAGAACGGAGGAGGACAGGAACGGCGAGGGCGTGAGGTTGCGCCCGATTTCCTCGAGCACGATGTTCGCCTCGACCTGGCCCATGCCGAGCCCGCCGTCTTCCTCGCCCACCAGCATGCCGGTAAAGCCCATCTCGGCGAACTGCTTCCACAATCCGTGGCCGAAGCCGTCCTTGCAGTTGCGGTCGCGCCAGTGGCGCAGCTGGTTCCTGATCGACCCTTCCCCGGCCATGAACTGGCTGGCGGTTTCGGCCAGCATCACCTGGTCGTCGTCGTAATACAGAGGCATCGGTCAGGCTCCCGGCAGGTCGAGGATACGCTTGGCGATGACGTTCAGCATGACTTCGGAGGTGCCGCCCTCGATGCTGTTCGCCTTGGTCCGCAGCCAGTTGCGCGACGGCTTGCCGCCGCCGGTCTCCTCGCTGTCCCATTCGAGCGCGCGGCTGCCGCCCGCCGCCATCATCAGTTCGTGGCGGCGCTTGTTGAGCTCGGTCCCGGCGTATTTCATCATGTTCGGCTGCGCGGGATGCGCCTTGCCGACCTTGATCTCGTCGAGGAACTTCTCGCCCATCGCGGCATAGGCCAGCGCGTCGACGTCGAACTGCGCCAGTTCGGCGCGCAGCACCGGATCGAGTTCGCCCGCGCTGCGCAGCATCGCGGCGCCGATGGCGCTGGTGCGGTCGCCGCCGTCGGCACCCGAGATCATCTCGCGTTCGTGGCCGAGCAGGTATTTGGCGACATCCCAGCCACGATTGACCTGGCCGACATAGGCAGGGACATCCTCGCCATAGCTCCTGGGCACCTTCACATCGTCGAAGAAGGTTTCGCAGAACGGCGAGTTGCCGCTGATCAGCAGGATCGGCTTGGTCGTCACACCGGGGCTGGCCATGTCGTAGAGCATGAAGGTAATGCCCTGGTACTTGTTGTCCTTGTCGGTGCGCACGAGGCAGAAGATCCAGTCGGCCTTGTCGGCATAGGAGGTCCAGATCTTCTGGCCGTTGACCACCCAATGGTCATCCCCCGCCGGATCGACCACTTCCTCGCCATAGGTCTGCAAGCTGACGAGGTCCGAGCCGCTGCCCGGTTCGGAATAGCCCTGGCACCAGCGGATTTCGCCGCGCGCGATTTCATTGAGGAAGCGCTGCTTCTGCCCTTCGGTGCCGAATTGCAGCAGCGCGGGGCCGAGCATCCAGATGCCGAAGCTCGACAGCGGCGGGCGGGCACCGATGCGCGCCATTTCCTCGCGCAGCACCTTGGCCTCGGCCGGCGACAGGCCCGCACCGCCATAGGCCTTGGGCCAGGCCGGGACGGTGTAGCCCCTGGCGACGCAGGCTTCGAACCACGCCTTTTGCGCACCGTTCTTGAAGCTGGCGTTGCGGCCGCCCCAATAGATGTCATCCTCGTCGCGCGCAGGCTCGCGCATTTCGGGCGGGCAACTGGCGTCGAGCCAGGCGCGCGTTTCGGCACGGAAGGCTTCCAGGCCGCTGTCGGGATCATTGGCGGACATCAGCCGAATCCTCTCTCTTCTAAAATCTCGGTATGTTGACGCTTACGTTAGGGTGATTCGGCAAGGGGGTGCAAGTGCGCTCGTGACGGCCCGCAATGCCGTAGCGTCAGCCGGAATGCGTTGACGAAGCCATGCGCTCCCCTAAGCTGACCACGGAGAAATTCGGGGAGAGAGTAGGCGTGCGATTCTCTGGAAAGACGGTCATCATCACCGGGGCCGCATCGGGAATTGGCGCCGCCACTACGGCGCTCTTCGCGCGTGAAGGCGCGACCGTGTTCGCCAGCGACATCGATGTGGCCGGGGGCGAGAAACTGGCCGCCGAAACCGCTGGCGACGTGCGTTTCGTCGAATGCAATGTCTGCGATCCGGCAGCGATCAAGGCACTGATGGACCGCGCGGCGAGCGAGACCGGCGGGATCGATGTGGTGTTCAACAATGCCGGCGCCGGCGGTGCGCGCGCGGATATCGTAGAGATCGAGCCTGGCGAGTGGGACCGCACGATGGACCTGCTGTTGCGCTCGGTCGCGATGGGCATCCGTTATGGGGTCCCGCACATGAAAGGCAGGAAGGGTGCAAGCTTCGTCAATGTGTCGAGCGTCGCCGCGGTCGGGCCCGGCTATTCGCCGACCGCCTATGCCGTGGCCAAGGCGGGCGTCCTGCACCTGACCAGATGCGCCGCGACCGACCTGGCCCGCCATGGCATCCGCGTGAATGCGGTCCAGCCGGGCTTCATCAACACCAACATCTTCACATCGGGCCTCGAAATCACCGGAGAGATGAAGGACATCGCCAAGGCGGCAATCGCCCAGATGTCGTCCAATGCCCAGCCGGTGGCGCGCGGCGGCCAGCCGGTCGACATCGCCAATGCCGTCGCCTTCCTTGCCAGCGATGCCGCCAGCTTCATGACCGGCGCCTCGCTGATCGTCGACGGTGGCCTCACGCTTGGTCCGCGGCACAGCTGGGACCCGGAGGCCCCGCGCATGTTTTCCGCGCTCGAAGCAATGGAAGAGCAGGCGAAACAGGCCGCGCAGGGCAAGTGATGCTGACCGTTCCGTCAGGCGCGACGGTCACCCCGCCCGCGGCGGAACGCCTGCCGCTGCGCCTCAAGATCTTCCACGGCTTCGGCTCGATCGCCTATGGCATCAAGGACAACGGCTTCGCCACCTTCCTGCTGCTGTTCTACAATCAGGTCGTGGGTCTCGATGCGGGCCTCGTCGGCACCGCGATCATGTTCGCGCTCATTGCCGATGCCTTTTTCGATCCCGTCATCGGCGAATTGACCGACCGCACGCAGACCCGCTGGGGGCGCCGCCTGCCCTGGCTCTATGGCGCGCCGATCCCGTTGGCGATCGCCTGGATGCTGCTGTGGAGCCCGCCCGAAGGCAGCACCGCCTTCACCATCGGCTGGCTGGTCGGCTGGGCGATCATCGTGCGTTCGCTCGTCTCGATGTGCGAAGTTCCCTCGGTCGCGCTCGTGCCCGAACTGACCGGCGATTACGACGAACGCACGATCCTGATGCGCTATCGCTTCCTGTTCGGCTGGACCGGCGGATTGCTGATCCTGATCCTCGCCTATGGCGTGTTCTTCCGCGCCAGGGGCGAAACCGATCCGGCCGGCTATTTCGCCTATGCCTTGTCGGGCGCGCTGCTGATGGCGGGCGCGGTGCTGCTGTCGGCGCTGGGCCAGCACAGGCGCGTGGCAAAGCCATCGCCGCCGCAGCCGCGCCACGCGGGAGGCCTTGGTGCGATCGCGCGTGAAATGCGCCAGACGCTGTCGAACCGCGCCTTCCTGTGGCTGGTGTTCGCGGCGCTGTTCGCCTTCATGAACCAGGGCATCGTCTTTTCGCTGACCAACTATTTCCTCGGCTTCCTGTGGCACCTCTCGCAAGCCGAGAAGGTCGCCTATGGGCTGCTGTTGTTCTTCACGATGGCGGCCGCCTTCCTTGTCATCCCGCCGCTCGCCGGTCGATTGGGCAAGCGCGAGGCGGCGATGGTCGCCGGGGCGACTTCGATCGCGGTCAATGCCGCCCTCTACCTGAGCTATTATCTCGGCGTGTTTCCCGGCCTGCCCGATAAACCATCGCTCATCCTGATGTTCGGCACGATCTTCATTGCCAACACCGCCGCCATCACGCTGATGGTGCTGTCGAGCTCGATGATGGCCGACGTGGTCGAGGCTTCGCAGGCGGAGACCGGGCGCCGTTCGGAAGGCCTGTTCTTCGCCGGCTATTTCTTCATGCAGAAATGCGCCACCGGGACGGGCATCTTCCTTGCGGGGCAAATCCTCAGCTGGGCCGCTTTCCCGATCGGCGCGGTTCCGGGCGAAGTCGACCAGCAGGTCATTTCCAACCTTGCCCTGGGCTATATGCTGGTCATGCTGGTGATCGGGCTCACCGGCCTGCTCGTGCTGCGGCGCTTCCCGATCGACCGGGCGAGCCACGAACAACGGCTCGCGATCCTGAGCAGCGCGGCGCGCATCGACCCCGATGCGGAGGGCATGCATCCATGACGAGCACGACGAATCTTGGCTTGGCGCGACCGCAGGGCCGTGCCAGTTTCACCTGGCAACGGAATCGAGAGAGAAGAGGACGCACATCATGGACTTCGAACCTACCGAACGGCAGGCCTATTGGCGCGACCGCGTCAGGACCTTCATCGATGCGCATGTCAGCCCCGCGGTGCCGACCTACAAGGCGCAGGATGCACAAGGCGATCGCTGGAAGGTGATCCCGGTGCTCGAGGAGCTCAAGGCCAGGGCCAGGGCCGAAGGTATCTGGAACCTGTTCATGCCCCCGCGCAACGAGGGGCATCACCATGTCGACGAAAGCTTCGAGTTCGAAGGCCCGGGCCTGACCAACCTCGAATATGCGCTCTGCGCGGAGGAAATGGGACGTATCGGCTTCGCCTCCGAGGTCTTCAATTGCTCGGCCCCCGATACCGGCAACATGGAAGTGTTCCACCGCTACGGCACCCGCGAGCAGAAGGACCGCTGGCTGACCCCGATCATGAACGGCGAGATCCGCTCCGCCTTCCTCATGACCGAGCCCTTCACCGCCAGTTCGGATGCGACGAACATCGAGACCCGCATCGAACGCGCCAAAGGACCCGGGGGCGACGAATACGTCATCAACGGGCGCAAGTGGTGGTCCTCGGGCCTGGGCGATCCGCGCTGCAAGGTGGCCATCGTCATGGGCAAGACCGATTTCTCGGCCGGGCGCCACGCGGCGCAGTCGATGATCCTCATGCCGACCGACGCGCCGGGCGTGACCGTGATCCGCCACCTGCCGGTGTTCGGCTATGACGATGCGCCGCACGGCCACATGGAGGTCGAACTCAAGGACGTGCGCGTGCCCGTCACCAACATGCTGCTGGGCGAAGGGCGCGGCTTCGAAATCGCGCAGGGCCGCCTCGGCCCGGGCCGCATCCACCACTGCATGCGCACCATCGGCGTCGCCGAGGAAGCGCTGGAAAAGATGTGCAGGCGCCTGCAGGAGCGCGAAGCCTTCGGCAAGCCGATCTACAAGCATTCGGTGTGGGAGGAACGCGTCGCCCGCGCGCGGATCGATATCGACATGACCCGCCTGCTGTGCCTCAAGGCCGCCGACATGATGGACAAGGTCGGCAACAAGAACGCCAAGCAGGAAATCGCCATGATCAAGGTCCAGGCGCCCGGCATGGCGCTGCGCATCATCGACGATGCGATCCAGGCCCATGGCGGCGGCGGCGTATCGGAGGACTACGGCCTTGCCAGCGCCTATGCCCACCAGCGCACGCTGCGGCTGGCCGACGGTCCCGACGAAGTCCACGCCCGTTCGATCGCGCGGATGGAATTCGCCAAGCACCTGCCCCAGGCCGGTCCCGCCGCCAACGCGCTGCGCGACGGCAAGGTTCCGACCCTGGGCAACGACAACCTCAGTTCGGGCGACATGGGCGTGGCGCGGTAAGCACTCTCCCCTCCTCTTCGGATGAGGGGGTCGGGGGGTGGTGGCGATGCGCCAGCGTCGTTCTAACCCAATCACCACCCCACTGCGACTAGGGCCTGCTGCGCAGACCCAAGTCTCGTTGCCCCTCCTCTGAAGAGGAGGGGGTAGGAGGAAAGACATATGGCGAAAGCCGCAATTCTGGAAAGCATCGGCGGGCTCACCATCGGCCAGGTCGAACTGGCCGATCCCGGCCCGCACGAGGTCCTGATCGACACCAGGGCCTGCGGGCTGTGCCATTCGGACCTGCATTTCATCGAGGGTTCGTATCCGCATCCGCTGCCGGCCATTCCGGGCCACGAGGCAGCGGGCGTGGTCCGCGCGGTCGGCAGCGAGGTGAAGACGGTCAAGCCCGGCGATCATGTCGTCTCGTGCCTGTCCGCCTTCTGCGGGCACTGCGAATTCTGCGTCACCGGCCGCATGGCGCTGTGCCTCGGCGTGGATACCCGCCGCGCGCCCGACGCTGCCCCGCGCATCATGCGCGCGGACGGCAGCGGCCCGGTGGCGCAGATGCTCAACCTGTCGGCCTTCTGCGAACAGATGCTGATCCACGAACATGCCTGCGTCGCGATCGACAAGGCCATGCCGCTCGACCGTGCCGCCTTGATCGGCTGCGCGGTGACGACCGGCGCCGGGACGATCTTCAACGCCTGCAAGGTCGTGCCGGGAGAGGTCGTGGCGGTGGTCGGTTGCGGCGGCGTGGGCCTGGCCGCGATCAACGCCGCCCGGATCGCCGGCGCGGGCAAGGTCATCGCCGTCGACCCGATTCCCGAGAAGCGCGATCTGGCGCGGATACTCGGCGCGACCCACACGGTCGATGCCATGGCCGGCGATGCCGCCGACCGGGTGATGCAGATCAGCGGCGGCGGCGGCGTGCATCACGCGATCGAGGCGGTGGGGCGGCAGGCTTCGGCCGATCTCGCGGTCAAGGTCCTGCGCCGTGGCGGCACCGCGACGATCCTGGGCATGATGCCGCTCGACTGCAAGGTCGGGCTCGGCGCGCTCGACCTGCTGGGCGGCAAGAGGCTGCAGGGTGCGATCATGGGGATGAACCATTTCCCGGTCGATCTGCCGCGCCTGGTGGATTTCTACATGCGCGGCCTGCTCGATCTCGACACGATCATTGCCGAGCGTATCCCGCTCGAAAAGATCAACGAGGGCTTCGAAAAGATGAAGGGCGGCCATTCCGCGCGCAGCGTGGTGGTGTTCGACTGATGGCGGAAAACGCGGCACCGATCGACTACGACAGGGAAATGGTCGGCACCGTCGCGGTGACCGGCAAGGATGCCATGGACCTCGACGCGCTGACCGCGTGGTTTGCGGCCAATGTCGAAGGGTTCGAAGGACCGATCAGCTATGCGAAGTTCAAGGGCGGGCAATCGAACCCGACCTATCGCATCGATACGCCCGGCCGGTCCTATGTGCTGCGCCGCCAGCCCTTCGGCAAATTGCTGCCCAGCGCGCACGCGGTGGACCGCGAATACCGGGCCATGCACGCGCTGGGGCCGACCGGCTTCCCCGTGCCCAGGACCTATGGCCTGTGCGAGGATCCGCAGGTCATCGGGGCCAAGTTCTTCGTCATGGGGCTCGCCGACGGCCGGAGCCTGTGGAACGGTTCGCTGCCGCACAACACGCGCGAGGAACGGCGCGAAATCTACAACGCGCTGATCGACACCATGGCCGAACTGCATCTGCGCAGGCCCGATGCGATCGGCCTCGGCGATTTCGGCAAGCCGACCGATTATTGCGCGCGCCAGATCGCGCGCTGGACCAAGCAGTACAAGCTTTCCGAAACCGAACACATGCCCAAAATGGAACGGCTGATCGAATGGCTGCCGCAGACCATCCCGCCGCAGCACGAATCCTCGGTGGTCCACGGCGATTACCGGCTCGACAACACGATCTTCCACAAGACCGAGAACCGCGTGCTGGCGGTGCTCGACTGGGAACTGTCGACGCTGGGCGATCCGGTTGCCGATTTCAGCTATCTCATGCTCAACTGGCACAATCCGCACGATGGGCGCGCGGGCCTGCTGGGCCTCGACATCGAAGCGCTGGGCATCCCGAGCCAGGACGAGGCGGTCGAACGCTATGTCGCGCGCACCGGCTATCCCGTGCCGCCGATGGACTGGTATTTCGCCTATAACCTCTTCCGCCTCGCCGGGATCATGCAGGGCATCAAGAAGCGGGTGATCGACGGCACCGCCAGCTCGGCGCACGCCAGGTCGATGTCGGAACGGGTCGCGCCGCTGGTCGAGCGTGCATACGGGTTCGCGCGCGCCGCGGGGATGGACTAGCGCGTCGGCGCTGCTAACGACGGCTCCGTGAACTGCCCGGAGACCACAGCATGAGCGCCGACCTTGAAAGCCGCATCACCGCCGCGTGGGACGACCGCGCCAATGTCACGCCGCAATCGGGCGACGTGCGCGAAGCGGTCGAGGCGGCGCTGAAGCTGCTCGATTCGGGCCAGGGCCGCGTGGCCGAGCCTGATGGAAAGGGCGGCTGGACGGTCAACCAGTGGCTCAAGAAAGCGGTGCTGCTGTCCTTCCGGCTCAACGACAACCGCGTGATCGACGGCGGCAGCGCGGGCCATCCGGCCTATGACAAGGTGCCGAGCAAGTTCGCCGGCTGGGACGAGGCGCGCTTCCGCGAGGCGGGCTTTCGCGTGGTCCCCGGCGCGATCGCGCGCCAAGGAGCCTATATCGCCCCCGGCTGCGTGCTGATGCCCAGCTTCGTCAACATCGGCGCCCATGTCGGCAAGGGCACCATGGTCGACACCTGGGCCAGCATCGGCAGCTGCGCGCAGATCGGCGAGAACTGCCATATCTCGGCGGGCGCGGGGATCGGCGGCGTGCTCGAACCGATGCAGGCCAACCCGACCATCATCGGCAACGACTGCTTCATCGGTGCCCGGTCGGAAATCGTCGAGGGCGTGATCGTGGGCGAAGGCTGCGTGGTTGCCATGGGGGTGTTCATCACGCAGTCGACCAGGATCGTCCATCGCGACAGCGGCGAGGTGATCCGCGGACACATCCCGCCCTATTCGGTGGTCGTCCCCGGCTCGCTGCCGGGCAGGGACGGCGGGCCGGGCCTCGCCTGCGCGGTGATCGTCAAGACGGTCGATGCCCGGACCCGCGCGAAGACCGGGATCAACGAACTGCTGCGCGGCTGAGCACCCGTTCGCACGGAACATTTGCCGCTTTCGGCCGTAACTTCCCCCGGAGCCTGCGCGAACAGGTCGGTAGGGGAGATTGTGGCATGTACAAGCAAGGCAACGAGATTCACCTCAACGACATCGAAGCCAGCGGCGGCTCGAAGGAAGGCGTCGTGCGCTGGGTGCTGGCAGGCGGACTGCTGCTGGCGCTGCTGCTGATGTCGGTCGTCTGGATCGTCCCGGCACTGATCGGCGCCAGCGACGAAAACGCCGCACGGCACGATCGCGCGTCGGAACAAGGCCGCCCGAACTAGAATGCTTCCGGCTTTGATTGCATCAAAGTCGGCACTCTAGGGGCAAGGCCCATTACCCTAGGCCCTTGTTTCACCGTGATTTCCTGACCCTAAGGCGTGGCGGCGCCTTCGCGTTGTTCGCGCAGGATGCCCCAGCCGGCAAGGAACAGGCCTGCCACCAGCGGGCCGACGACGATTCCCGAAAGGCCCATCAGCGCAATCCCGCCCAGCGTGGTGACGAGGATCAGCCAGTCGGGGATACCGGTGTCGCGACCGACCAGGATCGGGCGCAGGACGTTGTCGGCCAGGCCGATCACCGCCACGCCCGAAACCACCACCACGATACCTTGCCACACCGCCCCGGTCGCCAGCAGGTAGATCGCGGTGGGGACCCACACGATCGCCGGGCCGACGGCGGGCAGAAGCGAGGCGATGGCCATGACGAGGCCAAGCAGCAGCACCGATGATACGCCCGCGATCCAGAACGTGATGGTGCCAAGCGCGCCCTGCACCAGTCCGACCACGACCGATCCCTTGATGGTGGCGCGAACGATGCCGACGAAGCGTTCGGCCAGGCGGTCGGCGATCGCACGCTCGAAGGGGAGGGCGGCCAGCAGCGCCTCGCCGATGCGCTGCCCGTCGCGCAGCAGGAAGAAGCTGACGTAGAGCCCGATCCCGAAGGACAGGACGAAGCCGAACACGCTTTCGCCGATCCTGAGCGCCTGCGCCGCGATCAGGCCGAGGCTGGCCTGTGCGAATTCCTGCGCGCGTTGCTGCAAGGCGGCGAGATCGCCCCAGCCCGAGGCGTCGAGCGAGGTGCGGACATTCGACGGCAAGGCGGCGAGGATATGTTCGAACCCGTTGGCGATATTGATCCGCCCGTCCTGGAAAGCGATCACCAGTCCGGCGGCTTCGTCGACCACCGCGCTGCCGATCAGGAAAGCGGGCAGGATCACCGCGATGGTGATCACGCCCAGCGTGGCCAGCGCGGCGCGGCTGTCCTTGCCCGGAAGGCGATCAAGGAACCTGCGATACAGCGGCTGGAACATGATCGCTGCCAGCGCCGCCCACAGCATCGGCTGGAGGAAGGGCATCACCACCACGATCAGCGCGAGCGTGACCAGCGCCAGGAACAGCAGGAAGCCTCCCTCTTCGATCGGCGGCACTTGCCCCTTGCCTGCCATGTCGTGCCCCCCGTGGCCGTCAAACGTCGAGGTTGGCGACGTTGAGCGCGTTCGACTGGATGAATTCGCGGCGCGGTTCCACCACGTCGCCCATCAGCCGCGTGAAGATCTCGTCGGTTACGTCGGCATCCTCGACCTTGACCTGCAGCAGCGCGCGGTTGTCGGGATCGAGCGTGGTTTCCCACAGCTGTTCGGCGTTCATTTCGCCCAGCCCCTTGTAACGCTGGATCTTCTGCCCCTTGCGCCCGGCGGCCATGACGGCTTCGAGCAATTGCGTCGGCAGGGTCAGCGCACCGTCGATGGCCACGGGTGCCTCGGCTTCGTCGCCATCGGTTTCCTCGACCGCTTCTTCGGCGCCGCTGCGCACGAGGCGCACCGGGCCTGCGTAGACATCGGCAAACTCGGCGGCGAGCTTGTGCAGCTTGCGCGCCTCGGCGCTGTCGAGGAAGGCGGGTTCGATTTCGTGCACGTCGGTCACGCCGCGCCACAGCCGGCTGAAACGCACGATGCCGTCGTCGCCCACCTGCGCCGACCAGCGCGCCTCGGGATCGCCCATCTGCAGATGCGCCGCCGCACGCGCCAGCGATGCCGCGCGGTCGCCGCCTGCCGGGTCGAGCACGCCCGCCAGCGCCATCGCCTCGATCAGGGCCGGGTTGTATTTGCGCGGCGCGAAGGCAAGCAAATTGCGCATGCGCAGCCCGTGGCGCACCAGCGCCTCGAGTTCGGCCCCGCCCCTTTGCACGGGTCTGGTCGCGCCGCCCTGCGTTTCGAGCACGCGGCCCTGAAGCCCTGTGCCGATCAGATATTCGTCATAGGCCGCCTGGTCCTTGAGATAGACCTCCGATTTGCCGCGCGTGACCTTGTAGAGCGGCGGCTGCGCGATGAAGAGGTGCCCGGCCTTGACGATTTCGGGCATCTGGCGGTGGAAGAAGGTCAGCAGCAACGTGCGGATATGCGCGCCGTCGACATCGGCGTCGGTCATGATCACGATCTTGTGATAGCGCAGCTTGTCGAGGTTGAATTCGTCGCGCAGGCCCGTGCCCATCGCCTGGATCAGCGTGCCGACTTCCTTGGAGGAGATGATCCGGTCGAAGCGCGCGCGTTCGACGTTGAGGATCTTGCCCTTCAAGGGCAGGATCGCCTGCGTCTTGCGGTCGCGCCCCTGCTTGGCCGACCCGCCGGCCGAATCGCCTTCGACCAGGAACAGTTCGCACTTGGTCGCGTCGCGTTCCTGGCAATCGGCCAGCTTGCCGGGAAGCGAGGCGATGCTCATCGCCCCCTTGCGGCTCATTTCGCGCGCGCGGCGCGCGGCCTCGCGCGCAGCGGCGGCATCGATCACCTTCTGGATGATCTGGCGGGCATCGCCGGGGTTTTCCTCGAGCCACTCGGTGATCTTCTCGCCTATCAGCGATTCGAGCGGCTGGCGCACTTCGGAGCTGACCAGCTTGTCCTTGGTCTGCGAGCCGAACTTGGGATCGGGCAGCTTGACCGAAACGATCGCGGTCAGCCCTTCGCGCATGTCCTCGCCCGACAGCGAGACCTTCTCCTTCTTCATCATCCCCGAGGCGGCGGCATAGTTGTTGAGCGTGCGCGTCAGCGCGGCGCGGAAGGCGGCGAGGTGGGTGCCGCCGTCACGCTGCGGGATGTTGTTGGTGAAGCACAGGACGTTTTCGTAATAGCTGTCGTTCCATTCGAGCGCGACGTCGATGCCGATGCCGTCCTTTTCCGCGCTGACCGAGATCGGTTCGGCGACCAGCGCCTGCTTGTTGCGGTCGAGGTATTTGACGAAGGCCGCGATGCCGCCCTCATAGAACAGGTCGTGCTGCTGCGTTTCCTCGTGGCGCCTGTCGCGCAGCAGGATGCGCACCCCCGAATTGAGGAAGGCGAGCTCGCGATAGCGGTGCTCGAGCTTCTCGAAATCGAATTCGATGACGTTCTTGAAGGTTTCTTCCGAAGCCTTGAAGGTGACCCGCGTGCCCTTCTTGAAGCCGTTGGGATCGGCATTGCCCTGGACCTTCGGCGCATCGCCCACGACGCGCAGGCTTTCGACCGCGTCGCCATGCTCGAAGCGCATCCAGTGTTCTTTGCCGTCGCGCCAGACGGTCAGCTCGAGCCATTCGGACAGGGCATTGACGACCGAGACGCCCACGCCATGCAGCCCGCCCGATACCTTGTAGGCGTTGTCGTCGCTGGTATTCTCGAACTTGCCCCCGGCGTGGAGCTGGGTCATGATGACCTCGGCCGCCGAAACGCCTTCTTCCTTGTGCAGGTCGACCGGAATGCCGCGGCCATTGTCCTCGACGCTGACCGAGCCGTCGGGGTTCAGCTCGATCAGGACCAGGTCGCAGTGGCCCGCCAGCGCCTCGTCGATGGCGTTGTCGCTGACCTCGAACACCATGTGGTGCAGGCCCGACCCATCGTCGGTGTCGCCGATATACATGCCGGGGCGCTTGCGAACCGCGTCGAGGCCCTTGAGGACCTTGATCGAATCCGCGCCGTATTCGCCGTTCTGGCGCTTGATTTCAGGGGTATCGGAAGGGTTTTCTGTCATGCCGATGATATAGGCACTGGAGGGCGGAAAACCAAAGATTCGGGGCTGGTTTTGCCCACAGGGAAGAGCAGGGGCCGCTGCACCTGCAACCGGTTGATTTCGCGTGGAGAGAGGCGCATTCCGCCCGCCATGCTTTCGGTGCTCGATATCTTCCGGATCGGGATCGGTCCCTCCTCTTCGCACACGGTCGGGCCGATGCGGATCGGGGCGATGTTCGTGCGCGCATTGGAACGCACCGGAAAGATCGCGGGCGTGGCACGCGTCACGGTCGAGTTGCAGGGATCGCTGGCGCTGACCGGCGTGGGGCACGGGACCGTCGATGCAAGCGTGCTGGGGCTGGCCGGGTTCGTTCCCGACAGCACCAGCCCCGACGCGGCGGCGGCGGCGCTCGCACAGGTCCGCGCGGAGCGGCGGCTGGCGCTCGGCGGGCGGCGCGAGATTGCCTTCGACATCGCCGGCGACATCGCGCTTGCCGGCCACATCATTCCCGCGCTGCATCCCAATGGCATGAGGCTGACCGCCTTCGGCGCCGCGGGCGAGGTTCTGCTCCGGCGCACCTATTATTCCACCGGCGGCGGTTTCGTCGCGTCCGAGGCGCAGCTCAGGCGCCCGCCCAAGGCGGATCGCATCGCGACCGGCAAGCCTGTTCCGCACGATTTCGGCAGCGCAGCGGAATTGCTCGAACAATGCGCGCGGGCAGGCCTGTCGATCGCCGAACTGGTGCTCGCCAACGAGGATGCGATGCGGGTGCGCGATGCGACGCTGGCGGGTCTCGACGCGGTTGCCGATGCGATGGACGGCTGCATCGATCGCGGCCTGACGCAGCGCGGTGTCCTGCCCGGCGGGCTCAAGGTCAGCCGCCGCGCCCCCGATTTGTGGGAGAAGCTCAGCGCCAACCCGCAATCGAACGAGCGCGAGCAGTTGTTCGACTGGCTCAATTGCTATGCCATGGCGGTGAACGAGGAGAATGCGGCGGGCGGTCGCGTGGTCACCGCGCCGACCAACGGTGCGGCGGGGATCATCCCTGCGGTGATCCGTTTCTACGGCGTCGACGGTGAGGAACAGCCGTGCCGCGCAAGCCGCCGCACCTTCCTGCTCACCGCCGGCGCCATCGGCCTGCTCTACAAGCAGCGGGCGAGCATTTCGGGCGCGGAAATGGGCTGCCAGGGCGAGGTCGGCGTCGCCTGCTCGATGGCGGCGGGCGGGCTTGCCGCCTTATGGGGCGCGACCCCGGCACAGGTCGCCTGCGCGGCCGAAATCGGGATGGAACACAACCTCGGCCTGACCTGCGATCCGGTGGGCGGGCTGGTGCAGGTGCCGTGTATCGAGCGCAACGCCATCGGCGCGGTCAAGGCGGTCAACGCCGCGCGGCTGGCGCTTCACCGGACCGGGGCGGAAACCTGCGTCAGCCTCGACCAGGTGATCGAGACCATGCGCCAGACCGGACTCGACATGTCTTCGAAATACAAGGAAACCAGCCAGGGAGGACTCGCGGTCAACGTGATCGCGTGCTGAGAATCCGATGATGGAAGGATGGCAGATGATTGGACGTATCCTGGCTTCGACCGCCGCGCTCGCGCTTGCCGTTCCCGCAGGGGCACAGATGGCGATCACGCCGATGGGGGCGCTGCGGCCCGACCAGCAGCAGTTCTTCGAGCTCTACAAGGAACTGGTCGAAACCGACACCACGGCCAGCAACGGCTCGTGCACGCAGGCTTCGGCACAGCTTGCCGCGCGGCTCGAGGCGGCGGGCGTGCCCAGGTCCGACATCACGCTGTTCTCGGTCCCCGAGCACCCGAAGGAGGGCGGCATCGTCGTCGTGTGGCCGGGCAAGTCGAAGCTGCTCAAGCCGATGCTGCTGCTCGGCCATATCGACGTGGTCGAGGCCAAGCGCGAGGACTGGGTGCGCGAACCGTTCAAGCTGATCGAGGAGGACGGTTACTACTACGCCCGCGGGACGGTCGACGACAAGTTCATGTCGGCCGTGTGGGCCGATACGATCCTCCGCTTCGCGCAGGACGGCTATCACCCCAAGCGCACGGTCAAGATCGCGCTGACCTGCGGCGAGGAAACCGACACCGCCTTCAACGGTGCGCAATATCTTTCGACGCATATGCGCGAGCTGATCGATGCCGAATTCGCGCTCAACGAAGGCGGCGGTGGCCGCTCGGACGGCAAGGGCAATCTGCTCGTCCAGACGATCCAGGTGGGCGAAAAGGTCTATCAGGACTACAGGCTGGTGGCGACCAATCCGGGCGGACACAGCTCGCAGCCGGTGCGCGACAATGCGATCTATCGCATGTCGGCCGCGCTTTCGAAGATCGGCGCCTATGAATTCCCGGCCGAGTTCAACGATACCACCCGCGCCTTCTTCGCCAAGGCTTCGGCGATGCGCCCCGATGAAACGGGCAAGGCGATGGCGGCGCTGGTCGCCAATATCGACGATGCGGGCGCGATGGCCATCGTCAACCGGGACAAGATGCTCCATTCGCTGTTGCGCACCACCTGTGTCGCGACGCTGATCGATGGCGGCCACGCGCCCAATGCGCTGCCGCAGCGGGTCGAAGCCAACGTCAACTGCCGCATCTTTCCCGGCCATGCGCCCGCCGAAATCAAGGACGCGCTTGCCCGGGTGGTCGGAGACGACGGTATCGCGATCACCCTTGCCCGGACCGACAAGCCGCTTGCGGTGAATCCGCCGCTCGATCCCAGATTACTCGGCCCGGTGGAAAGGCTCGCCGCGAAGCACTTCCCCGGCGTCCCGGTGCTGCCGGCGATGTCGACCGGTGCCACCGACGGGGTCTACACCGGCGGGGCAGGGATCCCGACCTACGGCGTGCCGGGCGCCTGGGGCGACCCTGACGGCAACGGCGCCCACGGGCTCAACGAACGCATCCAGATCCGCGCGGTCTATGCCGGGCGCGACTACCTCTACGACTTGGTGAAGACGCTCGCGCTCTAGTGGATGGAATTTAACGCTTGATGCCCTCTTTTGACAGCTGCGATAATCTTGTTGGGATCGGCGGTCCAGGTGAAGGGCCTGGGCTTGTGATTATGCTCGGCGAGGAAGCGGTTGATGGCGCTTTGGAGGTCGACGACCGAGCGGAAGACGCCTCGCGCCAGGCGGCGCTTGGTCAGCTTGGCGAAGAAGCCCTCGACCGCGTTGAGCCACGAGCAGGATGTTGGGGTAAAGTGGAAGGTGAAGCGGGGATGGCGCTCGACGATGCCGCGATCGCCCGATTGCTTGCAGGGGCGAAGGCGCTGCTTTTCCCCAGCTTGGCGGAGGGATTCGGTTTCCCGTTGATCGAGGCGCTTGCCTGCAAGGTTCCGGTTATCGCCAGCGACCTCCCGGTCTTCCGGGAGATCGGCCAGGGCATTGCGGACCTGCTGCCCCCGGGCGATCAGCAGGCATGGCGGGATGCGATCGGCGACTATTGCAGTCCCGATAGCCAACGCCGATCACGACAGATCGCCAGAATCGAGGAATTCCGCGCCCCGGACTGGCCGGGTCACTTCAAGAAGGTCGATCGCTTTTTGGCGGGATTGCCGAACTGATCGGGCGCGCAGTGCGCGCCGGCGGGGCAGGTCCGGCGGCCCGATATGCCCATGCCATGGCCTCGGCAAGAGCCGCACTGCCCCGCCTCGCGCCAGAATGGCGGCAAAACGGGCATTTTACCCCTCGACCAACTGTCATGAACCTTGCCTGGAAGCGCTGGCGACGGTAGCGCATAGCTTAAATCGTCACGCACACGGGATGGACAATTTGTCTGGTCATACGCTTCTTTCGGGCCTTTCCGATGCAGATGTTGCTGCCTTTCAGGCTAGCGGTGAATTCGATGAGCAATGGTATCTGACCGAGTATCCCGATGTTGCCAAAAGCGGCATCGAGCCGGCGCGTCATTATCTGTGGATCGGGCGAAGGCTGGGGCGAAAACCGGCGAATTCGGCCACCTCTGCGCCTCTCTTGCCAGATACCGAGTATGGTCGATGGCTCGCTCGTCATGACAACATCACATCAGTCGACGTTACGGCAATGAAAAGGGTTGCTCTCGGCTGGACTAAGAAACCGAGTTTCTCTGTTATCATGCCAGTTTATAATACGCCTGAGAAACTTCTCAGGGAGGCAATCGAGAGTGTTATCGCCCAGGCTTATCCCCATTGGGAATTGTGCATTGCGGATGATTGTTCACCGTCACCCCATGTTCGCCAAATACTGGATGAATATGCGTCCAAGGATATACGGATAAAGATCATCTATCGCGAAAGGAATGGACACATTTCCGAAGCGTCCAACAGTGCACTCTCCATCGCCACAGGCGAATGGTATGCATTGATGGATCACGATGATCTGTTGCCGCCACACGCCCTGTACTGCATAGCGCATGCCATCGTACACAATCCTGATGTGAAGCTGCTTTATTCGGATGAAGATAAGATCAACCAAGCGGGTCAACGCGAAGGTGCGTATTTCAAATCGGATTTCAATCTAGAGCTTTTTCGCTCCCAGAATATGATTTCACACTTTGGCATTTATAATCGCTCGCTGCTTGATCAGGTCGGTGGTTTCCGCAGCGAGTTCAACGGCTCACAGGATTATGACCTTGCCTTGCGTTGCATTGAGGTGCTGCGCCCGGAACAAGTCCATCATGTCCCGCGCGTGCTTTACCACTGGCGTATTGTTGAAGGCAGCACGGCGCTTTCCGCTGATGAGAAACCCTACGCTATGGTAGCCGGAGAAAGGGCCTTGAACGAACATTTCCGTCGCTTGGGGGTCAAGGCAACATCTGAACTGATTGGTTATGGCTATCGGACATGGTACCATCTCGATCAAAAGCCACTAGTTTCGATCATCATTCCGACGCGCAATGCCAAGGATCTGGTCAAGCAATGCATTGACAGCCTAGTTTTGAAGACAACGTACAGTAATTACGAAATTTTGTTGATCGATAATGGCTCAGACGATCCTGCTGCGCTCACGTACTTCAAAGCGCTGGCGGCGAAATCGATGATTTCCGTTATTCGAGACGACAGGCCATTTAATTATAGTGCGCTTAACAACAACGCTGTGCAGCATTGTGCAGGTGAAGTGCTGGTTCTGCTCAACAACGACACCGAAGTGATCAGTCCGGATTGGCTGGAAACAATGGTTGGTCACGCCATCCAATCAGGCGTTGGGGCAGTAGGTGCAAAGCTGCTTTACCCAGACAACACGGTCCAGCATGCTGGCGTCGTCTTAGGATTGGCCGGTTCTGCAGGTCATGTTCATGTCAAGTGCTCAGGGACAAACCCCGGTTATTTTGGTCGCCTAGGCCTTGCTAACGAATTTTCTGCCGTCACCGCGGCTTGCCTTGCTGTAAAAAAAGAGCATTTCCTTGCCGTTGGCGGGTTCAACGAAGTTGATCTTAGTGTAGCATTTAATGATGTCGATTTTTGTTTAAAGCTGCGTAAGATCGGGTTGCGAAACATTTATACACCATTTGCCCAGCTTTATCATCACGAGTCTGCGACACGCGGACATGAAAAAGAGTGCCCGTTGAAGCAGGCGCGCTTTGAGCGGGAGTGTGCCTATCTGCTGAAGACTTGGGGCGATTTTGTTGCTCACGATCCGGCCTACAATCCGAACCTTACCCTCTATGCCTCAGACTTTGGGCTTGCGGCCAAGCCCCGCGTTGCACAGATTTGGTGACTGTAGCGGCAGGCCCGGCGTTTGTGCGTGAGTCCTATAGCCGTTCGGCTAAAGTTCATTGTAGCACGCCACAGCACGCGCAACTTCGTCGAATTGCTCGGCTTCACCGTTACGGATCACAATGGCCCGGTTACACACCTGCTGGATTGTTCCCATATCATGGCTGGCGATAATCATGGCGCGATCGGCGCGCTTTTCGAAAAGTTCGGCGTGGCATTTACGTTGAAAATTCTGGTCGCCGACCAGAATGACCTCGTCGATCAGGTAGCAATCGAATTCGATCGCCAGTGACAGGGCAAAGGCCAGGCGGGCGCGCATGCCGGAGGAATAGGTCTTCACCGGCATCTTCAATGATCCGCCCAGTTCGGTGAAATCCTCCACGAATCCGCGCATTTCTGCGTAGGAACGGCCATAGATGCGCGCGATGAAGCGGGCATTGTCATAACCCGTCAGGCTGCCCTGGAACCCGCCGTTGAAGCCGATCGGCCAGCTGTTGGTCATGTGGCGGATGATGCGGCCGCTGTCAGGCATCTCCACCCCGCCGATCTGCTTGATCAGCGTGGATTTGCCGGCGCCGTTGCGACCGAGCAGCGCCACACGTTCCCCCTTGGCGATGGTCAGGTTGATGCCCTTCAACACCTCGCGCCGGCCGTGGCCCGCGGGGTAGCTTTTGCAGATATCCTGGCAGACGATCATTCCACCACCAGCCGCCGCCGAACCCTGCGGCACAGCAGAAGGCCCACGGCCATGCAGGGCAATATGAATTTCAGCGGATAGAGGAAATCATACTGCGGATCGATCGACGGGCCAAACACGCCATAGCGCATCATTTCCATGCCGTGCACCGGGGGGGAATAGAGCACTGCGGTGGCTGCATCGCCATAGAGGGTGCTGACCAGATAGAAGGCGCCGGAGAACGGGATCATGATGTAGATCGTGACCGGCATGACCTTTTCAATAACTTCGCTCATCTCACTGAGAGGGGCGACGACGAGCGCGACCGATAGGGTGAACAGGGCATAATAGGCCCAGCCGAGCATCAGGAAGCCGATATCATAGGGCCATGGGAACAGGCCGAAGGCCCCCAGCGCCAGTGCAATGAACAGATAGGCCATCATGTGGCCGATCAATTCGATCATGAAGCGTACCAGGATGATATCGAGTATCTTGATCTGGCGATGATACATCAGACTACCGTTGGCGGTGAAGCTGCTGATTGCGCGAGCAACAGATGTGCGGAACAGTACCAGCGGGATATATCCGGTCACCACAAAGGCGATGATGGAGACGCCATATTCCTCGGGGCCTTTTAGCACGCGCCACAACAGCCCGACCAGCACCGCAAACAACAGCGGTTCGGCCATGATCCACAGGAAGCCGATATTCTCGCGCCCGAAACGCGTGGTCAGCTCGCGCAGCATCAGCGCGCCGATGACGCGGGTCTGGATATCCCAGCCTTTGCGGAGCGAAGCCACGGCTCAATCCTCCGGTGCGTGTTCCAGTATGCCGACCACGAACATCCAGACGATGAAATAGAGGCATAGCGCAAAACCAAGGATCGTCAGGACAATCCGCAACGCCTTGGGATATTCGGGCAGGTCGGGAACGTTCGGATCGACGACCCGCTCAAGGTAGAATTGCTGCTTGAGCGCTTCGGTCCGCGCACCCTCGAGCGTCGTCTGGGCAAGCACCAGCAGCTCGGATGACAGCTCCTGCTCGAGCACCAGGGCATCGTATGACGGGAGCTTGCCGCTGATGGTATTGCCGCCGCCGACAACCCGGGCGGTCTGGCGTTCGATCTCGCGCGTGAGCGATGCGATCTGTTCGCGCAGCGTCGGGATCGAAGGGTGGCCGGGCGTCACCCTTTGCAGTGTCGATAACTGCGCCTCGAGCGCCGCGCGCTCGGTGATGAGCCGATTTGCGATCTCGGCCACGCCCGTGGCTTCCTGCAAAGGGTCGACGACAGAGGCGCGGTTGCGATAGTCGGCAATGGCCTTGCGGGCGGCGGCCACGCGCATCTCGGCCTCGACGACCCGGCTTTCGGCCTCCTCGATCGCATTGGTGCGCGCGTTCTCGTTGAGTTGGTTGACCAGCTGCTCGCTTTGCCGAAGCAGCCTCTCGTTGATCGCGGCAGCTTCGGCAGGGTCGAAGGCTATCGCGCGCAGGACCACCAGCCCGGTGTCCGTGTCACGGCTGACTTCGACCTTGCTGCGGTAATAATCGAACAGGTCCTCAAACGCATTTTGCTGCCAAGGAAGCGGGAAGCGCGAGAAGACGTCGATGTCCGCGCCACCGTAAATTTCCCCGACGGAAAGATCTTTGGCCAGCACTGTCAAGGCCGAGCGCGAACGAATGAAGTCGATGACCTGGTTGGACTGCTCTTGCCCCGCCGAAAGGCCGGTTGTCTGGATCAGATTGGCGAAAGAGGAAACCTGCGCGCCGCGCTGGTTGGGTGTCTTGATCACGAAGCGCGATTCAGAAACATACTGGTTGGATGCAATCGCAAAAAAATAGATCGCGCTGAACAGGACCGGCAGGACGACACCAACCAGAAACCACGGATGGCGCCTTGCTGCAGCGGACAGATTGCTGAGGAAATTCATTGGCGCCCTATGCAACTGGGAACAGGCCAATGCCAGAAAAAAGACGGGTATGGTCCGGCAAACCGATCGCGAGTGGGCCGCATATCACGATCTGGAGTCGTCCCAATTCTGGTCGAACCGTAACGATTCATGTTTATCTCTTGTTTTCCGTGACTTCCGATCCGCCAGATGATTCCATCCGGCGCGAAATCACTCCAAGCACCCGGCTGATCCGTCCAGCAGTCCGGCGCACCGCAACCACGGTGCGCGCTGCCGCAGCAAGCGCGGGCGGACCTGCCGCGAGGCGCTCGGCGAGCACTTCGGCGGGACACGGCAGGCCGGTTACGGGATCGAGATAGCGGGGATAAAGCAGCAAAGCCGCCGCGACCAGTTCGTCAAGCGTGCGCCGGGCTGTGCGCCGCGCCGGGATGGGACCGCGATCGGTCGTGAGCCCCCAGCCGGCATAGAACGGCACACCGTGGACCGTTACCGCCTTGCCGCGCAAAAGGGCCTCGAAACCGGCGAGCGAGCTGTTGACGTGCAATTCGTCGACCATGGCGATAAGCGCGCTGATCGGCGCGGCGGTTTCAACCTGATCGGCCAGACCCTCGAGCTCGCTTGACGCGACCTGGCCCCGGCGATGGCCAGCGAGCACATCGGGATGGGGCTTGTAGATAATATGGGCGGCAGCGCCCGCCTCGGCGCGCGCCCTCCGCAGCAATTCGAGGTTGGAAGGCAGCGCCCCGCCGCTGGTCACGGCCCGGTCGTCCTCGACCTGGCCAGGTACCAGGATATGGCATCGTGTGCCGCCAGGGCGTTCAAGCACTGCGCCTGCATTTTTTTCGTATTTGGACAGGCCGCTTCCAACTATCGCATCGCGAAGAACGCGGGCACGAGCGCGGATATCGGCAGAGAATTCGCCTTCCTGCAGAAGCTGTTCGATCTCGCTTGGGGCGGATGGGTCGAAGTGCACGCCGCGCCGGTCGACGATGATCGACAGGGGGGGCACGCAGTCTGCGCCAAGACCAGCGGAGCGAATGAAGCCGTCTTCGATCTCCGCCACTGCCGGATCGGTCGCCACGATTTCCCGCCTTTGCGCCGCTGACAGACGCGAACGCCAAACAGCCACGGTCATGCCCCGGGTGATTTTGTCCAGTCGGCGATTATAGGGGACAGGCCCCCCTGCCCACAGCAGAGGCGAAACGGTCGGTTTCTTCCAATAGGCGATCCCCATGACCGACTGAATCGCCCGGTTGGCATCGATCAGCTGACGCCAGTGGCTGCAGAGCTCGATGGCCTCGCGCGGGGTTATCCTGCGGCCATCGAAGGGGCTGGTCCACCGCCAGCCGGAAAGATGCCTGGCCACGCCCCGGGCGGCTTCGGCATCACTTGCTTCCTGTTCGCTTCCATCGCCAGCTTCAAAGACCAGTGGCCGACCTGCGGCGAATGCGAGCACAGCGCGCGCATCCCCTCGCGGCAGGCGCACTCGAGACGCCTGTTCGAGCAGATGCCATGGATCGTCTCCATGGCGCCAGGCGAGAGCGCCCGCCTGTGGTTTGGCCGTGCCGTCGAGCACGTAACCGGCTTCGGGCAGAACCGGCTGGCTTCCCCAGTAGCATCCGCCCACCCGGTGGCGTGCAAGCGCATCCAGCAGCGCGTCCGGTTCGTTGGTGTCATCCGCTCGATCCGTGTCCGGCGCGGCAAATTGCGGCAGGCGCGCTCCTGGAAACGGCGGAATGGAAAGGATCGGCCTTGCAGCCATTTCAGGACAGGGCGGCGATGGCGACGATCTGGCGCAGGAGCCGGGGAAGATCGGCCAGCGGCACCATGTTGGGTCCATCGGACAGGGCAGAGTCCGGATCGGGGTGGGTTTCCATGAACAGCCCGTCGACCCCGATCGCCATCGCCGCGCGGGCGAGGGGTTCGACAAACTGGCGCTGGCCAAGCGAGCGGTCTCCGCCCCCGCCGGGCAGTTGCACGCTGTGTGTCGCATCGAATACCACCGGAACGCCCATGTTCTGCATGATCACGATACCGCGCATATCGACGACGAGGTTGTTGTAGCCAAAGCTCGAACCGCGCTCGCACAGCATAATTTCCGGCTGGGCTATGCCTGCCTCGTGCGCGGCAGCCTGCGCCTTGCCGAGAACGGGTGCCATGTCGCCGGGCGCCATGAACTGCGCCTTCTTGATGTTCACCGGCCGGCCGCTGGCCGCGACCCGCATTATGAGATCGGTTTGGCGCGCAAGGAAGGCGGGCGTCTGCAGCACGTCCGCCACTTCGGCAACCGCGGCGACCTGATCGGGCAGGTGGACGTCGGTCAGGACCGCAAGCGCAACCTCGCGGCGCACTTTTTCCAGCACGCGCAGCCCTTCGTCGAGGCCATGTCCGCGAAAGCCGTCGACCGAGGTCCGGTTGGCCTTGTCGAAACTGGCCTTGAAGATCACCGGGATGCCAAGCTCCTCGCTGATCGCCTTGAGGCGTTCGGCGACGGCAAGACAAAGCGCTTCGCTCTCGATGACACAGGGGCCGGCAATGAGAAAAGGCGGCGCGCCCGCCGCGCGCTTGAACGGGGGCAGCATCACATGAGCTCCCGTTCTGCGCGGCAGGCCAGTTCGGCTTCGATCAGCGGGACATCGGTGGGGTTGTTGAGTTCGATCATTTCCCATGCGGGCGGATCACAGATTGCGACACCGACCGGCAGCCCTGCCTCAAGGAAGCGCAACTGTTCGAGCCCCTCCTGCAGTTCAAGCGGAGCCGGACCAAGCGCGGCATAGGCGTGAAGCGCCTCGGGCCTGTAGGCGTAGAGGCCGAGATGCAGCAGCATGCCTGCCAGCGGTGCAGCGCCCTGCGGTGCATGGGGGATGAGCGACTTCGAGAAATAGAGTGCCCGATCCCGGCGGTCACACACCACCGTGGTTCCTCCCACCCGTCCGGCCGCGGCATCGGCTTGAAGGTGGGCAAGTACATCCGGGCCAGCCGGGATTGCCGCCGTCGCCATTGCCAGTGACGGCTCGCTCAACAGCCGCGCCGCCACCGCAGCGACCATCGATGCGGGTGTGAGGGGGGCATCGCCCTGCAGGTTGACAACAAGATCGACAGCGCCCGCGATCGACCCGAGCGTAGCCGCACAACGTTCGGTTCCATTGCTGCAGGAGCCGGGCGTCAGGGCGACCTCCATCCCCTCGCAGCGGGCAAAGTCTGCGATCCTCGCATCATCGGTCGCTATGATGCACAGCGTTTCGGGACCAAGCCTTCGGGCGGCGGCAAGTCCTGCCTGCCAGGTGTAGCTCAGCGCGGGACGCATGGTTCCGTCGCGGCCCTTCAGCAGGGCAAGAGGCTTGCCCGGGAAGCGGCTCGACGCGTACCGCGCGGGAATGATGATCGCGGCCCCCATCGCTGTCAGGGCGCGCCAAGCGTTACCGGAGCGGCCGCAATGTCATAGATCTGGACTGCACCGAGCGGTATCTTCGGTTGGTGCTCGTCGATCACGAACAGCACGGTGATGCGATGCGTGTTCATGGCCTCGAGTGCTTCCTGTACCAGCGCGGTTCGCGCAATCGTGCGCGGCGATGGCGTCATGACATCGGCGGCGGTTCCATAGAGCAGCTTGTCGGCGTGGCGCCGCAGGTCCCCATCGGTGATGATCCCCACCAACTGGCCCGCTTCGTCTACAACACCGGCGATGCCGAGACGCTTCTCGGTCATGGTGACCAGCACGTCGGGCATTTGCGCTGTCAGACGAACCAACGGGAGCCGGCTGCCCTGGTGCATGACGTCTTCGACGCTACGCAGATGCAAACCGATCTCGCCGCCGGGATGGAGCGCTCTGATATCCTGTCCCGACAGGCCGCGCGCGCGCATCGCGGCCACCGCGAGTGCATCCCCGAGCGCCAGCATCATCGTCGAGGAGGTCGTGGGCGCAAGGCTCGAAGTGCATGCCTCTTCTACCTTGGGCAAGCGCAAGCCTATATCCGCGGTCCGCATCAGCAGCGAATTGGGGTTGCGGGAAATGCCAATCAGCGAACAGCCGATGCTCTTGGCATAGATGCATAGTGGCTGAATCTCGACCGTGGCGCCGCTATTGGAAAACACGATGAGCAGGTCGCCGGGGCTTACCATGCCGACATCGCCATGCGCCGCCTCGGCGGCATGGACGAACAGGGCGGGCGTGCCCGTAGCGGCCAGAGTCGCGGCGATCTTGCGTGCAATATGGCCCGACTTGCCGATCCCGGATACGATCACGCGCTGGCGGCAGGCAAGGATCATCTCGATGGCCTCGGCAAAGCCGCTGCCGACGAACTCGCCGAGCAATTGGAGGGCCTGGGCCTCCATTGCGATTACGTTCTTGCCAATGGCAATATGGTCTTCCGCGAGCCGCCGAATGGACACCGGCTCGACAGCCCTGATGGGGGCTTTGGACGAGAGCAGCTGCAACTTTGCCTCCATCACTTGTCAGACTAAACAGGGCGCCGGAGATCGGGATAAAAGGCGAATGAATTGCTGATGGCGATCCAAAACATCATTTTCGATCTTGACGGGACGCTTATCGACAGTGCGCGCCTTACAGGACTCATTATCGATCAGATGCTGGCGGATCGCGGCGTTGCCGATGTGGCTGACCGTGAAATGGATGCGGTGGGCGATGAAGCGATGATCGCGGCCGTCATGGGCATTCATTCGCAAGATCCCGCCGCCGACCTTGAAGAGTTCCGGGCCCGCTATCGCCGGATCGAAGTTCCCGGCAACCTGGCCTTCCCCGGGATCGTGGATGGTCTCGCCGCGATCCGCCGTTCCCGGCGCGCTCTGGCGATCTGTTCGAACAAGCCGCAATATTTGTGCGAAAAGATTTTGTGCGACCTCAAGGTCGACCACCGCTTTGCCGCCATTGTCGGCAGCGATCCGGTGCGTCCCGGAAAACCCGCGCCCGATGCCGCGCTTCTCGCGCTTGGCGGGACAGCGGACGATACCCTTTATTGCGGGGATTCGCTGGTCGACGTCCTTACTGCAAGGGCAGCAGGCCTTCCGGTGGCTCTGCCGGTGGCTCTGGTCGAGTGGGGCTATGGTAGCGCCGAGGCGTCGTCGTTCGAGCCCGGCCTGCCGCTGGTCAGAACAATGTCGTGTCTTGTTGGAATCCTGCATGACGAGAGCGGCCTAGGCCTGCTCCTTCACGGATGATATCCGCGTGGAAAGGATCCGGTCCCAGACCATCCCTGTGATCGCGTAATTTCCCCGTGCACGATGGTGGTGGTGATGCATGTGATGCGTCTTGAGTGCCCGCGCCAGACGCCCCCTCATGGGCCATTGATGGCAGGCGTAGTGTACCAGGTCATAGCCCACATAGCCTGTCATGAAGCCCAGAAAGAACCAAGTTCCGACCGGTCCGAAAACCCGGAAGGACAAGACCCAGATCACCCCCCCCACCGGGAGGCTGATGATCGGAGGCATGAGGTTTCGAAGCGGGTCTTTGGGGTCGGCATGATGATTGCCGTGGATGATGAAGATCACGCGCTGCAGCCGCTGCGAATCCGGCTCGAAGTGGAAAACGAAGCGGTGCAGCATGTATTCAGTGGCCGTCCATGCAATCAGGCCCGCGACAATGAAGACCGGAATCCAGGGCGTGGCAGGGTATGATGCGCCGGCAACGGCAATTGCCGGAAGCAGGATAGCCCAGAGCGCAATGAACGCAGGCGCCGAAACCACCGTCAGGCGTTCAAGCGAGGCGCTGCGAAAGAGTCTGATGCGCGAATGGGGTGAAGATGGAGGGGCAGCCATAGACGGCACCAAGCCGTGTCGCCATGGTCTGTCAAGGGACTTGCGTTGTACGCCCTTGAAGCTGAGATGTTCTGCCACGAAACGGTAACCTTCTGTAAACTTGTCGGCGCTGTTCCGAAACAATTTGTCGAACTGCCCTAAAACGATGCCCCCGTCCGGGCGGTCGGAGGGATTATGGGGATCAAACATGGCCAACCTTCATCCAGCCCCAACAACTCGGGAAGGCCTTGGTTCCTTCGCGGGCATGCGGATCCTGATTTGCGGGGCATCCGGGAATCTGGGAAGCGAGTTGGCCCGCCAACTCGCGCAGCCCGGCACGCGCTTGTCGCTATGGGGGCGAAACCAGGAACGGCTGAATGGCATTGCGAAGAAGTGTCGCGAAGCCGGGGCAAGGATCGCGACACGATCGCTGGACCTTGCCGACCTTTCTGCGGCGATCGCGGCGATGGCCGAAGAAGACGATACGGATCCGTTTGATGTGGTCTTGCTGGTAGCGGGTCAGGGAGATACCCGCGCGCCGGGGCGGATCGTCGAAGACGCTTTGCAGGTGGCTCGTCTTGGTATTGCCAATTATGTCGCACCTTCGGCGCTCGCAGCGGAAATCGCCGGCCGTATGGCGCAACGAAAGCGGGGCCGGATCGCCCTTGTCGGAACGGCGGCAGCTTCGCATTCGCTTCCGTTCGCAGCGGCTTATTGCGGTAGCAAGGCCGGGCTTTCGCGATTTGCCGACGCTCTGCGGCTTGCCGTGAAAGGCCACGGGGTGACCGTCACTCTCGTTTCGCCCGGTTTCTTTGCATCTGGCGCCGCGGGCAAGGGCGCCCGCGGACGCCCTGCGGAGATTCCGGTCGGCGTGGTGGCGGAGCGGATGATCCTGGCAATAGCGAGGGGAAAGGCGGAACTGATCACGCCCTGGCCGTTTGCCGCGCTGCGCTGGATCGGCTGCCTGATGCCGCGTGCGTTGCGTGACAGGCTATTGCTTTCCCTCACCCTCCCATGAATCGATCGCAGCAAGGATGGAATGGTGCAACTGCGCCGGAGTGAGCTCTTCGTCTTCCCCGGATGACTTGAGGGGGACGCCATCGGGTCCGAAGCTTGCGATCACGTAGGGCGTGTGGCTGGCTTGGCCGGGCTCGCTGACCATCGGGATGCTCGGCCGGTGGTCACCAAAGAAGCAGAGCGTCACCGGGCGCCCGAGAGCGGGGAGCCGATCAAGCAGGCGTGAGAGCATGGCGTCGCTGCGCCGGAGCAACCGCAGATAGGCTGTGCCATTGCGGAGCTGGCCCTCCTCCTTATCGGGCTTATCGGGAGGCCATGGGCCGTGATTTTCGATTGTGACCGCGTAGATCATGGTTGCGCCATTCGCATTGTCCGCAATCTCGAAGATCTTGTCGCATACTGCCTGGTCGGTAACGTAGCGTCCTTCTTCGGAAACGGGCGGAGCGAAGGCATCTTCGCCCACCAGCCGGTTGAACCCGGCTTGTGGCATCAACTTGTGACGCCCGTAAAAGCGCAGATCGTGCGGATGAACAAATATGCTGGTCCAGTCGGCGTGACCCAGCCGGTTCGACAAGGCCCAGCTTGCCTCCCCCCGCGCGGTCAGAAAGGGATCGAACCTGCGCATGCCGAGCTGGTCCTCGCCTCGCCCGAAGAGAACACCATACTCGGTGCGCATGGTGTAGGCGCCGAAACCCGAGACATTGAGGCGGCCCGACTGCAACGACATTGATCGCGCTGCCTCAAGGCCGGGCAGGGCAAGGGACGGGTCGTCGAACAGATCCGCCGGGTCGGTGAAGGATTCGCATTGGATGATGACGACCAGCTGGTTGCTTCTTCCCGCAATTGCCGGATGTTCGCACCGGTCCGGGTCGGGCTGCCGACGCCATCTGCTCCAGTAGGCGAGCGTCGTCGCGACCAGGCCATGCCGCAGGACGTCGCGATCTGGATCCGGTTCAAATTCCAGTGCTTTCCAAAGATCGAGGCGGAGCAAGACCGCCAGTATCGCGCCCCCGGCGGCGGATAGTGACAGTCCGGCGGCACGGGCCGCCAGGCTTGCGGTTGAAAAACCAGCCACCAGGGCGAACAGGACCACCAAGCCGACAGCCAGGAGCGCCATCTGCCACCGCTTGAGCGCGGAAATGTAGAATTGCGGGTGCTGGAATACGGCTCCGACCAGAGCGAAATCGGAGAACACCAGGGGTTCGCCCAGCACGGAGCGTTTGATGTTGGAGACCAGCGTCAATGCAGCTGCGAGCATCACGACCAGGATTGCCGATACGATCCATGCACCGGTCAGACCCAGCAGGGCTCCGAACAGGGTGGTGCCGGCGGCCAGCAGGACAGCGGTGCCCGCAAAGCTGCGCAAGCCGGGGCTGGAACTTGCCCTAGGACCCGCGAATGCGTCGAAAAACACCAGTCCCGCCACCAGCGCAAGGCCCGCGGCAGCCTCAGTCATGGCGAATTGCCATGATGCCCCAGGCTTTCCTAGCGGCGGGGAAAAACCTGGCGGCGGGGAAAAATTGCATCCGCATCACTCAAGATGGTGTGCAGCGAGCTGCCATGCCGTGCGTTTCCATTGATTTGCGGCGTCCTGATCGCCCCCGCCTATCGATGAAATATGTCAGAATGTAAAAAGAAAATGGCATCCAAGGATCGACAGGAATGGTCACCAAGGCCTAGTAGGCGCTCCTCCCGCAATGACCCCTCCTCCCCGGACGATCCATGGCCACCGGCCTTCCAGCCATCGACAAGCACTTGCCTGCATCCACTACGGACCATGACCGCATGGCCGGCCCGCGCCGGGTTATGCTGCTTCAGGGGCTCATGGGGCCATTCTTTCGCCGGCTTGGGCTTGGCCTAAGGCAGGCCGGCCATGCGGTGTTCAAGGTCAACTTCAATGGCGGGGACCGCGCTTACTGGCGTCTTTCCAACGGGATCGATTACCGCGGCACATTGGCCGAATGGCCGCAAGTCTTTGCCGGGTTGCTGCAAACACACGAGATCACCGATGTCATGCTGTTTGGTGATTGCCGGGATTACCATGCCGCCGCCCTGCAAATATGCCGCGAAAACAATTTGACCGCATATGTCTTCGAGGAAGGCTATGTGCGCCCCGATTGGGTCACCATGGAGGTTGGCGGGGTCAATGGGCACAGCAGTTTGTCGCGCGATCCGGATTGGTATCGCTCGCAGGCGGCGGGATTGCCCCCTGTGCCGGAACATAAGCGCGTCGCTTCATCCTTCCGGCGCCGGGCGATCGAAGGCCTTGTATACAATGCGGCGGATGTTCTTACGCGCTGGCGTTACCCTGGGTGGCAGACCCACAGGCCCTGGCATCCGCTGGTCGAGGGCATGGGCTGGGCACGCAAGCTCAACCGACGCGAGGAACGCCGAAAAGCGGCGACCCAAATGATCGAGCGGCTGCTGGAGCGCTCGGATCCATATTTTCTCTTTCCGCTTCAACTCGATTCGGACGCGCAGATCCGGTTGCATTCCCCGTTTGCCGGAATCGCCGATGCGCTCAAGATCGTGTTGGAATCCTTTGCAAAGCATGCCCCGCCAGACGCCAGGCTGGTCGTGAAAGAGCACCCGCTCGACAACGGGGTGCGCGATTGGGAGCTCGAAACCAGCGATCTTGCGCAGCGTTTCGGAGTTGGCGACCGGGTCGATTATCTCGCCTGGGGCGACATCGAGATCGTCGCGGCGCGGACGGTGGGAATGATAACGATCAACAGCACCAGCGGAACGCTCGGGCTCGCCAGGCAGATCCCGGTCGTGGTGCTGGGCACGGCAATCTACGACATGCCGGACCTGACGTTCCAGCATGGCCTGGACCGTTTCTGGCGTGACCCGATCCCGCCCGATCCGGCCACGTTCGCGGCGTTCCGGCGCGTGCTTGTCGATCACTGCCTGATCCCCGGGGGCTTCTTCTCCGACGAGGCGCTCGACAAGGTTGTGAAGCATGCGATCGCTCGGTTCGAAGGACGCTTCCTGTTGCCTGATTGACCCTTCGGCAAGCAGGCCCCGCGTTTGCCCCGGTTTTCCGCGCTCAGGAGACGGCCAACGGCCGCCACCAGCTTTCATTGTCGATATACCACCGCAGGGTCTGGCGCAGGCCCTCGTCAAAACCACGCGCGGGGGTATAGCCCAGTTCGGCACGGGCCTTGGCCTCGTCGATCGCATAGCGGCGGTCGTGTCCGGCGCGGTCGGTAACGAAGGTCTTGAGGCTCTCGGTCCTGGCGCCCCTGGCGGCAGGCGCATCGGGGTAACGTGTCGCCAACCCGTCGATCTCGGCAAAGGCGCGGTCGACCTCGGCGCAGATCGTGTCGATCACCACCATGTTGGGCAGTTCGGCCCCGCCGCCGATGTTGTAGGTTTCGCCCGGCCGGCCGCGCAGCAGGCAGGCCTCGATCCCGCGGCAGTGATCCTCGACATGGAGCCAGTCGCGCACGTTCATCCCGTCACCGTAGATCGGCAGATTGCGTCCGTGCAGCGCGTTGAGGAGGAACAGCGGGATCAGCTTTTCGGGATACTGGTACGGGCCGTAGTTGTTCGAGCAATTGCTGGTCGTCACCTCCAGCCCGAAGGTGTGATGATAGGCGCGAACGAGGTGGTCCGATGCCGCCTTCGAGGCGGAATAGGGCGAATTGGGCGCGTAAGGCGTCGTCTCGCTGAAGGCGGGGTCTTCCGCCCCCAATGATCCGAACACCTCGTCGGTCGAGATATGGTGGAAGCGGTGCTCGACACCATCGCCCGCCAGCCACACGGCGCGCGCGGCCTTGAGCAGGCTGTTGGTGCCAAGGATATTGGTGTCGATGAAGGCATCGGGCCCGCTGATCGAACGATCGACATGGCTCTCGGCCGCAAAATGCACCAGCGCGGTGATGGCGTGATCGCGCAGCAGCCGTTCGACCAGCGCGGTATCGCGGATATCGCCCTCCACCAGTTCGGCATTGGGCGCGCCCGCAATGGTCGAACGGTTGCCGGCATAGGTCAGCGCATCCAGCACGATCACCCGATCATCGGGATGATGCGTGGTCCAGTAGTGCACGAAGTTGCCGCCGATAAATCCGGCGCCGCCAGTCACGAGCAGATTAGCCAAGCTTCGCTTCCTCTTCAAGCATCAGGCGCAGGTTCGTACGCCAATGGACCGGCTCCTCGCCCAGAGCGGTGCGGGTGGCACGGCAATCGAGCAGGGAAAACGCCGGACGCCGCGCCGGGGTCGGATAATCGGCGGTGGTGATCGGCCTGATGGTCGCAACCCGCTCCAGCAGGCCGAGCGCGTGGGCTTCCTCGGCAATGGCGACCGCGAAATCATACCAGCTGGCAACGCCCGCATCGCTGTGGTGGAACGTGCCAGTCGCCCGTCGCTCGACCAGCCCCCAGATCGTGCGGGCGAGCCCGGTGGCCCAGGTCGGCGAGCCGATCTGGTCGACGACGATGCCGAGCTCCTCGCGTTCCTGCATCAGGCGGATCATGGTGCGCACGAAATTGGCACCGCCCGCCTCGTAGACCCAGGCAGTGCGCACCAGCAGATCCTCGGGGCGCAAGCGGTCTTCGCCCTCGGCCTTGGTCCGCCCATAGGCCGACAGCGGCGCCCGCGCATCATCGGGCAGATAAGCCCGCGCCAGGGTGCCGTCGAACACGAAATCGGTCGAGACATGCACCAGCTTGCCGCCGGCCTCGGCCATCGCCTCGACCATGACACCGACCGCATCGGCATTGATGGCGCGCGCGAGGTCTTCCTCGATCTCGGCCTTGTCGACCGCGGTGTAGGCCGCCGCATTGAGGATGATGTCGGGCGCCTCCGCCCTCAGCCGCGCGCGCAGCATAGGCACTTCGGTAAGATCGCAATCCTCGACATCGATCGTGCTGACCTGGGCCCAGGAAGGGGCCAGCCGTGCCAATGCGCCGCCAAGCTGGCCGCTTGCGCCGGTAATCAGAACCTTCATGCGAACCCCGGTACATTGGCGAGCGAAAGTCCGCGCGCGTCCTTTTCGGAAATGATCGGATCAAGCTCCGCCACCGGCCATTCGATCCCGACCTGCGGATCGTTCCACGCCAGCGTGACTTCGCTCTGCGGTGCATAGGGCGCGGTGCATTTGTAGAGAAAGTCCGTGTCGTCTTCGAGCGTGAGGAAGCCGTGGGCGAAGCCCTCGGGCACCCACAGCATGCGCTTGTTCGCGGCGCTCAGTTCCACCCCCACCCATTCGCCGAAATGGGCCGATGACCTGCGCAGATCGACCGCAACGTCGAACACCGCACCGCGCGCCACCCTCACCAGCTTGCCCTGCGGCTGCGGGTTCTGAAAATGCAGCCCGCGCAGTACGCCCTTCTGCGAGCGGCTGTGGTTGTCCTGCACGAATGTCAGATCGAGCCCGGCATCGCGGAAGGCCGCGGCGTTCCAGCTTTCCATGAAGAAGCCGCGCGCATCGCCGAACACCCGCGGTTCAATGATCATCGGGCCGGGAACGGCGGTTTCGATGACTTTCACGATTGCACCGGGGCCGATAGCATCGGGCTGTCGAGCAGTTTCAACAGATATTCGCCATAGCCCGATTTGCGCAGCGGCTCGGCAATGTCGCGCAGCTGGTCGGCATCGATGAAGCCCTGCCGCCAGGCGATTTCCTCGGGGCAGCAGATCTTCAGGCCCTGTCGCTCCTCGGTAATCCGGACATAGGTGGCCGCGTCGAGCAGCGAGGCATGCGTGCCGGTATCGAGCCAGGCAAAGCCGCGGCCCATGATTTCGACCGACATCGTCCCTTCATCAAGATAGAGCCGGTTGAGATCGGTGATCTCAAGCTCGCCGCGGGCCGATGGCTTGAGGTCGCGCGCGCGGTCCACCACTGTCTCGTCGTAGAAATAGAGGCCGGTGACCGCGTAATCCGATCTGGGGGCAGCAGGCTTTTCCTCGATCGAGACGGCCTTGCCCGCCGAATCGAATTCGACCACCCCAAACGCGTGGGGATCGTTTACGCGATAGGCAAAGACTGTCGCCCCGGTTTCGCGCGCATTGGCGTTTTGCAGCAGGTCGGGCAGGCCGTGCCCGTAGAAGATGTTGTCGCCGAGGATCAGTGCGCTCGGGGCGCCGCACAGGAAGTTCGCGGCGATGTGGAACGCCTGCGCCAGGCCTTCGGGCCGCGGCTGCTCAGCATAAGACAGCGCGACACCAAAATCAGACCCGTCACCCAGCACCCTCTGGAACTGCGCGGCATCTTCCGGCGTGGTGATGATCAGGATATCCTTGATCCCGGCCAGCATAAGCGTGCTGAGGGGGTAATAGACCATCGGCTTGTCGAAGATCGGCATCAACTGCTTGGAGACGCCGTGGGTGAGTGGGTAGAGGCGGGTCCCGGAACCACCTGCGAGGATAATGCCTTTTCGTTTCGGTATCATGCCCTGCCCGTTAAAGAGAAATGGCATTCGCGCCAACAGGAATCAATAAGCAGTTGAATTTACCGATTATTTGAGAAAAATGGCCTGGATTCAGGGCCTATGACAGCGATCCCTTGGGGCTGACGATCCGATTCAACGGCGGCGTCGGGCGCCGCTGCCGGGCGTGATCTTTGTGATCCGCAACGCGGGCTGCAACGGGACCCGCACCGCATTTGATCCAGCGCAACGACGAGCGGCTGTGCAGTGCGCATCGTGTCGCCGGATGCTGGAGAAAGGATCCACCCATGTCGCAGCACACGCCCAATGAACTGACCAGGATCTTCGCCCGCGACCGCGAGGTGCTGACCCGGCTCAAGACGCAGGACCCGCATTTCGCGCGGCTCGCGGACGAATATCACGGGCTCAACCGCGAGGTGCACCGCATCGAGGCCGAGACCGAAGCGGCGAGCGACGAGCGCACCGAGGCACTCAAGAAACAGCGCCTCGCCCTGCTCGACGAGATCACCGCCCTCGTCGCCCTGGCCCGTACTTAGAGCGATTTCGAGCCAGATGGAATCATCTGGCGGCCCGGAAATCACGGCAAACCAAGACTCTAGTAATGCCGGACTCAGACCTGGTCCCCCCCTTCTTCTGCGCAAGGGGGCGATACGCTGGCCGGGTGAGCGATCCTTAACCGTCCGGCGTCAATATGGGTGCCATGTTCGGGCCCAGGCTCACCACGGTCTTCGCGAGTCGCTGGCGCGCTATCTGGTTCGCGCTCAGCGTGATGGCGCTGGCCTATTGCAGCGTGCCCTCGCCTGAGGAGAGCGCGGCGCAGCAGGCCGAGGCGGCGGCGAAGAAGCAAGCCGCGCGCCCCTAGAGCGCTTTCGAGCCGGATGGGATCATCCGGCGACCAGGAAATTACGGTAAAACAAGAATCCAGCAGTGTCGGCTTTGATGCAATCAAAGCCGGCAAGCACTCTGGTGGGCCAGGGACGAATAGGCTTTGTAACGGTTGCTCCATTCATCGTGGACGCGCGGGACCCGCACGGCTAAGCGCTCGGCGCAGAGCGGCAGCGGAGACGACAGCGAATTATGGTCCAGGAGCGTACACTCGGCCCCGATATCCACGCGAAGGCGGAAACGCTGATCGAGGCGCTGCCCTATTTCCAGCGCTATGCCGGCAAGAGCTTCGTGGTGAAATACGGCGGCAACGCCATGGGTGACGAGCGCGCCGCGCGCGAGTTTGCCGAGGACGTGGTGCTGTTGAAGGCGGTCGGCATCAATCCCGTGGTGGTCCATGGCGGCGGGCCGCAGATCGGCGCCATGCTGGAAAAGCTGGGGGTCGAGACCACCTTCGTCGACGGGTTGCGCGTCACCGACAAGCAGACTGCCGAGGTTGCCGAAATGGTCCTGTCGGGCGCGATCAACAAGGCGATCGTCGGCTCGATCGCGCGCGCCGGGGGCAAGGCGATCGGCATTTCGGGCAAGGACGGCGGGCTGGTCACCGCGACCAAGCTGGCGCGCACGCACAAGGACCCGGACAGCCATATCGAGAAGGCGCTCGATCTCGGTTTCGTCGGCGAGCCGTCGAAGGTGGATACCACCGTGCTCGAGACCGCGACCGCGGCGGGGATGATCCCGGTGGTCGCGCCGATCGGCGTGGGCGAGGACGGGCACACCTACAACATCAATGCCGACACCATGGCCGGCGCATTGGCGGCGGCGCTGGGTGCGGCGCGGCTGCTGCTGCTGACCGACGTGCCGGGGGTGCTCGACGAGCGGGGCAAGCTGCTCACCGATCTCACCCCCGACGACATCGCGCGGCTGCGCGAAGACGGGACGATCAGCGGCGGGATGATCCCCAAGCTCGAGACCTGCGTGAAGGCGGTCGAGGCGGGGTGCGAGGCGGCGGTGGTGCTCGACGGGCGGGTGCCGCACGCGATGCTGCTCGAATTCTTCACCGCGCGCGGGGCGGGCACGCTGGTCAGCGCGGGATAGGGCTGGCGAAGGGCGTGTTGCTCCTGTAAGGCACTTGCCCGGAACCAACCTCGGCAACCAACCCTCGCAACCAGGCATCGGGCCAATCAATGGGCCAATCAATGGGAACGCAGACCACATGAACACCATCATCGATATCCTGATCATGCTGTCGCAGACGCTCAACATGATCGTGATCGTCTGGATCATCATCGGCCTGCTGTTCGCGTTCAATATCGTCGACCCCCGCCAGCCGTTTCTCTACAGCGTTCATGACGCGATCAACCGGCTGCTGGCCCCGCTGCTCAACCCGATCCGGCGGATCATGCCCGATACCGGCGCGGTCGATTTCTCGCCGATGGTGCTGCTGATGGGCATCTGGATATTCATCCGCATCCTTGCCGGTCTGGGCCCCTATTGAGATGACGGCCGAGATCATCGACGGCAAGGCGTTCGCCGCCAAATTGCGCGCGCGCGTAGGCGAACAGGCGGCGCGGTTCGCCGAAGCCACCGGGCGCAAGGCGGGCCTTGCCGTGGTGCTGGTTGGCGAAGATCCGGCAAGTCAGGTCTACGTCCGCAGCAAGGGCAAGGCGACGGTTGCGGCGGGGATGGAGAGCTTCGAGTACCGCCTGGCGGCGGATACGCCGCAGGACGATCTTGTCGCCCTGGTGCGCAGGCTCAATGCCGATCGCACCGTCGACGGGATTCTCGTCCAGCTGCCGCTGCCAAAACACCTCGATGAAAAGGCCGTGATTGCCGAAATCGACCCCGACAAGGACGTCGACGGCATTACCCCGGCCAATGCCGGGCGGCTGGTGCTGGGAATGGATGCGCTGGTGTCCTGCACTCCGCTCGGCTGCATCATGATCCTCAAGGACATGCTCGGCGACCTGAGCGGGATGGACGCGGTGGTGATCGGCCGCTCGATCCTGTTCGGCAAGCCGATGGCGCAGCTGCTGCTGGCGGAGAACTGCACCGTGACCATGGCGCACAGCCGCACGCGCAACCTGCCCGATGTGGTGCGGCGCGCGGATATCGTGGTGGCGGCGGTCGGCGTGCCCTTCCTGATCAGGGGCGACTGGCTCAAGCCGGGGGCGGTGGTGCTCGATGGCGGGATCAACCGCCTCGATCCCGAACCGGGAGAGGAAAAGGGCCGCATCGTCGGCGATGTCGCCTATGACGAGGCGCTGGGCCGTGTTCGCGCGATCACCCCGGTGCCCGGAGGGGTCGGTGCGACCACGATTGCGGTGCTGCTGCGCAACACCATCGTCGCGGCCTATCGCAACGAAGGGCTTGCGCTGCCCGAGGGCGCGTTGTGAGGATCGCGGCCATCCTGCTCGCGCTGGCGCTGGCCGCCTGCGCCAGCGGCCCGGACCCGCGCGACCGTTATGCCCGGCTGCTGACGCCGGTCGCCAACCCGAGCAAGGTCGTCGCTGCCGAACTCGCCTTCGCCCGCGCGGCACAGGAAAAGGGGCAGTGGACCGCCTTTCGCCAGTTCGCGACCGAGGATGCGGTGATGTTCGTGCCCGAGCCGGTGAACGCGCAGGAGTGGCTGAGGAAACAGGCCGATCCCGCGCAGGCGGTGGCCTGGCAACCGCACGAGGTGTGGTCGAGTTGCGACGGGTCGCTGGCGGTGACGCGCGGTGCCTGGCAGCGGCCGGGCGGCACCTTCGGCTATTTCACCACCGTGTGGCAGCGTGATTCGAAAACGGGCGAGTATCGCTGGGTAATGGATCAGGGCGATGCGCTCACCACGCCGCTGATCGAGCCGGAGTTCATCGCAACCACGATCGCATCATGCGAAGGCGCCCCGTCACCCTTGTTGTTTCCGCTCGCGGATGGAAGCGCGTCGTTTTCCGGTCGTTCGCGTGATGCAACGCTGGATTGGCGCGTCGCCGTGTTGCCGGACAAGAGCCGCGTGGTCACCCTGTCCTATTGGGATGGCAGGGCCTGGCAGTCGCCCGTTCGTGTCTTGGTGAAGCCCTGACCGGCATGGTGGAGCAGTTCCTCTCGGCCTTCATCACCCTGTTCGTGGTGATCGACCCGCCGGGCTGCGCGCCGATCTATGCCGGGCTGACCAAGGGTGCGAACAATGCGCAGCGGCGCAACATGGCGATCCGCGCGACGGTGATCGCCGCGGTGATCCTGCTGGTTTTCGCGCTGTTCGGCGAAGACCTGCTCGGCGCCTTGCATATCGAGCTCGACAGCTTCCGCATCGCGGGCGGGCTGATGCTGTTCTGGATCGCCTTCGAAATGGTGTTCGAGAAACGCACGCAGCGGCGTGAAGAACGCGCCGAGAAGCTTGCCGCCACGCCCGAGGTCGAAGACGTCTCGGTCTTTCCCATGGCCATGCCGATGCTGGCGGGGCCGGGTGCGATCGCCTCGATCATGCTGCTGACCAGCACCGCCAGGGGGTTCGAAGGCACGCTGATCGTGCTCGCCGCGCTGGCCGCGGTGCTGGTGTTGACCATGCTCGCGCTGATCGCGGCAGGGCCGCTGATGACAATCTTCGGCGACCGGGTCGAAGCGGTCATCACCCGCCTGCTCGGCGTGCTGCTTGCCGCGCTGGCCGCGCAATATGTGATCGACGGTCTGAAGAACAGCTTCGGGTTGTAGAGTGCGAGCAATCCGAGCCGAAGGCGAGGCAAGGGCGACCGCCCGCCCGCAGGCGCCCGTAGCGAAGCGGAGGAACAGCGCCGAGGACGCGCCCGCGCAGGCGGGTGCGAAAAACAGTTACTGCAGCGTGACGATCTCGTCGTCGTCGTCGCGCAGCGCGAAGAAATGCATGAGCTGGATCATCAGTTCGCAGCGCTGCGACAGGTCGGGCGCTTCGAGCAGCGCCTGCTTCGAAGCGGTGTCGAACGGGGCGATCTGGGCGACCCCGTTGATCAGCGTCTCGTCATCGAGCCGCGCGACCGAATCCCAATCGACCGAATAGCCCTGGATCGTGGCGAAGCGGCGCGCCTCGAACTCGAAATTACCGCGTTCCGCGCCGGACAGGACCTCGTCCTCGGGTTCGTCGATCAGCTCGGCCTCGACCTGGCGGAAGGGGGTGGTCACCTCCAGTTCGCGGATCACGCGGAAGCGCGCCTCGCCATCGAGCACGATGTTGTAGCGCCCGTCTTCCATCGCCTCGACATCGCCGATCTTGCCCACGCAGCCGATGTCGTAGAGCGGCGCCCCCTCGCGCGACTGCTGCGGCTGGATCATCCCGATCAGCCCGTCCCTGGCCAGCGCGCTGCCGACGAGCTCACGATAGCGCGGCTCGAAGATATGCAGCGGCAGTTGCAGCCCCGGGAACAGGATCGCGCCCGGCAGGGGAAAGATCGGCAGGCGGATGGTCACGCGCAGGGCCTAACCGAACATCAGGCGCGACAGCCGCCGCCGCGTGGCCGCGACCCATGGGTTCTCCAGCCCGACCGCTTCGAAGATCTGCAGCAGCCGGGCCCTGGCCGCGCCCTCGTTCCATTCACGGTCCGCCTCGAACATGGCGAGCAATTCATCCGCCGCCGCATCGCGCTGTCCGGCGGCAAAGGCCGCGTCGGCATAGGCAAGCCGCGCCTGCATGTCGCCGCCTTCTGCCTTGTCGCGCAGCGCGGCAAGCTCGCCCTCGTCCACCTTGTTCGCCGCCAGTTCGAGCGCGCTCTTCACCTGCGCCAGCGCGGCATCGCCCGCCAGTGCGGGATTGGCCTCAGCCACGGCGAGCGCGGCCTGCGCGTCCTCGGCACGGCCCGCCTGCGCCAGCGCGCGGACCAGGCCCGCATGCGCCGCGGCATTGTCGGGCGCCATGTCCACCACCTGCGCGAAGATGCCCGCCGCACGCTCGGCATCGCCTTCGCCCAGCACCTGCTCGCCCATGGCGACGAACTGGCTGACGTCCTGCTGCGGGGCTGCGTCGTCAGCCTGAACGGGAAGCTGGCCGATGATCTGGTCGAGCACCTGCCTGAGCTGGCTCTCGCTGCGCGCATTGGTCAGGTCGGCGACCGGCTGGCCCTGGAACATGGCATAGACGGTCGGGATCGACTGGACCTGGAACTGCGCGGCGATGAACTGTTCCTTGTCGACGTCGATCTTGCGCAGCTCGACGCCCTTGTCGGCATAATCGGCCGCGACCTTTTCCAGCACCGGGGCCAGCGCCTTGCACGGCCCGCACCACTCGGCATGGAAATCGAGGATCACGAGCCTGGTCATCGACGGTTCGACGATGTCCTGACGGAACCGGTCGACCGCCTTCTGTTCGTCGATGCTCAAACCCATGCTGGCCACTGCAATTCACCTTTCATCGCGGAAGTTTCGTGTGCCCCATGTGGGCCCTTCCCCCCGAATGTGAAGGAGCCGCGCACGCATCGCAAGACCGGCGCGAACGATGCGCTTTTTGGGCTTGCGGGTTTCAAGGTGCACTGCTAGTTGCGCGCCTCCCCGGCGGATCGCCCCGATCCGTGGAGCGTCAGTGAGCGGGCGTAGCTCAGGGGTAGAGCACAACCTTGCCAAGGTTGGGGTCGAGGGTTCGAATCCCTTCGCCCGCTCCAGTTTTTCCATGGAAAATCAGGCTTTTACGCGCCGCCTGCGAGCAGCGGTTGTGCTTACATTCGACTGCATGCTCTTTGCTG
>JBAZTF010000003.1:0-385790 GCA_041662105.1 Erythrobacter sp.
TCGGCTCATCACATCCTGGGGCTGGAGCAGGTCCCAAGGGTTTGGCTGTTCGCCAATTAAAGTGGTACGTGAGCTGGGTTCAGAACGTCGCGAGACAGTTTGGTCCCTATCTGCCGTGGGCGTCGATTGTTGAAAGGAGTTGCCCCTAGTACGAGAGGACCGGGGTGAACGTACCTCTGGTGTACCTGTCATCCTGCCAAGGGTGCCGCAGGGTAGCTATGTACGGACGGGATAACCGCTGAAAGCATCTAAGCGGGAAGCCTCCCTTAAGATAAGCAATCTTCGAACCGTCATAGACCATGACGTTGATAGGCCGGGTGTGGAAGCGCAGTAATGCGTGGAGCTAACCGGTCCTAATAGTTCTTTTCGCGCTTGCAGGATCCATACCATCAACGACAGCCCTGTGCTGTCTGCGATTTGGGGGAAACTTCAGCCGGATACGCCCGAAAGGGGCATCGATTTAAACCCGTCCGCCTGCTTTATTGCTTGGTGGCTATAGCGTCTGTGACCCACCCGATCCCATCTCGAACTCGGCCGTGAAACCGGACAGCGCCGATGGTACTAGTGCCCAAGCACTGGAAGAGTAGGTCGTCGCCAGGCATTACAGCAGACGGGCGCGGTAAAACCCATTCACATGTTTCAAAAGCCGCTGCCGGTGCGGACCGAGCGGCGGCTTTTTCGTCTCCGGCCCTGGCCGGATCGACGATCAGAACGGTGCCGCGGGGTGGAGCAGCCCGGTAGCTCGTCAGGCTCATAACCTGAAGGTCGTTGGTTCAAATCCAACCCCCGCAACCACCGTACAGCCCGTCATTTCAGGAATTCGGTCGTTCGCTGCGCGAATAACCTGAAGGCTTGGCTTTGGCTCGATCCCCCGGATCGAGCGTCGCCCGCGCTTGGTTCAAATCCAACCCTCGCAACCACCGTCATCCCACAAAAAGCCCGCCGTTCCCTCGTGGAACAGCGGGCTTTTGTCGTTTCCGGGCGTCGGCGAGGGCTTGGCGCGGCCCGCCAAGCGCGGCACAAAGGGGGCATGAGCAAGCTCACCCACATCGACGACGAAGGCCGCGCGCGCATGGTCGACGTATCGCACAAGCCCGATACCAGGCGGCGCGCGCTGGCCAGCGGCACCCTCACCTGCGCAGCCGGGACACTGGCGGCGGTTCTCGAAGGCCGCGCGCCCAAGGGTGCGGTCGTCTCGACCGCGGAACTTGCCGGCGTGATGGGCGCCAAGCGGACGTCCGACCTGATCCCGATGTGTCATCCCCTGCCGCTGGCCAAGGCTGCGGTCACGATCGCGCCAGACGCGGCGTTACCCGGCTTCCGCGTATCGGCCGAGGTGGTGACGACCGGCCCGACCGGGGTCGAGATGGAGGCGTTGGCCGCCGTATCTGTCGCCTGCCTGACCCTGTTTGACATGCTCAAGGCGATCGATCGTGCGATGGTGATCGGGGCCATCCGGGTCGAGGAGAAGACCGGCGGAGCATCGGGCGACTGGGTCCGGGGGCAGCCGCAAGACCATGCATAGCGACGGGGATCTGATCGTCGCGGCAGAGGCGGCCTGTGGCGCCGCGCATACATATCTCGAACGATTCGGCGATGCGGTCCGCGCATTGGTGAGCGCTGACGGGCGGGTAAGCGCGGCCTTGCTCGAACGCGAGCAGCGCAAGGTGCACGCGCTGGCATGGGCTGCGACGACCGTGACCGCGCTGGAGGCCACGCTCGACTGGGCACGCCGCGCAATGCAGTGCGGGCGCTATGGCGAAATCGAGGCGCTGGTGCTCAAGATCGGCTTCGGAGAATATCTCGGCCAGCTGGTCGGCGGCCTGGTCATGAGCCAGAGCGAAGTGGTGCGGCCGCATGAACTGGCTCTTGGCGGATCGGCTGCCGCGCTCGCCGCGAATCCCGCCGCCGAGCTATTCCTGGTGGGCGGGAGTACCCCGGAGAGCCGCTCACGCCTGATGCAGCTCGCCGCGCAGGGTGCGCTCCCCGACGAATCGCTCGACGACGGGGCGCTCGACATGATCCGTGGCCAGTTCCGCGCCTTTGCGGCAGAGCGGATCGCGCCGCATGCGCATCGCTGGCATCTCGCGGATGAGCTCATCCCGCTCGAGGTGGTCGGGGAAATGGCCCAACTGGGCGTGTTCGCGATCTGCATCGACGAGGAATACGGTGGCCTGGGGCTGGGCAAGCTGGCCATGTGCCTGGTATCCGAAGAGCTTTCGCGCGGCTGGATCTGCGCCGGATCGCTTGGCACGCGTGCGGAAATCGCCGGGGAACTGATCGGCGCCAACGGGACCGCCAGACAAAAGGCGCGCTGGCTGCCCCGGATCGCCGATGGCAGCATCCTGCCCACTGCCGTGTTCACCGAACCCGATACCGGCTCCGACCTCGCCTCGGTCCGCACCCGGGCAAGGCGAACCGCCGCTGGCGACTGGGAAATCCACGGCGCGAAAAACTGGATTACCCACGCCGCGCGGGCGGACCTCATGACCGTGATGGTCCGCACCGATCCCGACACGCCCGGCCATGGCGGGTTGTCGATGCTGATCGCCCAGAAGATGCGCGGCACCGATGCCGATCCGTTCCCCGATGCGGGCCTTGCAGGGGGCGAAATCGAGGTGCTTGGTTATCGCGGAATGAGAGAATACACGCTCAGCTTCGATGGTTTTCGCGTTGCGGCCGATGGCTTGCTGGGCGGCAAGGAGGGGCAGGGATTCAAGCAACTGATGCGCACATTCGAAGGCGCGCGCATCCAGACCGCCGCCCGCGCGATCGGCGTGGGGTGGAACGCCTATGACCTGGCATTGCGCTATGCGCGCGAGCGCAAGCAGTTCGCCAGGCCGCTGATCGCGTTTGCGCGCGTGTCGGACAAGCTGGCGCTGATGCTGGCCGAACTGGTGATGGCGCGCGAGCTGACCTATTCGGCGGCGCGCCACAAGGACAGCGGCGAGCGGTGCGATATCATGGCTGGCATGGCCAAGCTGCTCGCCGCGCGGGTGGCGTGGAGCATTGCCGACAATGCCGTGCAGATCCACGGCGGTAACGGCTATGCGCTCGAATACGAGATCAGCCGCGTGCTGTGCGACGCGCGCATCCTCAACATCTTCGAAGGCGCGGCGGAGATCCAGGCGCAGGTGATCGCGCGCGGGCTGTTGCAGGACCAGACCGGCTAGCCGCTGCCCTTGACGGCATAGGCGCGGCAGAACAGCTCGACCGCGGCGGCGATCCGCTCGCGGTCGCGCGACGGGTCCGACGGCATCCCGTAGCGCCGTTCGAGGTCGCCCATTCCCTTGCACATGCTGACGAATTGTTCGGCGGCCAGTTCGGGTCTGTCGATGGCGATCTCGCCGGCCTCGGCCATGGCTGCAAGCAACCCGGCAAAGGCGCGCTTCATCCTGTGCGGGCCCGCAGCAAGGAAGGCCGCGCCGATTTCCGGGTCCCGTTCGGTTTCGGCGGCGATGCGGCGATCGAACTGAATCATCTCCTCGCGCGACAGGAAGGCGACCATCGCCTCGCCGATCATCGTCAGCCGGTCACGCAGCGTGCCGCCGGTGATTTCGACAATCGAGAAATGCCCGCGCATGATCGCGCATTGTTCTTCGACCGCGGCGGCGAACAGCGCGCGCTTGTCGCCGAAGTGGTTGTAGACGGTGACCTTCGACACGCCGGCGGCGGCGGCCACCTGCTCGATCGAGGTTGCGGCATAACCGTGTTCGAAGAAGGCATCGCGCGCGGCCGCGACGATCGCCGCGTGCTTGGCCGCATCCGACGGCCTGCCTGCCTTCCTGACTTCGCTTGACAAAATGAACGACTCCGTTCAGTTGAACGCCTACGTTCACTAATGAACGGATCATGCGAGGAAAGCAAGCGGACCCCATGCTGTGGATCGCCATCCGAATGCTGACGGGCGATGCCCAGAAGTTCTACGGGCTGGTGTTCGGCATTGCCTTCTCGACCCTCCTCATCACCCAGCAGCTGACCATTTTCGTCAACCTGCTCGAACGCGGGGCGAGCGGGGTCTACAATGTTTCGAACGCCGATGTCTGGGTGATGGACCCGGTCAGCCGCACCACCGAGGTCGCCTATGCCATGCCCTCGACCGCGCTCGACAAGGTGCGCGGCGTGTCCGGCGTGGCCTGGGCGGTGCCGCATCTGCGCGCCAACGCATCGGTGCGCACGCGCGATGGCGATCTTGAAGGGGTGGCGGTGATCGGGGTCGACGATGCCACGCTGATCGGCCTGCCCAAACATATGCTGGATGGTTCGCCCGATGTGCTTGCCCAGCCCGACAGCGTGATCATCGACGATGTCGGCATGACCCGCATGTTTCCCGACCATGACCCGATCGGCGAGCGGCTCGAACTCAACGACCAGCGCGCCGTGGTTCGCGGTGTGGCCGATGCCATCCCCAGCTTCACCAGCACGGTGGTGCTCTACACCAAATACAGCCAGGCGCTGAATTACGTCCCCGGCACGCGCAATCGGCTGTCCTTCGTGCTGGTCGGCGCGGATGACAGCGGCGATGCGGCGGCGCTGGCCGCACGGATCGAGCGCGAAACCGGGCTCAAGGCGCGGACCCGCGACGAATTCGCCCGCGACGGGGTCGATTTCATCATCGAGAACACGGGCATCCCGTTCAACTTCGGGATCACCGTCGCGCTCGGTTTCATCGTCGGCGTGGCGATCGTGGGGCTGACCTTCAGCCTGTTCATCCGCGACAACATCAAGCAGTTCGGTGCGTTGAAGGCGATCGGCGTGACCAACCGCAAGATCCGCCGCATGGTTGCCGTGCAGGCCGGACTGGTGGGTCTTATCGGCTATGGCCTGGGCGTGATGGGCACGATCCTGTTCATCTGGGCCTTTGCCGGCAACCCGACCTTCAAGGGCTTCTATGTCCCCTGGCAAATTCCGCTGGCCAGCCTGGTCGCGGTGATCGCGATCCTCGCCGCTACCGGCTGGCTGGCGCTGCGCAACGTGCTCAGGACCGAACCCGCGTCGGTGTTCCGCTGATGGCCGCGATCATGGACACTGGCGCCATCGGCGGATGCAATCCGGCAGCGGCGATCTGCACGCGCGGGGTGACGCGCGATTTCAAGGCGGGCCAGCAGGTCCTGACCGTGCTGCACGGCATCGACCTCGAAATCTACTCGGGCGAGCTGACCTACCTGGTCGGCGAAAGCGGTTCGGGCAAGACCACGTTGATCTCGATCATGTGCGGCATCCTGTGGCCGACATTGGGCGAGGTGAAGGTGTTCGGGACCGACATCTATGCGCTCGACGACACGGCGCTGGTCGAATTCCGGCTGCAGAACATCGGCTTCATCTTCCAGCAATACAACCTCATCCCCTCGATCGATGCGGCGAGCAATGCCGCCGTGCCGCTGATCGCGCAGGGCATGGATCGCCACGAAGCGCGCGAACGCGCGGTGGCCATGCTGGCCAAGCTCAACATCGCCGACCAGGCGGGCAAGCTGCCCAACCAGCTTTCCGGCGGCCAGCAGCAGCGCGTCGCCATCGCCCGCGCGCTGGTCCACGAACCGCGGCTGGTGGTGTGCGACGAGCCGACCGCCGCGCTCGATGCCGCCTCGGGCCGCCGGGTGATGGACCTGTTGCGCGATGTCGCGGTCGCGCCCGAACGCGCCTGCATCATCGTGACCCACGACAACCGCATCTTCGACTTCGCCGACCGCATCCTCGTGCTCGAGGACGGTCGCGTGACACACGACGGCAAGCATATGCCCGAAGGACACTGACATGGCGCTCGACTGGAAAAATCTCAGCTTCTCGCGGCAGATCCTGCCGTCGCTCGCAGTGGTCGGACTGTTGCTGGCCGTATTCTTCATCGCCAGCGGGCTGCCCGATCGCGAGCTGTCCGATCCCGCACGCGATCCGCCGCACGCGCCCGCCGCGCTGGCCGATGCGGCGCGGGTCGCGGGGACGGGGGTGGTCGAACCGTCGAGCGAGACGGTTCAGATCGGCTCGGCGCTGTCCGGGCTCGTCACCGGACTGATGGTCGAGCCCGGCGACCGGGTGCGCCAGGGGCAGGTGCTGTTCACCGTCGATGACCGCGCGGTGCGTGCGCAATTGCGCGAGGCCGATGCCGCGATCGCCGAGGCGCGCGCCGCCATTGCAGAGGCGCAGAGCGCGCGCGCCACCGCATCGCGCCAGCTGGCGCTCTATCGCAATGTCGATGACCCCGCGGCGGTGAGCCGCGCGGAAGTCATCCGGGCCGAAGGCGAGGCGAGCGCTGCGGCCGAACGCCTGCGTCTGGCGCAGGCGCGGTTGCAGGCGGCGCAGGCGCGCGCCGGATCGGCCCGGACCGAGATAGACCGGCTGACGGTTCGCGCGCCGATTGCCGGAGAAATCCTTGCGGTGAATATCCGCAGGGGCGAATATGTCAGCACCATGGGGGGTGGTGGCGCTGTGCCCTTCATCGAAATGGGCCAGACCCGGCCGCTGCACGTCCGTGTCGACATCGACGAGGAACAGGCCCCGCGGATCGCGCTTGGCGCGCCGGCAACGGTCAGCCCGCGCGGTGCCGCCGAACGGCAGGTGCGGGCCAAATTCATCCGGGCCGAGCCGCAGGTGGTGCCCAAGCGCTCGCTCACCAACAGCGCCGCCGAACGCGTCGATGTGCGCGTGCTCCAGGTCATCTACGAACTGCCCGAAACCGATGGCCTGTTCCGGGTCGGCCAGCAGGTCGACGCCTATGTCGCCGCCAGGGACGTGCGCAAGTGACGCCGCGCACCCCCTTTCTGGCGGCGGGTGCCCTGGCGCTGGCGGGCTGCGTCGCGGGTCCGCCGCCCGAGATCGCGACCCCGGCCCCGGCGCTGCCCGAACGTTTCCTCTATGCGCCCGGGGCGACGCAGGATGCGGGGCTTTACGCCTTGCTGCCGGTCGGGGACGCGGGTTTCGCGACGCTCGCGATGCAGGCGCTGGCCACTTCGCCGACGCTGGCAGAGGCTGCCGCGCGGGTCGAGCAGGCGCGCGCCGGGGCCGACCGGGCCGGGGCCGGGCGCCTGCCCGATGTCGGCGCCAACGCCGCGGTCACGGGGATACGGACGAACCCCAACCAGTTTTCCTCCAGCCTTCCCTCAACAATCGCTTTCGATATCGAACGCGTGTCCTATGCCGCCAATCTCACCGCGCGCTGGGACCTCGACATCTTCGGTCGGCTGAAGGCGCAGCAGCGCGCGGCGCTCGCGCGGATCGATGCCGCCGATGCCACCGCGCGCGGGGTGCGGATCGCCTTGCTTGCCGAGATTGCCGCGAGCGTGATCGACTGGCGCACGCTCGAAGCGCGCGAGATGGAAATTCGCGGCGATCTCGCCTCGGCCGAAGAGCTTGCCCGGCTGGCCGGGGTGCGCGAACGTGCGGGCATCGCGCCCGGTTTCGACCGGGTTCGTGCGGAAAGTTCGGCCACGGCATCGCGCAGCCGGCTGGCGGCGCTGGCCAGCGAAAAGGCGCGGCTGCTCGGGCGGCTGGTCACGTTGAGCGCACAGGATGCGCCGCAGATCCGCGCTGCGCTGGCGCAGGAAGGACAGGCGTCGGGCGACCTTCCCGCCGCGCCCGCGACGCTGCCGTCCGCGCTGCTCGCCAACCGGCCCGATGTGCTTGCAGCCGCGGCAGGGCTGGCTGCCGAGGATGCCGAACTCGCCGCGACCGCGCGCCGGCGCTTCCCCGTGTTCGACCTGTCGGCAGGCATCGGGCTGCTGGCCTTCGGGGTCGGCGACCTGTTCGACGGCGATTCCGTGGTCGGATCGCTGGCAGGCGCGATTGCCGGACCCTTGCTCGACTTCGGTCGCATAAGAGCCGAAATCGAGGGTGCCGCGGCGGCAAAGAAGGCCGCCTTCGAGGCCTATCGCGGCACGGTCTACACCGCGCTGGGCGATGCCGAGACGGGTTATGGGCTGGTCGCCGCCGCCGACAGCGAGGCGCGGGCCGCGGCAGGCGAAGCCGCCAGCCTCCAGCGCGCGGCGCGGCTGGCCAACACCCGCTATGAAGCCGGGCTCGCCGATTTCCTCACCGTGCTCGAGGCGCGCCGTGCCGCCGATGCCAGCGGCGAGCGCGCGGCAGCGGCGCTGGGCCGCGCCCGCCGCGCGCGCGTGCTGTTGTGGCAGGCGCTGGGCGGAAGCGACCCTGGAATGCCGGCTCTGATTGCATCGAAGCGGGCATTCTAGAGTCCTGTTTTACCGTGATTTCCGGGCCGCCGGATGGTTCCATCCGGCTCGAAATCACTTGAGGGTCCGGCATCGTCTGGCGCCGGACCCTTGCAGTCGGTCTGTGGCGCGCCGTCAGAAGGCCGCGCGCACCGTCACGCCATAGGTTCGCGGTTCGGCGAGGAAGGCCGAAAAGGTCTGCTGCGGAGCCACCACCGGCGTGTTGAAGGCAACCTGCGTATAGTCCTTGTTGAACAGGTTGTTGGCCCAGACTTCGAGGGCCCATTTGCCCTCGGGCCCGGTCACGCCGACGCGCCCGTTCACCACCACATAGCTGTCCTGTTCCTTGCCGAAGAGCAGGTCCGAACCGGTGTTGTAGTTATCCGTCGCGCGCGCATTGATGAAGAACAGGCCCGACAGACCCGAATTACCGATCGGCGGAGTCCAGCCGAGCGAGGCGGTTGCGACCACTTCGGGGGCGTTCGACAAATTGTCTCCCGGAAGCAGGCGCAGCGCCGGGTCGAGCGGGCTGCCATCGTCGCGACCGACCAGGCTATCGGCATATTTCGTGTTCGAATAGGTGATGCCCATGCTCACGGTAAGATCGCGGCTGGGGCGCAGCGAGGTCTCGACTTCGAAGCCTTCGGCAACCACGCCGGGGGCGACGTCTTCGACGGCGCAGATGCCGGTAGCGGCGCTCGCGTCGCGGTCGGCGCCGGTCAGGTCGGTGTCGCAACCGTTGATCGTCTGCACCAGGAAGACCGAGCCGTTGAACGTGTTCAGCTGGAAGTTCGAGAACTCCTGGCGGAACGCGGCAATGCTGAAGCCCCACTTGCGCCCCGCGTATTTCACGCCGAGTTCATAGGCATCCACCGTTTCGGCATCGAACTGCAGGTTGGCGGTGTCGAGCGCATTGACGTCAAGCGTCAGCGGGTTGGCCAGCGCCGACCGGTCGAGATTGAAGCCACCGGCCTTGTAACCCTTCGAATACGAGGCATAGGTCAGCCAGTCGGGGCTGGGCTTCCAGCTCAGGATGGCGGTCCCGGTGAATTCGTCCTCGTCGCGGCTGTCGGAAACCGAAACCCCGTCGATCTCGACGGTCGAATTGCCCTGGCACGACAGCGCGATGATTCCTCCGGCGAGGCCGGCAAGCGGCGTCGTCAGCAAGCCGCCCAGCAAGGCGCGGTTCTGCGGGCAGAACACGTTGTCATTGTTGAAGGTCGCATCGAAATCCTTGGTTTCGTTGGTGTAACGAAGGCCAAGCGTCAGGTCGATCGTATCGGTGACATGGATGATGTCATGGGTGAAGAATGCGTAGTTCTCGCTCGTCTGGTTATAGATGTCGCCGGTGCTGCCGCGGTCGCGGATCTGCGCCAGGTTGTTGATCCCGGCGATGATCAGCGGAGTAGCGGCGCCGAAGGCCGGGGTTCCGGTGAGCGTGCCGTCGATTGCCGCAATATTCGCGCCGAAGCAGTTGGTCGCCGACGGGTCGGCCAGCGCGGGGCTGATCGCCAGCGCGATGCGGCAGTCGGCGAAGGTGCCATACTGCGTGCCGAACCGCAGATTGTCGCGGGTCTGCAGCTTTTCATTCGCGTAATAGGCGCCCACCAGCCAGTCGAGCCGGTTGTCGAAAGCCGTGCCGTTGAAGCGGAATTCCTGGGTGAAGGTCTTGAATTCGCGCGCGCCCGCGTCCCGGCCCGGCGCGCGATAGGCGATATCGACCGTGGTGTAATCGGTGTCCGATGCCTGCGTGTTCGAATATTCGCGATAGGCGGTGATCGAAGTCAGCGTGACATTGCCGAAATCCCAGTTGAGTTCGCCCGAGATGCCGTAATCCTCGGTCCTGCCCTGATAGCTGCGGCCGGCGGACGGGTAGATGTCGCGATTGAAAGTCGACTGGCTCAACCCGCGCGGGTCCTGGCCCAGCGCCAGCAGGATCGGGATGATCAAGTTGCCGGTGCTGGTCAGCGGCGGCCCGCCATTGGGGCGCGCGAACAGGTCGAACCCGGGCGAAACGCGCGCTTCGGGTGCGAAATCAACCTGCACGAAGGTCGCGGCGCAACAGGCCTCGTCCTTCTTCGAATAATCGCCGACGAGGCGGAAGCTGATGTCTTCGGTCGGCTCGAACAGCAGCTGGCCGCGGACCAGGTAACGATCGCGATTGTTGACGTCGGTGCCGTTGGTGACGTCGGTGTAGAAGCCGTCGCGCTTGAAATAAACGCCGTCGACGCGCGCCGCCACGGTTTCGCCGATCGGGGCGTTGATCCCGCCTTCGATCTTGATCGCGTCATAATTGCCGTAGGTGAACGCGCCATAGGCCGAGAAATCGAATTCCGGCGACGCGGTGTAGACGCTGATCAGACCCGCCGAAGCATTGCGGCCGCCCAGCGTGCCCTGCGGGCCGCGCAGGATTTCCACGCGATCGAGCGGCCCGAGTTCGGACAGGGCATTGCCCGAGCGCGAGCGATAGACGCCGTCGACGAATACCGCGACCGAACTTTCGAGGCCCGGGTTGTCGCCAACCGTACCGATGCCGCGAATACGCGCCGATCCGTTGGCCTCGTTGCCGGTCGAGGACACGAGCAGCGACGGCACGACCTGGTTCAGGTCGCGGATGTCGGCCACGCCCGATTTCTGCAGCAGTTCGCCCGAAACCGCCGATACCGCGATCGGAACATCGGCCAGCGTCTGGTCGCGGCCCTGCGCGCGCACGATGATGACATTGCCTGCATCGGCCTCGGCTTCGGCAGTGGTATCATCGGTTTCGCTGGCATCTTGCGCCTGTGCCGCCACGGGCGCGAGGGCGAGAACCCCCGCAAGTGCGCCGAGGGCGCAATGGTGACGTAGTCCGGAATATCGCATGGCTCTCTCCTCTTTTCGGGGCTGCGCTCCCCGCTCTTCGAACTTCAATGAACGGCCTGTCGCTCAAGTCAAGGCGGCGCCGTGAACCGCCGTCAATTTCGAACGGATATCATACCGGCGTTTCGGAAATCCCGCACTATTGTTTTTTCAGTCGAACCTGCCGCCCGATTCGGCTTTCTTGCGCAAGAATCCGCCGACCGGCAGGCCGTGTTTTTCGAGGCCCGCGACGATCGTGTCGAGCCCGATGGTGACCGCCCAGAACATCGGCCCGCCGGTGTGGAGCGGCCAGCCATAGCCGTTGATCCATACCACATCGATGTCGCTCGCGCGCTGGGCCATGCCTTCCTCGAGGATCTTCGCGCCTTCGTTGACCATGGGGTAGAGCAGGCGTTCGCGAATCTCGTCCTTGCCGATCCTGCGCTGCGCCTTGCCCTCCCTGGCTGCGAAATCGGCGATGATCGCCTGGACCTCGTCCGAAGGCGTGCGGTTGCGCGCTTCGTCATAGTCATAGAAGCCCTTGCCCGCCTTCTGGCCGAAACGGCCCGCGGCGCACAGCGCCTCGCGGATCGTGGTCACCTTGCCCGGATCGCGGTGCCAGCCGATGTCGATCCCGGCAAGGTCGCCCATCTGGAACGGCCCCATGGGGAAGCCGAAGTCGAGCAGCACGTCGTCGACCTCCCAGTAATTCGCGCCCTCCATGATCAGCGCATTGGCCTGTTCCTGCCGCTTCGACAGCATGCGGTTGCCGATGAAGCCGGGGCATACGCCCGAAACGACCGCGATCTTGCCGATCGTCCTGGCGAGTTTCATCACCGTGGCGAGCACGTCGTCGCGCGTAGCCTTGCCACGCACGACCTCGAGCAGTTTCATCACATTGGCGGGCGAGAAGAAGTGCATGCCCACCACGTAACCGGGACGCGCCGTCGCCCTGGCGATTTCGTCGATGTCGAGATAGCTGGTGTTCGAGGCAAGAATCGCGCCCTGCTTCACCACACCGTCGAGCTTGGCGAAGACCTGCTGCTTGACCTCCATGCTCTCATAGACCGCCTCGATCACCAGATCGCAGTCGGCCAGGTCGTCGTAGGTCAGCGTCGGCGTCAGCAGGCCCATCGCCTTGTCGACCGCCTCCATGGTCATGCGGCCCCGCTTGGCGGTATTTTCATAGTTCTGGCGTATCACGCCGGTCCCGCGTTCGAGCGCATCCTTGGCCATTTCGAGGATCGTCACGGGAATCCCGGCCGACAGGAAGTTCATGGCGATGCCGCCGCCCATCGTACCTGCGCCGATCACGCCGACCTTGCGGATCGGTATCGGCGGCGTGTCGCGCGGCACGTCGTCGATCTTGTTCGCGGCGCGTTCGGCGAAGAAATAATGGCGCATGGCGGCGCTCTGCGTGCCGGCCATGAGCGTCATGAACAGTGCGCGTTCCTTTTTCACGCCTTCGGCATAGGGCAGTTCGCCCGCCGCCCTGACCGCCTCGATCGCGGCATCGGGTGCATCGAAGCCGCGGATCCGGCGCGCCTGCGAGGCGCGAAACCGGTCGAACAGGTCGGGATCGCGCAGGCCGTCCTCGTTCGCCCTGCCTTGCGATGCGCGCGGCACCGGCCGGCCGATCTTCGAGCGGGCAAAGGCGATGGCTTGGTCCTCGAGGCAGCCTTCATCCACGACAGCGTCGATGAGGCCGATGTCGCGTGCCTTGCCCGCGGGGATCGGATCGCCGCCGACGATCATCGCAAGGGCAGCTTCGGCCCCGACGAGGCGCGGCAGGCGCTGCGTTCCGGCGGCACCGGGGATCAGGCCGAGCTTGACTTCGGGCAGGCCGAGTTTCGCCGACGGCACGGCCACGCGGTAATGGCAGGCCAGCGCCACTTCGCACCCGCCGCCCAGCGCCGTCCCGTGGACCGCGGCGACCACCGGCTTGTCGCTCGCCTCCAACGCGTCGAGCGTTTCGGGCAGGTTCGGCCCGACCGGCGGCTTGCCGAATTCGGTGATGTCGGCCCCGGCAAAGAAGGTCTGCCCGTCGCAGCGGATCACCACCGCTTCGATACCGTCGTCGGCCAAGGCTTCCTCGATGGCGTGCTTGAGGCCCGCGCGCACGGCCTGTCCCAGCGCATTGACCGGGGGATTGTCGGACACGACGACCAGGATGTTGCCGCGGCGGGTGGTGCGGATGGGCGAGGTCATGTGCGTCTCCTCAGGCGTAGCTGTCGGTCAGGGCGGAATAGATCAGCGTCTTGAGCTGGCGCCGGATGGGATAGGTCGACGAGGGATAGACCTGTGTCATGAACACCATGGTGATGCGTTCGACCGGATCGACGAAGAAGGCGGTCGAATAGGCGCCGCCCCAGTAGAATTCGCCCCGGCTCGAGGGCATCAGCGTCTTCGCCGGGTCGATCACCATGGCAAAGCCCAGGCCGAAGCCGGTGCCGGCATTGTTGGCTTCTGAAAACAGGCTGCTCGACATCTCGGTGAGATCGGTGTTGTTCGGCAGGTGGTTGGTGCGCATCAGCTGCAAGGTCTTGGGGCTGATGATGTGCGCGCCGTCGAGCGAGCCGCCGCGCAGCAGCATGGCGGTGAAGCGGTGATAATCGGCAATCGTCCCGACCAGCCCGCCGCCGCCGCTGTCGAAGGTGCCCGGCTGCGCCAGCTTGCTGGTGGCACCGGCGCTGATCATGCGCGGCGGCTGGCCGGGACGATAGGCATAGGCATCGACCAGCCGCTCGAGATCGCTTTCGCGCACCCCGAAGCGGGTATCGGTCATGCCCAGCGGGGCGAAGATGGCCTGTTCGAAATAATCGCCCAGCCGCATCCCGCTGATCCGTTCGACCGCGATGCCGAGCACGTCGGTCGACACCGAATAGTTCCACCCCTGGCCGGGCGCGAATTCGAGCGGGAGCCTGGCGAGCCGCGCGATGAATTCATCGCTGTCGAGATGGTCGCGCGCGAAATCGAAATTGTGTTCGCGATAGGCGGCATCGATGTTGCTGCGGTTCTGCAGCCCATAGGTCAGGCCCGACATGTGCGTCAGCAGGTCGACGAAGCGCATCGGATGCGCGGGCGTGCCCGGCGCGAAGGGAACCGATCCGCCGCCGCCGGCATAGATGCGCAGGTCCGCGAATTCGGGAAACACCCGCGTGACCGGCTCTTCCAGCGCCACCTTGCACTGTTCGACCAGCTGCATGAAGGCGACCGAGGTGATCGGCTTGGTCATGCTGGCGATGCGGAACAACGCATCGTCGCGCAGCGGCCGCCTGTCGTCGCCCATCACGCCCAGCCGGGCATAGCAGACCGGTGCGCCATCGCGCGCCACCACCAGCTGCGCATTCGGCAGGCGCCCGTTGTCGACATAGGATTCGGACAGGAAGGGGGTGATTCGCGCCAGCCTGCCGGCGTCGAATCCCCGCGCCGCCGGCTCCACCAGATCGAACATGCCGCTCTCCTTCATGCGCATACCTATGCTTCGGTTTTGCACGGATAGCGGATTCGCCTGTTCTTGCCACCCTCATACCTCACCTTCGAAGGCGGCTTGCGCTTATCGAATAGGGGGTTAGACCAAGCACCGGGGAGGGGGCCACCGCGCGGGCGGGGGCCAGGAAGGATAATCGATGAACGACCCTGCACGCGCGATCGGCTGGACGCCGCCCGAAGGCCGGCCGGCCCTGATCCGCGAGGCGTGCCGCGATCGGCTGACCGCGCCGGACCCGCGCGCCTTTGTCGCGGACATGCTGCCATGCAATGCCACCGGCAAGATTCTCGAACAGGGCCTTGGGGCGTTCTTCGCATGAACCGCCCCGCCGCCACCCGCAAATTCGGCGAGAAGCGCGCGGCGATCATCAATGCCGCCTCGGTGCTGATCAACGAATCGGGGGTGCAGGCGACCACGCTGGCCGAAGTGGCCAGGGCGATCGGGCTCAACGCCACCAGCGTGACCTATTACTTCGCGCGCAAGGAACAGCTGGTCGTCGCGGTCTACGGGGAAACGCTGGCCTCGATGGAACGGATGGCGCGCGAGGCGCTGGCACAGAGCGATCCGGCGGCGCGGCTGCGGCACTTCATCGCCGGCCAGGTCGCGCTGCGCGCGCGGGTGCGGGCGGGAGAGCGCGGGCTGACCACCGCGCTGTCGGAAATCCGCACGCTCGAGCCCGAGGTGCAGGACCCGCTGATGGCGCACTATCTGCGCGTGGTGGACATCGTCCGCCGCTTCTTCGGCGAATGGCGCAGCAGTGAGGAACGCGCGCTGTTTTCCGCGCGCGCGCATATCCTGCTCGAGGCGATGATGTGGTGGCCGATCTGGTCGCTCCAATATTCGGCGCGCGATTTCCCGCGCATCGAGGACCGCCTGTTCGATGTCCTGGCGTTCGGGATTCCGGCACGGCGCGGCGGTTTCGCGCCTCAGAAGCTGGCAGGCGCATGGCGCACGCGCGGCGTCGAGGAGGCGGGGCAGAACGAGGCCTTCCTGCGCGCCGCGACGGTGACGATCAACCAGCGCGGCTATCGCGGCGCCTCGGTCAACCGGATCGCCGAAAGCATCAACGTCACCAAGGGCAGTTTCTACCACCACCACGATGCCAAGGACGATCTGGTGCTGGCCTGCTTTCGCCACAGTTACGACCGGATGTCGGCGGTGCAGATTGCCGGGATGGATCTCGCAGGCGACTACTGGCCCCGGCTGGCGAGCGTGCTGGCCGAACTGGTCGACCTGCAATTCTTCGATCCCACGCCGCTGCTGCGCACCACCGCACTGCAGGCGCTCGATGCGGATCGCAAGATCAATGTCGTCACCCGCTCGAACCGGCTGGCGCGACGTTTCGCGGGGATGCTGATCGACGGGATCGCCGATGGTTCGGTGCGTACTATCGATCCGCTGGTGGCGGGCCAGGTGCTGATGTCGACGGTCAATTCGGCCTATGAGGCGCGGCATTGGGCGGCGCGGTTCGCGAAGCCTGCGGACGCGGTGCGGACCTACCTTTCGGTGCTGTCCGACGGCATGGTCGCGCCGTCACGCTGATCCCTCGTCCGATGCGGCGAGCGGCGCGTTCAATAGCCTCCCAGGCCTGCGTACCGATCCTTGAGGAAGCCCGCGGAACCCCAGCTCGCCTCGAGCACGCGCGCGCGTTTGAGGTAGAAGCCGACATCGAATTCGTCGGTCATGCCGATGCCGCCGTGCAGCTGGATGCCCTGGTTGCTGATCGTGTGCAGCACGCGGTTGGCCTCGGCCTTGGCAATGGTCGCGGCGCGCGCGACATTGACCCCGCTGTCGACTGCCTGGAGCCCCGCCTCGACTGCGCTGCGCATCTGCGCGAGGTCGGCGAAAAGGTCGGCCATGCGATGCTGCAGCGCCTGGAAGCTGGCGAGCACCTGGTTGAACTGCACGCGCTGCTTGAGATAGGCCAGCGTCACGTCGAACACCTGCTGCGCCATGCCCAGCATCTCTGCCGCGGTCAGCACGCGCGCGCGATCGAGCACGTCGTCGAGCAGGCGCTCGCCACCGCCCGCCAGCCGGTCGGCCGGTGCGCCGTCGAAGGCGACATCGGCGTGGCTGCGCTGATCGGTCAGCCTGCGGGTGGTCAGCGCGACCCCGTCACCCCTCCCGACGAGATAGAGCCCGTCCTTCGCTGCGACGACGAACAGGTCGGCGCCATGCGCTTCGTGGACGAAGGCCTTCCTGCCGGTAATCCTGCCGCCCGAAACACTGGTTGCGATCGCTGCGGGGTCATGCGTCGCGCCTTCGTCGACCGCCAGCGTGGCCACGGTTTCGCCGCTGGCGAGCCTGGGCAGCCATTTGGCCCTCTGCTCGTCGCTGCCGCCCAGCACGATGGCGCTGGCCGCGATGGTGGTCGCCAGCAGCGGGCTGGCGGCCAGCGTCTTGCCCAGTTCCTCGAACACCAGGCCCGCCGACATATAGCCGAAATCGGAACCGCCATGCGCTTCGGGCACGATGATCCCGGCCCAGCCCATTTGCGCCATGGTGGCATAGGCACTGCTGTCGAACGCCTGCGGATCGCCGCTGGCGCGGACCTTGCGGAATTCGCTCACCGGGCTTTCGTTGACGGCCCATTCGCGCGCCATGTCGCGCAGCATTTCCTGTTCTTGGTTGAGAACTGCCATGTTCCTCGCCCCTTCGCTTGCTGGTGCCTCAGGATCATTGATGATCGAGCATGCCAAGCACGCGCTTGGCGATGATATTGTTCTGGATTTCGGTCGAACCGCCGTAGATCGTGGTGGCCTTGCCGAACAGCCAGCCGCGCACCGCCTCAAGCTCGCCGTCGCTGAAGCCGTCGCCTTCCCAGCCCAGGCCCTGCAGGCCGCGGATCTCGATCAGCAGTTCGCCGCGTTCCTGGCTGAGCCTGGTGCCGAGTTTCTTGAGCACCGAACTGATCTCGGACACCCCGCCGGTGGCCTTGCTTTCGTCCATCGCGCGGCGCGCGGTGAGCAGGAAGCTGGCCCAGCGGATCTCGAAATCGGCGATCCGGTCGCGCAGGACCTTGTCGGCCAATTCACCATCGGCATCGGTGGCGCAGTAGCTCTTGGCCATCTCGCCCAGGCCCTGTCCCATCATCCCGGCAAGGCGGCCGCCGCCCGAGATATTGGTGCGTTCGTGCTGCAGCAGGCGCTTGCCGATGGTCCAGCCCTGGCCTTCCGCGCCGACGAGGTTGGCCTTGGGCACCTTCACATCGGTGAAGAAGGTTTCGCAGAACGGGCTGGTGCCGCTGATCATGGTGATCGGCCGCACTTCGACCCCGGGCGAGGTCATGTCGATCAGCAGGAAGCTGATGCCGCGGTGCTTGTCGCTCTTGTCGGTGCGGACGATGGCGAAACACTTGTCGGCCCACTGGCCGCCGCTGGTCCAGGTCTTCTGGCCGTTGACGAGATAGTGGTCGCCCCTGTCTTCGGCAAAGGTCTGCAGGTTCGCAAGGTCGGACCCGGCGTTGGGTTCGGAATAGCCCTGGCACCAACGCACTTCGCCGCGGCAGATCGCGGGAATATGCTCCATCTTCTGCGCTTCGCTGCCGTATTCGAGCAGCGTCGGGCCGAACATCATCACGCCCATTCCGCCGATCGGGTTATAGGCCCCGGCCCTGGCGAATTCCTGGTCGACGATGCGCGCCTGCGCCCTGGTCAGCCCGCCGCCGCCGTACTGCTTCGGCCAGGTCGGGGTGCCCCAGCCGCGCGCGCCCACCGCTTCGCGCCAGGCGGTCATGGCCGGGGTTTCGCTGGTGGGGCCGTCGACGCCGGCCAGCGCACTGCCGGCATCCTTGAGTTCGGCGGGGAAATTATCGGCCAGGAAGGCCTGCACGTCTGAACGGAAAGCCGCCTCATCCGTCGGGGCATCGGCTTCGAGCTGGGTCGCCATGGCGCTATGTCCTCTCCTCTTTGCGGCGACTCCCATACCGTAAATTTTGGAGGGACAGAAATACGCTAGGGAAGGGCTCGATTGCGCCCGGCCTCAGCCTTCCAGCTTCGCCACTTCGGCAAGGACACGCGCGGCCCATCCGGGGCGGCAGATGAGCAGATCGGGCATGTAGGTGTCGGCCTGGTTGTAGGTCAGCGGGCTGCCGTCGACGCGGCTGGCGTGGAGCCCGTGGGCCTGCGCGACCGCGACCGGCGCGGCGCTGTCCCATTCGTACTGGCCGCCGGTGTGCAGATAGATTTCGGCTTCGCCGCGCACCACCGCCATCGCCTTGGCGCCGGCCGATCCCATGCCGATCAGTTCGGCGCCAATGGCCTCGGCCACCGCGACCGCTTCCCTGGCCGGGCGCGTGCGGCTGACGACCATGCGCGGCCTGGCCGCTGCCGGAGGAATGGCGATGGGCGCATCGCTGCGCAGCACGAGGTCGAGCCCGGGCAGGGCAACCGCGCCGACTGCGGGCCGGCCGTCGATGCACAGCGCGACATGAACCGCCCAGTCGGTGCGCTCCTCACCATATTCGCGCGTTCCGTCGACCGGATCGACGATCCACACGCGGCTCTTCGACAGGCGCTGTGCATTGTCCCTTTCCTCTTCGGACAACAGGCCGTCGTCGGGCCGTTGCTGGCGCAGCGCGTGAACGAGAAACTGGTTGGCGGTCTGGTCGCCCGCCGTGCCCAGGCCCTTGCCCTCGAACATCCCGCTTGCCCGCACCTCGATCAGGATGCGGCCCGCAACATGGGCGAGATGGGCGGCGAGTTCGGCGTCGGTCATCGATAGTCCCTGTCGGTCAAGAATTTCGGGGTCCGCATGGCAGACCGAAGCCGCCATGCGAACCCCGAATTCGTGTAACCGCGAAGGATCAGGCGGGCTTGCGCGCAAAGACCCCGAAGCCGGCGATGATCGCGTAGCAGAGGGCGGGCAATGCCAGCGCGGTCGCCAGGCCGACCTGGTCGGCCAGCGCGCCATAGATCGCCGGGATCACCGCACCGCCGGCGATGGCGACGTTGATGATGCCCGAACCATCGGCGGCGCGCGGGCCGAGCTTCTCGCACGCGAGCGAGAAGATCGTCGGGAACATGATCGAATTCATCAGACCCACCGCGAGCAGCGAATAGCCCGCCACAGTGCCGCTGGTGTTGGCAGAGATGGCGATCAACGTGATCGCGCCCGTGGCAACCGTCGCCAGCAACAGGCCCGGGCTGACCATCCGCAGCAGGCCCGAACCGATGAACCGACCGACCAGCGCGCCGCCCCAGTAGAGCGAGATCAGCTTGCCGGCGTCCTGTTCGCCAAGGTTCAGGACCTCGGCCTGCATCAGATAGCTGACGATGAAGCTGCCGATGGAAACTTCCGCGCCGACATAGAGGAAGATACAGGCGGCGCCATAGCCGAAGCGCGGCCGCTTGAGCAGCGCGACACCTTCGGCAAGGCTGGTATCTTCGTGCTTTTCCCCCTTCAGGCGATTGCGAAAAGCCCACACGATCGCGGCGACGATGGCGAGCGCCGCGGCGAGGCCGAGATAGCCGTTGACGATCGCCTGAGTCTCGGCGGTGCGATAGGCATCGAGTTCGGTCCCGGACAGTTCGGCGGCGGTTACCGTGGCGAGGCTGCCGAGGATCAGGATCGATCCGACATAGGGGAACACCGTCGTCCCCAGCGAATTGAACGCCTGCGCGAAGGTCAGGCGGCTGTGCGTGGTCCTGGCCGGGCCGAGCAGGCTGATCAGCGGGTTGGCGACGATCTGCACCAGCACCACACCCGTCGCGAGGATGAAATAGGCGAACAGGAACACGCCGAACAGCGCGGTCTGGCTGGCGGGAATGAACAGCAGGCAACCGACCATCATCGTCAGCAGACCCGCCACCGCGCCGCGCATATAGCCCAGCTTCTTGACCAGGCGCGCGCCGGGAATGCCGATGACCGCATAGGCGATGAAGAAGCAGAACTGCACCAGGCTGGCTTCGAAGAAGCTCAGCGTGAACAATTCCTTCAGCTTGGGGATGATCACGTCGTTCAATGAGGTGATGCCGCCGAAGATGAAGAACAGCGCGAAGACGAAATAATTGAGGCCGGGCGCATCGATCGGCGTGCCGGTTTCCTCGATCGGATTCGGATCGGTGCTGGTCGCGACCCCGGGTGCAATTGCCATTTTTGTTTTCCTCCCTGTCCGGCCTGCCAATGCGGCCGATACATCTCTCCTGCGTAGCCTGCGGCACGATCCGGATCGAATCCAGTTCGAATACGAATTCACGAGTGATGGCAATGTCTTTTCCGGCGATGTCCCCATCGGCGGCCCGGTTCGGCCACGACGTGGCGTGCCAGCTTCGCGAAGCGCTGGACTCGCAGGTCGTGCACCGATACCGGTCTCGAAAAGCAACCTGGGAGTGAGGGGGTCGTGAAAACCCGCATCACCGGGCTGCTGGGCATCGAACATCCGATCATCCGGGGCGGCATGGTGCCATCCTGAAGGAACCATACGATGGAATACGTCAATCTCGGCCGTTCGGGCCTCAAGGTCTCGCGCCTGTGCCTGGGCTGCATGAGCTATGGCGATACCACGCGCGGCTGGCACGGCGACTGGGTGCTGGGCGAGGAGGGCAGCCGCCCCTTCATCCGCGAGGCGCTGGAGGCGGGGATCAACTTCTTCGACACGGCGAACATGTATTCGCAGGGCAGTTCCGAGGAGGTCATCGGCCGGCTGCTTCCCGAATTCGCCAGGCGTGACGAGATCGTGGTCGCGACCAAGGCCTATTTTCCCTGGCGGCAGGCCCCCAACACCGGCGGGCTGTCGCGCAAGAGCCTGATGCAGGCCATCGACGACAGCCTCGCCCGGCTGGGCATGGACTATGTCGATCTCTACCAGATCCACCGCTGGGACGCGGAGACGCCGATCGAGGAGACGATGGAGGCGCTGCACGACATCGTGAAGGCGGGCAAGGCGCGCTACATCGGCGCATCGTCGATGTGGGCCTGGCAGTTCGCCAAGGCGCAGGAAGTGGCGCGGACGAATGGCTGGACCCGGTTCATTGCGATGCAGAACCACCTCAACCTGCTCTATCGCGAGGAAGAGCGCGAGATGCTGCCGCTCTGCGCCGACCAGGGCGTGGGCGTGATCCCGTGGAGCCCGCTGGCGCGCGGCAGGCTGGCGCGCGGCTGGGACGAGACCACCGTTCGCAGCGAGACCGACGGGGTCGCCAGGCTGCTCTACCGCCAGCAGGAGGCGGCGGATCGCGCGGTGGTCGATGCGGTGGGCGCGATCGCGGCGGAACGCGGGGTGGCGCGCGCGACGGTCGGCCTCGCCTGGCACTTCGCCAGGGGCATCACCGCACCGATCATCGGGGCGACCAAGCCCGGCCATATCGCCGCCGCCGTGGCCGCGATCGACCTGGCGCTGACCGATGCCGAAGTGGCGCGGCTGGAGGAACCCTATATGCCCAAGAGCCCGGTCGGCATCGCCACGCCGGTGGCGCGCGACTGGTCGCTAAGCGTGTCCGCAGGCTGACAAAATCGGCCTTTCGGCGCGAAGTGTTACAATCCGCGCATCGGGGTCACAAACGAGTCACATCACTACGCCATCGCACGCCCGACAAGATGGGACGAACGACGCGTGCAGGCCATCAACATCTTCCTTACCGCCAGGCTGGGCGAAGAGATCTCCGACTTCGTGCATGGCGATATCCGCTACGCCTTCGGTCGTCTTTATCCGGAAGGCCCGAGGCGTCTGGTCGAAGGTCCGGTCTGCGCCTTCGTCGACTGGGTGATGGATGACCTCTCGGGGCTCGAAATGTGCCGTCGCCTGCGCGCGGATCCGCGAACCGCCGAAGCGCATGTCACCATCGTGCTCGAAGAGGACGATGCTGAGGACAAGCGCCGCGCGCTGCGCGCCGGGGCGGACGACTACATGATCGGCCCCGTCGACCGGACCGCCGTGCTCGATCGCGTGATGGCGCTCCAGGCCGGCGGGGGGCAGGCCCGCGTCACCGAGCAGTTGCGGTTGGGAGACCTGCTGATCGACGCCGCCGCCCTTCAGGCCCGCTGGGCGGGCGAGCCGCTGACGCTGCGCCCCAACGAATTCCGCCTGCTGCGCTTCTTCGCGCAGAACCCCGACCGCGTGCTGACCCGCGCCGAACTGATCGAGGCGCTGGGCAAGCAGGAACCCCCGATCGACGAACGCACGGTGGACGTATGGATCGGCCGTTTGCGCCGCGCACTGCGCGCCAAGGGCGCGGGCGACCGCGTGCGCACGGTGCGGTCGCTGGGCTACGTCTACGATTCGCACTGATCCTGCCGGACAATCACCCGGACAAGCTGCCGTTCGCGCGCCCCCGCACCTCGATGCAAGAAGGGCCGCCCTTGCGGACGGCCCTTCCCGGGAAAAAGCGGCCTGAGGCTTGGTGGCCTTTGGGCATCCAGAGTGATTTCGAGCCGGATGGAATCATCTGGCGACCAGGAAATCACGGTAAAACAAGAACCTAGAGTGCCGGCCTTGATGCAACCAAAGCCGGCACTCTAGAGTGATTTCGAGCCGGATGGAATCATCTGGCGACCAGGAAATCACGGTAAAACAAGGACCTAGAGTGACGACTTTGATGCAATCAAAGCCGGCACTCTAGAACGTCGCGGTAACGCCCAGCGAGAAGCTGGTGCCGCGGGTGTAGGTGTTCACGTCGATGAAGTTGTCGCCAAACCGCTGGAACTCCTCGTGGTCGGTGCCGAAGATGTTGCGCACCTCCGCCTTCACTTCGAATTCCCTGCCGAACAGCTTGAAGCCTTCGCGTGCGACGAAATCGACCTCCAGGCCCGGCTTCTCGATCACGTCGGGCTGCGGCGGTGTGCCGTTGAGCCCGCGGCTGACCGCGCGGGTGCTGGCATAGGAGATCAGGATCGTCTGCTGCGACAGGCGGTCTTCATCCTCCAGGCCCAGCTGGACATTCGCCAGGTGGTCCGACTGGCCGGTCAATGGCGCACCGTCGCGGAAATAGTCGCTGGCGATGCTCGACGCCGCGCCGAACACGGCGGTGGTATCGCCGGGGCCGACCTTGATCTTCGAATTGGTGTAGGTGTAGTTGCCGATCACCACGAAGCGCCGGCTGTCGAAGAACCCGCCCCAGTCGTAGAGGCCGAAGTATTTCTGAACCTCGAATTCGGCGCCATAGAGATCGGCTTCCGGTGCGTTGGCGTAACTGGTCGTCAGGTCGAGGCCGAAGACGAAGGATTCGATCGGGTTGTCGATCCGCTTGTAGAAGCCGGCAACCGACACCCGTTCCTCGTTGCTCAGATAATATTCGAGGCGTGCTTCGCCATTGTACAGTTCGCTGTCGGTGAGCAGCGGGTTGCCCAGGTACGAACGGTTCGAATCCGGATCGTAATAGGGCTGGTTGATCAGCTCGCGGAACTGCGGGCGGGCGATGGTCTTCGATCCCGACAGGCGGAACTGCAGTTCGGGCAGGATTTCCCAGGTCAGCGTGGCGGCGGGCAGCCAGTAGTCGTTGGAGAGATTTGTCGAACCGGTGCCCAGGAAATTGTTGAACACCGCGATCGGGGTGACCGTTTGCGTGGCGTCTTCGTAACGCACGCCGACATCGAGGCTCAGCGTATCGACGATCTCCCACACCGCCTTGACGTAACCCGCCTTGGTCTCGAGCGAGGCCGCGAAGGCCGGCACGCCGGGGTCGTTCTCGACCAGGGTGATGCCCACATCGGTCACGACACCGGGCGACAGCAGGTAATCGGGACGCAGCGTGCCGATGGCGCTGATCAGGTCCGGGTTGCCGAGAAACTCGCTCGGTGCGCGGAACAGCAGCTGACGGCGGGTGCTGGTGCGCGACTGGTCGGTATAGGCGCCGCCGATGGTGATCGCCAGCGGATCCAGGCCGCGCCACGTCAGGTCCGCGCCGCCCGACCACAGATCTTCGTCGAGGTCCTGGAACGTGATCAGCGCGGTGCCCGAGTTGCCGTTGAGCCGGTTGACGAACAGCTGGCCGAAGGGATCGGAGGGCGAGTTGGTGCGGACATATTCGAAATCGGTCTGCGAGGGAGCCTTGCGCTGCGAATTGGCATAACCGCCGCGCAGGTCGAGTGAGAAATCGGCACCCAGCGCAAATTCGCCGACCAGCTGCGTGTCGAACAGCTGGCGTTCGAAGAAACCGGCCGAGGTCTGCAGGTAGGAATTGGTGGCGTTCTGCGCCGGACGCGTACCCGCGCTGAAGCGGGCCTGCTTCAGCGCATCGTGAATGTAGACATTGGTCCAGCGGATGCGGTTGTTGCCGAATTCGAGGCCGAGACCGAACAGGCTGTTGATCACCACCCGCTGGTCGGTCGTGCGCCGCTCGAAATCGGATTCGATCGCGGTCAGGTCGAAGCTCGACGAGGTCTGCTGGCGCGTGTCGCGCGTCAGATATTTGTTCGAATAGCCGGCCGCGAAGATCACGCCGAGGTCGGCTTCGCCGAGCGCGAAGGTCTTGCCGGCCGACAGCGAGGCGGAGAAATTGGCCGGTATGCTCGACTGCTGCTGGATCAGCGAATTGTTGCCGGTGATCAGCGTCGCGGCGATGGCGGTCGAATCGACCGGATCGCTGCCGATCAGCTGGCCGCTGTCGAAATAGGCCTGAAGCTCGGGCGAAGGATCGCGCGCGCCGCTGTCGAAGCCGAGCCAGTCGGTGCTGCTGCCGTAATAGGTGATGCCCGAGTTGAAGGTGGTGTAGCTGTCGCCGGAAACGGAAACGCCGACCGACAGGAACGGATCGTCGGGCGTGGCCTTGGTCGTGAGGTTGATCACGCCGCCGCCGAATTCGCCGGGGAAATTGGCCGAATAGCTCTTCTGCACCAGCGACGAGGCGATCACGCCGGTCGGAAACAGGTCGAGCGGGACCACGCGCCTGAGCGGTTCGGGGCTCGGCAGGGGGGAGCCGTTGAGCAGCGCCAGCGAATAGCGATCGCCGAGGCCGCGGACATAGACATAGCCCGCGCCGACGACGCTGAGGCCGGTCACGCGCGAGAGCGAGCCGGCAATATTGCCTTCGCCGGTTCGCGCGATGTCGGCGCTCGACAGGACCGAGACGACCTGCGCCGAACTGCGCACCGGGTCGGCACGGCGACGGCCGGTGACGATGATCGCGCCGCCGGGCAGCGATATTTCGGGCTGTTCGGCCTCGGTCTCGGCCTGCTGATCGGGCGCACTGTCCTGGGCGGCAGTGGCGGTTTCGGGTCCGCCGGCCGCCGGGTCGGCGTCCTGCGCGAGTGCGATGGACGGGGCGACCAGCGCCGTAGTTGCGATCAACGCGCCGACCAGCCGCGATTGGGTGGACATGGAAAAACCCCCTAGGAGAAAGAATAGCGATGCGGAGGCGGCCGCGAACGACCGCCTCCGCGCGTCGTTCACCGGATCAGATTACCGGGAGCGAGGTGCAGGCGCTCGAAGCCGAACCGAAGTCCGCGTAGGAGCTGTTGCAGGTCCAGCCGACGAACCAGGTATCGTTGCCGGGCCATGCGGCAGCAATCTGGAACGGCGTCGGGGCCGCCTGGAAGAAGGTGTCGAGTACCGACGGATCGGTGGTGACAACGCCCGATTCGTTGGCGCCGTTGATGAAGGTCATCGTCAGCGTGTTGACGAAATTGTCGGCATTGTTGTTGCTGCCCGCACCGAAGGCAGTGGCAACCTCGGCTGCGGTGTAGGGTGCGGTGCCCGAACCGTCGCCGAGATACCTGGTCGCCGCGCACTGCAGCACCACCGAACGGGCGGTCAGCGTCGCGCGGTTGGCAGCATCGGTGTTAGAGGTGATGCGAATGCATTCGTTGTTCGGGGTGATGATCGCACCGTTATACAGCGTGACGTCGGCATTGCCGCGGAACAGCGCCGATGCCCGGTCGTTGGCTTCGCTGTTCGAACTGGTCTGCGGCTGGAGGGCGAGGAAGTTCGAAACCCGCAGCCTGGTGCGCGGCGTGTCGGTTTCACGGCCGTTCGAATCGATTTCGAACAGCGCGTCCCCCTGGCCCGGACGCTGGATCAGCAGCGCGTACTGCATGTTGACGCGCGCACCCGTATCGACGTCGAGGCTGTCGTCGTCGGCGCCGGTCGCGATAAAATATTGCAGGTTGAAGTTGCCGCCGAAGAATTCGACCGAGTCGTCGGAGCTGTTGTGCGACTGGATATAGGCCAGATTGGTGCCCGAACCGATACCTTCGGTCGTCAGCGCCTGCAGCTCGCGGTTGTTGCTCAGCACGAAGCCCGAATAGCGGATCTGCACATAGTTCATCGTGCCCGCGTTATAGGCATCGTCGTTACCGCCGAAGCGCGCCGGATTGACCGCGCCTTCGGTTTCGCGTTCGCAGGTCCGCGAGGCAACCGAGCCGAAGTCGCAGTCGGTGATCTGGGCGCGGCCGAGCAGCACGACGCCGCCCCACTGGCCGATCGAATTGTCGGTGTTGAAACCGGCGACGTTGTCTACGCTGGTGAAGACGATCGGGCGAGCGGGGGTGCCGGTCGCGTTGATCCGGTTGCCGCGGTTGACCGCCATCCACGACTGGCCGGTGCCGCCGTAGAGGATGGAGCCGGGCTCGATCGTCAGCATGACATTGGTGTCGGCGGTCAGCGTGGGGCAGCCGACCGTGGTCGAGGCGTGGGGCGCCGCGGCGGTCGGGACGGTGAAGCCGCCATCACAGCCGACGTCGACCCGGCCGTTGAGGCGGTAGAGCAGACCGGCGATCCTGGGCAGGGTGGTCGAAACCATGATCCGGCTCGGCAGGGTGCAGACGCGCCAGGTGCCGGTCGGGCCGGTGATGGTGCCGTCATCCGTGAGACCCGAGGGGTCGGCGATGGTCGGGCAGGAACCCGCCGGGGTGACCAGCGACGAGGTCGGCGTCGGGGTCGGCGTCGGTGACGGCGCGGGATTGTTGATTACGACATCGACACCGCCCGAACCGGGCGAGATGATTTCGTCGGCACCGCAGCTGGCAAGAGCCAGCGCGCTGCAACCGAGAACGAGCGAACGATGAAAATTGGTCACGGGTAATGGTCCCCTCAAAAACCAGGTGAACTGAAAGGCGCGAATTCGGTGATCGCGACTCGCCCGCTAAGGCCCGTTCGTGACAGTTTGTGTCGATTCATGACCGTTATGTTGCAGTTTCAACAGAATATCGCCGCATGCCCGAGCATGCCCGAGGGCGTGCCAGCGGAGCACTGAGATTGCAATTTTGTGACAATATTGCAGTTTTGTTGCAGTTTGCCCGATGCGCGCGCAGAAAGGCTGGGCGAAGAACGCACGCAAGAACACACGAGGAGACTTGAAATGGCACTTGGACTCACTTTGGCGCTGGCCTTCATGGTGCAGGCGCCGGTCAACGCCGTCCCGTCGGTCGGCACCACTGCCGATGTCGGTCTTGCCGATCTGGCCGCCGGACGCGACCGTGCGGCGCTCGATGCGATCGAGAATTGCGAGGTGCTGGCCGCTGACGACCCGGCGCGGCTGATCAATCGCGGCATCGCGCTGGCAAGGCTTGGCCGCTACGACGAGGCGCGCGCCGACTTCGAGGCGGCTGCCGCGGCACGCGAAAGCGTCGAACTGGAGACGGCGGCGGGCGACTGGGTCGATTCGCGCCGCCTCGCGAGGCGCGCGATCGCCATGCTCGAAAAGGGCGAATTCGCCCGCTACTATGCGCTGTCCCTGCGCTGATCCGCGCATCCGCGGCTGACGGCAGGGTTTCAGCATAAGCATACGGGCAGTCGGCATGCAGGGGGTCCGCGTTCCCGCCCGGGACGCGGACCCTTTTTCGTGGGCTTGTTCGTTGGCTTGCGGATGCTCTGACAAAGGTTTGCGCGGATATTCGACTTTCTGTCACTCGCTTGTCATGTAGTATGGCCAACGGAGCCGGACGGAGGGTGCAATGATTCTCGCACGCTTGGCGTTTGCATTGGGATTGTCCTGCGCAGCGCTGACCGCCTTCCCGGCGAGGGCGGATGTCATGGAGATCGACGCTGACGGAGCGCGCTGGGTAGCCGGCGCAAGCCCCGCGATGGCGGTCGCCCCGTCGACCGGGCAGCAGCCGGTGGCCCTGTCCGAAGTCCCCGCCGAGATTTTCGTACCCGACGTCGCGGTCGCCGACCCGCGGGTCCAGGCCGGACAGGTTCCCGCCGCGTATCAGGCCAAGGTCGCCGAATTGTCGGCGCGCTTCGACCTGAGCCCGGCGCTGATCGAGGCGCTGGTCTGGCAGGAGAGCCGCTGGCGCGCCACGGCGGTCTCGCCGGTGGGCGCGCGCGGCCTGGCGCAGCTGATGCCGGGCACGGCTCGCGAACTGGGGGTCGATCCCAGCGATCCCTTTGCCAACCTCGAGGGCGGGGCGCGTTACCTGCGCGAACAGCTTGACCGGTTCGATGGCGATCTCGAGCGGGCGCTGGCCGCCTATAATGCCGGACCGGGACGGGTCTTGCAGGCCGGGGGAATCCCGCGCATTCGCGAAACGCAGACATATGTGGCGGCGATCATGGGTCGCCTGTCCGATCATTCACGGGAGTAACTTCACTTGAAGCGCAGTTTTTCGGTTCCGGTCGCCCTGGCCCTGTTTTCGACCCCCAGCGCCGCCTTCGCGCAGGCGAGCGACCCGGCCGGCTCGGGCCCGATCATCGCCGCGCTCGGCTGGCTGCAGGGCACGCTGCTGGGCAATGTCGCCACTGCGGTCGCGGTGATGGCGGTGGCCGCGGTCGGCTTCATGATGCTGACCGGGCGCCTCAACTGGCGCTTCGGCGCGACCGTGATCATCGGCGTGTTCATCCTGTTCGGTGCCGCCTCGATCGTCGCGGGCATCCAGGGCGCTGCGGCGGGCTGAGACATGACTGCGCCCATGACCCGGCTGATCCGCCATCCCGTCCACCGCGCGCTCACCCGCCCGCAGATGTTCGCGGGAGTGACGTATAATTATTTCATCATCAACGGGATGGTGACGACCGAGATATTCCTCATCACCGGCAGCTGGCTGGCTTTGCTGGCCGCGGGTATCATGCACGGCGTCGGCTATTTCGCCTGCCTGCGCGAACCGCGCGTCTTCGATCTGTGGATCACCAAGGTGTCGAAGTGCCCGCGGGTCAAGAACTACAAGCGTTGGGGGTGCAACAGCTATGCAGCCTGAACGGGAAGGGTCCGAATGATGTCGAAGTGGATCGGGGCTGCCGCGTGGAGCGCGAAGGAAGCGCGCGCTGGCGACCGCCTGCCCTATGCCCGTCTGGTTGACCAGAACACGCTGCTGCTGCGCGACGGATCGGTGATGACCGCCATCCAGGTCCCCGGGCTGCTGTTCGAGACCGAGGATAGCGAAGCGCTCAATGCCCACGCCGCCACGCGCGAGGTGGTGTTGCGCTCGACGCTCGATGCGCGCTTCGTGCTCTATCACCACGTCATCCGCCGCCGCGTGTCGGTCGAACTCGATTCGGTCTTTCCCGACCCGGTCAGCCGCCACATCGACGCGCGCTGGCGCGAACGGCTGGGTTCGGGCCAGCTGTTCGTCAACGACCAGTTCATCACGCTGATCCGCCGTCCCGCGCGCGGCAAGGCGGGCCTGACCGAACGCATCGGCAAAGTCTGGAAGCGCAAGGGGCAGGAACGGGTCGAAGCCGATCCCAAGGACCTGCGCAGCCTCAAGGCGGCGGCGACCGGCCTGATCGCCGCGTTGCAGCCCTATGGCGCGGGCCTGCTCGGCGACTATGTCGGGCCGCAGGGGCACAGCAATTCGGAAGTGCTCGAACTGCTTTCGGCGCTCTACAACGGCGAGATGCGCCCGGTGCGCAAACCGGCGGACGAGACCGATATCGGCCACATGCTGCCCTATCGCCGGGTCAGCTTCGGGCTCGACGCGATCGAGTTGCGCGGTTCGGGCGCGCCCGATTTCGCCGCGATTTTCGGGCTCAAGGAATACCCCGAGGCGACCAGCCCGGGCCTGCTCGACGGGCTGCTGCGGCTGCCCTATGAAATGGTGGTCGGCGAAAGCTATGCCCCGACCGAGCGTCAGACCGCGCGCGAACGCATGGACCTCGCCATTCGCCGGTTGAAGTCGGCGGACGAGGAAGCCGCCGCCGAGCGGGCCGACATGCTCGCCGCGCGCGATGCGCTGGGCAATGGCGCGGTCGGTTTCGGCGACCATCACCTGACCGTGATGGTCAAGGAACGCGACCTTGGCCGGCTCGACGATGCGATGGCCGCCTGCGCCGCCGCGCTGGCCGATACCGGCGCGATCGCGGTGCGCGAGGACACCAATCTCGAACCGGCCTTCTGGGGCCAGTTCCCCGGCAACGAGGGCTACCTCGTCCGCCGCGCGCTGATCTCCAGCGCGAACATGGCCAGCTTCGGCTCGCTGCACGGCTTCGCGCTGGGCCAGGCGCAGGGCAACCACTGGGGCGAGGCGGTGACGCTGCTGGAGACCACCAGCGCGACCCCGTTCTTCTTCAACTTCCACCACGGCGACCTGGGCAATTTCTCGGTCATCGGGCCTTCGGGCTCGGGCAAGACCGTGGTGATGAATTTCCTCGCCGCGCAGGCGCAGAAATTCAGCCCGCGCACCATCCTGTTCGACAAGGATCGCGGGGCCGAACTGTTCGTGCGCGGCATCGGCGGGCGTTACGATGCGATCCGCGCGGGCGAACCGACCGGTTTCAACCCGCTCGCCATGCCCGATACGCCGGGCAACCGCGCCTTCCTGCGTGACTGGCTGGGCGTGCTGCTCAAGGCTGAAGGGCCGGAAGAAGAGGCGACCGTCGCCGCCGCGGTCGATGCGACCTATGCCAACGACCCCTCGCTGCGCCGCCTGCGCCATTTCCGCGAGCTGCTCTCGGGCAGCCGCCGTCCGCAGGCGGGCGATCTGGCCGACCGGCTGGGGGCGTGGATCGCGGAAGGCGAACACGCCTGGTTGTTCGACAATGGCGAGGACCGGCTCGATCTGAGCGCGCGCGTGCTCGGCTTCGACATGACCGCGCTGCTCGAAAACCCGCGGCTGCGCACGCCGACGATGATGTATCTGTTCCACCGGATCGACGAGCGGCTCGACGGCAAGCCGACGATGATCCTGATCGACGAGGGCTGGAAGGCGCTCGACGATGCGGTCTTCGCCGCGCGCATCCGCGACTGGCTCAAGACGCTGCGCAAGCGCAATGCGCTGGTCGGTTTCGCCACGCAATCGGCGCGCGACGCGCTCGAAAGCCGGATATCCACCGCGCTGGTCGAACAGACCGCAACGATGATCTTCATGCCCAACAGCCGCGCCCGGCCCGAGGATTATTGCGACGGCTTCGGCCTGACCGAGCACGAGCTGGCGCTGATCCGCTCGCTGCCCGCGCACAGCCGCTGCTTCCTCGTCCGCCAGCCCGACGCCAGCGTGGTCGTGCGGCTCGACCTGTCGGGCGCACCCGAGGTCGTCACGCTGCTGTCGGGCCGCGAGAGCACCGTGCGCCGGCTCGACCTGCTGCGCGAAGCGCTGGGCGATGCGCCCGCCGACTGGTTCCCCGCGCTCACCGGCAGCAAGTGGCCGGGCGGCGCCAATGACACCGGGGAGGCCGGGACGATCCCGCTCGGCCTGGCGGCCGAGTGAGCAGCGCCGCCTGCCAGCGGGCCGCCGAACAGGTCGGCAATGGCGTCGCAGCGGCGCTCAAGGGCGTCGACTGTGTCGCGGGCGAGACTGCGGCGGCGGCGTTCGGGCGGCTGTTCGCCTCGGGCGGCGTGCTGGGGCCGGTGCTGACGATCCTGCTGACGATCTTCATCGCGCTGTTCGGCTTCGCGCTGCTGACCGGGCGCAGCAATGTCGGCGTGCGCGCGCTGGTGCCGAAGATGATGACGCTCGGCCTGGTGCTGACCTTCGCGACCAGCTGGATCGCCTATCAGAGCGTGGTGTGGAACCTCGCGATCGGCACGCCCGATTATCTCGCGGGCATCCTCACCGGCACGCGCGGCGGCGCGACCGACGTCTTCGCGCAGAAGATCGACGTGGTCTTCCTCGCGATCCAGGAAGCGAGCGGGGACAATTCGGACTTTTCGGCCTTCTCGCCCGAAGGGTTGATGTGGCTCGGTGCGATGCTGTTCATGCTCGGCACGGTCGGCCTGCTGGTGACCACCAAGATCGCGCTCGGCGTGCTGGTGGCGCTGGGCCCGGTTTTCGTGGTGATGGCGCTGTTCAACGGCACGCGCGGTCTGTTCACCGGCTGGATCAAGGGCGTGACGATGTGCGCGCTCGCGCCGCTGTTCGCGGTGCTCGGCGGCAGCGTGATGCTCGAACTGGCGGTGCCGATCCTCGGCGCCTTGACCGCGACGCCGGGCCAGGTCGATGCGCAGGCCGGCATGGCTTTCTTCATGGTCGGCGCGGTGCATGTCGCGCTGATGGTCCTCGTGCTCAAGGTGGCGGGGGCGATGGTCGCGGGCTGGACCGTGTTCGGCCTGGCGTCGTCGGGCCAGGAGCGTTCTTCGGCCATGACGCCCGCACCGCAGGTCGCGGCGCCTTCGCCTGCGCTGATGCAGGCGCAGGCCGCCAACCAGGCCAGCACGCAGGCGCGGCGCATCGACGTCTCGGCGGTGCCCACTGCCGCCGCCGCCAATGATGCGGGGGGCGGCGCGATCAGCCGCACGACCAGGATATTCGCGGCGGCTTCGGGTGCGGGTCAGGTCGCACCGCTCGCTTCGGGTCAGACCCGGGCCCAGGGCATCGGCTCGCGCTTCAAACCCGCCCCGCCCAAGGCCCTCGACCGTTCGATGGAGAAACACTGATGAATCGCGCGCTTCCTATCGCGCTCCTGCTGGCCGTAGCCGGCACTCCGGCGCTCGCGGCGAACGACCCGCGCCTTGTCGAGGTGATGTATGACGAGGCGAAGGTCGTGCGCATCGAAGGCAAGGTGACGGTGCAGGCCTCGATCGTGTTCGCTGACGACGAAGTGATCGAGAATGTCGCGATCGGCGATTCCGCCGCGTGGCAGGTCACGCCCAACAAGCGGGCCAATATCCTGTTCGTGAAGCCGCTCAATGCGCGCGCCGCGACCAATCTGACGGTCATCACCAGCAAGCGCACCTATCTGTTCGATCTCGTCGCCAGCCCCGGCGCAAAGGCGCTCTACGTGCTGCGCTTCGCCTATCCGCCCGAGCCCGAGGCCGAGCAGGTCCCGCAGCTTGCACAGGCGCCCACTGCGGTCGAGCAGGAGGCGGCCGGCGATCCCTATGCGGTGGTCGACCCGAGCGACCTCAATTTCGCCTGGACCGCTTCGGGCGATCCCGAACTGCTGCCGACCAATACTTTCGACGATGGCACCGCGACCTTCCTGACCTGGCCCGAGGGCAAGCAGGTGCCCGCGATCCTGATCACCAATTCGCAGGGCGTCGAAGGCCCGGTCAATTTCACCGTACGCGGCCCCACCATCGTGGTCGATGGCGTGCCGCGCATGATAGTGCTGCGTTCGGGCAAGGACAGCGCGCGGCTGGTCAACAGCGGTCCCGAACGCTCCGCCGATCCCGATCCTTCGCGCGGAGGAACCGCGCTCGCCTCGAGAGGAGGTAACTGATGCGTCTTGCCATGCGCCTGCCCGAAAAGAAGCCGGATTCCGGCACTGTCGCCAACGATGTCGATCCGCGCGAGGGGGCCGATGCCGAGATCATCGATCTTGCCCAGCGCAACGCCTTTCCCGCGGTGGGCCGCCAGGGCGGCACCTCGGATGCGCTCGGCCTCGTCGCCGGGATCGCGATCGTTGCCGGCCTTGGCGCGGTGACGTTGTGGGGGATGAACTCTGCCCGTGTCGCCCCGCCTGAAGGGATCGGCGGCAAGCAGCCGCAGGCCGCGGTCCTTCCCGCGGTGCCGCCCGAAGCGATCACCCCCGTCGCCCCGTCGCCGCAGGCGGTGCCACAGCAGCCGCTCGCCGATCCGGCGCCGCAGCCGGTCTATGCCGCCGCGCCCGAGGCGGTGACCACGGTCAATCCCTTTGCCAACCCGACGGTGGTTTTCGACGCGGGAGCCGCGCCGGGCAGTGCGGGTCTGGCGGTTGCGGGCGATGCGCCCGCCACCGGCACGGCGACCGGCAACTCCGCCAGCGATTTCGCCAGCCGCATCGGCGGCGTGGGTGGCGCGCCCGCGCAGGCCAGGGCGATGGTCAATCCCTCGACCACGGTGACGCAGGGCACGCTGATCCCGGCGGTGCTCGAAACCGCGATCGACACCAATGTCCCGGGCTATGTCCGCGCGGTGGTGAGCCAGGACGTACGCAGCTTCGACGGGACCAAGGTCCTCGTCCCGCGCTCGAGCCGGCTGATCGGCCAGTATCAGTCGGGCCTGCAGAACGGGCAGAAGCGCGCCTATGTCATCTGGACCCGGTTGATCCGGCCCGATGGCGCTTCGGTCAACCTTGCTTCGCCGGCGATCGGTTTCGACGGGACCACCGGCCTTGCCGGCAAGGTTTCGGGCAGCAGCTTTTTCAGCCGCTTCGGTTCGGCCGTGCTGCTCTCCGTGGTCGGCGGGGTCGGCTCGGTGGCGACCGGCGGTGTTGCCGGCGTGCTGATCGGCGGGGCGAGCCAGTCGGCCGCCAGCACCGCGGCGCAGCAGGATGGCCAGCGCAGCCCGGTGGTGCGCGTGCGGCAGGGCGAACCGATCCGCATCTTCACCGCGCGCGATCTCGATTTCTCGTCGGTGAGCTGAGTCCGGCCGGAACCGTGACCTCCGAGATCCATCCCTTCCTGCCCGACGACCATCCGGAAGAGGACGCTCCCGCGGTCGACCTCCTGGGCGAACGCAGCGTCTACCTCGACGCCTATCTCGCGCCGTTCCGCGAATGGCTCGAGCGCGACACGGTGACCGAAATCCTCGTCAACCGTCCGGGCGAGGTATGGATCGAGGATGCGGCGCATCCCGGCATGCAAAAGGTCATCCGGCCCGAAATCGACGACCGGCTGATCCAGCGGCTGGCCGAACAGGTCGCGCGGGTAAGCCACCAGGGCATCAACCGCGAACACCCGCTGCTGGGTGCGACCCTGCCCGCCAAGGGAAACGAAGGGGGCGCGCGCGTGCAGTTCTGCGGCCCGCCCGCGGCGCGCAAGCATTGGGCCATGGCGATCCGCCGCCATCGCCGGCTCGATCTTCCGCTCGATGCCTATGACACCGGCCCGCTCTCGGCCCGGCAGCAGGGCGCCATGCCCGATGCCAATGCCGCGCCGGTCGCTTTCCTGCGCGAAGCGATCCGTCAGCGGCGCACGATCCTGGTCTCGGGCGGCACCAGCACCGGCAAGACCACCTTCCTCAACGCCATGCTGGGCGAGATCCCGCGCCATGAGCGGGTGGTGCTGGTGGAAGATACGCCCGAACTGCGGCTTCCCGGCGAAAACGGCGTCGGCCTGGTCGCGGTCAAGGGCGAGTTGGGCGAAGCCAAGGTCACCGCCAACGAACTGCTCCAGGCGGCGCTGCGCCTGCGCCCCGACCGCATCGTGCTGGGCGAACTGCGCGGCGCGGAAAGCGTCAGCTTCCTGCGCGCGATCAACACCGGGCATCCCGGCAGCTTCTCGACCATCCACGCCAACAGCCTGCGCGGCGCGCTGGAACAGCTGGCGCTGATGGTGATGCAGACCGGAATCGGGCTGACCCGCAGCGATACGATCGCCTATTCGGCGAGTGTTATCGACGTGATCGTACAACTCGGACGCGACGGTTCGGGAAAACGAGGCATCGCGCAGATCGCGGAAAGTCACACGCTGGTCTGAGGGCGATCACGGTGCAGGCAAGGATGCCGTAGCGTCAATTCGGCAGATTATCGCGAAGCATCGGTAATAATTGGAAAAAAATCGTGTTTCGCTTGCGTGCATACGAATGTGTGATAGCCTCCCGGCAGGCCGCAAAGACGGCCAACGGAGAGGAGAAAGTTCATGAGAGCAAGGTATATCCTGCTCGCGGGCTTTTGCGCGGGCGCATTTGCAGTTCCGGTCCACGCTCAGGATGCCGGCGATGACGAACCGGTGCTGAAGCAGAACGTCATTATCGTTACCGCACAGCGCCAGAACCAGAGCCTGCAGGAAGTCCCGATCGCGGTCAGCGCCTTCGATGCCGAGGCGCTCGAAGCCCAGCAGATCGAAAATGCCAGCGATCTCCAGCTGACCTTGCCCAACGTGACCTTCACCAAGAGCAATTTTACCGGATCGAGCTTTACCATCCGCGGGATCGGCGATCTTTGCGTGGGCACCTCGTGCGATTCCGCCACGGCTATCCACACCAACGGATCCCCGCTGTTCGGCACCCGCCTGTTCGAGACCGAGTATTTCGATCTCGAGCGGATCGAGGTGCTGCGTGGCCCGCAAGGTACGCTGTTCGGTCGCAATGCGACTTCGGGTGTGGTCGACATCGTCACGCACAAGCCGGAATTGGGCGTGTTTGGTGCTACCGCCGAGTTTGAGTACGGCAATTTCAACAGCCTCAAGGGCAAGGCGACGATCAACATCCCGATCGGAGACAGCATCGCTTTTCGTGCGGCAGGCTTCTACCTGAACCGCGACGGATACACGGAAAACCTGTTCGACGGCGACGACCTCGACGACCGCGACATGTATGCGGTGCGCGGTTCCCTGCGGTTCGAACCGGGTCCCGACACCACCATCGATCTCCTGGCATATTATTTCCGTGAGAACGACAAGCGCCTGCGTATCCAGAAGCAGCTGTGCCAGCGCGACCCTACCGGCGTGCTCGGCTGCCTCAACAATCGCCGGGATTTTGACAGCGTCAATTTCAACGCCACATTCGTGGGGACGCTTGCCTCGACCGAATTCCTGGGAATTGCCTTGGGGAATCCCGCATTGGGTCAGGCGCTTGGTCTCAGCAGCCTCTATGGGCCGGATTTCTTCACCGGCTTCAACGAGCCTCGGGACGTCCGGCAGCTGAATACCGCTTTTACGCCGGAATATTCCGCTGACGAACTTCAGCTGCAGGCCCATCTCGATCACGATTTCGGCCCGGTCAAGCTGTCACTTACCGGGCTGTACCAGGAAACCAGCGTCGATTCGCGAGAAGACTATTTCCTCGGTATCGGGCAACGCGGCGCCCAGTTCCAGAGCGCCCTCAACACCTTGGCGCTTTTCGCGGCCAATGGCCTGCCGGTCCCAGGTGTCCCCGGCGCGTTTGTCCCGGGGTCGAGCGCCTATTTTGCGCCGATCGCGGCCGCATTGATCCCGAACGGCCCCTCCGGCCAATTGTGCACCTCCGACACACGTCTCGACAACCGCGGCGCGTTCGAAGGTTTCAGCCTTTGCAACGATTCGCCGCTGTCCTTCGACCGTTCGACCGGCAGGGGTGATTCGTGGTCGACGGAAGCCATTTTCTCGAGCGATTTTGGCGGGCCGTTCAACTTCCTGCTGGGCGGCATCTATGCCGAATCCTCGGCGACAAACACCGATTATTTCGTCAATAGCTTCGGGATCGATTACGTTACGGGCATACTGGGAACGCTGACCGCTTTCGGTAACGAAGATGCCGATGGCAACCCCGCGCCGCTGCCGCCATCCTACCTCGCCACGTCATTCTTCCGCAGCAACACGCAGGATTTCAAGCTGAAGAGCTACGGCATCTTCGGCGAAGTCTATTTCGACATCTCGGACACGCTCAAGTTCACCGCCGGTATCCGTTACAACAGCGACAGGAAACGGCTGACCGCACGCAGCGCGCTGGCGAGTTTCCTCAATCCGTTCAGCAACGACGGCGATCCCTTCGATTCGCCGTTCGCGGGGGCGTTCGATGCCGATCCCGGCACGCCAGGCAATCAGCTGGTGCAGGAGCGCCGGGTGAGCTTCAGCGAATGGACCGGCCGTGCGGTCATCGATTGGCGGGTCGGCCCTGACAACCTCATCTACGCGTCCTATTCGCGCGGTTACAAATCGGGTGGCATCAACCCGCCGTTGCAGCCGATTTTCGAAGTACCGGACAGCTTCGGGCCGGAATTTCTGGACGCTTTCGAGATCGGCACCAAGAACACGCTGCTGAGCGGCGCGTTGCAACTGAACCTCACCGGGTTCTACTACAATTACTCGAGCCTACAGCTCAGCCGCGTCATCGCGCGCACTCCGGTAAACGACACGATCGATGCCAAGATCTGGGGCGTCGAGCTCGAAACGGTCATCCGGCCTTCGGACAATTGGCTGATCAACGCCAACTTCAGTTACCTCAATGCGGAAGCGGCGGGCGACCAGTTCTTCTCCAACCCGCGCGATCCGGGTGGCGGCGATCCGAATGCGGTGATCGTCAAGGACATCACCAACGGTGCGCTGTGTGCGGTAACCGGTCCGGCACCGGGTGCCGCCGCGGCCTTCGTTGGTGCGGTCAACGCCACGCTTGGCCTGCAGGCACCGGGGGCATTCCCGGGCGACAGTGGGATCGCATCGCTCGGCGCATTCGGCATCTGTAGCGCGCTTGAGGCCAATGCTTCGGCAGGCTTTGCGGTGCTCAGCCCGGGCGTCGAAGTGAACCTGAAGGGCAACAAGCTGCCCCAGGCCCCCGAGACGAAGGCTTCGGTCGGCGTCCAGTACACCGCCGGGTTTGCCAACGGCATGACCCTGGTGCCGAGGTTCGACATCACCTTCACCGGGGAACAGTATGGCAATGTGTTCAACGGCAACGTGAACCGGATCGACCCCTATGTGCAGGCGAACGCCCAGATCCAGTTGAACGGTGCCGACGATCGCTGGTTCGTGCGGGCGTTCGTCCAGAACATCTTCGACAGCAACTCGGTGACCGGTTTTTACATCACCGACGCTTCGTCGGGCCTGTTCTCGAACATCTTCACGCTCGACCCGCGGCGCTATGGCATCGCGGTGGGTGCGAAGTTCTGACGCACTGGTTCCGACAGGGGGAAAGAAGGGGCGGCCTGCGGGTCGCCCCTTTTTCGCTGGCCTGCGACAGCCCCGCTAACGCCCGGTCGTCGCGAAGGGCGAGAAGTCGGTGTCAGCGTCGAACACCTCGATGCCCTCGGCTCGTTTGAGGCCACCCACCACCAGATAGGTTGCCGGGGTCAACAGCGCTTCCCACGCGGTCTTGATTACCCACTGCGACAGTACGACCTGCCACAATTGCGCGATCGGCCAGCCGGCGAGGCCATAGAAGGCGAGCGGGTAGAAGATCAGGCTGTCGAGTCCCTGCCCGACGATCGTCGAGCCGATCGTACGCATCCACAGGTGCCGGCCCTGCGACCACAGCTTCATCTTTGCGAGCACGAAGCTGTTGGCGAATTCGCCCACCCAGAACGCGGCCATCGAGGCGAGCACGATGCGCCAGCTGTTGCCGAACACGAACTCATAGGCCTCCTGCCCCGGCCATCCGGCGGCGGGCGGCAGGCTGACCACCACCCAGGCCATGAAGGCCATGAAGGCCAGCGCGGCAAAGCCGGTCCAGATCACGCGCCGCGCCCGCGCATAGCCATAGACTTCGGTCAGCACGTCACCGATGATATAGCTCACCGGGAAGAACAGCACGCCCGCGCCGAACGACCACGCGCCGATGCCGGGCAGGGTGACGTAGCTCGGCTTCGATGCGCCGATCAGGTTCGACAGCAGCAGGATCGTGACGAACCCCGCCATGACGAGGTCGTAATAGCGCAAGTGCGGCGAAACTGGCCTGGGGCCGGGCATGGTGCTGTTTTTCATAGCTGGACGGTTAGTGCCGATTGGCGCTGCACGAAAGCCGCGTTATGGCGTGCACAGCGCGCGCCCGTAGTTCAACTGGATAGAGCACGAGCCTTCTAAGCTTGGAGTTGCAGGTTCGAGTCCTGCCGGGCGCGCCAGTGTTCTTGTCGCCCTACCGCTTCGCTACTTGAGGGCGCGTATTTTCGCCCTATCACTTCGTTGCTTGAGGGCGTGTGTTTCCGCCCTACCGCTTCGCTACTTGAGGGCGTGTATTTCCGCCCTACCGCTTCGCTACTTGAGGGCGGAGGTTATCCCCGCGCCACGCTATCCAGTGGTTCGCCCGTCACCGGATAGCCGAAATCCTCGCCGATATGCAGCCAGGACTTGCCGTTCATCTCGCCGATGAAGGGGGTGATCGTGCGCACCGGGATCGCCTCTGCCTGCGCCCTGGCTTCGGCGAAGCTGCTGAACAGCGCGAGCCGTTCGAGGTTGCGGCGGGTGGGAAAGATCACCTTGATCTCGCCCCGTTCGGCCGCATCGAGCGCGCCCTGCGCCGTGGTCCAGAACAGATGCGTGTTCTCCGACAGGTCGGCCTGGATCTCGACCGCGCCCGTACCCAGGTCCGCCAGGTAGAAGCGCGTGTCATAGACGCGCGGGATGCGTTCGTTCCTGGGAAACCAGCGGGCGAAGGGGGTCAGCTGACCGAGGTCCAGCTCCCAGCCGAAATGATCGAGCACCGGCGCCAATTGGCCCGTCTGGCGCAGGAAATCGCGCGCCGCGCGTGCCTTGTGCGCGTCGATGTCGCCGCTGAGCCCGATCGCCAGGCCGGTTTCCTCCAGCGTTTCGCGCACCACGGCGACCTGATGCGCGGCCTCGTCCGGATCGAGCGAGCCGCCCAGCATGGCGCCCAGCTCGAAGTCGGCCGGATCGACCCTTCCGCCGGGAAACACCGCCATGCCGCCTGCAAAGACCATTTCGCGCGAACGGATGGTCATCAGGATTTCTGGGGGGCCACCGCCGGCGCCATTGCGAAAGATCACCACGGTGGCGGCGGGAATGCCGTCAACCCCGGTCTGGGATGCGTTGTCCATGAAACAGGTGTGGCCTGCGGCGGATGGCTTGCCAAGGGGGATGGGGGCAGGCGACTGTCGGGAAATCTTACAAGGTGAACGCGGGCCAATCTTACGTTAACCATCGTCTCACGCGATAATGCTGGTCCACGCAAGTTTGGCACGCGACCTGCATAATGAACCGTGTCCCGTTCAAGTCTCCCGCGGGGCGCGCTGATCCCTGGTTCTATCGCAGCGCCCCGACCAACAAGAGGCCCGCCCGGTTGTCCCACCGGGCGGGCCTTTCCCGTCTTTGGCCGGACTTCAGCCCGGCGGGTACGAGGCCCTACTGCGCCTTTGCCACCTGCTTGTCGGCCAGCACCTGCTGCAATTCGCCGGCCTCGAACATTTCCATCATGATGTCGCTGCCGCCGACGAATTCGCCCTTCACGTAAAGTTGCGGGATGGTCGGCCAGTCGGAATAGCCCTTGATGCCCTGGCGGATGTCCATGTCCTGCAACACGTCGACCCCTTCGTAGGCGACGCCGCAGTGATCGAGGATTGCCACCGCACGGCTCGAGAAACCGCATTGCGGGAACAGCGGGGTGCCCTTCATGAACAGCACCACATCGCTGCTGCCGACGATGTCGGAAATACGCTGATCGATATCGGACATGGGTCCGTCCTTTGTTTGAAAACCGGTGTGCCGAATCAGGTGGGGGCTTGGGTGGTGAGTTGCAAGGCGTGCAGTTCGCCGCCCATGCGCCCGCCCAGCGCCTCATAGACCAGCTTGTGCTGCTGCACGCGGCTGAGCCCGGCGAATTGCGGGGCGATCACCCGGGCCGCCCAATGGTCGTTGTCACCCGCCAGGTCGCGCATCTCGACGCTCGCGCCGGGCAGCGCGGCTTCGATCATTGCGACGATGTCCCCGGCCGCCATTGGCATCGGTCAGCCATGGCTCATGAACTGGCGGCGTGCCTCGATCGCGCATTCTTCGAGCTTGGTGCGAATGTCCGATTCGCTGATTTCGCAATCGGCGGCGGTCAGGTCGCCCAGCAGCTTGCGGATCACGTCCTCGTCGCCCGCTTCCTCGAAATCGGCGTGCATGACCGCCTTCTTGTAGGCATCGGTCTCTTCTTCGGTCAGGCCCATCAGCCTTGCCGCCCATTCGCCGATCAGGCGATTGCGGCGCGCGGCGATCTTGAAGGCGTTCTCTTCATCGAATGCGAACTTGGCTTCCTCGCCGCGCTCGCGATCCCTGAAATCGGTCATGATGCTTCCCTTGAAGTATGTCTCAGGCAGGTGGTGGGGTCACCCGCCTTCGGCCCGGTACGAATCGTGACAGGCCTTGCACGCGGCCTTGGTGTTTTCAAGCGCCTGAGCGAAGGCCGCGCGGTCGTCTGCGGCGGCGGCGGCGCCAAGGACATCCACCGCCGTCCTGAACTGCGCGGCGCGCGCTTCGAAGCCTTCGCCATCGGACCATACCGCCGGTAGGGCGCGCGTGCCGCTGACGGCGGCCGTATCCGGGCGGTAAAGCGCCGGCAGGGCCTGCGCGAAACGCTGCAGCCCCCCGATCGCAAAGCCGCTGCGCGAAACCGGCGTGGTCTCGTCACCGGCCGCGCGACCCATCGTGGCGAGCGTGACGACCATCATGCGCATGCCCGCCTGACGCAAGGCGACCAGGTCGGAAGCATCGGGACGCGAAGGCAGCGCGGAAGGGGTCTGCGGCGGCGACTGGCCGGTCGCAACGCCGGACGCGGCAAGGAAAACAGCCGCAGCTGCCGAAAGAGCCAATCTAGTCATTCATCGTCACCACGAGTTTTCCGATCGCGCCCCTGCTTTCGAGCTTGGCGATCGCATCCTGCGCGCGCTCGATAGGATAGGTTTCGCTGACCAGAGGGTTGATTTGTCCAGCCTTCCACAGCTCGAACAACTCGTCAATGTTCCTTGCATTGCGCGCGGGTTCGCGCGCGGTGAAGGCACCCCAGAACACGCCGCGGATGTCGCAGCTCTTGAGCAGGGTGAGGTTGAGCGGCATCCTGGCGATGCCCGCCGGGAAACCGATCACCAGGAAGCGCCCCTCCCACGCGATCGCGCGCAGGGCGGGTTCCGAATAATCGCCGCCGACGATGTCGTAGACGATATCCGCGCCATCGCCGCCGACCGCCGCCTTGAAGGCATTGGCCAGTTCGCGCGCGGCATCCTTGTCGAACGGCGCGCGCGGATAGATCACCACTTCGTCCGCGCCATGGCGCCTGGCGACCTCGGCCTTCTCCTCGGTAGAGACCGCAGCGACCACGCGGCAGCCATAGGCCTTGGCCAGCTCGACCGCCGAAAGGCCGACGCCGCCCGCCGCGCCGAGCACGAGGACGGTCTCGCCCGCCTTGATGCCGCCGCGGTCCTTCAGCCCGTGGATGGTGGTACCATAGGTCATCAGCAGCGCGCTGGCCTGCACCAGATCGATCCCCTCGGGAACCTTGAACAGCCGCGCCGCGGCAACCGCGACCTTTTCCTGCAAGCCGCCATGGCCAAGGCCGCAGATGACCCTGTCGCCGACCTGCCAGCCGGTGACGCCTTCGCCCAGCGCCTCGATCGTGCCCGAAATCTCGCCGCCGGGCGCAAAGGGGCGCGGCGGCTTGAACTGGTACATGTCGCGGATGATCAGCGTATCGGGGAAGTTGATCGCGCAGGCGGCGACCTTGATCAGCACCTCGCCCGCGCCGGGGGTGGGCTCTGCGATATCCTCGACGACCAGGGTTTCGGGCCCGCCGACTTCTTTCGATAGGACTGCCTTCACGCTGCTTTTCTCCTCGGATTATTGAGCCAGGGCAGCGCGCTTTCGCGCATGGCCTCATGCTGCCCGATCGCGCCCTCGCTGGAGAGGGTCAGGCCGATCTCGTCGAGTCCGCTGAGCAGGCAATACTTGCGGAACGGATCGATCTCGAAGGTGAAACGGTCCTGGAACGGGGTGGTCACGACCTGGTTTTCAAGGTCGATGGTGACCGGATCGGTCCGCGCCACTTCGAGCAGGCGATCGACCTGATCCTGCGGCAGCGCCACCGTCAATATGCCGTTCTTGAAGGCATTGCCCGAGAAGATGTCGGAAAAGCCCGGCGCGATCACCGCCATGATGCCCAGATCGGCGAGCGCCCAGGCAGCGTGTTCGCGGCTCGATCCACAACCGAAATTGTCGCCCGCGATCAGGATCGGCGCGCCTGCATATTCGGGATCGTCGATGATGTTGTTGGGATCGGCACGCAGCGTTTCGAAGGCGCCCTTGCCCAGCCCCTCGCGGCTGGTGGTCTTGAGCCAGTGCGCGGGAATGATCACGTCGGTGTCGACGTTCTTCAGGCCCAGCGGGATGGCGCGTCCCTCTACGGTGGAAACTGGCTGCATTAGCTGGCGGGCTCCGGGAATTCGGGCAGGCGAATCAGGCGGCGCGGATTGTGCCGGATCATGATGGTGGCGTCGAGGTTGTCTGCCGTCCTGGTCGAACCACTAGTCGGTTTCCGGTTTCTCCCCCGAAGGGATCGGGCCCGGCTGCGCAGCCTGCTTCTTTTCCTTGCGCTTGCTTGCATAGAGCAGCGCGGCGGCGATGGCGGCCGAACCGATCGCACCGGCGATGGCGGCCTTGCCCTTGAGGTTCCTGGTCATTGCTCTTCAATGGTCAGGCCTCGACCGCTTGGCAAGGGGCGAGCTTGCGAACATCGGCCAGACGCCCGGTCACCGCGGCGGCGGCGGCCATCGCGGGGCTGACCAGGTGCGTACGGGCGCCCGGCCCCTGGCGCCCCACGAAATTGCGGTTGCTGGTCGAAGCGCAGCGTTCGCCCGCGGGGACCTTGTCGGGGTTCATCGCAAGGCAGGCCGAACACCCCGGCTCGCGCCATTCGAAACCGGCATCGGTGAAGATCCGGTCGAGCCCCTCGGCCTCGGCCTGGCGCTTGACCAGCCCCGAACCGGGCACCGCGATCGCCCAGCGCACATTGGCGGCCTTGGTACGGCCCTTGAGCACCTCGGCGGCGGCGCGCAAATCCTCGATCCGGCTGTTGGTGCAGCTGCCGATGAAGACGTTCTCGATGGCGATATCCTCGATCCGCTGGCCGGGCGCGAGGCCCATGTAATCGAGGCTCTTGCGCGCGGCGGCCTGCTTGGACGGGTCGGCGAAGCTCTCGGGCGCGGGGACTTCGCCGCCCACCGCGACCACGTCTTCGGGGCTGGTGCCCCAGCTTACCGTGGGTTCGATCGCGGCGGCGTCGATCGCCACCGACTTGTCGAAGGGGGCCCCTTCGTCGGTCCACAGCGTCTTCCACCAGGCGACCGCGCGGTCCCACTCCTCGCCCGTCGGCGCATAGGGACGACCCGCGAGATAGTCGAACACGGTCTGGTCGGGCGCGATCAGGCCGGCGCGCGCGCCGCCTTCGATGCTCATGTTGCATACGGTCAGGCGGCCTTCGACGCTCATCCGTTCGAACACCTCGCCGCGATATTCGATGACGTGGCCGGTGCCGCCCGCCGTACCGATCACGCCGATGATGTGGAGGATCAGGTCCTTGGGCGTGACACCGGGGCCCAACTCGCCCTCGACCCGCACTTCCATGCTCTTCGACCGGCGCAGCAGCAGCGTCTGCGTGGCGAGCACATGCTCGACCTCGCTGGTGCCGATGCCGAAGGCGAGCGCGCCGATCCCGCCATGCGCGGCGGTGTGGCTGTCGCCGCAGACGATGGTCGCGCCGGGCAGCGAGAAGCCCTGTTCGGGGCCGACCACATGGACGATGCCCTGCTCGGGCGCGGTGGCATCGATGTAGTCGATGCCGAAGGCGGGGGCATTGACCTCGAGCGCGGCCAGTTGCGCGGCGCTTTCGGGATCGGCGATGGGCAGCCTGCGGCCCGCGCCGTCGACCCGCGCCGTGGTGGGCAGGTTGTGGTCCGGGACCGCCAGCGTCAGGTCGGGGCGACGGACCTTGCGCCCGGTCGCCCGCAGAGCGGCAAAGGCCTGCGGGCTGGTCACTTCATGGACCAGGTGGCGGTCGATGTAGACGAGGCAGGTGCCGTCGTCGCGGCGGTCGACGACATGGGCGTCCCAGATCTTTTCGTAAAGCGTGCGCGGTTTGCTGGCCATGCGGGAAGGTGTGGGGCGGCGGGCTGATTTGCGCAAAATGGCAAATCCAGAGTCTTCCAAACATAACCTTTCTCTGCTCTATCGACACGCATGTCAGCAAAACCCTTCGCCTTTCCGATCAAGATCCTGCCCGAAGACATCGATTTCATGGGGCACGTGAACAATGCCCGCTACCTGGGATGGGTGCAGGACGTGGTGCTGGCGCACTGGCAGAAACTGGCCCCGGCCGACGAAGTGGCGAGCAAGGGGTGGGTCGCGCTCAAGCACGAGATCACCTATCGCCGCCCGGCTTTTCTCGACGACCATGTCATCGCGGAAACCGTGCTGGAAAGGATCGCCGGCGCGCGCAGCTTCTACAACACGGTGATCCGCCGCGGCGAGGAAGTGTTGGCCGAGGTCAAGAGCATGTGGTGCTGCATCGATGCGAAGAGCCTGCGCCCGGCGCGGATCAGCCGCGATATCGCGGAAACCTGCTTCGGCCTCCCGCGCACGCAGGAACGCTTTACCGGCGATTAGTCGCGCCGCTTTGCCTGGCGTTCCAACAGGGTTATGGCGATGGCCGCAATGTCCGCCATCGTGCCCGTCCTGATCGTCCTCGCCAGCTTCGTCGCGATGGAAGGGGTCGCGTGGAGTTCGCACAAATACATCATGCACGGCTTCGGCTGGGGCTGGCACCGCGACCATCACGAACCGCATGACGGGACGTTCGAAAGGAACGATCTTTACGCCCTGGTCGGTGCGGGAATGAGCATTGCGATGTTCATGCTGGGCAGCAGGCTGGTGCTGGGCGATGCCGCCTGGTGGCCCGCAACCTTTATCGGTATCGGCATCCTGCTCTACGGTATCGCCTACACGCTGGTGCATGACGGTCTGGTCCACCAGCGCTATTTCCGCCGGGTGCCGAAGAGCGGCTATGCCAGGCGGCTGGTGCAGGCGCACAGGCTGCACCATGCGACCATCGGCAAGCAGGGCGGCGTCAGCTTCGGCTTCGTCTTCGCGCGCGATCCGGCAGGGTTGAGGGCCCAGCTCAAGGCACAGCGCGAGGCAGGCCTCGCCGTCGTGAAAGACGGCGTGGGGGCCTGATCATTCGTTGCGCGTAGCGATCCAGCTGCCCGCGATGGCCAGGATCGCGATCGATATCCAGTACCAGGGATGGCCCAGCGTGTACCAGGTGAAACCCACACCGGTGGTCATGGCGCCGATTGCCATGATCTTGGCGCGGCGATTGATCGCGCGGCGTTCGTGCCAGTCGCGCACCATCGGGCCCCAATGCGGGTGGCCGAGGATTCGCTGCTCCCACTCCGGATCGCTGCGGGCGAAGAAATAGACCGCGAGCAGCAGGAACGGCACGGTCGGCATGATCGGCAGGAAGGCGCCGATCGCGCCCAGGCCCACACTGACCAGACCCAGCAGCCGGTAGACAGATCGTTTCATTCTATCCCGCAGCGATCCGCGCGGCGTGGTCCCTGACCAGCGCGATCATGTTGGGGACGCCCTGTGTACGGTTGCTCGAAAGCTGGTTCTTCAGGTCGAACGGGGCGAGCGCGGCCGTTACGTCCATCGCCGCGACGTCATCGGCGGCGCGGTCCTGCACCGCGGCAATGACCAGCGCGACGATCCCCTTGGTGATCGCGGCATTGCTGTCGGCGAGGAAGTGCAGCCGTCCGGCATTGCCCGTGGGATAGACCCACACCGCCGCCGAACAGCCGCGCACCAGCGTCGCGTCGGTCTTGAGCGCATCGGGCATCGGCTCGAGCTCGCGGCCCAGCTCGATCAGCAGGCGATAGCGCTCGTCGCCCTCGAGGAAGGCATATTCATCGGCAATGTCGGTAAGGGTGCGCATCGCCGCGCGCTCTAGCGGTGCGCGCGGCGCAGGTAAATCGGGCTTGCGTCAGCCCGCCAGCCCGCCGGGGCGGGTGAGGGCATAGTAGATGACGTAGAACCAGCCGAAGAAGCCGTGGATGGTCGCCCACAGGATCGACTGGTGCAGGCCCCAGCTGATCGCCACGGCGATCGCGCTGCCCAGGCCGATGCCGGCGCGCGCGGCGTCGGTCCGCGCGGCGCTCACAGGTCCACCCCGCTGGCGATCGCCTCGAGCTTGCGGATGCGTTCCTTGAGATCGGCGATCTCGATCCGCGCGGCGCCCATCGGCGATCCTTCCCTGCTCTGCGGGCCTTGATGCTCGAGCTCGCGGCGCTTGAGCTCGAGCCATTCGTGCCAGCCGCGCAGCATGGCGCTGGCGACGACGATCAGGCCGAGCAGCGCTGCTGCGGCGATGGTCATGGTCGGTTCGAACATTTCCACTATGCCCTCCTTGAACCCGGCTGTCTCAGTCTGCCTGCCTGTCGCGCAGGGCTTCGATCTCGGCCGAAATGCGTTGCGTTTCGCGCGCGTCGAGCGCGTTGCCATCGGTGGCGATGCGTTCGAGGACCTTGATCCTCTCGCGCAGGTCCTCGATCTCGCGCTGCGCGTCGCGAGTGTCGCCAAGCGTCTCGCTGCCCGCCGCATCGCGGACGATTCCGTGGCGTGTGCGATGGCGCGACTTCACCATTTCGGTGAAAGCGACGATCGCCACGATCAGGACAAGTGCCGACCAGAAGCTCATTGTGCCTTCTCCCGTTCGGTGCGACCGGCTTCGAGCGCGTCGGGTGCGCGCAGCCGCTCGATCTCGTGCGTCAGGCGATAGCCGCCGTCGGTGACGATCCGTTCGACATTGGCGAGCCGGTCTTTCAGGCTGCCCAATTCCGCGCGCAGCTGGGCGTTTTCCTGGGTGAGCAGGGTGACGCGTTGCTGGGCCTCGCTGGTCATGCCGGGTTTCAGCGACTGGCCCCACATTCCTTCCAGCGGATAGCCGTTCCTGATCTTCAGCCGCGTGATGTGGACCGAAGCGAGGATGCCGCCGGCGCCGAGCGCGAACGTGCCTGCGATGACCCATCCCAAGTAGGGCAGGAAATCGACGAAATCCATCACGCGCGCTCCCTCTTCTCGAGCCCCAGCGGCACGCCGGCGCCCGCTTCGTCGACCCGGCGCTGGTCGCGCAGCGCCTCGATCTGGGTCGCGACATTGTAGCCGCCGTCGGTGACGATCCGCTCCAGCACCCGCACCCGGTCTTCAAGGTCGGCTACGCGGCTGGAATATTGCGCGGCCTTTTCGGCGGTCGCTTCGGCCGTGCTGCGGACATTCATTTCGGCAATCTTTTGCTGATGCTTGGTCCACACGATGAAGCTGACCAAAAGGAACGGCGCCAGCGGCACGAGAATCCAGATAATATCACCCATGGCAAATCTCCCCTTCGGACCGGTTCAGCGCAGGCGCTCGATTTCGGCGGTGAGCCGCGGGTTGCTGCTGACGTAGAAGGATTCGACATCGGCCAGACGGCGGTCGACGTCCTTCATCCGGGCGCGGATCTCGCGCGCGGTGCGCTTGGGGTTCTGGCGAACCCGCTGCCAATAGCGCGTCTCGTCGTGGTCGACATAGAGGTGCGCGGGCTTCTTGTTCAGCAGCAGGCCGGCAACGAAATAGGCGGGCAGCGCGAAACCGGTCGCGAACACCAGGACGATCAGCGCCAGCCGCACCCACAGCACGTCGATGCCGGTATAGTCGGCGATCCCCGAGCAGACGCCCATCAGCTTGGCATTCCGCTTGTCGCGGTAAAGCGTTGTACGCGAGCTGTTCATTTGGCGGCTCCCTTCTTTTCGGCCATCATCTGTTCGAGTTCGCGCAACTGCTGGTTGTCCTTCTCGCTGTCATGGACCAGGCGGGCGGGGCGAAACTCGGGATTGTCGCTCGCCACCAGGCGCTCGACCGTGTCCATCCGGTCGTCGAGCCGCTTGGCGAGGTTGTAGAGTTCCTCGAGCAGCACTTCGTCGTCGGTGGTGATCGACGCGTTGGTCTTCCACTTGGTGACATAGTGGAGGATCAGCCACGGCAGGCCGATGACGATCGCGATGACGGCGATTGCGGTTTCGAATTCCACGGGTCAGTCCTCCTTCTTGGCGCTGCCCATCCCGAGCGCCTTCTTCATCTGTTCCAGCTCGTCGTCGATCGCGTCCTGGCCTTCCAGCGCGGCGATTTCGTCGGCGAGGCTCGGTCGGCCGCTGCCATCGGCGATCTGCAGCGCATCGGCGCGACCTTCGGCATAGTCGACGCGGCGTTCGAGCTGGTCGAAGCGGCTCAGCGCCTCGTCCACGCGTTCATTGGTCATCAGGCTGCGCAGCTTGACGCGGTTTTCCGCGCTTTCGAGCCGCGCGGCGATGGCGGTCTGGCGGCTGCGCGCTTCGCGCAGGCGGTTCTGCAGCTTCTGGATGTCCTGCTCATAGGCGCGCAGCGCATCGTCGAGCACGGCGATTTCCTGCTTGAGCTGGTCGGACATGTCCGCCGCCTTCTTTTTCTCGACCAGCGCGGCACGGGCGAGGTCTTCGCGGTCCTTCGACAGCGCCAGCTGGGCCTTTTCACCCCAGTCGGCCTGGAGCTTGTCGAGCTTGACCGTGTGGCGGTGCATTTCCTTCTGGTCGGCAATCGTACGGGCGGCGCTCGCGCGGACTTCGACCAGCGTTTCCTCCATCTCGAGGATGATCATGCGGATCATCTTCTGCGGGTCGTCCGCCTTGTCGAGAATGTCGTTGAAATTGGCCGCGATGATGTCGCGGGTGCGGCTGAAAATGCCCATCAAAGGTGCTCCACTGGAGAAAAAGTCCGAACCGAAACCCGATCCCTGGGTCCGCCCGCGGTCGCGGGTCGGGGTGGGCGAGCGGCGCAGCCGTTCTACCTCCGCCTCGATCCGTGACAAGCGGGGCCCGTTTTGGGGGCGGGCCGGAGCGCCGTCGGCATTGCTGCCGGCGGGACTGTCGGGGGAAAGGCGCTCCGGCCCCAACTCGTCCTTGAACCTGGGATCATGGTTCGGCGGCAAGGTCATGCGAGTTCGACCTGCTCGTAGAAGGCGATCGACGGGGCGGGTGCGGTCATCGCAAGGTTCGAGCTGAGCACCGCGAAGATGGCCATCGCCAGGAAGCTTGCCAGCGAAGCCTGGCCCAGCTGCGTGCGGAAGAATTTGCGGTCGTACATGGTAGGGTTTCCTCCCAGAATGCTGTTGTCGCATGTTCAGCAAAGCGCGTGCCAAACCTCGAAAACGGGAGAAATGCACGGTTTCCCGACAAATCGACGAACGGCATATTGGTTTCGATTGCCAACCCTTGGGGAAATTTCCTATCTCTTGGTCATGGAGCGCGACAATCAGTTCATCGGCCAGTCGGGCGCCTTTCTCGATGCGGTCGAACGCGCCAGCCGCGCCGCGCCGATGCGCCGCCCCGTGCTCGTCATCGGCGAGCGCGGCACGGGCAAGGAACTGATCGCGGAACGCCTGCATCGCTTGTCCACCCGCTGGGACGAACCGCTCGTCACCATGAACTGTGCCGCGCTGCCCGAAACGCTGATCGAGGCCGAACTGTTCGGGCACGAGGCGGGGTCCTTCACCGGTGCTACCAGAGCGCGCACCGGACGGTTCGAGGAAGCCGACAGGGGCACGCTATTCCTCGACGAACTGGGCACGCTGTCGATGGGCGCGCAGGAACGACTGCTGCGCGCGGTCGAATATGGCGAGGTGACGCGAATCGGTTCGTCGCGCCCGATGCGGGTCGATGTGCGCATCGTCGCGGCCACCAACGAGGACCTGCCGGCCAAGGCCGCGCGCGGCGAATTCCGCGCCGACCTGCTCGACCGGCTGAGCTTCGAGGTCATCACCCTGCCGCCGCTGCGCGTGCGCGAAGGGGACATTGGCGTGCTGTCGCAATATTTCGGGCGCCGGATGGCGGCCGAACTCGGCTGGGAAGGCTGGCCCGGCTTCGCCCCGCATGTCGCAGAGCAGCTCGAAAAGCACGACTGGCCGGGCAATGTGCGCGAACTGCGCAACGTGATCGAGCGCGCGGTCTATCGCTGGGACGACTGGAGCGAGCCGATCGGGCATGTCCAGTTCGATCCATTCGACAGCCCGTGGAAACCGGTCTCGCCGGTGACGCGCGTATCGCAACCCGCGTCGGGCCCGCCCGCGCCGCCGCCAGCGCAGGACCTCGACAGCATCGACGACCTGCGGCTGGCGGTGGACGAACACGAGCGCAGAATCGTCGAACATGCGCTTGGCAAGCATCGCTGGAACCAGCGCCAGACGGCCAGGGCGCTTGGCCTCAGCTATGACCAACTGCGCCATTGCATCAAGAAGCATGGACTGCTGCAGGAAGGCGAGTAATCGCGATTCGCCGGGATGCTGGTAATGGGTGAGCAAGAATCCAACGATGAGAGCCGCCGTGTCGCCGCAGAGGCGCTTGGTTCGTTCTTCCTGTTCGCGACCGTCGTCGGCTCGGGGATCATGGGCGAGGCGTTGGCGGGGGGGAATGTCGCCATTGCCCTGCTCGCGAACACGATCGCCACCGGCGCGATCCTGTTCGTGCTGATCGCCGCGCTGGGCCCGGTCTCGGGCGCGCATTTCAACCCCGCCGTCACGCTGGTGTTTGCGCTGCGGCGCGAGATCGGCGTCGGCTCGGCGCTGGCCTATGTCCTCGCGCAGATCGTCGGTGGGCTGATCGGGGTCTGGGCGGCGCATTTCATGTTCGAACTGCCGGTCTTCCAGCTCGGCACGCATGTCCGCACCGGGCCGGGCCAGTGGTTGGGCGAGGGGATCGCGACCTTCGGCCTGCTGTTCACGATCCTCGGCACGTTGCGCTCGCGGCCCGAATGGGTGGCGCCTGCGGTGGCGCTCTACATCACCGCCGGGTATTGGTTCACCAGTTCGACCAGCTTCGCCAATCCCGCGATCACCGTGGGGCGCGCCTTCACCGACAGTTTTTCCGGGATAGCCCCCGCCGATGTCCCCGGCTTCATCGCTGCGCAGCTGGCCGGCGCGGTGCTGGCCTGGCTCGCCTGCCGCTGGCTGTTTGCGCAAAAATGAGCGATTGCAATAGCGCCATCGCGCGACTATATCGCCGCCCATCCCGACATTGTCGCGACATTGCTGGGCTGGCGCCGCAAGGGGCCGGCACCCGACCACGTTGCACTTTGCCAGGTCCTGTTTTGGAGAGCCGATGGCCGATATTGCGCGCCTTACCGAAGTGATCGAACCCGAGGCCAAGGCCCTCGGCTTCGACCTCGTGCGCGTGGCCATGCTCCCGTCCGAAGCCGGCGATGGCGGCATGGCGCTGCAGATCATGGCTGAAGATCCCGCCACGGGCCAGCTGGTCATCGACCAGTGCGCCGCGCTCTCGCGCCGCGTGTCCGACGCGATCGATTCGCTCGAAGAACAGGGCGAGGTGCTGGTCGAAGGCGCCTATCACCTCGAGGTCAGCTCGCCCGGGATCGACCGCCCGCTGACCCGCGCGAAGGACTTCGCCAATTGGGCGGGGCACGAGGCCAGGGTCAGCATGGACAAGGCCTGGGACGGCCAGCGCAGCCTGCGCGGCAAGCTCATCGGGATAGAGGGTGACACCGTCACCATCGAAGACCGCAAGGCGGGGACGGTCTCGGTGCCGCGCGCCATGATTCACTCGGCAAAGCTCGTCTTGACCGACGCGCTCATTGCCGCCACCCGGCCGCTCGACACGAGTGGCGCCGACGAACTCGTCGAAACTGAAGAGAAGGCAGACGACTGATGGCCAGTGCCATTTCCGCCAACAGGGCCGAACTCCTCGCGATCGCCCATTCGGTCGCATCGGAGAAGATGATCGACAAGGCCATCGTCATCGAGGCGATGGAAGAGGCGATCCAGAAGGCCGCGCGCGCACGCTACGGTGCCGAAAACGACATCCGCGCCAAGCTCGACCCGCTGACCGGCGACCTGCGCCTGTGGCGCGTCGTCGAGGTGGTCGAGGACGTCGACGATTACTTCAAGCAGGTCGATCTCAAGCAGGCACAGAAGCTCGAGGCGGGCGCCAAGCTCGGTGACTTCATCGTCGACCCGCTGCCCCCGGTCGATCTCGGCCGCATCGATGCGCAGTCGGCCAAGCAGGTGATCTTCCAGAAGGTCCGCGATGCCGAGCGCGAGCGCCAGTTCGAGGAATTCAAGGACCGCGCGGGCGAAATCATCACCGGCGTGATCAAGTCGGTCGAATTCGGCCATGTGATCGTCAACCTCGGCCGCGCCGAAGGCGTCATCCGTCGCGACCAGCAGATCCCGCGCGAAGCCGCCCGCACGGGCGAGCGCGTCCGCGCGCTGATCACCAAGGTCGAACGCAACAACCGCGGCCCGCAGATCTTCCTCAGCCGCGCGCACCCCGAATTCATGAAGAAGCTGTTCGCGCAGGAAGTGCCCGAAATCTACGATGGCATCATCGAGATCAAGGCCGCCGCCCGCGACCCGGGCAGCCGCGCCAAGATCGGCGTGATCAGCCGCGACAGCAGCATCGACCCGGTCGGCGCCTGCGTCGGCATGAAGGGCAGCCGCGTGCAGGCAGTGGTGCAGGAACTGCAGGGCGAGAAGATCGACATCATCCCGTGGAGCGAGGACCAGGCGACCTTCATCGTCAACGCGCTCCAGCCGGCCACCGTCAGCCGCGTCGTGCTCGACGAGGATGATGGCCGCATCGAGGTGGTGGTGCCCGACGACCAGCTGTCGCTCGCCATCGGCCGCCGCGGCCAGAACGTGCGCCTCGCCAGCCAGCTGACCGGCCAGCAGATCGACATCATGACCGAGGAAGAAGCCTCGGAGAAGCGCCAGAAGGAATTCTCCGAGCGCTCGAAGATGTTCGAGGAAGAACTCGACGTCGACGAAACGCTGTCGCAGCTGCTCGTCGCCGAAGGCTTCGCCGAACTCGAGGAAGTCGCCTATGTCGAGCTCGACGAGCTCGCCGGGATCGAGGGTTTCGACGAGGAACTGGCCGAAGAATTGCAGAACCGCGCGCGCGAAGCGATCGAACGCCAGGAAGCCGCGCACCGCGAGGCGCGCCGCGAACTGGGCGTCGAGGATGCGCTGGCGGACATACCGCACCTGTCCGAAGCGATGCTGGTCACGCTGGGCAAGGCGGGCATCAGGACGCTCGACGATCTGGCCGACCTCGCCACCGACGAACTGATCGCCAAGAAGCGCGAGGCGCCGCGCCGCCGTGCCGCCGCCGATGGCCCGCCGATGCGGCGTCCTTCGGTGCGCGAACAGGACAAGGGCGGCGTGCTCGGCGAATACGGCCTGAGCGAAGAACAGGGCAACGAGATCATCATGGCCGCCCGCGCGCACTGGTTCGACGACGAACCCGACATTCAGGAGGCCGCCGATGCGGACTCCACCCAATGAGCGCCTGACGCCGGACATCGCTGACACGCCCACGGCCCGGATCGCTTCCGAGCCGGAGCGGCGCTGCGTCGTTTCGGGAGAGTCCGCCCCGCGCGATATGCTCGTACGGCTGGCGGTTTCGCCCGCTGGCCTCGTGCTGCCCGACGCGCAGGAAAAGGCCCCCGGACGCGGCGCGTGGATCGGGACCGACCGGGCCGGGCTCGAAGCGGCGATCGCTTCGGGCAGGCTCAGGGCGGGCCTGTCGCGCGCCTTCAAGACCGGGACGCTGGAGATTCCCGACGCGCTGCCGCAGCTGGTCGAAGACGCGCTGAAGCGGGTGGCGCTCGACCGGCTGGGCCTCGAATTGCGCGTGGGCAAGCTGGTGCTGGGAACGCAGCGCATCGCCGAAACCGCGCGCGGTGGGGGCGTGGCGCTGCTGTGCCATGCGTCCGATGCCAGCGCGGACGGGCGCAAGAAGCTCGACCAGGCGTGGCGCGTCGGGCGCGGGGCCGAAGGATCGGGCGAACGCGGGCTGACACTCCCTCTGGACCGGGATGCGCTGTCTGTGGCATTGGGCCGCGACAATGTCGTCCATCTGGCGCTGGTCGATGATGCTGCGGCCGCGCGGGTGCTCAGGCCCGTGACCCGCCTCACGCACTTTCTCGGGCACGCCATGCCCGCCACCGACGGGCGCGCGACCACCTGACCTTCGGCTGCGCGTGCCGAATGACGACTTGAACGATATAAAGAAGAGAAACGAGCTAGAATGAGCGACGACGAAAACAAGCCCGCGCGCAAGCCCCTCGGCCTCAAGAGGTCGGTGGATGCTGGCGAGGTCAAGCAGACCTTCAGCCACGGCCGCACCAACAAGGTGGTGGTCGAGGTGAAGCAGCGTCGTCGCCTGGTCGGCAAGCCGGGCGAGGCTGCTCCGCCGCCGCCGCCGCCGCCCCCTCCGCCCCCGCCGCCGGCAGCCAAGCCTGCGCCAAAGAAGGCCGCGCCTGCGGGCGAGACCCCGCAGGAACGCGTCGCGCGCCTCCAGCGCGAGGCCGAGGAAGCGCGTCTCGCCACGCTGGCCGAGCAGACCGAGCGCGAGGCGGAGGAGCGCGCCAGGGCGATCGAGGACGAAAAGAAGCGCGCCGAGGACAATCGCAAGGCCGAAGAGCAAGCTACCAGGCGGGTTGCCGAAGAGGTCGAGAAGGCTGTCGAGGCTCCGGTCAAGGCAGTCGACGAGGCGGAGAGCGACGACGGCACGCCGACCCCCGCGCCGCGCCGCTTCACGCCGGTCGCCCGGCCCGAGCCCAAGAAGCCCGAAGCGAAGAAGAAGAAGGACGACAAGCGCGTCGAACGCGCGACCCCCGAACATGTGGACAAGCGCCGCTCGGGCAAGCTCACGGTCAATCGCGCGCTCAACGACGACGAAGGCCGCCGTGCGCGCAGCCTCGCCGCGCTCAAGCGGGCGCGCGAGAAGGAACGCCGCCTCCACGGCGGGCCGACCAAGCCGCGCGAGAAGCAGGTGCGCGACGTGGTCGTGCCCGAAGCGATCACCGTGCAGGAACTGGCCAACCGCATGGCCGAAAAGGGCGCCGATTTGGTGAAGGCGCTGTTCAACATGGGCATGATGGTCACCGTCAACCAGACGATCGACCAGGACACGGCGGAACTGCTGGTCGAGGAATTCGGCCACAACATCCAGCGCGTGTCCGAAAGCGATGTCGATATCGACACGACCGAGGACCGGGACCCCGAAGAGACGCTGAAGCCGCGTCCGGCGGTGGTCACCATCATGGGCCATGTCGATCACGGCAAGACCAGCACGCTCGACGCGCTGCGCGGGACCAATGTGGTCAAGGGCGAAGCCGGCGGCATCACCCAGCACATCGGTTCCTATCAGGTGAAGACCAAGGGCGGCGACATCGTCACCTTCCTCGACACCCCGGGCCACGCCGCCTTCACCGAAATGCGCGCGCGCGGTGCCAACATCACCGATATCGTGGTGCTGGTGGTCGCGGCCGACGACGGGATCATGCCGCAGACGATCGAGGCGATCAATCACACCAGGGCCGCGGGCGTCCCGATGATCGTCGCGATCAACAAATGCGACAAGCCCGAAGCCAACCCGCAGCGCATCCGCGAACGCCTGCTCGAACACGAGGTGGTCGTGGAAGCGATGGGCGGCGACACGCAGGACGTCGAAATTTCCGCCAAGACCGGCGCGGGCCTCGACGACCTGCTCGAAAAGATCGCGCTGCAGGCCGAACTGATGGAGCTGCGTGCGCGCCCCGATCGCGATGCCGAAGCGACCGTGATCGAAGCGCAGCTCGACAAGGGCCGCGGCCCGGTCGCGACCGTGCTGGTCACGCGCGGCACGCTCAAGCGCGGCGATACTTTCGTCGTGGGCACCGAAAGCGGCCGGGTGCGCGCGCTGGTCAACGACCAGGGCAAGCAGATCAAGGAAGCCGGTCCTTCGATGCCGGTCGAGGTGCTCGGCCTGGGCGGGGTGCCCGGCGCGGGCGACCTGCTCACCGTGGTCGAAAACGAACAGCGTGCCCGCGAGGTCGCCCAGTACCGCCAGGAAAAGGCGACCGAGAAGCGCACCGCGCTCGCGCCGACCAATTTCGACACCATGTTCGCCGGTCTCCAGTCGAACGTGATCGAATTCCCGGTATTGGTGAAGGCCGACGTGCAGGGTTCGGTCGAGGCGATCGTTACCGCGTTGCACAATCTTTCCAACGACGACATCAAGGTGCGCGTGCTGCACGCAGGCGTCGGTGCGATCACCGAAAGCGACGTGACGCTGGCCGCGGCCAGCAAGGCACCGATCCTCGGTTTCAACGTCCGCCCCAATGCCAAGGCGCGCGACCTGATCAAGCGCGAGAGCGTGCGTTTGATGTACTATGACGTCATCTACCACCTGACCGAGGAAGTGGCCAGGGAGATGGCGGGCGAGCTTGGTCCCGAACGGATCGAACACGTCGTCGGCCGCGCCGCGGTCAAGGAAGTGTTCCGCTCTGGCAAGAAGGACAAGGCCGCCGGCCTGCTGGTCGAGGAAGGCGTCATCCGCAAGGGGCTCCACGCGCGCCTCACTCGCGAGGATGTCATCGTTTCGGCCACCACGATCCAGTCGCTGCGGCGCTTCAAGGACGATGTGGACGAAGTGCGCGCCGGCCTCGAATGCGGCGTGGTGCTGGCGGATACCAACGACATCAAGCCGGGCGACCAGCTCGAGGTGTTCGAGGTCGAGGAGCGTGAACGCACGCTGTGATGGACAAGCCGGACAATCCTGCGGGCATGACCGTAAACGAACGGCTCTGTGCCTGCAGATTGCTGGACGAATTCGATCGGGCGAAAGCCGAACGGAACGAAGCCGCACTCCGCCGCATCTTCGCCCGCATCGAATTGCCGGACTACGACGTTAGCCGATTGCTCTGACATGCCCCAATACGTCGCCCTGCTTGGCAGCATCAACGTCGGCGGCAACCGGCTGAAGATGGCCGACCTCAAGGCGGCATTGGAAGACGCGGGATTCGAGAAGGTCCAGACCGTGGTGGCGAGCGGCAACGTGCTGTTCGATCATGACCGGGGGACCGAAGTTGATCTGAACGGCATCCTTGCCGGCATCGTGAAGAGCGAATTCGCGATCGACACCTTCGCCGCGATTCGCACCAGGGAAGAGCTCGAACAGGTCCTCGACGAAAGCCCCTTCGCCGGAACGGGCGAGGACAGGTTCGTCCATGTGCATTTCCTGACCGGTCAGCCGACCAAGGCGCAGTTCGACACGCTTATCGCGGACCACGCGGGACGTGGCCCGGAAAGGCTTGCGGCCGGCACTCGCGCGCTGCACATCGATTTTGCAGAAGGTGCCGGCAACAGCAAGCTGACCGGCCCCTTCATCGAACGTCGCCTCGGCTGCAAGGGCACTGCCCGTAACATTCGCTCCCTGAAGAGAATCATCGAGAAGTTTTCCTGATGGCCCGCAACCAGTCTTCGTCCGAACAGCAATCGGTCCGCGTGCTCAAGGTGGGCGAACGGGTGCGGCACATTCTGTCCGAACTGCTCGCGCGCGGCGAGGCGCATGACGATGTGCTGCGCGCGCATCATGTCTCGGTCTGCGAGGTGCGGATGACGCCCGACCTGCGCAACGCCAGGGCCTATGTGAAGCCGTTGCTCGGGCAGGACGAGGCGGCAGTGCTCAAGGCATTGCGGACCAATACCGCCTTCTTCCAGAAAGAGGTCGCGCAGCGGCTGGGCCTGAAATTCGCGCCCAGGCTCAACTTCCTGCCCGACGAGAGCTTCGACGAGGCCGACCGGATCGAACGCCTGCTGTCCGACCCCAAGGTCGCGCGCGACCTCGACGAAGAGGAATGAGCGCCGCCCCGACTGGCGCCTGCGGACCTTCCGCACGGGCGACATGGGGCTGATCGCTGCGCGCCAGTCGATCCTCTATGACGAAGGCTATGGCTGGGGCAGCAGGCCGGAGACCGGCGAGACCTGGCTGCTCGATCTGTAAGGTCAGCCCGGCACCATGCGTGCCTTGATCGTGATGTCGACCTTGCGCCCGACGATCAGCGAATAGGCGGTCATCCCGAACTTGCGCCGGTCGATGCGGGTCGTTCCGGTCAGCGTTACCGGCTCGCCCGCAGCGAGCATGGAGGGCGCACGGTCGAACGTGACCGTCAGCGTGACCGGCTGGGTCACCCCGCGTGCGGTCAGCTTGCCGTCCACGGTCCCGCTGGTGGGCGAGGCGAAGCGCATCCCGTCGCCCGCGAAGCGGACGGTGGGGTATTTCTCGACCCAGAAGAACTTCTCGCCCTTGAGCCGCTTGAGCGTGATTGCGTCGGGCGCGGTCAGCGCGCGCGCGTCCAGCGTGACGTCGAGGTGCAGAGCGTCCGGCTGGCTGGGGACGACCACCGCGGTGCCCGACACCCTGGGAAACCCGGCGGTCTTGCTGGCGATGCCGAAGAAGGCGACCTTCGCCGACACGGCGCTGTGCGGTCCGTCGACGGTGAAGTGCAGCACGTCCACCGCGCCCGCGGCCAGCATCAGGATCAGGGACAGGAACAGCAGTCGCAGGGACATATCGGACCTCGCCGTTCGAGTCGCGTTCCGGGTCTGGCCCCGGGTCTGGCCCCGGGTCTGGCCCCGGGTCGGACGGAGACTCCTGTGGATCGCCTTGCGTGACGCTGGCCTTAACCGTTCGAGCGCGCATAGAGGAACGATGGCCAAGCTCTACTTCTATTATGCCAGCATGAATGCGGGCAAGTCGACCACCTTGTTGCAGGCCGACTTCAACTATCGCGAGCGCGGGCTGGCGACCATGCTGTGGACCGCCGTGCTCGACGGCCGTTCGAGCGGCAAGCCGATCGCCAGCCGTATCGGGCTGGAAGCGGGCGCGCATTTGTTCGACGCGCAAACCGACCTGTGGGCGCGGGTCACCGCCGCGCATCGCGCGGAACCGATCGATTGCGTGCTGGTGGACGAGGCGCAGTTCCTCACCAGGGAACAGGTCTGGCAATGCGCGCGGCTGGCCGACGAGGCTGGAATCCCCGTGCTGTGCTATGGCCTGCGGACCGATTTCCAGGGCGAATTGTTCCCCGGTTCGGCGGCGCTGCTGGGGATCGCGGATACGCTGGTCGAATTGAAGGCGATCTGCCACTGCGGGCGCAAGGCGACCATGAACCTGCGGGTCGACGCCGGCGGCGGCGCGGTCAAGGCCGGGGCGCAGACCGAAATCGGCGGCAACGACCGTTACGTGGCGCTGTGCCGCAGGCATTTCACCGAGGCGCTGGCGGGTTGACCGCGGGCACCCTATCTAGTCCGGCATGACCGAAACGCTTGTCTACGCGGCCATCCTCGTGCCGTGCCTCATCGTCGCCATCGTCTTCCACGAAGTCGCGCATGGCCTTGCCGCGCTGGCGCTGGGCGATCCGACCGCGCGCGAACAGCGCCGGCTGAGCTTCAATCCGCTGCGCCATGTCGATCCGGTGGGGACCTTGCTCGTGCCCGGTGCGCTGGCGCTGGTGGGCGGGCCGATCTTCGGCTGGGCCAAGCCGGTGCCGGTCAATGCGCGACGGCTCGACAACCCGCGCTATGGCATGATGGCGGTGGCCGCGGCCGGACCGGCGATGAATTTGCTGCTGGCACTGGTCGGCGCGGTCCTGCTCGGCCTGTTTGTCGGGGCCGGTTTCCCGCCCGACAATCTGCTGGCGGCATGGGCTTTCACCATGCTGTCGACCTTCGTTCTCATCAATGTCTTTCTGGCGTTGTTCAACCTGCTGCCGATCCCGCCCTTCGATGGTTCGCATATCGTCGGCGGACTGCTGCCGCGCAGCATGGCGGGGCAGTGGCAGAAGTTCCAGCAGATGGGGATGCTGCTGCTGATCGTGCTGATCGCTGCCAGCTGGGCCTTCCCCGATGCCGGGGTGATCGAGCATACCGTGCTGCCCCCCGTCCTGTGGTTGCAGGAACGCTATTTCGAGCTGGCGCAATGGATCGCGCGCGGGATCGCGGGGTGAGCGGGGGCAGGCCCGCGCCGCATGGCTGGCTGATCCTCGACAAGCCGCGCGGTATGGGTTCGACGCAGGCGGTGGGTGCGGTCAAGCGCGTGCTGAGGCAGGGGGGCTATGCCAGGGCCAAGACCGGCCATGGCGGCACGCTCGACCCGCTGGCGCAAGGGGTGCTGCCGATCGCCCTGGGCGAGGCGACCAAGCTGGCCGGGCGGATGCTCGATGCCAGCAAGATCTATGAATTCACCATCCTGCTCGGCGAGGAAACCGACACGCTCGACAGCGAAGGCGAAGTGGTGGCGCGCAGCGATCGCCGCCCGCCGATGGCGGCCATCGCCACGGTGCTGGAACACTTTACCGGGGCGATCGAGCAGGTGCCGCCGGCCTATTCGGCGATCAAGGTCGGCGGCAGGCGCGCCTATGACCGGGCCCGTGCGGGCGAGGAGGTCGAGATGGCCGCCCGCGCGGTGACCATCCATTCGCTGACCATGGCAAGCGCGCGCGAGGACGAAGCGCTGCGCTCCGCCTTCGCCACCACCGCGGGCCGTCCCGATCCGTTCGATCCGCAGGCCCCGCTCGAACTGGCCGACAGCGTCACATTGGTCGCGCATGTGTCGAAGGGCACCTATATCCGCTCGCTCGCGCGCGACATCGCGCATGCGCTGGGAACGGTGGGGCACGTCACCTATCTGCGCCGGATCAAGGCCGGGCCGTTCCGCGAGGAGCAGGCGATTTCGCTGGACAAGCTGGAGGAAATCGCTAAGGGCGCGCCCATCGAAAACCTCCTCCTGCCGCTCGAGGCGGGGCTGGACGACATCCCGGCCCTGCAACTCGATCCCGACAGCGCGCAGGCGGTCCGCCAGGGCCGGGTATTGTCGGGGCTGCCCCACACCGACGGGCTCTATCTTGCAAGGCTGGAAAAGATTCCGGTGGCGCTGGTGGAACTCGGCGGGGGAACGGCCAGGGTCGTTCGGGGCTTCAACCTTCCAGATGTCGCGGAGTGAATTGCATGTCGGTTACCGCCGAAAAGAAGGCCGAAATCATCCAGGACAACGCCCAGACCAGGGGCGACACCGGCTCGCCGGAAGTCCAGGTTGCCATCCTGACCGAGCGTATCCGTAACCTGACGGAACACTTCAAGATCAACCACAAGGACAACCATTCGCGCCGTGGCCTGCTGATGATGGTCAACAAGCGCCGCAACCTGCTCGCCTATCTCAAGAAGAAGGATGTCGAGCGGTATAACGCGCTGATCGCGAAGCTGGGCCTTCGCAAGTGACGGAACGCTTCGGCCCGCTTCGGCGGGCCGTTTAGCATCCGTCATCCTGAACGTGTTTCAGGATCTCGTGCCGCCAGGGTCGAGATCGAATGAAAGCGATCCCGGCTTGCGCCGGGATGACGATGTAAGAGGATTGCAATCCGGCGATCCAAGGATTGGGGCAAGAGACCCCGCACCGGACCGGGACGGCTTCCCCGGAACTGCAGGCCCCGCGATGCAATGTGGCACGCGGGACAAAAGGAAAATCCATGTTCGACACGAAAACCGTATCGCTGGAGTGGGGCGGAAAGACCCTCACTCTGGAAACCGGCCGCATTGCCCGTCAGGCTGACGGCGCGGTCCTCGCCACCTATGGCGAAACCGTCGTTCTGTGCGCGGTCACTGCCGCCAAGAGCGTCAAGGAAGGCCAGGACTTCTTCCCGCTGACCGTCCACTACCAGGAAAAATTCTCCTCGGCCGGCCGTATTCCCGGCGGCTTCTTCAAGCGCGAGCGCGGGGCGACCGAAAAGGAAACGCTGACCAGCCGCCTGATCGATCGCCCGGTCCGTCCGCTGTTCCCCGAAGGGTTCTACAACGAAATCAACGTGATCGCGCAGGTCTTCAGCTATGACGGCGAGTGCGAGCCCGATGTGCTGGCGATGATCGCCGCCTCGGCCGCGCTGACCATTTCGGGCGTGCCCTTCATGGGCCCGATCGGCGCCGCGCGCGTCGGTTTCGTCGATGGCGAATATGTGCTCAACCCGAAACAGAACACCGCGCTTGTCGATGGCCGCCTCGACCTTATCGTTGCCGCCACGCAGGACGCGGTGATGATGGTCGAATCCGAAGCCAAGGAATTGACCGAGGAAGAAATGCTCGGTGCGGTCATGTTCGCGCATGACGAATGCCGCAAGGTCGTCGGCGCGATCATCGCACTGGCCGAAAAGGCCGCCAAGAATCCGTGGGAAGTCGACCTTTCGGACAATACCGCCGGTCTCAAGGCCGAAATCAAGGGCATGATCGGCGACGATATCGCCGCGGCCTACAAGCTGACCAGCAAATCGGCCCGTTCGGACGCGCTCAACGCCGCGCGCGACAAGGTCAAGGCGCATTTCGATGCCAAGGGCGTCGACGGCCAGACCATGATGACCGCGATCAAGCTGACCAAGAAGCTCGAGGCGGAAATCGTGCGCGGCGCGATCATCAAGGAGGGCACCCGCATCGACGGGCGCAAGCTCGACCAGGTTCGCCCGATCGAGGCGATCGTCGGCGTATTGCCGCGCACCCACGGCTCGTCGCTGTTCACCCGTGGTGAAACGCAGGCGATCTGTTCGACCACGCTGGGCACCAAGGACGCCGAGCAGATGATCGATGGTCTCGAAGGCCTGTCGTACGAGCGCTTCATGCTGCACTACAACTTCCCGCCCTATTCGGTCGGCGAAGTGGGCCGCTTCGGCGCGCCGTCGCGTCGCGATGTCGGCCACGGCAAGCTGGCCTGGCGCGCGCTGCACAACGTGCTGCCGAGCCACGAGGACTTCCCCTACACGATCCGCGTGCTGTCGGACATCACCGAATCGAACGGTTCGAGCTCGATGGCGACCGTGTGCGGCGGCTGCCTGTCGATGATGGACGCCGGCGTGCCGATCGCGCGCCCGGTTTCGGGCATCGCCATGGGCCTGATCCTCGAAGAAGATGCCAAGGGGGGCAGGAACTTCGCGGTCCTGTCCGACATCCTGGGCGACGAGGACCACCTGGGCGACATGGACTTCAAGGTCGCGGGCACCGAAGCGGGCATCACCAGCCTGCAGATGGACATCAAGATCGCCGGAATCACCAGGGAAATCATGCAAAAGGCGCTCGAGCAGGCGAAGGCCGGCCGCGCGCACATCCTGGGTGAAATGCACAAGGCGCTGGGTTCGGCGCGTACCGAAGTCAGCAAGCATGCGCCGCGCATCGAGACGATCCAGATCGACAAGACGAAGATCCGCGACGTCATCGGCACCGGCGGCAAGGTGATCCGCGAGATCGTTGCCGAAACCGGCGCCAAGGTCGACATCGACGACGAAGGCGTGATCAAGATCAGCTCGAGCGACCTCGACCAGATCGAAGCCGCCAAGAAGTGGATCCTCGGCATCGTCGAGGAACCCGAAATCGGCAAGGTCTATTCCGGCAAGGTCGTCAACATCGTCGACTTCGGCGCCTTCGTGAACTTCATGGGCGGCAAGGACGGCCTCGTCCACGTCAGCGAAATGAAGAACGAACGCGTCGAGAAACCGACCGACGTCGTGTCGGAAGGCATGGAAGTGAAGGTCAAGGTGCTCGAGATCGACAACCGCGGCAAGGTCCGCCTGTCGATGCGCGTGGTCGACCAGGAAACCGGCGAAGAGCTGGAGGATACCCGTCCCCCGCGCGAACCGCGTGAACCGCGCGGCGACCGTGGCGACCGCCGTGGCCCCAGAAGCGATCGTGGCGGCGAACGCGGTGGCCGGGGCGGCGATCGTGGCGGCCGCGGCGAGCGTGGCCCGCGTCGCGACCGCGATGGCGACGACAACCACGTGCCCGACTTCCTGAAGGACTGATCCTGCCTTAAGCTGTGACGAAGGGGCCGCCGGTTCGCCTGCGGCCCCTTTCTTTTGGAGACCCGCCATGCTGCCGCGCGAGACCATCGCCACCGCCCGGATCCCCGATGGCGACACGCTGACGCTGGTCAGCCACGGGCGCGATTTCATCATCATGCTGGGGCGCGACGAGCTGATGGGCACGCGCATGCAATTCTCGGAAGAACAGCTCGCGGTCCTCACCCTGGCGGAACTGGAAGCGAAGAAGCCGCGCGTGCTGATCGGCGGTTATGGCATGGGCTTCACCTACCGCGCCGCGCTGGCCCAGCTGCCCGAAGGGGGCAGCGTCACCGTGGCCGAGATCGTTCCCGAAATCCTCGACTGGGCGCGCGGCCCGCTTGCGGAACTGACCGGCGACACGTTATCCGATCCGCGTGGCGCAATCGTGCTGTGCGACGTCGCGGCGCTGATCGACGATGCCAATGATGGCACCACCGACAAATACGACGCGATCCTGCTCGATGTCGACAATGGCCCCGACGGGATCGTGCGCGATGCCAATTACCGCATCTACAGCAAGACCGGGCTGGGCAAGGCGCGCGACGCATTGCGGCCCGGCGGGATCCTGGCGGTCTGGTCGGCCGCGCCCGACCACAAGTTCACCGTCCGCCTCAAGGAATGCGGCTTCGAGGTCGAGGTGCGCGAAGTGCGCGCGCGGCCGGGCAACAAGGGGCCGCGCCACACCATCTGGTTCGCGCGCAAGCGCTAGGGTCAGGCCGCCTTGATCCGCGGCATCCCCATGAAGTCGCGCTTGCCGATTTCCAGCCCCTTTGTCCGCAGGATGTCGTAGAAGGTCGTTGCGTGGAAATAGAAGTTGGGCTGGCTGAAGCTGAGCAGGAAGTTCTGCCCGGTGAATTCCATCAGCCGCTTGCCGCCGAGCACGAAGCCGACCGTGCTGTCGGCGACTGCCTCGAGTTCGTCCACGGTTACCGCTGCCAGCGCGGCCTGCGCCGCCTCGAGCTGGGCGCGCATCGCGTCCCAGCTCTGCGGCAGCTCGGTAAAGTCGGGCGAAAACTCGCCGGTCGGCAATAGCGAGATGACATAGGCCGAATGCACCCAGACGCTGCGCACGTGCCACGGCAGCGGCCACATGGTGTCGCACAGCCTGGCCTCGATCAGCTCGGCATCGGCAAGCCCGCGATCCTTTACATGCGCTTCGGCCTTGTCGATCAGCGCCTGCATGCCGCCAAGGATCTGCTGGCAGCCGGGTACGAAGGCTTCGTGAAGCGTAAGAGCCATGTCTTTCTCCTGTCGTCGCAATGAAGCGGCCCGGCAATCCTGCGACTGCCAGGCCATTGGGGGAATTCGGGTCAGCGTACCCGCGGGCCGCCGAAGGGCAGCGGCGGAGGGGGGCGCCGCGCACCGCGCGGCAGCTGCGCCTGATAGGCCCGCCCGCAATGTTCGACGCAATAGGGGAAGCCGGGGTTCACCTGTTCGCCGCAGAAATGAAAGTCCGGTTCGCCCGGGTGGCCCATCGGCCAGCGGCAGACCTTGTCGTTGAGATCGAGCAGGCTGGTCTTGCCGGCGATCGAAGGATCGGGCTTGGCGGGCACGAGGCGGCGCGCCGGCGCCGGCGGGATCGGTGCCTGCTGATCGCCGGGGCCCTGGCGCAGGAAGCCGCCGGGGCCGACCGAGACGATCTTGGGCAGATCGGGCGAGCGATTGGGCAGCGGTTGCGAAGGGGCCGCGCTGTCGGCCCTGGGGGCGGATACTTCGCTGGGCTTGGCCGGGGCAGCGGTTGCGGGCTTGGCCACCGGCTTGGCCGGAGCAGCGGTTGCGGGCTTGGCCACCGGCTTGGCCATGACCGGCTTGACCTTGACGGGCTTCTTCTCGTTGGCCTTCACCGGCGAAGGGCGCGACTTCAGGCCAAGCCGGTGCGCCTTGCCGATCACCGCATTGCGGCTGACCCCGCCGAGCTCGTCGGCGATCTGGCTGGCGGTGGAGCCGCTCTCCCACATCGTCTTGAGGGTTGCGATCCGTTCGTCGGTCCAGCTCATTCGCGAATCCTGTATCCTTGTGCCTGTCCGGCGCTTGCCAAGACGGGGTGCTTGGCCCTAGGCGCGCAGCCATGGCCGATCAAGTCCAACCCACACCTTCCGCCGCCGGACAGTCTGGCGTCCCGTTCGATGAGGGAGAAACCGGAAGGAAGGGCCGCTTTCCCGAGCGCGGCAAGCCGGTGATCACCGGGATCAACCGCGTGGGATTGTGGAGCCTCTATATGAAGGAGGTCCGGCGGTTTCTCAAGGTCCAGACGCAGACGATCTGGGCCCCCGCGGTGACTACGCTGCTGTTTCTGGTGATCTTCTCGGTCGCGCTGGGGCGCGGGGGACGCGCGGTGCTGGGCGTGTCTTTCCCGACCTTCGTCGCGCCCGGCCTGATCGCCATGGCGATGATGCAGAACGCCTTTGCCAATTCGTCCTTCTCGCTACTTTCGGGCAAGATCCAGGGCACGATCATCGACCTGCTGATGCCGCCGTTGTCCGAAGGCGAACTGATGACCGGGATCGTCGCCGCGGCGATGACGCGCGCGGTGGCGGTCGGCTGCACCGTGGGCGCGGCGATGCTGCTCTATCCCGGGGTCGACCTCGCCATGGCGCATCCCTGGGCGGTGGCGTGGTTCGGCCTGATGGGCGCGGCGATGCTGGCGCTGCTGGGGCTGATGGCGTCGATCTGGTCGGAAAAATTCGACCACAACGCGGCGGTCACCAATTTCGTCATCGCCCCGCTGTCGATGCTTTCGGGCACCTTCTACGTGATCCACAATCTGCACGGTATCTTCCAGGCGATCAGCCGGGCGAACCCGTTCTTCTACGTGATCTCGGGCTTTCGCTACGGCTTCCTCGGCCAGAGCGATATCGGCGATACCAGGCAGGTCGCGATGGCGGCGCTGGGGCTGCTGGGCTTCAACGCGGCGCTGGCGCTGATCGCCTACAGGCTGCTGAAATCGGGCTGGAAGATCAAGAACTGACGCGGCGCGTCATGCCCGCTCAATGCGTCAGCCTGCGCCGCATGCGATAGCGGCCCTTCTCGAACTGCTGGAAATAGGCATGCACATCGGGGTGCTCGATCGGGCCGCCGAGCGCGTCGCCGATCAGGTTCTGCTGGCTGACATAGGCGACATAGGTGCCCTCGTCGCTTTCGGCGAGCAGGTGGTAGAAGGGCTGGTCGCGGTCAGGCCGGATGTCTTCGGGGATGGCGGCCCACCATTCCTCGGAATTGGCGAAGACCGGGTCGATGTCGAAGATGACCCCGCGAAAGTCGAACTCCCGGTGGCGGACGACATCGCCAATCGCAAAGCGGGTCTGCAGGCGGCGCGGCGCATCGATCGTGCGACCGGCCTGGGCGGAGAAAAACTGGGCGCGTTCCATCTTCCCGCACGATATGGTGCGTTGCGAAAAGGAAGCAAGCCGGGCCCGGCTGCCATCCCCCGATTTCGTATGGAAAGGGGCTTGGCAAGGCGGGGGCGCTCGGCTAATCGGCGCGCCTCGCTTCGGCCTGGGCCCTTGGCCCGCAAGCGCACCCGACATGCGGAGAGGTGGCAGAGAGGTCGAATGCGCCGCACTCGAAATGCGGTGTACTGGCAACAGTACCGTGGGTTCGAATCCCACCCTCTCCGCCAGTCAACCTTTCTCAAGCGTCCAAAAAAGCCGCAGTTTTCCTTGATTTTAGCCATTTCGTGCTAGAGATAGTTCTGTGTTTGTTTCGTATTTCCTGTCCGCCGTCAGCACCAATGGCAGTCAGAACGAGACTCATTGCCGTCGTACGACGGAAGTAGTGCGACCGCATTGATTCGCTCCCCCGGAACGGATTTACTGCTGATGTAACCCGCTTCGGATGGTTGGCAAGTTGCCGCAAACGTCAATCGCGAAAACGGCGCGAATCCCTGGTTTACGGCTCGCAAAAGCCCGGATCGGTATTTCGATCACACCGAATCACTATTTGTGAACAGGCGTTGCGCCGTCGCGGATGTTTGATCCCGGTCCTTGCTGACGCGACAATGCGCCATCGCACCGGGGCCAAATCCTCAGAGTTCGAAACGCACCGCGAATTTGGCGGTCAGCGGTTTGGCTGGCTGGATGTTGCTGTCGCCATGCGCGCTCGGATAATATTCTTCGTCGAACAGGTTTTCGAGATTGAGCTGCAGGCTGATACGCTCGGTGACGGTGTAGAAGGCCGCCGCGTCGACGCGGGTGTAGGATGGCAGCACGACCTGATTGCTGAAGCTGGCGAACTGGCTCGACTGGTGGACCAGGCCGAGGCCGAGGCCGAAGGAGTCGCTGAAATCATAGCGCGCCCAGGCGCCGATCTGGTGGCGCGGCAACTGCTGCAACTCCCGCCCCAGCGCGACGGTATTGCTCCCTTCGAGCACTTCGCCGTCGAGATAGGTATAGCCGAGATTCGCGTGCAGCCGGTCGGTCAGCGATCCGGCCACGCTCGCCTCGAAGCCCTGCACGCGGCTCTTGCCGGTCAGCACGGTCAGCAGCGTCGCCGGGTCGGTGGCGGGGGTGTTGGACCGTTCGAGGCGGAAGACCGCGGCGGTCAGCAGCAGGTCGCTGTGCGGTGCGTATTTGATCCCCGCCTCCAGCGTCTCGAACTGCTCGGGGTCGATGATCGCGCTGGTGGTGCTGAGCACGGTGAACTGGTCGCCAGAGGCGGGCAGGAAGCTTTCCGAATAGCTGGCATAGAGCGAGAGGTCCGCCCGCGGCTTGACCACGATGCCGAAGCGCGGGCTGATCCTGTCGTCCTTGCGCGAGGCGATGAAGCCGCCGAGGATGTCGTTGCTGTCGAGATCGAATTCATCGTAGCGGGCCCCGACGATCACCTGCAGCCAGTCGGCGAGGTCGACCTGGTCCTGGATATAGAAGGACAGGGTGGTGAGGTTTGATGCCGATGCGCGTTGCGGGGCCAGCGCGAAGGCGGGGACCGCGATCCGTTCGGCGATCGGTACGGTGACCGAAGTCGCGCCGCCAAACAGCACCTGGTTGCGCACCGCATCGGTATCCTGGCGGATCGCCTCTGCGCCCAGCAGCAGCGTGTGGCCGATGCTCCCGGTCTTGCCCTGCCATACGAGATTGGCCTGGCCGATCAGGTTTTCGCGCACCGCGCCGCTGTCATAGCCCGACAGCGAGACGCGGTCGGCGATGCCGTCGCCGTCGCTGTCGCTGGCGGTGCCGGGGACGATGTTTGCATAATACTTGTCATAATTGGCGTAGTGGATCGTGGCGTTGGCGGAAAGCCCGCCGCCGAAGTCGTGCGTCAGCCGGCCGCGCAGGATATGCGCCTCGATTTCGCTGAAATTGAAATCGCGATCGCCGAAAAAGACCTCGTCGACGCCCGCGAGGGGGCCGCCGACGGCCTCGTCCGGCGCGCGAAAGGAGGGGATGCCGCGATCGGTGACCCGTTCGTCGTCGTCATAGGTGTAGCTCAGCACCAGTTGGGTGGCTTCGCCCAGGCCGAAGGTCGCGGTCGGACTGATGCCGATGAAGCGGCCCTCGTAAACGTCGCGGTGATTCGCGAATTCCTCGTAGGTCGCGTTGAGGCGCAGCGCGACATTGCCGCCGACCGGGGTGGCGACATCGCCCGCCAGGCTGAAGGCGCCGTGGCTGTCGACGCTGGCGGTGGCGGTGAACAGGTCTTCGCCGGGTCGGGCCACCTTGCTCGCGCGGTTGATCGCGCCGCCGCCCGCGCCGCGCCCGAAGATCAGCGCATTGGCGCCCTTGAGCACCTCGATCCGTTCGATATTATACAGCGGGCGGTAGTATTCGGCATCGTCGCGCAATCCGTCGAGGTAGAAGTCGGCACTGGTTTCCTGGCCGCGGATGAAAACCTCGTCGCGGTGGCCTTCGCCGGACTCGATGGAGACACCGGGGACGAAGCGCAGCGCGTCGTTGAGCGCGGTGACGTTCTGGTCGTCCAGCTGGTCGCGGGTGATGGCGGTCACCGCCTGCGGCACGTCGATCAGCGGGGTCGGCGTCTTGGTGGCCGTCGAGCCGTCGTCGCTGCCATAGCCATCGCGTGCACCGGTGACGACGATGGTGCCCGGCAGATAGTCCCGCTCGGGCTGCGATTCGGCGGCTTGCGCGGGCACCGCGAGAACCGCGATGGCGATGCCGGCAAGCAGGGCGGAACGGCAGGAATCGAGGATCATGGCATCTTTCTTGTTGCGAATGATTATCAAGTGCGAAACTGCCGCTATTGCGAAGCGTTCGCATAAGCAAGCAGTTTTCGCGCCGGGCGCATGAAAAATTCGCAAACACGGCTTCCGCTGGACGCAACGTCGGCATAAATGCCTGGCGCAAAGGAGACCGGCACCATGAAGGCAACCATCTGGCACAACCCCGCCTGCGGCACCTCGCGCAAGACGCTGGCGATTCTCGAAAGCCTCTCGCGGGTCGAACTGACGGTGGTGGAATATCTGAAGGACCCGCCAGACATCGAAAAGCTGACGCAGCTCTATCGCGACGCCGGGATCACACCCAATGAAGGCCTGCGCAAGCGCGGAACCGATGCCGAAGAACGCGGATTGCCCGATGCCGATGCGGACGCGGTGCTTGCGGCGATGGTCGCCGATCCGATCCTGATCGATCGTCCGCTGGTGGAAACCGACAAGGGCGTACGTTTGTGCCGTCCGCAGGACGTGGTCCTCGAAATCCTCTAGAGTGCCGGCTTCGATGGCATCAAAACCGGCACTCCAGGGTAATGGGACCTGACCCTAGGCCCTTGTTTTACCGCGATTTCCTGGTCGCCAGATGATTCCATCCGGCGCGAAATCACTCTACCGCCGCTCGCGCACCAGCAGGCTGTCGGCCTGCAAGGCGAACCAGCCATAGGCGAAGACGATCACGCACAGCGCGATGATCAGGCCGAAACCGTACCAGTCGGAATGGCCGTAAAGCCACACGCCCAGCGCGGGCGCATAGATGTAGCTCGCGCCGGCAACCGAGGCGGTGATGCCCGAAGCCTGCCCTTGCTCGGCCCGCGTCACGGCAAGCGAGGTGCCCGATGTCGCCCCGGGCCGGAACAGGCCGAAACCGAGCGAGGCCGTGGCAAAGCTCAGCGCGATGAGATGGATGTCGTCGGCCACCGCCAGCATGGCCACGCCCGCCGCCGCCACCGTGATGCCCGAAAGCGTGGCTGCGCGCGGACCCAGGTCGAAGCGGGGGATCAGCCCCCATTGCGCCAGCAGCGTTGCGATCGCCCCGGCCATCAGCACCAGCCCCACCAGGCCGGTCCCCTCGGAAGGCGTCGCCCGCATGCCCAGCCGGTCGAGCACCAGGAAACCCGCGATGCCCAGCATCATCGCCTGCGCATGCCCGCCGAGCAGGCCGACCACCACCCAGGGGCGCAATCGGGGCTCGAACCAGCGCAGCTTGCGCGGCCCGGCCGCGACCGGCTCTTCATCGTAATCGGCCCGTGCGAGATCGGCGGTCGGGCTACCCGAATAGGACGCGTCATAGGCCTTGCCCCTGGCGGGATACTGCGGCTCGTCATCGGGCAGCCGCAGCCGCAGCGCGACCAGCGTGACGATGCCGATCACCGAAAAGACCAGGAACGGACCCGTCAGCCCGACCCCGGGCAAAACCATCAATGGGGCCAGCGCCGGACCGATCACCGTTCCCAGGCCGAAGCTGGAGGCGATCAGCGAAAGCGCCTGGGTGCGTTCGGACCGCGGCGTGCGGCTGGCGACATAGGCCTGCACCGCCGGCGGGGCCGCGCTGCCGAAGCCGCCGTAAAGGCTGCGCGAGGCGGCGAACAGCAGCAGCGCCCAGAAGGCGCTGAGATAGCCCGACAGGCCGAGCCACAGCATCAGCCCGCACAGCGAGAAGCTGACGATGAAGCCGACCAGGCCCAGCGCCATCATCGCCTTGCGCCCGCGCCGGTCCGACCGGTCGGCCCAGATCGGCGCGCACAGGACCCACAGCAGCGCCGACCATGAATAGGCCAGGCTGATCCAGACATCCTCGATCTGCAGCGCCGTGCCGATCGACGGCATCACCGATTGCATCGCAGTATTGCCCGCCGCCGTGGTCAGCATCACCGCGAACAGCAGGGCCATGCGCCCGCGCGAGACAGGTCTGGCCGCGGCAGGGGATGGCGCCGGTGCTGGCGGGGCAATCGCGGGGGACGGTTCGAACTGGGCCATCGCGCCCTGCGCTACGCCTGCCGCAGCATGCTTGCAATGGTGTCGCAGGCCTGTCACACCGCGCGTGTCGTTATAGATGCCATGAGGGGTCAGATTTGTCTTTCGAACAGGGTGTCGGTGTCATCGAACGCCGGAACTTCAGGCAAAAGGCTGCGCGTTTCTTTGGTCAATGGGGCGTGTTCTTCCGGGGATTCCTCGAAGAGCCGCGAATGGTCGGTTCGATCATTCCCTCATCGCGCTTCACCATCGAGAAAATGCTCGCTCCGGTCGACTGGGCGGCTTGCGAACTCTTTGTCGAATACGGTCCAGGCGTAGGCACGTTCTGCCAGCCGGTGCTCGACCGGCTGCGCCGTGACGGCATGCTGGTGGTGATCGACACCAACCCGCTCTACATCGACTACCTGCGCAAGCATTTCACCGACAGCCGCTTCCACGCCGTCCATGGGTCGGCGGCGGATGTCGAGGAAATCGTCCGCGCGCACGGCAAGGACCATGCCGACTACGTCTTGTCGGGCCTGCCGTTCTCGACATTGCCGCAGGGCGTGGGTCCGGCCATCGCCGCGGCGACCTATCGCGTGATCCGGCCGGGCGGGGCCTTTCTCGTCTACCAGTTCTCGGCCAGGGCGCGCGACTTCATGGCCCGGCATTTCGAGCGGATCGACAAGGGTTTCGAACTGCTCAACGTCCTGCCGTGCCAGCTGTTCTGGGGCTGGAAGGAGCCGGAGGCCCTCTAGAGTGATTTCGAGCCAGATGGAATCATCTGGCGGCCAGGAAATCACGGTAAACCAAGAATCTTAAAGTGATTTCGAGCCAGATGGAATCATCTGGCGGCTAGGAATCGCTGGAACGAGCCACGCCGGCGCGCGCCTGTGCAAGCCGGTGCAACTGTCGGTGAACCGCCGCCATGACTGCGGTGATCAGGATCACCACGCCCGCCATCATCGCGGCTGATACCAGCGCTCCTCCCGCCTCTTCAAACGCCGGGCCGCCCAGGGCCAGCCCGACACCGATCACCAGCATCACGACGGAAATGACCACGATCGCGGCCAGCGCCAGCAGTACATAGAACAACACCAGCCTGCTGCCATGGCCGCGCGTCAGCGCCCAGGAAGCCGCGATCACGCGAAACGGGTTCAACTCGCCATCGACGGCGATGATCGGCGTGACCAGCGAAAGACGCGTTCCAAGATACAGCGCCAGGGCAATTGCTGAGAGAGTGGCGACGAAAATCAGCGCCGCCAGCCCCGTCGCGCTGGCAATCGCGACGATCGCCGCCACAGCGATATTGATGGCCATGTTCTGCACGAACAGCGTCAGCCATGCCGGGACGATGGACTTGAGCCCGATTGCGATTGCCTGGCCCACCGTGGGTCTATCCTGCCGCCCGACCAGCGCGATCATGGAAATCAGGCCGATGGTCACGACGATCCCGGCCGCGACGAAGGCCCACCAGGTTTGCGCATAGAAGGCTTCGATGGCCTTCAGTGCAACATCGAAGTCGGCGCCCTCGGGCAGTTGCGGCAGGGGCGCGATCGAAGGAAGCACCAGCAGAAGCGTGGCATAAGGCAGGAACACGAAGATTCCCGCGATGGCGGAAAGCAGCCCAGCGTTGTCGCTGACCAGACGCGTGGCCTCCCGCCACGCCGTATCGAGATTGAATTTCATGGCCGGACCCTCCTTGCCCCTTGATAAGCGGGGCAGCAGTCGCCACGCAATCGCCGATGTCCATTCCGCCCCCCGAAACTATCGAATGGCGCGCCGAAGCCGGTCAGGTCGGCTATCGCGCTGCGCTGGCCGAAATGGAAGCACGCAATCGCGCAATCGGCGAAGGCACGGCGCGCGAATTGGTGTGGCTGCTCGAACACCCGCCGGTCTATACCGCGGGGACCAGCGCCGATGGCGCCGAACTGCTCGATCCACGCTTCGAAGTGGTGGAGGCCGGGCGCGGCGGGCGCTATACCTACCACGGACCGGGGCAGCGGGTCGGTTATGTCCTGCTCGATCTCAAGCACCGCGGGCGCGACGTGCGCCGTTTCGTCCATTCGCTCGAAGGCTGGGTCATCGCCACGCTGGGCGATATCGGGGTGGGATGCTGGCGCTCCGACGGGCGGATCGGGATCTGGACCCGCGATATCGACGGGCGCGAAGCCAAGATCGGGGCGATCGGCGTGCGCGTGCGGCGCTGGGTGACGATGCATGGCTTTTCGGTCAATCTGGCCCCAGACCTGACGCATTTCACCGGCATCGTCCCGTGCGGGATCGAGGAATTCGGGGTCACCAGCCTGGCAAAGCTGGGGATCGGCCTTGCGCCACAGGCCTTCGATGCGGCATTGCGGGCGCGCTTCGGCGATTTCCTCGCCGCGCTCGAAGGAAAGGCCAGCGCGCTGCCATGACTTGTGTTCGCTTCGTCGCCGTCCCGCTGGCCCTGCTGCTGGCCGCCTGCGGCGGTGCGTCCGCACCGGCATCGAGCGAAGATGACCGGCGCAAGGCCCGCGGCGAAGTGCTGGGGGGATCGATCAGCGATGCGATGATCCCGCTCGACACGCTCGAATCGAAGTCGCCGCCGCTCAGGATCGCACCCACGCCCGCGGCTTCCGGTGAGGCATCAAACGATGATGCCGCCGAGGAAACCGAAGCCACGCAACCGGCGGAAGCGAGCGAGCCCGCTCCCGCCGAAGTTCCCGCCGAAAACTAGGCCGCGACTTCCACCTCTGCGAGGGTGGGATAATCGATGTAGCCTTGCGGCCCCTGGCCATACCAGCTGTGCGGCACGCCGACGTTGGGCGCGATCGGTGCACCCCTGGCGAAGCGCGCGGGCAGGTCGGGGTTGGAGATGAAGTCGCGGCCCCAGCTGATCGCATCGGCGCGTCCGGCCTCGATATCGGCCACCGCGCCTTCGGGCGTGTAATCGCTGTTGAGCACCAGCGCGCCCGAATAGATGCTGCGGATCAGCGGGCTCTGCCTGGGCACGTCGGTACGGCCGAAAGTGCCCTCCGGCCCCGGCTCGCGCAATTCGAGGAAGGCGATGCCAAGGTCTTCGATCACGCGGGCCGCTGTTCCAAAAATTGCCGCCGGATCGCTGTCGTCGCAGCCCTGCGTTTCGCCATTGGGCGACAGGCGCACGCCGACACGGTCCGCGCCCCACACATCCACCAGCGCGGTCAGCACTTCGCGCAGGAAGCGCGCGCGGTTTTCGGGCGAACCGCCATATTCGTCGGTCCGCAGATTGGTGCCGTCGCGCAGGAACTGGTCGACGAGGTAACCGTTGGCGCCGTGCAGTTGCACGCCGTCGAAGCCGGCCTTCTTCGCGTTCTCGGCAGCATGGCGATAATCCTCGACCACGCGGGCGATTTCCTCGACCGACAAGGCGCGGGCCTGCTCGTACTCCTTGCGCCCTTCGAAGGTGTGCGCGTGGCCGGGCGCGGTCGTCGTGCTGGCCGAGACCGGGGGCTGCCCGCCGAGGAAGTCAGGGTGCACCAGACGGCCCATGTGCCACAGCTGGATGACGATCAGCCCGCCTTGGGCATGGACCGCATCGGTGGTCAGCTTCCACCCTTCGACCTGTTCCTCGCTCCAGATACCCGGCGGCGGGCCAGCCCGAACCTTCGACGCTGATGCCCGTCGCTTCGGAGATGATCAGCCCGGCACCGGCGCGCTGGCGGTAATAGGTCGCCATCATTGCGTTGGGGACCGATCCGGGCTGGGTCGAACGGCCACGCGTGAGCGGGGCCATGAAAATACGGTTCTTCGCTTCGAGCGCACCCATTTTCAGGGGCTGGAACAGGGCATCATGCATGCGGGCAAATCCTTTTTACTGGCGCCTTTGGTCCATTGAGCTAGGGGGCGCTCATGGGCAGCGCAACCGCCACACCGGACAAGAATGGCTTTCAACCCGGCGCGTGGCACTTTGCCGCGCTGCTGACGGGAAACGCCGCATTGGCGATCGGGCCGTGGTTCGTCCGCCTGGCCGATACGGGGGCGGTATCGCTGGGCTTCTGGCGCCTGCTGCTGCCGCTGCCGGTCCTGCTTGTGCTGGCCCGGCGCGAGTTCGCGCAGGATCGGCTCGACCGTACCCGCGCCCTGTTGATCGCCTTCGCCGGAATCGCCTTTGCGCTCGACCTGGCGGCCTGGCACGTGGGCATCCACCTCACGCGGCTCGGCAATTCGGTGTTGCTCGCCAATTCGGGCAGCCTGTTCCTGATGGTATGGGGCCTTGTCCAGCTGCGCCGCGCGCCGCATGCCAATGAAGCCGTGGCGATCATGGCCGCGCTGGCCGGGGGCGCGATCCTGCTGGGCCGCAGCTTCGAGATTTCGCCGCAGACGCTGGCGGGTGACCTGCTGTGCCTGACTGCGGGGGCCTTCTACGTCCTCTACCTGATCCCGGCGCAGAAGGCGCGCCAGGGGCTGGGGCAATGGACCGTGCTGTCGCTGGTCAGCATCGCGGGTGCCCCGCTGCTGCTGGTGATCGCCTTGGTTGCAGGCGAGCCGGTGCTGCCGGGCGCGGCGGGCTGGGGGCCGGTCGTTGCCATGGCCACCACCGGCCAGCTGATCGGGCAGGCGCTGATCGTCTATTCGCTGCGGCATTTCCCGCCGCTGATCATCGGGCTCGCGCTGCTGAGCCAGCCGGCGCTGGCCGCGCTGGTGGGCTGGCTGGCCTTTGATGAAACGCTCGCCCCGGCCGACTTGCTCGGCATGGGGCTGGTCGCGGCCGCGCTGCTGATCGCCAAGCTGGCCGAACCGCGCCGCGTTTAGAGTTAATCAGCCGCTTCCCGCCGCGAAACACCCGTCTCAGGCGCGGCCGAGATCACCCTTGCCGACCGTGCCGCCCGCCATTTCCAGCATCCGGTCGAGGCTCTGCCTGGCCTTGAGGCGCAGCCCTTCCTCGATCTCGATGCGCGGTTCGAGATCGCGCAGGCAGGCATAGAGCTTCTCCATCGTGTTGAGCGCCATGTAGGGGCAGATATTGCAGCTGCAGTTGCCGTCGGCACCCGGCGCGCCGATGAAGGTCTTTTCGGGCAGCGCCCTTTCCATCTGGTGGATGATGTGCGGTTCGGTGGCCACGATCAGCGTGTCGCCTTCGAAGCTCTTGGCGAATTGCAGGATGCCGCTGGTCGAACCGACATAATCGGCGTGGTCGATGATCGCCGGCGGGCATTCGGGATGTGCCGCGACGGGCGCGTCCGGATATTGTTCCTTGAGCTTCATCAGCTCGGTTTCGCTGAAAGCCTCGTGCACGATGCACACGCCCGGCCACAGCAGCATCTCGCGCCCGAACTTGCGCGACAGGTAACCGCCAAGATGCCGGTCGGGGCCGAAGATGATCTTCTGGTCCGCGGGAATCTGATTGATGATCGTTTCGGCGCTCGAACTGGTGACGATGATGTCGCTCAGCGCCTTCACCTCGGTCGAGCAGTTGATGTAGGTCAGCGCGATATGATCGGGATGCGCCTCGCGGAAGGCCTTGAACTTCTGGGGCGGGCAGCTGTCCTCGAGCGAACAGCCGGCATCCATGTCGGGCAGCACCACGATCTTGTCCGGGCTGAGGATCTTGGCGGTATCGGCCATGAACTTGACCCCGCAGAACACGATCACGTCGGCGTCGGTCGCCGCCGCCTTGCGGCTGAGATCGAGACTGTCGCCGACGAAATCGGCCAGGTCCTGGATGTCGGGCGCCTGGTAATAGTGCGCCAGAATGACCGCGTTCCTTTCCTTGCGCAGGCGGTTGATCTCGTCGAGCAGGTCCTGCCCGGTGAGCGGCTTGGTCTGGTCGGTCATTCTCAATTCCGTGTGCTGCGTCTGCGGGGCTTATAGCTCCAACGGATGCGAAGGCGAGTGCGTTCCGGGAAAGCCGCGTTGCACGCTGCTCACATCGCAAAACCGGGCGGCAGGAAAGCCGCCATCGGGCGTTCGGCCCCCGGCGTTCCGGCCAGCATCTGCTCGGTCAGCGACACGCCCAGTGTGCTGTAGGCGATGATGTCGGCGATGATCTGGACCGCGATCACCGAACCCACGCCCCAGAACCATGCGCGGTGGATGCTGCCCGTCCGGCGTTTCTCGGCCACCATGGCGATGAGCGGGAAGATCAGCGGGACGAAAACCACCAGGCGCCAGGCGTTGGGGATCAGCAGCGGCATGGGCAGCAGTCGACCGACGCCGGGCCCGGTGAGGATGGTCATGGCGCAGAACATCAGGCGACGATGCCAGCCGCTGTAGCGCCGGGCGCGCAGGCCCGAGAGCGCCAGCGTGGCGAACAGCACCAACTGCAGCGAATTGCTGATGAAGAACTCGTTCTGGTCGAAGAAGAACGGCCCGCCGGTGCGGCGCAGGCTGGTGACCATGATGGCAAAGCCCAGCACCACCATCAGCGGCACCCACACGAAGGCCACGATGCCCAGCCGCTTGTGCAGCGCGGTGTTGCTGGCCGAAATCAGCCCGTTCTGCGTGACATAGATCGCCACCCAGGTGAAGAACACCCCGGCATGGACGTGATAGATGGCCGGCACGGCGAAGCTCGATCGGCCCATTGCCAGGTTCAGCGAAAACCCTGCGACGATCGTTGCCGCCATGGCCAGGGCCATGATGAAGAAGAACCGCCGTTCGGCGATATCCTGTGGCGCGCGCGTGGGCGTGCCGGCTAGCGTTGCCATGATTTCCCTCCTGCGTTGCGCGACCCGCAAGATTCCTGCCCGTCGCGCAGATAGACCCGCGCAGCGGCGGAGGGAAGTGCCGTTCAGCGGACCGGATTCGCCTGTCCGTCGAATCGCACTTCGACCCTGGCGCCGGTGTATCCGGCAATCTGCAGCGGGATCGTCAGGTTCTGGCGGACCGCTTCCTTCGCCGCCGAACGCGCCATGGCCAGCACCTCGGGGGTCTTCGCGAATTCCGCGGCCTTGTGTTCGGCCTGCAGCGAATTGTTGCGGGCAAGGTCGCTGCTGGCGTCGCGGGTCACCCAGCTGCCTTGGGTGAAGACCTTCTGGTGCGCTTCATCGAGGTTGGGGCGCGATATGCGCAGCGTCGGCAGGATCACGGTCAGCGTTTCGCTGGCCGCATCCCAGGCGAAGCGGTCCCGGTCCATATGCGACAGGTCGAGCCGGTATTCGACCGTCGCCGGGATGATCGCCGCCTGACGGCTTTTGAGCAGGTCGACGCCCATGATCCCGCGCCGGTCCTCGCTCTGCGCCACGACTTCGAAGCGCGAGGAAAAGACCGTCAGCGAGTTCTGCTTCTCGAAGGCCAGCATGGCGCTGCCGACGGGGTCGCCCTCTGCGCGATAGAGGAAGGCGCGCCAGGCCAGCCAGACCGTCGCGGCGAGCAGCAGGATGACGATCAGCCAGGGCACCGCCTGCACCCGCGCGAGCGATAGTTCGCGCCAGGCCGCGCGCACCGGTTCGGATTGCGTCAGATCGTCCGCCATAGTCCCTCCGCATTCGCAACCAGCCCGCGCCGTTCGAGATCGATCAGGTGCGCGGTGACCGACATTTCCGCCGCCTTGCGCAGCCTGGGGTCGAGCCCCTTGTACATCCGGGGCACCAAGTCGGCGGCGCCATGCGGCCCTTCGCCCAGCAGGCGGATGATCTGGTTTTCGCGCTGGCGGCGATGGCCGATCATCCCGCGCACCAGCTGCCGCGGCTTGTCCACCGCCTCGCCATGCGCGGGGTAATAGACCCGGTCCTGCCCGCGCGCCTGGAGCTTTTCCAGGCTCTGCATATAGGCGCTCATGTCGCCGTCGGGCGGGATCACCACGCTGGTCGACCAGCCCATCACGTGATCGCCGGTGAACAGCGCGCCGCTTTCCTCCAGCGCAAAGCACAGGTGGTTGGACACGTGACCCGGGGTGGCCACGGCGGTCAGCGTCCAGCCGGGACCGGTCATCGCCTCGCCATCTTCCATCACCCGGTCGGGTGCATAGCTGCGATCGAAGGCGGCATCGGCGCGCGGCCCGCTGTCGTCCAGCACCAGCGGTGCGCAGCCGACCACCGGGGCACCGGTGCGCGCGGCGAGCGTCCTTGCCGCCGGTGAATGGTCGCGATGCGTGTGGGTGCACATGATCGCGCAGAGGTGCTCTTCGCCGATCGCCGCATCGAGCGCGAGCAAATGGGCGCGATCGTCGGGCCCCGGGTCGATCACCGCGCAACCGTCGCCCAGCCCGACGATATAGGTCTGCGTGCCGGTATAGGTATAGGGCGACGGGTTTGGTGCGAGCACGCGCCGCACCAGCGGCTCGAGCTGCATCGCCTCGCCCGTGGGCCATGGTTCGGGTGGAGCACCTGCCATGGGCTTGCATATGGGGCACCGGCTGGCCCATGTCACGCAGGGCGGCATACAGGGCCGCATACAGGAGAGACCATGGCAGACCGCATCCTCGTTCTCGACGCCGGAACCACGTCGACCCGGGCGATGGTGTTCGCGCCTGACGGGTCGCTTGAGCGGGTCGCGCAGGAACAGATCGCGCAGCATTATCCGCAGCCCGGCCGGGTCGAACATGATGCGGCGGAAATCTGGGACAAGACCCTCTCCTGTGCCCGTCGCGCCGTGAGCGAGACGGGCGGGGGGATCGCCGCGATCGGCATCACCAACCAGCGCGAAACGGTGGTGGCATGGGATCGCGAGACCGGCGAACCGCTGGCCCGCGCGATCGTGTGGCAGGACCGGCGCACGGCGGAGTTCTGTTCCGGGCTCAAACAGTTCGGATATGAACCCGAGGTGCAGCGACGGACCGGGTTGCTGCTCGATCCCTATTTCTCGGGCACCAAGATGCGCTGGCTGCTCGACCACGACGATGCGGTTCGCGCGGCGGCGGGCAAGGGCACGCTGGCGATGGGAACGGTCGAAAGCTGGCTGGCGTGGAAGCTGTCGGGCGGGGCCCACATCACCGATGCCAGCAACGCCAGCCGCACGCTGCTGCTCGCGCTCGACGGGGCGCAGTTCGACGAGGGGCTGTGCGAGCTGATTGGCGTGCCGCGCGCGGTGCTGCCGCAGGTCGTCGACACGCACGGCAGGCTGGCGACGGCGCAGGCCCGATGGCTCGGCGCGGAGATTCCGATCTGCGGCCTGGCCGGCGACCAGCAAGCCGCGACCATCGGGCAGGGCTGCCTGGCGTTCGGCGAGACCAAGGCGACCTATGGCACCGGCGCCTTCGTGCTGACCAACAAGGGGCAGGAGATCCCGCATTCGGACAATCGCCTGCTCGGCACCGTGCTCTATCAGGAGGGTGGACGGCGGACCTATGCCATCGAAGGCGCGTGTTTCGTCGCCGGCAGCCTGGTCCAGTACCTGCGCGACCAGCTTGGCCTGATCGACGCTGCGGCGGACACCGAAGCGCTCGCGCGTTCGATCCCCGACAGCGGCGGGGTGGTGATCGTCCCCGCACTGGCCGGGCTTGGCGCGCCACACTGGCAGCCGGAGGCGCGCGGGGTCATCGCCGGGCTCAGCTTCGCCAGCGGACGCGCGCAGATCGCGCGCGCCGCGCTCGAGGCGATGGCGCATCAGACGCATGATCTGGCCAGAGCTTTCGCGGCCGACGGGGTGCCGTGGTCGCGGCTGCGAATCGATGGCGGGATGAGCGCCAACGACTGGATGGCGCAGGACCTGGCCGACGTGCTCGATATCGAGGTCGAACGTCCCGTTTTCGTCGAGAACACCGCGCTTGGCGCCGCGATGCTGGCTTCGGTGGGGTTCGGGCTGCACGCCAGCCTGGCCGATGCGGCGCGGGCGATGCGCGGCCAGGCGCGCCGTTTCAGGCCGCGGATGGACGAGGAGACGCGAACGGAGCGGCTGGCGCGCCATGCCCGCGCCCTTGGTGCGGCGTGATCAGCCGGCCCGACCGAATGCCCGCTCGATACGGCCCTGCAAGGCATGGACCGGAGCGTCGCTGGCGCCACGCTGCTGGCGCCATTCGCAATCGAGCCGCGCGACGCGCGCGTGAAGACGCTCGCTCTCGTGGATCAGTTCGCGCGTTTCGGGTTCCAGAAGGGCTAGGTTGACCGGGTCGGCCAGCCGCTCTTCGGGCAGGGCGTTGTGGCGCCGCAGCTGGCCTTCCGAAAGCTCGCCCGAGAAATAGGCGCGCTGGTTGAGCAGCCAGGCCAGCACATGCATGACCCGCGTGGTGGTGCGCAGCCCCTCGATCGAAAGCGCGATGCGCAGCAGGTCGTTCGCCCCGTCGCTATAGGCGCTGAACCTGAGGTCGAACACGGCGCGCGCATCGTCGGCGAGGATCAGCGCCTCTGCGTAAAGGTCCTCGATGATTTCTTCGCTGATGTCGCGCGATGCCATGCGCTCGCGTTACGCTGTTGTAACGGGACTGGCCAGCGCCGCGGCGCGGCCTGTCCCGGCGTGGAACGCGTGGCGGCTGGTCAGGCGATGATGTCGGGCACCAGCGTATCCTCGATCAGCGCGATGCGGTCCCTGAGCTGGAGCTTGCGCTTCTTGAGCCGCGCGATCTGGAGCTGGTCGACAAAACCGTTGCGCTCGCCCGCTTCGCTCAACGCGGCGATCGCCACGTCGAGATCGCGATGCTCGGTGCGGAGCATCTCCAGTCGCTTGCGCAGCTCCTGCTCGTTCACGCTTGTCCTTCCCGAATCTCGCTTCGTCGCATGGCCCCAAGATCGGGTGTTTGTAAATCGGCAATACTATGGTTTGATATCTGGTCTGCGGCCCGTGCCGCGTCGGCACGAGTCGCTTCTTGGGGTCGCACTAGCCCGCAAAGGAGACAGCTCGATGCAATCATCCCATGTCGAAGCGCTGAAAGCCAAGCATGCCGGTCTCGAGGCCCGCCTGCACCTTGAGCAATCGCGTCCCGCGCCCGACGTAACGATGATTCAGCAGCTCAAGAAGCGCAAGCTGCGCATCAAGGAAGAACTGGCCAGCTGCTGATCGGGGACGAGCGGATGCGGGGCCCCACGTCCCGCTTCCGCAAGGCCCTATTTTTGTTATAGGCTCGGCCTATGTCCGCCGCAGCCTCCGCCCGCCAGATTCTCACCCGCCTGCACGATATCATGGCCGGGCGCACCCATGCCCAGCACAAGCTCGACCGCGTGGTCGAGACCATCGCCGACAATCTCCATTCCGAAGTCTGCTCGATCTACCTGCTGCGCGAAGGGGCGCTCGAGCTTTACGCCACGCAGGGGCTCAACCCGGCGGCGGTCCACATGACCCGGATCGGCATGGCCGAAGGTCTCGTCGGCTCGATCGCGCGCAATATCGAAACGCTCAACCTGGCCGAAGCCAAGGCGCATCCCGACTTCCTCTATCGCCCGGAAACCGGCGAGGAGAAGTTCCATTCGTTTGCCGGTGTGCCGATCGTCTATCGCGAACGCGCGGTCGGCGTCCTGTGCGTCCAGCACGTCGAGCCGCGGCGCTACGAAGAGGTCGAGATCGAGGCGCTGCAGACCACCGCGATGATCCTGTCCGAACTCATCGCGCACAAGGAACTGGTCGACGATGTCGAGGCGATCGACCTTGCGAATACGAATACAGAGACAGAGGTGATCGAAGGACTCATCCTGGTAAAGGGCCTCGCGACGGGGCAGGCGGTATTTCACCAGCCGCGAATCGAGATCGATCAGGTCGTCGCCGAGGACATCGAGGCCGAACGCCAGCGCGTCTATCGCGCCTTCGACAAGATGCGCGAGCAGATCGACCAGCTCGGCAAGGAACCCGAATTCGGCAAGGGGGGCGAGCATGTCGAGGTGCTCGAGACCTACAAGATGTTCGCCTATGACGAGGGCTGGAGCCGACGGATCAACGAAGCGATCGACAGCGGTCTGACCGCCGAGGCGGCGATCGAACGCGTCCAGCAACGCACCCGCATGCGCATGCGCGAGATCGACGACCCGCTGCTGGCCGACCGGATGCACGATCTGGAGGATCTTTCGAACCGGCTGCTGCGCATCGTTTCGGGCCAGCTCGGCACCGCGGCGACACAGGGGCTGCGGCGCGATTCGATCCTCATCGCGCGCAACCTCGGCCCGGCCGAACTGCTCGAATACGACCGCCGCCGGCTCAAGGGCGTGGTGCTCGAGGAAGGCTCGCTCACCGCGCATGTGGTGATCGTCGCGCGGGCCATGGGCATCCCGGTGCTCGGCCGCGCGCGCGGGGTGCTCTCGAAGGTCAGCGAAGGCGACGAGATCCTGCTCGATGCCGATCGCGGCCACGTCACGCTGCGGCCCGGGCAGGCGCTGCTCGATGCCTTCGATGCCCGTTTCGCCAAGAGCCGCGAACGGCAGGCCGCCTATGCCGGGATGCGCGATGTCGAACCCTTCACGCGCGATGGAACGCGCATCACCGTGATGATGAATGCCGGTCTGCGCGACGACATGAGCGCGCTGGCGATGACCGGCGCCGACGGGGTCGGGCTGTTCCGCACCGAATTCCAGTTCCTCGTATCCGCCACGCTGCCCGCGCGCGACCGCCAGATGCGCCTTTATCGCGATGTGCTCGACGCGGCGGGCGACAAGCCGGTGATCTTCCGCACGGTCGACATCGGCGGCGACAAGGCGGTGCCCTATCTCAATTCGCAGGTGGCCGAGCGTGACGAGAACCCGGCGATGGGCTGGCGCGCCTTGCGGCTCTCGCTCGAGCGCGAGGGTCTGCTCAAGGCGCAGGCGCGCGCGCTGCTCGAGGCGGCAGCGGGTCGCCAGCTGTCAGTGATGTTCCCGATGGTATCCGAACCGTGGGAATTCGACGCGGCGAAGCAGGTGTTCGACGATCAGCTCGAATTCCTGCGCAGTCGCCGCAAATTGTTGCCCGAAGCCATCGAATACGGCTGCATGCTCGAGGTTCCGGCGCTTGCCGAGGTGCTCGAACAGATGATTCCGCGCCTGTCCTTCATATCGGTCGGGACCAATGACCTGACGCAGTTCCTGTTCGCCGCCGACCGCGCCAATCCCAAGCTGGCCGAGCGTTACGACTGGCTCAGCCCGGCGATCCTGCGCTTCCTCCAGCGCGTGGCGCGCGGGGTGGAAGGTCATCCGGTACGGCTTGGCGTCTGCGGCGAGATGGGCGGTTGCCGGCTCGAGGCGCTGGCCTTGCTCGGCATCGGCTATCGCCGCCTGTCGATTACCCCGGCCGCAATCGGCCCGATCAAGGAGCTGATCCGCAAGGTCGATCTCGAAGAGATCAGCGCGCGGATGAGCAGCTGGCTGGCGAGCCCGCCGCCCAACCTGCGGGCAACGCTCAAGGCCTGGGCCGACGAACGCGGGATCGAATCCGACTGATTTCGTCGCAACTGCGAAGCGGTTCGCCGGTTTGTCTTTTCCGTGATATAGGCCGCGCTTGACAGGTGCCGCCCAGCTTCGCTTTCAGGTGGACCGGACAGACAGCGGGCGCACCCGCGGGGTCGTAAATCGGGAGTCCCATGGAAGAAGACGCCATCGTCGGAGAAACGGAAGCAGGCATGCCCAGCGTCGGCGCGAGATTGCGCGAGGCACGCGAAATGGCTGGTCTCGACATCGCCCAGATTGCCGCGGTGACGCGCATCCCCCAGCGGCACCTGCAGTCGATCGAAGAGGGCCGGTTTTCGGCGCTGCCGTCGCGCACCTATACGCTCGGTTTCAGTCGCAGCTTTGCGCGAGCCGTGGGTCTCGACGAGCATGAAATCCTGGTGCAGCTGCGCGAAGAACTGGCGGCGGGCGATCCAGTCGATCGCGGCGTGCCCGCCCGGTTCGAACCGGGGGACCCGGCACGCGTGCCCGATCGCGGGCTGGCCTGGTTCGCGCTGCTCGCCACCGTGTTGCTGCTGGCGGGCATCTATGCCTTCTACCAGAGCTATTTCGCGCCCGGGATCGACCCTGCGCCGCTTCGGGACGAGCGCGCCGCGACGATTGCCGCTTCACCTGTTCCGACCGCTTCGGACCGATCCGCCGCGAGCCCCGTGGCCAGCGGCCCGGTCGTCTTCACCAACGAGGCCGATGGCACCTGGGTCCGGTTCTATGACGGTGCCGGAAAGCGGCTGTTCGAAGGCATCATGGCCAGGGGTGACAGCTTTACCGTCCCGGCCGATGCGGCAAACCCGCAGATCCGCACCGGGCGGCCCTATGCCTTCGCGATCACCGTGGGCGGCAAGCCTGTTCCGCGCCTGTCGGACAAGGACGAGATCGTCTCCGACCTCCCGGTCAGCGCCGCCGCGCTGCTGGCCAGGCCACCCGCTCCGCCACCGGCGCAGAGGCCCTCTCCCGCATCCTCGCCAGCACCTGCGGCCAGCGCCACGCCGGCGACCTAGAGTGCTTCCGGTTCCGATCGAACCGAAACCACTGTGGCTTATCTTTCGTTTGCCGTGATTTCCAAGCCGGCGGATGATTCCATCCGGCGCGAAATCACTCCAGAATCGCCGCCGGCTGGCCCCTTTGACAGGGGGAAAAGCCGCTTCATGCCCTCGACAGCTTCGCGGGCCTGGGGCACTTTCTCGAGCCATGGAAATCCCACGAGGAGCCTTACCGATGAAATTCGGACCAACCCTATGGTCTGTGGGTCTTGCCGGCGCGCTGGGCGCGTTGCTGGTCGCCGGCGTTCCTGCGCTTGCGCAGGACGGGAATGCCGATGCGCGGCTGCGCCGTATCGAGGCCGAAGTGCGCGCGCTGCAACGCAAGGTCTTCCCCGGCGGCGACGGTCGTGTGTTCGAGCCGGAAATCACGGCCCGACCGAGCGCGAGTACGACAGTGACCACGCCTTCGACCACCGCGGTCACCGATATCCTCGCCCGGCTCGATGCGCTCGAGGCGCAGGTCCAGCGCCAGACCGCGCAGGCCGAGGAGAATTCGAACACGCTGCATCTGCTGACCGAGCGTGTGGCCCTGCTCGAAGGCAAGGGCGCGGGCGCGGCGGCCATCACGCCGGAGCCGACCCTGACTTCGGCACCCGCGCCGACGCCATCGCCTGCGCCCGCCAGCAGCGCGGTGACGAGCAATGCCGAGCGGATGGGGGCCAGCGCAACGGCGAAACCCGCTGCCGCTGCCGCTGCCGGTCCCAGCAACGCGCGCCTCGCGGCGGTGCAGGCGATCGCCAAGCCGCAGACCGACGACGCCGGGGATGACGAATACAGCTATGGCTTCCGCCTGTGGGAGGCCAAGTTCTATCCCGAGGCGCAGCAGCAACTGACCATGATGGTCGAGAAATATCCGACCCATGCGCGCATCAGCCATGCCCGCAACCTGCTCGGCCGGGCCTATCTCGACGGCGGCAAGGCCAAGGAGGCGGCGCCATGGTTCCTCAAGAACTACCAGTCCGACAAGAACGGTGCGCGCGCGGGCGACAGCCTGCTCTACCTGGCCGAAGCGATGGTCGTGCTGAAGGACACCAAGCGCGCCTGCATCGCGCTGGCGGAATTCTCCGAGACCTATCCGGCGCTCGCCACCGGCCGCCTGCAGGCGCAGTACGATGCCGGTCGCGCCAAGGTGAAGTGCAATTGATACGGCGATCGATCCCGGTCTTGTAGAGCGCTTTCGGGCTGGCCTGAGCTACGATTCTCTAGAGGGAGGGCTGGGCCTTGCCGTTTCCGGCGGGCCCGACAGCCTCGCCCTGCTGCTGCTGACCAATGCCACGCGGCGCGGCTGGTTCGAAGTGGCCACCGTCGACCATGGCTTGCGCCCGGAAAGCGCCGGTGAAGCGCAATTCGTTGCCGATCTCTGCCGCGATATGGGCGTGCCCCATGCGACGCTGAAAGTGCAGCTGCGTGCGGGCAATGTGCAGGCCGAAGCGCGCCGGGCGCGCTATGCGGCGCTGCACGATTGGGCGCGTGGACGGGGGCTGGGCACCATCGCGACGGCGCACCATGCCGACGATCAGGCAGAGACGGTCCTGATGCGGCTCAATCGCGGCAGCGGGCTCGGCGGGCTTTCGGGCATCCGCCGCGAGACCTATCCGTTCGAGGATGGAATGGCGGTGATCCGCCCGCTGCTGGGCTGGCGCAAGGCGGAACTGGAGCGGATTGTCGCTGCTGCGGGTATCGCGCCGGTCCTCGACCCGTCGAACCGGAACCTCGACTTCGATCGCGTCCGCGTGCGCAAGCTGCTGGCCGAGACGGACTGGCTCGATCCCCTGACGATCGCACGCAGCGCGGCCCATCTGGCATCTGCGCAAGCGCTTCTGGCGCGCCTGTCGGGCCGGGAATGGGACGAGCGGGTCGAGGTTTCCGATACCTGCATTCGCTACCGCCCGCTCCAACCGGCGATCATCCGGTTGTCGATCGTCGAACGGGCCATTCGCGCGCTGGGCGGGGGCGAATCGCGCGGCGGCGCGGTCGCTGCGCTCGAAGCGACCCTGTCCGCCGGGGGCAGGGGCAATCTGGGCGGGGTAATGGCGCGCGCCGTCGATGGCGTGTGGGTCTTCGAGCCCGAACCGCCGCGCCGCACCGGCTGACGCGCGTCAGATGATGCTGTCGCCCAGCCCGATTTGGCGGCCGTCGGTGATCACCACCATATCGCCCTTGCTGGCGATGGCGAACAGCCGCTCGGCCAGTTCGTCGGGCACGCCGATGCAACCGTGGCTGGCATAGCCGTTTTCGACCAGGTGGCCGCCGTGGATCGCAACCCCGTCGCTGGTCAGGAACAGGCTCCACGGCATGGGGGCGTTGCCGTATTTCTCGGATATGTTGTTCCGGTCCTTGTGCAGGATCGGGAAATGGCCGACCGGGGTGGGGTGTTCGTCGGTGCCCAGCATGACCGCCGCCGCGCCGATCTCGTAACCGCCGCGGAACACCGAGATGACCCGGGCCTCAAGGTCGACCGTGACCAGCAGCGGGCCGGGCGGGACGTCCTTGTCGTCCCAGTACCAGTCGCCGTATCTGATCGGATCCCTGATCGGCAGGATGCGGCGCACGGTATGGAGCCGGTCGAAACCGGCCGGCGCCCTGGCAGCGATCGTTCCCATGGGTTCGAGCTTTTGAGCAGGCGCGGCGATCGCGGGCATTGCGGCGCGTTCGCCAGCCGCACCGAAGGCTACCGCGGCCAGCATTGCCGCGACGACGAGCGTGGTGCCGCCAATCCATTTGAGAATCGCGTTCATCCCGCCAACTATGCGGCAAGCCACGCGCCAATTCCAGTTGCGGCAGGGCGCCGTCCCGCGCAGGAACAGCGCGAAGGGTCACTTGCGAAGCTGAAAGGCCTCGCGCGCGACGGCCTCGACCGCGGCTTCGTCGACCGGGCCGCGCGGCGCGACCCAGCTGCCGCCGACGCACAGCACCGGCTCGAAGGCGAGCCATTGGGGCGCGTTGTCGAGCGTGATCCCGCCGGTCGGGCAGAAACGGCACTGGCCGAAGGGCGCGGCCAGCGCCTTGAGCGCCGCAAGCCCGCCCGCGGCCATCGCGGGGAAGAACTTGAAATGGGTCAGCCCCAGCTCGAGCCCGCGCATGATGTCGCCCGCATTGGCGATGCCGGGGAGGAAGGGAACCCCCGATTGGTTCGCCGCCCTGCCGAGCGTTTCGGTCAGGCCGGGCGAAACGATGAACTCGCTCCCCGCTGCAATGGCGGTGTCCAGCTCGCGCTCGTTGGTGACCGTGCCCGCACCCACGATCGCGCCTTCGACCTGCTTCATCGCCCGGATCGCATCGAGCGCTGCCGGGGTGCGCAGCGTGACTTCGAGCACGCGCAGCCCGCCCGCGACCAGCGCGCGGGCGAGGGGAACCGCGTGCTCGACCTCGTCGATGACGATGACCGGGATGACCGGTGCGGTCTGCATGATTTCGGCGATGCGCATGGTCAGGATATCCCGTGTTCGCAGGCATAGGCCGCGGCCGCGCCGAACAGGCCCGGCTGCGGATGGACGATCAGCTTGACGGGCAGGCTCGCCATCATCGATGCGAACCGGCCCTTGGCGCGGAAGCGTTCGGCGAAGCCCGACTTCAGCAGCGTATCGCGCAGGCGATAGCCCAGGCCGCCCGCGATCACGACGCCCTTGGCGCCGTGCGCCAGCGCCATGTCGCCCGCGACGCTGCCCAGCGAGAGGCAGAAGCGATCGACCGCGGCTGCGGCAAGGCTGTCTTCCCCGCTCATGCCCCTGGTCCAGATCTCGACATCGTCGACCTCGGGCACGGCCCGGCTCTCCATCGCGGCGAGCGTCAGGTAGATGTCGACGATCGCCGGTCCGGCGACCACGCGCTCGACCGAAACGCGCGTGTGCCGTTTGCGCAACCGTGCCAGGATCGCGTCCTCGATACTGTCGAGCGGGGCGAAATCGACATGGCCGCCCTCGGTGGCGGAAACGCGATAGCTGGTGTCCGCCTCGCGGTAGAGGTGGGCGACGCCAAGCCCTGTACCGGGGCCGATTACGGTCAAGCGGCCGGTGGCAGGCAGCGGGCCTGCGGGGCCGGTGAGGTGGATGAACTGGTCATCGCCGGCCCTCGCCACCGCATGCGCGACCGCCTCGAAATCATTGACGATGGTGAACTGCCCGACGCCGAGCTTTTCGCGCATCAGCGCCGGGCGGATGATCCACGGATTGTTGGTGAAGCGGATGACCTCGCCACCCACCGGTCCGGCGATGGCCATCGACACGCGCGGGGGCAGGGTGCCGCCCTTGCGCTCGCGGAAATCCTCCCACGCGGTCTGGAAACTGGCGTGATCGACCGTGTGCAGCGTTTCCGGCTCGTCGAGCGTGATCGCGCCATCGGCTGCGATCCTGGCGATGGCGAAGCGCGCATGCGTGCCGCCGATGTCGACTACCACGATATCCATGCTCACAGCCCCCCGGTCGCCAGCATCGCCGATGCGCCGCGTTCGGCCCCGTCGGCAAGGTTGCGGAACATGGCGAACAGCTCGCGGCCCATGCCCGTGGCCGGCGCCGGTTCGGGCGCGGGCCGGCGCGCGGCGAGGTCGGCGGTGGTCGAGAGCGTGCCGGTTTCGGCGCAGACGCGCACGACGTCGCCGTCGCGCAATCTTGCCAGCGGGCCGCCGCCCAGCGCCTCGGGCGTGCAGTGAATGGCAGCGGGAACCTTGCCCGATGCGCCCGACATACGCCCGTCGGTGACCAGCGCGACGCGATAGCCGCGGTCCTGCAACACGCCGAGCGGCGGCGTCAGCTTGTGCAGTTCGGGCATGCCGTTGGCGCGCGGCCCCTGGAAGCGGACGACCACGACGACATCCCTGTCGAGCTCGCCGCGCTTGAACGCCTCGTTGACCGAAGACTGGTCCTCGAACACGCGGCAGGGCGCCTCGATCGTCCAGCGTTCGCGCTCGACCGCCGAGGATTTGAAGCAGGCGCGGCCGAGATTGCCTTCGACCAGCCGCATCCCGCCGTCGGGCTGGAACGGATCGCTCGCGGGACGGAGCATCTCGGCATCGCCCGAGGGGCCGGGATCGCGCCAGGCGAGCGCATCGCCGTCCATGCCCGGCTCCTGCGCATAGGCTTCGAAGCCGTCGTCCCACACGGTCAGGATATCGCGATGGGCCAGCCCCTCGTCGAGCAGCGTGCCGATCACGTAGCCCATGCCGCCGGCGTCGTGGAAATGGTTCACGTCGCCCGAGCCGTTGGGATAGACGCGCGCGACCAGCGGCACCGCCGACGACAGTTCGGCCAGGTCGCTCCAGTCGAAGGCGATGCCCGCGGCACGGGCCATGGCGGGGATGTGGATCGCGTGATTGGTCGATCCGCCGGTGGCGAGCAGGCCGACCGCGGCGTTGACGATCGCCTTTTCATCGACGACGCGCGCGAGCGGGCGATAGTCGCCGTCCTTGCCCATCGCCACGAGCCGGTGCGTCGCCGCGCGGGTCAGTTCCTGCCGCAGCTTCGCCCCCGGCTGGACGAAAGCTGCGCCGGGCACGTGAAGCCCCATCATCTCCATCATCATCTGGTTGGAGTTGGCGGTGCCGTAGAAAGTGCAGGTGCCCGGCGAGTGATAGCTGGCGCTTTCGCTGTCGAGCAGCTCGCCGCGGCCGATCTTGCCTTCGGCGTATAGCTGGCGGATGCGCTGCTTTTCCTTGTTGGCGATGCCTGAGGGCATCGGTCCCGACGGGACAAAGATCGCCGGCAGATGGCCGAAGCGCAGCGCGCCCATCAGCAGGCCGGGCACGATCTTGTCGCAAATGCCGAGCAGCGCCACGCCATCGAACATCGCGTGGCTCAGCGCGACGAGGGTCGAGAGTGCGATGACGTCGCGGCTGAACAGCGACAGCTCCATGCCGTCCTGTCCCTGCGTAACCCCGTCGCACATCGCCGGGGTGGCACCGGCAACCTGCACCGTCGCACCCACTTCGCGCGCCCAGATCTTCATCCGTTCGGGATAGCGGTGGTAGGGCTGGTGCGCCGACAGCATGTCGTTGTAGCTGGTGACGATGCCGAGGTTCGGCCCGCGCGCGGCCTTGATCGCCTGCTGGTCCTGCTCGGCCCCGGCAAAGGCGTGGGCGAGGTTCGAACAGGACAGCGTGCCGCGATTGACCTGCCGGTCGCCTTCGCGTTCGGTCAGTTCGAGATAGGCCGCGCGGCCGGCGCGCGAATTTTCCATCACGCGCTGCGTCACGCGGTGGACCGTATCGTTCAGGCTCTTACTCATCGTGCCAGCTAACCCCGTCACGTTCTGCCAGTGCGATGGCCGCACTGGGCCCCCAGCTGCCGGCGCCATAGGTCTTCGGCTTGATATCGTTGTCGGCCCACAGCCTGCGGATCGCGTCGATCCATTCCCACTGCGCCTCCACCTCGTCGCGGCGGACGAACAGCGTCTGATCGCCTTCGACCAGGTCGAGCAGCAGGCGTTCATAGGCGATGCGGCGAACCGCGCCCGAAAACGCATCGTCCATCGCGATGTCGAGCGGCACCGGGCGCAGGCGCAGACCCTCGCGGTCGAGGCCGGGGACCTTGGCCATCATGGTCAGCTGGATGTTCTCTTCGGGCTGGATGCCGATCACCAGCCGGTTGGGCTGGGTGGTCGCGCCGCGGCTCTCGAAGATCGAATGCGGGATGCAGCGGAACTGCACGACGATTTCGGTCACCCGTTCGGGCAGGCGCTTGCCGGTGCGCATGTAGAAGGGCACGCCCTTCCAGCGCCAGTTGTCGACATGCGCCTTGATCGCCACGAAGGTTTCGGTGTCGCTGCCGCGGCCGAGTTCCTCGTCATAGCCCGGGACCGCCGCGCCGTTGACCGCGCCGGCGCGGTACTGGCCGGTAACGGTCTCGTCCCTGGCGACGGGGCGCAGCGCGCGCAGCACCTTGACCTTCTCGTCGCGCACGGCGGTCGAATCGAAGCTGATCGGCGGCTCCATCGCGACCAGCGCGAGCAGCTGAAGCATATGGTTCTGCACCATGTCGCGCAGCGCGCCGCTGTCGTCGTAATAGGCGACGCGGCTTTCGAGGCCGACCGTCTCGGCCACGGTGATCTGGACATGGTCGATGTAGCGCGCGTTCCAGACCGGTTCGAACAGCAAATTGGCAAAGCGCAGCGCGAGCAGGTTCTGGACGGTCTCCTTGCCCAGATAGTGGTCGATGCGGAAGATGCGGTCTTCGGCGAAGGCGCGGGCGACCGCATCGTTGATCTCGCAGGAAGAGGCAAAGTCGGTGCCGAGCGGCTTTTCCAGCCCGATGCGGACATTGCCCCCGGTCAGCCCCGCATGCAGCAGGCCCGCGATGGTCGCTTCGAACAGGCTCGGCGCGGTCGAGAGGAAGATCGCCAGCCCCTGCTGGTACTCGCCGACCTCGCGCGCGAGCTCGTCATAGCCTTCCACCGTCGTGGCATCGACCGGAACGTAGTGCAGCCGGTCGAGGAAGTGCTCCATCGCGCCCCGGCGGTTCTCGGGGACGTATTTCTCCAGCGCTTCGCGCGCGAAGGCCCGGTATTGCTCTTTCGTCAGGTCGGACCGGGCGGTGCCGACGATCTTGAGATCATCGGCGAGCAGCCCGTCGACGTCGAGCGCGCACAGCGAAGGCAGCAGCATCCGCTGGGCAAGGTCGCCCGTGGCCCCGAACAGCAGCAGGCGATCGGCGGTGAAGCTCATGCGATTGGCCCTGGGGTTGTGGTCACGGTCGTGGTCGAGGTCATGGTCGCTCCCTCCCTGCGGCGCGGTTATCAGCCCCATGGATGCGGGACCAGAGTGCTGCATTCCTATTCTTTCGCGCCGCGCGCCGTGATCGACTTGAAATTGCTCGGCCCGAAACCTGAGCAGCACCCCAACTGTCTTAATCGACGTTGCAGGTAAGGCTGGTTTCGAGGGAAAGGTTCAACTTGCCTGATTGCACGGGAATGGCGTTACCGTTTTGGACCCAGACGAATTCAGCGCAATGGCGCGCAAGGAGGGTGATATCCAGAAAATGAAAGGGCCCCGTGAGGGGCCCTTGTAATTGATTCTCTTGTTCGACGGTCAGTCGAAGAGCCACTGCCAAATGTTCCAACGCATGATGCTACCTCCTGCTGATACAGATGGCAGTCATCTATTAACCATATCCGTTTGTAAAGCCTAAACCATGTTCACGGCACGGCTCTCTTGGGCAATATCCTTGAATTCCAGTAGTTTAGATAGAGAAATCGGGCGAGAAAAATAATAGCCCTGGAGCTGCTCACAGCCAATTTTGTTAAGGATTTCCACCTCCTGCGGGTTTTCGACACCCTCGGCAACGATGGTGATTCGCGCCTCGCGGCCCATGGCGACGATGCTGGAGACGATCGCGCGGGCCTTGGCGTCGCGCGCCAGATTGGCCACGAACAGGCGATCGATCTTCAACTCGTCGAACGGAAGTTCATAGAAGGTCTCGAAGTTTGCCGCGCCGACGCCGAAATCGTCGATCGATATCCTGAGGCCGAGCGAGCGCAGTTCGCCCAGGATGGTCGATGCCGTGGTCAAATCGGCGATGCGCGAAGTCTCGGTGATCTCCAGTACCAGGAAATGCGGATCGAACCGCGTCGCCTGCAGCACATTGCGCACCAGCCCCACGATCCGCATGTCGCCCAGCATCGTCGCGGAGATGTTGACCGACATGCTGATCGGCCGGCCGCGGAAATGCAGCAGCTTGGCTGCGGAACAGGCGCTCTGGAGCACGTAGCGGGTCAGATGCTCCATCCGCCCGGCCTTTTCGCACTGCCGGACGAAATGCGTCGGCTCGATGAAACCGCGCGCGGGATCGTGCCAGCGCACCAGCGCCTCGACCCCGGTGATCCGGCCCGTCGCGGCTTCGATCTTGGGCTGGTAGACGCAGTAGATCTCGCCCAGTTCCATCGCTTCGTCGATGCGGGCACGCAGCGAGATGTCCCACAGCAGGTCGGACTGGCTGCCGCTCTCGGCCGCCTTGATCGGTTCGTGCGCTTCCGAGGTTTCCTCGGCTGCGGCGACAGCGGCGACGATGCGGCCCTGGGGTTCCCCGTCGATCGAAGCGAGGCCGAAGGTGATGTCGACGTCGATCGAATGCGCGTTGACCATGACCGGGGCCGCGAAGATCGCGCGCATGCCTTCGAGATGTTCGATCAGCGCCCTGGTGTCGTCGGTCGCGGTATACCAGCCGATATGGTGACTGTCGGCGTAAACGGCCATGCCGGGATCGGTTGCGCGCAGGCGATCGATCACCTTGACCATGTATGAATTGCGATCCTCTCCGCTCAGCGTCTTGAGCACGCGTTCATAGTTGTGCAGCTTGGCGATGACGACGTGCCCGCTGCGCGTGCTTTCGCGTGTGAGACGCGCTTCGAGCGCGCGCAGGGTCGGGATGCCGGTTTCCTGGTTGACCAGCGAAACCCGCTGTTTCCACCGCGTGCGCGAACGGAACAGCGCATAGATCAGGCACAGGGCAACCGCGTTCATCGATTCGACCCTGACGCCCACGAAGGCTGCCGCCAGAAGTCCCATCGGAATGCTGGCCGAAATCACCGCGTATCCGATCCAGCGGCGTTTGCGGCTTATGTCGAGCAGCACCAGCACTGCGAGCATTGCGACAATTAGGGCGATCATGGTTTCGCCGCCGACGAACCCGGTCCGGCCGCTGCGAAGCGTCTCGCCCGCATAGATCGGGATAAAGCTTGGTGGCGCATTGGCACCATTTGGGATGTTTAGCCTCGTGCCCGAAATCTGGCGATCATAACCAATCACGATACTCCGGCCGGCAAGGTCGATATCCGTCGTGGGGGCGTTGTCGCGTTCGATCAGATCTTCCAGCGACAAGGCGGTCAGCTGCTCACTCGGAAAGCCGTAGTAGATGTGAAAACTTCCCGGTTCGCGGCCCGAATAGCCACCCAACGCGGCCCCGAGCGAGGGAACTCGGGTGCCCTGGTGTGTGAAGCCGTAGCTGCTGACCCATTTCACTCCGAAATAGTTCTGGTCCTGCTTGTCCGACACCGCTCGACTGGCCGAGCCGGCGATTGCGGGGATCGTGCGGCGCAACATCTCCTTGCCCTTGGGATCGAGCTCCAGCTGATCGGCGATGACGATGCGAGGGCCAAGATCGGCGATGGAACGAGCCAGCTGATCGTCAAACTCTCTTGACGAGGGCCGGTCGAAAGCGATGTCGAGATAGACCTTGCCGACGCCAAGGCGCTCCAGTTCGTCCAGCGCTCGCGCCAGCTCGATTCGCCGGTGCCCCAGCCGTGGATCGTCGAGATCTTCGGCCGAACCGACGAACACGATGTCGCCCGAGGGCTTCTGCCCGCCGAGCTTGGACTGTACCAGCCAGGCGAGCTGTTCCAGCGGATTGAGCAGGCCAAGGGTCAGCAAGGCGCCGGCGATCAGCGTCGACCACACCAGATGCTTCATGCGCCCGGACACGGACTCACCGCCGTCCCGCAGCCAGCGAAACGGGAGCCGGCGCATTGCTTTCAAGGCGCGGTCGGTGTCCATCGCTACCCTTATGGGCATCTTAAGTTTAAGAAAGTTTTGACGCGGGCGGCGGTGTTTGCCGTAAGTCACGGCAGGCTGCGGGATACGATGGTAAATCGCGCTTTAGGAGTCAGCCTTGACCGGATTCGATCCCGCAGCGGCAATACTGCGCATGCCGGGAAATATCACCAGCGTTTTCCACATCATAGGAACACAGAGGGCGAAAAACGGAACTGGTTAACCGCATCCTTGCAGGCGATTTTCCCGCGATTTCAGGCGGCAATCGCACCGAAAAGGTCATGCGCGTCGCTCTGTTCGATCACTGCCTCGACAATGTCGCCTTGCGCCAGTGTGGCAGGCACGTTGCGCAGGTAGACGGCGCCGTCGATCTCGGGTGCATCGGCCCGGCTGCGGCCAGTCGCCCCGATGTCGCCATCCTCGTCGGGCTCGCCCACTTCGTCCACGATTACGCGGATGGTCCGCCCGACCCTGGCGGCCAGCCTGGCGGCGCTGATCCGCTCGGTCACTTCCATGATCCGGGCGTAACGTTCTTCCTTCACCGCCTCGGGCACGGGATCGGGCAGGGCATTGGCCTGCGCGCCCTCGACCGGTTCGAAGCGGAAGGCGCCGACGCGGTCGAGCTGCGCTTCCTCGAGCCAGTCGAGCAGGTAGCGCAAATCGTCCTCGGTCTCACCCGGGAAGCCGACGACAAAGCTCGACCGGATGGCAATGTCGGGACAGATTGCGCGCCAGCTCTTGAGCCGGTCGAGCACCCTGGCCTCGTTTGCCGGCCGCTTCATCGCGCGCAGGACCGCAGGGCTGGCGTGCTGGAAGGGAATGTCGAGGTAGGGCGTCAGCAGCCCCTCGGCCATCAGCGGGATGACCGCATCGACATGCGGATAGGGATAGACGTAATGCAGGCGCACCCACGGCCGTTCGCCTTGCGGGGTGCTGAGCTGGCCCAGCTCGCGTGCAAGGTCGGTCATATGCGCGCGGACCGGGCGGCCCTGCCACACCCGTTCGTCATGCCGGATGTCGACGCCATAGGCGCTGGTATCCTGGCTGATGACCAGCAGTTCCTTCGTCCCCGCCGCCACCAGCTTTTCCGCTTCGCGCAGCACCGCGTCGACCCGGCGGCTGGCCAGCCTGCCGCGCAATTGCGGGATGATGCAGAAGGCGCAGGAATGATTGCAACCTTCTGAAATCTTTAAATAGCTATAGTGGCGCGGGGTCAGCTTCACGTCCGTCTGCGGGATCAGGTCGACGAACGGGCCCTGACCCGGCGGGGCGGCTTCATGGACCGCCTCGACCACCTGCTGATACTGATGCGCGCCGGTCACCGCGAGCACCTGCGGGAAGCGCGCACGGATCAGTTCGGCCTCCTCGCCCATGCAACCCGTGACGATCACGCGGCCGTTCTCGGCCATCGCCTCGCCGATCGCCTCGAGGCTTTCTTCCTTGGCGGAATCGAGGAAGCCGCAGGTGTTGACCAGCACCACGTCGGCGCCCGCATAGTCGGGGCTCATGGCGTATCCATCCGCCCGCAGCCTGGTGAGGATGCGTTCGGAATCGACCAGCGCCTTGGGGCAGCCGAGCGAGACCATGCCGACCTTCTTCTGGTCGGGGAGGGTGGTGGTATTGTTCATGTCAACTTCCGTAAATTGCGCGCGCCCCTACACGCGAATGCGGCTTTGCGCTACTGGCAAGCCATGCGCATCACGCTGACCAGGGGCGAGAAGGCCGACCACATCGCGATCGAGCGGCGCGACGGCACGCGCGCGGGCTTTGACTTTCCCAGGAAGGGGCCCGTGCCGCACGATGCCTATCACTATTTCGTCGAACGCGGGCTGGGGCTGCGCGCGGGCTTCTGGGGCCTGGTCGCAGGCGGAATGAACCCCGAGGCGGTCGGGCGAATGGCCGCCGAAGCGGGTCATGCCAGCGCCAGGCGCGCACGCGTGCCCGATGTATCGATCGTCGAGTTGTTGCAGGCCGAACGGCTGGTCGAATGCTTCGAGGCCGAAAGCTGGAGCGGCGGCAATGACGACGCGGGGATCATGGCCATGGCCGAACCGGGATGGGCCGCTTCGCATGTCGCTGCGCCCGGTGGCGTACCCGAACGGCTTGGCGCAATCCGGCAGGCGATCGCCGGTTTCTCGGCGCAATGGCTGGCGCTCGCGCCGCGGCAGTCGGTAACGCTCGAGTGGGAGGATTAGTCTTGGGTAACGTAAATCTGGTCGCGGTGTTTCTGGCCGCGCTCGCTTTCTTCGCGGTCGGGGCGTTGTGGTATGGCGTGCTGTTCGGCAAGCCGTGGCAGCGCGAGACCGGCATCACCGAACCGCCGCAGGGCGCGCAGGTCATGACGGTCATGGGGCTGACCTTCGCCTTCGAACTGCTGGTGTGCCTGATGCTGGGCCACACTATCGCGCGCACAAGCCCCGCGCCGCATGTGATCATGATGATGGCGGTGGGCTTCGGCCTGACGATCATGACCCCGGCGATCGGGATCAACTATCTCCACCAGAGGAGGTCGCTGACGCTGTTCCTGATCGATGCCGGGCACTTCGCGGTCGGCATGGCGGCGGCAGGGGCGGTGTTCGTCGCCTTCGCCTGATCAGGCGAAGCGTTCCCCCAGATCGCCGAGCGAGGCGTGGTGCGTGAGGTCGAGATGGAGCGGCGTCACCGACACATAGCCCTCGGCGATCGCTTCGAGATCGGTTCCGTGGTCGAGCGTGTGCTCGATCTCTTCGAGGCCGAACCAGTAATAGTCGTAGCCGCGCGGGTCGCGCCCTTCGACCACCGTACCCCGCGAATAATCGTGGAAGCCCTGCCGCACCACGCGGATGCCCCTGACCTGGGAGGCGGGCAGCGCGGGGAAGTTGACATTGACCAGCGTGCGCCTGGGCAACGGGGTTTCGAGCAGCGGGCGCAGCACCCTGGCGCCCCATTCGATCGCCGCGCCGAAGGGAACTTCGTCGCCCATGCCCTCGCGCGCATAGACCTGGCTCAAGGCGATGGAGCGGACACCGGCCAGCGCGCCTTCGATGGCGGCGGAGACGGTGCCCGAATAGGTGACGTCGTCGGCAAGATTGGCGCCGCGGTTGACGCCCGACAGGATCAGGTCGGGCGGACCGTCCATCACCTTGCGCAGGCCCAGCGTCACCGCATCGGTCGGGGTCCCGGTGACCGAAAAGCGCCGCTCGCCATGCTGGCGCATCCGCACGGGCCGGGTGAGCGTGAGCGCATGGCCCATGCCCGATTGTTCCTCGTCCGGCGCGCAGATCCAGATGTCGTCGCTGAACTGGCGCGCGATCGCCTCCAATACCTTGAGGCCGGGTGCGCGGATGCCGTCGTCATTGGTCAGGAGGATGCGCATCACGCTTGCGGCTCCAGCCTTGTGACGCCGCCCATATAGGACAGCAGGACTTCGGGCACCGTGATGCTGCCATCGGCCTGCTGGCAGTTTTCCATCACCGCCACCAGCGTGCGCCCGACCGCAAGCCCCGAACCGTTGAGCGTGTGGACGAAGGCGGTCTTCTTCTCGCCCCCGTCAGCTTCGGCGGGGCGATAGCGCGCGTTCATCCGCCGCGCCTGGAAATCGCCGGTGTTCGAGCACGAGGAGATCTCGCGCCAGGCACCTTGCCCTGGCAGCCATACCTCAAGGTCATAGGTCTTGCGCGCGCCGAAGCCCATGTCGCCGGTGCACAGCAGCACGCGGCGATAGGGCAGGTTCAGCGCTTCGAGAATGCTCTCGGCGCATCTGGTCATGCGCTCGTGTTCGGCCTCGCTGTCTTCGGGGCGGCAGATGCTGACCAGTTCGACCTTTTCGAACTGGTGCTGGCGGATGAAGCCGCGCGTGTCGCGCCCCGCCGCGCCGGCCTCGCTGCGGAAGCACAGCGTGTGCGCGGCCATGCGGATCGGGGTTGCCAGATCACCGAGGATCGTATCCGCGACCGAAGCCGTCAGGCTGACTTCGGAGGTCGGGATCAGCCAGCGCCCGTCGGTGGTGCGGAAGCTGTCCTCGGCGAACTTGGGCAGCTTGTCGGTGCCATACATCGCGCCGTCGCCCACCAGCACCGGCGGATTGCATTCGGTATAGCCGTTTTCCATGGTCTGCTTGTCGAGCATGAACTGCGCCAGCGCGCGGTGCAGCCGCGCCATCCCGCCGCGCAGAAAGGTGAAGCGCGCGCCCGACAGCTTCGCGCCGGTCTCGAATTCCATGCCCAGCGCGGGGCCGATGTCGGCGTGTTCCTTCGGCTCGAAGTCGAAGGCGCGCTTTTCGCCCCACAGGTGCACTTCGACATTGCCGGCTTCGTCCGCGCCGTCGGGCACATCGGCGGCGGGCATGTTCGGCAAGGCGGCGAGCAGGCCTTCGAGCGCGGCATCGCTCGCGCGCTCGGCCTCTTCCCATTCGGGCATCGCGGCCTTGATCTCGGCCACTTCGGCCTTGAGCGCTTCGGCCTTGTCCCTGTCGCCCTGTCCCATGGCCTGGCCGATCGCCTTCGACGCCTCGTTGCGGCGGCCTTGCGCCTGCTGAACGCGGGTCGTCGCCTCGCGCCTCGCGGTGTCGAGCGCGATGATGCGGGCGGCGGCAGGCTCGGCGCCACGGCGGGCGAGCGCGGCGTCGAAGGCTTCGGGATTTGCGCGGATAAAGGCAATGTCGTGCATGGCCGCGGCCTATGCCCTGTCCCCCCGCGCTTGGCCAGAGGGATGAGGGGCATGCTGCAAACGATGCCGCCAACGAAAAAGGGCCGGGGCAAACCCCGACCCTTCGGCACAGGTCCGGAGGAGGAATTAGAACCTGAATTCGCCTGTGACATAGACCCGGCGCGGATCGCCGTAGAAGCCGGTGAGGTTGCCTTCGAGGCCGAGCCGCGTGGCGGTGACGAAGTCATAGCCGGCGACGATGTAGCGCTTGTCGAACAGGTTCTTGCCGTGGATGCCGACCGACCAGCGGTCGCTGTCGTCGGTGTAGACGATGCTGGCGTCGACCAGCGTATAGGCATCCTGATCGAGCGGCCCGCGCAGTTCGAACTGGCTCGAATCGCCGCGCATCGAGACCGATCCGATGAAATCGACGATCCCGCTGGCAATCGGCAGGCCCAGGTCGAAGCTGGCGCTGGCGGTGAAATCGGGCGTGTTCTGGATCACGCGCTGGTCCGCGACATCGTTGCCGAAGGCATCAATGAAGGTGTTGAACTCAGCGTCAAGGTAGCCGATCGACCAGTTGAACGAGAAGCGGCTGCCCGCACCGGCGAAATTGCGTCCGGCAATCGCCTTGCCTTCGAACTCGATCCCGTTGACATCCGCGCTGGCGGCGTTCGACGTGATGCCGATGAAGCTGTCGTTCACCCCGTCGCCATTGCTGTCGAAGCCCTGCGATCCGGGGATCTGCACGTCGGTATAGTCGCCCTTGAAGATTGCCAGGCCCAGGAACAGGTTGTTGTCGAGCAGGCTGGCCTTCCACCCCAGTTCGTAACTGTCGACCGTCTCCGGCAGGAAACGCAGGAATTCGAACTGGTCGGCGAAGTCGCGGTCGCCATCGCCATCGAGGTCGGGCGCGGCGGTCGACTGGCCACGCGGATCGAAGCCGCCGCCCTTGAAGCCCTTCGAATAGCTCAGATAGACCGTATTGTTCGCGTCCGGCTTGAAGGCCAGCGATGCGCGCGGGGTGAATTGCTTGAAGGTCTCGCTGCCGGTGAAATCGCTGGTGACCGCGATGGCGGTGGCGGTCGAGGGCGGGAACAGGTCGGAAAACCCGCCGACGAAGGTGGTGCGCAGGATGCGGCTCGAACGCTTGTCCCAGGTATAGCGACCGCCGAGCGACAGGCTCAGCTGGTCGGTGATGTCGAAGGTGAAATCGCCGAAGATCGACCAGGTCTTGGTGTCGACATCGCCCAGCGTCTGCGCATTGAGACCGGGCAGGCCGATCAGGTCGCCGGTGGTGAACAGCGCGACGTCGAAGGCGGTAAAGGAACTGGCGTCAAGGTAATAGGCGCCCAGCACGCCCGAAATCCGGTCGCCTTCATAGAGCAGCTGCAGCTCTTCGCTGAACTGCTTGTTGCGATAGATCGCCGGCACGTCGAGGTCGGCAGCGGGCAGGCTGTCGAAGTCGATCGGGGTCGTCGAATTATCCTTGCGATAGCCGGTGATCGATTTGAGCGTGATCGTGTCGCTGGCTTCGTAGGCAATGATCAGCCCCCCGCCATAGGCCTCGACCTCCTGCTCGACGACATTGAGGCCCGCACGCGTGTCGTAGACGCTGTCGAGGACGGGAGCACCGCTGAGCTGGCCGACCAGCAGACGATAGCCCTGACGCGGGTCCGAATTGTCCTTCACATAATCGCCCGACAGGCGGATGAACAGCGGACCATCGTCGTATTCGAGCGTGCCGCGCGCGGCCCACACGTCCTTGTTGTAGTTTTCGACGCCCGGCTGCACCAGATTGTCGCCGAAACCGCCGCGCGACAGGCGTGCGCCGCTGGCGCCGATCCTGAAATTGTCGCTGATCGGGGTCGATGCCGACACGATGATATCGGCCTGGTCATAGCTGCCGTAGGTCGCGCGGACCTTGACCTGCGTGTCGTCGGGCAGGCGGGCTGTCACATATTTGATCGCGCCGCCGATGGTGTTGCGGCCATAGAGCGTCCCTTGCGGTCCGCGCAGAACCTCGATCTGCTCGACATCGTAGACGTCGAGCACCGCGGCCTGCGGGCGGTTGAGATAGACGTCGTCGACATAGAGGCCGACGCCGGCCTCGAACCCGGCGACCGGGTCCTGCTGGCCGACGCCGCGGATGAAGGCGGTCAGCGTGGTGTTGGTGCCGCGGCTCACCTCGAGCGTGAGGTTGGGGACCTCCTGCGCGACCTGCGTCAGGTCCTGCGTGCCCTTGAGCGCGAGCTCATCGCCGGAGATGGCGGTGACGGCCAGCGGCACATCGATGATCCGTTCCTCGCGGCGACGCGCGGTGACGACGATAACGCTGCCCTCCTCGTTCCCCGCGCTGGCGGATGCGGTGGCGTCACCGCTGTCCTGGGCGTTGGCAGGGGCCGCCATCAGGGCAGCGGTCGCGGCGCTGGCGAACAGGCCGGCGGCAAGCGGATTGGTCTGGCGCATGATTCAGGATTCTCCCTCCCAGTTCTCTTATTGGCCCCTCAATACTGAAACATGAACCACCTTTCAAGTTGGAACTTGTCGTATCGTCCATTCCGGCTTAGGGAGGCGCCGGATGGAGGGGTGGGAATGACCATGGCAAGCATCAGTGCGGACCGTGTGCCACGCACCGAACGGGGGCGGAAAACCCTGCGAAAACTGCTGGATGCGGCCGCGCGCGAGTTTGCCGAGAACGGTTTTTACGATGCCTCGATCAGCGCGATCACCCGGCGCGCGGGCGTGGCGCTGGGCACCTTCTACATCTACTACGAAAGCAAGGACGCGATCTTCCGCGCGCTGGTGACCGACATGAGCGAGCGAGTCGGCGCGGCGGCGCGTGACGCATTGGCCCCCGGCATGGATGCGCTCGAGATCGAGCGCGCGGCGCTCGAGGCGTTCCTTGGCTTTGCCGCGGAAAACAAGGGCCTCTATCGCATCATCGACGAGGCCGAGTTCGTCGATCCCGAAAGCTATCGTACGCATTACGAAACCATCGGCCGGCGGATCGAGGAACGCCTGCGCGCGGGCGGCGCCTCGGGCATACTGCGCCCCGGGCTTGGTTCGACAGAGGCCTGGGCGGTGATGGGGATGAACGTGTTCCTCGGCCTGCGCTATGCCATCTGGGCGCGCGAGGGCGATCCCGATCCCGCAGCAATCGCGGCGACGGCCAACCGGCTGCTGGCAACGGGAATCACCGCGCGACGCACGGACTGACCGGGCGGTTCTGTTTTGGCGATGGCGAAGGCGCGCCAATCGCGCCGACTCCACAGGGCTGGCGTGGGGAGAAGCCTGAGACCACCACCCGACACTGCCTTCGCAGCCGCAAGCCCTTCGAGAGCGCGAGGGGGCGCACCATCGACTGTGTCACCCGCGCGCGCGCACCTGAATGCAGCCTCTATGCGGTGTAGGGCTTAACCTGCCACCGGCGCCGGGGCAGTCTGGCCGAGTTCGCCAATGGAACGGCTCGGCAAGAGGTTCGCCATCTGCCCGGACTGCGTTTGGAACCCCACGTTGGCGCCGTATGCGTCGGCAATCGTCATCTGCTTTGCATAGCTGAGATCGCACATTGGAGCCGGTCGACTTTTTGGTGGTGCAGCGCGAAGACAGGTCAAGTTGTGCGACGATACTGCTGACAACATTTTCCAGCCAGCAATCGGGGCAGATAACGGCTTTCAGCCACGCCAATTTGCGTGTTGGCCAGTGGATAACCCGAAAGACTGAACCACCATTGCATTTTTCTTTGTGTTGAAGCAGGTGCTTGTGAAGGATTGGAGGCGCGTAAATGATCGAGTTCCCAGAGGTGTTCGGGCGGGGAGCGGTCGATCTGCTTGCCGGTCATTCCGTTCTGGAGATCGGCCCCTTCGTTAACCCTGTTCTGACTGGACGGAACGTCAAGTATTTCGATGTAATGGATAGGACTGCGCTGTTGCAGCGTGCGGCCATCTTCAGCATGAACACGGACCGCGCCGTCGATATTGATTTCGTTTCTCCTGGTGGAGATTTGACAATCGTGGATGAACAGTTCGACGCTTGCCTGAGCAGCCATAACATCGAGCATCAACCAGACTTGATTGATCACTTGCGACATATCGAGCGTATATTGAAACCTGGAGGCTGTTATGTGCTGTTCATCCCAGACAAGCGCTACTGCTTCGATCATTTCATACCTGAAAGCACAATTGCCGACATACTGGACGCGCAGGGACGTAAGATACACACCTTGCGCAGCGTCATTGAGCATCGCGCAATGGTAACACACAATGAACCTGCAAGACACTGGATGGCTGACCATGGTGCACCTGCGATGGCCGTTAACGCAGCGACGATAAAATTGGCCCACGATGAATTCGAAGCTGCACGGGGAACTTACATTGATGTCCATGCATGGCAGTTTACACCCATGAGCTTTGAAGCCAATATGGGCTTGCTAAACTCGCTCGGTCTGATCGAGCTTCGTGTAGATCGCCTTTACCCCACTATGCGTTGGCACAACGAATTCAGCGCGGTGTTGCGACATTAGATCAAATAAGCGGACAGAATCAATATCTCGCTGTCATTTTCTTTGATAGTATCGAGATATATTTTAACGATATTACGCAGGTTTGCTACTTACGCCGGCGAGCACGGATGAATTTTATGCAAATCGACGTTATGGCAGACGCTGACGGTTGCCCGTTGACCCATGATATGGACGGGCAGGAACCTCAGCATTTCGTGAGGTGCGCGGCGGCACCGAGCAGCCCTTACAAACGATCCCGACAGGCCTTTTTTCATGGAAACCGGCACCATCTCTTCCCGGCTAAGCCATTGAAAACAATGGTGGGCGCGGCAGGGATTGAACCTGCGACCCCACCCGTGTGAAGGGTGTGCTCTACCACTGAGCTACGCGCCCGCCCGGTTCCATGCGATGGCCGTGCCATCGGGGCAGGGGCGCGCCTTTACGATGCGAATCGCGCCATGGCAAGCGCCCGCTATGGCGCGGTCGCGCGCAGCACCAGCGCCAGCCAGCCCTCGCGCGGCCCATGCCCCCCTCCCGCGCGCGGCAGCGGGGTGCATTCGAGGCAATAGGCCTGCATCCCGTTGACCCGCAGCAGGCGCTCGAGGTCGCCCTCGATCCGGCCCAGCAGGCGTTGCTGGCGCCGCGCGAGAAGCGCGGTCACGTCGCTTCGATCGGCATTCCCCTCATCGTCGAAGAACAGCGCGCGCAGCAAATTGTCATAGCTGGAGGGCTGGGTGCCGAGATATTCGGCGTGCCAGCCATCGCCCAGCCGGGCCTTGCCGGCGACCCAGGCGAGCGCGTCGTCGATCCCGCCATACTGGTCGACCAGCCCGATCTGGCGCGCCGTGCCGCCGTCCCACACGCGGCCCTGGCCGATCCGGTCGACCTGGTCGCGGGTGAGCTTGCGCGAAGCCCCGACGCGCTGGAGGAAATCCTCGTAACCGTTCTCGATCGTCGCCTGCAGGATCGCGTCGACTTCGGGGGTGAAACCGCCGATCACGTCGGGCTGGCCCGAAAGCGGCGTGGTGCGCACCCCGTCGGTGGTTACCCCGATGCTGGCGGCGGTGTCCTCGAAGGTCGGCAGCACCGCGAAAATGCCGATCGATCCGGTGATCGTTTCCGGTTCGGCAAAGATGCGGTCGGCGGGGGTCGAGACCCAATAGCCGCCGCTGGCGGCGAGATTGGCCATCGACACCGCGACCGGGATGCCGCCGGCCTTGTGCCGCAGGATCGCATTGCGGATCTCTTCGGAGGCCAGCACCGATCCGCCGGGCGAATCGACCCGCACCACCAGCCCCGCAAGGTCGCGCGACAGCGCTTCGTCGAGCAGTTCGGCGATGCGCGTTCCGCCGGCGGTGCCGGGACCCGCGTCGCCATCGACGATCTCGCCGGCGATGGTGATGACCCCGATCGGCTTGCCCTTGTCCGGCTCGTGGTTGTCCGCCAGCCAGGGGGCGAGCGTGGTCGAGGGATAGGCACCGGGCTCGTCGCTCCAGTCATCCTCGCCCACCAGTTCGACCACGCGCCTGTCGAAATCGGCGTGCGTGCCGATCCGGTCGACCAGCCCGGCCTGCTTCGCGGCGGTGGCCAGGTCGCCCCTTGCCGCGCGGACCCAGCCGACCGGGTCGCCGGTCACCCGTGCGATGTCGGCCGCGGGGCGCGCCTTCCTGAGGTTGGCCTGATATTCCTCCCACAGCGCGCCATAGAGCGCGCGGTAATTCTCGCGCGCCGGTTCGGACATGTCCGCGCGCGAGTAAGGCTCGACCGCGCTCTTGTATTCGCCGACCTTGTAGATCCTGGCCTTGACCTTCAGCCGTTCGAGCAGCCCGGCGTAATAGGGGCGGGTGCCGCCCGGCCCGGCGATCACCGCCCCGCCCAGCGGATCGACCCAGACCTCGCTGGCGTGTGCGGCCAGCAGCATCGCGTCGTCGCCATAGGCGGTGGCGAAGGCCAGCACCGGTTTCTTCGCCGCGCGCACCCGGTCGAGCGCTTCGCCGACTTCCTGCAAATGCACCTGTCCCGCGCCGAGGAAACGGTCGAGATCGAGCACCACGGCGGTGATGCGCCTGTCTTTCGCCGCGGTGTCGAGCGCCCGCACGAGGTCGCGCGCCTGATACTCGGCGACGGGGGCCTCGCCGGCGAGGAGCGCCGACAGCGGGTCGATCTCGGTGCGTTCCTCGACGATCGTGCCATCGAGATCGAGCAGCAGCGCCCCTTCGCGCACCGCCGCCGGGGTCGGGCGCGCGGTCAGCACCATGAACAGCAGCGCGAAGAACAGCAGCATGAACAGCAGGACCAGCGCGTCCTTGATCCCGACCAGCAACCGCCAGACCTTGCCCGCAAAATGCATTCGTGAAGCCTCCTGTTGCGCCATAGCTAGGTGAGGCGCGCGCGCTTCGCCAGCCGAAAGCGCTTGAGCGTATCAATCGGCTCGACTAAGGGCGTGGCTTCAATGGCATCGATGGAAACTTCGGCCCATGTGGCCCGCTATCCCGCGGGTGCACTGGCGTTCCCGCACCGCGACCTCATCGGCATCGGCCAGATGGAGCGGCACGAAGTCCTTTTCCTGCTCGACGAGGCGGAACAGTGGGTGGCGCTCAACCGCCAGCCGACCAAGCATATGGACCTGCTGGCCGGCCTGACCATCATCAACGCCTTCTTCGAGAATTCGACCCGCACGCTGCTGAGCTTCGAGATCGCGGGCAAGCGGCTGGGCGCCGATGTGGTCAACATGCACGCGGCGCAATCCTCGGTGAAAAAGGGCGAGACGCTGATCGACACGGCGATCACGCTCAACGCCATGCATGCCGATGCGATCGTGATCCGTCATGCGTCGAGCGGGGCGACCCAGCTGATCGCGGACAAGGTCGATTGCCCGGTGCTCAACGCGGGCGATGGCCAGCACGAACACCCCACGCAGGCGCTGCTCGATGCGCTGGCGCTGCGCCATGCGCTCAGCGAGCGGGGCGAGGGCGCGCAGGACTTCACCGGGCTTGTCGTGGTGATCTGCGGCGATATCCTGCACAGCCGGGTCGCGCGCTCGAACCTGTTGTGCCTGCAGGCGCTGGGGGCGACCGTGCGGCTGTGCGCGCCCCCCGCGCTGATGCCCACCGGGATCGAGGCGATGGGGGCGCAGGTGTTCCACGATTTCGACGCCGCGCTCGACGGGGCTGACGTGGCCATGATGCTGCGGCTCCAGACCGAGCGGATGAGCGGGCAGTTCATCCCTTCGGCGCGCGAGTATCACCATCTCTACGGCCTGACGAAGAAACGCCTCGCCTGCGCGCGGCCCGACGCGCTGGTGATGCATCCGGGGCCGATGAACCGCGGGGTCGAGATCGACAGCGAGGTGGCGGACATGATCGACCGGTCGATCATCACCCGCCAGGTCGAAATGGGGGTGGCGATCCGCATGGCCGCGCTCGATGTGCTGACCCGCCGCGCACGCGGGGTCGAGGGCTGGGGAGAGGCTGCATGAGGCAGCTCGGGCCCATTACCATCACCGGCGGCCGGCTGGTCACGCCCGGCGGTCTGCGCGATGGCGTGATCCGTCTGGCCGACGGCCGCATTGCCGCGCTGGGCGATGTCCGGCCGCAGGATGGTGACGAGGTGATCGACGCCAAGGGGCAGCTGGTGGCGCCCGGACTGGTAGATTTCGGCGTGTTCAAGGTCGACAAGCGGGCGTTCCACTTCGGCGGGATCACCCGCGCTGCGCTGATGCCCGACCAGTCGCCGCCGCTCGACCTGCCCAGCCGGGTATCCTACATCGCCCGGAGCGGAAAGCCCGATTTCTGGGTCCACCCGCTGGCCGCCGCCACGCGCGGGCTCGAAGGGCGCGAGATCGCCGAAATTGCGCTGATGCGCGAAGCCGGCGCACGCGGGATCGCCACCGGCCGCAGGTGGATCGCCGATGCCGGGGTGATGCTGCGGTTGCTGCAATATGCCGCCATGCTCGACATGACGGTGGTCGCGCATGCCGAAGACGCTGCGCTGGTCGGCGAAGCGGTTTCCACCGCGGGCGAGATCGCCACGCGCCGCGGCCTGCCGAGCGCGCCTGCCGCGGCCGAGGCCATCGCGATTGCCCGCGACATCGCGCTGGCCGAACTGGCCGGGGCACGGCTGCATTTGCGGCAGGTGACGACGCGCGCGGGGCTCGACCTGGTTCGTGCGGCCAGGGCGCGCGGGATGCCGGTCACCTGCGGCGTCACCCCGGCGCATTTCATGCTGTCCGATCTTGCCACGGCCGATTTTCGCACCTTTGCCCGCCTCTCGCCGCCGCTGCGTTGCGAGGATGACCGGATCGCGGTGCGCGAGGCGCTGGCCGATGGCACGATCGACCTTGTCGCCAGCAGTCACGATCCGCGCGGGCCCGAAGACAAGCGGCTGCCCTTTGCCGATGCCGAGCCGGGCATGGCCGGGGCCGAGACGCTGCTTGCCATGGTCCTGTCGCTGGTGCGCGACGGGGTGATCGACATGGTCCGCGCCTTCGATCTTCTCGCCGCTGCGCCTGCGCGCCTGCTGGGCGTGGAGGCCGGGGTTCTGGCCGAAGGATACGAAGCCGACATCGCGCTGGTCGATCCCGATCGCCCCTGGGTCATCCAGAGTGCGAAGATGGAAGCGACCGCGGGCAATACGCCGTTCGATCGCCAGCCCACGCAGGGGCGCGTCAGCGCGCTGTGGAAGGGCGGGGTGGTGGTCGCGCTCTAGGACGGATCGCCATTCAGCGCTGACGGCCTGCAAATGGTGGTTTCCCGCGCTTCCGGTGCTCACGTACTTTGGGTAGGCTGCGCTCCGGGGCACGGGAAACCACCGTTTGCGTCACATCATCATCTGAATGTCGATCCGTCCTGGCCGGCAAGGAAAAACCCCGCCCGGATCGCTCCGGACAGGGCTTGGCAAGTCTGGATGGAGCGCGCGGTTTCTACCGCGCTGCGACCCGTACGTCGTCGCGCATCACGTCGAGCGCGCCGGGAAGCGGGTTGGACGCGGCATAGGCGATGCAGCCGCCGCCCTTGCCCTTGACCGTGCGGCACATCGACGTTGCCGAAGCCCTGGCAAAGCCGGTGGCTGCGACACGGTAGTAAATCTTGCCGTTCACCCGCGCCTTGGTGATGACCAGTTCGGCATCGGCAAGTTCAGAATAGCGGCGCTGGAGCTGTCTCCATGCTTCCTGCGCGCCCGACATCGAAGTGTAGGAGCCGAGCTGGACGTTGTAGTCACCCGTGGCAAAGCGCGGCGCGGCGGCAGGCGCAGCGGTTGTGCGCGGCGCGAGCGGGGCACGCGCATTCGCGACCGGCTGCACCACTTCGCGCGAGACAAAGCGGGTGCCGACGGTATCGCCCAGGCCCGCATCGGCCAGCGCCGCGTCACCGCTGTCGTCGAACGCCGGGGCGCTGCCCGCTGCGGGAAGTTCGCTGGCGAAGGCAAAGTTGCTTGCCGGGGCCTGGTCGGCGGTTTCCGCGGCGAGCTGTTCGACCGCCGGGTGGTTGGCAAGTGCCAGCATGGCAGGCTGGCCCGGATCGGCCACCGCGGTAACCCCCAGAAGGCTGGCGACGCGCTGTGTCGGGACGTCCGACTGCACAAGCAGCGCCCATTGCGACAGGCGTTCGCCCAGCTGGTCGCCGGGGATATCCTGCGCCGCGAGCAGGCGGGCATTGGACCAATCGCCCGAGAGCGCGAAGGCATAGGCGAGGTTCTGGCGAACCTTGGCGTTATTCTGTCCGCCGCGCAGCGCGTTGCCGAGTACATGCACGCCTTCCTGCGGACGGCCGGCCAGCGCAACGGCAAGGCCATAGTCGGCCGGGTCGATCCCGGCTTGGTGCTGGTGAAGCACCTCCAGGGCCCCGGCCTGATCGCCTTGCGCAGTGAGCGCGAGCGCATAGCTGATCACTGTGCGCGGGGCGCTGTCGCCCAGTTCGAGCGCCTCGCCGAAAGTGGTGGCGGCGGACTGGAAGCGACCGGCCTCGAGATAGGCGTTTCCGAGCAGCGCGCGGCTATAGGCGTCGCGCGGGGCAGCCAGAACGGCGGCTTCCGCATTGGCGATGGCCTTGCTGGTCTGCCCCTTGGCCATCGCCGCTTCCGCCTGCGAGGCGGAATAGGCGTGCGAGGGTGCTACCTGGCCTGTGCAACCCGCAAGCGCGGTGGTCGCCAGCGCCGTGGTAACGGCGAGCTGGACGAGCCGACGGGTCTTGGCATTGGTCTCGGTGCTCATTTTCATCCCCTTGGAGGTGATCCCACGTCGTCTTCGGCTCAATGTTCGGATTGCTGGACCTGCGCGGCCAGGCTCGCGATTTCCGGCATTTCGGCCAGCAGCGAGTCGAGTGCATCGGTCACGATCTGTTGCGCGCTGCGTCCGCGCACGGTGCAGGCAAGGCGCAACATCAGGTGGCGCTGGTGATCGAGGCGCAGCGTGAAGGCCGCACGGCGGCCGCTCTGCTTGGCAGGCTTGCGCGGGGCAGGCCGGCTTTCGATCACGGGGCGTTCGAGGCGGGCGGCGATCCGGCTGAGCGATTCGCGCACCTGATTGGGCGCGCCGCTCTCGTTCGCGGCCTGCGGTGCGATCGCGACGATTTTTTCGGTGCGCGCGATTGCGGGCTCTTCGTCACCCATGTCGTTCCAGCCGAGGTCTTCCAGGCTGGCGGCGGCTTCCTTGCCGTCCACCGGACCGGGGATCCCGGACTGCGGGCGCATGGCGGGCTTGGCACCGCCCTTGCGCGCGAGGAGCGTCGGGGTGAGCGAGGCGAAATTGGCATCAGACATCCGGCCGTCTCCGCCTTTTGCGCTGTTACTGGGCCACCCGGCGGCCGAAACCACCAGCGGGGCGATGGGCACCGGCGATCGCGGACTGCGAGTTCGGTGCGGCGAAGACCGTGCGCCGGAAGTTCTTTTCCAGCCGGTCGGCGATATATTTCCACAGCGCGGTGACCTCGGCGGCCGAACGGCTTTCGGGGTCGACTTCCATCACCGTGCGGCCGTCGATCATCGAGGCGGCGAAATCGGTGCGGTGGTGAAGGGTGATCGGGGCGACGGTGCCGTGCTGGCTCAGGGCGACTGCCGCTTCCGAGGTGATCTTGGCCTTGGGGGTCGCGGCGTTGACCACGAATACCAGCGGCTTGCCGGCGCGTTCGCACAGGTCGACCGTGGCGCCCACGGCGCGCAGGTCGTGCGGCGATGGCCGGGTCGGTACCACGATCAGTTCAGCCACCGAGATCACCGACTGGATCGCCATGGTGATCGCCGGCGGTGTGTCGATCACGGCCAGCTTGAAGCCCTGCGAACGCAGGATCGCAAGATCGTTGGCAAGGCGCGCCACCGTGGTCTGGGCGAAGGCGGGATATTCCGCTTCACGTTCGTTCCACCAGTCGGCCAGCGAACCCTGGGGGTCGATGTCGATCAGTACGACAGGCCCGGCGCCAGCGCGCTGGGCCTGAACGGCGAGATGTCCGGAGAGCGTGGTCTTACCCGATCCGCCCTTCTGCGATGCCAGTGCCAGTACACGCAAGGTTTGTCCCCCTGGTTTGCGCCTGTGTTCATTCGTGCGACGCGCCACTTGCGGCGGTCTCGTCGAGGGGGATCGCAGACTACCCCTAATTTAGAGTTAACCGCGGGTGATTTTGACCAATCTGGCGCGAGCAAGACTTTGCTAACTGGTGATTTACTATAGGATGGCCCATGTCCGGCGCCGCAAGCGGCGTTGCAACAGTAGAATTGGGTAGCGGTAGGGCCGGACAGCGGTGGACTTGGGCAGCGGTGGAGTTGGATCGATGAAGCAAGCGATGAAGCCGGCGCTGTTCGCGTTCGCGGTCCTGGGGGTGCTGGCCGCGGCCGCACCCGCGCGGGCCGATGTGAAGGCCGGGGTCGATGCCTGGACGCGCGGCGATTATGCCGCGGCGGTGCGCGAATGGGTGGGGCCGGCGCAGCAGGGCGATCCCGATGCGCAATTCAATCTGGCGCAGGCCTATCGCCTGGGGCGCGGCGTCGATCCCGATCCGAAACAGGCCGAGGCGCTCTATGAACGCGCGGCGGCGCAGGGGCATGTGAAGGCAGCCGACAATTTCGGGCTGCTGCTGTTCCAGCGGGGTGAACGCGAACGGGCCATGCCCTATGTTATGGCGGCCGCGATGCGCGGCGACCCGCGCTCGCAGTATCTGCTTGGAATCGCGCACTTCAATGGTGATCTGGCGCAAAAGGACTGGCGGCGTGCCTATGCGCTGCTGACGCTCGCGAACAGCGCCGGCCTGCCGCAGGCCGGACCCGCGATCCAGCAGATGGACCAGCATATCCCGCTGGAAGATCGCCAGGCCGCGCAGTTGCTCGCCGCTTCGCTCAAGGCTGAAAGCGATGCGGCGCGCGCGCGCGATTTGGCTGCGGTCGACCTGGCGCTTGGCAGCGAGGGTGTGACGAGCGGCGTCAGCCCCGCGCCACCGCCCGCGCTACCGTCCGCGCCTTCGCCGACGGCCCGTCCCGCGCAGCAGGCCTCGGTCCCGCAGCACGCCGGGGCCGACTACACGCTGCCGCAGCGTTCGCAACCGGTGGTCGTGGCGCGGACCGACCAGCCGGTCCGGCAGGCGCCTGCGATCCCCGCTCCGGCTCGCACCATGCCATCCCCCGCGCCCACGGCGCTCGCCGCCCCGGCCGACGGGCCATGGAAGGTCCAGCTCGGCGCCTTCGGCGTCCCCGCCAATGCCGACCGGCTGTGGAGCCGGCTTGCGGGACGCAGCGAACTCGCCGGCAAGACCAGGCTCAAGCTCGCGTCGGGTTCGTTGACCAGGCTGCTGGCAGGCGGATATGCCAGCCGCGCGCAAGCCGAAGCGGCTTGCGCCAGCCTCAAGCGCAGCGGTCACGCCTGCCTCGTCACGCAATAGCCGGACTGTCGTCCAGCGGCGCACGGCTGCGGTTGATCGACCGAGGTTTGGCCCCCGCGCCACGTGTGTTAGGCGCCTAGCACACAGGGAGATATGTTGATGGCGACCGCAGGCACACCCGACATGACCGAGGAAGTTCTGTCCGCCCGGGTGGAACCGGGCGCGGTTGGTGGGGCGCAGCGGCTGGTCAGCCTCGATTTCATCCGCGGTATCGCGGTGCTGGGCATCCTGTTCGCCAATATCGTTGCCTTCGCGCATCCCTTCACGGTCTATGTCTGGCCGGGCGCCATGCCGGGCGGACCCGATCAAGGTGACAGGATCGCCTGGCTGGTCCAATACGTCGTCATCGACCACAAGATGCGCGGGCTGTTCACGCTGCTGTTCGGCGCGGGGATGATGCTGTTCGTGGAGAAGGCGTGGGCGCGCGGTTCGGGGCGCTGGCTGCAACTGCGGCGGCTGCTTTGGCTGCTGGCCTTCGGCATGGTCCACTATTACCTGATCTGGTTCGGCGACATCCTCCAGAGCTATGCGGTGTGGGGCATGGTGGCGCTGCCGTTCATGAAGTGGCGCGCCCGCAATCAGTTCCTCCTCGGCCTGACGCTCTATGGCCTGGGCACGGTGGCGATGCTGGGGCTGATCGGATCGCAATACTACTATGCGACTCATCCCGTTGCGGCCGAGCAGAACCTCTCGGAAGACAAGCAGAAGAGTCTCGCCACTGCGGTACCCGATGCGCTCAGGGAAGTCGCTGACGACATCGAACGCGTAGAGGCCAGCAGCTATCCCGAAACGGTTCGCTATCGGGTCATGGAGGAAACCGACGAGAACATCGGGGGGCTCGTATTCGGCCTGTTCGATACGATCGGGCTGATCCTGATGGGTATGGCGCTGTATCGTTTCGGCTTTTTTTCCGGCACCCTTGATCCGATGGCGATGCGGTGGTGGGGCTGGCTCGGGCTTGGCGGGGGTACGCTGGCGTCGCTGGCGCTTGGGCTTTGGGCCCTTGTCAGCGGATTCCCCTATTTCCTGACCCTCTTCGTCTTCGAAGGCCTGTTCATGCTCCCGCGCCTTGCCTTCGTCCTCGGCCTTGCCGCGCTACTGGTCGAATGGGCCCCGCGCGCCTCGCAGGGCTGGTTCGGCCAGCGACTGGTCGCGGCGGGACGGATGGCCTTCAGCAATTACCTTGGAACCTCGCTCATCATGCTGGCGATCTTCCCGGCCTGGGGCCTGGGGCTTTACGGCACGATGCACCGGCTTGCACTGTTCGGCATGGTGCTGGCGGTGTGGATGCTGATGCTGCTGTGGTCGAAACCCTGGCTCGAACGTTTTCGCTATGGCCCGCTCGAATGGTTGTGGCGCTGCCTGACCTATTGGCGCTTGTTCCCGTTCAGAAGGCAAGAGCCGTAGGCGCGGTCACTTGCCGCGGTCGCGGCGTTTCATGCGTTCGCGGTTGCGGCGCGCGGCGGTGCGCGTTTCCAGCAGGAAGAAGGCCAGCCCGGCGACGAGGAAGCCCATGGTGACGATCCATGCCAGCGCCACCAGCGTGCCCAGCGGCGTGCGCACGAAGGCGCTGACGAACAGCAGCACGATGACGATGCTGATGGTCAGCGCGGCCGCGGTGCTGAGCATCACCGCGCGCTGGGCATAGGTGCGGCGCTTCTCCAGCGCGGGAAGCTCCTCGATCATGCTGCCCGCACGGCCTTCCTCGTCGGCAGCGACGATCTTCTCGATCTTGTTGGCCACCCAGATCAGGCGGTTGGTCATGACGTTCATCACCGCGCCGATCGCGGCGAGCAGAAAGGCCGGGGCCAGGCTCAGCTGCACCACGTGCTGGACCTGCGCGGTCGAGCTGGTCCGCTCGATCAGCGCGCTGGCGGGTGCCGCGACGAGGAGGTCGAACACCACCGCGCTCAGTCCTTGCGGAAGGGATTCTTGGGGCTCTTGAGCACCACGCGCACCGGCACCGCCTCGAAGCCGAGCTTCGAACGGATGCCGTTGACCAGATAGCGCTCGTAGCTCTTGGGCAGCATATCGAGGCGCGTGCCGAACACCACGAAGCGCGGCGGGCGCGTGCTCGCCTGGGTGATGTAGCGCAGCTTGATCCGCTTGCCCTTGGGCGCGGGCGGCGGATTGGCTTCGAGCGCATCGTCGAACCAGCGGTTGAGCGCGGCGGTGGGAACGCGGCGGCTCCACGCCTCGCGCAGGTCGAAGGCGGCCGCGAGCAGCTGGTCGAGACCCTTGCCGGTCTTCGCGCTGACCGCGATCAGCGGCAGGCCGCGCACCTGCGCCAGCCCTTCGTCGAGCGCGGCGCGCACGCCGTTGAACAGCGCGCTGGCGTCCTCCGCCACGTCCCACTTGTTGATCGCGATCATCAGCGCGCGCCCTTCCTCGAGCACCATGCTGGCGATCTTGAGGTCCTGGTGCTCGAGCCCGCGCGTGGCGTCGAGCAGCAGCACGACCACTTCGGCAAAGTCGATCGCGCGGCGGGCATCGGCGACCGACAGCTTTTCGAGCTTCTCGACCACCTGCGCGCGCTTGCGCATCCCGGCGGTGTCGATCAGCCGAACCTCACGGACGTCGCCGGTGCGGGGATCGGTCCATTTCCAGTCGATCGCGATCGAATCGCGGGTGATCCCGGCTTCGGGGCCGGTCAGCAGCCGGTCTTCGCCCAGCAGGCGGTTGATGAGCGTCGACTTACCCGCATTGGGACGGCCGACGATGGCCAGCTTGAGCGGGCCGGCGGGCGCATCTTCGTCTTCCCCCTCGAAGGTTTCGCCCTCGAAGGGATCGCCGTCTTCATCGCTCTCTTCGGCCTTGGCGCCGATGATCGGCCACAGCTGGTCGAACAGGTCGGCCACGCCTTCGCCATGTTCGGCGGAAAGCGCGACCGGTTCGCCGAACCCGAGCGCGAAGCTTTCATAGATGCCCGCGTCGCCCTGCCGTCCTTCGGCCTTGTTGGCCACCAGCACCACGGGCACTTTCTGCTGCCGCAACCAGCGGGCGATTTCCTCGTCGAGCGGGGTGATCCCCGCGCGCGAATCGAACACGAACAGCGCAGCATCGGCGCCTTCCAGGCTCACCTCGGTCTGCTTGCGCATGCGGCCGGGCAGGCTTTCGGCGTCATCCTCCTCCCACCCGGCGGTATCGACCACCTGGAATTCCATCCCGGCAATCTCGGCATCGCCCAGGCGCCGGTCGCGCGTGACCCCGGGCTGGTCGTCGACCAGCGCCAGCCGCTTTCCGACCAGCCGGTTGAACAGCGTCGACTTGCCGACATTGGGGCGGCCGATGATGATCACCGTCGGCTTGGTAGGGGGTGCGCGCATGATGGCGCGCCAAGTGGCGCTTTGCCGCGCGCAATGCAAGCGGCAGCGCGATTTGCTGCTCTTGCGTTAACCATGTCGCGCAACCGGTCGGCAGGGTTAACGAACTACCTGCCTCGGGCATGAGGAAGCCGTTCGCCCTCGCTGCCCTGCTTGCCGCTGCGACGCCGGCCCTGGCCGACGAAATCGTGGAGCTTGCGCCAGATGGCGCAGCGCGCGGCGGGGAAGGGCGGGAACTCGAACCCTATCTGCAATGCGCGCCCTATGCCCGTCAGGTTACCGGGATCGCGCTCTATGGCGAAGCGGGTACATGGTGGGAGCAGGCGCAGGGGCGCTATGCCACCGGCCGCACGCCGCGCGTGGGCGCGGTGATGACCTTCCGCCCGCACGGGACCATGCGGCTCGGTCATGTCGCGGCGGTCAGCAGGCTGCTCGATTCGCGCCGCGTGCTGCTCGACCATGCCAACTGGTCGCCGGTCGATGGCCGCCGCGGGCAGGTCGAAAAGGACGTGCTCGCGCTCGACGTTTCGCCCGCCAACGACTGGAGCCAGGTGCAGGTGTGGTACGCCCCGCTGGGCAGGGTCGGCACCACCGCCTGGCCGGTCGCAGGCTTCATCTATGCCGACCGCGAGCCGCAGCAGCGCGCACGGGCTGCTGCGCCGCGCATAGAGCCTGCCCCAGCGCGCAAGGAACCCTCGCCAGCCTTCCTCAGCGCCTTCGCCGATTTCCAGTAATCAACCTGCCTTCGCCACCGGGGCGTCGTCGCCAAGGTCCTCGAACCACGCTTCGACCGGGCCGCTGAGCTTGAGCGTCAGCGGATTGCCGTGGCGGTCCATGGTCTTGCCCGCCTGCACGCGCACCCAGCCTTCCGGGATCGAGTATTCCTCGATATCGGTGCGCTGCTTGCCCTTGAAGCGGATACCCACGCCGCGGCGCAGGGTCTCGACGTCGAAATGCGCGCTGTTCGGGTTCACCGAAAGGCGGTCGGGCGGGGTGTCGGGCTTGGTCTGATCGGTCATGCGCCGCGCCCCTAATCCGCGCCGCGCCGCGCGGCAAGGTCAATCGGACGCGCGCACCGCCGCCACGCTTGCGCTTGGCGCCGCATCCGACTAGAGGCACGCGCCTACACGCGGAGGGCGCGCGCCTTTCGCGCAGCTTCGTTCGGGCAAGCGGGCGTGGCGGAACTGGTAGACGCGCTGGTTTTAGGTACCAGTATCGAAAGATGTGGGGGTTCGAGTCCCTTCGCCCGCACCAGTGCCGCCGCTGCAAGCGAAACCCTCGCCATTATCGCATTTGGAAAGTCACGAGTTTCAAACCCATGCAGATCAAAGAGACCGCCAACGAGGGCCTGAAGCGCGCCTATGCCGTCATCATTTCGGCCAAGGACATCGATGCGCGCATCGACAGCGAGGTGAAGAAGATCGCCCCGCAGGTGAAGATGCCCGGCTTTCGCCCCGGCAAGGTGCCCGCCAACCTGGTGCGCAAGATGCACGGCGAACAGCTGCACGCGCAGACGATCAACGACATGATCCGCGAATCGGTCGACAAGGTGATGATCGAAAACAGGCTGCGCCCGGCGATGCAGCCCAAGGTCGAATTCGGCGAGGGTTATGAAGAAGGCAAGGACGCCAGCCTGACGGTCGAGCTCGAAGTGCTCCCCCAGGTCGAGGCGCCCGAACTCGACGGCCTGACCATCGAACGCCTGAGCGTGCCCGTCACCGACGAACAGGTCATGGAAGCGGTCGAGCGCATCGCGCAGGGCAACAAGAGCTACAAGGACGCGCCCAAGACGAAGAAGGCCGCCGAGGGCGATCAGCTGATCATCGATTTCACCGGCAGCATCGACGGTGTCGAATTCGAGGGCGGAAAGGCCGAAAACGCTCCGCTGGTGATCGGCTCGGGCCAGTTCATCCCCGGTTTCGAAGACCAGCTCACCGGGGTGAAGACCGGCGATGAAAAGACCATCACCGTGACTTTCCCGGCCGACTATCCGGCCGGGCACCTCGCCGGCAAGGACGCGCAGTTCGCGGTCCTGGTCCGGCAGGTCAGGATCGAGACCGAGACCAAGCCCGACGACGAGTTCGCCAAGAACCTCGGGCTCGAAAGCCTCGACAGGCTCAAGGAATTGCTGCGCGGCCAGCTGGAGCAGGAAACCGCCGGCCTCACCCGCACGCAGATGAAGCGCCAGCTGCTCGACACGCTCGCCGCCGGCCACGATTTCGCCGTGCCGCAGGGCATGGTCGATGCCGAGTTCGACCAGATCTGGGCGCAGCTGCAACAGGAAGCCGCGCGTTCGGAAGATTCGGCCGCGATGCTCAAGGAAATGGAAGACGAGAAGGACGATTATCGCCGCATCGCCGAACGCCGCGTCCGGCTTGGCCTGTTGCTGTCGGAAATCGGCCAGAAGAACGGCGTCGAAGTCACCGCCAACGAAATGCAGATGCTGATCCAGCAGGCTGCCCAGCAGTATCGCGCGGAGGACCGCCAGCGCTTCGTCGACTATGTCCGCAACGAGCCGATGGCCGCCGCCCAGCTGCGCGCGCCGCTGTATGAGGACAAGGTCGTCGACTTCCTGTTCGACAAGGCCGAGATCACCGAGCGCGAAGTGACGCGCGAGGAACTCGAAGCCGCGATCGAGGCCGAGGAAGACACCGCCGCCGACGCCAAGCCGGCGAAGAAGCCCGCCGCCAGGAAGGCGCCTGCCAAGAAGGAAGCGGCCGCAAAGCCCGCGGCCAGGAAGGCTCCGGCCAAGAAGGCCGCGGCGAAGGACGAAGGCGAAGCGAAGCCTGCCGCCAAGAAGGCTGCGGCCAGGAAATAGGCCACAGGCCCGATTGAGAGACGCAAAGGGGGCGGCGGACTTCGGTTCGCCGCCCCTTTCGCAGTTGGCCACAGCTGTAGGCTTGGATGTGAGCGGGTCGATTGTTGAAATCGAATTTTCAGCGACTGGCAATAGCCAGCACCCGGCCCTATCTGGGCGGCGCAAGGAGACTCGACGCATGGCCACCCACCGCACCAGAATGCTCATCATCGGATCGGGCCCCGCGGGCTTTTCCGCCGCCATCTATGGCGCGCGCGCGATGATGGAGCCGATCGTGGTGCAGGGCCTCCAGCCCGGCGGCCAGTTGACCATCACCACCGATGTCGAGAACTACCCCGGCTTCGCCGACGTGATCCAGGGGCCCTGGCTGATGGAGCAGATGCACAAGCAGGCCGAACACGTCGGCACGCGGATGATGTGGGACACGATCGTCGATGTCGATCTGGCCAAGGGCTCGCCCTTCCGCGCGGTGGGCGACAGCGGCGACGAATACATCGCGGATGTGATCGTGATCGCCACCGGGGCGCAGGCCAAATGGCTGGGCGTGCCGGGCGAGCAGGAGCTGGGCGGCAAGGGCGTGTCGGCCTGCGCCACCTGCGACGGGTTCTTCTACCGCGGCAAGAAGGTGGTGGTGATCGGCGGCGGCAACACCGCGGTCGAGGAAGCGCTCTACCTCACCAACCATTCGGACGACGTGACGCTGATCCACCGCCGCGACGAGCTGCGGGCCGAGCGGATCCTGCAGGACCGGCTGTTCAACCACCCGAAGATCAGCGTGCTGTGGAACAAGGCGGTCGAAAGCTTCGAGGCCGGCCCGACCGGCGCGCTGGGGCATCTGAAGCTGCGCGATACGGTTACCGGCGAGGACAGCACGATCGAAACCGACGGTGCCTTCGTCGCGATCGGCCATGCGCCCGCGACCGAGCTGTTCAAGGGCAAGCTCGAGCTCGATGCCGGCGGTTACCTGGTGGTCGAACCGGGCACGCCCAGGACCGCGATCCCCGGCGTCTTTGCCGCGGGCGACGTGATGGACCGCACCTATCGCCAGGCGGTGACCGCAGCGGGAACCGGCTGCATGGCCGCGCTCGATGCCGAACGCTTCCTCGCCACGCTCGAGCTGCGCGAGCGCGAGGCGGCACAGTAACTGGCTGGCCCCCGCCGCAGCGGGGGCCTTGCCCCTCAGTGCCAGCCGAACACGAAGATGGCGGCGTGCAGGATCAGCGCCATCAGCACCAGGCTCGACAGTGCGAACAGCGTGAAACGCACCAGCACCCGGTTGGCGGTTGCCTGCACCAGCGAATGCGCCACGCGCAGCCCGACATAGATCCACGCCAGCAGCGCATTGAGCCCGTCGCCCTGGCCGGTCATCGCCAGCACCAGCGCGATGGCGTAGAACACCGTCGGCGCTTCGTGCAGGTGGTTGTAATTGTCCGCTTTCCAGCTGACCGAATCGGGCAGTTGCGAGCGCAGGCTGGCACCGGTCGACCCGACCATCTTCGTGCCGTCGATCCCGGCCCGCGACATTGCCGGAAGGCGGGTGAGGTACATCCACCACCACATGACCATGGTCCAGCCCGCCAGCGCGACGAGCGGCTGCAATATCTGCGATTCGATCATGCCAGCACTCCCGGATCGGCGAACAGCGTCAGCGCCACCGCGCGATAGGCGAGGTAGACCAGGGCAAAGGTCGACAGCAGGAACAGCACGAAGCGGATCCGCACCACGTTGACGGTCGCCTGCCAGACCGAGTGGATCACCCTGAGGCCGACATAGATCCACGCCACCAGCGGGTCGAGCGCGTCGGGGCCCATCAGCGCGATGATCACCACCACGGGATAGAAGATCGTCGGCTGCTCCATCAGATGCGTGTAGTTGTGCGATTTCCAGTTGACCGAAGCGGGCAAGGCGGCTTCGGAATCCTGGCCGCGCGTGCCGGGCGCGACTTCGGCAATGTTGACCCCGGCCTTGGCCAGTGCAGGGAAACGCGTTCCCGCCAACCAGAGCAGCATGACCAGCGTCCAAGCGACGAGGACCGCCGCCGGCGCGAGCATTTGAGCTTGCATGAGACCTTTCCCCCTCGTTCCTGTTGCGCGAAACTGCTGTGGCGACGGTGGAATGTCAAAGGAAAGCTAGTTCGTGGGCCGATGCAGGACCGCCCGCTGGAAGTAGCACCATGGCCCCTCTTCGAAATGCCCGACGAGACCCTCTTCGTCGCAGAGCTGCGATAACCGTTCCCTCAACCCCGATCGTGGTGCGACGTGGAACCGCGCAAGCCACCTGCGCAGCAGCGAGGCGAGGGGGCGCGGCATCCCCGCCAGCGATCCGAAATCGACGATATGCAGCGACCCGCCCGGTTCGACCAGCGCCGCCGCCTGGCGCAGGGCGGCTTCCCAGTCGGGGATCATCGAAAGCGAATAGGACAGCACGATGCGCTCGAAGGTCTCGCGCCCGAACAGCGCGACGGGATCGAAGCGGCAGGCATCGCCCCGTGCCAGCCGCGCACGCGAGCCCAGCGTCGCGCGGGCGCTCTTGAGCATTTCTTCCGAGATATCGAGGCCATGGAGCTCGGACCCCTCCCAGCGACTGCCGATCGCCGCCAGATTGCGTCCGGTGCCGCAGGCGATCTCGAGCACGCTGGCGCCGGGTTGCGCATCGAGGTGCGCGATCAACCCGTCGCGCCCGAACAGGTAGTATTTGCGCGTCAGGTCATAGATATGCCGCTGGCCGCGATAGACCTGGTCCATCAGCGCGGCATGGCCGGCGGACTGCGATTGCGCTGCGCTCATCCCGCGAACTCGTAGAGGTGGACCCCGCCATAGATCGACGAGCGGTCGCGCGCCGTCAGGTCGCGCGATATCGCCTCGTGATAGGTCCAGCGGTCGAGCAGCGCGGTGTCGAGGCGGCCGGGCAGCAGGCTGGGTTCCGCCGCGGTGCGGAACAGCACCCGCGCGCCGGGGCGGGCGGTGCGGGTGATCTGCCGCCACAGCGTGTCGAGCTGGTCGTGGTCCATCCAGTCCTGCGCATCGAGCAGGACGTAGCGGTCGAGGCTGGCATCGGCCTGTTCCTCGAGGAAATGCACCATATTGGCGTTGCGCACGTCGAGCCGGTCGATCCGCTCGCGCATCAGCGGCCAGTTGTCGCGCTGGAGATAGGGCGGCAGCGGCGCTTCGGCGCTGCGACCATAGCCGCGCCCGAAGGCCTGCCAGGCAAAGTAATTGTCGGCCACGGCGAAATCGCAGGCGAGCTTTTCGAGCCGCCGCCTGAGCACCACCGCCATCTTTTCGTCGCCGGCCAGCGCCTTGTACTGCGCGGGCGGAATGCCGAGCCCGAACAGCGAGGCGGGGTGGTCGGTCAGCCAGCGCACGAAAGCCTTGTCGAACACCGGCGCCAGCTCGTTCTCGAACACCGTCCGCTGATCCTCCAGCGTCGGCGCGGCAAGAACCTTGCCCAGATCGATGCGATAGAGCCGGGCGGCCAGATGCGCGAGGCCGATGAAGCCACCGAGCAGGCCCTGCTTGTATATCCCGCGGGTGAAGGCACCGATTCGCCGCCGCCCGCTGAAGTCGCGACCTTCCCAGTATCTGCGGCTTTCCGCATCGAGGTGCGGGGCGATCAGCCCGGCATAGATCGCGCGGTTTTCCTTGTGGTCGGCCTCGCCGAGGAAGCGGCGAAACCGTTCGTAGCTGGGCAGGTGGCGGATCGCCGCGATCTTGAGCCTGCCCAGCGCGACGTGCGCACGGTTGAGATCGACCGCGATCACCTCCGCCGGGTCGGCGGTGAGGTAGGACAGCGCGTTGCAGCTGCCGCTGGCGATGCACATCACGCGCATGCCCGGGCCGATCTGCAACCCTTCCATGTCGACCACCGGATCTTCCCAGATCTGTGCATAGACCAGCCCGCGAAACGCGAGCGCAAATGCCTTGTCGAGCAGCTTGTCGCCCGTTTTCGCCTGTTTGCGGACCACCGCATCGTCGATGATCCGCTTTGCCCGAACTGTCATGTCCATCCTCGAAAGTGACGTTATCGAGGCGGCCTTAGGACGGTTGCGTGTCTGCTGCATGACGGTTTCCACAGCTAGGGTAATGGGGCCTGACCCTAGGCCTCGGCAATCGTCGCGGCATAGGCCCGCGGGTCGACATTGCCGCCGGTGAGCAGGATCACCGTAGCGTCATCGACCGCAACCTTGCCGGCCAGCGCCGCTGCCAGCGCGGCCGCACCGCCGGGCTCGACCACCAGCCGCAGCCGGGCAAAGGCCAGCCGCTGCGCCGCGCGCACCTCATCGTCGCTCACCGCTACGCCGGGTTCGGCGCGGCGGTGCAGCACCGCCAGGTTGATCGGCCTGGTCGCTTCGGGCTGCAGCGCATCGCAGATAGTCCGGGGCGGGTCCCTGGCCACGCGCACGATCGCGCCCGCGGCGAGCGACTGGCCGACCATGTCCCAGCCTTGCGGCTCGACCACGTGGATCGCGCTGTCCGGGCAGGCCAGCGCGACGCCCGCCGCAAGCCCGCCGCCGCCACAGGGGACGACGATGCGCGACGCAGTTCGGCCAAGCTGCGCCGCGGCCTCGACCGCGGCGCTGCCCTGGCCTTCGATCACCCAGGGATCGCCGAAGGCATGGACCAGCACCGCGCCGCGTTCCTGAACGATCTTCGCCGCCACCGCGTCGCGATCGTCGCCGGGGCGCTGATAGAGCACGATTTCGGCGCCCAGCGCACGGGTGGCGTCGATCTTAACCTGCGGGGCGTTGTGCGGCATCACGATGGTTGCCGCAATGCCCAGCCGCTTTGCCGCCCAGGCAACGCCCTGCGCATGATTGCCCGAGGATACCGCGACCACGCCGCGCGCGCGTTCCTCGCCGGTCATGGCGCAGAGCCGGTGCCAGGCGCCGCGGATCTTGAACGCACCCACCGGTTGCAGCACTTCGGCCTTGGCCCAGCATGTCACCGCGCCGATCTCGATCGGCAGCAGCGGCGTGGGCGGCAGGATCGCCGCCACCCTTTCGGCGGCGAGGAGGACGCCTTCGCGGGTCGGCATGCGCTGTTGGATCATTGTTGGATCATCCTCTGGTCAGCCCTGCGCGATGGAACACATGGAACAGGGTCCTGGTGGAAAAAACTGCCCGGCGCGCGGCCCCGCATATGCGGTTTCGCGGGGACGGGATCGGCGGCGGCATCATGCGCCGCCCATGCCGCATGCAGCGGTGCTAGGAAACGGCTTTCGCGGGCCGCCGGATGATTCCATCCGGCTCGAAATCGCTCTGTCTTGTGTCTGCCGTGATTTCCTGGCCGCCGGATGATTCCATCCGGCTCGAAATCGCTCTGTCTTGTGCTTGCCGTGATTTCCTGGCCGCCGGATGATTCCATCCGGCTCGAAATCACTATAGGGGACCTGCCGAGAATCGAATCTTCGAAAGGCCCCCAACCATGTCGACAGTCCTCGTGATCGGTGCCGGCGGCGTCAGCTCGGTCTGCGTGCACAAGATGGCCCAAGTCCAGAAAGAGGGGAACGCCGATATCTTCGCCGATATCCACCTCGCCAGCCGCACCAAATCCAAATGCGATGCGATCGCCGCCAGCGTGAAACAGCGTACCGGGGTCGACATCGCGACCTACGAGATCGATGCCGAGGAGGTTCCCGCGATGGTCAACCTCATCAGGAAGATCGGGCCCAGCCTGGTGGTCAACCTGGCGCTGCCGTATCAGGATCTGCCGATCATGGATGCCTGCCTCGAAGCGGGCGTCGACTATCTCGACACCGCCAATTACGAACCCAAGGACAAGGCGAAGTTCGAATACAGCTGGCAATGGGCCTATCATGAGCGCTTCAAGGCGGCGGGGATCATGGCGCTGCTCGGTTCGGGCTTCGATCCAGGGGTGACCAGCGTCTTCACCATGTGGCTCAAGAAGCACAGGCTCAAGACCATCCGCACGCTCGACATCCTCGACTGCAACGGGGGCGACCACGGCCAGGCCTTCGCCACCAATTTCAACCCCGAGATCAACATCCGCGAAGTGACCGCGCCCGCACGCCATTGGGAGAACGGCGGCTTCGTCGAGACCCCGGCAATGGGCAAAAGGCAGGAATTCGACTTCGAGGGGGTCGGCCCCAGGAACATGTACATGATGTATCACGAAGAGCTCGAAAGCCTCGCGAAGTTCAACCCCGATATGGAGCGCGCGCGTTTCTGGATGACCTTCGGCGACGAATACATCAAGCACCTGACCGTGCTGGAGAACGTCGGCATGACCGCGATCGAGCCGATCAAGTACAAGGGCAGGGACATCATCCCGCTGCAATTCCTCGCCGCGGTGCTGCCCAAGCCCGAAACGCTGGGCGAAACGACCACGGGCAACACCAACATCGGCTGCATCGCCACCGGCGAGGCGCTCGACGGGTCGGGCGAGAAGACCTTCTACATCAAGAACATCTGTTCGCACGAAGCGGCCTATGAGGAGACCGGCAACCAGGCGGTTTCCTATACCACCGGCGTCCCCGCGATGATCGGCAGCGCGATGGTGGTGCAGGGGATCTGGGCGGGTGACGGCGTGTTCAACGTCGAGCAGATGGACCCCGATCCGTTCATGGACATGCTCAACCGGCATGGCCTGCCGTGGACGGTCGAGGAACTCGCCGGACCGGTGGATTTCTAGGCTTTTCTGTTTCGCGCAGGGAGCGCAGAGGAGCTGAGATCGCAGAGGGGAGCGATATGGCAATCAATCAGCTATCCTCTGCCGTGATCGAGGAGGCAATTGGCATTCATCGGGAACTCGGACCGGGATTGTTCGAGACAGTATATGAAACCGTCCTGGCGGGCCGCCTGGAGCACCGCGGCCTGACGGTCGAACGGCAGGTTCCGGTTCCGATCGAGTTTGACGGCCACACCTTCGGCGCGGCATTCAGGATCGATATTCTCGTTGAAAAGCAGTTGATCCTGGAAATCAAATCGGTCGAAGCGCTCAACAAGGCACATGCGAAGCAATTGTTGACCTACCTTCGGCTGACCAAACAGCCCGTAGGGCTGCTGCTCAATTTCTCTGCCGCGACCATGCGTGACGGCATTCGAAGAATGGTCAACGGCTACCATCCGGGTTAGGTCTCCGCGTCCTCTGCTCCTCTGCGTTCCCTGCGCGAAACCAAATTCCGGACCGAATAGATGACCGCCAACGCTCGAATTCCGGGATGTCTCCTGATCGCAGCCGCGCTCGCTTCCTGCGCGCAGGGGCCACCGCGCGAGGTGGTGCCGATGCTTGCGGTCGATGGCGGCTGGCCGACCATTCCCGCCGATGCGAGGTTGGGCGAGGTCAGCGGGGTCGACGTCGACAGCCAGGGCAATGTCTTCGTCCTCCACCGCGCGGGGCGCGTGTGGGAGGAGCCGTTTCCGGTCGCGCCGATCGCCGAACCGACCGTGTTCGTGTTCTCCCCCGACGGCAGGCTGATCGCCCGCTGGGGGGCGGGGCTGTTCGTCATGCCGCACGGCATTTCGATCGACGATCAGGACAAGGTGTGGATCACCGATGTCGCTCGTGAACAGGTGCTGCGCTTCAGCCATGACGGGGCGCAGGAGCTGGTCATGGGCGAACGCGGGGTGAGCAGGCAGGATGCCACCCATTTCGGGCGCCCGGCGGACGTCGCCTTCCTTGGCGACAGGGTGCTGGTGGCCGATGGCTATGTGAACACGCGCATCGCCGAATTCGACCGCGCGGGGCGCTTCATCAGGGATTGGGGCGACTTCAGGGTCGCCCACGCGGTGGCGGTGGACGACAGCCGCATATATGTCGCCGACCGCGAGAATGCGCGGATCGCGGTCTATTCGCATGGCGCCAGGCTGGTCGAAAGCCGCGTTTCGCCCGCGGGCAACCACACCTACGCCATCAAGCCGCTGGGCGGCGGGCGGCTGCTGGCGGTCGAGGGCCGCGACGGGGCCGACCGCAAGGGCGCGATCATCCGCGTCTATGCCGCCGACGGCAGCATCGCGCGTTCGTTCGACATCGGCCTGCCGGGCAGGGACGCCAGCCTGGGCCATGACATTGCGCTGGGGCTTGACGGCAGGGCCTATGTCACCGACGTGCCCGGCGGGCGCGTGGTGCGCTTTGCGATTCCCGCGCAGACGGACCGGAACTGATGGAAACAAGAGCAGGCGACCCGGGCGCCTTTGCCCATTTCGACCTTTCGCGGGTCGCCTCGCCCGCCTTCGTGGTCGATGCGGCCAGGCTGCGCGCCAATTGCCAGGTGCTGGCCGGCATCCGCGATGCCGCGGGGGTCAAGGTGCTGGCCGCGCTCAAGGCGTTCAGCATGTGGTCGACCGCGCCGATCATCGGCGAATATCTCGACGGCGTGTGCACTTCGGGCCTGTGGGAAGCGCGGCTGGCGAGCGAGTTCTACGACGGCGAGATCGCGACCTATTCGGCCGCCTACAAGCCCGAAGAGCTGGAAGAGGTGTGCCGCCTGTCGGACCATGTGATCTTCAATTCGCCCGGCCAGCTCGAACGCGCCTCGCCGATCCTCGAGGCCGCGCGCGCCGCCGGGCAGGGTTTCGACGTCGGCCTGCGCATCAACCCGCTGTGCCCGCAGGGCGAGGTGCCGCGCTATGACCCTTCCAGCCCCGGCAGCCGCCTGGGCTTCCCGATCGACCGGTTGACGCCCGAGATCATGGCGCAGGTCGACGGCATCCACTTCCACAATCTGTGCGAGCAGGATTTCGAGCCGCTCCACGCCACCTGGAACGTGGTGTTCGACGCGCTCGAACCGTATTTCGGCCAGCTCAAGTGGATCAACATGGGCGGCGGCCACCACATCACCCGCGCCGATTACCAGCGCGAGGAGCTGGTCGAGTTCCTCAGGGATGCCAGGGACGACACCGGGGCCGAGATCTACCTCGAACCGGGCGAGGCGGTGGCGCTCGATGCGGGCATCCTCGTGGGCACGGTGCTCGATACCGGGTGGAACGGCATGCCGCTGGCGGTCGCGGATATTTCGGCCACCTGCCATATGCCCGACGTGATCGAGGCGCCCTATCGCCCCGCCATGCTGGGCGAGGCGCAGGACGAGCGGATCGAGCCGGTGCGGATCGGCGGCCCCTCGTGCCTGGCGGGCGATGTGATCGGCGATTATCGATTCGCGCAAGCGCCTGAGGTCGGCACGCGTTTCGCCTTTCTCGATCAGGCGCATTATTCGATGGTCAAGACCAACACTTTCAACGGCGTCCAGCTGCCCTCGATCTATCTGTGGGACAGCGACACCGACCGGCTCGAGCTGGTGCGTGCGTTCGGTTACGAGAGCTTCCGCGACAGGCTGAGCTAGCACTCGGCCTGTCGCGCCTACCCGATCCCCCCGGCGCGGACGCGGTGCATTTTTGGCGCATATTCACTTGCGTTTCATGATGCAGGATTTATAGGCCGCGCTCCCGCTGCCCCAAGGGGACTTCCTAACCGCAAGGCAGCTTGTCGTTTCATGGCCCGCAAGGGCCGTTTAGGGGGTCCCTTGAGTTGCACGCATTCCCTGACGCACGGTCTGTAGTCCGCGCCCTGCGGCCGGACGAACCGATCATCCTCAATCGCCCGCACGCCGCTGCGCGCGCCGCCCGCTTCTTCGTCGAGAGGTTTCCGGGCCGCTCGCTCTATGCGGTCAAGGCCAATCCCTCGCCCGATCTGGTGGAGATCCTGTGGGATAACGGGATCACCCATTATGACGTCGCCTCGATCGCCGAGGTGCGCATGGTGCGTTCGGTGCTGCCCGATGCGGTGCTGTGCTTCATGCACCCGGTCAAGGCGCCGGGCGCGATTCGCGAGGCGTATCACCAGCACGGCGTGCGCACCTTCAGCCTCGATTCGGTCGAGGAACTGGCCAAGATCGTCGAGGCGACCCGCGGTGACGACGGCCTGCCGGCCAGCGACCTGCGGCTGTGCGTGCGGCTGCGCGTCTCGTCCGAATATTCGGAGCTTTCGCTGGCCAGCAAGTTCGGCTGCGACCTGACCGAAGCCCCGCTGCTGCTGCAACAGACCCGCCAGCATGCCGACTGGCTGGGCGTATGCTTCCACGTGGGCAGCCAGGCGATGACCCCCTTCGCCTATGTCCAGGCGCTCGAGCGCGTGCGCGCCGCGATCGCCGAGGCGTCGGTGGTGATCGACATGATCGACGTCGGCGGCGGCTTCCCGTCGGTATATCCCGGCATGGAGCCTGCGCCGCTGGAGGATTACTTCACCATCATCCACCGCCAGTTCGAAGCGCTGCCGATCGCCTATAACGCCGAACTGTGGTGCGAACCGGGCCGCGCGCTGTGCGCCGAATATTCGTCGCTGGTGGTCAAGGTGGAGAAGCGCCGGGGCGATGAACTCTACATCAACGATGGTGCCTATGGCGCGCTGTTCGATGCCGCGCATGTCGACTGGAAATTCCCGGTCCGCGCGCTCGAGGACGACCTGATCAAGCCCGAGGCGGATTTCGCCTTCTACGGCCCGACCTGCGACGATGCCGACTATATGCAGGGCCCGTTCCCGCTACCCGCGGATATCCAGGCCGGCGATTATTTCGAGATCGGCATGCTGGGCGCCTATGGTGCGGCGATGAAGACCGACTTCAACGGCTTCGGCGCGGCCGAACGGGTGATCGTGACCGACGAGCCGATGGCCAGCCTCTACGACGGCAGCCGCGCGCGCCCGGCGGCCGACAATGTGGTGAGCCTGCGCTGAGCCAGGGTCCTGACCCTAAATTGCGGTCACGCTTGCGGAAGGCTGCGCCTTGCGCACGAATCCCTCGTAGTCGGCCGACACGGGCATGGGCAGGACCGGGGCCTCGCGGATTTCGATCAGGCGCCGGGCATAGGAATCGAGCATGGCCTCGCGCTCTTCACGGGTGACGCGGGACGGGGCATGGGCAATGTAAGGCTCGACCACGTCGAAACCCGCAAAGCCGAGCACGCCCCGCTGGATCGGTTCAAGCAGTTGCGCGATTTCGAGGCCGTACAGCCCCTGCGGCGAATAGGCCGCCGAAGTCCCGCCGACGGTCAGCGCCAGCATCGCCCTGCGCCCGCCCAGCAACCCGCGATCGAACCAGTGCCCACCGCCATAGGCGCAGCCGATCGCAAAGACCCGATCGATCCAGCCCTTGAGCATGGCCGGCATGCCCATCCAGTAGAGCGGGAATTGCAGCACCAGCACATCGCACCAGGCCAGCTTGTCCATTTCCGCCTGCAGTTCGGGCGCGAAGCTGCCGTTCGCGCTGGCGATCCGTTCTTCTGCCTGCTGGTCGAAGCGCTGGCTGTCTGCGGGGTCGAGGAAATTCCCGCGTCCCGTTACCGGATCGAAGCCCATCGCATAGAGGTCCGAAACCACGACCTCATGCCCGCGCTCGACAAGCGCGCTGGTCGCATGTCGCAGCAGCGCGCCGTTGAAGCTGGTGGGTTCGGGGTGGGCGATTACGACGAGATATTTCATGGCGTGAAAGTGGGTCGGACATGGTGGGCGGTCAAGGGGTTGGTGCGATCAAATTGGTGAATTGCCGGGGTTTTTCCTGTATCCCTGGCCCCGCACACGGATAATGCGGGCGGCGGGCGGCGCCTCGACAAAATCCGCTAGGGCCGCGCGCGGGGCAGGCAGTTGGCGGCGGCGGGAGGGGCGAAGATGCGACAGTCGAAATAGGCAACTTCGCCGTTGCCCGACCGCGCGGGCAGGAAGCTGAAGCGCAGCGTGGAGCGCTCCGTCGCGGTCAGCGGCAGCGCGGCCGGGACCGCCGCCGGATCGTCCCAGCCATAGACCTGGCAGAAACGATCGCCCGGGCACAGCGCGCGGGCCCGTTCGACCAGCGTGTCGGGGGAATCGCCCGCGCCGACGAGGACGAAGTGCACGCCCGGCGCGGGCGCACCGGGGGCCGCGGGGCGGGGGGCGAGCAGCGCGGCATCGCGCGGCGTGGCGGGCGCGGTGATGCTGCGCACCGCCGCGCCTGCATCGACAAGCCGCGGGAGCAGGTCGTGCGGACGCTCGATCTGCTGCGCCCGCGTGCGCAGCGCCAGCGGATCGGGCTCGCCGCCCGTATAGCGGGCCGAGAGCGCGTGGCTGCCGCCCCAGGCCCCCTTCCAGCGGAAGAACAGATGCGCTCCGACCGCGGCGATCTTGTCGAGCGCGCCGCTCCAGGCGGGATAGACGTAATCGGCGTGGTAATGCGTCGCGCTGCCCACGGTGGCGTCGACAAAACCGCCCAGCGCCTCGTCCGCCCGGCTGCGCGCCGCGTGCCACAGCTTCTCGGGATAGCTGCGCGCCAGCGAACCGTCGCAGGTGAAGCTGAACTGGCACCCGGTCGGGCGCTGCGCGCCTTCGAACACCACGCCGCACACGGTCCGCGCGAAGGCCGGGTGGCGCACGCGGTTGAGCACCACCTGCATCACCGCGCGCTGGTCGGCATCGCCCGCGCCCGCTTCGGCCAGCGCGGCGAGTGCCAGGCAATCGCGCGCCCGGTCGCGGTCGATGCCGTTGCCGCGAAAGCGGAAGGGCGGGGCCGGGGCAGGCGTGGCGTCGGCAAACCCGACCGCCGCGTTGCGCGCGCGCGCCGCTTCGGGATCGAGCGTGGACAACAGCGTGCCCGTATCCTCGCCGCTGGCGGGCAGTGCTGCCAGCGGGGCGCGGGCGGGAAGATCGGTGGTCTTGGCGGGGGCCTGCGCCTGATCGCCGAACGCCGCCAGCACCGCAAAGGCGAGCACAAGCAGCGCCAGTACCCCCAGCATGGGTGCGTTCTCGCGGAACCGGCTGGGGGCAAGGGGCTGCATCGCCGCTATCTAGGGTGTCCCTGCCGCGAGGAACAGGGGGGCGTTCAGGCCGCCTTGCGCAGCTCCAGCTCGAGCCGGCCCCAGATTTCGACCAGCGCCCCGACCAGAGCGACCATCATCGCCTCGGTATGCGCGGGGCCGGGGGTGAAGCGCAGGCGTTCGGTCCCGCGCGGCACGGTGGGGAAATTGATCGGCTGCACATAGACGCCGTATTCGGCCAGCAGCACGTCGCTGATCTTCTTGGCGCGCACCGGATCGCCGACCATCAGCGGAACGATGTGCGTGGTCGAATCCATCACCGGCAGCCCGGCGTCGCGCATCTTCTGCTTGAGCAGGGCGGCGGCGGCCTGCTGCCCGTCGCGTTCCTCGCTCGACCCCTTGAGGTGGCGCACCGCGGCGAGCACGCCCGCCGCCAGCACCGGCGAGAGCGAGGTGGTGAAGATGAAGCCGGGCGCATAGCTGCGGATGCAGTCGATGATCCGCGTATCGGCGGCGATATAACCGCCCATCACGCCGAACGCCTTGCCCAGCGTGCCTTCGATGATGTCGATGCGGTGCGCCGCCTCGTCACGCTCGGTGATGCCGCCGCCGCGCTTGCCGTACATGCCCACCGCGTGGACCTCGTCGATATAGGTCAGCGCGTTGTATTTCTCGGCCAGGTCGCAGATCGCGTGGATCGGGGCGACATCGCCATCCATCGAATAGACGCTCTCGAAGGCGATCAGCCTGGGCACCGAAGGATCCTCTGCCGCGAGCAGTTCCTCAAGATGCGCCATGTCATTGTGGCGGAACACGCGCTTTTCGCAGCCGGCATTGCGGATGCCGGCAATCATGCTGGCGTGGTTCAATTCGTCGGAAAAGATCACGCAGCCGGGCAGCAGCCTGGCCAGCGTCGACAGCGTGGCGTCGTTCGAGACATAGCCTGAAGTGAACAGCAGCGCGCCGTCCTTGCCGTGGAGGTCGGCCAGCTCGCGCTCCAGCTCTATGTGGTAATGCGTGTTGCCGCCGATGTTGCGCGTGCCGCCCGAACCGGCGCCGACATCGTGCAATGCCTCTTCCATCGCGGCGATGACCTTGGGGTGCTGACCCATGGCGAGATAGTCGTTCGAACACCACACGGTGATCGGCTTGGGCCCGTTGTGGCCGGCAAAGCAGCGCGCATTGGGGAAGGCACCCTTGTTGCGCAGGATATCGATGAAGACGCGATAGCGGCCTTCCGAATGGAGGCGATCGATCGCTTCGTCGAAAATCTGGTCGTAATTCACGCGGGCCCTACCCGTCACAACGCCGCCCGTTCGCGGCTGGAAACCGCTGGCACATACGGCGGAAAAGCCTGCAATTCCACCGCGATCTTTGCGACTCGTTCTTAAGTACGGGATGGCGGCGCGGGGCGCGAAACCGATCCTTGCCCGGGGCGTCAGAATTTCTCCAGCCGCTCGATGCCGTAACCCGCAAAGGCACCGGCGAGCCGGGTGAAATCGGCAAGATCGCCGGTGGTGACCGCGCGGTCGGGCCCGCTGCGGGCGAAGCTCTGGCCCCGCGTCAGGAAGGCGATGCGGCGCGCGATCCCGGCGGCCCCGTCGACGAAACGCACATCATGCCCCAGCGCGGCGCGCAGTTCGTCCTCGAGCAGCGGGAAATGGGTGCAGGCGAGCACCAGCGTGTCGATCGCCTCTGCGCCGTCCTGCGCCAGCAGCCCCTCCAGTTCGCGCCGCACCGCTTCGAGGCTCACCGCTTCGCCGCGCAGCCTGGCCTCGGCCAGCGGGACCAGCCCGCCCGCGCCGTGGCGCAGCAGGCGCTTGCCCTGCGCGAATTCGCGTTCGAGATTGTCGACATAGGCCTGCCGCACCGTCGCTTCGGTGCCGAGCAGGCCGAAGGTGCCGGTCCGCGTCAGCGCGGCGGCGGGCTTGATCGCGGGCACGGTGCCCACGATCGGCACTTCGAGCACGTCACGCACCATGCCCAGCGCGATCGTGCTGGCGGTGTTGCAGGCGATGCACACCAGCCGCGGCTGCCAGCGTTCGGTCATGCGGCCCAGCAGGCCCGCCACCCGCGCGGCGACTTCCGCCTCGCTCTTCGCGCCATAGGGCAGGCCGGCCATGTCGGCGGCATAGATCACCGGCGCATCGGGCAGCGCCCTGCGCAGCTCGGCCAGCACGGTCAGTCCGCCGACGCCCGAATCGAACAGCAGGATGGGGGAGGATGATTGCACGGCAAAACTTCCGTTCGCCCCGAGCTTGTCGAAGGGCTGTCTTTCTTTTGGCACACCGGGCGCTAGAAGAAGTGCAATGCTTCGACAAGCTCGGCATGAACGGGATAGGGTCTGATGGATTTGTTTCTTGCCGCTGTGCTGGGCTTTGCGCTCGGATCGATTCCCTTCGGCCTCATCCTCACCCGCGCCGCCGGGCTGGGCGATGTGCGCAACATCGGCAGCGGCAGCATTGGCGCGACCAACGTGCTGCGCACCGGCAACAAGGGGCTGGCGGCGGCGACTGTGCTGCTTGATGCGGCCAAGGCGGCGGTGCCGGTCCTGCTCGCGCAGGCGGTGTGGCCGGGCACGGAAGCTGTCGCGGGCGTCGCAGCGGTTGCGGGCCATTGCTTCACCCCATGGCTCAAGTTCAAGGGCGGGAAGGGGTTTGCCAGCGCGGCGGGCGCGCTGCTGGCGCTGGCGTGGCCCGCGATGCTGGCCTGTGCTGCGATCTGGGCGGCGGCGTTGTATTTCAGCCGGATTTCGTCGGTCGCTTCGATGACCACGGTGGTGGCCGCGCCTGCCGTGGCGTGGGCGCTGGGCTATGGCCAGGCCATTCCCCCGCTGCTCGCCATCGCCGCCATCGTGCTGGTGCAGCATCGCGCCAATATCGGGCGGCTGATGCGCGGGGAGGAGCCGAAGATCGGCTCCAGCAAGCCGTGATGCGGGGCCGCACCTGATGCGGAGCCAGGGGTCGCAGCCGGTGCTCTCACAAGGCGAAGCCTTCGCGCGCATCCGGCTGCTGCGCTCGCCCAATATCGGGCCGGTCAGCTATGCCATGCTGCTGCAGCGGTTCGGCAATGCCGAGTCTGCGCTGGAGGCCTTGCCCGATCTCTCCGCGCGCGGCGGGCGATCCTATCGGCCCGCCAGAGCCGATGCGATCGAACGCGAGGTCGAAGCGGTGCGCAAGGCAGGGGCGAAATACCTGTTCCACGACCAGCCTGCCTATCCCGTGCTGCTGCGCGAGATCGACGGTGCCCCGCCGATCCTCACCTGGCGCGGCGATCCGGCGCTGGCGGCGGCGCCCTGCGTCGCCATGGTCGGCGCGCGCAATGCCAGCGCGGCGGCGGTCAAGCTGGCGCGCGACTTTGCGAATGCCCTGGCGCAGGCGGGCTTTACCGTGGTTTCGGGCCTGGCGCGCGGGATCGACGGCGCGGCGCATGAAGGGGCGCTCCCCAGGACCATCGGGGTGATCGCCAGCGGGATCGACATCGCCTATCCGCCGCAGCACGCGGGCTTGCAGGAACGGATCGCGGCAGAGGGGCTGCTGATCGCCGAACAGCCGCCGGGCACCGAACCGCGCGGCAGCCACTTTCCCGGTCGCAACCGCATCATCGCCGGGCTGGCGGCGGGCACGCTGGTGGTCGAGGCCGCGCCCAGATCGGGCTCGCTCATCACCGCGCGGCTGGCGGGCGAGGCTGGGCGCGAGGTCATGGCGATCCCCGGCAGCCCGCTCGAACCGCGCAGCCACGGCTGCAACCAGCTGATCCGCGAAGGCGCGGTGCTGGTCAACGCGGCCGAGGACGTGATCGAGCTGCTGTCGGGCTTCGATGGCACCCCGCGCTCGAGCTTGCGCGAGACCACCTGCGCCTTCGATTTTGTCCCCGAGGATCTGGCCGAGGCCGAACCCGCGCAGCTGGCCGAGTTGCTCACCGCCGCGCCGGTGCCGGTCGACGAGTTGATCCGCCAGTCGGGCGAGGGTGCGGCGGCGGTCCAGCTGGCACTGCTCGAGCTGGAGATCGCCGGCCGGCTCGAACGCCATGCGGGCGGGCGGGTGAGCCTGTGCCATTGACGCCCCCCCTCCCCGATTTCGTATCGGTTGCGTCGCACCCCATTGACGCCCGCGAAACCCCGGCCCCATTTTCGCGCGTACACACGTATACGCGTAAGGACCGCCGGAACTTCCCATGCAGCTTGTCATCGTCGAATCGCCCGCCAAGGCGAAGACCATCGAGAAATATTTGGGGCCGGGCTTCAAGGTCCTCGCCTCCTACGGCCATGTCCGCGATCTGCCGGCCAAGGACGGCAGCGTGCGCCCGGACGAGGATTTCGCGATGGACTGGGAACTCTATCGCGACAAGCAGGGCCGCTTCAAGGACATCGCCGACGCCGCGAAGAAGGCCGACCGGCTGATCCTCGCCACCGACCCCGACCGCGAGGGCGAGGCGATTTCGTGGCACGTGCGCGAACTGCTGGCCAAGCGCAAGGCGCTGCCCAAAGAGGTCGAGCGGGTCACCTTCAACGCGATCACCAGGCAGGCGGTGACCGATGCGATGCAGGCCCCGCGCGAGCTCGACCAGCCGCTGATCGACGCCTATCTCGCGCGCCGCGCGCTCGATTATCTCTATGGCTTCACGCTTTCGCCGGTGCTGTGGCGCCGCCTGCCCGGCGCGAAGAGCGCGGGCCGCGTGCAGTCGGTCGCGCTGCGGCTGATCGTCGACCGCGAACGCGAGATCGAGGCTTTCCGGGCCGTGGAATACTGGTCGGTCATCGCCACGATGGAGCAGGACGGGACCGAATTCGCCGCGCGGCTGGTCAAGTATGACGGGGCCAGGCTCGACAGGCTGACGCTGGGCGAGCGCGGCACCGCCATGGCCGCGCGCGAGGCGGTCGAACAGGCGCGCTTCACCGTCGAAGAGATCGAGACGAAACCGCTCAAGCGCAATCCCGCGCCGCCGTTCACCACGTCCACTCTCCAGCAGGAAGCCGCGCGCAAGCTGGGCTTTTCCGCCAGCCACACCATGCGGCTGGCGCAGTCGCTCTACGAGGCGGGCGCGATCACCTATATGCGGACCGACGGCGTGCAGATGGACGGCAGCGCCATCGCCGCCTGCCGCAAGGCGGTGAGCGAGCGCTATTCGGGCCATTACCTCCCCGAAAAGCCGCGCATCTACCAGACCAGGGCCAAGAACGCGCAGGAAGCGCACGAAGCGATCCGCCCGACCGATTTCGGCAGAGACCGCGCGGGTTCGGGCGACGAGGGCAAGCTCTACGACCTGATCTTCAAGCGCGCGATGGCCAGCCAGATGGCCGCCGCCAACCTCGAACGGACCACGGTGACGCTGCGCGATCCCACCGGTCGCCACGAACTGCGCGCCACCGGCCAGGTGGTGAAGTTCCCCGGCTTCCTCGCGGTCTATCAGGAAGGCTTCGACGACAGGCAGAACCACGACGGCGACGAGGCCGAGGACGGCCTGCTCCCCGTCATGCACAAGGGCGACAGCCCGCTGAAAAGGCAGGTCGACGCCAACCAGCATTTCACCCAGCCGCCGCCGCGCTTTTCCGAGGCGAGCCTGGTCAAGCGGCTCGAGGAGCTCGGCATCGGGCGCCCCTCGACCTATGCCTCGACCATCCAGACGCTGCGCGATCGCGCCTATGTGCGGATGGAGAAGAACCGCTTCTTCGCCGAGGAAAGCGGACGGCTGCTGACCGCCTTCCTCGAACGCTTCTTCACCCGCTACGTCGCCTTCGACTTCACCGCCGGGATGGAGGACGAGCTCGACACGGTTTCCGACGGGCGCGAGGACTGGAAGGAGCTGCTCGAACAGTTCTGGAAGGACTTCAAGCCCAAGACCGAAGAGGTGATGGACAAGAAGCCTTCGGAAGTGACCGAGGAGCTCGACGAATTCCTCTCGGGCTACCTCTTTCCCGAACGCGAGGACGGCAGCGACCCGCGCCACTGCCCGCTGTGCGAGGCCGAGGGGCGCAACGGCGGGCGGCTGGCGCTGCGCGGCGGCAAGTACGGCGCCTTCGTCGCCTGCGCCAATTACCCCGAATGCAGATACACCCGCCAGTTCGCCGCGCCCGGCGGGTCGGGTGAGGGCGGCGAGGATGCGGTGCTCGGCAACGATCCCGAAACCGGCCTGCCGGTCGAGCGCAAGAGCGGGCGCTTCGGCCCCTATATCCAGCTGGGCGAGGGCAAGGACGCCAGGCGCGCGAGCATCCCCAAGGACCTCGACGATTTCGACCTCGACTGGGCGCTCAGGCTCTTGAACCTGCCGCGCATCATCGGCCCGCATCCCGACACCGGGCTGGAGATCGAAGCGAACATCGGGCGTTATGGCCCATACTTGCGCCATGACGGCAAGTACGGCAAGCTCACCAGCACGCGCGAAGTGTTCGAGGTCGGCATGAACCGCGCGGTCGACCTGCTCGCGCAGGCGGCCAATCGCGGCAACGGCGGCACCCGCGCCAAGGCGGAACCGATCAAGGTCCTCGGCGCGCACCCGGCCAGCGGCGGCGAGATCAGGGTCATGCCCGGCCGCTACGGCCCCTATGTCACCGATGGCACCACAAACGCCACGATCCCCAAGGATGTGCAGCCCGAGGATGTGACCGAGCCACAGGCGGTCGAATGGATCGACGCCCGCGCGGCCAAGGGCCCCGCGAAGAAGAAGGGTCGCAAGGCCCCGGCGAAGAAAAAGGCACCGCCGAAGAAGAAGAAGACCGCACTCTAGAGTGATTTCGAGCCGGATGAAAACATCCGGCGACTAGGAAATCACGGTTAAACAAGAAACTAGAGTGCCGGATCTGATGCAATCAAAGTCGGCACTCTAGAGTGATTTCGAGCCGGATGAAAACATCCGGCGACTAGGAAATCACGGTTAAACAAGAAACTAGAGTGCCGGATCTGATGCAATCAAAGTCGGCGCTCTAGAGTGATTTCGAGCCGGATGAAAACATCCGGCGACTAGGAAATCACGGCGGTTCCGGCGGCCGTGACCAGGCCGCCGTCGGGAAGGCCCTGCGTCGCGAGGAAGCCGACGAGGACGAAGAGCAGGGTCGTCGCGAAGGCCGCACCCAGGCCGCTCACCAGTGCCGTCACGGGCAGGGTCGGCGTCTCTTCCCTGGCGTCGACGATGTCGAGGCCGAACATGCGGACTTCGCGCTGGGTCAGGTGTTCCTTGAGATAGGCGAGCAGGGCTTCATTGTTGCGGGCCTCCGCGGCTGGTGCGGCATAGGTGCGTTGCTTGGTCATGGTTTCGAGGGACATGGCAGATCTCCGGTATTTCGATAGGCCCGGTTTGGGCCTGCCTGCTGCGGGTTTCCAACAAAACGACTGGCGCATATCATAAGCCACCCTTATACAGTCCGGCGTGATCCGCCTGCCTCCGCTTGCTGCCGTTCGCGCCTTCGAGGCCGCGGGCAGGCACGAGAATTTCTCGCGCGCGGCGCAGGAGCTGGGGATGACGCAGGCCGCGGTCAGCTATCAGATTCGCCAATTGGAGGACCGGGTCGGCACGCCGCTGTTCGTCCGCGAGAAGGGGCGGGTGCGCCTGTCGGACAGTGGGCGGCGCCTGCTGCCCGCGATCTCGGGCGGGCTGGCGGGAATCGCCGAGGCTTTCGCGGCGCTGGCCGAAGACGAACAGGACGTGCTGGCGATCGATGCGCCGGTGTCGTTCGGCGCGACCTGGCTCAGCGCCCGGATCGGGCGGTTCCAGCTGCGCTATCCCGATCTCGCGGTGAAGATGACGCTGTCGAACGAGTTGATCGACTTCAGCCTGGGCAAGGTCGATGTCACGATCCGGGTCGGGCGCGGGGCCTGGGACGGGCTGCGCAGCGATTTCCTGTTCCGCCAGCACTTCACCCCGATCTGCGCGCCCTCGTTTCTCGAAGCCAACGACATCCGCCGCCCGCAGGACCTGTTGCGGGTCGAACGCCATGCACCCAACGATCCGATGTGGGCCGGGTGGTTCGCCAGGGTCGGCATCGGCGCCCCGCCGCCGCCGCGCCGCGGGGTGGTGCTCGACAGCCAGTTGCAGGAAGCCAGCGCCATGCTGGCCGGATACGGCATCGCGCTGCTGTCGCCGCTCTACTGGCAGGCCGACCTTGAAAGCGGGCGGCTGGTGCAACCGTTCGAGACGCTCTATCTGCCCGGCGCATCGCAATGGGTCGTGCATCCGGCGGGCCGCGTCGGCGTGCGCAAGATCGAGCGCTTCCGCGAATGGGTGCAGCGCGAGTTCGAGGCCGAGCGCAAGGGTCCGTTGCGCGAAATCTGGGAGCCACCCGCATGAGCTTTGCCGCCACCGTCCTGACGCTCTATCCCGAGATGTTTCCCGGGCCGCTGGGCGTGTCGCTCGCGGGCCGCGCGCTCGAGCGGGGGGACTGGTCGTGCGAGGCGGTGCAGATCCGTGATTTCGCCACCGACAGGCACCGCACGGTCGACGATACCCCGGCAGGCGGCGGGGCGGGGATGGTGCTCAGGCCCGATGTGCTGGCGGCGGCGCTGGACAGTGTCACCGTAAAGCCCCTTCCCCATGGGGAAGGGGTTGGGGGTTCTGCCCCGTCGGCGTCGGACACCCACCCCCCCGCCCCCTCTTCTGAAGGGGAGGGGGCGTTAAGGCCCATCCTCGCCATGACCCCGCGCGGCGCACCGATCACGCAGGAGCGTATCCGCCAGATCGCGCAAGGCCCCGGCGTTATCATCCTGTGCGGCCGGTTCGAGGGCTTCGACGAGCGCATCTTCGATGCCTTTCCGCAGATCGAACAGGTCAGCCTGGCGGACGTGGTCCTCTCGGGCGGAGAACCCGCCGCGCTGGCGATTCTCGACGCTTGCATTCGCCTGCTTCCCGGAGTAATGGGCGCGCCTTCAAGCGGGACCGAGGAGTCGTTCGAGGACGGCTTGCTCGAATATCCGCAATATACCCGACCTCAGCAATGGGAAGGGCGCACGATCCCCGAAGTGCTGCGATCGGGGGATCATGCGAAGATCGCTGCCTGGCGCAAGGCAAGGAGCGAAGACGACACTCGGTTACGCAGGCCGGACCTTTGGGAGCGCTATAGTGGCGCTCGGGCCCAGCCTGCCTCTGGCGCGCGGCGGAAACAGAAGGACATGGACCAGTGAACCTGATCCAGCAGATCGAAGCCGAGGAAATCTCCAAGGCCGGCAAGGACATCCCCGAATTCCGCGCGGGCGACACCGTGCGCGTCGGCGTGAAGGTGATCGAAGGCACGCGCGAGCGTGTGCAGATGTTCGAAGGCGTGGTGATCGCCCGCTCGAACCGTTCGATCAACAGCAATTTCACCGTGCGCAAGATCAGCTTCGGGGAAGGCGTCGAGCGCGTGTTCCCGCTCTATTCGCCGATCGTCGACAGCATCACCGTGGTCCGCCGCGGCGTGGTGCGTCGCGCCAAGCTCTATTACCTGCGCGGCCGCACCGGCAAGCGCGCGCGCATCGCCGAACGGCGCGACGTTACCAAGTAAGCGCACTGCGCGAAGCGGCGAGAAAACAAAGGGCGGCTCCCTTGCGGGGGCCGCCCTTTTCGCGTGGGTATCGTGGGAGGACGCAAATGCCTCCCTTCGATGTGCGCCACGGAGCTTGTGAGCCGGAAACGACCCCGTGGCGCCTGTGCATTTGTGGCGCGCGCGCGTTAACGCGATTTAAGCAATTGCGCTTAAGCCCAAATTAGGCATGAATTCCGGCCGATAGCTTACCGCTTGCCTTTCCTGCCAGTCGTTGCGAGGAACCGCAGGCGATGCGGCAATCCATGGCGCGTCGGGTCACGCATTCTCCCGGTGGATGGCCCCCGGTGGATGGCCCGGTGGTTGGATCGTCACGCCCCTGGCGGGGCGCGCAATGATTTGGGAGAGACAATGCGCTCGATCACTTTCGCCGCCGCGTTGGCGCTGGGCACCTGCCTCGCCGCGCCGCTTGCCGCCCGCAATGCCCCATCGACCAAGGAAACCGCCCCCATGGAGCTGACCTTCGAACGCGTCTTCGCTTCGCCCTCGCTCGACGGGCCCGCGCCGCGCAAGGCGAAGCTGTCGCCCGACGGGCGCTGGTTGACGGTGCTGCGCAATCGTGAGGACGACCGCGAGCGCTATGACCTGTGGGGCTATGACCGCGAAAGCGGCGAATGGTCGATGCTGGTCGACAGCGCGAAGCTGGGTTCGGGCCGCGAATTGTCCGAGGATGAGAGGATGCAGCGCGAACGCGCCCGTGTCGGCAGCCTCAGGGGCATCATCGATTATCAGTGGACCGCCGATGGCACGGGGCTGCTGGTGCCGATCGACGGCGATATCTATCTCGCCCGCCCCGGCGGCGCGGTGCAGCGCCTGACCGATACCGAGGAGGGCGAGATCAATCCCGCCTTGAGCGAGAGCGGCCGCTACCTCAGCTTCGTGCGCGATCGGCAGCTGTGGATCGGCGAGGTGGGTCAGATGGCCGCGCCGGTTACGCCCAGGCAAGGCGATGCCATCCGCTGGGGCGAGGCCGAGTTCGTCGCGCAGGAGGAAATGGACCGGCTGACCGGTTACTGGTGGAGCCCGGACGATGCGCGCATCGCGGTCGAGCGCTTCGACGAAAGCGGGGTCGGCACCGTCACCCGCGCGGCGATCGGCGCGACGGGAACGAAGACCTTCGAGCAGCGCTACCCGGCGGCGGGCAGCGCCAATGTGCTGGTCGAACTCTATGTGATGGACCCCGACGGGCAGAACCGGGTCAAGGTCGATCTCGGCAGTGATCGCGACATCTATCTGGCCAGGGTCGACTGGGCACCCGATGGCAGCGCGCTCTATGTCCAGCGGCAGAACCGCGACCAGACCGTGCTCGATATGCTCAGGGTCGACCCTGCGACCGGCGCGAGCAGCGTGCTGTTCACCGAGCAAACGGCGGTGAAGGATTATTGGATCAACCTCACCAACAACTACAAATGGCTCGACGACGGGTCGCTGGTCTGGTGGTCGGAGCGCGATGGCTACGGCCACCTCTATCGCCATGCCGATGGCCAGTGGAGCCAGTTGACCAGGGGCGCATGGGTCGTCACCGACCTGGTCGGGATCGACCAGCAAGCGGGCATGATCTTCATCCGCGCGACGAGGGATTCGCTGCTCGCCCCGCAGATCTATGCCCTGCCGCTAAGCGCGGGCGAACCGGTACGGCTGACCGACCCCGATTATGCGAATTCCGCCAGCATGGACGCGAAGGGCCGGACGCTGCTGGTCACCCGCTCGAACGACGACACCCCGCCGCAGAGCTATCTTGCCGATCAGGACGGGCAGCGGATCGCCTGGATCGAGGAGAATGCGCTCGACGCCGCGCATCCCTATACGCCCTATCTCGCCAGCCACCGCCCGACGCAATACGGCACGGTTCTGGCTGAGGACGGCACGCCGCTTTACTGGGAAATGGTCACCCCCCAATTGCAGCCGGGCAAGCGCTATCCGGTCTATTTCCATCATTATGGCGGGCCGCACGCGCAGGTGGTCGGCAAGGGCTGGGACGGCGCGCTGCGGCAGGCGATCGTCGACAGGGGCTATATCTGGTTCGCGCTCGACAACCGCGGCAGCGCCAATCGCGGGGTCAAGTTCGAGCAGCCGATCCATCGCGCCATGGGCGGGGTCGAGGTGCGCGACCAGAAGGCTGGGGCCGAATATCTCAAGTCGCTGCCCTTCGTCGATCCGGGCAAGATCGCGATCGCGGGCTGGTCCTATGGCGGCTACATGACGCTCAAGCAGTTGCAGGCCGATCCCGGCCTCTATGCCGCCGGGATCGCGGGTGCGCCGGTGACGCGGTGGGAACTCTACGACACCCATTATACCGAACGCTACATGGGCACGCCGCACAAGGACGCGGCGGCCTATGCCAAGGCTTCGGCGCTGCCCGATGCGACGAAGCTGGGCGATCCGCTGCTGCTGGTCCACGGCATGGCCGACGACAATGTGGTGTTCGAGAATTCGACCGCGCTGATCGCCGAACTGCAGGGTGCCAATGTGCCGTTCGAGATGATGCTCTATCCCGGCCAGACCCACCGCGTCGCGGGCGAGGCGATTTCGCCGCATTTCTACAACACAGTGTTCCGCTTCCTCGCGGCGCATGGCGTGATCCCGCCCGAGTAGCGCTTTGGCGCGCGCAATCGAATGTACGCTTGCGGTGGCCCGCGCAATCGCTATCCCGGCACCTCGTTGATTTCGGAGAAGTGAATTGGGTTATCGTGTTGCCGTGGTCGGCGCGACCGGGAATGTCGGACGCGAGATGATGATGGTGCTGGCCGAGCGCGGGTTCCCCTGCGACGAGGTGGCCGCTGTCGCCTCGAGCCGTTCGGTCGGCACCGAGGTCGAATTCGGCGACACCGGCAAGATGCTCAAATGCCAGAATATCGAGCATTTCGACTTTACCGGCTGGGACATCGCGCTGTTCGCCGCGGGCAGCGGGCCGGCCAAGATCTATGCGCCCAAGGCCGCCGCCGCCGGTTGCGTGGTGATCGACAACAGTTCGCTCTATCGCATGGACCCCGACGTGCCGCTGATCGTGCCCGAGGTGAACCCCGACGCGATCCACCAATATTCGAAGCGCAACATCATCGCCAATCCCAACTGTTCGACCGCGCAGCTGGTGGTGGTGCTCAAGCCGCTGCACGATGCCGCCACGATCAGGCGCGTGGTCGTTGCGACCTATCAGTCGGTTTCGGGCGCGGGCAAGGCGGGCATGGACGAACTGTTCGAACAGAGCCGCGCCATCTTCGTCGGCGACCCGGTCGCACCGGCGAAGTTCACCAAGCAGATCGCCTTCAACGTCATCCCGCACATCGATGTCTTCCTCGACGATGGGTCGACCAGGGAAGAGTGGAAGATGGTGGTCGAAACCAAGAAGATCCTCGATCCGAAGATCAAGCTGACCGCCACCTGCGTGCGCGTGCCGGTGTTCGTCAGCCATTCCGAAGCCGTCAGCATCGAGTTCGAGAACGAGATGAGCGCTGAACGGGCGATGGAAATCCTGCGCGAGGCGCCCGGCGTGATGCTCGTCGACAAGCGCGAGGACGGCGGATACGTCACCCCGGTCGAGGCGGCGGGCGACAGCGCCACCTATGTCAGCCGCGTGCGCGAGGACCCGACCGTCGAATACGGGATCAACCTGTGGTGCGTCAGCGACAATCTGCGCAAGGGCGCCGCGCTCAACGCGGTGCAGATCGCCGAACTGCTCGGGCGCGAGTGCCTCAGGAAGGGCTGAGCTTCAGGGCTATCGACGGTCGCGCAGCCGCGCGGGCCCGCGCTTCATGATGAAGGCCAGCGGGATCGCGGCAAGCGTGATCCACATCATCATGCGGAAGTCGTCGACAAAGGCGACCATGGCGGCCTGCCGGTTGGCTTCGAGATCGAGCAGGCGCACCACCACTTCGCCCAGGTTCTGGTAGCGATCGACCGTGCTGACGTCGACCACGCTGGAAACCGATGCGCCGGTCAGTTGCGAAGCGACGTCGGCGTGGCTGGTCTGGATATTGCGCGCCAGCATCACCGTGGTCAGCGAAATGCCGGCCGACGCGCCGAGCGAGCGGAACAGGTTGAGCAGGCTCGACCCGTCGGTGCGCAGATGCGGGGGCAGGGTGGCGAAGGCGCTGACATTGAGCGGAATGAACACCAGCCCCATCCCCAGCCCCTGCACCAGGCCGGAAAGGACGATGTGGAACCGGTCGACGCCGAGCGACCACTGGCTCATCTGCCACAGCGAGACCGCGCAAATGGCAAAGCCCACGGCCACGACAGGTCGTGAATCGATGCCGCGTCGCATCGACATGCCGGCGAACTGCATCGAGATGAGTACGCCGATCCCGCGCGGCATCAGCACCAGGCCGGTGTCGATCACGTCATAGCTGAACAGCTGCTGCAACATCGGCGGCAGCAGCGCCATGGTGGCAAACATGACCACGCCGATCGCCAGCATGAAGCCCAGGGCGATGGCGAAATTGCGATCGGCGAACAGCGCGCGCTCGAACAGCGGGTTCTTCGCCATGGCGAAATGGATCATGCTCATCCACCCGGCGGAAACCGCGAGGAAGGTCCACAACCAGATTTCCTTGTCGTCGAACCAGTCGAGCGTCTGGCCGCGGTCGAGCAGCATCTGGAAACTGGCCAGCGCCAGGCCGATCAGCGCGAAGCCGATGAGGTCGAAACGGCGCCGCGTCGCCCCGCGATGCGGGAGCTGCGCAAGCAGGATCGACAGGCTGAGGATACCGATGGGCAGGTTGACGAAGAACACCCAGCGCCAGTTGACCTGTTCGGTCAGCCATCCCCCCAGCACCGGGCCCAGGATCGGGCCGATCATGATGCCCATGCCCCACAGCGCCATCATCTGCGCCTGCCGGCTGGGCTTGTTGGTGTCGAGCATGAACGACTGGCTCAATGGCGCGATGAACGCGCCGGTGACGCCTTGCAAGGCGCGGAACAGCACCATCTGCTCGAGATTCTGCGCCAGGCCGCAGAGCATCGAGGACAGGATGAACCCGGCGACCGAGAGGATGAACAGCCGCCGCCCGCCGACCCGGTCGGCCAGCCAGCCGGTGATCGGCAGGGCGACCGCGCTGGCGATGATATAGCTCGTCAGCACCCAGGTCACGGTCTCGCTGGTCGCGCCCAGCGCGGTGCGCATGTGCGGGATCGCGACATTGGCGATGGTGGTGTCGAGCACCTGCAGCAGCGAAGCGGCCATGATCCCCACCACCAGCAGGCCGGGATTGTCGACCCGCAGCAATGCCTCGTCGTGCGCGGGCGCGGGCGGTGCACCGGCACCTGCGGGGACGGTGCGGCTGGCCATCGGCCTAGCGCTTCCTGCCGTGCGTGAAGACGGTGACATCGGTCGACAGGCCGGCAATCAGGCGGCGCGGGCTGCGTTCGTCGATGGCGATCTTGACCGGGACACGCTGGGTCACCTTGACCCAGTTGCCGGTGGCGTTCTGCGCCGGGATCACCGAGAATTCGCTGCCCGTGCCCGCACCGATCGAGGCGACATGGCCCCTGAGCGTGAGGCCGGGATAGGCATCGAAGCGGATTTCGGCGGGTTGGCCGAGCACCATGTCGGCCAGGTCGGTTTCCTTGAAATTGGCTTCGACATAGCTGGTGCCGTCGACCACCAGCGTCAGCACCGGCAACCCCTGGACGATCTGCTGGCCCAATTGCAACCGGTCTGCCTGCGCGATCCGTCCGGCGCTGGGCGCGCGTATCACGGTGCGGCCGAGTTGCAATTCGGCGACCGCGCGCTGCGCCCTGGCCGTCGCCACCTGCGGGTTCTCGCCGGGGACGGCGGCACCGGTGGCCAGCCGGGCGCTGGCGGCGATGCGCCTGGCCTCTGCCTGGCGCAATTGCTCGCGCGCCTGGCTGACCGCATGTTCGGCCGCGTCATGGTCCGCCCTGGTCAGGAAGCCGCGCCGGAACAGCTCGTCCTTGCGGCGGAAATTGGCCTCGGCAAAGGCAATGTCCTCGCGCGCGGCGGAGATATCGGCACCCGACAGGTCCGCGGCATTCGACAGCGCGGTGACGTTCGCCTGCGCGGTCGCGATGGCGGCATCGGCCTGCGCAACCTGCAGGCGGAAAGGATCGGGATCGAGCCGGAACAGCACGTCGCCCGCCTTGACCACGTCGCCTTCGCGCACCGGCACTTCGACGATCTCGCCCCCGACCAGCGCGCTGACCGAAACCTGGTCCTGCTGGACATAGGCGTTGTCGGTCGAGACCTTGCCCTGCAGCGACAGCCAGTAGACCAGCCCGCCCACCAGCAAGGCCAGCGGCACGCTGAGCATGAGCGCCAGCCTGCCCCGGTTGCGCCGCCTGGGCGCGATGGTCTCGTGGATCACGGTGCCGCTTTCGGCGGCGATCTGCGGATCGGCTTCAGCCATTTGCGGCGTCCTTGATGATCCTCTCGACCGAGAGATTGTCCGATACCTTCTGGAGCAGCGCGGCAAGCGTCTCGCGTTCGCGGCCGGTCAGCCCCTCGACCATATCGGCGACGAGGCCTTCGACGATCACGCGCAACGGTTCCACGATTTCGCGGCTCTTGTCGGTCAGGTGGAGCAGGCGTGCGCGGCGGTCGGTCGGATCGGCGACGCGCTCGATCCAGCCCGAGTCTTCCATCCGGTCGACGATGCGGGTGAGGGTGATCGGTTCGACCTCGATCCGTTCGGCATAGAAGGCCTGGTTGTTGCCCGGGAACTTGACCAGGCTGAGCAGCAGCCGCGCCTGCACCGCGGTCAGGCCCAGGCTGCGCACGCGCTCGTCGAAGGTCTTGCGCAGCAGCCGCCCGCTATCCGACAGCAGGTATCCGACATTGGTTTTCATGCCTGCGCATATAATAACGAGGCTTATTATTGCAACTTGCAAATTTCGAAAGCGCGGTGGCGCATTGCGCAACGGCGCGATAGATATCGGCGCATGACCTTGACCGCAGACCTCTATTTCAGCTTCCGTTCGCCCTACAGCTATCTCGCGGTGGGCCGGTATCGCGCCATGGCCGGGGAGTACGATCTCGATATCACCTTGCGCCCGGTCTATCCGCTGGCGCTGCGCCAGCCCGATTTCTTCGAGCGCAACCACCCCAGCTGGCTCGGCTACACCATGCGCGACATGATCCGCGTGGCGCAGTTCCATGGCATCCCCTTCGGCGCGCCGCGCCCCGATCCGATCGTGCAGGATGTGATGACGCGCAAGATCGCCGGGGATCAGCCCTATATCCGCCGCGTCACCCGCATGGGGCAGGCCGCCGCGCGGCGGGGCGGGGGCCTGGTCTTCGCGCATGAGGCGGGGCAGATGATCTGGGGCGGGCAGGAAGGCTGGCACGAAGGCGGCCACCTTGCCCATGCGCTGGAACTGGCTGGGCTCGACCCCGCCGAAATCGAGGCGGAGGTCGCCGCAGAAGCGGACGCGCTCGATGCCGAGATCGCGGCCAATCAGGACGCGCTCGAGGCGGCGGGTCACTGGGGCGTGCCGACGCTGGTGTTCGAGGGCGAACCGTTCTTCGGGCAGGACCGGATCGAGATGGTTCAATGGCGCATGGAACAGAAAGGGCTGGCCAGACGGTGAGCACGATCAAGGAAGGCGGCTGCCAATGCGGCCGGGTGCGCTATCGCGTCGATGTCTCGAAGGCCGAGGCCTATCTGTGCCATTGCCGCATGTGCCAGAAAGCGACCGGCGGGTTCGCCGCGGCCTTGGTGCAGGTCGAGGATGACGCGCTCACCTGGCTCAGCGCTCCCGACTGGTATGACAGCAGCCCGATCGCCCGGCGCCCGTTCTGTTCGCATTGCGGCACGCCGCTCGGCTTCCGGTTCAAGGACGGCACGGGACAGGACCTGACCTTCGGCAGCTTCGATGATCCGTCCGGTTTCGTGCCGGTGGGCAATTTCGGCGCCGAGAGCCTGCACGAGGCATGGCTCGACTTCACCGGCCTGCCGCGCAAGCGCAGCGACGAGGCTGCCAGCGTCGCCGATCGTTGGAGGGCCGCCGGGCTGGACGTCCCCGAATGAGGACCGGGCATTTCGCCAGCTTCGACGGCACCGACCTCGCGCTCCATCGGCACGGGGCAGGGCGGCCCCTCGTGCTGCTCCACGGGCTGTTTTCCAGCGCACAGATGAACTGGATCAAGTGGGGCCATCACAAGACCATCGCCGCGCGCGGATACGAAGTGCTGATGCTCGATTTCCGCATCCACGGCGAAAGCGCGGTGCCGCGCGATCGGGCGGCCTTTCCGCACAATGTGCTGGTGCGCGATATCGCCGCGCTGGTCGGACACCTCGGGCTTGAGGATTACGATCTCGGCGGCTTCTCGCTCGGTGCGCGCACCACGCTGCACGCCATCGCCACCGGGGTGCTTGCACCCGCGCGCGTGGTGATCGGCGGCATGGGCACCGCAGGGCTGGGCGAATGGCAGAAGCGCGCGGCGCATTTTCGCCGCGTGATCGACGAATTCGACAGCATCGAACCGGGCGATCCGGCCTATTTCTCGAAGATGTTCCTCAAGTCGCAGGGGGTCGACCGGGTCGCGGCGCGCATGCTGCTCGACACCATGCCCGATCTCGACCTCGCGCTGCTCGATAGGGTTACCATGCCCACGCTGGTGGTGTGCGGGGTCGATGATCGTGACAACGGCTCGGCTGCGGACCTTGCGGCATTGCTGCCCCACGCTAGCTTCGTCGAGGTGCCGGGCAATCACATGAGCAGTTGCACCCGGCCCGAGATGGGGCAGGCGATCGCCGACTGGCTGGGAGATGCGCCATGACGCTCAAGCGGGCATTCCCGTGGTGCAGGGCGGGCCGCCGCAACCATGACCGCAAATCGCCGCAACCGGCTTGATTCGCACCCGCGCCCCGTGCAATCCGGTCGCACGTGAAACCGGTCGCATCGTCCCGAGAGAGGAAACCCATGAAACCCGCATCCGTCGCGCTCTTCGCGCTCGCTGTCTCGCTCGCCAGCCCCGCGCAGGCCGATCACCACGAGGCTGCCCCGGCCGAAACGACCGCTTTTGCGATGACGCCGCAGGGCGCTGCCGACTGGGTCGCGTCGGTTGAGAAGGACTTGTACGGCTATTCGGTCGAGGCGAGCCAGGTCAATTGGGTCAACAACACCTTTATCACCGAGGATACCGATGCGCTGGCCGCGAAGATCGGCGCCGAAGGGACCGAGAAGAGCGTCCGCTATGCGCTCGAGGCGGCGAAATATGCGCAGATTGCCGGGCTCGATCCGGTGGTCCGGCGCAAGCTCGACATCCTGCGCAACAACATCGTCCTGCCCGCCCCGACCACACCGGGCGCGGCGACCGAGCTCAACGAGATCGCGACCCGGCTCAACAGCCAGTACGGCAAGGGCAGGGGCACGCTGAACGGCAAGCAGATCGGCGGTTCGGACATCGAGGCCGAGATGGGCAACCCCGAGCGCACGCCCGCCGAACTCGCCGAAATGTGGGCCAGCTGGCACACCAATGTCGGCGCGCCGATGAAGGACGACTATGCCCGCATGGTCGCCATCGCCAATGACGGCGCCCAGGAACTCGGCTTTGCCGATGTCGGCGCCATGTGGCGTTCGGGGTATGACATGAGCCCGGCTGACTTCACCGCCATGACCGAACGGCTGTGGCAGGAAACCAGGCCGCTCTACATCGCGCTGCACGCCTATGTCCGCAGCAAGCTCAACGAGAAATACGGCGATGCGGTGCAGGCCAGGACCGGCCCGATCCGCGCCGATCTGCTGGGCAATATGTGGGCGCAGGAATGGGGCAATATCTACCCGCTCGTCGCCCCGGCGGGCGCGGGCGACATCGGCTATGACATCGGCGAACTGCTCGCCGCGCAGGGCAGGGATCCGCTCGACATGGTCCGCATCGGCGAAGGCTTCTATTCCTCGCTCGGCATGAAGCCGCTGCCCGAGACGTTCTGGAAGCGCTCGATGTTCGTCAAGCCGGCCGATCGCGAGGTGGTGTGCCATGCCAGCGCCTGGGATATCGACAACAGGGACGATATCCGCATCAAGATGTGCATCAAGGTGAATGCCGACGATTTCGTCACCATCCACCACGAACTGGGCCACAATTACTATCAGCGCGCCTATCAGGACCAGAGCTATTTGCACCTCAACGGCGCCAATGACGGTTTCCACGAGGCGATCGGCGATTTCGTGGCGCTGTCGATCACGCCCGAATACCTCGTGCAGATCGGCCTGCTCGAGCGCAAGGACGTGCCCAGCGCCGACAAGGACATCGGCCTGCTGCTGCGCCAGGCGATGGACAAGGTCGCCTTCCTTCCCTTCGGCCTGCTGGTCGACAAGTGGCGCTGGGGCGTATTCGACGGCAGCGTGACGCCCGAAACCTACAATTCGGCATGGGTCGGGCTGAAGCGCGATTACCAGGGCATCACCCCGCCTGTCGAGCGGCCCGCCGACGCCTTCGATCCGGGCGCGAAATACCATATCCCGGGCAATACGCCCTATACCCGCTACTTCCTCGCGCGGATCCTGCAGTTCCAGTTCTACAAGGCCGCCTGCGACCAGGCGGGCTGGAAGGGCCCGCTGCACCGCTGTTCGTTCTACGGCAACAAGGATGTCGGCGCAAAGCTCAACGCCATGCTCGCGCTGGGCGCCAGCAAGCCCTGGCCCGATGCGCTGGAGGCATTCGCCGGGACCCGCGAGATGAGCGCCAAGCCGATGCTCGAATATTTCAAGCCGCTGATGACCTGGCTCGATCAGCAGACCAAGGGCAAGCCCAAGGGTTGGTAAGCGACCCTGGGGGCTCGGAATTCGCGCATGGCCGGCGATAGCAAGCGAATGCCCGTCATCGGCTGGCGCGAGCTCGTGCACCTGCCCGAGCTTGGCCTGCACGAGCTTCCGGCCAAGATCGACACCGGCGCGCGCACGTCTTCGCTCCATGCGACGGTGCTTGAAAAGTTCGAGCGCGGCGGGGAGCAATACATCCGCTTCGCGGTCGATTTCGAACGCCAGCAGGTGCGCCAGGTGTGCGAGGCAGTGCACGTCGACTGGCGCGGCATCACCAGTTCCAACGGCGAAACCCAGCGGCGGATGATCATAAAAACGCCACTAAGGATCGGTAGCCGGGAATTCCGGGTGGAGATCAGCCTTGCCGACCGGTCCGACATGAAATTCCCGATGCTCATCGGCCGATCTGCGCTAAGGCGGCGGTTCGTCGTCGACTCGGGCCATTCGTGGCTGCAAACGCCCGGTCGCGACGTGGAAAAAGGCTATAAAACATGAAGATCGCCATGCTGGCGCGCAATCCGGACCTCTATTCGCACCGGAGGCTGGCCGAAGCTGCGGCGGCGCACGGGCATCGGCTCGACGTGCTCAACACGCTGCGCTGCACGGTCCATATCGCCAGCCATCGTCCGACCGTCGCCTACAATGGCGAGACCGTGAACGGTTATGACGTGGTGATCCCGCGCATCGGCGCCTCGATCACGCAATACGGCCTCGCCATCCTGCGCCAGTTCGAGATGGCCGGGGTATGGTCGCTCAACGAAAGCGTGGCCATCGGCCGCAGCCGCGACAAGCTGCGCAGCATGCAGATCCTGGCCAAGCACGGCCTGGGCCTGCCGCTGACCGCCTTCGCGCATGATCCCAAGCTGACCGAGGAGATCATCCGCGCGGTCAAGGGGCCGCCGGTCGTCATCAAGCTGCTCGAAGGCACGCAGGGCATCGGCGTGGTATTGGCCGAGACGATGAGCAGCGCCAAATCGGTGATCGAGGCCTTTCGCGGCGCCAACGTCAACATACTGGTGCAGGAATTCATCAAGGAGGCCGGCGGCACCGACATCCGCGCGCTGGTGGTGGGCGGCAAGGTGGTGGCCGCGATGCAGCGCACCGGCGCGCCGGATGAGTTTCGCTCAAACCTCCACCGCGGCGGCAGTGCGAAGCTGATCAAGATCACGCCCGAGGAACGCTCCACCGCCGTGCGCGCGGCCAAGCGCATGGGCCTCAACGTGTGCGGCGTCGACATGCTGCGCAGCAACCACGGGCCGGTCATCATGGAGGTCAACTCCTCGCCCGGCCTCGAGGGTATCGAGCAGGCGACCGGCAAGGATATCGCCGGGATGATCGTCAAGTTCATCGAAGACCATGCCAAGGCCGGCAAGACCAAGACGAAGGGGAAGGGTTAATGCGCAGGTTCACGATTCCGGCCGCAGTCTGCGGGCTGGCATTTGCAGGTCCGGCGATGGCTGCCGATCCGGTCGTCACCGCCAGCGTTCCTCAGGGCATCGTCTCGCTGCTCGAAATCGCGGGCTACGAGCCGAGGCTGGGGACGGACTCCTACGACGATCCGAGCATCCATCTCGAGCTTGGCGGGTGGGCAGCCGACATTGCGTTCTATGGCTGCGCCGACGAAACGCATGACGGTTGCACCGAACTCCAGCTGATCGGCGGTTTCGACACCAATTTCAGCGTCAGCGCCGAAACCGCGCTCGGCATCGCGCGCCAATCGCGGTTCGCGCAGGTCTATATGGACGACGAAGGCGATGTCTGGGTCGAATGGGACATCGTGACGGGCAAGGGCATACCGCAGGGCGTGTTCCTCAAAGGCCTGCGCAATTTCACCGACGCGCTGCAATTCGCCGGCGGGGTGGTTTTCCCCGAGGATCAGGCGCAAACCTCTGCCGAAGCTGCCGTCGACGCGGTCGAGCAGGCGGCGCAAGGCGAATAGGCATTGCGCGGTATTGCCTACCCCCCTGGGGGCGGGCGGAATTATCGCGCAGGCTGCTCTGTCAGCGGAACGGCGGTTCGTTGAAAGCGCGCAGCTTGCGGCTGTGCAGGCGCGGCCCCTCGTCGCGCAGCAGGCGGCAGGCGGTGACGCCGATTTCGAGATGGGCGGCGATCGCCTCCTCATAGAACTTGTTCGCCTGGCCGGGCAGCTTGATCTCGCCATGCAGCGGCTTGTCCGAGACGCATAGCAGCGTGCCGTAGGGGACGCGGAAGCGATAGCCTTGGCCGGCGATGGTCGCGCTTTCCATGTCGACCCCGACCGCGCGGCTCAGCGACATGCGGTGGGCCGACTGGGTATAGCGCAGTTCCCAGTTGCGATCATCGGTGGTGACGACCGTGCCGGTGCGCATCCGCCGCTTGAGGTCCGCGCCATGTTCGCCGGAAACCATTTCCGCCGCGCGGGCCAGCGCCTGCTGGACCTCGGCAATCGCGGGCAGGGGGATTTCGGGCGGCAGCACCGGGTCGAGCACGTGATCGTCGCGCAGATAGGCGTGGGCGAGCACATAGTCGCCGATCTTCTGCGTGGGGCGCAGGCCCCCGCAGTGGCCGATCATCAGCCAGGCTTCGGGCCGCAGCACCGCCAGGTGGTCGCAGATGGTCTTGGCGTTCGATGGGCCGACGCCGATGTTGACCAGCGTGATGCCTTCATGATCGGGGCCGACCAGGTGGTAGGCGGGCATCTGGTGCCGGCGCCATGCCGTGTCCGACAGTTGCGCACGGGCGTTTTCGGTTCTCTCGGTCAGCAGCAACCCGCCGGCCCCGGCGAGCGCGGTATAACCGTTGGCACCCAGTTGCGATCCTGCCCAGTCAACGAATTCATCGACATAACGATGATAGTTGGTGAACAGGATGAAGCGCTGGAAATGTTCGGTCGCGGTGCCGGTGTAATGCGCCAGCCGGGCCAGGCTGAAATCGGTGCGCAGCCCGTCGAACAGCGATAGCGGGATCGGGTCGTCCGCGCCGCCCAGCACCATGCCGTCGGCCAGCTCGTCGCCGATATCGGCCAGTTCGGTCGAGGGGAAATGCCGCGCGATCGCATTGGGATCGACGCCCACCAGCACGGCGCTGGCTTCGCTGTCGAGCACATAGGGGAAGGGGATTTCCTGCCGCGACGAACCGACCTCGACCTCGACTTCATAGTTCGAGGATATCAGTTCGAGCTGTTCCTTGAGATAGGCGCGAAACAGCGCGGGCCGCGTGACGGTGCTGGTGTAGAGCCCCGGCGCGTTGAGCCGGCCGAAGGCGCGGCTGCGGTCCTCTGGCTGATCGCCGCCGCGAAAGCGCAGCCGCAGTTCGGGATAGGCATAGCTGCCGTCGGCGCGGCGTTCGGGGGCGGGCAGGTCCCGCGTGCGGCCGAAGGCGATGACATCCTCGCGCAGCCGTTCGACGGCCGCGTCGTAAATCTTCTCGAGCCGGTCGAGAATCGTGTCGATAGAATCCATGGGCGTTTACTCCTGCCTCTTGTGTTTATCGGTTTCTAGTCCTGCCAGGTGACAGGTGTGTATTACAAAAAGGGCGCGACCCTTGCGGATCACGCCCCTTTTCACTGGCGTCGAGGTGACCGGAAGCCTCAGGCTTCGTCCCCGCCTTCGAGCATGTCGGCGGGAATTTCGCCGGGCTCGAGCGTCGGGTCGACGGCTTCGGTGAAGCCGGCGCCGCCTTCGGCTGCCCTGTCGTCTTCGAACATCTGCGCCATCACGTCGACGCCCTGGCGCTGCAGTTCGGCCTCATCGTCCGAACGCGCGACATTGGCCTTGATCGTGATCGAGACTTCGGGGTGCAGGTCGACGCGGACGTCGTGCAGGCCCAGCGTCTTGATCGGGTGGCCCATGATGACCTGCTTCTTGTCGATGTCGTGGCCCTTTTCGGCCAGCGCCAGCGCGATATCGCGCACATTGACCGAGCCGTAGAGCTGGCCCGCGTTCGACGATGAACGGATCAGGACGATTTCGACGCCGTCGACCTTTTCGCCGGCCTTTTCGGCGACGACGCGACGTTCGGCGTTTTCCTTCTCCAGCCGATCGCGGTTGGCTTCGAAGACCTTCCTGTTGGCCTCGTTGGCGCGCAGGGCCTTCTTCTGGGGCAACAGGAAGTTGCGGGCATAGCCGTCCTTGACGCTGACCACGTCACCGATGGTGCCGAGCTTCTCGATACGTTCGAGGAGGATGATATCCATGTGCCTTCTCCTCTTACTTCACGATGTAGGGCAGCAGGCCGATGTGGCGCGCGCGCTTGATCGCCTTGGCGAGCTCGCGCTGCTTCTTGGCGCTGACCGCGGTGATGCGGCTGGGGACGATCTTGCCCCGTTCGGACATGAAGCCCTGCAGCAGGCGGACGTCCTTGTAGTCGATCACGGGGGCGTTCTTGCCCGAGAACGGGCAGGACTTGCGGCGGCGGAAAAACGGGCGGGCCATCAGTCGCGCTCCTCGCGGCTTTCGCGACGCTTCTTGTCGCGTTCGTTCTTGCGCATCATCACCGAGGGGCCGGTTTCGTGTTCGTCGACGGCGATCGTCATGTAACGGATCACGTCTTCGTTGATGCGGGTCTGGCGTTCGAGCTCGGCAACGACGGCACCGGGGCCCTCGATGTTGAGCAGCACGAAATGCGCCTTGCGGTTGCGGTCGATCTTGTAGGCGAGGTTCTTGAGACCCCAGGTCTCGGTCTTGGTGACCTTGCCGTTGTTCGTCTCGACAATCTCGGTAGCCTGCGCTGCCAGGGCGTCGACCTGAGCCTGGCTCAGATCCTGGCGCGCAAGGAACACGTGCTCGTACAGAGCCATGTGCTTGTCCTTTCACTTCGGGCCGATCGCTGGCTGATCCGCGGGATTGCGGGGCCCCTCCGGCTTTCTTCGAATCCCTGCGGTGACGCGAGGGATGCGCGCACATAGCCTAGATTGCGGGGAATGCAAGGCTTGCGGGCCGGCGCGAGGCAGCACCCCAAAATTTTCGCGCCCGCGATTGCGATGCGATGGTAAAGCGTTATGCAAACAGCATGAACGAACTTTATTACGGCGACAATCTCGACGTGCTGCGCCGCAAGGTGGCGAGTGAGAGCGTCGATCTGTGCTATATCGACCCGCCGTTCAATTCCAATCGCAACTATTTCCAGATATACAACAATCAGGGCAGCGAGGACCGCGCGCAGGCGCAGGCGTTCGTCGATACGTGGGATTGGGTTGACAAAAGGGGCATTTTGCTCCATATATTTCGTAACAGAACCCCCCACGCCTCTGCTTCAGCATGCGCACCAGGGGGGTCATTTTTGCCCAATACATGGGCAAGGCAGGCCTTCAATGAAGCCGCAATACGCCAAACCGGCGCTCTCCATCGCGGATCAGATCAACAAGCTGATCGACCTTGGCATGACCGTCGCGGACCGTCCGCTCGCGGAACATTGTCTCCAGCATATCAGCTACTACCGTCTGAGTGCCTACTGGCTTCCCTTTGAAAACACCAAGGAGAACGCAGGGCCGCGCTTCAAGCCTGGGACCGCGCTGGAAAGCGTCTTGGCGCTCTATGATTTTGATCGGCAACTCCGCCTGTTGGTGCTTGATGCCATTGAGCGGATCGAGGTTGCGGTGCGTGGCAGTTGGGCATACCAGATGGCGATGCTGGGCGGTGCGTTCGGCTACGTCAATGCCGCGCACTATGCCGATGCCAACAAGTTCAACCGCAACTGTCGGACGCTAGAAAGAGAAGTCGACCGGTCAAAGGATACGTTCATCCGCCACTATAAAGCCAAATATTCCGGGCCAGCGCAACCACCGGTCTGGATGGCAGCGGAACTGCTGTCCTTCGGTTCGTTGTCGCAATTCTATGCAGCACTCAAAGAGCCGCAAGTTCGGCAATCAATCGCAGCACCATTTGATATTGATGAACGTATCTTTGTCACCTTCGTCCACCAGCTCACCATCGTCCGGAACATTTGCGCGCACCACAGCCGCCTGTGGAATCGGGTGCTCGACGTGGCATTTACGTTGCCCAAGAAGCACCCGGTGAACTTGATGGCGGCGCTAAACCGCCAAGAGCCGAGGCATGTCTATAATACTTTCGCCATGCTCCAATTCCTGCTTTCAAAGGCCGACCCAGCCAATGATTGGGGCAGGCGTTTAGTCGCCTTAATGGAAACCCTGCCCGCCGGGCGCGCAGCGGAAATGGGTTTCCCGTCGGATTGGACTGACTTCACGATTTGGGCGGCGGTGGATCGGGATTGACATTACCTATCAGTCGATTGCGCTGGTCCTCAAACGGCTGGAGGATCGCTATCCCGATGACTGGCCCGCAATTGAGGCCAGCATATTGCTCGACGGGGTGCCGCGCGATCTCGAAAGCGCGATGGCGCTGGCCAACCGCAAGGATGACAAGACCCGCAAGGAGTTCGAGAAATGGGCTGTGCTGACCTATTCGAAGAATCAGGCGCGGATCAACGAGAAGAAGGGCGCCGATGGCGGGATCGACGGGATCGCCTATTTCCTGCTCGACAAGGAAGCAAACGGCAAGGCGATCTTCCAGGTCAAATCGCGCCCCGGCAATCGCGGCGACCTTGCCACGCTCAACAGTGATCGGCAACGCGAAAAGGCCGAGTTCGGCTTTCTCATCTGCACCTCGCTGCCGACCAAGCCGATGCGCGACGAAATCGCGGCGGCGGGCAAGTTCAAACACCCGATGCTCAATCGAGAGGACGACCGGTTGCAGGTGATTACCGTAGCCGAACTGTTCCAAGGCAAACGCCTCGACCTGCCCATGGCGCGCACCGACACGCTCAAGAGCGCTGCGGCGAAGGGCGATTCCGACAAGCAGATAGATTTGCTCTGAGCGAACTTTCCGCTAGGCGATGAGGCACGATAGGGAGAACTACAACAGTGCCCGGTGGTTTGGTTGCCCTGCTCGACGACGTGGCCGTGATTGCGCGTGCGGCGGCGGCTTCGGTCGACGATGTCGGGGTGGTGGCGGGCAAGGCCGGGTCCAAGGCGGCCGGGGTGGTGATCGACGATGCGGCGGTGACGCCGAACTATGTCACCGGCTTCACCCCCGACCGCGAATTGCCGATCATTGCCAAGATCGCCCGCGGGAGCCTGTTCAACAAGCTCGCCATCCTGCTGCCGGCAGCGCTTCTCCTCAGCGCATTCCTTCCCTGGTCGATCACGCCGCTGCTGATGCTGGGTGGCGCCTATCTCAGCTATGAAGGCGCCGAAAAGGTGATGGAATGGCTGACCGGCGAGGAGCATGGCGACACGCTCGAGGACCCGATCGAGGACATGACGCAGTTCGAAAGGCAGCGCGTGTCGGGCGCGATCCGAACCGACCTGATCCTGTCGGCGGAAATCATGGCGATCACCCTGTCGAGCGTGGCGGACGAGGCGCTGATCGTTCGCGCGGGCGTGCTGGCGCTGGTCGGCGTGACGATCACGCTGGGGATCTACGGCACGGTCGCGCTGATCGTGAAGATGGACGATATCGGCCTGCACCTTGCCCGGCGCGGACGACCCATGACAAAGCGCTTGGGCCATTGGCTGGTCAATGCCATGCCCAATGTGCTGACGGTGCTTTCGACGGTCGGCACGGTGGCGATGCTGTGGGTCGGCGGTGGCATCATCCTGCACGGGCTGGAGGAGCTGGGGCTGCACGGCCCGGCCGAGCTCGCGCATGGCATTCAGCACGCGGTCGAGCTTGCCGCCGGGGCGCTGGGCGGCGTGCTGGGCTGGCTGGCCTATGCCGGGCTATCGGCGCTGGTCGGGCTGGGGCTGGGCTTCGTGATCGCGGCATTGCTGCACAAGCTGCTCAAGGCCGGGGCCCCACACTGACCCTCTGACCCTGGGGGGGCGGAGGCGATCACCCGAGCGCTTCAAACAGCCCCTGCGCGAACTCGCTCAGCGTGTCGTCGCGCGCGCCCATCACCACGATCCGGTCGCCGGGCCGGGCGAGGGTGAGGATTCTTTCGGCCACATCCTCGCGCGCGGGAATATATTCGGCGCGCCCCCCCGCCTGTTCGATCAGCCCGACGATCCGCTCGCTGCCTTCGCTGCGGTCGACCGTGCCGCCGAAATAGACCGGATCGCACAGTATGGTGAGATCATCTTCGCCCAGTTCGCGCGCGAAGGTTCGTGCCAGTTCGTCGCCCATCTGGCGCAGCGGGCCATAGCCGTGCGGCTGGAAGAAGGCGATCACGCGGCCAGGATGCGCCTTGAGCGTGCGCAGCGTCGCCGCGCATTTTTCGGGGTTGTGGCCGAAATCGTCGATCACCGTGATGCCCGATGGCGAAGTGCCGACGATATCGAAGCGCCGCGCCAGCCCGGCAAAGTCCGCCAGCGCCTCGACCGCTTTGCCCACCGGAATGCCTGCCGCCGCCGCAGCCGCTATCGCTGCCAGCGCGTTGGAGAGGTTGTGGCGCCCCGGCAGGGCGAGCCGCAGCGCATGTTCGGACCCGTCGTGCCGGTCGATCACCATCGCGGCCTGCCGCACCGGCGCTTCGGCAATCGAGCCGGGAACCACGCCGATCTGCGCCTTGTTCTGCTCGATGCCGAAGGTGATGACCTCCTTCGCGCGCGGCAGCAGCGCCAGCGCTTCGGGATCGTCGGCGTTGATCACCGCGATGCGGCTGCGTTCGAGATAGTCGCCGAACAGCTGGCGCAGTTCATCCATGCTCTTGTGGTCGAGGCTGACGTTGAGCAGCACGCCCACCGCCGGGCGATAGAGCGCGATCGAGCCGTCGCTCTCGTCGACCTCGCTGACATAGAGCGCCTGCCCGCCGACCACCGCGCTGGCATGGGGCCGTCCGGGCGAAACGAAGTTCTTCATCACCGCGCCGTTCATGACCGTCGGCTCGCGCCCGGCGGCGTGGAGGATCCAGCCCAGCATGCCGGTGACGGTCGACTTGCCGCTGGTCCCGGCCACGGCCAGCCCTGCGCCGCTGGTGTTGAACAGGATCGAATTGAGCTCTGCCCGCGAAAGCCGCAGGCAGCCAAGCGCCTTCGCGCGCTGGATTTCGGGCACGCTGTCTTCGATCGCGGCGCTGGCGACGAGGATCTGGCCGGGCGAGGTGATCCCGCTGCCGTCCTGCGGGTGCAGCGTGAAGCCTTGCCGTTCGAGCGCGGCGAATTTCCCGGGCGTGCGGCCCTGGTCGCGGCTGCGGTCGGAGCCCTCGATGCGCGCGCCGCGCCCTTTCAGGATCTGTGCCAGCGGCAGCATTCCCGATCCGCCGATCCCGCAAAAGAAGAACGGGCGCGCGAAAAGCGCGTCGGGGGTGGGCATATCCGTCATGCCGGTGCAGCTATTGAGTTGTGCCCGCCAACACAAGCGGGCTAGCAGGGGGCATGGTCAGAATTGCAATCTGTGCCCCCGGAAAGCCGCTCAGGCGCGAACGGGCGCTGGCGGTCGAGGCGCTGGTGGCCGCGCGCGGCGATGTGGCGGTGCAGTTCCACGAACAATGCTTTCTCGAGGATGGGCACTTTGCCGGGGATGACGCGACGCGGCTCGCGGCCCTGCTCGATTGCGCCAACGATCCCGGTTTCGACGCGGTGTGGTTCGCGATGGGCGGTTACGGCTCCAACCGCATCGCCGCGCAGGCCATTGCGGCGATGAACGCGGCGGCGCGGCAGAAATCCTATCTCGGATATTCGGACACGGGCTTCCTGCTCGGCGCGCTCTATCGCCACGATATCGGACGGGTCGCGCATGGGCCGCTGGCCGGGGACATCCGCCGCGAGGGCGGGGCCGAAGCCGTCGGCCGTGCGCTCGATTGGCTCAAGGGCGGCGATGCCGGTCTCGAGCCGCATCTCGACGGGCGCCCGGCGGCCGCCTTCAACCTCACCACGCTGGCGATGCTGGTGGGAACCGAACTCGCGCCCGACCTCACCGGCCATGTGGTGATGGTCGAGGAAGTGGCCGAGCATCTCTATGCGGTCGACCGGCTGTTCTTCCACGTGACGCAGCATCTTCGCGGCATCGCCGGGCTGCGGCTGGGGCGGATCGGCGAGATACCGCAGAACGACCGGCCCTTCGGCTGCGACGAGGTCGCCATCGCGCAGGACTGGTGTTCGCGCAGCGGCATCCCCTACCTCGGTCGCGCCGACATCGGGCACGATGCCGGCAACAGGATTGTCCCCTTCGGGGCTTGAGGCGCGCGCCGCCCGCTCCTAAGCGCGGCGCGTTCAGGAGATCGACATGACTGCATTCATCTTCCCCGGCCAGGGCAGCCAGAAGGTCGGGATGGGCGTCGAACTCGCCGCCGCCAGCGCCCATGCGCGCGAGGTGTTCGGGGAAATCGACGAGGCGCTGGGCCAGAGCCTTTCCGCACTGATGCGCGACGGGCCGGAGGACGAGCTGACCATGACCGCCAATGCGCAGCCGGCGATCATGGCCAATTCGCTCGCCACCGCGCGCGTGCTGGAAAAGGAATTCGGCGTGGTGCTGGCGGATGCGGCCGATTGCGTCGCGGGCCATTCGCTGGGCGAATACAGCGCGCTGTGCGCCGCCGGGGCGTTCTCGCTGGCCGATGCGGCGCGGCTGCTGCGGCTGCGCGGCACGGCGATGCAGGATGCGGTGCCGGTGGGCATCGGCGCGATGGCCGCGCTGCTGGGTGCCGATATCGACAAGGCCACCGCGCTGGCGCAGGCCGCCGCGCAGGGCCAGGTGTGCGAGGTCGCCAACGACAACGATCCGACGCAGGTGGTGATCTCGGGCCATGCCGCAGCGATCGATCGCGCGATCGAAATGGCCAGGGATCACGGTATCAAGCGCGGGATCAGGCTGCCGGTTTCGGCCCCGTTCCACTGTTCGCTGATGGAACCCGCCGCGCGGCGCATGGAAGCGGCGCTCGCCGCCACCCCGCCACAGGCCTTTACCGTGCCGCTGTTCGCCAATGTCACCGCCGCGCGCGTGACCGACCCGGCGCAGGAACAACACCTGCTGGTCGAACAGGTCACCGGCCGCGTGCGCTGGCGCGAAAGCGTGCTGGCCATGCGCGCCGCGGGGATCGCGCGCTTTGTCGAGCTGGGCGGCAAGGTGCTCGGCCCGATGATCGGCCGGATCGACAGCGGGGCGCAGGCGATCAGCCTCGTGACCATGGAAGACCTCGAAAATTTCGCGAAGGAGATTTGAGATTCACGCGGAGACGCAGAGACGCGAAGACGACTGGGCGGATATCGATGCGATAACCGCTCAGGTTGTCGACGCCAGTCTCGGGATTCACAAGGAGCTTGGTCCCGGCCTGTTGGAAAGCGTCTATGAGATTGTACTGGCGGGAGAGCTGGAACGGCGCGGCCTGAAGGTCGCCCGACAAGTGCCGGTCGACATTGAATTTCGTGGAGTGCATCACTCTGCCGCCTTTCGCATCGATCTGCTCGTTGCGGAGCGGCTGATCATCGAAATCAAGTCGGTTGAGAAACTCTCCAGCTCGCATCTCAAACAGCTCTTGACCTATTTGCGGCTGAGGAAACAGCCCGTAGGGCTGCTCCTCAATTTCGCTGGCGCAACCATGAAGGAAGGTATTCGCCGTGTCGTAAACGATCACCGGCAACCGCAAGGACCCTCCGCGTCTTCGCGTCTCCGCGTGAAAAACACTATTGGAGGTCCATGATGTTCTCTCTCGAAGGAAAGACCGCACTCGTGACCGGTGCCAGCGGCGGGATCGGATCGTCGATCGCCTGCGCGCTGGCCAGGCAGGGGGCGCGGCTGGCGCTGTCGGGATCGAACGCGGCCAAGCTGCGCGCCTTCCGCGAACAGCTCAACGCCGAATACGGGCACGACCATGTCGAGATCACCTGCGACCTGTCGAACACCACGCAGGTCGAGGAACTGGTCCCCGCCACCCTCGATACGCTCGGCAGGATCGACATCCTCGTCAACAATGCCGGCATCACGCGCGACAACCTGGCCCTGCGGATGAAGGACGAGGAATGGGACCAGGTGATCCGCATCAACCTCGAGGCGAGCTTTCGCCTGATGCGCGCCGCGGCCCGCCCGATGATGAAGGCGCGCCACGGGCGGATCATCTCGATCACCAGCGTGGTCGGCGCCACGGGCAATCCGGGCCAGATGAACTACACCGCCGCCAAGGCGGGCCTCACCGGCATGTCGAAGAGCCTGGCGCAGGAACTCGCCAGCCGCGGCATCACGGTCAACTGCGTGGCGCCGGGCTTTATCCGCACCGCGATGACCGACGCGCTGACCCACGATCAGAAGGCCGCGATCAACGGGCGGATCCCGATGGGGCGCATGGGCGAAGGCGACGAGATCGGCGCTGCGGTGGCCTATCTCGCCAGCGATGAGGCCGGCTATGTCACCGGGCAGACGCTGCACGTCAACGGCGGCATGGCGATGTTCGGCTGAATCGCCAGTTTTCCCCAAGGAAAGCGGGGGCGGGGCGCTCCAGCCTTGCCCCCGATTGCGGCACCGCTAGGGTGGTTATCCGTATTCCGGCGCTCAGGGGGCGATTCCGGCCCCTTTCGCGTCATATGAGGACGAAAGTAGGACCATGAAGGCCACCATCGAACGCGCGACCCTGCTGCGCTGTCTCTCCCACGTCCAGTCGGTGGTCGAACGCCGCAACACGATCCCGATCCTGTCGAACGTGCTGATCGAGGCCGAAGGCGATGCGTCGCTCAAGCTGATGGCGACCGACCTCGACCTGCAGGTGGTCGAGCATATGGGCGCCAGCGTCGAGACCCCTGGCGCGATCACCGTTTCAGCCCACCTGCTGTTCGACATCGCGCGCAAGCTGCCCGAAGGCGCGCAGGTGAGCCTCGAAACCGCCGACAACCGGATGACGGTCAAGGCCGGGCGCAGCCGTTTCTCGCTGCCCACATTGCCGCGCGACGATTTCCCGGTGATCGTCGAAGGCGACCTGCCGACCAGCTTCGAAGTGCCCGCGCGCACGCTGGCCGAACTGATCGACCGCACGCGTTTCGCCATTTCGACCGAGGAAACCCGTTACTACCTCAACGGCATCTTCCTGCATGTTTCGGACGAGGACCAGCCGGTGCTCAAGGCGGCCGCGACCGATGGCCACCGCCTTGCCCGCTTTACCCTGCCGCGCCCCGCCGGGGCCGAGGGAATGCCCGACGTGATCGTGCCGCGCAAGGCCGTGGCCGAATTGCGCAAGCTGCTCGACGAAGCGATGGACGGCAATGTCCAGATCGACCTTTCGGCCAGCAAGATCCGCTTCACCTTTGGCGGCGAAGGCGGGGTGGTGTTGACCAGCAAGCTGATCGACGGGACCTTCCCCGATTATTCGCGCGTCATCCCGACCGGCAATGACAAGCTGCTCAAGGTCAATCCCAAGGCCTTTTTCGAAGGCGTCGACCGCGTCGCCACCATCGCCACCGAAAAGACCCGTGCGGTCAAGATGGGGCTCGATACCGACAAGGTCACGCTGACCGTCACCTCGCCCGACAATGGCGTGGCATCCGAAGAGCTTTCGGCCGAATATCGTTCGGACGGGTTCGAAATCGGCTTCAATGCCGGCTATCTCAAGGACATCCTCAACCAGATCGACAGCGACGTGGTCGAGATTCATCTGGCCGATGCCGGTGCGCCGACGCTGATCCGCAAGGACGAGAAATCGCCCGCGCTCTATGTGCTGATGCCGATGCGCGTCTGACGGCGGGCCTGCGCGCGCCTGCGCCGGTTTTCCAGCCATCTGCGCACGGGCCGGTCGAACCGTCGTTCGAGGGCCGCCGACAGCACGATCAGCGCCGCGCAGGTGCCGAAGATCGCCAGCTCGCTCGCGCCCGCCAGCAGCGCCAGCAGCGGCACGTGGATGCAATAGAGCGGATAGGAGGCATCGCCGAGCAGGGCGGCCAGCCCGCGCCCCGTGACCTCGACGCGCGAAGCTGCCACCACCATGAGCGGGACGCCGACCAATACGGCCAGCAGTGCGGCAAGATTGTCGTCCTCGCCGATGATGAGGAACGCGGCGATGAGCGGGAGCGCGAGCAGCCACGCAAGCCCGCTGGTGCGCGTGCCCTGCATGCCCAGACGCCATGCCAGCACGCCTGCGGTGAACGAATAGCCCACGCGCGCGAGGCCTGCTGCGAAACTGGCCCAGTCGGCGCCCAGATCGGCGAAGCGCATGGGCGTTGCGGCATAGGCCGCCAGCGCAAGACCCGAAGCCGTCGCGATCATCAGCAGCGCCCTTGTCCCGAGCCGGTGGAGCAGCAGCGCAAAACCGGCATAGGCGACCATCTCGAACAACAGCGACCACAGCGGCGGGTTGGCGGGGTAGAGCAGCCTTGGCGAAACCCAGTTGGGCAGCAGGAACAGCATCCCCGCATGGCCGCCGTGCAGCAGGATGCCCAGCATCGCGCCCAGCGCCAGCATCGGCCACAGGCGGATCGCGCGGCGTTCGAGGAACTCGCGCGGCGTCATGCCCTGGGCGAGCCGATGGCCATAGGCCTGCGCGATCACGAAGCCGCTGAGCCCGAAGAACAGGTCGACCGCGAGATAGCCGCCGGGAAGCCGCAACGACACGTCCTGGCGGACATGGAACAGCATCACGCCGATGGCGGCCAGCCCGCGCAGGGCGTCGATCGTGGCGAAGCGTCGGTCCTGATGCATGGTCGGCCCTCGCCTCGGGCCTAGCCGGACATGGTTAAGGAAGGCTTTCCGACGATGATCCGGCCGCGGCTGGCGCAAGAGCCTCGCCAGCCGCGGCCGATGCCGCTAGCGTCCTGCTGGAAGGAGTAAAGACGATGCAGCAGGTCCATGTCGACAAGGCGAAGCTCACCGAGGCTCATGTGGTCGAGCATGACGCGAGAACGCTGGCGCCAGGCGCAATCCGCCTCGTGGTCGAGAGCTTCTCGGTCACCGCCAACAACGTGACCTATGCGGTGGTCGGCGACGGTTTCGGCTACTGGAACTTCTTCCCCGCACCAGAGGGCAAGGGTATCGTGCCGATGTGGGGCCATGCGCGCGTGGTGGAGAGCAACTGCCCCGATATCGCCGTCGGCGAGCGGGTCTATGGATATCTGCCGATGGCCAGCCACCTCGACGTCGTGCCCGGCAGGATCACCCCCGGCGGCTTCGTCGACACGGCGGCGCACCGCCAGCCGATGAACCCGATCTACAACCAGTATTCGCGCCTTGCCGCCGACCCCGAGCACGACCCGGCGCGCGAAGGCGAACGGATGATCTTCGGCCCGCTGTTCAAGACCGGCTTCCTGATCGAGTATTTCATGCGCTCGCAGGGCTGGTTCGGGGCGCAACGGATCGTCATGACCAGCGCTTCCTCGAAGACCGCGATGGGCCTTGCCAGCGTGGCCAGGCGCCGGTCCCCCGAAGTGCGGCGGATCGGGCTGACCTCTGCCGGCAATGTCGCGTTTGTCGAGGCAAGCGGCCTCTACGACAAGGTGCTATCCTACGATGCGGTCGCCGGGCTTGCGCGGTCCGACAGCGTCTTGGTCGATTTTGCGGGCAATCCGGGCCTGTTGCGCGCGATCCACGAACATCTGGGCGGCGCGCTCAAATATTCATGCCTGGTCGGCGCCACGCATGTCGCTGCGCGTGGCACGGGGGCGGGGGATCTGCCGGGGCCCACGCCCACGCTGTTCTTCGCGCCCGACCATGCGGTGGCGCTGTTCAAGGAAGTCGGTCCCGAGGCGGCCGGCAAGCAGATGGCACAGAGCTGGCGCGGTTTCCTCGAGGATGCGGGAAACTCGGTCGCGATCGAGCGCCATGCGGGGCTGGAGGCCGCGCGCTCGATCTTCGTCGAAATGGTCGCCGGATCGGTCGATCCCGCGCGCGGAATCGTGATCGAGCCGTGATCGCGCGTCAGGCCGCCCGGGTCAGCTCTGCCTCGGTCGCCGGCGCATCGAGGAATTCCCTCAGGGATGCGATCGATTCGTCCGCATGGGTCAGCAGGAACAGGTGGCCGCCGCCCCTGAACACCTCGAGCCGGGCATTGGGAATCGCCGAGGCGAGAATGCGGCCGTTGATCAGCGGGACGATCTGGTCCTCGTCGCCCATCATCACCAGCGTTTCCTTGCCGAGGAAGGGCAGGGCGGGAAGGCTGGTCCAGCCCAGCATGGCCAGCAACTGGAACAGATAGCCGCGCGGGCTGGGCGGCTTGAGCCTGCCGATATGGCTGTCCTTCTGGTGCGCGGCCCCGTCGCGGTCGATCCCGCCATAAAGCGTCTGAAAATGTTCGTTCATGAATTCGGGGTCGATATAGCGCCGCGGGTTGGCCATCTTGGTCAGCGCGGCCGGGTTGCCCGGGACCATCAGCATCCCCGCAGTCGTTGCCGCCAGCACCAGGCGCCGGGTCGACTTGGGGTGCTGGAGCGCGAAATGCTGCGCCATGGCACCGCCCCACGATACGCCCATCACATCGGCCACGTCGATGCCGAGCTGGTCGAGCACCTGCTTTGCCGTCCAGGCCATCGTAAAGGCGTTGTAGGGGACCGTAGGGTCGGGGCTCTCGCCCGTGCCCGGCATGTCGAACATCACGAAACCGCGCCCGGTCAGCCCTTCGGCGAGCGGGGCGACCGCCTCGATATTGGCGCCGATGCCGTTGAAGAACAGGATCGGGGGATGGTCCGATGGCTGGTCGAGCCGCCATGCGGCAACGCGCAGGGTTCGCCCGCCCGCCTCCATCATGCGGACATCGGCGGTCAGCCCGGTCTCGGTCGATTTGTTCACGCGGTGGTTCCTTAGAGTGATTTCGAGCCGGATGGAATCATCCGGCGGCGCGGAAATCACGGCAAACGAAAGATAAGCCGGTAGTGGTTCCGGTTCGATCGGAACCGGAACCACTCCAGGCGCTCATGGTCAACACGGCTCCATAACGTAGAGACCCGGGGCCGGGTCCAGCGGTGGATGGGCCTTGTTCCCCAGTTTCGCGGGGGCGGCCTTCTTGCGGCCTGAACGGGCCTGGACCCAATCCATCCAGCAGGGCCACCAGCTGCCGGCCACTTCCTTGGTGTTCTTGAGCCATTCGTCGGCGGTATCGGGCAGCTTTTTCGCCGGGTCGGCCTGGATATAGTATTTGGCCTTGGGATTGCCCGGCGGGTTGAGGATCGCCTGCATATGACCCGACTGGCTCAGCACATAGGTGATGTCCTTCGCGCCGAACAGCCGGGTCGAGCGATAGGTCGCCTTCCACGGGGTGATGTGATCGGTCACCCCGCCCAGGATGAACAGGTCGCTGGTCACCTTCGACAGGTCGATCCCGTGGTCGGCCATCTCCACCTCGCCCTTCTTCGTAAACGCGAGCGTTTCGAAGATGGTGAGGAAGTCGCCCATCAGCGCGGCGGACAGGTTGGTTGCATCGGCATTCCAGAACAGCACGTCGAAGGCCGGCGGGTCCTGCCCCAGCAGGTAGTTGTTGATGACATAGTTCCAGATCAAATCGTTGGGCCGCAGCCAGGCGAAACCCCGCGCCAGATCATCGCCCTTGATGATGCCCTTCTTCGCCGCGCGCTGGCGGGCGAGCGCGAGCCCGTTCTCGCTGACCAGCGAACCTGCCTCGATGTCGTTCTGCATGGGGTGCAGCACGCAGACCATCAGCGTCAGAGTGCCGAGCAGGCCATCGCCATCGGCAGCGAGCTTGCTGGCCACCAGCGTCGCGGTCTGACCGCCCGAACAGCCGGCAGAGACATTGACCTTGTCCGATCCGGTGATCTGGCTCACCGCCTTCATCGCCAGCCGGCAGGAATCGACATAATCGGCCATGTCCCAGTGGCCCTGTTCCTTCGCAGGGTTCTTCCAGCTGATGACGAAGGTCTGGATGCCGTTGTCGAGCTGGTACTTGACCACCGATTTTTCGGGACTGAGGTCGTTGATGTACATCTTGTTGATCTGCGGCGGGATCGTCAGCTGCGGAATCTCATAAACCTCGTCGGTGGTCGGGGCGTAATGGACCAGTTCCATCATCTCGGTGCGCAGCACCACCGCACCCTTCGACGTCGCCAGGTTTTCGCCGACCTTGAACGGCTTCTTGTCGACCTGGCTGACCATGCCCTTGTTGTGGACCATGTCGTCATAGGCGTTCCTGAGGCCCTTGATCAGGCTCAACCCGCCGCTGGTGATCGCCATCTTCTGCGCGGCCGGATTGCCGATCAGCGTATTGGTCGGCGCGATGCTGTCGATGATGATGTTCGAGATGAACCGTGCGCGATCCTTTTCCAGCTCGTCGAGCTCGAGATCCTCGAGCCAGCGGGCCGCACCCTTCTGCACCGCGAGGTAATATTGCATGCCCGCCCGCATGAAGGGGTTGTACTGCCATGCCGGGTCCTGGAAGCGCTTGTCCTTGGCATTGGGAGCAAGGTCGCTCTTGCCGGTCATGATCCTGATCATGTCCTCGCCCAGCGCCTGCCCGTGCTTCAGCAGCCGCTGCGGGTCCGATGCCGTCTCGCGCAGCATGACCGCGACCGCGCCGAAGATGTCTTCGCGGGTCAGCCCGACGAGCGGGCCCAGGGCGCTGGTGGACTGGGCGGCTTCATCTTCGAGCTTGGTCATGGGATAAGCATCCTCCGGAAAATCTTGTGGGATATGGAGCTGGACCTGGCGTCAGTCTTGCGGACCTGCTGGCCCGATTGCAAGCCGCGGCCTAGGGCCCGCGGGCTGCGATCATGCTCTTTACATCGGTGAACTTCTCGCGCGGGGCCCCTTCGCGCGCGGCGGCCTGTTCGGCCTCCTCGATCCTCTGCCAGTCGCGGAAGGTGACGATGTCGAGCCCGCGCGCGGCGGCGAGTTCGTCGAACCCCGCGCGCCCTTTCCTGGGTGGCCCGCCCACGAGGTCCTCGTCGACCAGATCGACCACGCCATAGCCGTCGGGCCGGTTGGTGCCGATCGTGCCCGATGGGCCGCGCTTGGCCCAGCCCACGCAGTAGAGGCCCGGCAGTATCCGGCCCTGGTCATTGGCGAAACGGCCCGCGCGATCATCGAAAGGCACCCCCTCGATCGGCGAACTGCGATAGCCGATGCAACTGATCACAAGCTCGGCCGGGATGCGATAGGTTTCGCCGGTGCCCACGCCGCGCCCCGCTTCGACCCGGGTCCGCTCGACCTCGACTTCGGTGACCTTTCCATCCCTTCCGTGAAGGGCGCAAGGGCTGGCGAAGAAGTCGAATTCGATGATGATGGGCTTTTCGCCGTGGATGCTCTCGGGGATTGCGGCGAAATCGCGCAGCAGCGTCACCGATTTGCGCAGGCCGGGTTCGAGGATCGCGTCGTCGTCCACCGGCGGCAGGTCCGCCGCCTCGACGCGTGGACTTGCCTGGTTCAGATGCATCAGTTCGCCCAGTTCCCTGGGCGTCATCATGATCTGGTGCGGGCCGCGGCGCCCAAGGATGGTCACCGTCTGGATGCTGGACGCACACAGCGCCTCGAGCGCATGGGCGACGATGTCCGATCCGGCGAATTCGCAGCGTTCCTTCGACAGGATGCGCGCCACGTCGAGCGCGACATTGCCCATGCCGATGACCACCGCGTGCCTGCCCGAAAGGTCCGGCGCGAGGTCCGCGAACTGCGGATGGCCATTGTACCAGCCGACGAAGGCGGCGCTGCCGAAGATATTGGCGAGGTCGTCTCCCTCCATTCCCAGCGGGCGATCGTGCGGCGCGCCGGTGGCGAAGATCACGGCGTCGTAGAACTGCTTCAACTCGTCGACCGTGACATCGGTCCCGACCGCGACATTGCCGACGAAACGGACGTTGTCCGACAAGGCCACTTTTTCATAACGGCTGGCGACGGCCTTGATCGACTGGTGATCGGGCGCGACCCCGGTCCGGATCAGTCCGTAGGGCACGGGCAGGCGATCGAACACATCGACCCTGACGTCGTCGCCCCATTTCCTGACCGCCGCTTCGGCGGTGTAGTAACCCGCAGGGCCGGAGCCCACGATCGCGATATGCCGCATTCAGCATGTCTCCCCGCGATACGATGTAAAGCAGGATCGCCGCAGCGCAAGTCGCCGCGGGCAGGTGCCGCTGAAAGCAATGTTGAGAGGCATGGTTATGCGTTTGGAAAGGATTTGCCCCTAATGGTTCGCGTCCAGAACTGGTCCGGGTCGCGGCAATGGTCATGGTCAGAGGAAATCGAGGCTGACAATGGTGGGGTTCTTCGCGCGCGGCGCGCGTGCCAAAGCTCAGCAGGAAATCGACGCCGCCGACGCCAAATTGCGACCGATTTCCGCAACCGATACGGCGCGGCGGATCGAACTGCTCGACAGCTTTGAAAATGCGGGACTCGGCTGGTTCTGGGCAACGGACCGGCAGGGGCGCGTGATCTATCTGTCGGACAATGCCGCGCGCAAGCTTGGCTGCCGTGCGAGCGATGTGATCGGCCAGCACCTTACGGCGCTGTTCGTTCCTCAAGTCGACGAGGACGGCGCGCAACAATCCGAGCGTCCGCTGAATTTCCTCCTGGGCGCACGCAACTCGATCTCGCAACTGCCGGTGCGCCTTGCGGTGGGGACCGGCGAATACTGGTGGGAGATCGCGGGCAAGCCGCAGTTCGACGACAAGGAGGAATTCGTCGGTTATCGCGGCAGCGCGAAAGACATCACCGCGACCTTCCAGAGCCGTCGCGATGCCGACCGGATGGCGCAGTATGATTCGCTTACCGGGCTCGCCAACCGCCATCGCATGACCAAGCGGCTGACCTCGATCCTGCAGGCGTTCCGCAATTCCAAGCGCAGCTGCGCCCTGCTGATAATGGACCTCGACCGGTTCAAGGCGGTCAACGACACGCTGGGGCACCCCGCGGGCGACGAACTGCTCAAGCAGGTTGCCCGACGCATCGAAAGGGTCGTTGGCGAGAAGGGGGAAATCGGGCGGCTCGGCGGCGACGAATTCCAGATCATCCTGCCCGACATGGATGACCGGGGCGATCTTGGCGAACTGGGCCAGAGGCTGATCCAGATGGTCTCGCAGCCCTATCAGCTGAACGGCGCGCGCGCGGTGATCGGGACTTCGCTCGGGATCGCGGTTTCGCCCTATGACGGGGTCGATGTCGACGAACTGGTCAAGGCCGCCGATCTTGCGCTCTATGCGGCGAAGGGTGGTGGCCGCGGTCAGTACCGCTTCTTCCACATCGACCTGACCGACCTGGCCAAGCATCGCCGGCAGATCGAGGAAGACCTGCGCGATGCGCTCGAACACGGCGAGCTGAAGATGTATTATCAGCCGATCGTCGATTCCAGGACACACATGCTCAAGTGCCTCGAAGCGCTGATGCGCTGGGAGCATCCCGAGCGTGGCTTCATCCCGCCGTCGCAGTTCATCCCGGTCGCCGAAGAGCTGGATATCATCAAGGACATCGGCGAATGGGCGCTTCGCGAAGTGTGTCGCCAGGCGAGAGAATGGCCGGTCGAACTGCGCGTTGCGGTCAATGTGTCGCCGGTCCAGTTCGCGCGCGATGATTTTCCCCAGATCGTCAAGTCGATCCTGATGGAAACGGGATTCCAGGCCCATCGGCTCGAACTGGAGATCACCGAGAGCGTCTTCCTTTGCGATACCGACCGGACCCAGGCGATGTTCGAGGAACTCAAGCGTATCGGCGTGCGATTGGCGCTCGATGATTTCGGTACCGGCTACAGCTCGCTGGGCTATCTCCAGCGGGCGCCGTTCGACAAGATCAAGATCGACCAGGCCTTTGTCCGTGGCGCCACGGAAAAGGACAACAACAATCCCGCGATCATGAGTGCGATCGTCACGCTTGCCGAATCGCTGAACATGGAAACCGTCGCCGAGGGCGTCGAAACCAGGGACGAGCTCAACCTTGTTGCCGAACGCGGTGCAAGCCACGTTCAGGGTCATATCTTCTCTCCCGCCATCTCGCATGAGGAACTGCTCGAACGGCTGGCGAGCGGCGAATTGCAGTACGAACCGCGCGGGCCGGAGAAATATCGTTCCGAGCGTCGGGCGGTCTATCGCAAGATCACCGTGATCCACGAAGACCACAGCTACAATGTGACGCTGCGCAACCTGTCGAAGACGGGGGCCATGATAGAAGGCCTGCTCGAGGTCCCGCCAGGGACCCAGATGGTGCTCAACCTTGGCGGCGGCCAGCTCGCGGTGGCGACCGTGCGCCGGTCCGATGGCTATGTGCAGGGGGTCGAATTCGAAACCCCGCTGATAAGCGACGGCGCCGACGGGCTGTGCACGCGCCACCGCGTTTCGCCCTACCAGATCGAAGCCGCGGGTCGCCCGCTGGCGAGCCTGCCGGAGGACCCCTACGAAATGCTCAAGGCCGAACTGCGCGCGGGCGGAACCAAGGGCAAGGCCTTCGTCGAGATCGATCCGGGTGCATCGCGTCGGCGTGGCCGGGGAGACAAGATCAGGACTTGATCTGCGGTAATCGGCACTGAATCAAAACCGGTACGGGACTCGCAGGCCAACCACCATGTCGGGGCTGTCATCGGTAAGTCCGATACCCACGGTGGAAATTAGCGAGAGATGTTGCCCCAATGCAAAGGTTGCACCCAGATTGACCAGCGCAATGTTAGCCTGACTGCCGATGACCCGCTGGAAATCGTCAGCGGTGTCGAGCTTGAGGCGCGAACGCTCGACCAGACGTTGCGAAAACGACATCGAGATGCTCGAGTTTTCATTCAGCGCATAGGCAAGCCCGACGCCAAACTGCAGTGCATTGCCGATTGCAACCCGGCCGGGCTGATCGCCGGGATTTTCGTCGATGTCGGTAAAGCTTCGTTCAAAATTGCGGAAGTAGTTGATGCTTCCGAACACCACCATCGGATCGATTGTCTTAAGTGCCGACACGCCGAGCGAGGCTCCCCAAACCCCGCTGCCAGTCGCCAGCGACCTGGGCACTTGCAAATTGCCTTCGCTGCCCTCGACCTCGACAAAGTCAATGCCGAACGGTTCCTGGCCTGTCGGTGGTTTCACCCTGGCGCTGACCACGACGTTCGGGTGGTTCACGGTTTCGGCCAACACCTGATAGCTCGCACCCAAGCTGACATCGCCTAAGCCTTGATTGCTGACCCGCGCTTCAACCGGCTGGTTGGCGGCGCCGCCGGCTCCGCCGCTACGAAAGTTCGATGTGCGATACAAAAAGGGAATGCTGGCATCGATGAACAGTCTATCGCTGATGCCATAACGCAGGGTCAGATCCGACGTGAAGATGTCGGCATCCACCTCGTCGATACTGATCGTGCCCAGGAAAATCGCATCCAGCGCCAGAAACCCGTCGAGGTTGATCCGCGCATCGCCGAAATGCGAATAGCCGAACGAAAGCTCCGCGCCGAAACGGCTGCGCTGGGTGCCTTGCTGTTGTTGCACGATATCCTGCACTGCCTCGGTCGGGTCAGGCGCTTTTTGCACCGGCGCTTCGCCTGTCTGCGACTCTGGTGGCGTGCCCTGAACAGCCGCAAGGCCGGTTGGGTCGTCCAAGGCATAAGGCGGCTGGTATTGCCTGAACTGGTCGAGTGCGGGGTTGAGCGTCATCGGATTGGCGGCCGATGCCGCAAACCGCCCGCGTGTCGTCACCGCTTCGTCAAGGGTGATCGGCTGCGCATCGAGACGTAATAACCGTTCCTCCAGCGCTTTTAACCGAGCGTTGTATTCGGCCTCGCGCGCCTGTAGCTGCGCCACCTCGGTTCTTAGTGCTTCAACTTCGGCTTCCAGTTCCTGCGCTTGGGTGACGCTGGGCACTGCAATCAATGCAGCTGCCCCCCAGGCCATCGCCCGGATCAGACGTTGCTCAGTCATAGCCATTCCTCTCTTACCAAGAGACCCGTGACGTCATCGCAGTTTGTCGTCACGGGTTCAGCAAAGTCCAAAGGGTTGCAGGGTCCGGGACCCCTGTCTCGAACAGATTGGCGCTGCGTTGGAATGCCAGCAGGGCATCGCGCATCTGCGCGGAGAACACGCCATCTTCTTCCCCGCGATAAAGCCCTCGCGCGCCAAGGGCTGCCTGTGCGCGTTTGAGGATCGTCTGATAGACAAACGCCCGATTCTCGCCTGCGCCGACTTCGACCAGCGGCGAAAACTCGGCGATGCGTACGGGCCGGAACGCGCCAACCATCTTCTGGACCACGGAAACGATGATATCGTCGGGATTTTCCGAACAATGCTTGTCAAGGATCAGATCGAAAGCGGCGGCATTGTGCCACGGCGACAGATCGAAGGTGTTGGGTTCATAGCGGTTGGCCGCACTGAGATAACCTTCCACAAACCCGATCAGGCGTTGATATTCCGACGAACCCTTGTCGGCACGTGCCGCGATGAATGCGGCGCAATCAAGCCTGCCCGATCCTTCCACCGCAAATTGTCTGCTGCCGTTTTCGGCGCTGGCCGGCAGGCTGGTCGCCAACGCCATCGCGGCGACAAGCGCGGTGCCTGCCGCAAGCGGGTTGCGTCGTGACCTGCCCCCCTCCTTGCGCATGATCAGAACCCGTGCCCTTTCATCGCCGACAGCGCCTCTGTCGCTCGAACCGCGCCAAAATTTGCGGCGGTTATGTCGGTACCGATGATAATCGCGCTGTTATTGAGCACGGTGTTGCCATCGCTGTTGATCATGGTCTGCTGCAGCAACCGTCCGAAATCTCCGCCGATGTTCTGCAAGGAAGTATCGCTACCGTGATTGCCCGATAACGCCACACCGACCTCATTGGGGCCTAGTCGAAATTCCAGCCGGTCTCCGTCGGCAAAGCTGAACCCGGTGCTGGCGTCGATCGCAGTCAGGCCTGCTAGGTCGAGCTGCGCGATTTGCGACGTGGGCACCAGCGCGATCTGCAAATTGTTACGCGCAAGATTATCAGCACCAGCGATAACGTTGGCCTGCACCGCGCCTTGCGTTGTTCCGATCGCGCCCACTGGCAACACCTGTTGCGCGGTAATCAAGGGCGTATAGCCGCTGTGGCTGTCAGTTACGTCCATCGACGGATCGCCTTCGCGCACCCAGCCGATCATCAGTTGCGGGACCGGGTTCCCGTTAGTCCCCGAATTGAGGAAATCGACATTGAACACCAGTCGGGCGATGGTGGTGATACCGTTTTCGTCCTGCCAGCTGGTGAGCATCGAAATGCCGAAATATGAAATCGAGTCTGGTCGGATGAACTTTCCGCGAATGGTAGCCAGTTCTGCATCAGTGATTGGCAAACCCAGTTTGGTGATGCTATTTGCCATCGGGGAATCGGGCTTCTGAGCACTGGCAGAAATCGGCATTACCACCATGGCGGCCGCGCCGATAATGGCAACGATTGAAGCTTTGCTTTTAAGCATCGGATCGGGGCTTCGCCGCGTATGCATGGCATCCTCCTCAGAACGAAAAATCATAACCGGGTGCGAAGCCGAACTCGGCGGCTTCGGCGGCCGGCAGGCTCGCGGTAGTTTCAAACAATTGTCGGGCAGAAAGCGGGGGGGGCGGATCGATCAGGGCGTTGTCCGGATCGTAGTTCGCGCCGATCACCACAAACGCGATGTTGTTCCACGCCTGTTCAAACTGCGCCCGCGACATCGTGCGATTGCCCAGCGCAGGATCGCCGATCGCGATCCGATCTCCGAATATCTTGCGAACGACGACGAAGTGTTTGTATCCCCGCACATCGATCAATACGATCACCGGGATATTGAGCTGGGCCAGTGCCGGGTAATCGATCCGGTATCCTTCGGCGTTCATACCAACCGATTGGGTATAGGTCTTCATGTCCAGCAGCGAAAACCCCTTTTGGCGCACCGTATCGGGATCGGCCACTTTCAGCATGTTGACCAGCACCTGGCGTTCGGTCGTCTGGTGGCCATAAGCACCGTTGAAAATCGTCGCTATGACGGCGGCGCCGCAGCTGAAATCGGTCTGCTGGCGGACCAGATCTTCAAATTTCATTGCTTTCCAGCTGATCGGGCGCGCGCTCAGCGTCGGCGCTCCGTTCACCAACTGGCCTAGCCACACAGGCGTTTTACCGGCGGGCGCGCTGGCACATCCGGGCAGAGCAACCGCCCCTGCCAGCAACAGTGCTGCTGCACATTCCTTTGACCGGAAGACGCGTTTGTGAGACACTTGGCCACCTGCCTTTTGCTTCGGGTAGAGGGAATACCGCACTGTCCCGCAGTGCAGTATTCCCGCAGTCGTGGTGCGCCGGGGGGATCGGGGAGGAAGAGTGTAAGGGCTCTCCCTCCTTCCTCCCCTCGACGTCGAGTTTCAGCTCGGGTCGGAACCACCGCCGCCGCCATTATTGTCAGGAGCACCGCCCTGCGACGCGGCAATTGTCAGAGCATTCAATTGCTGATTGCCGACACCTGCCGCGAAGTTGACCCCGATGTTGCCGGACGCACCCGACACATCGAGGCCAGAGATCGCGTTGATGCTGTCCTGTTGTTCGACACTGCTCAGCAGCGCCGTCTGGATCAGACCGGCATTGGCCTCGGCCAGATCGGCGTTGGACGCCGTCGCCAGCGTCATCAGGTTGGCCTGTTGATTGAGGCTTCCCGTTGCAACGTTGACGCCGATATTGCCCGAACCGGTGATGGTTGCGCCAAGCACCGTATTGCGATCGCGGAAATTGTTGCTTCCGCCACCGGCCTCGGGATCGTCTTCGTCAAGAACTTCACCTGGAGTCGCGAACTGGCCGACGCCGATCAGCGATTGCAGGCTGGTGGTGGACGCTTCCGCCCAACCGCCCGAAGCCTCGCTGTCACTGTCTTCCGACACCGCAATCGAAGCGCTGTTCAACTGCATGTTGAAATAGCCCGCCGCCAGGTTGACCCCGACATTGCCCGACGAATCGACGTTGAACGTGTCGACCGTGTTGATGATCGGCGCGAAGAACCCGGCTCGAATCTGGGTTTGGGGCACGCCGTCGATCAGGCCATCGTTCGGGTTGTCGCCACCCTCGCTCCAGCCGCCGCCGAATACTTCGGAAACGAAGCCGTTTTCGGCATTGAGCTCGTTTTCTTCACGATAGGTGACTGTGACGCCGGTCAGGAACTGCTTGGCGTCTGTCACCGCGACGGCCGAACTGTCCACTTCGATATCGCCGGCCAACGCGACGGCACCGAGAAGGGCAACGTCCTTGTTGTAGGTGACATCGGTCGTGATGCTGGTGTCGATGTTGTTGGCATAGCGCAGATCGACTTCAAGGCTCGAACGGCCATCAGCGTCGCCCGGTTCGTCGTCGTCGTTTTGCGCCATGGCCGGCATGGCAAACGCCATGGCAGATACTGCTACAGCAGTTAACATTGCGGTTTTCATGATCTTACTCCTTTGCTTCGGTTCATGGATTGCCCCCGGCCGAGATGTTCAGCGCGAAGGTATTGGCAGAGGAATTCCTCTCGCCTCCGATCAGGTTAACCTGCACCAGGCCGCTGTTTCCGCCCAAGGCAGTGTCATCGACGATGACACTGTCATTGCGCGGATCGAGACCATGGGCCGTTGGCCCTGACGGTTCCGTTGGAGCGCTCGCCTGGGCGAGCATCAGGTCCGAGACCACTCCGCGATTGCCGATTGCCAGCGCCGCAAGATTGGCGGACTGGTTCTGGTTGCCGGCGGTGACATTGAGGCTCACCAGCCCGCCGTTGTTGGAAAGGGCTCCGGGCCCGATTGCGATGCTGGTCGCGCGGTCGGTCAGGTCCGCATTGTCGATTGCCTGCTGCACGGCGATTGATTGTGAGGCGATCTCGCCGATCACAATCGTCGCTGCCGATGCCTGCTGGTTTTGCGATCCCGACGCGATATTGATCGACACGCGCCCACCATTGCCGCTGCCCTCGCCTGCTGCGATGAGGACATCGTCCTGTGCGGGGGGCCGTTGCTGCGCCAGGGCCGCGCCCGACGCTGCTGTCAGCGCGGCGGCCATCGCGGTTGCGGCGATAATCCGGGCGCGGTTCATTCGCCATCCCCGAGGGCTTCGCCGATCACGCCGAGCGAACTGGGCAATAGGCTGAGGCTGTTACCGATGACCCCGCCGACAGTGGTCGACCCGCTTTCTGCGCGGATGAAATCACCTTGGGATGAATGAGGTGACGACAAGGCCGACAAGCCGAACTGCAGCGCCGAGCGGGTGGTATCAAGCGCCCGGCCCAGCGGCGCGGATACCAGTGCCTGCTCGGCATCGCTCAGCGGTTCGAGACCGACCAGCAGGGAATCGGTGATCAGCACTGATTGATCGGGCGAGACAGTGCTGGCCTCGCCCTGATCGAACCGACGGGTCGCGGTGCCATAAGGGACGTCACGGGAATATACGATCTGGCCAGGATAGGTGTCGGCGTTTGACGGCCATTCACCCTCTTGTGCGTTGATGTGATGGATGGGGATGATGCCGATTGCTGCTGCTGAACAGCACGCCATAGAAATAGTGCGGCATATGCCACTGGTTTTATTAAGTTGCACGTCGCCCTCCTTGCAAGACGCAAGATATTCATTGGCAATTTCGCAATGACTTGCGAAAGAACCACGACGGTGGACCCGAAGGCCCAGCAACCTGTTTTATGGTTATCTAATTCTGACTACGCCGATTCGGATGGCTCCGCATCGCCCGATTGAAGTAGTCAAATTTGATATTATCAACATCAATTACAAAATATAATTGTCTATGAGAAAGCACCATGACTAAGCACCAAGCCGTAATTCCTAATTCAAACGATAAGGCGCCAGACGTTGCCATAGTTCTTCGCGCGAACTGACTTGCAGTTTCTCATAACAATGCCGCAGGTGCGCCCGCACGGTGTGGACGGAAATAGTGAGATCATCAGCGATGTGCTGCGGAACGTGCCCGCGCATGAGCTTTTCGACCACCATTACTTCGCAAGGTGTAAGGCCGAATGCTTCTTCCAGATCGGCGAGTACGGTTACGAACTCGCCATCGGCATCACGCACCGCCACCGCTATGGTGTCGGCGGCAATGCCAGTGGCAGAGACCACGTAATGGCCATCGGCAGAATGCTTGGGCAAAATGATGGTTTCAACCGCACCCACTGCCGTAGCGAGAATGTGCTGGAGTTGTCCGTTCGATGGAGTCGAGCAAGCAAGGGTGAAAGTGCTGTTAAAGGCTATAAAATCGTTCTGAGAGAACAATTTGCGTGCGCCTTCGCTCCCCGCGATCAGTTTGCCGTTACGCGAAAGGATAAGTCTTGCCCTGCCATCCAAAGCCTCCCAGCATGAAAGCAGCGCCTCGCAATCGCCCGCCAGATCATTGGATGCACGCGTCGGAACAATGCGGTTGTTCGCGCTCCCTGCCACCGCTTCCGATTTCTCGGAAAGCTTCTCTGCTGCCAAGTTTTTCATGTCGCGCACGCTCCCTCGAGCCTCGCGAACATCTGCAAGCGCATACCATGCTACGGCGCCTGTAATGTTCGGTTAGAACAACCACTTGCTGACCGGTCCGTACGTCAGGCCCCTTAGTATCCTGCCACAGATCGGCATCGAAATCTCTTCGACTGGTAACTAAATTTGATCCAAATCGCTTTGAGTACGCGCCCATCCTGCAATGGGCGCGGACATAGCAGGGGCCAAAATCGATAACAATCAGTGCTGCGACGAACTGAATTCGGTAATGACAAGTGGTGCAATTTTAGCGATAAGCCGCAAATATACCGGCGCCACATCCAGATTGTGGGGCCAACGCGTTGCTCGGGGGGCCTCCTGATCTCAATGGGAAAGGGACGATAGCGCTTCTTGGCTAAAATACACTGCCGATATATGACAGCCGAGAGCATATGACAGCCGAGAGTGCGGAAGGGGTTTCGCGTAAAATCCGCTCCCGGCAAGCTTGTCCGTTAGGGTAAAACTAACCATTCGCGCTTAGCCGTGGGTTATTGACAGCGCTGGTTGACGGGGTTTGGTGAACATGGGGGCGATGCCCTTTTCCGATTTCTTCAGGGGCAGGCGAGGCGCGCATTCCACCGGCCCCGCTTCGCCCGAGGGCGTGTCCACCGCGGACAAGGTCGCCATCGTCGAGGATATCGAGACCAGCGGCCTGTTCGGCTTCTGGACTTCCGACGGGTCCGCGCGCGTCACCTATCTGAGCAACTGGATCGTTTCGGCGCTGGGGCTGGAGGCCGCCCGCGTCCTTGGCCAGCCGATCCAGCAATTGTTCATTCCGGTCGAAGGCGAGGTGGATGGCCGCTCGCTCGGGCTCAAGCTGGGCACCCGCAAGAGTTTTGCCGGGCTGGCGGTGCAGGCCAGCCGCGATTGCGTCGATCTGGTCATTCGCCTTTCGGGGCGCCCCTTCTATGACGCCGAAGGGGAATTCCGCGGCTTTCGCGGCAGCGCGATCGACGTCACCGACGATTTCCGCGCGGAAGAAGAAGCGAATCGTCTGGCCAAGTTCGATTCGCTCACCGGGCTCGCCAACCGCCACCGGATGGAGCAGCGGATCGATTCGACGCTCCACGCATTCCGCGCCGCCAAGCGCGCTGCCGCGCTGATGATGCTCGACCTCGACCGTTTCAAGCAGGTCAACGACACGCTCGGCCATGCGGCGGGCGACCAGCTGCTCCAGCAGGTGGCCGACCGGCTGCGCGGTGCGGTCGCCGGGCGGGGCGAGATCGGGCGCCTGGGGGGCGACGAATTCCAGGTATTGATCCCCGACCTCGATGATCGCGGCGAACTGGGCGAGATTGCCAAGAAGATCATCCAGATCCTCTCGCAGCCCTATTCGGTCGAGGAGGGTCGCTGTTCGATCGGCTGTTCGGTCGGAATAGCGGTAGCGCCCTATGACGGGGTCGAACGCGATGAATTGACCCGCGCCGCCGACCTGGCGCTTTATGCTTCCAAGAACGGCGGGCGCGGCCAGTTCCGCTTCTATGCCGCCGACCTCGAGCATGAAGCCAACCTGCGCAGGCGCATGGAAGAGGACCTTGCCGAAGCGATCGAGGCCGGTCATTTCACGCTTGAATACCTGCCCGTGGTCGATCTTGCCGACAATCGGGTGGTCGCGCTCGAGGCGGAATATTGCTGGTCCGACGAGGAACGTGGACGGGTCGAACCGGAAACCTTCCTGCCCATTGCCGAAGGCAGCCGCCTGATCGTCCCGATCGGCCAGTGGGGCCTGCGCAAGGCTTGCGAGGACGCGGTCCGGTGGGAACACGCCCTTCGCGTCGCCCTGCGTGTGAGCCCGGTGCAGTTCGAAGCCAACGGCTTCGTCGCCGCGGTCGAAGACGTGCTCGAAGCGACCGGTCTCGACCCCGCCCGGCTCGAACTGCGCCTGCCGGAATCGGTCCTGCTTGGCGATGCGGGCAAGGTCGACAAGGCGCTTGCCGCATTGTTCAAGCTCGGCGTGCCGTTGACGCTCGATCAGTTCGGGACGGGCCTTTCCTCGCTCAGCTACCTGCGCCGCGCGCCGTTCAACGCGCTGCGGATCGGGGCGGATTTCTTCGAGCCGGTGCTCGGCAACGAACTGGGCGATCTCGAACTCGTCCGCGCGGTGGTCGCGCTGGGCGGGGCAATGGGCATGCAAATCATTGCCTCGGGTGTCCACGCGCTGGCCCTGATGGAGGAGCTCAAGCGGCTCGGCGTCGACCAGGTCTGCGGCTTCGTCTATTCGGGAGCCCTGACCGGCGAGCAGGTGCTCGAGGAAATCGCCAAGGGCGAATGGGTCCTGGCGCCGACCGACACCGGTATCCAGCGCGCCAGCCGCCGCACCGTTTTCCGCAAGATCGGCCTGATCCACGAGGACCATTACTACGACGTCACGCTGCGCAATCTGTCGCGCACCGGGGCGATGATCCAGGGCCTGGAGGATGTTCCGGTCGGCACCATGTTCGTGCTCGACTTCGGGCAGGGCCAGCTGGCGGTGTGTTCGGTCCGGCGGACGATGGACGATACGCAGGGCGTCGAATTCGAGCAGGAGCTGGTCGACGACGGGGCAGGCGGGCTGTGCACCCGTCACCGCGTCAGCCCCTATGAACTGGCTGCGGCGGGCGTCCCGCTGCAGGCGCTGCCGCCGGGGCGCTACGCGCTGGCGCAGGGGCCCGACAGCCATTCTTCCTTCGCGCAGTTCAAGCTTTCGACCAACGCGCCCAGGCAACAGGCTGCCTGAGCCGATCTTTGCCTGCTGACAGATTCAAGCGCCGCCTGTATGGGGCGGCGCGATGACTGACCTTTCGAAGATCCGCAATTTCTCGATCATTGCCCACATCGATCACGGGAAGAGCACGCTCGCCGACCGGCTGATCCAGCACACCGGCGGGCTGACCGCGCGCGAGATGTCCGAACAAGTCCTCGACAACATGGACATCGAGAAGGAACGCGGGATCACCATCAAGGCCCAGACCGTGCGCCTCGCCTATACCGCGCGCGATGGCGAGACCTATGAGCTCAACCTGATGGACACGCCCGGCCATGTCGACTTCGCCTATGAGGTTTCCCGCAGCCTCGCCGCCTGCGAGGGCGCGCTGCTGGTGGTCGACGCCGCGCAGGGGGTCGAGGCGCAGACGCTCGCCAACGTCTACCAGTCGATCGAGCACGACCACGAGATCGTCCCCGTCATCAACAAGATCGACCTGCCCGCCGCCGAACCCGAGAAGGTGCGCGCCGAGATCGAGGATATCATCGGCCTCGACGCTTCCCAAGCCGTGCTCACCAGCGCGAAATCGGGCATCGGCATCGAGGACACGCTCGAAGCGATCGTCGCCAGGATCCCCCCGCCCAGGGGCGATCGCGACGCCCCGCTGAAGGCCATGCTGGTCGACAGCTGGTACGATCCCTACCTCGGCGTGGTCATCCTCGTGCGCGTGATCGACGGCGTCATCAAAAAGGGCCTGCAGGTCCGCTTCATGCAGGGCGGCACGCAGCACCTGGTCGACCGCGTCGGCGCCTTCACCCCCAAGCGCGTGGACCTGCCCGAACTCGGCCCGGGCGAGATCGGCTTCATCACCGCGCAGATCAAGGAGGTCGAACAGGCCCGCGTGGGTGACACCATCACCACGGTGAAGGGCGGGGCCACCAGCGCGCTGCCCGGCTACAAGGAAGTGCAGCCGGTGGTGTTCTGCGGGCTGTTCCCGGTCGACGCCGCCGATTTCGAGAAGCTGCGCGAGAGCATCGCCAAGCTGCGGCTCAACGACGCCAGCTTCTCTTTCGAGATGGAAAGCAGCGCCGCGCTGGGGTTCGGCTTTCGCTGCGGCTTTCTTGGCCTCTTGCACCTCGAGATCATCCAGGAACGCCTCAGCCGCGAATACGATCTCGATCTCATCACCACCGCGCCCAGCGTCGAATACCGCATCCAGCTCAGCCATACGAAGAACGAGGATGCCAGGGCGATCATGCTGCACAACCCGGCCGACTGGCCGGACACCAACCGCATCGAGGTGATCGAGGAACCGTGGATCAAGGCGGTGATCTACACGCCCGACGACTATCTCGGCAGCATCCTCAAGCTGTGCCAGGACCGGCGCGGCATCCAGACCGACCTCACTTACGTGGGCGGCCGCGCGCAGGTGACCTACGAACTGCCGCTGAACGAGGTGGTGTTCGACTTCTACGACCGGCTGAAGAGCATCTCCAGAGGCTATGCCAGCTTCGATTACGAGCAGATCGGCCTGCGTGAGGGCGATCTCGTCAAGATGAACATCCTCGTCAATAACGAGCCGGTCGACGCGCTGTCGCTGATCGTCCACCGCGGCGTGGCGGAAGAGCGCGGGCGCGGCATGTGCGAACGGCTCAAGGACCTGATCCCGCGCCACCTGTTCAAGATCCCGATCCAGGCCGCGATCGGCGGCAAGGTCATCGCCCGCGAAACCATCGCCGCGCTGCGCAAGGATGTGACCGCCAAGTGCTATGGCGGCGACATCACGCGCAAGAAGAAGCTGCTGGAAAAGCAGAAGAAGGGCAAGGCGCGGATGCGCGAGTATGGCAACGTGTCGATCCCGCAGGAGGCGTTTATCGCGGCGCTCAGGATGGGCGAGGAGTAAATCCTCCCCGGCACGGGGAGGGGGACCATGCACAGCATGGTGGAGGGGCACCATCCGATAGCCCGGCCTGTTTTGGTTTCGCGCAAAGACGCAAAGACGCAAAGCCGGTCCCGAGCTTGTCGAAGGGCGATGCGGGAGCGCAAGGACGTGAGCATTATGCAGATGGCGCTTTTCGCCGCGCTGCGGATGGCGGTGGAGTAGGCTTCCTTTGCCCCTCCAGGTTAGCGGGGAAAGGCACGAGAGCGCCTGACTGAGAGGGCGTGCCGAGAGGCCTTCGTCAGGCGGCGATATCGCGCAGGAAGGCGTGGACTTCGCTTTCCAGCGTGGCGAGCTGGCGATTGACGTCCTCGAAGGCGCCTTCGACCTGGTTGGCCTGCTCGTCGACCTGTTCGGCAGCCGCGCGGATTCCGCCCACCGTTTCGGCCATGGCGCGCGCGGTCATGGCGGTCTCGTCGATCATGCTGGCAATCGTGGTGACCTGGTGCGACTGTTCGTCCATCGTCCTGACGAAACTGGCGGTCGAATGCGAGACCTGGCCGATGCTCTGCGCGATGGTCAGGTTGGCCCGGACCGTAAGTCCGCCCGATTGCTGGATGCCGGCGACCTGGCGGACGATCTCGTCGGTGGCGGTTTCGGTCTGGCGGGCGAGGTCCTTCACCTCGTCGGCAACCACCGCGAAGCCGCGACCGGCATCGCCCGCATGGGCCGCCTCGATCGTGGCGTTGAGTGCCAGCATACGGGTCAGGTCGGCGAGACTGCGGATCATGGCGACCACGCTTTCGATCTCGCTGGTGTGCTGGCTCAGCGCCGCGATCACCTCGCCGGCCCCATCCGCCTCGCGCGCGGCGTCATGGCTGACGCGGCTGATCTGACCGGCAGTGCTGCGCGTGCGGTCGATGCTTTCGACGAGTTCGGCGGATTCGCGCGCGGCATTGTCCATGACCTGCGCCGACTGCTCGGCGGCAGAGGCGATGTCGGAGGCATCGAAAACCAGCGCGCGGGTCGATGCCCTGGCGCGCCCGGCAAGCTCGGCCATCTGCGTGCTGCGGCGGCTGGTGTCGGAAATCAGCGCGGCGATGTTGGTGCGCATGCGTTCGGCAATTGCGGTGCGTTGATCGGCTTCGCGATAGCGTGCGATCCGGTTGACCCGCGCCACCGCCAGTTCGCTGGCCATGTGGTTGATCGCGCCCAGCACCCGCAGGCGTTCGGCCCGCTCCTGCGCGCCGCGCGCGTTCTCGACGGCAAGCGCCTGCACGCGCGTGAACGACAGGTGCATCAGCGCGATCACGTGATAGGGGCTGATTTCCTGCTGGGTGATCCAGTTGCCCGCGCCGGCGGCGACTTTCATCCACCGTTCGTCGACCGGCTGGCCGAAATGCGTAACCATGCATTGGCGCATGGCCCCAAGGGTCGCCTCGATATCGAGATCCGGACGGAAGATTCCTTGCGCGACCTGCTGTTCCAGGCGCGTGCGCATCGGTTCCATGATCCAGTCCAGCTGCGGTTCGATCTCCGACCACAGCTGGGCAAGAAGCTGCTGTTCGCTTTCGCCGATCGCGAAGGACAGCTGCCGCGGCTCGACGTCCATCCGGTCTTTCGAACTACTCCTACGGTCCATGAAACCAACACCCCTGCCCTTTCGCGAAGCGGGCATAGGGCAGGGCCTTTACCTTATGGTTAACGCCGTCTCGGGGCGATTCACGGCCGGATCTGACCGCTGCCGTGGACGAGGTATTTGAAGCTGGTCAGCTGTTCGAGCCCGACCGGGCCGCGCGCGTGCATCCGGCCGGTGGCGATGCCGATTTCCGCACCCATCCCGAATTCGCCGCCGTCGGCGAACTGGGTCGAGGCATTGTGCATGACGATCGCGCTGTCGATGGCCGCCATGAAGCGGCGTGCGGCCGCGGCATCTTCGGCCATGATCGCATCGGTGTGGTGCGAGGAATGGGCATCGACCCAGGCGATCGCCTCGTCGAGCCCACCCACCACCTTCACGCTGGCTATGGGTTCGAGATATTCGGTGTCCCAGTCGGCATCGCTTGCAGGGAGGATGCTGGTATCGAGTGCCACCGCTTCGGCATCGCCGCGCAGCTCGCACTCGGTCCCCATGATCGCCGCGAGGCGGGGGATGAAATCCGGCGCGATCGCGCGGTCGACGACGATGCTTTCGGTCGCCCCGCACACGCCGGTGCGGCGCAGCTTGGCGTTGCGGATGACCTGCGCCGCCTTGCCCTGATCGGCGCTGGCATGGACATAGGTGTGGCAGTTGCCGTCGAGATGGAGGAGGGTGGGGACCCGCGCCTTGTCGCGCACCAGTTCGACCAGCCCGCGCCCGCCGCGCGGGATCACCAGGTCGACATGTCCGACCGCTTCGAGCAGCGCGGTAACCGCCTCGCGGTCGGGCGTCTCGATTGCCTGCACGGCCTGTATGGGAAGCCCGGCGGCGGCGAGGCCCGCCTGCATGCATGCGACGATCACGCGCGTGGAATGGCGGCTTTCGGAGCCGCCGCGCAGGATCACCGCATTGCCGCTCTTGAGGCACAGCGCGCTGGCATCCGCGCCGACATTGGGGCGCGATTCGTAGATCATCCCGATCACCCCGATTGGGACCGCCACGCGTTCGATCGTGAGGCCGTTGGGACGCTCGATCGTCGCCTGCACGCGGCCGACCGGGTCGGGCAACGCGGCGATATCCTCGAGCGCGCGCGCCATGCCCGCGATCCGTTCCGGGGTCAGGCGCAAGCGGTCGATGAAGCTGTCGGGCGTGCCGTCCGCGACGCCGGCGACATCGGCGGCATTGGCGGCGAGCAGTTCGCCGCTCCGTTCGCGCAGCGCCTGTGCCGCGGCGCGCAGGGCAGCGTCCTTTGCCTCTCTCGATGCCGTGGCCAGGCCGCGCGCCGCCGCGCGTGCGCGCGTGCCCAGTTCGTGGACATGGATGCGGGGATCGGGTGCCAGGTCGGTCATCGGGGCCATTCAATCTGGTGGTCAGCGCAGTTCGACCGCGCGAGTATAGGCCGCTTCGAGCGTTTCGCGAAGCCTGCTCGACAGGCCGCCGTCGCCATTGAGCGCGGCAAGGCCCGCGGCGGTGGTGCCGCCCTTGCTGGTCACCGAATCGCGCAGTTCGGCAAGCCCGGCGGCAGGGTCGGCCAGCGCCATCGCCACCGCGCCCTCGACCGTGCCCAGCACCATGGCGCGCGCATCGGGCGGGCTGAAGCCCAGCCCGATCGCGGCCTCGACATAGGCACGGGCCCATTCGAAGACGTAGCCGGGGCCCGAGCCGGATACGGCCGTTACGCGGTCGATCATGTCCTCGCTATCGACCACCACCGCGGTGCCGATGCGCTGCATCAGCGCGCTGGCGTGGGCGAGGGCGCTGCCTTGGGCGCCGGGGCCGGGGCACAACCCGCTCACCCCCTTGCCCACGGCGGCGGGAAGGTTGGGCATGACCCGCACCACCGGGGTGCCGCCCAGCAGGCGCGACAGGCGCGCGATCGAACAGCCCGCGGCGATCGACAGGACATAGCCGCCCGGCGCGATACGGGCGGCATAGGCGGGCAGCACCTCGTCCACCGCCTGCGGCTTGATCGCCACGATCACGACGTCGAACAGCGCATCGCCAAGGTCTTCGGCACCGCGCACCAGCCGGACGCCATCTGGCGCGCTTTCGAGGGCCGGATCGGCCACGGTGAACCGCGAACCGCCGTCGAGCCATTGGTTCAGCAGCGCGCTGCCCATCTTGCCGCAGCCGACCATGAGGATGTTCGAGTAGCTAATCGTGCGGTCCCTTCGCACGCATCTGTCCCGTGCCGGCCACCCGCGGGCAAGCGAATTTTTCTGGCGCCCCTTGAAACCGGGACGATGCCGTCCGCTTTTCAGATGCGGACCGGGCCCCTCCGGCGGGTGGTTGAATGACCCCCGTGATGTCGGTCCGAATGTTTCGACTGACCCGGATCCACCAGCGGATCGACGAACTCCTGCGGCGGGAGCGGCGCAGGCAGCAGCCCGGTCTGGCTCAGCCTGACCGTGACCGCGGCGTCGATTGCCGCCAATACACTCTACTCGCTGGGAAGACACGCGGAAACCCGGAGCCGGGCCGGCCGGCTCCGGGCTGAAATCGCCCCGCGCGACGATCAGGCGGCGGCGTTGCCCGCGCTCAGCGTGGTGCCGACCTTGTTGAAGGTGGTCGACAGTTCGTTACCGAGCGATTGCATCGCGGTGATCGCGGCAACCGCGATCAGGGCAGCGATCAATCCGTATTCGATCGCCGTGGCGCCACGATCGTCCTTTTTCAGGCTCTTGAGGAAAGTCATAGCATTCATCCCGTTCTTGCTGGTCCCTTCGTGGCATCCCTATGGCAGCAAGGGTTAGCCGCCGCTTTCGGCACATGGCTAACAAACCCTTATCTTGCCCTGGGCAGGGGACAGGGTCGCGAACTTCACTTGGCGTTCAGCAGGGCGCTGGTTATAGGCTGGCCGCATGACGACGCCTTCGCATCCCAAGAGCAAGCTGTTCCTCGCCGCGCTGGTGGCCGGGGCCAGCGTCCTGACCGCCGGTTGTGCGGGCCGTGGCGGGGGCGACAATCTCAAGAACACCGCCTATGTCGCGCGCGATGTCGAAACGCTCTACGCCGAAGCCAAGCGGCGGCTCGATCACGGAGCGCCCAAGATCGCAGCGGCGCTGTTCGACGAGGTCGAGCGGCAGCATCCCTATTCGCCCTGGGCGCGGCGGGCGCAGCTGATGAGCGCGTTCAGCAACTATGTCGCGCAGGATTACAACCCGGCGATCCAGGCCGCCCAGCGGTTCCTGTCGATCCATCCCGGCAACAAGGACGCGCCCTACGCCTATTATCTGATCGCGCTCAGCTATTACGAGCAGATCAGCGACGTGCAGCGCGACCAGAAGATCACCGAGCAGGCGCTGACCGCGCTGCAGGAAATCAACCGCCGTTTCCCCACGACGCAGTATGCCGCCGACGCCCGGCTCAAGATCGATCTGGTCCAGGACCATCTGGCCGGCAAGGAAATGGAAATCGGTCGCTATTACGAGAAATCGGGCAGGTGGATCGCTGCCCAGGTCCGCTTCCAGAACGTGGTCGACAATTACCAGACCACCAGCCACGCGCCCGAAGCGCTCTATCGCCTGGCCGAGACGAGCCTGGCGCTGGGCATCCCGTCCGAAGCGGCGAAATACGCCGCGGTTCTGGGTGCCAACTATCCCGGCAGCGAGTGGTATCAGAAGGCCTACAGCCTGGTGAACAGGCACGCCGCGGGCGTCAGCGCGACCTGATCCCGCGGCGGGGGCGGTGCCTGGATCCGCGCGAGCTGTTCGTATCGCTTCGACGGGCGGTGACGCGCACCGCGCGCTGCGCTAGGGAATCGTACGATGCTGACCCGGCTGGCCATCCGCAACATCGTCCTGATCGAGATGCTCGAACTCGATTTCGGGCGCGGGCTCGGCGTGCTCACGGGCGAAACCGGGGCGGGCAAGTCGATCCTGCTCGATGCGCTGGGGCTGGTGCTGGGCAACCGCGCCGACAGCGGGCTGGTCCGCGCGGGCGAAGACAGGGCGGGCGTCACCGCCAGCTTCGAATTCGCCGCGCTGCCCCCCGCCATCGCCGAAGCGCTCGATGGCGCCGAAATCGAGGTGGAAGACGGCGAACCGCTGATCCTGCGCCGCCAGCTCAAGGCGGACGGCGGGAGCAAGGCGTTCATCAACGACCAGCCGGTCAGCGTCGCCCTGCTGCGCGAACTTGCCCCCTTCCTGGTCGAACTGCACGGCCAGCATGACGACCGCGGGCTGGTCAATCCACGCGGCCACCGCGCGCTGCTCGATCGCTATGCCGGGGCCGAGGCGGGCCGGGTCGGGGAATGCTGGCGCAAGTGGCGCCACGCCGAAGAGCGGCTGGCCGGGGCCCGCACGGCGGTCGCAACCGCCAGGGCCGACCAGGACCTGCTGCTGGCGCATCTGGCCGAACTGACCGCGCTCGCCCCGCAGGCGGGCGAGGAGGCGCGGCTCGCCGAGACGCGCGCGTCGATGCAGAAGGGCGAGAGGCTTTCGGGCGATCTTGCGGAACTGCGGCACATCTGGGAAGGGTCGGATTCGCCGCTCGCATCGCTGCGTGTCGCGGCGCGGCGGCTCGACCGGATCGCCCCCGAACATCCGCTGCTGGCCGAGGCGCTGGCCGCGCTCGACCGTGCGGTGATCGAAGCGGGCGAGGCGGAGGACAAGCTGCAGGCCGCGGCCGAAGCGCTCGAACACGATCCGCAGGCGCTGGAGGCGGCGGAAACGCGGCTGTTCGACCTGCGCGCGCTCGCCCGCAAGCATCGCTGCGAAGTCGATGATCTGCCCGAAAAGATGCGCGAATTCCGCAAGGCGCTCGAAACCATCGAGGGGGGGGAGGCGGAACTCGACGCGCTCGAGGCCGCCGCCAGGGATGCGGGCCAACATTATCGCGCCGAGGCCGAGGCGCTGCATGCCAACCGCGTCGCCGCCGCGCTGCGGCTCGACGAGGCGGTGGCGCGCGAACTCGCCCCGCTCAAGCTCGATGCCGCGCGCTTTCGCACCGCGGTGACCGAACTGCCCGAGGAGCGTTGGGGCGCGCATGGCATCGACATGGTCGAATTCCTCATCGCCACCAACCCCGGTGCGGACTTTGCCCCGCTCAACAAGATCGCCAGCGGCGGCGAACTGTCGCGCTTCATCCTCGCGCTCAAGGTCGCGCTGGCAGAGCAGGGCGGGGCGGCGACGGTGATCTTCGACGAAATCGACCGCGGGGTCGGCGGCGCGGTGGCCAGCGCCATCGGCGAACGTCTCGCGCGGCTGGCGGCGGGTGGGCAATTGCTCGCGGTGACCCACTCGCCGCAGGTCGCCGCGCGCGGGCGCACGCATTACATGATCGCCAAATCGTCCGAAGGCACGGTGACCCGCACCGGCGTGGTTCTGCTCGACGATGGCGGGCGGCAGGAAGAGATTGCCCGGATGCTCAGCGGCGCCGAAGTGACGCCCGAGGCGCGCGCGCAGGCGGACCGGCTGCTGGAGGGCGTGTGACCGACATTACCGAAGCCGAAGCCGCCAACGAGCTGATGCGGCTGGCGAAGCAGATCGCCTATCACGACCGGCTCTATCATGCCGAGGATACGCCCGAGATCAGCGACCCGGAATACGACGCGCTGGTGCGGCGCAATGCCGCGCTCGAGGCGGCGTTCCCGCATCTCGTCCGCGAGGATAGCCCCTCGCGCAGGATCGGCCATGCCATCGCCGCATCGCCGCTGGGCAAGGTGACGCACGAGGTTCGCATGATGAGCCTCGACAATGCCTTCTCCGCCGAGGAAGTGGCGGAATGGGTCGCGCGCGTGCGGCGGTTCCTTGCCTTGGGCGAGGATGAGGCGATCGCCTTTACCGCCGAAGACAAGATCGATGGCCTGTCCTGCTCGCTGCGTTACGAAAAAGGCGTGCTGGTGCGTGCGGCGACGCGCGGTGATGGGCAGGTGGGCGAGGACGTCACGGCGAACGTGCGGCATATTGCCGACATCCCGCAGCGCCTCCACCACCCCCCAACCCCCTCCTCTGAAGAGGAGGGGGGGAAGGAAGCAAAAGCCCCCTCCTCTTCAGAGGAGGGGGTTGGGGGTGGTGGTCCCTGGCCCGAGGTGTTCGAGGTGCGCGGCGAAGTCTATATGGAAAAACAGGCGTTTGCTGCGCTCAATGCGGCGCAGCAAACGGCGGGGGGCAAGCTGTTCGCCAACCCGCGCAATGCTGCGGCGGGATCGCTGCGGCAGAAGGACGCGAACGTCACCGCCAAGCGCCCGCTGCGCTTCTGGGCGCATGGCTGGGGCGCGACTTCCGCAGTGCCCGGCGCGACGCAGGATGCGATGGTCGAATTGCTGCGCCAGTGGGGCATCCCGGTCTCGCCGCTGTTCGCCCGGGTCGTGGGCGTAGAGGGCCTGCTCGCAAGCTATGCGGCGATCGGCGCGGCGCGGCCCGACCTGCCCTATGACATCGACGGCGTGGTCTACAAGGTTGACCGGCTCGACTGGCAGCAGCGGCTCGGCTTCGTCGCCAAGGCGCCGCGCTGGGCGCTGGCGCACAAGTTCCCGGCCGAACGGGCCGAAACCACGCTCGAGGCGATCGACATCCAGGTCGGCCGCACGGGCAAGCTGACCCCGGTTGGCCGCCTCGCCCCGGTGCTGGTCGGCGGGGTGACGGTGACCAACGTCACGCTGCACAACCGCGACGAGATCGGGCGGCTGGGCGTGCGTCCGGGCGACCGCGTGGTGATCCAGCGCGCGGGCGACGTGATCCCGCAAGTGGTCGAGAACCTGACGCGCGATGCCGAGCGCGCGCCTTACGCCTTCCCCGACCATTGCCCGGTCTGCGGCAGCGAAGCGGTGGCCGAGGAGGGCGAGGTCGATGTGCGCTGCACCGGCGGGCTGATCTGCAAGGCGCAGCAGTTCGAGCGGCTGCGGCATTTCGTCAGCCGCGCCGCGCTCGATATCGAGGGGCTGGGCGAAAAAAGCATCGCCGAATTCATGGAGCTGGGCTGGCTCGACCGTGGCCCGCCCGACATCTTCCGCCTGCGCGATCATCGCGCGGAACTGATCGGGCGCGACGGCTGGCAGGAAAGATCGGTCGACAACCTCATCGCCAGCATCGAGGCCAGGCGCCAGCCTGACGCCGCACGGCTGCTGTTCGGCCTGGGCATCCGCCATGTCGGTGCGGTGACCGCGCGCGATTTGATGAAGAACTTCCATACGCTCGATGCCCTGCGAAGCACGGCGGTTGCCGCGAGCCGCAAGCCTGCTCCCCTTCAGGGGAGCGGGTTGGGAGAGGGGAATGCCCCGTCCGAAGCATCGAACGCCGGCGACCCCCACCCCCCTCCCCCCTCCCCTGAAGGGGAGTGGGAGGAGGCTCGTGCGGCCTTGACCAGCATCGACGGTATCGGTGGCGCGGTGGTCGAGGCTCTGGGTGACTTCTTCCACGAAGAGCATAACCGTGCGGTGTGGGACGACCTGCTCGGTCAGGTTTCGCCGCCGCCCTATATCGTCGAGACCAGGGACAGCGCCGTCGCGGGCAAGACGGTGGTCTTCACCGGCAAGCTCGAGACCATGAGCCGCGACGAGGCCAAGGCGCAGGCCGAACGGCTGGGCGCCAAGGCCGCCGGCTCGGTCAGCGCCAGGACCGACCTCGTGGTTGCGGGCCCGGGCGCGGGAAGCAAGCTCAAGAAAGCCGCCGAACTCGGGATAGAAGTGATCGACGAAGCGGCCTGGGCGCGGATCGTCAAGGCCGCGCGGTAGGGCGGTTCCGGTTCCGTCCGGCCCGAAATCGCTCTATTCGGCGGGGACTGCCGCCGCCTTTCCCTCGCGGGCCCTTTCGGTCACGCTGCGAAAGGTCTCGCGATAGCGCGGGTGCTCGGTTCCCATCCAGCGATCCCACCAGGTGAAGTAGAGGCCGAAGTTATGCCGCCCCTCGCTGTGGTGCAGATCGTGGTGGGTGTTGGTGATCAGCCAGTCGAGCCATTTGTTGTCGACCCAACCGGCCGGAAACAGTTCGATTCCCGAATGGCCCATCACGTTGCGGACGATCATCCACGCCAGGTAGATGAAGATCACGTAATCGATGAAGGCCACCCCCGCGAGCGCGGCGAGCAGCAGGAACAGCGGCATGAAGGCGGCTTCGGCCATCGCCTCCCATGAAGAGAAGCTATAGGCCGCCCACGGGGTGGGGGTGCGCGACAGGTGATGGTGCAGATGCGTGGCGCGGAACAGCCGGCGGTGGTGCAGCGCGCGGTGCATCCAGTAGAAATACGTGTCGTGCGCAATCGTGATGACGGCCAGTTGCACGATGAACGTGCCCGCGCCGTGGCTGCCCTGATGCATCGCGACGATTCCGGCCTCGATCATCAGCACCGTCGCCAGCCCCATGATCGCAAAGAAGAACACGGTGCGCAGGGACGATGTGATCTCGCGCAGGTAATCGGCGCGTTTCGCCCGGCGGTTCTGGATGCGGCGGGCTTCGGTCCAGCTGCCTGCCAGCCACAGCACCAGCGACAGCGCGCTGGCGGCGATCAGGTAGCGACCCAGATCGAAGGTAAGGACGTTGAGGAAGTGCTCCTGGATCCGTGCGATCCAGTATTCCGTATTTGTGTGTTCCATCGTTCGTGACTCATGCTCCGGGTGCAGTCCCCGAAGCATGACTGCCGCAATCGTTTCCGGAATTCCGCGCAGCCGCGAAAAATGCCGGTCGATTCCGGAATCGATCCGGTTTTTTCAGTTTTGTTCGATGGCCGCGCGGCGAAAATCGGTGGGCGTCTTTCCGGTAATCTCGCGAAAGGCGCGGTTGAAGGTGGGCAGCGAATTATAGCCAAGGTCCATCGCGATGGTCAGCACGGGCAGGTCGACCTGCGCACGATCGGCCAGCATCGCCTTGGCCGCATCGATCCGGTGCGTGTTGAGGAAGGCCGAGAAATTGCGATAGCCCAGCCGCCGGTTGATCAGCGCCCGCAGGCGGTGTTCGGGCGTGTCGAGCCGGTTCGCGAGAGTGGCGATGGTCAGCCCTTCGGTGCGCCAGTAACCTTCGGCCATCGCCTGTTCGAGCTTGTCCTTGAGCACGATCTCGGAAGGACTCAGCTCGCCTGCGAGCCTTTCCACCCGCCGTTGGTGGACCGTTTCGACCAGCAGTTCGGGATCGGTTTGCAGCAGCACCGACCCGGCGAAGACCGTAACCGCGAGGATCGACAGCGAATTGAGCAGCGTTACGATGGGGAGCGGCGTATCGGTCCCGAAGACCAGTTCGTAGACCAGTATCCCGCCCGCCTGCACCGCCAGCAACACCGGCAGCCACAGGCGGATCGTCCGGCGTCGCTCGATCAAATCATCGTCGCGCCCCGACCAGGCGGTGAAGAACAGGTCTGCCAGCAGGACCAGCGAAACGAGGTGGATCGCCACGAAGCCCATCGGACCGGTCCGGGGCAGGAAATAGGTCGCGAACCAGCTGGCAAGCAACGCGCCGACAAATGCCGCGACGAGCCTGGGCGCTGGCTCGCGCTCGAACAGGAAGCGCGCGAACAGCCATGTCCAGAAGGGGGTGAAGATCGAAAACATATCGATCCAAAGTCGAATCTGGCGCGGCAGGCTGAACTGCGGCGCGCTGTTGAGCAGGTAGCAGGTCGATCCGGTCAGCAGGCCGACCAGGGCGATGCGGATCGGCCTGCGTACTTCGCCGCCGAGGGTCAGCGCCAGCAGCAGCAGGATGGCCCCGATGGTGACCAGCCGGACAATGATTTCCCATCCAGGTGCCATGGCAGACGCCTATCGCAAAGCCGGGGTGAGTTCCACGCGGTTTCGGCGGTCAGGATGCGCGGGCCAGGATGCGCGGGCCAGGATGCGCAGATTGTCGCATTCATCCTCGCGCGCGATCGGCTTACCCGCTAGTCATATCGGCGTTTCGGAGGGATGGACCATGTTTCGTACCATCAGGCACATCCGGGAACGGCGCGCGATTGCGCGGGCGGAGGGCGAGGAGGGCCCGCGCTGGATTTTTTCGTGGATCCATGTGTTTCGCGGCGAGGCCGATGCGCGCATCCCCTGCGATAGCACCAAGCTGGCCGCCGACATGGCGGACGGGCGCTACAGCTGCATCGGCAAATCGCATTCCTATAACGGCGTGCAGGTGGTTCCCGGCATCAACGCGATGATCATGGGCGAAGGCGGGCTGAAACATCTCGCCTGCGACCGGGCGACCGGCATCGCCACGGTCGGCGCATCGGTGTCGGTGCGCGAGCTCAAGGAATACCTGCTCGCCCATGGTCGCCGGCTGATCAATTCGGGCAATTACATGGCGCAGACCGTGATCGGCGCGCTGGCAACGGGCACGCATGGCTTTGGCGAGCGCGCGGTCATGGCCGATGCGGCGGTCGCACTCACCTTCCTCGACGGGGCTGGCCGGCCCGTCACCCTGCAACGCGGCGATCCCGATTTTCCCTATGTCGCGCTGTCCTTCGGCACGATCGCGCCGATAATCGAGCTGCGGATCGAGACCGCTCCGATCGAGGCTTTCGTCTCGACCAGCCACGTCAATCGCCTGTCGAAGCTGCGTGAACTTCAGCAGGGCACGATCGCGTCCAACTGGGCCGTGCTGCCGTATTCCGACCCCGAGGACCCGGTGCTGCTGCTGCACACGCTGGCGCCGTGCCATGCGGCGGAACGAAGCGCGGATGTGCGCAAGGGCGGCGGCTGGCTTGGGCCGATCGCAAACTGGATCATCGGGCGTTACCAGTGGCTCGACAAATGGGCGCCTTTGCTGCGCCGCCCGCTTCAACGCCTGATCGACCGGCTAGGGATCGTCCGGCGCGACCAGATCCAGACCGATCCGCGCGATCTCGACTATCTCTATGATCCCACGCCCGGCCTTGCCGGCACCCGCCCGCCGAATATCCTGCGCGGCTGCTTCTCGACGACCTTCACCGGCTACAACCTCGCCTTCTTCGTGCCGCTGGAGAAGGCGCCCGCGGTGGTCAAGTTCATCATGCGCGAGGCCGACGGCCTGCGCGACCTGGGCTTCTATCTCAAGGGGGTCATCTCGGTGCGCGAGCTGGCGGGGACCACGCCGCTCGTGTTCGGGGCGAACCACCGCGAACCGATGGCGGCGATCGATCTTTTCGCCGACCCGCGCGACTACGCCTGGCTTGAACGGCTGCAACGCCTGGCGCTGCAATACGAACCCGCGACGCGTCCGCATTTCGGCAAAAGCGCGCTGATGCCGGAATTTCGCGTTTCGCTGGGTCCGGCCGAACTGGCCCGGTTGATGGACATCCATCGCCAGCATTATCCGCAAAAATCGCTGATGTTCAGCGAACGGGTGCGTGCCTTCCTCGATGTGGGCAGACCCCTGGCGGGCCATGCCGCGGCGGATTCGGGTCTGGTGGCCTAGAGTGCTTACGGCCTTGATTGCATCAAAGCCGGCACTCTAGAGTCTTGGTTTGCCGTGATTTCCTGGTCGCCAGATGATTCCATCTGGCTCGAAATCACTCAGAGTGCTTCGGGCCTTGATTGCATCAAAGCCGGCACTCTAGAGTCTTGGTTTGCCGTGATCACTCAGAGCCGCGCGTACCCCACCACCAGGCTCAGCGCCAGCACCGCCATGCTTGCCGCCAGCGCCAGCGCGGCGGGGCGGGCGGCGTGCTTGCCATAGGCCAGCGTGGTGCCCAGCTTGACGGTCATGTTGGCGAGGATCGTTCCGCCGATCGCCAGCGCGGCAAGCTGCGGGGCGATGGTGCCCGGCTCCAGCCCGCCGGCGGTTATGATCGCCGCATCGACGTCCATCGTGCCCATCACCAGCAGCAGCACCGCGATGCCCTGTTCGCCGAAGCTGCCCTCTGCCCAGCGCGCGGCGATCGCGGCGGCGGCGACGAAGGCGACGAAGGTGAAGGCGGGCAGCAGCGCGATCGGGTTGCCCGGCGGGGCGGGGCCGGTGGAATGCGGCGCGCGGCGATAGAGCAGCCAGCTAACCGCCAGGCCGGTGGCCAGCGCGGGCGCGACGATCACCACGAAGGGCGCCAGCAGGCTCGTCGCGAGGATGGCGACCAGCACGATCACACGCAGATACATCACCGCGCTGGCCAGCGCGATCCCGGCGTTTTCCGCCCCGCCGCCTTCGCCAGCACCCAGTTTCTGCGAGAAGGAATAGGTCACCGCGGTCGAGCTGTAGGCGCCGCCGATGATCGCGGTGGCGATGGTCCCGCGCTTGGCGCCGAAGATGCGGTTGGCGGCATAACCGGCAAAGGAAAAGCCGGTCACGACGATCACCACCAGCCACAGCGAATGCGGGTCCCATGCGTCATAGGGGCCAAAGCGGGTGTCGGGCAGGAAGGGATAGACCGCACCGGCGATGACGGCATAGCGCGCCAGCGCCTTGACGTCGGCCTCGTCGAGCTGGCGCAGCAGCCGGTGCGTTTCGCTGCGCAGCGCCAGCACCAGCGTCACCACCGCGGCGCCCGCCAGGGCCAGCGCGGGCGCGCCGATACCCGCCAGAAAGCCCAGGGCAAGCGTTACCATCGCCGCTATCGAAGTGGTGGCGTCGGGACTGTTCTTGCCCACCATGTCGCGCCAGTAACCGAGCGCGATGATGCCCGCCGCGCCCGCGACGATCAGCCCCGAAACGGGCGCATATCCCTGCGCCGCCAGCAGCCCTGCCAGCCCCGCGCCAAGGCCCATCAGGGTGAAGGTGCGCAGCCCCGCCACGCGCGATCCGGCCGCTTCGCCGCGCAGCTTCCAGCCGCGTTCGATCCCGACCAGCAACCCCACGGCGAGCGCCGCGCCGAGGTGGAGCATGGCAGGGCCGTTCACGATCATGTGGTCCGCTGCCTCACCGCACCCAGTCCAGTCCGATTTCCTCGAACAGCTCCTTGCTCTCGGCCCAGTTCTCCTCGACCCTGACGTGGAGGAACAGGTGGATCTTCACGCCGAGCATTTCGGTCAGCTCCAGCCTCGCCGCTTCGCCGATCGCCTTGATCCGGCTGCCGCCCTTGCCCAGCACGATGGCGCGCTGGTTGTCGCGGGTGACGACGATCTGCTGGTGGATCTCGAGGCTGCCATCGGGGCGGTGCTGGTAGAGTTCGGGCCGCACCGCGCTGTCATAGGGCAGTTCCTCGTGGAGCTGGCGGTAGAGCTGTTCGCGGGTGACCTCGGTGGCGAGCAGCCGCTCGCTCGCATCGCTTACCTGGTCTTCGGGATAGTGCCAGGGGCCCTGAGGCATCATGTCCGCCAGCGCGGCCTTCAACTCGGGCACCCCGTCGCCGGTGAGCGCGGAGACGAAGAACACCTCGGTGAAATCGACCCTGGCGGCGAGATCCTGCGCCAGCGCCAGCAGCGGCTCCTTCTTCGCCACATCGACCTTGTTGAGCACGAGGATCTTGCGTTCGGGCCGCCCCGCCAGCGCCTCGACCAGCGGTTCGAGCTCGTGGCGGCGCTGCTTGACCGGATCGACCAGCAGCAGCACCGCGTCGGCCGCCTCGGCGCCTTCCCACGCGGCGCTGACCATGGCGCGGTCGAGCCGTCGCCGGGGCGCAAAGATGCCCGGCGTGTCGACCAGGATCATCTGCGTGCTGCCATGCAGCGCGATGCCCAGCATCCGCGCGCGCGTGGTCTGCGCCTTGGCGCTGGTGATCGCGACCTTCTGCCCGACCAGCTGGTTGACCAGCGTCGACTTGCCCGCGTTGGGCGCCCCGATCACCGCCACGACGCCGCATTTGGTGTCGGTCATTGTCTCGCCTGCCTGCGCATGGCCTTCGACAGGCTCAGGCCGAGCGGATGTGGAGAAAGGCACAGGCCCCGCTCATCGTGAGCTTGTCGAAGGATAGTCACCGTACTCACCCGTATCGCTCCATGAATGCCTTGGCGGCGGCCTTTTCCGCCTCGCCCTTGCTGCCGGCGGTGCCTTCGGCCTCGCCGACCTTGTGGACCCTCACCCGCACGGTAAAGCTTGCCGCATGGTCGGGGCCCGAGCGGTCGATCACCTCGTATTCGGGGGGCCTGCGCTGGTTGCCCGCGGCCCATTCCTGCAATGCGCTCTTGGGATGCTTGGCATGACCCGCGCCGCTTTCCAGCGCGGGCCGGAACAGGCGGTGGACCAGCGCGCGCGCTTGCGTGAACCCGTTGTCGAGATACTGCGCGCCGAGCAGGCTTTCGACCACGTCGCCAAGGATGTTGTCGCTGTCGCGCCCGCCATCGGCGCGCGCCTGCTTCGAGATGCGGACATGCGGCGGCAGATCGATCGCGCGGGCCACCTCGGCGCACATCCCGCGGCTGACGATGGCGTTGAGCCGCTGCGCCAGCTTGCCCTCGGGCGCCTCGCTCCGCGCATAGAGCCAGTCGGCGATGGCAAGGCCCAACACGCGGTCACCGAGGAATTCGAGCCGCTGATAATCGCGATCCTCGTCCATGCTGCCATGGGTCAACGCGGCCAGCCACATTGCATCGTCACGGACGGTAAAGCCCGTTTCGGTGAGCCACTCGCGGGTTGCCGGGTCGAGCGCCTTGTTCATATGCCGTGCCCGATGCGGTCCCGGCGCGTGGCGCTGAACCAGGTCCACGGCTTGACCCAGCTGGCGCTGCCGTCGGTCGAGAACAGCACCACACTGGCGCGCGCCACCAGCAGCCGCTGGTCGACCAGGCCGACCCCGCCACCGGCCTGCGCCGGGAAACGGCTGTCGAGCGAATTGTCGCGGTTGTCGCCCATCATGAACAGCCTGCCTTCGGGCACCACCACCGGCCCGAAATCGTCCTGCGGCGTCGGGCCGAGGTCGAGCACGCGATAGCGCCTGCCGCCGGGCAGCGTCTCTTCGAAGCGGCGATAGCGGCACAGCACGGTCCCGTCCGCGGCCGCGATTTCCTCGGCGCGGCTGTGGCAACGCGTGTTGGGGGTGACCGCGATGGTGAAGTCGGCCACGCGCTTCTTCTCGACCAGATTGCCGTTGAGCACCAGCTGGCCATCGACCACCGCCACCGTGTCGCCGGGCAGGCCGATCACGCGCTTGACGTAATCCGCCCCGTCGACCGGGTGCCTGAACACCGCCACATCGCCGCGTTCGGGCAGGCTGGCGAAGACCCGGTCCGCGGGGCCGGGCAGGCCGAGCGGCAGCGAATTCTCATTGTAGCCATAGGGCCATTTCGCCGCGATCAGATAATCGCCAGTCTCAAGGCCGGGCAGCATGCTTTCGCTGGGGATGGTGAAGAAGCTGAACGCCAGCGTGCGGAACAGCAGCACCGCCAGCACCAGCTTGGCGCAGAACCACAGGAAGCCGCCCCAGCTTTCGCTTTCCTTGCTGTCCGGCGTGTCCTGGGCCGCGACCGGATTCATATCCATGGCCTGTTGCGTCATGCGGGCTTCTCAATCATCGCCGAGTTCCCTAGTCGCGGCAGTCGGCCTACGAAAGGATTTTTGCGCGATGAATACCCCTGCCGCCCTCTGGAGCACGCTTTCGGGGCTGCCGCGCCCGACGCTGGGCCAGCTGTTCGCCGATGACGGCGCGGCGCGCGTGGCGGCGCTTTCGGGGCGGATCGAGCTGGGCGGCGAGAGCGGCGGCATCCTGTTCGACTGGTCGAAGACGCATCTCGACGAGGCGGTGATCGCGCGCTTCGGGCAATTGGCCGAGGCGATGGACTTTGCCGGGATGCGCGCGAAGCTGTTCGCGGGCGAGGTGGTCAACCCGACCGAAGGCCGCGCCGCCGATCACGCCACGCTGCGCGGCACGGGCGACCCGGTCAAGGTCGAGGAAGCGATGGCGCTGATCGAGCGCATGGGCATGCTGGTCGAGGCGATCCATGGCGGCGCTTTCGGCGATATCGCGCATCTGATCCACATCGGCATCGGCGGCAGCGCGCTGGGCCCGGCGCTGGGCGTCGACGCGCTCGGCCGCGACCTTGCCTATTGCGACGTCCATGTCGTCTCGAACATCGACGGGGCGGCGCTCGAACAGGCCTTCGCCGCCTGCGATCCGGCCAAAACGCTGGTCGCGGTGGCGAGCAAGACCTTCACCACCATCGAAACCATGACCAATGCCCAAAGCGCGCTCGAATGGCTGCGCGACAATGGCGTATCCGATCCTGGCGGCCGCGTGATCGCGCTCACCGCAGCGCCCGAAAAGGCGGTCGAATGGGGGGTCGATGAAACGCGCATCCTGCCGTTCCAGGAAAGCGTCGGCGGGCGCTATTCGATCTGGTCTTCGATCGGCTTTCCCATCGCCATGGCGGTGGGGATGGAGGATTTCCGCAGCCTTCTGGCCGGCGCAAAGGCGGTCGACGAGCATTTCCGCGACACCGATGGCGCGGCCAATTTCGTGCTGCGCGCGGCCTATGCCGATCTCTATTACACGCATGTGCGCGGCTGCCAGACGCGCGCGGTGTTCGCCTATGACGAACGGCTGGGGCTGTTCCCCGACTATCTCCAGCAGCTCGAGATGGAATCGAACGGCAAGCGCGTCACCGCCACCGGCGCCCCGGTCGAAGGGCCGACCGCGCCGATCACCTGGGGCGGGGTGGGGACGGACGCGCAGCACGCGGTGTTCCAGCTGCTCCACCAGGGCACGCATCTGGTCCCGGTCGATTTCATCGCCAGCATCGCGCCGGGCGACCAGCTCGACCCGGCGCATCACCGCATCCTCCTGACCAATTGCTTCGCGCAGGGCGCCGCGCTGATGGCGGGCGGCAATATGGGCGCCGAGGGGAAAGACCCCGCGCGCGCCTTCCCCGGCGACCGCCCCAGCGCGACGATGCTGTGCGACGACCTGGACGCGGCGACGCTGGGCGCGCTGATCGCCTTCCACGAACACCGCACCTTCGCCAGCGCGGTGCTGATGGGCATCAACCCCTTCGACCAGTTCGGGGTCGAGCTGGGCAAGAAGATGGCCAGGGACATCGAGGCGGGCGATGCCGGGTTCGATGCCAGCACCGAGGCGCTGCTGCAGGCGGCGGGGCTGGGTTGAGAGCCGCGCACGGGCGCACCGCGGCTTCCAGGCTTCCCGCAAGTCTCGCCCGGTCGCCGTGCGGTTCCCGGCGCATGGCAGGCGCCGCGCGGGAGGCACCATCGTCGACCGATTGCGATTGTCCCGCGAAGGAAAGAGGACCAAGGGGCAAGGATCATGACGCCGATGGATAGCCCCGCACCCGCGCCGATCGAGCGTATCCAGGAAAACCTGCTCGCTCGCGCAGAGCGCCGATTGCTCGCCTGGATCTGCGCGCGCCTGCCCGGCTGGGTCACGCCCGACCTGATGACCGGCGTGGGCATGGCTGGCGCGACGATGGTCTTCACCGGCTATCTGCTGAGCAATATGGGCGAACATTGGCTGTGGCTGGCGATCGCGGGATATGCGGTGCAGTGGTTCGGCGATTCGACCGACGGCAGCCTCGCCCGCTTCCGCAGGATCGAACGGCCGCGCTACGGCTATTTCCTCGATCACAGCTGCGACGGGCTGGCCACAGTACTGGTGCTCGCCGGGATCGGCTTGTCTCCGTATGTCCGGATGGAAATCGCGCTGATCGCGCTGACCGGATACCTGCTGCTGTCGATCCATGCCTTCCTGCGCGTGCGGGTGCTGAGCGAATTGAAACTGTCCTACCTCAACGCCGGGCCAACCGAGCTGCGCTTCCTGCTGATCGGGTTCACGCTGTCGATGATGGCGTTCGGAAGCACCGGCGAAGGCTGGTTTGGCGACATTTCGGGTTTCGACATCTTCACCGGCTCGTGCGGCACGGTGATGATCGTCCTGTTCGCGCACCAGACCTGGGTGATCGCGCGGCGGCTGGCGCTGGACGAACCGTCGCGCAATGCCGAATGGCGTGCGCGCAATTGACTTTGCCGGCATTTGCCCCCACATGGCCGCTCAACGAAGCGCGCTAGCCAGCGTGAAGCGGCGATGACCGAAACATCCATCGCCCCGGCCGCGCCTCGGTTTTCCCCAAGGACTTCCCTTTTCACGCGGGTCGTTTGACACCCGCGCCGCGCGCCGATCCCGGCTGCGCGCCGCATTCGATGCGAGTACACATGACACAATTTTCCGACCGTCTTCGTTTTGAAGATCTGGGGCTGTCGCAGCCCGTTCTCCAGGCCCTCGACCTCAAGGGCTATTCCACCCCCACGCCGATCCAGGCGCAGGCGATCCCGCCGGTGCTCGAAGGCCGCGACCTGATGGGCATCGCCCAGACCGGCACGGGCAAGACCGCCGCCTTCATGCTGCCCAGCATCGACCGGTTGCGCGAGGCCGAGCGGCAGACGCCGTTCAAGTCGTGCCGCATGCTGGTGCTGGCCCCCACGCGCGAGCTGGCCGGGCAGATTGCCCAGTCGGCCAAGGACTATGGCGCGCTTGCCGGGCTCAAGGTGCAGTCGATCGTCGGCGGCACCTCGGTCAACAAGGACCGCAACAAGCTCCACCGCGGGACCGATATCCTCGTCGCCACGCCCGGCCGCCTGCTCGACCTGATCGACCAGAAGGCCTTCGCGCTCAACGGGGTCGAGATCCTCGTGCTCGACGAAGCCGACCAGATGCTCGACCTCGGCTTCATCCATGCGCTGAAGCGCATCAGCCAGCTGGTGCCCGAAGACCGCCAGACGCTGTTCTTCAGCGCCACCATGCCCGGGCAGATCCAGGAACTGGTCGGCAAATACTGCCGCAACCCGGTCAAGGTCTCGGTCACGCCCGAAAGCACCACCGCCGAACGGATCGACCAGTATCTCTTCATGGTCCAGCAGGACGAGAAGCAGACGCTGCTCGAGATGATCCTGTCCGAACGCCACCCGGTGCCGGGCAAGTTCGAGCGCGTGCTGATCTTCGCCCGCACCAAGCATGGCTGCGACCGCGTGGTGAAGCGGCTGGGCCAGGTCGGTATTCCGGCCAACGCGATCCACGGCAACAAGAGCCAGCCGCAGCGCGAACGCGCGCTCGACGAATTCAAGCGGGCCAGGACCCCGATCCTGGTGGCGACCGATGTCGCCGCGCGCGGGATCGACATCCCCGGCGTCAGCCACGTGATCAATTATGAACTGCCCAATGTGCCCGAGCAATATGTCCACCGCATCGGGCGCACCGCACGCGCGGGCCGCGACGGGGTGGCGATCGCCTTCTGCGCCGAGGACGAGCGCGATTACCTGCGCGACATCCGCAAGAAGACCGATGCCGAGTTCGAGCGTCTGCCGCTGCCCGACAATTTTCGCGCGGTGGTCGAAGGCGTGGGCCCGACCAAGCGCGAGCAGAAGCCCAGGCTGGCCCGCCCCACGGTCCGCCCCACGGGGGATGCCACGGGCAGGAAGCCGAAACCCAAGGCCAAGCACCCCGACCGCGCGGGCAAGCCCCGGCGCGAGGGCGGCGAGGGACCGGCGGGTGCGCGGCCGCAGGGCAAGCGTCCCGGCGGCGGGCGCAGCCGCAATCGCAGCCGTCGCGGCGGCGCACCGTCCGCGCCGCGCCGCGGCTAGAGTGCTTGCCGGCTTTGATTCCATCTGGTTCGAAATCACTCTAAGGCGACGCAGCCCGGACGGATGGCTGGCGCGACCTGGAGCCGCTCCGCCGCGCCTCGAAACAGGAACCGCGCCTGCGGCACGATGGATGCTGGAACAAGTCCGGCATGACGGCCAGGGCGTCCGCCGAATGCCTGTGTTCAGATCAGCCCCAGCTTCTCGAGCCTGCCCGCCAGCTGGCCGGGCAGCGCATCGCCGACGTCTTCGCCATCCTCGAGATCGCGCGGGGCCTTGTCCGGCGTGAGATAGCGCCAGCCCTGGTGCGCGCGCCTGGGTTGCGGCCAGGTGCGGATCAGGCGATTTTCCAGATGGATGTGCCAGCGCCCGTCCTTCGCCTGCGGAAATCCGAGGATCGGCGAACGCGCCACCAGCGCGTGGTCGAGGATCCAGTAGAGCGATCCGCCGATCATCTCCTCATGCCGCCTGGGCAGATAGCGGGTGGTCATCAGGAAGGGCTCACGCTCCTCGAACCACCCCTCGAGATCGGCATAGCTCTTCGCCCCGAAGGCGATCTTGGTCATGTGCAGCGGCATGGGGTGGGAGATAGGGCCTTGTCCGATAACCACAACAGGCATTGCGAGGAGCCGAAGGCGACACGGCAATCCAGCATCTGGCTTCGCTTGCCCGGCAGCCGCGCGGGATGGATTGCTCCGCTGCGCTCGCAATGACCCGGCTTGCGCGAAACCCCCTTTCCTACATTCGTCCTACAGGCGCAGGGTCGGCGAATGCTCGCTCGCCATGCCTCGCAACGCCCGCATTTTCGCCGGTTTGCGCCACTTCGCACGCCCCGGAGAAATCTTTCCCGGGACAGTGTTCCATGTGTTCCATCCAGTTGGAATTCAGTGCACGATCCCGCTCGCCACGGCCAGCCCGAGGAAGGCGAAGAAACCCATCGAATCGGTGATCATCGTCACGAACACGCTGCTCGCCACCGCCGGATCCTGGTCGAGCCGTTCGAAGGCGACCGGGACAATCACGCCGGCGGTGCCCGCGATCATCACGTTGATGACCATCGCCAGCGCGATCACCGCGCCCAGCTGCGGGGTGAAGATCAGCGCGGTCGCCACGCCGACCAGCGTCGCCACGGTCGCGCCGTTGAGCAGCGCGACGCGCATCTCGCGCCACAGGATGCGGCGGGTGTTCGACCGGGTCAGCTGGTTGGTGGCGATCGCGCGCACGGTCACCGCCATGGTCTGCGTGCCGGCATTGCCGCCGATGCTGGCGACGATCGGCATCAGCACCGCCAGCGCCACCAGCTGTTCGATCGCCGCGCCGAAGGCGGCGATGATCAGGCTGGCGACAAGCGCGGTGCCCAGGTTCGCCACCAGCCAGCGCACGCGCGCCGAATAGGCATCGCGGATCGGTTCGTTGATATCGCCTTCGCCCGCGCCCGACATGAGCAGCGCGTCCTCGCCCGCCTCTTCGGAGATGATGTGGACCACGTCGTCGACGGTCATCTGGCCGACCAGCCGCCCGCTCCCGTCGACCACCGCGGCGCTGATCAGCGCGTATTTCTGGAACATCAGCGCGACCTCTTCCTGGTCGAGCATCGCCGGGATCAGCGTCTGGTCGCGCTTCATCACGTCGGTGAGCGAAATGGCGCGCGGGGTGCGCAGGATCCACGAAAGCTGGCAGGTGCCCACGGGGTGGTGGCGCTCGTCGACCACGAAGACCTCGAGGAATTCGTCGGGCAGGCCGCGTCCGTCGCGCAGGTAATCGATCAGGTCGCCCACCGTCATCGCCTCGGGCACCGCGACGAATTCGCGGCTCATCAGGCGGCCGGCGGTTTCCTCGGGATAGGCGAGCGCCGACTGGATCGCGATCCGGTCTTCGGCATCGAGTTCGGCGAGGATCGCGCGCTGGTCTTCCTCGTCGAGGTCCTCGATCAGCTGGACCGCGTCGTCGGTGTCGAGCTGTTCGGCGATCAGCGCCACCGCCCCGGCGGGCAGCGCTTCCATCATGTCCTCGCGGACGTAATCGTTGAGCTCGGCGATCACCTCGCCGCTCATCAAATCGGTGATCGCGGCGGCCAGCGGCGCGCGATCGTCCTTCTCGACCAGTTCGAACAGGTCGGCGATGTCGGCGGGGTGGAGCGGTTCGACCAGGTCATAGACCGCCTGCAAGTCGCCTTGCTCCAGCGCGTCTTCTACCGCGCGGACATATTCGTGCTTGAGCGTGTTCTCCTCGTCCATCCGCTCATCGTCGATGCGGTCGTCCGGGCGCGCCTCTTCAGCCGGCGTTTCCGCCAGCATCACGTCGTCGTCGGGAAGGCGCTCGTCCTCGACCATGCGTGCGGTCTACGGGCCGAGCCCCGAAAAGCAAGCCGTGACACGAGCGCTGTGCCTGCTACAGAGCGCCTCAATCACCAACCTCCGCTCACCCTGAGCCTGTCGAAGGGCACGCGCCTATGCTTCGACAAGCTCAGCATGAGCGGGACCTGTGTAAATACTGGAGATAGGAATGGCCGACCAAACGCTCACGCTCACGCTCGATTGCGGCGAAGGAAAAGGCGGCGATGTCGTCATCAAGCTGCGCCCCGACCTCGCGCCGGGCCATGTCGAGCGGATTGCCACGCTGGCCAGGGAAGGCTTCTACGACGGCGTGGTGTTCCACCGCGTGATCCCCGGCTTCATGGCGCAGGGCGGCGATCCGACCGGCACCGGCATGAGCGGCAGCGACAAGCCCGACCTCAAGGCCGAATTCAACAATGAACCGCATGTGCGCGGCGTGTGCTCTATGGCGCGCACCAACCAGCCGCACAGCGCCAACAGCCAGTTCTTCATCTGCTTCGACGACGCGGGTTTCCTCGACCGCCAGTACACCGTGTGGGGCCAGGTCGAGAGCGGCATGGAACACGTCGACGCGCTGCCCAAGGGCGAACCGCCGCGCGAACCGGGCAAGATCGTGAAGGCGGTGGTTGGTTAGGCCCAATCACATAGGTCACCCCGACCCCCGAGCCGGGGTGACGGAAGTCTGTGTTTCCGCTAATGCGCCCGCCTGCCATGAAACCCACCACCGCCCCCCAAAAGACTCCGCGTACCTACCGGGTCAAAAGCTTCGGCTGCCAGATGAACGTCTATGACGGCGAGCGCATGGCCGAAATGCTGGCTGAGCGCGGGATCGCGCCCGCGCCCGAGGGTGAGGAGGCGGACCTCGTCGTGCTCAACACCTGCCACATTCGCGAGAAGGCGGCGGAAAAGGTCTATTCGGACATCGGCCGGCTGGTGAAAGCGGGTAACGAGGCGGGCAAGACCCCGCTGATCGCGGTGGCGGGCTGCGTCGCGCAGGCCGAAGGCGAGGAGATCATGGCGCGCGCGCCGGCGGTCAGCATGGTGGTCGGCCCGCAGGCCTATCACCGCCTGCCCGAAATGCTCGACCGGGCGGTGGCAGGGGGCCGCGCGACCGATACCGACATGCCCGCGATCGCCAAATTCGCCGCGCTGCCCGTCAGGGGGTCCGGGCGCAGGAAGATCGGGCCGACCGCCTTCCTCACCGTGCAGGAAGGCTGCGACAAGTTCTGCACCTATTGCGTGGTGCCCTATACCCGCGGGGCCGAGATCAGCCGCCCCTATGCCGACCTCGTCACCGAAGCGGTGAAGCTGGTCGAGGCCGGGGCGAAGGAGATCACGCTGCTGGGCCAGAACGTCAGTGCCTGGTCCGGCGAGGATGCCAGGGGGCGGCGGCACGGCCTTGCCGGCCTGATCCGCGATCTTGCGCAGGTCGATGGCCTCGCGCGTATCCGTTACACCACCAGCCACCCCGCCGACATGGACGATGACCTGATCGCCGCGCATGGCGATTGCGACAAGCTGATGCCTTTCCTGCACCTGCCGGTGCAGGCGGGCAGCGACCGCGTGCTCAGGGCGATGAACCGCAGCCACAGCGTCGAAAGCTACCTCAAGCTGCTCGACCGCTTCCGCGCCGCGCGGCCCGATATCGCGCTGTCGGGCGATTTCATCGTCGGCTTCCCCGGCGAGAGCGAGGCCGAGTTCGAGGAGACGCTGAGGCTGGTCGACGCGGTCGGCTATGCGCAGGCGTTCAGCTTCAAATACAGCCCGCGCCCGGGCACCCCCGCCGCGGCGATGGACGGGCAGATCGCGAAAGAGGTCATGGACGATCGGCTCCAGCGCCTGCAGGCCGCGCTCAACCGCGATCAGCTGGCCTTCAACCAGGCGAGCGTGGGGCGGAGCTGCGAGGTCCTCGTCGAACGCAAGGGCAAGCATCCCGGCCAATGGCTCGGCAAGTCGCCCTGGCTGCAGAGCGTGTGGTTCGCCAACCAAGCCGGGGGCGATGTCGCGATCGGCGATCTCGTCGCGGTGGAGCTGGTCGAAGCGGGCCCCAACTCGCTCGCGGGCAAATTGCGCGAGAGGGTGGCGGCGTGATTACGGCTGCGTGACTTTCCACCATCGCGATGCGGCGCAATCCTTGCCTCCCATGCGTTGAGGCCTAGACTCCGAATCGCACGCAAGAAAGGAGCCCATGGCCCGCAAACCTGCCCGGGAGGCGCATCCCGCCTTCGCACCGCCGCCCAGTCCACAGCGCGAAATCCGCCGCGCGCAGCTGGATATCAGCTTCGACAACCAGAGCCTGCTCGGCGCGCTCTTCGGTCAGTTCGACGCCAATCTGGTGCAGGTCGAAAACCGGCTCGGCGTGTTCATCTCGGCGCGCGGCAACCAGCTGCATATCGAGGGGCCCGAAGACAGCGTGGCCCGCGCCCGCGATGTGCTCAAGGCGATGTACGATCGGCTGGCGATGGGGCAGGATCTCGACGCGGGCACGATCGAATCGGTCATCGCCATGTCGAACGAGCCGACGCTGGAAGGGATCATCTCGGGCAGCCTCGACAGCCCGCCGATCATGATCCGCACCCGGCGCAAGACCATCGTGCCGAGGAGCGCGATGCAGGTCGAATACATGCGCAGCCTGGTGCGCGACGACATCATCTTCGCGCTCGGCCCGGCGGGAACGGGCAAGACCTATCTGGCGGTGGCGCAGGCAGTGGCGCAGCTCATCACCGGCAGCGTGCAGCGGCTGATCCTTTCGCGCCCCGCGGTCGAGGCGGGCGAGAAGCTGGGCTTCCTGCCCGGCGACATGAAGGACAAGGTCGATCCCTATCTGCGCCCGCTCTACGATGCGCTCTATGACTGCATGCCGCCCGAACAGGTCGAGCGGCGGCTGGCCAGCGGCGAGATCGAGATCGCGCCGATCGCCTTCATGCGCGGGCGCACGCTGGCCGATGCCTTCGTCATCCTCGACGAGGCACAGAACACCACGCGCGAACAGATGAAGATGTTCCTCACCCGCTTCGGCCAGAACAGCCGGATGGTGGTGTGCGGCGATCCGAAGCAGGTCGACATCCCCGGCGGCGACCGCATGAGCGGCCTGGCCGACGCGGTCGAGAAGCTGGAGGGTATCGAAGGTTTCGGCACGATCCGCTTCAGCGTTGCCGACGTGGTCCGCCACCCGATCGTGGGGCGGATCGTCGAAGCGTATGAGGGCAAGGCGGAGTAAGGAGGCTGGTGAGGCCGGTTTTGAGGCATGTGGTGCCAGAAGGCGGAAACCCCGTTCACGGCCCCATTTAAGTCGTTGACAGTTCAAAGTTTTTTACATACAGCAACCGGGCAACTGATGGGAGTGTCTGCATGGCTCGCGCCGCTCTCTTGCTTGTCGCTGTTCTGATGCTGCCGGCGCAGGCCAAGGCGACGATGGCTGAATGCGCTGCAAGCCAAGGCGCCTCGCCCGTAGTATCAGGGGTTCAGGTAGAAGAGGTTTCCTCGGACGAACCTGACCTCAAGATGCTCCGAGTGACCGCGCGGAGAGGTGCCTTCATGCACGTCTATTTTGATCCACCTTCTGAGGCCACCGCGCGCCAATATTCCAGTTGCCTTGGCACTCAGCTAGATTTGTTGGCGGCTGAATTGCGTGATGAGCGCGAAGCTGCACAGTGGTATTCGGTCATCTTCACCAGCGACCAAGATTACGTCCCTTCGAAAAACTCGGGTGTCAAGGCGCGCTGGATCATCTCTACCGATCCGGCGGCGCCACGATGGTATAGGCCTCATGCGATGGTCTTGGAAACCATGCCTCACGAACAGGTGCACGACTATCAGAGCCGAAATCGCGCCAAGCTGCCGCTTTGGGTTTTGGAGGGTCATGCCACCTGGGCCGGGCTCAGGATTACCACACTGCTCGATCCGCAGATCGGTCAATCGAAGCGCGAGGAAACCCTGTCGCGTGTCGATCTGACAGCAATGCCTGCCAAGCTTGCAGATTGGGGTGATCGGCGAATCAAGCGCGAGGCAATGCTACGCCAAGTGTCACCTGAAGACCGGGCGAAGATGGAGGCCGACCCTGCCTACATCCCGAATGTGCCGTTCAGGTTCACCCTCGACGATTTCGAATCCGATGAGTCTAGAACTCTTGAACGATATGCTGCGTCTTTGCTGATATTCGAAGGGCTTGAAGAACGTCACGGTGCGGATAGGGTTCGCCGATGGATGGCCGAGATCACCGCGACCACCGGTAACGTAAGCAAGGATATGTTGGCGGCCTCAATCATGAAGCATTTCGGTGAAGAGCTAGCCGAACTGCTCAAGGATTGAATACGGCCATTAGTAATCGGTGCGGGGATGACGGGTGCATCCTGGCATGATAGATCATCGACGATGTCAAAGCTCGTTTTTATTCTCGGTGCACCGAATGAGAACGACGGAAAACTGTCCTCCATCTCGCTCCGACGGATTGAGGCCGCGGTTGAGTTGCAGCGAAACGACCCTGATCTCGTTCTCCTGGCAACGGGTGGCTTCGGAACCCATTTCAACTCGACGGAGACGCCTCATCGGGAGTTCGTCATGCAGCTCGATATCGACATAGAGGCCTGGCCCACCGGCGAATGGGAGGCGCTGGCGGAGCGCGCCGCCGCTTGCTGCGCCCAAGCCGAGCCCGCGCTCGCCAATCCGCGTCTTGCTGTCAGCGTCCTGTTCACCAGCGATGCCGAGGTCCACGCGCTCAACCGCGAATGGCGTGGCAAGGACAAGCCGACCAATGTGCTCTCCTTTCCGATGCTCGGGCGCGAGGAACTTGTGGCGCTTGCATCAGACGGTCCGCCCGAAATGCTGGGTGATCTCGCACTGGCGTTCGAAACCTGCGCGCGCGAAGCCGGTGACAAGGGCATCGCGCTGGCCGATCACGCCGCGCATCTGATCGTCCACGGCCTGCTCCATCTGGCGGGGCACGACCATGTCGGCAGCGACGAGCAGGCCGAGGCGATGGAGGCGCTGGAAATCGCGGCGCTTGCAAAACTGGGCATCGCCGACCCATATGGGGACCGCAACTGACAGGAGCCGATCGTTAGGGCCATGCCCGATTCGCCATCACCCGCGGGAGACGCGGACAGTAGGAGCGGGCTGTGGCTCGCAGTCCGCAAATTCTTCGATCCCGACCACGGCGAGCGCTCGCTGCGCGCCCAGCTGGAAGAGGCGATCGACGAGCATGAAGGTGGGAACGGCGTTGCCGCGCCTCAGGCCGGCGGCGGTGGCGACCTGTCGCCGGTCGAGCGGCAGATGCTGCGCAACCTGCTGCATTTCTCCGAACATGACGCCGATGACGTCGCGGTGCCGCGTGGCGAGATTGTCGCGATCCGGGCCGACGCCAGCTGGGACGAACTGGTCGAGACCTTTGCCGAGCACGGCCATTCGCGCATGCCGGTCTATCGCGACCAGCTCGACGACGTGATCGGCATGATCCACCTCAAGGACATCTTCCCCTTCCTCGCGCGGCGCGAGGACCCGCCTGCCGACTGGACGGTGCTGATGCGCCAGCCGCTCTATGTCCCGCAGACGCGCAACGTGCTCGACGTGCTGGCGGACATGCGCCAGCAGCGTGTTCACCTGGCGATCGTGGTCGATGAATTCTCGGGCACCGACGGGCTCATCACCATCGAGGATCTGGTCGAGGAAATCGTCGGCGAGATCGAGGACGAGCACGACGACGCGCCCGAGGAATGGATCGTGCCGCTGGGCGAGGGCATGTGGGACTGCGACGCGCGCGCCGAACTCGACGATGTTGCCGAACGGGTGGATCCCGCGCTCGCCGAGGTCGAGGAATCGGTCGATACGCTGGGCGGGCTTGCCTTCGTGCTTGCCGAGCAGGTGCCGCAGGTCGGTGCCGTGGTCGAACACCCCAGCGGCTGGCGCATCGAGATTACCGGCGGCGATGAAACGCATGTCACCAGGCTGCGCTTGCACGCCCCGGCAAAACTGGTCGGGGGCGCCTGAGCCGATTGTTGCAGTAATTCGCACATTCACGCTCGACATGAGCATTTTGCGCCCATAGCGTGCAACGGACATGGCTATCCGGAGACTCCCCCCCTTGCGGGCGCTCGAGGCGTTCGTGCGCACGGTTCGGCTCGGCTCGGCCCGCGCGGCCGCCGACGAACTCGCGCTGAGTCCGTCCGCGCTGTCGCGGCGGATCGGGAATCTCGAGGAATTCGTCGGCAAGAAGCTGTTCACCCGTGCGCGCCAGGCGATGCAACTGACCGATGACGGGCACGCTTTCTACGAAGCGGTCAACCCGCACCTCGAATCGCTTGCTCGGGCGGTGGAGAGCCAATCGGCCAATATTTCGTTGTTGCGCCTGCGTCTCGGCGTGCTTCCGCTGTTCGGCACGCAACGGTTGTTTCCGCGTCTCGGCGAACTGCGCGTGCGCCATCCCTTGCTGCACATCGACATCGACACCGGACCGCATCTCGAAGACCGGGTGGGCGACGTGCTCGACGCGGCGATCATCCTGTCGCGCGGGCCCGAGCGCGGGCTCCATGCGGTGCGGCTCGACTATAACAAGGTCCATGCGATCTGCAGCCGCGAGCTGCGGGAGAAGCTGGGCGAAACCCCGAGCCGCGAGACGCTCGCCAGGCAGACCTTCCTGATCCACAACGAGTTGCCCGAGAGTTTTTCCGCATGGAAGGCCGGGATCGACATGTCCGACCTCGAACCGGCAGCGATCGATCATTTCGATTCGGGGCAGATCATGCTCGAGGCGGCCGCGCAGGGGCTGGGCATTGCGATCATGCATGATGACCACACGCGTCGCGCGCACGATACGCGCCTTGCGCAGGTCTTCGAAGTCGAGGTCGAAAGCCCCTATAGCTACTGGTTCGTGTGCAAGCCGACCGCGCTGGAGGAACGGCCGGTGCGGCTGTTCCACGACTGGCTGGTCGGCGCCGGTCTTTGAGTGATTTCGAGCCGGATGGAATCATCCGGCTCGAAATCACTCTAAGGCGCGGGCGGCGGTGGTTCGTAGCGGACCGCCGGGACGATATGCTCGAAGTGGCGCAGCGGCTTGCCCAGCGCGGTGACCAGCGCAGCTTCGATTTCCGCGCGTGCCTTGGCCGCAATGGCCTTGCGCCCCCGATGCTCGACGGGGCTGAACGGTTCGAGGAAGGTGATTCGCAGCGAAAAGCTGCCCCGGCGGGCGAAGACCCGCCTGGCGTTGTTGATCCCGCTTTCCTCGCCGATCCATCCGACGAATTCCGCCACGGCGCCATAGTCGAGCATCACCGGCTGGACGAGCACGCCGGGCGGCGGCGGTTCGAGCACCGAGAGCATCGAGGATTTGAACGGCAGCAGCGATTGCCCGTCGGTGGTTGTCCCTTCGGGGAAGACCGTGACCGACCAGTTGTCGGCCAGCGCCTCTTTCAGCGCATTGATCTGTTCGGCCACGCCCAGGCGGTTCTCGCGCTTGACGAAGACCGTGCGGTTGAGCCGGCACAGCCAGCCGATCACCGGGACTTGGGACAATTCCTGCTTGGCGACGAAGGCCGTGCCGCTGGCCCCCGCCAGCGCGAGAATGTCGATCCACGAGACGTGGTTGGCGATGAAGACGACGTCGCGCCGCAGCGGCGTACCGATCTTCTCGACCCGCGCGCCGATCAGCCATGCGGCGCAGCGCAGGAACCACATCGGGAACGGCGAGCCATAGGCGAAGACGCGATAGAGGTAATGCAGCGGCACCGCGGCGAACAGGAGGGCCAGGATCGCCAGCACGCGCAACCAGAAGCGCACCCATCCAGCCGGCGACAATCGGGTCGGTTCGCCACGCGCGGCGGCAAGGCGCTGTTCGGAATAGCGCGCGCGGCGGCGTTCAGCCTTCGCGGTCGAGGCGGACGCCATAGAGCTCGAGCCGATGGTCGACGAGACGGTAACCGAGTTTTTCGGCGATCTGCTTCTGCAGCGCTTCGACCTCCGGATCGACGAATTCGATGACCTTGCCGGTTTCGACGTCGATCAGGTGGTCGTGGTGGGCTTCGGGGGCGGCTTCGTACCGCGCGCGCCCGTCACCGAAATCGTGCCGGTCGAGAATCCCCGCCTCTTCGAACAGGCGCACGGTGCGATAGACGGTGGCGATCGAAATGCCCGGATCGATCTTGTTTGCCCTTGAGTGCAGCAGTTCGACATCGGGATGGTCTTCGCTTTCCGACAGGACGCGAGCGATGACCCGGCGCTGTTCGGTGATGCGCAGGCCCTTGTCGGTGCAAAGCTGTTCGAGGTCGATTTTCTGGTGCAAGTGAGCTTCCCGAATGAAAACGCCCCGTACCCATATCGGGACGGGGCGTCTTCCTCAAGGCGAACCAGTGGGGTGAACCAGTGAGGCGAACCAATGGGCTCTTATGCAACCTTTTTCCTGCGGCCGCGCTTTTGCCCGGGCTTTCGGCCAAGGCCGATCTTGACGGCAAGATCACGACGGGTCGCGGCATAGTCCGGAGCAACCATCGGATAGTCCGAGCCAAGATTCCAGCGCGCCCGATATTCGTCGGGGGTCATGCCGTGTTCTGTCGAAAGGTGCCGTTTCAGCATCTTCATCTTCTTGCCGCAGTCGAGGCAGATCACGTGGTCCTTCTTGATGGAAGATCGCACAGAAACGGCGGGCTCGGGTGCTGCGACGGGCGAGGGAGCATTGCAGCCAAGACCGGCAAGTGCGCCATAGACGGCTGAAATCAACGTCGAAACTTCATCAACTGCAACATTGTTGTTGCTGACATGCGCGGCAACGATGTCCGACGTCAAGGTAATCAGCGTTTCGGCCATGTCGGCCTCCAAAATCTCCATCGGGGTGTTCTCCTTCTTCAGCTCATTTGTCATGGGTGTAACCCTAAACGCCGCCGATTGTATAAAATCGACAAGAGTTCGTAAAGCCAGTAATCCACATGACTGTGGCGAGCGGATTTACAATTTTTCTGGCGCGTTCTTACAACTTTTTGCCGAATGTGATGGCATCCAGCGATGCGCCGTCGATTGTCCGGTAATAGGCGCTGCGGCGGCCGATCGGCTCGAAACCACATGCGCGATAAAGGCTGGCCGCCGGGTTGTTGGATCGCATCTCGAGAAACACGCTGTCGGCACCATTGCTGCGCGCGGTGTCGAAAAAGAATTCGAGCAGGCGCCTGCCGACGCCGCGTCGGCGCGCCTCGGGCCTGACGCCGATCAGCAGCAGTTCCTCTTCGCCGGGTGCGCGCCGGGCCAGGACGAAGCCTGCCGCGACGCCGCCATCCTCCAGCGGTTCGCCCGATTGGTCGACCAGCAGGGCATAGGTGTGCGGCAGGGCCAGCGAGCTTGCCACCTGGCTGCGCGTCCAGGCTTCGCGCCACTGCGGGTCGAAGGCTGCCTCCATCACCGCCATGAGCTGGTCGAGTTCGTTCATGCGCCTGATCGACTGGCGTCGGGCGGGCGACCGTATAGCGGGGTCAGGTTCGAGGTGAGGTGAGAAGGCGACAGGCGCAGCGCATCGGCCGCACAGGGAAGCAGGTCGCGCGCCACACGATCGCCGCCCAGCATCGCGGCGAGCTCTTGTGCCCGGTTTCCGGCGATGATCGTGTGGCGGGTGCCGCCAGCCGCGGTCTGGGGGGGCAGTGAGCGGGCCTCGGTCTCGGGCGAACCGTCTGCCGTGAAGTTCTGCACGAACCATTCGCCATGGCCGCCGTTCATGCACACGGTGACGGCCTTGCCCGCCTGCGCCGCGACCAGCGCCAGCGTGGGATAGCCGACCACCTTCGCCTGCCATGCGATGCCCAGCGCCCTGGCCACGGCCAGGCCAATCCGCACCCCGGTAAAGCTCCCGGGGCCCAGCGAGACGCGGATTTCCCCCGCGCGCCCCTTGCCGGGCAGTTCCGCGATCATCGGCACCAGCCGTTCGGCATGGCCGCGGCCCAGCACCTCGTGCCGCGCGTCGAGCAGGGCCGTGCCGTCGAACAGCGCGACCGAACAGGCTTCGGTCGCGGTCTCTATCGCGAGAATGCGCATACGCGCGCCCTGCCTCAGGCGGCGGCGCGCTTCAAGTCAGGCGATGCGGTTGAAGCGATCAAAATCGGGGCGCGGGCTGCGATCGAAGATGCTCGCCGGGTCGCCATAGCCGATCGAACAGATGAAATTGCTGCGATGGCGCGGCTGGTCGGCGAAGAAGGCCTTGTCGACCGCGGCATTGTCGAAGCCGGACATCGGCCCGCAATCGAGGCCCAGTGCGCGCGCGGCGAACATGAGATAGGCACCCTGGAGCGAAGAGTTGCGGAACGCGCCTTCCTGGCGCAGCGCCTCATCGCCTGCGAACCAGCTTTTCGCATCGGTGTGCGGGAACAGCCATGGCAGCTGCTCGTGAAAATCGATGTCGTAACCGATGATGGCCGTCACCGGGGCTGCGAGGACCTTGGCCTGATTGCCTTCCGATACCAGGTCGGCCAGCATCCGCCTGGCCCCGGCAGACCTGACCCACACGATCCGCACCGGTTGCATGTTGGCCGATGTCGGCCCCATCTTCGCCAGGTCCCAGATCGCACGAAGCTGTTCGTCGCTCACCGGCTTGTCCAGCCAGCCATTATAGCTGCGGGCTTCGTTGAACAGCTGGTCCAGCGCGTCGGCGCCCAGCACCCGATCGTGATATTGCCTGGTCATGCGGTCCTCGAAACGCGGGAGTGGTCAGGCGGCGCGGACTTCGGTCACTTCGGGGACATAGTGCTTGAGCAGTCCCTCGATGCCGTGCTTGAGCGTCGCGGTGGAGGACGGGCACCCCGAACAGGCGCCCTGCATTTGCAGGTAGACCACCCCGTCGCGAAAGCCGCGATACTGGATATCTCCTCCGTCGCCCGCAACCGCCGGGCGCACGCGGGTTTCGAGCAGGTCGTGGATCTGCGCGACGATGTCGGCGTCTTCTTCGCGTTCCTCGACCAGCAGGTCTTCGCCCTCGCCGGGGACCACGATGCCGGCCGCAGTTCCGCCCGCGAACAACGGGGCCTGCGAGACGAAATGGTCGAGCAGGATCGCAAGGACCTGCGGCTTGACATCGCTCCAGCTGGCGCCGGGGGCGATCGTCACGCTGATGAAATCGCTGCCGAAGAAGACGTTGGTTACCTCGCCGGTATCGAAGATCGCCTGCGCCAGCGGACTCGCCTCGGCCGCTTCGGGGCTGGCAAGTTCGCGGGTGCCGCTTGCCATGACCGCGCGGCCGGGGAGGAACTTCAGGCTCGCCGGGTTGGGCGTGGTTTCGGTCTCGATGAACATGATGTCGATGTAGGAAGTGGCGGCCCGCGCGACAAGCAAAGAAGCATTTCTCCAATGTTCACTGTCCCTTCACTTCATGGCGCCCTATATCGCTCGCCATGACTGTCCTTCCGCGCGCCGTCCGGCGCCTCGCACTCGTTCTCCCGCTTGCCTTGCTCGCCCCGCAGGCGATCCTTGCGCAGGACCCGGTTCCACCGGCGCCCCGCTACACGACGCCCGAAGGCGGCACTCCGTGGATCTACGAAGGCAGCGATGTTCCGCGCGACGGGGAATGGACCTTCGGCAGGCTGCCCAACGGGGTGCGCTATGCGGTGCGCAGGAACGGGGTTCCGCCAGGCCAGGTCTCGATCCGGGCAAGGATCGACGCCGGTTCGCTGTACGAGGCGGAGAGCGAACTTGGCTATGCCCACCTGCTCGAACATCTCCTCTTCCGTGAAAGCCGGTATCTCGGCCAGGCGGCGGCAATCCCGACCTGGCAACGGCTGGGCGCGACCTTCGGCAGCGACACCAATGCCGAAACCAGCCCGACCCAGACGGTCTACAAGCTCGACCTTCCCAATATCGATCCGGCCAAGCTGGCCGAGAGCATGAAGCTGCTGTCCGGCATGGTCCGCGCGCCGGTGCTGTCCGACGCCAATGTGAAGGCCGAAGTGCCGATCGTGCTGGCCGAGAAGCGCGAACGCGGGGGGCCGCAGGAACGCGCGGCCAACGCCTCGCGCGAGACCCTGTTTGCCGGGCAGCGGCTGGCGACGCGGGTGCCGATCGGGACCGAAGCGACGCTTGGCGCGGCCACCGGCAAGTCGGTCGGCGCTTTCTACCGGCGCTGGTATCGACCGGAAAATACCGTGATCGTGGTGGTTGGCGATATCGACCCGGTGCAGCTGGCCGCCGAGGTCGAACGCTGGTTTGGTGACTGGCAGGGCAAGGGTCCGGCAACCCCGGCCCCCGATTTCGGCGACCCGAAGGCGCCCGCGGGCGGCGATCCGGCCAATCCCGTTGGCGAGGTTGCGGCGATCGTCGAACCCGGCCTTCCGCGCAGCTTCAGCTATGCCATCATGCGCCCCTGGCGACCGGTGCAGGACACCATCGCCTATAACGAGGGCCTGCTGCGCGACAGCCTGGCGCAGGCGCTGATCAACCGCCGGCTCGAAGCGCGCGCGCGGGCCGGTGGAAGCTACCTCTATGCACAGGTCCAACAGGACGACGTCAGCCGTTCGACCGATGCGACCTTCGTCGCATTCGCGCCGCTGACCGAAGACTGGAAGGGCGCGCTTGCCGACGTCAGGGCGGTAATCGCCGACGCGCTCGCCAACCCGCCCTCGCGCGAGGAGATCGACCGCGAGCTGGCGGAATTCGGGGTGGCCTTCGCCAGTTCGGTCGAACAGCGCCGGGTGATGGCCGGTGCGCAGCTGGCCGACGATATCGTCAACGCGGTCGACATACGCGAAGCGGTCGCTGCGCCCGAAACGGTGCTGACCGTGTTCGATTCGATGAAGCAGGCGGTCACTCCCGAACTGTTGCTCGAACATACGCGCAAGCTCTTCGAAGGCGCGGTGATCCGCGCCGCCTATGTGACGCCCGAGGCGGGCGAGGCGAATAAGGCGGAACTGCGCGCCGCGCTCGCCGCTCCGGTCAAGGCTGCCGAGGATGCCCGCCTGGCGGCACAGACGATCTCGTTTGCAGACCTGCCGCCTGTCGGCGAACCGGGCGCGATCGTGCAGCAGGGCGCGCTGGGCGTGCTCGACATCGAACGGGTCGATTTCGCCAACGGGGTGCGCGCGATCCTGTGGGCCAATGATGCGGAGCCTGGCCGGGTGGCGGTCAAGGTGCGCTTCGGTGCCGGCTGGCGTGCGATCGGGCCCAAGGATGCGGCCTATGCCGCGCTTGGCCAGGTGGCGCTGGTCAGTTCGGGCGTGGGCGAACTGGGGCAGGAAGAGCTCGATCGCATTTCCACCGGACGGCGGATGGGTTTCGACTTCGCCATCACCGACGGGAACTTCACCTTCTCTGCGCAGACGCGGCGTCAGGACCTGGCGGACCAGCTCTATCTGTTCGCCGCCAAGCTGCAGATGCCGCGCTGGGATGCGGCGCCGTTGCAGCGCGCGCTGGCGGCGGCGAAGCTGTCCTACAGCGCCTATGGCGCGAACCCGGCGGGCGTGATCAACCGCGATCTCGAATATTTGCTGCGCGACAGCGATCCGCGTTTCCGCACGCCCGATCCGGCAGCGCTCGACACGGTCACCCCCGAAGGGTTCCGCAATGTGTGGGAACCGCTGCTGCGTCAGGGGCCGGTCGAAGTGCTGGTGTTCGGCGATTTCGACCGCGAAGAGGGGATTGCCGCGCTGACCCGGACCTTTGGCGCGATCGCCTCGCGCGATCCGGCCCCGGACATGGCCGCCAATGCCGGCTTCGGCTTCCCCGAACCGGGCGCAACGGTGATCGAGCATCACAAGGGTGACGCCAATCAGGCCGCCGCGGTCATCGCCTGGCCCAGCGGGGCCGGTATCGAGGGCCTGCCCGAATCGCGCCAGCTCGAGATCCTCACGCAGGTGTTCAACAACCGCCTGTTCGATGCGATGCGCGAGCGGGCGGGATCGAGCTATGCCCCGGTGGTCAACAGCACCTGGCCGACCGATGTGGCCAGCGGCGGGCGGATCAGCGCTTTCGCCCAATTGCGCCCACAGGACGTGCCCGCCTTTTTCGAAGCGGCCGACACCATCGCGCGCGATCTCGTTGCGGCACCGCCCGGCGAGGACGAGCTCAAGCGCGTGACCGAACCGCTGCTGCAATACGTCAACCGCGTTTCCACCGGGAACCTGTTCTGGCTCTACCAGATCGAAGGTTCGACCCAGGACCCGCGGCGGATCGGGCTGCTGCGCTCGCTGCTCAACGACCTGACGGTAACCACGCCCGAACGGATGCAGGCGCTGGCGCAGAAGTATTTCGGCGGAAAGCCGGGATGGCGCATGGCGGTGATCCCCGAAGGGCAGCAGCTGGCGACCAGGGTCGTCGCCAGCCCGGCCCAGTCGGGGCGCTGAACCGCATACTGCAATCGGCTTTTTGCGCTGGCCAAGCAAAAGCTGCTTGCTCCACAAGGCCCGCTCGTCTGCGGTAGGCGGGCAAATTGGCGCCATTGGCGGCGCCGCAACTGGACATGACGATGGCGACGAATTGGGCACCGGATAGCTGGCAGGGGTTCGAGGCAAGGCACTTGCCCGAATATCCCGACGCGGCCGCGCTCGACGCCGCCACATCGACGCTGGCGACGCATCCTCCGCTGGTTTTCGCGGGCGAGGCGCGCGCGCTCAAGGCTGATTTCGCCGAGGTCGCGGAGGGCCGGGCCTTCCTGCTGCAAGGCGGCGATTGCGCCGAAAGCTTCGCCGAATTCCATCCCAACAACATCCGCGATACTTTCCGCGTGCTGCTGCAGATGGCGGTGGTGATGACCTTCGCCGGCAAGAAGCCGGTGGTGAAGGTCGGGCGGATGGCCGGCCAGTTCGCCAAGCCGCGCAGCTCGCCGACCGAGACGCAGGGCGATGTCACGCTGCCCAGCTACCTTGGCGACAACATCAACGGGATCGAATTTACGGCCGGCCAGCGCATCCCCGATCCGGCGCGCATGGTGCGCGCCTATTCGCAGGCAGCCGCCACGCTCAACCTGCTGCGCGCCTTCGCCAATGGCGGTTACGCCAATCTGCGGCAGGTCCACCAGTGGACGCTCGACTTCATGGGACGCAGCCCCTGGGCCGACAGGTTCAGCGACGTTGCCGACCGGATCGGCGAAGCGCTCGACTTCATGGAAGCCTGCGGGATCAGCCCGGAAACGCTGCCGCAATTGCGCGGAACCAGTTTCTACACCAGCCACGAAGCGCTGCTGCTGCCTTATGAGCAGGCGCTGACCCGCCGCGACAGCCTGACGGGCGACTGGTACGATACCAGCGCGCATATGGTGTGGATCGGCGATCGCACGCGCTTCGACGGCAGCGCGCATGTCGAATTCTGCCGCGGGATCGGCAACCCGCTGGGGATCAAGTGCGGTCCCAGCCTCGATCCCGACGTCCTGCTCAGGCTGCTCGACACGCTCAACCCGGCGCGCGAGGCGGGGCGGATCGTGCTGATCGCCCGGTTCGGCGACGACAAGGTCGAAGGCGGGCTGCCGCCGCTGGTGCGCGCGGTCAAGCGCGAAGGGCATCCGGTGGTGTGGAGCTGCGATCCGATGCACGGCAACGTCATCAAGTCGAACAGCGGTTACAAGACCAGGCCGTTCGACCGCATCCTCAACGAAGTGCGCGGCTTCTTCGCCGTGCACCGCGCCGAAGGCACCCATGCGGGCGGCGTGCATGTCGAGATGACCGGGCAGGACGTCACCGAATGCATCGGCGGTGCGGTGGCGATCAGCCACGAGGCGCTGGCCGACCGTTACCACACGCATTGCGATCCGCGGCTCAACGCGGCGCAATCGCTCGAACTCGCCTTCCTCATCGCCGAAATGCTCAACGCGGAACAAGCGGTCCGCCGCGCCGACGCTGCCTGATGGCCTGACCCTAGGGATTGTCACCTAGCCGGGCTTTCGACAGTCCTAGCCATTCGGATGCTAGGCGCCTTCCTGCGAAAGGAAGGGCGCATGCGCGCAAGATGGGTCGATGCCGTGCTGGTACTGGTGAGCTGGGCGGTGGTCGCGGTGCCGGCCGTCATGCTGGTCAGCGGGCGCACGCATTTCATCGAGCGCTGGCTCATCGCGGCTACAGTCCTGCCGCTGCTCGGACTGCTGCTGCGGCATTTCCGCCTGTCCGCTCGGCTCGAACGGAACGCGAACTCGCGCGATTGCGGAGGGACGGAAATCGCGCTGGCGGAAGAGCTCGCCGGTGTCGGCCGCTGGTGCATCGAACTGGAAACCGGTTGCCATCGCTGGTCGGAAGGCATGTGCCATATCCTCGGCCTGCCCCAAGAGATTCGCCCGACGCAGGCGTTGCTCGCCGAACTGCTGCCCGAAGGGTTGGCCCAGCTTGAAATCATGCTGGCCTCGCATCGGGAGGACCGCGAAGCCTTCCATATCGAGTTCGGTTTCGAAAGCCCGAAGCTTGGCACCCGCATCCTGCATGCGCGCGCGTGCAATGTCTTCGGTCCTGGCGGCATTCGCGAGCAGCTCTTCATGGTCGTTCGGGACGTGACCGAAACCTATTTGCGCGTGGCTCGCGCCGAAGAGGCAAGCCATGCCGCCCGACGCGAGGCGGACGAGGCACTGCGGATGGCCCATACCGACCAGTTGACCGGGCTTGCCAACCGGCGCTCGGCGATGGCGGCGCTCGACCGGGCGATTGTTGCCGCGCGCACGGCGGGCGAACCGCTCGGCCTGCTGGTGCTTGACGTCGACCACTTCAAGGCGATCAACGACACCCACGGGCATGCGGTTGGCGACAGCGTGCTGGCCGAGGTCGGCCGCATTGCGATGCGGTGCGTGCGGCAGGAACAACTGGCTGCCCGCGTCGGCGGCGAGGAGTTCATGATCATCCTGCCCGGCGCCAGTTCCCATGCCACCGCCGGCGCGGCGGAGCGGCTCCGTCTGGCAATCGAGGTGGGTACGGCATCGGCGGCCATTCCCCAGGTTACCGTGAGCATCGGCCAGGCCATGCTCGAGCCTTATGATACCAGCCTCTTGCTGTTCGCCCGGGCCGACGATGCACTCTATGAAGCGAAGCGCAACGGCCGAAACCGCATTGCCCGCGCGGCCTAGGGTAATGGGACCGAACACCTAGAGTGGTTCCGGTCCTGATCGAACCGGAACCGCTCCGGTTTATCTTTCGTCTGCCGTGATTTCCGGGCCGCCGGATGGAACCATCCGGCTCGAAATCACTCTGGGCGCGACCGTCCGGCTTGCTTGTAACCGCGCATCATTTTCGGCGAAGTCTTTATTCGGACACCGAAACGCACCATTATGGCAGGTGGTTGCCGCGGTCTGGCAACCGCCGAACGAGAGAGAGCGCAATGCCCCGGCCCGAGCCAGTTCCCGGCACCGACAGCGGGTCGCTTGCGACGAGCTATGCGCGTGTGCGCGCCTTGACCGAGGCGCTGGCCGCGCCGCTGGGCGAGGGCGATGCGACGATCCAGTCGATGGAGGACGCCTCGCCCGCCAAGTGGCATCTGGCGCATGTCACCTGGTTCTGGGAAAGCTTCCTGCTGCGCGACCATTTGCCGGGTTATCGCCTGTTCGACGAACGCTGGCCCTTCGTGTTCAATTCCTATTACGAGGCCGAAGGTGCCCGGATCGCGCGCTTTTCGCGCGGGATGCTGTCGCGTCCGACCATGGCCGAAATCATCGACTGGCGGATGCACGTCGATGCGGCGATCGCGCCGCTGCTCGAACGCGAGGATCTGGCGCCGCTGATCGAACTCGGCCTGGCGCATGAGCAGCAGCACCAGGAATTGCTGCTCACCGATATCAAGCACGCGCTGTTCCAGAACCCGCTTGGCCCGGCGATGTGGGACACGCCCGCACCTGCCGCGCAACCGCAGGGCGACGGGTGGCATGCGCATCCCGGCGGCGTGGCGCGGATCGGCCATCAGGCAGACGGCTTCGCCTTCGACAATGAAGGCCCCGCGCATCGCGTGCTGCTCGAATCCTTCGCGCTGTCGGCACGGCTGGTGACCAACCGCGAATGGGCCGAATTCATCGCGGCTGGGGGTTATCGCACCGCCAGCCTGTGGCTTTCCGATGGCTGGGCATGGGTCAAGCGCGAGGGCATCGGCGCTCCGCTGTACTGGAGCGAGGGCGAGCATTTCACCCACAGCGGATGGCGCGCGCGCGATCCCGATGCGCCGGTCACGCATATCTCGTTCTACGAAGCCGATGCCTTTGCCAGCTGGGCCGGGTGCCGCCTGCCGACCGAATTCGAATGGGAAGCGATCGCGCGAGGACAGGAAGGCGATGCACTTGCGCACGATCCCGCTGCGGGCAACCAGCTCGATGTCGCGGCACCGCCGCTGCCGTGCGGCAGTGCGGGCCTGTTCGGGGACGGCTGGCAATACACAAGATCGGCCTATCTGCCCTATCCGCGGTTCAGGGCGGCCGAGGGTGCGGTTGGCGAATACAATGGCAAGTTCATGAGCGGGCAGATCGTGCTGCGCGGCGCCAGCTGTGCCACCCCGCGCGGCCATTCGCGCGCCTCCTACCGCAATTTCTTCTACCCCCACCAGCGCTGGCAATTCACCGGCCTAAGGCTGGCAAAGGATCTGTGATGGCAGCCGATCGCGGTATCGCGCTCGTCGATCTCGACGAGGATGGGGTCGACCGGGCGTTCCGGGCCGACGTGCTCAAGGGCCTGCGTCAGCCGCAAAAGGCGATCCCTGCCCGATGGTTCTACGACGAAGCGGGATCGCAGCTGTTCGAGGCGATCACCGCGCTCGACGAATATTATCCCACGCGCGCCGAAACCGAGATCCTGCGCGCGCGCGGCGCCGAATTCGCCGGGCTGATCGGCGCGGGCAGGGCGGTGATCGAATTCGGTTCGGGCAGCTCGGTCAAGACGCCGCTGCTGCTCGAGTGCATTGCGCCTTCGGCCTATGTCCCGCTCGATATATCGGGCGATTTCCTGCGCGAATCCGCTGGTGCGCTGGCGGCGAAGTTCCCCGGTCTGCCGGTCCACCCGGTCGAGGCGGATTTCATGCGCCGGGTGGCTTTGCCCACGGCAGTCGCCGACCTTGCCAAGCTCGGCTTCTTTCCCGGCTCGACCATCGGCAACATGGTCCCGCGCACCGCGGTCGACCTGCTGCGTTCGATGCGCGCCACCATGGGCGCAGACGAGGGCGAATGCCCGATGCTGCTGATCGGCATGGATCTGGTCAAGGACCGCGCCGTGCTCGAAGCCGCCTATGACGATGCGCGGGGCGTGACCGCCGCCTTCAACCGCAATGTGATCGCACGGATCAACCGCGAACTCGGCGGCACCCTGCCGCTCGACGCCTTCGAACATGTGGCGCGGTGGAACGATGATTTCGCCAGGATCGAAATGCACCTGCGCGCCAGCCGGGCGATCGGATTCGAAGTCTCGGGCTATCGCTTCTCGATGGAAGCCGGCGAGACCATCCATACCGAAAACAGCCACAAGTTTACCCGCCGCAGCGCCAATATGCTGCTTCAGGCGGGGGGCTGGACCCCGCTTGAGCGCTGGCTCGACGGCGAGCAGCGCTTCTCGCTGATCCTCGCCCGCGCGACCGAACATCGCGAGGCGCCCTGATCGCCGTTCGCTTCATGGACGCGCCACATTGGCGCACCTATAGTGTGGAAAATGGATTTCGGACCTGCCTTTGCCGCCGCTGCCGAGACTCTTCGCGCCATCCCGCGTTCGGAGCTGCTGATCGCGGCCGTCGCGGCGATGGCGGTCGGCTGGATCGGCAGCGCGATCGCCCGGCGCTCTGCCTGGGGCGGGCCGATGCGGACCGTCAGTTCGGCCGCGCTGGGGCTGATCCTGCTGACCGTGGTGCTCCAGCTGTCGCGGCTCGATCCGCGCTTCGATGTTGCCGTGCCGCAGATCGGCCTGCCCGAACAGGTCGTGACCGGTGATGAAACGCGTATTCCGCTGGGGGCGGACGGGCACTATTGGGTCCGCGCCGAGGTCAACGGCGTGCCGGCGAATTTCATGATCGACACCGGCGCAACGCTGACCGCGATCTCCACCGACCTCGCAGGGCGCGCCGGGCTGGAGCCGCGCCGGGGCGGGATCCCGATCATGCTGGGCACGGCCAACGGCACGGTTCAGGCGCATGTCGCGACGATCGACAGCCTCGTCCTGGGCAATATTCGCGCAACGGGCACCGACGCGGCGATTGCCGAGAGCTTCGGCGATTTCAACGTGATCGGGATGAATGTGCTGGCCCGGCTGGGATCGATGCGGGTCGAAGGCGGAACGATGATCCTGCAGCCCAGGCCCGAGGACCGCATCGACGAGTGATTGCTTGCTCCGGGGAAAGGCGGGACACATTGCCGCCACGGATGTCAGGTGCCACTTTGCAAGCGATGATTCGCGACGCTTTCCTCGAGACAAGGGGCATCCACAATTTCCGCGACTATGGCGGCTGGCAGGCCGCGGGCGGGGCGCGCGTGCGCAAGGGCCTGCTGTTCCGTTCGGGCCAGCACGTCGATGCCACCGACGGTGATCTCAAGGCGATCGCCGCGCTCGATATCCGCACGGTGATCGACCTGCGCGGTGCGTCCGAGCGTGATCGCCACCCCTGCCGCCGCGTGCGGGGGTGGGATGGCGAGGTGGTGTTCCACGATGGAGAAACCACCAGCACGCCCCCGCACATGGATGTCGAACCGGGCGCCAGCGCCGCGGACTTTGCCTATCGGCGGATGATCGCGGTCTATACCCGAATGCCGCACAACCCGGCGATGATCGCCATGTTCGGGCGCTATCTCAAGGTGCTGGCCGAACGCGAGGGGGCGAGCCTGGTGCATTGCTTCGCGGGCAAGGATCGCACCGGGATCGCCGCGACCATGCTGCTCCACCTGCTCGGCGTCAGCGAGGAGGACCAGCGCGAGGAGTTTCTGCGGACCAACAAGAGCCCGACCTTCGACGTGCTGGTGCGGCAGTCGCTGCCGGGGATCGAGCAGCGGCTGGGACGCAGGCTCGAGGCCGAACAGGTGCGCGACCTGCTGGAGGTGCGCGCCGAATATCTGGACACCTTCCACGCCGAGGTGGCGCGCGACCATGGCGGTTTCGATAGCTATCTGACCCGGGTGATCGGGGTCGAGCCCGACCTGCGCCAGCGGCTGCGCGATCGCTTTCTCGTTTAGAGTGATTTCGAGCCGGATGGAATCATCTGGCGACCAGGAAATCACGGTAAAACTAGAATCCGGAGTGCGGACTTTGGTGCAATCAAAGTCGGCAAGCACTCTAGCGCGGTTCGGTGCTCCACGGCTGGAGTGACGGCACCGCGAGCGTTGCGCTGCGCGCGCGTTCATAGGCCGCGCCGAGTTTGAGCAGGTCATGATCGGCCCACTTGCCGGCCATGAAGCTGATCCCGACCGGCAAGCGTTCGACCTGGCCCATCGGCACGGTGAGGTGTGGATAGCCCGCGATCGCGGCCAGCGATCCGGCACCGATCCCGCCGGGATAGTGATCGCCCAATACCAGGTCGGTGGTCCATGCCGGGCCGGTTGTGGGGGCGACCAGCACATCGACGCGATTTTCGCGCAGCAGCCTGTCGATCCCCTCTTCCCCGGCAAGGCGGAGCGAGGTCGCGCGCGCTTCGCGATAGGCAGCCTCGTCGGTTGTCGCGAGTGCCCGTTCGAACAGCGATTGGCCGAACCAGCGTAGCTCCTCTGCGGCGTGGGTCTTGTTGAAGGCGACCAGGTCGGCAAGGCTGCGCGGCAGCCCTTCGCCCGGAAGCGATGCCAGATACGCGTCCATAGTCTCGCGCAGTTCGTAGAGCAGCACGGTGAGTTCGCCGCGATACATCTCGTCCTTCGGCTCGTAGTCGATCTCGACGATTTCGGCTCCGGCGCGGCGCATGTCCTCGATCGCGGCATCGAACAGCGCCCTGACATCGGCGCGCGGGCCGATCTGGTTCCTGAGCACCCCGATGCGCTTGCCCGCGAACGAGGCGGTGGCGAGGCCCGCGGTGAAGTCCGCGGTGTGCGTGTCGGCCCCTGCGGTCGCGGCATCGTCGGGGTCGCTTCCCGCGATGGCGGTCAGCAGCAAAGCCGCGTCATGCACGCTGGCCGCCATCGGTCCGGCGGTATCCTGCGAACCGCTGATCGGCACCACATGCGTGCGGCTGACCATGCCCACCGTCGGCTTGAAACCGACGATCCCGTTGATGCTGGCGGGGCAGGTGATCGACCCATCGGTCTCGGTCCCGATCGCGGCCCAGGCAAAGCCCGCGGCGACCGCCGCGCCGCTGCCCGAGGATGATCCGCAGGTGTTGCGGTCGATCGCGTGCGGATTGCGGGTCAGACCGCCCACCGCGCTCCACCCGCTGGTCGAATTGTCATCGCGGATATTGGCCCATTCGCTGAGATTGGTCTTGCCCAGCACCACACCGCCTGCCGCGCGCATCCGCGCGATCAGCGGAGCGTCGCGTCCGGTGGCATTGGCCGCGAGGGCGAGGCTGCCCGCGGTCGTCGGCCATTCGCGCGTCTCGATATTGTCCTTCACCAGCACGGTGCGACCGCGCAAGGGGCCTGTCTCGGCCAGGGCTTCGGCTTCAGGGCGCGGGTCGGTATCGTGTATGATGACCGCGTTGAGCGGGCGGGCGTCGTCGATGGCGCCGATCCGTGCCGCCTGGGCGGCGGCTGTCTCGCCCGCCTCGGTGGCGAAGGCGGGGGTGGTCAGGGCAGGGGTAGCCAAGGCGAACAGGCCGGCAACGGCAAGGAAGTGGGGGGTGCGCATGGCGCGAGCTTGCCATCGCGGGACGGTAATGCAAGCCCGATCAAGAGTTTCCGTTCGATTACCAGATCAAGGCGCTGGTCGGCTGGGATCGTTCCGGTTCCGATCGAACCGAAGCGATCCCAGCCTGTCCTTTGCCCCAGCCTGTCCTTTGCCTGCCGTGATGTCCCGGCCGCCAGGCGATTCCATCCGGCGCGAATCGCTTCAAAAGCTGACTTCGCTCGCCCGCTGGATCACATTGCCGAGGATCCCGTATTCCCTGGCTTCCTCGGTGGTCATCCAGAAATCGCGGTCGATGTCCTTGATTACCTTGTCGAAGGTCTGGCCGGTGGCGTCGGCGATCTTGTGGGCGATGCGTTCGCGCATCTTGACGATTTCCTGCGCCTGGATGGCGATGTCCGATGCCCGCCCGCCCGCGCCGCCCGAGGGCTGGTGGATCAGGAAGCGCGTGTTCGGCAGGCAGAAACGCCGTTCCCTGGGCACGCTGAGGAAGATATGCGTGGCGATGCTGGCGACCCAGCCGGTGCCGATGATCGCGACCGGCGAATTGATGTAGCCGACGAGGTCGTGGATGGTATCGCCCGATTCGACATGGCCGCCCGGCGAATTGACGATCAGCCTGATCGGCTCGTGCGACAGGTGGTCGAGATAGAGCAATTGCATCGAAACACGCTCGGCCAGCTTCTGGTCGACCCCGCCGAACAGCATCACCGTGCGCGCTTCGAGGAACTTGGCCATCATCGCGGCACGGATACCGTTGCCTTCGCCGCCTTCCTCTTCTTCGTCGGCGCGGACGGGGTTGTGCGAAGGCAAGACAGTTGACGACATGGCGGGGACCTCGTGTTGATCTGGCGTGCGGGTTACCGCTACGTGCACCACATCGCAACGATATCGCGTGATTCAAGCCTTGAACCATGCTGCGGCAGCACAGATATACGCCGCAATGACAAAGGACCCTTCATGATCGACCTGTTCGGCACCGATGCTTACGCTACCCAAGGCCAGTTCACCCGCGACCCCGTGACGGGCGCGCTGGTGCCGGTGGTCGTCGAACAGACCAGCCGTGGCGAGCGCAGCTTCGACATCTTCAGCCGCCTGCTGCGCGAACGCATCGTGTTCGTCACCGGCCAGGTCGAAGACGGCATGGCCTCGCTGATCACCGCGCAGCTGCTGTTCCTCGAAAGCGAAAATCCGTCGAAGCCGATCAGCATGTACATCAATTCGCCCGGCGGCGTGGTGACCGCGGGCATGGCGATCCACGACACCATGCAATACATCAAGCCGCGCGTGTCGACGGTGTGCATGGGCCAGGCCGCCAGCATGGGCAGCTTCCTGCTCGCCGCGGGCGAACCGGGGATGCGCATCGCGCTCCCCAATGCGCGGATCATGGTCCACCAGCCGTCGGGCGGGGCGCGCGGCATGGCCAGCGACATCGAAATCCAGGCGCGCGAGATCCTGCGCATCCGCGAGCGGATGAATGCCCTCTATGTCAAGTATACCGGCCGCTCGCTCGACGAGATCGAGAAGGTGATGGACCGCGATACCTTCCTCGACGCGGGGGAAGCGATGAAGTTCGGCATTGTCGACAAGGTCTTCGAAACCCGCCCGGAAAACGAGAACGGCGACGCCGAAGGTTCGGGCGGCGCGCCCGAATAGGCGGCCGCGCGCGGCCTGTGCCTGCGCGGGACTGTTGCAAATTTGCCGTAGGAATTCGGCAACCTTGCCGCTTCAGCTTGTGGCAAGGCGGCAGGATTATCTGGGATATTGACCCAATCCCCATGCGCCCTAAAGTCGGGAGTCCTCCGGCGGGCGTGGGGAAGACGTTAGGAAATGACCAAGTTGAGCGGAACCGATAGCAAATCCACGCTGTACTGCAGCTTCTGCGGCAAGTCGCAGCACGAGGTGCGCAAGCTGATCGCGGGCCCGACCGTGTTCATCTGCGACGAATGCGTCGAGCTGTGCAACGACATCATCCGCGAGGAAACCAAGGCCGGGATGGCCGGCAAGAAGGAAGGCGACGTCCCGACGCCGTCCGAAATCTTCGAGACGCTCAACGATTACGTGATCGGGCAGGATCGCGCCAAGCGCGTGCTCTCGGTCGCGGTGCACAACCACTACAAGCGGCTCAAGCACAGCGGCAAGGCGGGCGATGTCGAACTCGCCAAGTCGAACATCCTGCTGGTCGGGCCGACCGGTTCGGGCAAGACGCTGTTGGCGCAGACGCTGGCGCGCACTTTCGACGTGCCCTTCACCATGGCCGATGCCACCACGCTGACCGAAGCGGGGTACGTGGGCGAGGACGTGGAAAACATCATTCTCAAGCTGCTCCAGGCTTCCGACTACAATGTCGAAAAGGCGCAGCACGGCATCGTCTATATCGACGAGATCGACAAGATCACCCGCAAGGCGGAAAACCCCTCGATCACCCGCGACGTGTCGGGCGAGGGCGTGCAGCAGGCGCTGCTCAAGCTGATGGAGGGCACCACCGCCTCGGTCCCGCCGCAGGGCGGGCGCAAGCATCCGCAGCAGGAATTCCTCCAGGTCGACACCACCAATATCCTGTTCATCTGCGGCGGCGCCTTTGCCGGCCTTGAAAAGATCATCGCCGACCGTTTGCAGAAGCGCTCGATCGGCTTCGGCGCGCATGTCGCCGATCCGGACAAGCGCCGCGTGGGCGAACTGCTCGAGAAGGGCGAGCCGGAGGATCTGCTCAAATTCGGCCTGATCCCCGAATTCGTCGGCCGCCTGCCGGTGATCGCGACGCTGCGCGACCTCGATGTCGAGGCGCTGATGACGATCCTGACCGAACCCAGGAACGCGCTGGTCAAGCAGTACCAGAAGCTGTTCGAGCTCGAGGACGTCCAGCTGACCTTCACCGACGAGGCGCTCAAGGAAATCGCCGAGAAGGCGATCAAGCGCAAGACCGGCGCGCGCGGGTTGCGCTCGATCGTCGAAGGCCTGCTGCTCGACACCATGTTCGACCTGCCCGACATGGACGGGGTGACGGAAATCGTGATCGACAAGGACGTCGTCGACGGGCGCAAGGCCCCGGTGCAGGTCCATGGCGGCAAGGCCGACGACAAGGAAGAGGCGGCCTGACCCTAGCAGTTCGCGCCGCACTCTTGGGTGCGTTCGACCTGGATCGTCGCATGTCCGATGCGATGACGGTGGGCGAGATGATGTGCGATCTCGTGCAGGAAGCTGTCGCCCGGATGGCCTTCGGGTATCACCAGATGGGCGGTCAGAGCCGTTTCGGTGGTGCTCATCGGCCAGATATGCAGGTCATGCACTGAGGTCACGCCCGGCAAGGCCGACAGGTAGCTTCGCACCGATCGTTCGCACACGCCCTTGGGTACGGCGAGCAGGCCCATCGCCACGCTGTCCTTCAGCAACCCCCAGGTCCCCCATCCGATCACGGCAACGATGACCAGGCTGACAAGCGGGTCGATCCAGTACGCGCCGGTCGCCAGGATCGCCAGGCCGGCGATCACGACGCCCAGACTGACCAGCGCGTCCGCCGCCATGTGCAGGAAGGCTCCGCGAATGTTGATGTCGTTGTGCCGTCCGCGCAGGAACAGCAGCGCAGTGGCGGTATTGATGGCTATCCCTATCCCGGCAACGATCGCCATCGTCGCCCCTTGGACCACAGGCGGTTGGGCGATGCGGCCCAAAGTTTCGAACAGGATGGCCCCGACCGCCACCAGCAGCAGGCCGGCATTGGCCAGCGCGGCAAGGATGGTGGAGCTCTTGTAACCGTAAGTGAAGCGTTCCGATGGTGGGCGCCTGGCCGCGACGCTGGCCCCCCAGGCGAGCAGCAGGCTGAGCACATCGGACAGGTTGTGGCCGGCATCGGCGATCAACGCCATCGAGCCTGAGATCCAGCCATAGGCAGCTTCGATCACGACGAACGCCGAATTGAGGATAATGCCGATCAGAAAGGCCTGGCCAAAATCGGCCGGGGCATGGCTGTGGCCCTGTTGATGGTCATGAGAATGCCCGTATCCCAAACCGGTTGGCTCCTTCCCGTTCGTCCCACTGCCGATGCAAGTACAGCCCAGGAACGATGAGTTCCCGCCGCTTCGCCAAAGAATCAAGCAAAAACAGTTAGATATATAATATCATATTTTGCAATGATATATCGTATATAAATCTGTTCGGGGTGCAAGAACCTGTTTTACATGGCCTAATGTCTACTCGTAAATGCAGGCGTCGAGACCGTCGCGCCGCACCACGCCGACGCGCGCGGCGATCGAATTGCCGTGACGGCGCAGCCAGCCGCCGGGGTTCCTGACCGCGCGCTGCTTGGGCAGGGGCAGCGCGGCGGCCATGCGCCCGGCCTCGAGCGCGGTCAGGCTGGCCGCCGACTTGCCGAAATAGCGCTGCGCCCCGGCCTCGACGCCATAGGTGCCGATGCCGGTTTCGGCGACGTTGAGGTAGACCTCCATGATCCGCCGCTTGCCCCAGATCTTCTCGATCAGCACGGTGAAATACGCCTCCAGCCCCTTGCGGAAATAGCCCCCGCCCTGCCACAGGAACACGTTCTTCGCGGTCTGCTGGCTGATCGTCGAGCCGCCCTTGATCCGGCCGCCTCTCGCATTGTTTGCGATCGCCTTCTCGATCGCTTCCTGATCGAAGCCCCGGTGGCTGCAGAACTTGCCGTCTTCGCTGGCGATCACCGCGCGCACCATGTCGCGGTCGATGTTGGCCAGCGATTCCCAGTCCTTGGTGATGCCGTTTGCGTCCACCACCATCGTCGCCGTCACCGGCACGGGCACGAATTTGAACAGCAGGACAAGCAGCAGGCTCAGGGCGATGAAGCCGAACAGGGCCTTGAACAGAAAGCGGACGATCACGCGCATCGCAGCGGCTTAATCGCGCCGGTCAGGCTGCGCAATCGCTCCGGCAAGGTCGACCGCTGCAGTCGCCCGGACGACACTCAAACCGCGCCTAGGCAATACCCGGCAGCAGCCGTTCGCCGGCGATGCGCTGCATCGCCTTTTGCAGCTTTTCGAAGGCACGGACCTCGATCTGGCGGATGCGCTCGCGGCTGACGTCGTAGACCTGCGACAGCTCTTCGAGCGTCTGCGGGCTATCGGTCAGGCGCCGTTCGGTGAGGATGTGCTTTTCGCGCTCGTTGAGGCTGTTCATCGCCTCGACTAGCATTTCGTGGCGCACGTCGGCCTCCTCGGCGTCGGCGACCAGTTCGTCCTGCAACGGGCCATCGTCGGCCAGCCAGTCCTGCCACTCGCCCGAGCCTTCTTCGCCATTGCGCATCGGCGTGTTGAGCGAGCCGTCGCCGCCCATCATCATCCGGCGGTTCATGTTGACCACTTCCTGCTCGGGCACGCCGAGGTCGGTCGCGATCTTGGTCACGTCGTCGGGATGCAGGTCGGTATCCTCATAGGCGTCGAGGTTCTTCTTCATCCGCCTGAGGTTGAAGAACAGCTTCTTCTGCGCGGCGGTGGTGCCCATCTTGACCAGCGACCAGCTGCGCAGGATATATTCCTGGATCGAGGCCTTGATCCACCACATCGCATAGGTGGCGAGGCGAAAACCGCGATCGGGCTCGAACTTCTTGACGCCCTGCATCAGCCCGACATTGCCTTCGGAAATGAGGTCCGAAACGGGCAGGCCATAGCCGCGATAGCCCATGGCGATCTTGGCCACGAGCCGCAAGTGCGAGGTGACGAGCTGCGCGGCAGCTTCGGGGTCCTCATGCTCGGAATAACGCTTGGCGAGCATGTATTCCTGCTCGGCCGTCAGCACGGGGAATTTCTTGATTTCGGAGAGATAGCGGTTGAGGCTCTGCTCACCGCCGAGCGCCGGGACGCTCATGGACCTGTTGTTGCTCACGTATACCCTGACCTTTCTGTCGTCGACCTCGTTCGCCGGACCCCTGCTGGGCATCCGGCCGTCGGGCCACCGTGGTTACTCAATAGCGCAATACGTCCGAAAATGCACGGTATTTCGTCGATTTCAGCGAGCGGTTTCGTCGATCAGTTCCCGAAAATCCGCTGGTAAATCAGCGTGGAAATCCAGGCTTTCCCCCGTGATAGGATGACTGAATCCGAGTTGTTCGGCATGCAGCGCCTGACGGTGGAAACCGAGCCGTTCGAGCAGCGGCTTGAGGGGTTTGGGCATGCGTCCATAAACCGGATCGCCCAATAGCGGATGACCGATTGACGCGCAGTGAACGCGGACCTGGTGGGTGCGCCCGGTTTCGAGCCGGCATTCGATCAGCGCGGCATGGTCGAGCGTCCGCAGCGTGGCATAGTGGGTGACGGCGCGCTTCCCGCGCGCGGAATCGTCGGGCAGCACCGCCATCTTCTTGCGGTCCTTGTCCGATCGGCCGATCCGGCCCGAAATCGTGCCGGAACGCGGGTTGGGGTGCCCCGCGCACACCGCGAGATAGCGGCGGGTGATCGAGTGGTCGGAAAACTGCCGCGCCAGCCCCTCGTGCGCCGCGTCGGACTTGGCCACGACCAGCAGGCCCGAGGTGTCCTTGTCGATGCGGTGGACGATGCCCGGACGGGCGACGCCGTTGATGCCCGACAGCCTGCCCGCGCAATGGAACAGCAGCGCGTTGACCAGCGTCCCGTCGGGATTGCCCGCCGCGGGATGCACGACCATCCCCGCAGGCTTGTTCACCACGATCAGATGCTCGTCCTCGAACACCACGTCGAGCGGGATATCCTGCGGTTCTGCCGCGAGCGGTTCGGGCGGGGGCAGGGCGATGCTGTAGCGGGTGCCGGACTGCACCTTCGCCGATCCGCTGGTGGCAAGCGTCTTGCCCAGTGTGACCGCGCCTTGCGCGATCAGCACCTTGATCCGCTCGCGCGACAGCCCGCTCGCCTCGGCCAGCGCCTTGTCGAGCCGACCCGCGCCGGCAAGTGTTCCTGCTACAATGTCCGTTTGCCCTGAGCTTGTCGAAGGGCCGTCCTTTTTCCTGGCCAAGCGCGAAACCTCCTCCCAATCGCCGCGGATCAGCGCCATCTTCTTCGCGCGGGACCAACCCTTGATCCTGCGTTCCGCTTCGAGCGCCTCGTCGCGGGTCGGGAATTCCTCCGACCAGACCAGTTCTACCGGGAGCCGCTGGCTGGTGAACCCCGCGATGGCACCGCTTTGGTGCTGCGCGATACGATACTCCAGATCCTCGGTATGTCCGGTGTAGTAGGCACCGCCGCGACAATGTAGCATGTAGGCCCGGAACGGCATCGCTCGCGCCTAAGTGAAGTGCGGCCCTTCGACAAGCTCAGGGCGAACGGAACTTGGACGTAATTCAAGCGGTGATCGATGCACTCCTGGCCGAAGCGGCGGATGCACATCCGCTCGAATGCTGCGGGCTGTTGTTCGGGCAGGGTGACCGGATCGATGCCATGCGCCGCGCACGAAACGTCCACCCAACCCCGCACTCGCATTTCGAGATAGACCCGCAGGCGCTGGTCGATGCCCATCGCTCGGCGCGATCGGGAGGGCCGCAGGTGGTCGGATACTACCATTCGCACCCGAACGGGTGGGCCGAACCTTCCGCCACCGATCGCGCCATGGCCGCGGGCGACGCGATGATCTGGGCAATCGTCGCGGCGGGACGGGTCGCTTTCTGGCGTTCGGGGGATGCAGGGTTCGTGCCGCTTCCCTATGGCGCTTGCCCTCGCTAAGACACCATCGCAATTTCATCACCGGGACCCCGATGGACGACCGCCAATCGATCGACCTTGCCGCCATGCTGTGTTCGCGGCTGTGCCACGACATGCTGAGCCCCGTGGGCGCGCTGTCGAACGGGCTGGAACTGCTCGCGCTCGAGACCGATAAGGAAATGCGCGCCAATGTCATGCAGTTGCTCGAACAGAGCGCGGCGATCAGCACCAACAAGCTCAAGTTCTTCCGCCTCGCCTTCGGGGCCGCGGGTGGCTTTGGCGAGCAGGTCGATATCGAGGAGCCCAAGGCGCTGATCCAGGCGCTGGTCGCGGACAAGCCGGGGATCGCGGTCAATTGGGCGCTCGCGGGGGCGACGCTGGCCAAGCCCGCGGTCAAGGTGCTGCTCAATTTCGCCCAGATCGCCATCGATGCGCTGGTGCGCGGCGGCACGCTCGACATCGGCGCCGAGATGCGCGACGGGGCGAGCGAGATCGTGGTGCGCGCGGCGGGGCCGAAGATCGCCTTCGACGAGACCATCGGCAAGGCGCTCGACGGCTCGCTCGACCGCTCGGAACTGTCGAGCCGGACCGCGGCGGCGCACATGATCTGCCTGCTGGCGCAGGAAAGCGGCGGGGGGCTGCAATATCACCGCTCGGCCGACGCGCTCGTCCTCGGCGCGATATTGCCGCAATCCGGAGAGCTGATCGGGTGACGGACGCGCTCGTCCATCAGGAGCGCCCTTCGCCCAATTTCGACGAACGCGCGCTCCCGGTGACGATGGCTGTCGTCCATTACACAGAAATGTCCGGCCCCGAGGCCGCGCTCGACCGGATGTGCGATCCTCAAGCCAAGGTCTCCGCCCACTACCTGATCGCCGAGGATGGGACGGTCACCCGGCTGGTGCCCGAGGACAAGCGCGCCTGGCATGCGGGCCTGTCCTACTGGCGCGGCACGCGTGACGTGAACTCGGCCAGCGTCGGGATCGAGCTCGACCATCCCGGCCATGCCAACGGCTATCGCGATTTCGCCGAAGCGCAGTTCGAAGCGCTGGTCCCGCTGCTGGCGCGGATCGTGAAGACGCACGACATCCCGCGCGCCAATGTGGTCGGCCATTCCGATATCGCGCCCGCGCGCAAGATCGATCCGGGCGAACTGTTTCCGTGGGAACGGCTGGCTGAATACCGTCTGTGCCTGCCGACGCCGAAGATCGAACTGGGCGACCCCTTCGACAATGACGGCGCCTTCTACCTCGCGCTCGAACGCTTCGGCTACGACATCACCGATGGGCACAAGGCGGTCGAAGCCTTCCAGCGCCGCTGGCGCCCCCGCAGGATCGACGGCGAGGTGGACGGCGAAGTGCGCGCGATCCTGTTCCAGCTGCTGCTCGACCGCGACCGGGGGGCGCACAGGTAGGCAAAGCCATCGGGGCCACGTTCAGGCGCTACAGCTTTTCAGCCGAGGGGCGCAGGCGCTCCAGTATGATCTTCAGCCCGGGTTTCTGGCCGGTGGCCAGCAGGCTGGCGCGGAACAGGCGACCGACCAGCATGAACTCGACCGCGATGGTAACCGCCATCAGCACGGCGGTGCCCAGCACTTCCCATGTGGTGAGGCCGAGCCCGAGGCGAGCCAGGACGGCAAAGGGCGTCCACAGCGGGAACCAGGTGAGCGCGTTCACCAGAAACCCTTCCTTCCCCACGAGCACGGCCTGCAGCAGGAAAGTGATCGGCAGCAGGATCGCGAACAGCACCGGCATCATGTATCCCTGCGCCTCGCTCATCGAATCGACCATCGCGCCGATCGCCACGAACAGGATCGAGATCGCGATATATCCGGTAAGGAAGAAGTAGATGATCGTCATCACCGCGCCGGGCGAAGATACCGGGGCGAGCGCGGGGCGGATCATGTCCGCGATGGCCCCTTGCGTGAAGAATGTCGCGACCAGCGCGCATCCGACCCACACACCGATCATCAGCAGTCCCACCGCAAGTGCGCCGAGCAGCTTGCCATACATCAGCTCTTCGGGCCGGATGCAGGCCAGCAGCGATTCGAGCAGCTTGTTCGACCGTTCCTCGACCGCGCCCTGCAACATCCAGCTGGCCGAGACGATCAGGCTCATCATGAGAATGTAGGCGAGGACCAGCGGGACGATCGAGCGGACCTGCATGCTCTCCTTCGCGCCGCCGCCGGGCGCAGGGGTGGTGACCGCGATCAGCGGTGTCGCGCTCTGCACCGACCGGGCCGCTTCGCCGACCACCCCCTCGCGCGCCAGCAACCGGGTGCGCAGGTCGCCCGTCAGGACATCCTGCATCGTCGCCACGAAACGGCCCCGCGGCTGGTTCGCCGAATAGAGCGCAATGCGCGGATCGCCCGGATAGTCCTTGCCGATCAGCACCACGATTTCCGGCCTGGTTTCGTCCTTGCTGCGGAACAGCGCCTGCGCGATATCGCCGAAGGCCTTGCCGCTCGCGGAAGCCAGGGCAGGGGGTGGCGCATCGAAAATATATTCGGGCGCGGGTGCGTCGAATTCGGGTGTATCGCCCTGCCTGACGCGCGCGATCTTCGTCCGTGCCCCATCGAGCCCGCCGCCCTGCCGGAACGCGGCGATATCGGCCGGCGTATACCAGCGATCGTGTTGGGCCCATGGCGCCGCCGGATCGGCGCGCTCCAGTTCATGGCGCTGGACATAGCGCGACAGCGCCTGCAGCACATCGCGGTCGTCCTCTTCGGCGAAGCGTGCCTCGAGCGCCTTTCCGACACCGGTGCCCGAACGGTCGACCACCACCGCATGCACGGCGTCCGCATCGCCGAGATACCGGCCCAGCACGGGGCCGAGCGCGAGCGCGGCGGGCAGGATCAGCAGCGTGAGCCAGAAGCTCTTGAGCGCAAGCACCTGGCGAAACTCGCGGCGCGCGACCAGCAGTATGTTCTGTGTCATGGCCGCACCTCCTCATTGCCGACAAGATGGACGAACACGTCGTGCAGGCTGGCGCGGTGTTCGTCCCAGCGCCGCAAGGCAATGCCGTTGGCCGTGCAATGTTCGAGCAGCGTGCCGGGGTCGACACCCTGCGCGAGTTCCAGCCGCCATTCGTGCCAGCCCGCACCGCATGGCTCCCCGCGCGTTGCCGAAGCCACGCCGCGCAGCGTGGCAAGATCCGCCTGCGCGACCGCTTCGAGCTGGGCCGGCAATTCCTCACGCGCTTGCTTCAGCGTTCCTTCGAACCGCTTGCGCCCCTTGCGCAGTAGCAGCAGGCGGTCGCACAGCCGTTCGGCGTGCTGCATGACGTGGGTGGAAAAAATGACCGCGGCACCGCGCTGCGACGCATGGCGGATTTCCGCTTCGAGCAGGCCCTGGTTGACCGGGTCGAGCCCGGAAAAGGGTTCGTCCAGCATCAGCAGTTCGGGCTGATTGACCAGCGCGGTGGCAAGCTGGACCTTTTGCGCCATCCCCTTCGACATATCGCCGATGGCGCTTCCCGCCCGCTCCGCGAGGTCGAACCGCTCGAGCAGTTCCATCCCCCGGCGATGCGCATCGCCATGCGTCATGCCTTTCAGCCGGCCGAAATAGACGATCGTGTCGATGGCGTTCATGCGGGCATAGAGGCCGCGTTCTTCAGGCAGGAATCCGATCCTTTCCGCGCGGCGACGGTCGGGAGCCCCGCCGAACACCGCGATACGTCCGCGCGTCGGGCGGATGATGTCGAGCACCATCCTCAGCGTGGTCGTCTTGCCGGCTCCATTGCCGCCAAGGAAGCCGAAGATTTCGCCTTCGCCAACCGCCAGATCGAGCCCGTCGACCGCGGTTACCTTGTCGAACGTCTTCGTCAGTGACTCGATCTCGAGAACCGCCATGCGACCACCTTGCGTTTGTTTTCGCGCCATTGTGGGGGTCGCAGGCACGACGGTCTACCCCTGATTTCGATTTTTCGGACAGGTGTGTTCGGGAATCGGCATACGGTTGCCCCCGATTGCCCATGGTCGCCGACGCTTTTGCTTGGCGAGCGGGCCTGCGTCGACTATCAGCACCACTGCCAGGGGGCCGGGCAGCCGCGTGCCGCGAGGTGCGAGGAAAGTCCGGGCTCCACGAAGCAAGGGTGGCGGGTAACGCCCGCCGGCCCCGGAGCTGATCCGGGGTCAGGGAAAGTGCCACAGAGAGTATACCGCCGATGGTCCCTAAAGGGCTCAGGCAAGGGTGAAAGGGTGCGGTAAGAGCGCACCGGGGCGCTGGCAACAGCGTCCGCATGGCAAACCCCACCCGGAGCAAGGCCGAATAGGGGCGGCGCGTCCCCGCAAGGGGGCAGGGGTGTTTCGCCCCGAGCGTAACCGCTGCGACCGCCCGGGTTGGCTGCTTGAGCCATGGAGCGATCCATGGCCCAGACGAATGGCTGCCCCCGCGGATACGGTCCGATTTTTCGGATACCGTCTGTGGGACAGAACCCGGCTTACAGGCCCCCTGGCACTTTTCCTGCCGACCCGTGACGCCAGAGTGATTTCGAGCCGGATGGAATCATCCGGCGGCTCGGAAATAACGGCAAAACAAGAATCCAGAGTGATTTCGAGCCGGATGGAATCATCCGGCGGCTCGGAAATAACGGCAAAACAAGAATCCAGAGTGATTTCGAGCCGGATGGAATCATCCGGCGACCAGGAAATCACGGTAGACGAAAGATGAAGCGGAGCGGTTTCGGTTCGGTCAGAACCGGAAGCACTCTAGTCGAGATCGGCCTTTCTGGTCGTAACCGTGCCATCGGTCTCGATTGCCTGGATCGTCCGCCGCGTGGTTCCCTCGAGGACCAGCGCGGTCAGGCGGCCGCTGCGAAAGGCGCCCGTGTCGATGCCGATACGGTGTTCGGTGGCCTCGACCTGCTCGAAGATGGTATGCCCATGCACCACCACGTGGCTCAGCGGTGCACTATGCTTCAGGAAACGCTCGCGGATCCAGCGCAGGTCCGACTGCTTCTGCTCCTCGATCGAACGTTGGGGATTGATGCCGGCATGGACGAAGACATAGTCGCCGGCCACGATCATGTCCTCGAAACCGGCCAGGAACTTGCGGTGCCTGACGGGGACCAGCGCGTCCATCTCATACTGCAGATCCTTCACGGTGAGCTCGTTGTAGCGCTTGCGCTTGATACCGTAGGACAGGATGGTTTCGCGCCCGCCATGCTTGATGAAATGCCGCAGCATCTCCTTGTCCTCGAAGGACTGGAGGAACATTTCTTCGTGGTTGCCGGCGATGAAGCGGACTTTGCGAAGCTTCGTCCACGCGCGCGCGCGATCGATCACCGCGGCGCTGTTCGGGCCGCGATCGATGAGATCGCCCAGGAATACGACGGTGGTCTGCATCGCGGGCAGCGCCGCATCGTCCGCCTCGATTGCCGCGACAAGCGCGTCGAACAGGTCGAGCCGCCCATGGACGTCGCCGATCACATAATAACGCTCGCCCTCGGGCACTTGCGCCAGACGGCGGGGCCGCGGCTTTTCCTGGAAGAGCTGGCGAAGCGATCGAAACATTGGTCGGCTTTGTCTGTTGATCCATCCCTGGCCTGCGCAAGCCGGGCCGGCCATCGCGCCAGATAGGCTCTCCCCGGCGATGCGGCAACCATGGACGGCCGGGCATGTCCCGCAGTTGCGAAAACGACACAGTTTTTGCTGCATATGCGAAATGTTGCAATGCATATCTTGCGTGCAGGCACCGATGCAGGCACAAATCTTTCCGTATCCGCACGAGGAGCCGATCAAACCAGGCCCCGACGGATTCGCAGGCGGGACGAAGCGACACTCGTTGAGGAGTTTGTAATGCTGACGTCCTTTCGCGGCCTCGTGGCCGTTTCGCTCGCCACGGCGAGCCTCCTTTCCGCCGCGCCTGTCCTGGCGCAAGACGAGGCCGAAGCCGAAACCGAAGAGGCGAGCGAAGGCCCCATCACGCTTTCGGCCAACGTCGCCCTGACCACCGATTACCGCTTCCGCGGCGTTTCGCTGTCGAGCGGCGATCCCGCCATTCAGGGCGGCTTCGACGCCGTGCATGAAAGCGGCTTCTATGTCGGCGCCTGGGCTTCATCGATCAGCGGCGGTGATGCCTTTGGCGACATGGAGCTTGATCTCTACGGCGGCTGGAGCGGTGACATCACCGATGGCCTCAGCGTGGATCTGGGGGCGGTCTACTACGTCTACCCGACCGAGGACATCGGTGCCGATGTGGATTATTACGAGCTGCTGGCTTCGCTCGGCTTTTCGCTGGGGCCCGTCGAAACCACGGTCGGTCTTGGCTATTCGCCCGAACAGAGCTCGCTCGGCGATGACGACAACCTTTATGTCTATACCGATCTGGGGTTCGGCCTTCCCGGCACGCCCGTCACGCTGACCGGCCACATCGGCTATACCGACGGCGCGCTGGCCCCGCCGCTGCTCGCGGGTGCCGCCGACGATAGCGGTATCGACTGGTCGGTCGGAGCGAGCGTTTCGCATGACGCGTTCGAAATCGGCGTCGCCTATGTGGGTGTCGAAGGGCCTTCGATCGACGAATTCACCGACGATGCGCTGGTCGCCACGATCAGCGCCAGCTTCTGAAGAAACCTGCGCCTGACGATCGGGGGGGAGGGGGGAGGCGCCAGTCTCTCGCCTCTTTCCCGTCGTCCGAATCGGTCCGGCCTTGATCGAACCGCAACCACCCCAGCCTGTATTTCGCTTGCCATGATTTCCGGATCGCTGGATGATTCCTTCCGGCTCGAAACCACTTGTCTTATGACTTTGCCGTCCGTTTGGGCCAGAATGGCATGCCCGATCCCGGGTGGTGATGAGAATGGAGTGGCTCTTGACCAGATATCTGCACAGCATGATCCGCGTGTCGGACCCGGATGCCACCATCGCCTTCTTCGGGCTGATCGGGCTCGAGGAAGTGCGCCGCTTCGACAGCGAGCAGGGGCGTTTCACGCTGATCTTCCTCGCCGCGCCGGGCGAGGAAGGCGTGGCGGAGGTCGAACTGACCCATAACTGGCCGCCCGAATCCGGCGAGGCGGAGGCCTATGCCGGCGGGCGCAATTTCGGGCATCTCGCCTATCGCGTCGACAATATCTACGACACCTGCCAGCGGCTGATGGACGCGGGCCACACCATCCACCGGCCCCCGCGCGACGGGCATATGGCCTTCGTCAAGTCGCCCGACGGCATCTCGGTCGAACTGCTGCAGGAGGGGCGGCTTGACCCGGCCGAGCCATGGGCGAGCATGGAGAATACCGGCAGCTGGTAGGGCCTTACTCGCGGTAGGGCCTTACTCGCGGTAGGGCCTTACTCGCGGTAGGGGTTGCGCGGGTCGTCCAGGTGCGGCGTGGTCAGGCGCAGTATGGCAAAGCCGACCACCGCCGATATGAACGAACCGAGCAGCGTTCCGATCTTGGCCTCGTCGATCAGCTCGCGCGATCCGGGGAAGGCCAGTTCGCCGATGAACAGCGACATGGTGAAACCGATCCCGCAGAGGATCGAAACGCCCCAGATCTCGATCCAGTTGGCTTCGTCCGGGCGGGGCGCGAAACGGCACTTCTCGGCGGCCCAGATGGCGGCGAAAATTCCGACCTGCTTGCCCAGGAACAGCCCCGCCGCGATCGCCAGCGGCAGCGGCGCCACCAGGCTGCCGGCGCCAAGATGGCCGATATCGACCCCGGCATTGGCAAAGCCGAACACGGGCACGATGAAATAGGCGCTCCACGGGGCAAGGGCGTGCTCCATGCGCTCGACCATGGTTTCATCGTCCTTGCCGCGCATCGGAATGGTCAATGCGGCCACCACCCCGGCGATCGTCGCATGAATGCCCGAATTCAGGACGAGGAACCACAGCGCCAGCGCCAGCAGGACGAAGGGCCAGAAACGCGACACCCGCATGCGGTTGAGTGCATACATCAGTCCGACGATTGCCGCCGCGCCGGCGAGGAAGCCCAGCTTGAGCCCCGAGGTATAGAATACCGCGATCACCAGCACGGCACCGATATCGTCGACGATCGCCACGGTGAGCAGGAACAGCCGCAACGAGGCCGGTACGCGGTTGCCGAGCAGGCCGAGCACGCCCATCGCGAAGGCGATATCGGTCGCGGCGGGGATCGCCCATCCACTCGCGAGCGGCCCGCCCGGACCGACGAAGGCCACGTAGATCATCGCCGGCACCGCCATGCCCGCCCCGGCCGCGAGCACGGGCAGGCGGCGCTGCGCGGGCGAGGACAACTGCCCCTCCACCCACTCGCGCTTCACCTCGAGGCCGACGACGAAGAAGAAGACCGCCATCAACCCGTCGTTGATCCACAGGTGCAGCGTGTTGAGCGTGAACGCCGAGGCGGCGAACATCTCGCCATGAAACAGCAGGTGGTAATCCTGGTGCAGCGGCGAATTGGCCGCCAGCATCGCGGCAGCGGCCACGAAGATGAGCAGGATGCCCGCCGAAGCGTCGCTGTCGAACAGCGCGCGGACGGGGGCGAAAACGATGCGGAAGGCGGAAGGGCGGTCGGTCATGTCGCGCCGCTCTCTTCCGCATTCCCGCGCGACATGCAAGGTTGAACGCCCCGCATCGGAACCAGCCGTTGCCAGTACGATGGCGCATTGTTACAAGCCCCGGCCAAGGGGGTCAGCACGCTTGCATCTGGGCCAATTCACCGTCGCGGAATGGTTTCTGATTGTGCAGCACGAAATGCTGCTGTTCACTGCCGCCTTCTTCGCGGTGGGCGTGCTTGACGAGCTGGTGATTGACCTTGCCTACCTGGTGATGCGGCTGGACGGGCGCCTGAGCACGCCGCCGGTCGACGAGGCGGAGCTGTCGCGAGGGCACCTTGCGGGACGTGCGGCGGTCTTCATTCCCGCCTGGCAGGAAGCCGCGGTGATCGGGCCGACGATCCGCCACATGCTCGCGTCCTGGCCGCGGGACGGCTTGCGGGTCTACGTCGGCTGTTATCGCAACGATCCGGCCACCATCGCCTCGGTGATTGCCGCCGCGCGGGGCGATGCGCGCGTCCGGCTGGTGGTTCACGCCGCGCAAGGACCGACCAGCAAAGCCGACTGCCTCAACCGCCTCTATGCCGCCCTGTGCATCGACGAGGGCCGCATGGGAGAGCGGGTGCGGATGGTGGTCCTGCACGATGCGGAGGATATGGTCGATCCGGCCGCGCTGTGCCTGCTCGACCTCTCCCTGTGGCATGCCGATTTCGTTCAGTTGCCGGTGCTGGCGCTGCCACAGGCCAACTCGCGCTTCATCGGCAGCCATTACTCCGACGAATTCGCCGAAGCGCACGGGCGGACCATGGTGGTGCGCGACGCGCTGGGTGCGGCCATCCCGGGGGCCGGGGTCGGCTGCGCGATAGCGCGGCAGGTTCTGGCGCAATTCGGCGACGAACCCTTCGCCCGCCATTCGCTGACCGAAGATTACGAGCTGGGCCTGCGCATTTCGCGGATGGGCGGACGCGGCAGGTTCCTGCGGTGCCGGACCACCAATGGCCGCCTCATCGCCACGCGCGCCTATTTCCCGGCGGAACTGTCGGCCGCGGTTCGCCAGAAGACCCGCTGGATGCATGGCATCGCGTTGCAGGGCTGGGACCGGCTCGGCTGGGAAGGTTCGCCCGCCAATCTGTGGATGCAGCTGCGTGACCGGCGCGGCCCGCTCGCCGCGATCCTGCTGGCCATGGCCTATGTGCTGGTGGCGGCGAGCCTGCTCGCATGGTCGCTCGTGGGTCTCGGGCTTGTCCAGCCCATGCCCTTGAGCCTGCTTCTCGAGGGGTTGCTGGCACTCAACCTTGCGGGGCTGCTGTTGCGCATGGCAACGCGAGCCACCTTCACCGGGCGCGAATATGGCTGGCGGGTGGGCCTGATGGCGATCCCCCGCCTGTTCGTTTCGAATATCATCGCGGTCATGGCCGGACGCCGCGCGCTGGCGGCCTATGCCAGAACGCTGCGGGGTGCCCCGGTGGTGTGGGACAAGACCGACCATCGCGACCATCCCGCCTTCGCCCTGGCCCCCGACCGGGCCTCTGCCTGATGCCGGACGACGGGCAGGTGCGCCGGGGGCAGCCGCTCCTGTTCCTTGGCCTGTTGCTGGTCGGCTGGGTGTCGTTGCGCGTGGCGCTGTGGGAACCGCCATGGCCGATGCTGCCGCGGCCGACGGATGTCCTTCGCCTCGGCGATCTCGTGCAACATGCCCAAGCGGACAGGCGCCTGCTTCGCGTCGACGCCGGGCCATCATCGCTATCGACCGGAAATCTCGCAACCGCATCGGCCCTGTGGGCGGCGCCCGCGTCGCTGGCCCCATTGCCGGTGGCGGGCATCGGGTTCCCGCAAGCACGGATCTTCGCCGCAAACCACCGGGCGATCGGCCAGAACCTCCTGTGGATGGCAGGCATGACCGACCTGCCGCTGCCCAATGCCGTCGACGCCTGGCTTGATGCAGCTTCGCCGGCAGCGGATCTTGCGCATCGAAGGACCCCGCCCGAAGGCGGCGGCAATCCCGATCGCTGGCGCGTGGATGGGTGGCTTGTGCTGCGCGAAGGGAGTGGCGGCCTGTTGACGGCGGGCGACCGCCCTTCCAGCTATGGCGCGAGCCAGGCAGGGGCGGTGCTCGGTTTTCGCCTTGCGCCGCGCAGCCGCCATGATCCGGTGGCCTATCTTCGCGCCAGCAAGGCCCTGGTGGCGGGCGGCGAAACCGAAGGTGCGGCGGGGTTCGCGGCGCGTCCGTTCCCGGGCCTTCCGGTCAACCTCCATGCCGAGATTCGGATTGCCGGCCACGCGGGCCGCAGGGAGGTTCGTCCGGCGGTCTTTGCCAGTGCCGGCCTGCCCGATACGCCCCTGCCGCTCGACCTCAAGGCCGAAGCCTATGCGCAGGCCGGGTATGTCGGGGGCGATTTCGCGACCGGATTCGTCGATGGACGCGTGACCGTGGCGCGCGAAATCCGGCGGGGCAAGCTGGCTTCGCTCGACGCGGGGCTGGGCCTGTGGGGCGGGGCACAGCGTGATGCCGCGCGGCTCGACATCGGTCCCCGATTGCAGGTGTCGTTGCATGTGGGCGATGCTCCTGCGCGCCTGTCGGCAGACTATCGCATCCGCATCGCGGGAGGTGCGGAGCCTGGAACCGGCGCGGCAATCACGCTATCAACCGGCTTCTGACGCGGTTCGGCTTTTATCCGGGCGAGCGCTGCGATAGGGCGGTGATATGGATGTCTACCTTCCCATCGCGAACCTGTCCGTCAACGGACTCTGGATCGTCGCGCTGGGGGCGCTTACCGGCGTGCTGTCCGGCCTGTTCGGGGTTGGCGGCGGGTTTCTGACCACGCCGCTGCTGATCTTCTACGGCGTTCCCCCGACCGTTGCCGCCGCTTCGGCCTCGACCCAGGTCACCGGGGCCAGCGTCACCGGCGTGATCGCGCACAGCCACCGCAAGGGCGTGGACTACCGCATGGGCGCGGTGCTGGTGGGCGGCGGCATCATCGGTTCGGGGTTCGGTGCGCTGCTGTTCGAGTTTTTCCGGGCGATCGGCCAGATCGATGTGGTCATCAACGCGCTCTACGTCATCCTGCTGGGTTCCATCGGCCTGCTGATGGCCAGGGAATCGGTCCAGACGCTGCGCGGCGAGGCAACCGCGACGCAGGCCCCGCGCCGCCGCCATCATCCGCTGGTCGCCAGCCTGCCGCTGCGCTGGCGCTTCTATCGCTCGGGCCTCTATATCTCGCCGCTGGCACCGCTGATCGTTGGCATCGGCGTGGGCGTCCTGACCATGCTGATGGGCGTGGGCGGCGGGTTCATCCTCGTACCGGCGATGCTCTATATCCTCGGCATGAGCGCCAATGTCGTGGTCGGGACCAGCCTGTTCAACATCCTCTTCGTCACCATGGCGACCACGATGATGCACTCGCTGACGACCAAGGCGGTCGACATCGTGCTGGTCTTCCTGCTCCTCCTCGGTTCGGTTTCGGGCGCACAGATCGGATCGCAGATCGCGGTCAAGGCCAAGCCGGAAGTGCTGCGCCTGATCCTTGCGGCGATCGTGCTGCTGGTCGCCTTCCGCATGTTCCTCGGCCTGTTCTACCGGCCCGAGGAAATCTATGCGCTGTATCCGCTATGAGGGCGCTGCTGCTGCTCGTCTTCGCGGTGCTGCTGATGGGGCAGCGCGACCCGATCCTGGTGCCCGACGTCAGCCAGCATGAAATCCAGGTGCGCCAGGGGTTTACCGGGACCGAGCTGCTGCTGTTCGGCGCGATCCTCGATCCGGGCGGGCGCGCGGCGGGCAGCGAATACGACATCGTGGTTGTTCTCAAAGGGCCCTCCGAACCCGTGCGGCTGCGCGAGAAAGAGCGTTTCGCGGGGGTGTGGGTCAACGCCGCGAGCACCGATTTCCGCTCGGTCCCCTCGTTCTTCGCGGTCGCGTCCTCGCGTCCGGTGTCGAAGATCGTCGATGAGAAGACCGCGGCGATTTACGAATTCGGCACCGACTATATCCAGCTCAGCCCCAGCGGCATGATCGATCCGGCCGAACAGGCGCGCTTTGCGTCGGGTCTGGTCGATCTCAAGACGCGCCAGCAGCTCTACAAGCAGGAGTTCGGCGGGGTGCAGATCAGCGAACAGGTGCTCTACCAGGCACGGATATCGCTCCCGTCCAGCGTGACCACCGGTATCTATACGGCAGAGACCTTCGCCGTCAGCCGTGGGCGGGTCATCGCCTCGGCGCTGGCAGAGGTGGAGGTCAGGAAGGTCGGGTTCGAGCGCTTGGTGACGAGCTATTCGCAGGAATGGTCGCTGTTCTACGGCCTGTTCGCGGTCTTGCTTTCGGTCGGCATGGGCTGGGCCGCCGGACGCCTGTTCGCGCTGATCTGACGCCCCTGTCATTGACCGGATTTTAACCGTTCGCAGGGCAGACAAGCTCGCGCCTGCACGGGTTGTGCGGGGAAGGGGCAAAGCCGATCCGATGACCGACATGGGTAATCCCAATTTCCGCACATTCGATCCGTCCAAGGAAGCGGGGGCCGAACCGCCGCAGCCGCGCGGCAATTCGCTGCGCGACCGGATCCGGCGCAGCGAACATTCGGACGCCCAACCCGCGGTGTCGCGCTCGGGCTATGTCCATCAGCCCCAGCTTACGCCCGCGCCCGCCGAAGAGTCCGAAGCCCGGCCGCCCCAGACCCAGCCCCAATCCCCCCCTGAACCGGAGCCTGGACCGGAGCCGATGACCGCCCCGCCGACCCAGGCCCCGCCGACCCAGGCCGTGCCGGGTCAGGCTGCGCCGCCGCCGCGGCCTGAACCCGTGGCCGCCGTTTCCGAGGAGGAGGGTGCATCCGACGCCCCCGTCAGGGGCGTATCGGCGAGCGAAAACGCCGTGCAGCCGATCGGTGTGGTGCTCGAGATCGCCGGTTCGGGTTCGATGATCGCGATCGATCTCCAGCGCCTGTCCGAATGCGCGCAGGATGCTGATCCCTCGGTTGCCATGGCCGGCCAGGTCGGCAGCCAGGTCAAGATCCGTGTCGGCACCAACTGGCTGCTCGCCAGCGTCCGCAACCAGAAACAGGACCGCAAGGCCGGCAGCATCCTCGCCGATATCGACTTCCTCGGCGAAGGGATCGAGGAAAAGCTGACCGGGCGCCTCCACGGCTTCCGCCGCGGCGTCACCCGCTATCCGGTGCCCGGCGCGCTGGTATTCCCCGCGTCGACCGCCGACCTCAAGCAGGTCTATGCCAGCGATGGCCGCAGCGCGGTCACCATCGGCAGGGTCTATCCGACCAAGGACATTCGCGCGGGCATCTATATCGACGCGATGCTGGGCAAGCACTTCGCGCTGCTCGGCTCGACCGGCACCGGCAAGTCGACCAGTGCCGCGCTGATCCTTCACCGCATCTGCCAGGCCGCGCCCGAAGGCCATATCGTGATGATCGACCCGCACGGCGAATATTCGACTGCCTTCCGCCAGACCGGCGTGATCCTCGACGTGTCGAACCTGCAGATGCCGTACTGGATCATGAATTTCGAGGAGCACTGCGAGGTGCTGCTCACCAGCCACGGCAATGAACGCCAGGTCGATGCCGACATCCTCGCCAAGTGCCTGCTCGCCTCGCGCAGCAAGAGCCGCCTGGCCGAATCGATGGGCAAGATCACCGTCGACAGCCCGATCCCCTACCTGCTTTCGGACCTTTCGAACGAGATCCAGAACCAGATGGGCAAGCTCGACAAGGCGACCAGTTCGGCGCCGTACATGCGGATCAAGAACAAGCTCGACGAGCTCAAGGGCGATCCGCGCTACCAGTTCATGTTCTCGGGCATGCTGGTGGCGGACACCATGACCGACTTCATCGGCAAGGTGTTCCGCATGCCCTCGAACGGCAGGCCGATCTCGATCATCGACGTGTCGGGCGTGCCGTCGGACATCACCGCCACGGTGGTCGCGGTGCTCAGCCGCCTGGTGTTCGACTTCGCCATCTGGGGCCGCGAGGAACGCACCAATCCGATCCTGCTGGTCTGCGAAGAGGCGCACCGCTACGTCCCGAACGAGAAGAACGCCGATGGCAATTCGGTCGGCAAGATCCTCAGCCGCATCGCCAAGGAAGGGCGTAAATACGGTATCTCGCTGGGCCTCATCACGCAGCGCCCGTCGGACCTTGCCGAAGGCGTGCTGTCGCAGTGCGGCACGATCATCTCGATGCGCCTCAACAACGATCGCGACCAGGCCTTCGTCAAGGCCGCCATGCCCGAAGGCGCGCGCGGTTTCCTCGACTCGATCCCGGCGCTGCGCAACCGCGAATGCATCATCTGCGGCGAAGGTGTCGCGATCCCCATCCGCGTCAGCTTCGACAACCTCGAGGAAGCCAAGCGCCCGGCATCGGAAGACCCCAGCTTCGTCGAGCTGTGGAACCGCACCGGCGGCGAAGAGGATATCGTCCAGCGCACCGTTCAGCGCTGGCGTAGCCAGGGCTGACCTTTGTGTTTCGCACTCGCCTTGCGCGGGTGCATCCTCGGCGCTGTTCCTTCGCTTCGCTCCGGGCGCCTGCGGGCGGCCGGTCGGCCTTGCCGGGCCTCCACCGGCCCGGATTTGTGCTACCGCCCATCACGTCCCCCGCGTATCCCCGAACAGATGGATATGCAGCCGGTCGGACAGGCGAAAGCCGTGTTCGACGCATAGCGGCGCGAGCCATTTTTCGCGCGCGCGCAGCGTTTCGCTGTCGGTGCCTTCGGGCATCAGGAAGACGTGACCCGGCCCGAAGCGATAGCGGGCGTGCAGCGCCAGCACCTCGTCGACGTCCGCTGGCTGCGCGACCACGAACTTGAACCAGGCGCGCGGGTCGGCGGCATAGGCGTCGAGCCGTTCGGGCAGCAGCGCCAGATCTGCCGGATTGCCCGAATGCGCCAGCTTGGGGCTGACGTTGAACTGGTCGATGCGGATATCGAGCGCGGTCGGCGCCCTGGTGGTGCCATTGGTTTCGACCTCCACCGCCATGTCGGGCAGCAGGTCGAGCAGCCGGGCGAGGGCAGGGGCCTGCAACAGCGGTTCGCCGCCGGTGATGACGAGGCGCTTTTGTCCCAGCGCAAGGATGCGCTGCGCCACTTCGGCCACCTCCATCGTCAGCTGATTGGCCTTGCGTTCGTAATCCACCCCGTCGCGGTGCGGGCGGTTGTCGCCCCCATCTTCTTTGGCGAAGCGCCAGGTATAGGCGGTGTCGCACCACTGGCAGGCAAGGTTGCAGCGGCTCAGCCGCACGAAGGTGCAGGGCATGCCTGCGCTGGGCCCTTCGCCCTGCACGCTGGCGAAGATTTCCGGTTCGCCCGGCGCCTGCGTGGCGAGGACTAGCGGCATCGCGCAGGCCCACTCGGTTCACCGCGCGTGGAGCACGCCTGGAACACATGGAACACGGTATAAGCGAAAAAATCCATCCGATTACCGGGGTGGTTATTGATCGAGCGGGTCGATTGAAAATGCGCTTCGCGTACAAGGCCGGCGACGTTCGTCATTGCAGGCTCATGGCACAAAAGGGCAGGGTAGGAAATCAAGAGCCCCCTCCTCTTCTGAAGGAGGGGGTTTGGGGCCGGTGGACGACGCTGGCGCGTCGCAACCACCCCTCGCTTCCCCTCCTTTGAAAAGGAGGGGAAGCGAGAAGATCAGCCCAGCCGCGCCAGCGCCGCCTCCAGCCGCGCGACTTCGGCCAGGTGATGCGCATGGTCGGCGCGCGCCTTTTCGACCGCTTCGGGCGCGGCGCGTTCGACGAAACTGGCGTTCGACAACCGGGCTTCGAGCGATTTGGCTTCCCTGGTCGAAGCGGCGAGCGCCTTGTCCAGACGGGCCTTTTCCGCCGCAATGTCGATCACGCCTTCGAGCGGGACCAGGAAGGCGTCCTCGCCCGCCGAAACCTCGATCGCGGCGCCGGCGGGCGCTTCGGCGAAGTGGACCGGGGTCAGCCGCGCGAGCCGTTCGATCGCGGCACCGTTTGCCTCGATCACCCGCTTGCCCAGCGCCGAGGGGCTGGCGACATAGGCTTCCAGCTTCGCGCCCGGCGCGATGCCGAGTTCGTTCCGGGCGGTGCGCACCGCGCTGGTCAGCGCGATCAGCCAGTCGATCTCCGCCTTGGCCGCGCTATCGACGCTTGCGCCGGTTTCGGGCCATTTGGCGAGGATCAGCTCATAGGGCCGCTTGCCCTGCGCGTGCCACAGCTCTTCGGTGATGAAGGGCATGAAGGGATGCAGCATGACAAGGATCTGGTCGAGCGCCCAGCCGGCGACGGCGCGGGTTTCGCCCGCAGCCCCCCCCTCCCTTTCAGGGGAGGGGGTCGGGGGGTGGGGGCTGTCCTTGGCGATCCCCACACCCTCCGCGCCTTCGGCGCTCCTCCCTCTCCCCTGAAGGGGAGAGGGGTAATCTGCGAGGATCGGCTTCACCAGCTCGAGATACCAGTCGCAGAAACGGTCCCACACGAAGTGGTAGATCGCGTTCGCCGCCGCATCGAAGCGCAGGTCGGCGAGCGCCTTGTCGAGCGCGTCCCTGGTCTCGACCACCTCGCCGATGATCCAGCGGTTGACTGCCAGTCGCGCGGGCGGCGCGGCGATGCTGGTGCTCGCGCCGATACCATTGGCCTGGCAGAAGCGGGTTGCGTTCCACAGCTTGGTGGCGAAATTGCGATAGCCTTCGATCCGCCGGTCATCCATCTTGATGTCGCGGCCCTGGCTTTCCATCGCGCACATGAAGAAACGCAGCGCATCGGCGCCATATCGGTCGATCAGCCCCAGCGGGTCGATCACATTGCCCTTGGACTTCGACATCTTCTGCCCGTCGGCCGCGCGCACCAGGCCGTGGAGATAGAGCCTGGACCAGGGAATCTGCCCGGTGTTGTACATCCCCATCATCATCATCCGCGCATCCCAGAAGAACAGGATGTCGAAGCCCGAGATCAGCAGGTCGTTGGGATAATGGCGGGCGAGCAACGAAGCCCTCTCCCCTTGCGGGAGAGGGTTGGGAGAGGGGTTCGACGCGTCAGCGGCGACCTGGGTCGCCGTCCCCTCTCCCTCCGCGCCTGACGGCGCTCCTCCCTCTCCCGCAAGGGGAGAGGGGGTATTGTCCGGCCAGCCGAGCGTGGCGAAGGGCCAGAGGGCGGAGGAGAACCAGGTGTCGAGGACGTCCGGATCGCGGAAAATCACACGAAAACTTTGATCATACTGGGTTTGGTAGTGCCAGCCATCAGCCACTTCCGAGGCGATCACGACCTTATTAACTGACACCCCATAATATTCAGCAAAGGCTTCCTTGACGCTTGCATCGTCGCGCTCTGAAACGATCACGTGACCTTCGCTGAAAGCAGAACTGGCGCCCGCCATAGGCGGTATGAAGTCAGGCTTTTCATAGACCTCTCGTTTGACCCCAAACCACGCCGGTATCCGGTGCCCCCACCACAGCTGGCGGCTGACGCACCAGGGCTGGATGTTCTCCATCCAGTTGAAGAAGGTCTTTTCCCAGGTCTTGGGAACGATCTCGATCGCGCCCGAACGGACCGCCTCGATCGGGGCCTTGGCCAGCCTTTCTGCGTCGACATACCACTGGTCGGTCAGCCAGGGTTCGATCACCACGCCGCCGCGGTCGCCGAAGGGGGTGGCGACCACGCGCGGCTCGGCGTCGTGTTCGTTGCCGTCCTTGTCGGTGTGCGGGACGAGGAAGCCCTTCTCCTTCATTCGTTCGACCACCAGCTTGCGTGCATCGAAGCGGTCGAGGCCGAGGAACTCTTCGGGGATCAGGCGATCGGCGGTTTGCACCACGCGCGCTTCGGCGTCGAACATGTTATACATCTGCGACGGCGCGAAGCCGGCGCGCTTGCCCACCTCGAAGTCGTTGAAATCGTGCCCCGGGGTGATCTTCACGCAGCCGCTGCCCAGCTCGGGATCGGCGTGTTCGTCGGCGATGATCCGCACTAGCCGGCCGGTGATCGGCAACGTCACGAATTTGCCCACGACCGATCTGTAACGTTCGTCATCGGGGTGCACCGCCACCGCCATGTCGGCCAGCATCGTCTCGGGCCGCGTGGTGGCGACGACGAGGTGGTCCTTGCCCTCCGCCGTCGTGACCCCGTCCGCCAGCGGATATTTGAAGTGCCAGAACCCGCCCTTGACCTCGTGCGTTTCGACCTCGAGATCGCTGATCGCGGTCTTGAGCTTGGGGTCCCAGTTGACCAGCCGCTTGTCGCGGTAGATCAGCCCGTCGTTATAGAGGTCGACGAACACCTTGGTCACCGCGCGGGTGAAATGCGGGTCCATGGTGAACTGCCCATTTCCATCTTGGGAATTTAGGCTCCAGTCCATCGAACAGCCCAGGCGGCGAAGCTGGCGGGTGATCGTGCCGCCGCTTTCTTCCTTCCATTCCCACACCTTCGCGACGAAATCCTCGCGCGAATAATTGGTGCGCTTGTCCTGCTGCTGTTCGAGCTGGCGTTCGACCACCATCTGCGTGGCGATGCCCGCGTGGTCGGTGCCCACCACCCACAGCGCATCCTTGCCGCGCAGCCGTTCATACCGGATCATCACGTCCTGCAGCGTGTTGTCGAGCGCATGGCCGATGTGGAGCGAACCGGTGACGTTGGGCGGCGGGTTGACGATGGTATAGGGCTGCGCGTCGGGGCGCTCGGGCCGGAACAGGCCGTTTTCCTCCCAGTGCGCGTACCAGCGCGCCTCGATTTCGGCCGGGTCGAAGGTCTTGGACAATTCGGTGCTCATTGTGGTGTTCGCTCACGCTCACGTTCGGTTCCGGCCCATGCCAGCGGCCATGCTGCGATGCAACGTTCCTATGACTTGCGCGGCATAGCCGCTTGGCAACGGCCCGATTTGCCCGCATACCCGCGGCCAATGAGTGGTTTGGCGCATTACCGGCTCGAACAGGACGGCGACGGGGCTACCGTGCTGGCGCTGTCGGGGCCCTATCTGGTCTCGACGATCGGCGCGGTCGCTGACGAACTGCGCGCGCTCGAAGGGCCGATCGCGCGGATCGACCTGTCGGAACTGAGCGAGATCGACACGGTCGGGGCGTGGATCGCGAGGAAGCTTGCCCGCCGGCACGTGGCGGCGATCAGCGGCGCCAGCCCGCGCGCGCAGCGGCTGGTCAAGGCGCTCGAGGGCATGGACGGCGATGAGCGCATGGGGGCCGTGCGTTTGCCCGTGTGGGAACGCGTTCCCCTGGGTCTGGGCGAGAACGTGGTTGGCGCGGGCAACGGCGTGCTCGGCGTGCTCAGCTTCCTTGGCGCGATCATGACCGCGACCGGCAATCTGATGCGCCATCCGGGGCGTTTCCGCATGCTGGCGCTGGTCCATCAGCTCGAGCTGGTCGGGGTCACCGCGTTGCCGATCATCGGGCTGATGAGCTTCCTCATCGGCATCGTGATCGCCCAGCAGGGCGCGGTGCAATTGCAGCAGTTCGGGGCGGAAACGCTGACGGTGAACCTGGTCGGGCGGATTACGCTGCGTGAACTGGGCGTGCTGATGACCGCGATCATGGTGGCGGGCCGGTCGGGCAGCGCCTTTGCCGCGCAGATCGGGACGATGAAGCTGACCGAAGAGGTCGACGCGATGCGAACCATCGGGATCTCGCCGGTAGAGGCGCTGGTCATCCCGCGCATCCTTGCCGCGATCATCATGATGCCGCTGCTCGGCTTCTATTCGGCCGGGGTGGGGATCATCGGCGGCGCGGTGATCGGCGAACTCGTGCTCAACATCCCCTTCTGGACCTTTCTTGCCCGGATTCAGGAGGTGGTGCCGCTGCACGACCTGTGGGTCGGGCTGCTCAAGGCGCCGGTCTTCGGCCTGATCGTCGCGCTGGCGGGCTGCTATCACGGCATGCAGGTCAAGGGGAATTCGGAAGAGGTTGGCCTGCGCACCACCATGGCGGTGGTTTCGGCGATCTTCGCGGTGATCGTGCTCGATGCCTTCTTCGCGGTGTTCTTCACCGAGATCGGGTGGGGCTGATGGGTCAGGAGGAGGACCGCAGGCCGCTGGCGCGGCACGAACGCTTCCGCGGCGAATTCCCGATCACGGTCGAGGGGCTGGAGAACCGCTTCGGCGAGCAGGTGGTCCACGAGAACCTCGATCTCAAGGTCAGGCGCGGCGAGGTCCTTGGCGTGGTCGGCGGGTCGGGCACGGGCAAGAGCGTGCTGATGCGCTCGATCATCGGGCTCCAGGTCCCCACCGCCGGGCGGGTCGAGGTGCTGGGGCATACCATTACCGAAGTCGATCTCGACAAGCGGATCGGGGTGCGGCGGCGCTGGGGCGTGCTGTTCCAGGGCGGCGCGCTGTTCTCGACATTGACCGTGGGCGAGAATGTGCAGGCTCCGCTGAAGGAGTTCTATCCCGAGATCGGACCCGACCTGCTCGAGGAAATCGCACGCTACAAGGTCCTGCTTTCGGGCCTGCCTGGGGATGCGGCGGGCAAGTATCCGGCGGAACTTTCGGGCGGGATGCGCAAGCGCGCCGGGCTGGCGCGGGCGCTGGCGCTCGATCCCGAACTGCTGTTCCTCGACGAGCCGACCGCCGGCCTCGATCCCATCGGCGCGGCGGCTTTCGATCACCTGACCCTTGAGCTCAAGGAAACGCTGGGCCTCACCGTGTTCCTCATCACCCACGACCTCGATACGCTGCACGAGATTTGCGATCGCGTGGCGGTGATCGCCGACCGGCGCGTGATCGCGGTCGACACGGTGCCCCGGCTGATGGAGCTCGAGCATCCCTGGATCCAGCAATACTTCAACGGGCCGCGCGGGCGCGCCGCGCTGACCGCGCAGGCGCTCGACGAACTGCGTCGGCACGGCCACATCCCGGTGGCGGCCAGCGCGGTCAAAGCGTTGGACAAAGCCGAAAAAGGCAAGGCATAAGCGAGGCCAGATGGAAACGCGGGCAAACTACGTCTGGGTCGGGGTGGTCACGCTGGCGGTGCTCGGCGCGCTCGCGCTGTTCACCGTCTGGCTCGCCCGCTGGGGCGAAGGCGCCCAGAAGGAATACGACATCTTCTTCAAGCAGTCGGTCGCGGGCCTTGCCAACGGCAGCCAGGTCAACTTCGCGGGCGTTCCCGTGGGGCAGGTCGCGAATATCGAGCTGTGGGACAAGGATCCCGAATTCGTCCGCGTGCGGATCAAGGTCAAGGACGACGTCCCGATCTTGGTCGGCACCACCGCCACCATCCAGGGCAGCTTTACCGGCTTGTCGACGATCATGCTCGACGGTGCACGCTCGGGTGCGCCGCCGATCACCTGCGAGACCACGGCCTGCACCGAAGGCGCGCCGATCATCCCGCCCGCGTCGGGCGGTTTCAACGAAATCCTCGCCAATGCGCCCTTGCTGCTCGAACGGCTGGCGACGCTGACCGAACGGCTGACGTTGCTGCTGTCGGACAAGAACCAGGACGAGATATCCTCGATCCTGGCCAATACCAATCGCATGACCGGCGATCTGGCCAAGGCGGCGCCGCAGGTCGAACGGACCATGGCCGAATTGCAGGTGACGCTGCACGAGGCGAGCGAGGCGCTCGACCAGTTCGAGAAGGTTTCGGCCTCGACCGACCGGCTGGTCAATGGCGAAGGCGAATCGCTCGCCCGGCAGCTGCGCGCCACGCTGACCGCGGCCAGCAGCGCGGCGAAGGCGCTGGAAGAGACGCTCGAGCAGACCCGCCCGGCGACCAGGCAGCTTGCCGAAACCACGCTGCCGGCGGCGGAAGCGACGCTGAAGGACCTGCGGGCGACCAGCCGCGCGCTGCGCGAAGTGACCGAAAAGCTCGACGAGAAGGGCGCAGGGGCGCTGCTCGGCGCGCAGCCGCTGCCCGATTACAAGCCATGAGGGCCGACGCATGAACCGCACCACCATCCTTGCCGCACTGGCTCCCGCCCTCCTGCTTGGCGGCTGCGTCAGCCTGGGCGAGGGCAAGGCGCCACCCAGCCTGCTGACGCTGACCCCCCGCGAAACCGCCGCCGCGGGCGCGATTGCGACGGGATCGGCGCAGGCGGCGCTGGCGCTGGTCGAATTCGAAGTGCCCCGGTCGATCGACGTCACCCGCGTCCCGGTGCAGGTCAGCGACACCGAAATCGCCTATCTCAAGGACGCGGAATGGGTCGAACGGCCCGCGCGGCTGTTTCGCCGGGTGGTGGCCGAAACCGTTCGCGCGCGGTCGGGCCGGATGGTGATCGACGGCGACGATCCGGGGGTGGTGGCCAACGACCAGCTGGCCGGGACACTGCGCAGCTTCGGCTATGACGCGCGCAGCGCTTCGGTGGTGGTGGTGTTCGACGCAACGCGCAACACCGGTGGCGCGCAAGTGACCACCAAACGCTTCGAGGCACGGGTGTCCGGCGTCCCCGCCGATGTCCGTTCGGTCGCCCCGGCGCTCAACCAGGCGGCGAACGAGGTTGCCGGCCAGATCGCCGACTGGGTCGGCTGAACCGGCTGGAATGATTTCACGGCCGCCGGATGATTCCATCCGGCTCGAAATCGCTCCAGCGCCGCACCGAACGCGCAAACCCCATCGCGCCAAGGAAGGCCGCCTTGCGACGGGCGCGGCGGGCGGCGGCTTCGCCATCCTCGCCCCATTGCTCGGCCTGCCAGTCTTCCTCGAGATTGGCGGCGTTCCACAGCGCTTCGCCGTCGGCGTCGGGTTCGAGCGCGGAGAGGCCCACGCTGAGCGAGGCCGCCAGCGAAGTCAGCGGTTCGAGCGCGGCGAGGGTCAAATCGTCGAGCGCTTCGAGCCGCGCGCGCAGCCTGGCCAGTGTCTCGGGCGGCTGCGGCCGGTGGATCACCCCGCTCACCCGTTCCATGCGCAGGCCCTCGCGCGCTTCGAAACCGGCCAGCAGCGGCCCCCACAGCTCGATCTGGCGGCGCCACAGCGGTTCGTCGGGCGCGGCGCGGTAGCACAGCGTATCGGTCTCGGCATAGCGCAAGAGCTTGTCGATGGCCTCGCCGCGCGCCGTGGGCAGCACGTCGAGCGCATAGTCGACCATGTCGCGCAGCGCGAAGCGCGCGGGATCGATCTCTTCGCCCTGCTCGCGCCATTCGGCGGCCAGCGCCTCGGCCAGCGCGCGCGAGGGCACGATTTGCGCCTGCCCGCCCTGCGTCCTGATCGCCCGGCCATCGAGCGCGACGTGGAAACCGAGATCGGTCTCGACGACGGCAGCGTGCTTGTAGAAACGCTTCACTCGTCGCTCTTCCACCTGCGCGCGAGCAGCACCGGCATGGCGAAGAAGTCGAGGGCGCCGATCACCAGCAGGGCCGCCCCGACCGCTTGCGACTGTTCGATCCTCCCCGCCAGGATCATCGCCCCGGCCAGCACCAGTGCCAGCCCGGTCAGGCGCATGAATTGCAGTATCCAGAAACGGCGCGCGGCCAGGTCATCGCGATCCAACGATCATCTCCTCGAGTTGTGTCATGGTTCCCGCGACCGCGCTGGCGCCCGCGTCGATCAGCTCGTGCGGTTGGTGATAGCCCCAGTCGACCCCGATCGCCCTGACGTGCGCGGCGCGGGCCATTTCCATGTCGAAGCTGGTGTCGCCGATCATCACCGCTTGGGCGGGGCCGACTCCCGCTTCGTACAGCGCGGCTTCGAGCATTGCGGGATGCGGTTTCGACGGGTGGCGGTCGGCGGTCTGCAGCGTCACGAAATGCTGCCGGATGCCATGGCTTTCGAGGCAGGCGTTGAGCCCGCGATCGCTCTTGCCCGTGGCCACGCCCAGCAGCCAGCCGGCACCCGCCAGGCGGGCGACCAGATCGGCCATGCCCTCGTAGAGCGGTTCGTGCAGCGCGCCCGACAGGCGCAGGGCGCGATAGCCTTGCTTGTAGGCCTCGAGCGCGCGGGCGCGCTGATCCTCGCTGGCATCGGGGGCCAGTTCGCGCAGCGCATAGGGCAGCGACAGGCCGACCATGCGCCGCACCGCGTGGCGATCGGGTTGCGGCAGGCCGGCGGTGGCGAAGGCCTGCTCCATCGTTTCGCAGATCGCCGCCTGGCCATCGACCAGCGTCCCGTCGCAGTCGAACACCGCCAGCCGCAGGGTCATGGCGCCAGCTTGCGCATCAGGTCGGCGATGGCGCGCGCGCCCTGCCGTTCGAGCCGGAAGGCGGGATCGGGATGCATCAGCGCTTGCCGGGGCTCTTTGGCTTGGCCCCGGGGCGCGGCTTGGCCTTGGGGCGCGGATCGGGCTTCGCCGGAGCGGCGCCGCGGGTCCGCCGTTCACCCTTGCGCGCCTTGCGATACTGCTTGGCATGGGCGCGGGCCTGCTGCTTCTTTTCCTCGCGACTCCTGGGCGGCGGATCGTCGCGCATGGGCGCGGCGTCGCTCGCGCCGATATCGAAGCCGAGCTGTTCCATGCTCGCCGCGAAATGTTCGGGCAGCTGAGCGGTCGCATCGATCTTGCCGCCCGCCGGACTGTCGATGATCAGCCGCCGCGCGTGCAGGTGCATCTTGCGGCTGATCGAGCCGGTGAGGAAGGCGTCCTTGCCGCCGTATTTGCCATCGCCGACGATCGGGTTGCCCATCGCCGCGCAATGGACGCGCAACTGGTGCGTGCGGCCGGTCAGCGGCTCCAGCTCGAGCCAGGCGGCGCGATTGCCCGCCTTGTCGACCACGCGATATTTGGTCCTGGCCGGCTGGCCGCCCTCGTGATCGACGTGCATCTTCTCGCCGCCGGTGCCCGGCTGCTTGGCCAGCGGGGCCTCGATAATGCCTTGTGCGACCTCGGGCACGCCCACCACCAGCGCCCAATAGACCTTTTTCGCGCTGCGCCCCGAAAAGCGCTTGGAAAAGAACGCCGCGCTGCCCGGGGTACGCGCGATCAGCAGCACGCCCGAGGTATCCTTGTCGAGCCGGTGGACGAGCCGCGGGCGCGGTTCGTCCTCGCCGGAAACGAAGGCGTCGAGCAGCCCGTCGACATGGCTGGTGGTGCCGGTGCCGCCCTGCGTGGCGAGGCCGGGCGGCTTGTTGAGCACGATCGCGGCCTTGTCCTGCTGGATGACCATCGCCTGCGCGGCCTCGATCTCGTCCGGGGTCAGCGCGCGTTTGGGCCTGGGCGCCTTGTGCGGCGCATCGCCGCCCGGGGGCACGCGGACCGTCTGCCCGGCGGCGATGCGATCCTCGGGCTTGACCCGCTTGCCATCGACGCGGATCTGCCCTGTGCGCGCCCACTTGCTGAGAGTGCCGAAGCCGATCTGCGGCAGGTGGCGCTTGAACCAGCGATCCAGCCGGACGCCGTCGTCATCGGGCGCCACGGTGAAGCTGCGGACCCCGTCTGCTGGCTTCATGTCGGCGGGCCTCACGCGAAGCTCCGCATCACGGTGAGGCCGAAGATCAGCCCGCTGATGCCCAGCGCGAAGGACAGGACAGCGTAGAGCCCGGCGAACAGGAACTGCCCGCGCTCGATCAGCAGCACCATTTCGAGGCTGAAGGCGCTGAAGGTGGTAAAACCGCCCAGCAGCCCCACGCCCAGCAGCAGGCGCAGCTGTTCGCCTTCGCCCGAACCGTGCCGCGCCAGCCAGCCGGCCAGCACGCCCATCAGCACGCTGCCCAGCGCGTTCACGGTAAGCGTGGCCCAGGGGAAAAGGGTGACCGCCAGCACACCCAGCCAGTGGGTCATGGCGCGGCCCAGCTGATAGCGCAGCAGCGCGCCGAACCCGCCGCCGATGAAGACGTGGAGCGAAGCAGTCAGGGGGGGAAGCGAGGACATTGCTCCGCCCCTAGCCGCTTGCGCCCGAATCTGGAAGCGGCAGCTAGCGCTTGCCTTTTGCCCATCGAATCCGTATGTGCGCCCCCGTTCGAGCCGGTCCGGAACGGATTCGGCGCGTTTTTCGTTCTCCAGGCGAAACCGTAATCAAGGAGGCAACCCCGCAGCGGCGGGCTCTGTCCCGCTTAGTGAGGTGTTGGAATTTATGCAGATCATCGTTCGCGATAACAATGTCGACCAGGCCCTGCGCGCGCTCAAGAAGAAGCTGCAGCGCGAGGGGGTGTATCGCGAAATGAAGCTGCGCCGCCACTTCGAAAAGCCGAGCGAGAAGCGCGCCCGTGAAAAGGCCGCCGCGGTTCGCCGCGCGCGCAAGCTCGAGCGCAAGCGGATGGAGCGCGACGGCGTAAAATAAGCCGTTGATGCAATATCCAAGCTAAGCCATGAGGGCGCGGAGAAATCCGCGCCCTTCGCGTATCAGGACACGATTGCCATGACCAAGATCACCCGCGTTCCCCTCCAGCCCATCGCCAAGGGCTCGCTCACCAGGCTGTGGCTGGGCGTCATCGTTGCGGTGCTGATCGGCGCCGGTCTGGCCTGGGCTGCCGCGCCCAGGGGCCTGTCGGTCGATACGATTGCCGCAGGCACGGGCGCATCGCCCAGGATCGGCGACGTGGTGTTCGTGCACTATGTCGGCAAGCTCAGGGACGGCACCGAATTCGATCGCTCGCGGCCGCTGCCGATCCCGCCGGGCCTGCTGCCCGAAGGCAATCCGCTGTTGCTCGAAGAAGGCGCGATCATCGACGGGTTCCTGACCGGCATCCAGCAGATGCACAAGGGCGGCAAGTACACGCTGACCATCCCGGCCGAGCAGGCCTATGGCGCCTCGCCGCCGCCCAATTCGCCGATTCCGCCCAATGCCGACCTTGTGTTCGAGGTCGAAGTGGTCGATTTCATGAGCAAGGCCGATTTCCAGGCTCGCGCCGCCGCGATCCAGCAGATGATGCAGGCGCAGCAGGGCCAGCAGCCGCAACAGCAGGGCGCCGCACCCGCCGAGTAACGCAGCGGCGCCGGGGAGAGGGCGCTTGAACGAGACGACACCGGTTCACGAAGCCGAATGGCCGCTGCGGCCATGGCTGCTCGCAGGCATTCTGGGGCTGGGCGGGCTGGGCGTCTGGCTCGCATCAGACGACTTCAGCGGAAGTCCCGAGCCGATGGAGGCCGCGCTGATGGCGCTGGCGTTCTTTGGCACGATCGCGGCGGGGTTGGTACTCGAACGCGAAAAATGGACCCACGCGGCGCTGTTTTCGGCCGCGGTCGGGCTCGTCATGTCAGGCATCGCCTGGCGCGTAGCCAGTGCCGACGCGCATTACGGCGCCGCCGGGTTCTGGCTGGCCGCGGGGGTGGTGTCCGCGCTGCTCGCGGTGCCGCTGTTCCAGGCCGAATTCCACCGCCACCGCTGGAAGACCTCCTATGCCCAGGCGCATTACCATGTGTGGACCGATGCCATCGCGGCGGGTGGCGCGCTGGCGTTCACGGGCCTCTCGTGGCTGGTGCTGGTGCTGCTGAGCGAGCTGTTCCACGCGATCAGGATCGACCTGCTGCGCGACATCATCGACAAGGGCTGGTTCGGCTGGACCTTCTCGGGCGTTGCCTGCGGCGCGGCGCTGGGCGTGCTGCGCAATCAGGTGCGGATCCTCGGCACGTTGCAGAACGTGGTGATGCTGGTGTTCGCGCTGCTCGCGGTGCCGCTGGCGGTGGCCGTGGTGCTGTTCCTGCTGGCCGTGGCGACGCGCGGGATCGACGTGCTGTGGCAAGCGACGCGCAGCGCCACGCCGCTGCTGCTGGCCATCGCGGTGGGCAGCTTCGTACTGGTCAATGCGGTGCTGCGCGACAGCGACGAGGCGGCGAGCCGATCGCGGATCATGCGCGCGGCGGCCTTCGTGCTGGCGCTGGGCATATTGCCGCTGGCGATCCTGGCGGCGATTTCGATGGGCACGCGGATCGATGCCTATGGCCTCAGCCCCGAACGGATCTGGGGGCTGATCGCGGTCGTGGTCGCGGTGGCCTATGGCGTCGCCTATTTCGCCGCCGCGATCCGCAGCCTCAGGCGGGGATGGGTGACGCAGCGGCAGGCGAACCTGCACCTTGCGGTGGCGACCTGCGTGATCGCTTTCCTGCTCGCCATGCCGCTGGCCGATTTCGGCGCGATCTCGACCCGCAACCAGCTCGCGCGGCTGGAAGCGGGCAAGGTCGGGATAAAAGACTTCGACTTCGACGCCTTGCGCTGGGATTTCGGCGATGCCGGGCGCGCGGCGCTGGCGAAACTGGCGACGAGCCCGGATGCGCAGATTGCCAAGCTGGCCAAGGCCGCGCAACTGCGCGAATTCCGCCCCTATGGCGGCATGGGCGACGATCGCGAGGGGCGGGAGAAGCGGCTGGCCAATTTGCGCACCGACATTCCCGCCGGTCGGCTGCGCGAGGCGGTGGAAGCGGAAGTGGACGCCAACAACTGGCGCTGCGATCAGCCTTGCGTCGTGATCGACCTTGGTCCGGCGAAGGAGGGGGGAAACCTTGTAGCCTTCGTCGAGGAGGGGCAGGTAAACTGGCGCGTGCTGGGCGCTCCGCCGCCGAAGCCCGATGAAGACGCCGCGGTTTCGGTGGCATTGGATGTGCCGGATGGCGTCGATGGACCGCCGCCGCCACAGGCCGCCCAATCGAGGGTCGAACTGCGCGAATGGACCGGGCGGCGGATCTATATCGACGGCAAGCCCGCCGGGCAGCCCTTCGAATAGCATTGCAGCGCAGCATGACCGCTTGAAGCGCGGGCCCGCCGCCGCTAACGCGCTGGCATGTCCGTAACACGTGAAGAAGTGGCGAAGATCGCCTCGCTCGCCCGCATCAGCATGGGCGATGCGGAACTCGAACGCATGGTGCCCGAATTGAACGGCATCCTGAAATGGGTGGCGCAGCTCGACGAGGTCGATACTGCCGGGGTAGAGCCGATGACCGCGGTCATCCCCAACCATTTGCGCCTGCGCGACGATGTGGTCGATGCCGATCCCATGACCGGCGGCGGCCGCCGCGGCGATGTGCTGGCCAATGCCCCGGCGGCCGAACACGGCTTCTTCGGCGTGCCCAAGGTGATCGAATGATGCTGTGTCGTGACTGTCCTTCGACAGGCTCAGGACGAGCGGATATTCTTGCCATTAACACCCCACCCGCTCAGCCTGAGCCTGTCGAAGGCCACGCGCTGGCGGAAGAGACGAAGTCATGAATGAACTGACCGAACTTGGCGTCAAAGCCATCCGCGACGGCGTGGCCGCCGGCAGCTTCACCGCGCGCGAGGTGGCCGAGGCGTTCAACGCCGCCGTGGCCGAAGCCGCCGCGCTCAATGCCTTCATCGTCACCACCCCCGACCACGCGCTGGCCGCCGCCGATGCGGTCGATGCCCGGCGCGCCAAGGGCGAGGATCTGGGCAGGATGGGCGGCGTGCCGATCGGCATGAAGGATCTGTTCGCCACGCACGGCGTCCAGACCAGTGCCGCGAGCCATATCCTCGAAGGGTTCGAGCCCCAATACGAAAGCACCGTGTCGCACAAGCTGTGGGATGCGGGCGCGGGCATGCTGGGCAAGCTCAACCTCGATCAGTTCGCCATGGGTTCCTCGAACGAGACGAGCTATTTCGGCAATGTCTCCTCGCCGTGGAAGAAGGCCGGGAGCAATGCCGCGATGAGCCCGGGCGGTTCCTCGGGCGGGTCTTCCGCCGCGGTTTCGGCACGCCTCGCGCCCGCCGCGACCGGCACCGATACCGGCGGCTCGATCCGCCAGCCCGCCGCCTTCACCGGCATTTGCGGGATCAAGCCGACCTATGGCCGCTGTTCGCGCTGGGGCGTGGTCGCCTTCGCCTCCAGCCTCGATCAGGCCGGGCCGATGGCGCGCAGCGTCGAGGATTGCGCGATCATGCTCGAAGCCATGGCCGGGTTCGATCCCAAGGACGCCACCAGCCTCGACATGCCGGTGCCCAATTGGGAAGCCGCGCTGTCGGCCGACCTCAAGGGCAAGAAGATCGGCATCCCGCGCGAATACCGCATGGAGGGCACCGACGCCGAAATCCTCGCCTCGTGGGAACAGGGCAAGCAATGGCTGCGCGATGCGGGGGCGCAGATCGTCGACGTCAGCCTGCCGCACACCAAATACGCGCTGCCCGCCTATTACATCGTCGCCCCGGCCGAGGCGTCGAGCAATCTCGCGCGCTATGACGGCGTGCGCTATGGCCTGCGCGACCTGCCCGCCAGGGAATCGCAGAAAGGCGCCGGCTTGCAGGACATGTATGCCGCCACCCGCGCCGCCGGTTTCGGTGACGAGGTCAAGCGCCGCATCCTGATCGGCACCTATGTGCTCAGCGCGGGCTTCTACGATGCCTATTACACGCAGGCGCAGAAGATCCGCACGCTGGTGAGCCGCGACTTTGCCGAGGCCTTCGCGCAATGCGACGTGATCCTCGCGCCGACCACGCCGACCGCCAGCTTCCCGCTGGGCGAAAACCAGGACGACCCGCTGGCAATGTATCTGAACGACGTCTTCGCCGTGCCCGCAAGCCTTGCCGGCCTGCCCGCGATGAGCGTGCCCGCGATGCTCAACGCCGACGGGTTGCCGCTGGGCCTGCAACTGGTCGGCAGGCCGTTCGACGAACAGGGCGTGCTCGACGCCGGGCTGGCGATCCAGCAGCGCGCCGGGTTCGATGCCAGGCCGGAGAAGTGGTGGTGAGCTGGATTGGCGAGGTGATAACTTTCGCCATCGAGGTGATAGGTGATCTCGCGACGGGTCCAAAACACCGCAAGACGGGCGAAGAAGATTGGAAGCGACACAAACGCCAGACTTGGCGCGAGGTGATCCGCTCTAACCGAAGAGACGACAAATGAGCACTTACCGCATCCAGGGCGCAACGGGCGAATGGGAGGTCGTGATCGGCCTCGAGGTCCATGCACAGGTCACTTCTGCGTTCATGCGCTCTTGACGCGTTACGTAATGCATAATATATGATCCTGAGCTTTGCGGACAAGGAAGCCGAGCGTTTGTGGAGAACGGGTAAATCGATCCGCCACGCCTTGATTGCCGCAAAGGCGCATCGAGCGCTCCACCGGTTGGACGAGGCAGTGGTGATCGAGAATCTCCGTTCGCCTCCGGGCAACCGGCTTGAACGCTTGAAGGGTGATCGCAATGGCCAATGGTCGATCAGGATCGACCGCCAATGGCGCATCTGCTTCGAATGGGAGAATGGCAATGCCAGCCGGGTCGAAATCGTTGATTACCACTGATCCATTTGCCCTGCCACAATGTGTGCGGCCCCATCCGGGGGAGCATTTGCGTGAGGACTATCTGGTTCCGCTCGGCATGTCTGCTAGCGAACTGGCGCGCCAGTTGAAGGTTCCAGCCAATCGGATTACCGCGATCCTTAATGAACAGCGCAGTATCACCGCCGATTCCGCTTGGCGACTTGCTCGCTTCTGGGGCACCACGGCGGACTTTTGGATGAACCTTCAAAAGTCGCATGACCTTTCGAAGGCATGGCTGGAAAACGGCAAGAAAATCGAGCGTGAGGTGAATCCACGCAGACGGGAAGACGAAGCAGCATGAGCACCTACCGCATCCACGGCGCAACGGGCGAATGGGAGGTCGTGATCGGCCTCGAGGTCCATGCGCAGGTTACCTCCAAGTCCAAGCTGTTCAGCGGCGCGGCCACCGCCTTCGGGGCGGAACCGAACACGCAGGTCAGCCTGGTCGACGCGGCGATGCCCGGCATGCTGCCCGTGCCCAACGCCGAATGTATCCGCCAGGCGGTGCGCACCGGGCTGGCGATCGAGGCGCAGATCAACGCATGGTCGCGGTTCGACCGCAAGAACTACTTCTACGCCGACCTGCCGCAGGGCTATCAGATCAGCCAGCTCTACCACCCGCTGGTGGGCGAGGGATCGCTGCATATCGAGGCCGACGAGAAGGCGGGGATTCTGGAAGACAAGGTGATCGGCATCGAACGCATCCATGTCGAACAGGATGCGGGCAAGCTGATGCACGACCAGCATCCCACCATGTCCTATGTCGATCTAAACCGCTGCGGCGTGGCGCTGATGGAAATCGTGTCGCGGCCCGATATGCGCTCGCCCGCCGAGGCCGGGGCCTATGTCCGCAAGCTGCGTTCGATCCTGCGCTATGTCGGCTCGTGCGACGGCAATATGGAAGAAGGCTCGATGCGCGCCGACGTCAATGTTTCGGTGCGCCGCCCGGGTGAGGAATTCGGCACGCGGACTGAGACCAAGAACGTCAATTCGGTGCGCTTCGTGATGCAGGTCATCGAATACGAGGCCAACCGCCAGGTCGAGGTGATCGAGAATGGCGGCACGGTCGAGCAGGAAACCCGCCTGTTCGATCCGGGCAGCGGCACCACGCGGACCATGCGCAGCAAGGAAGACGCGCATGATTACCGCTATTTCCCCGATCCCGACCTGCTCCCGCTCGAACTCGACGATGCCTTCGTCGAGGAATGCCGCGCATCCTTGCCCGAACTGCCCGATGCCAAGCGCGCGCGCTATGTCGGGGAACTGGGCCTGAGCGACTACAACGCGCGTGAACTGACCGCCGAGGTCGAAACCTTTGCCCGCTTCGAAACGCTGCTCGCCGCCACCGCCAGGGGCATCGGCAAGCCCGAGCGCGATGTCGCCACGCAGGTCGCCAACTGGGCGCTGTCGGTCGCGCCGGGCGTGATCAACGCGCTGGGCGCTGAAGCCGATCCGGCCTTCGCCACCGCAGAGGCGCAGGCGGCGATCCTCGACATGCAGGCCAAGGGCGAGATCAGCGGCGGCCAGGCCAAGGAAATCTTCGAGATCGTGCTCAAGACCGGCCGCGCGCCGGGCGAAATCGCCGAGACCGAGGGGCTCAAACAGCTCAGCGATACCGGCGCGATCGAGCAGGTGATCGACGAAGTCCTCGCCGCCAATGCCGACAAGGTCGCCGAATACCGCGGCGGCAAGGACAAACTGTTCGGCTTCTTCGTCGGCCAGACGATGAAGGCGCTGCAAGGCAAGGGCAATCCGGGTGTGGTCAACCAGTTGCTGAAGGACAAGCTGGGGTAATGGGCGTTCGGCGCTGGCCGCGATGACCGCGATCGTCCTCGTCCAGCCCGAGATTCCCGGCAATACCGGCGCGGTCGGGCGGACCTGCGTGGCGCTCGATATGGAACTTGTGCTGATCCATCCGCTGGGGTTCGAGATTTCGGACAGGCGGGTGAAGCGATCGGGGCTCGATTACTGGCCGCATATCCGGCTGGTCGAATTCGCCAGTTGGGATGGCTTCATCGCCGATCGGGCTCCGCGTGCCGACCAGCTGTTCCTGTTCGAGGAATATGCCCCGCGCAGCTTCTACGAACCCGACTATCCGGCCGACGCCTATCTGGTGTTCGGGCGCGAGACCAGGGGCATCCCGCCCGCGATCGTCGCGGCGCACCGCGCGCAGATGGTCAGCCTGCCGATGCGCTCGGGCAAGGTGCGCTCGCTCAACCTCGCCAACACCGTCGCGGCGGCGGCCTATCAGGCGGTGCGGAGGCATTTGCCCTGATCGGGGAAATTGACCAGGAATTGGGACACGGCATTCGCCAATTGAAAATGCAAACTATTGTACGCTGATTTATATTGCATATTCCAATCGGCAAGATAGATGTTACCCTCGATTATGGGGGGATTATGAAACGACTGTATTCTTTTGCTGTAGCTGCGGCATCCTTGACGCTGGCCGCACCGCTCTCGGCCGAAACGCTTCGCAATGACGATGTGGTTGCCTTGCTGGCCGCGGGGCTGGGCGAGGAAGCGGTCATCGCCAAGATCGAAACCAGCGCTGCCGATTACCGGACCGATACGGCATCACTGCTGTCCCTCAAGGACCGCGGTGTTCCCAGTCCCGTCATTGCGGCGATGCTGAAACGGTCGGCGGCGCCGGTGGAATTGTCCGACAACTCACCGGATCCGCTCGCGCCGCATTTCTCCGGCGTCTACCTGTTCGATGAGTGGTCGGCGGAACCGCGCATGTGGAAAATCGATCCAATTGCGTCGACCCAGACCAAGACCGGCGGGATATTGGGCTATGCCCTGACCGGGGGACTCGCCTCGGCCAGTGTCAAGGCGGTGATCCAGGGGGAAACAGCCCGCTATTCGTCGCCGAACCGGCGCCCGGTGTTCTACATGTATTTCGCTATCGCCGGTGGAACCGAAAGCACGGCTTTTACCACCGGTTACGGATCGGCGGTCCAATCGCCCAATGAGTTTTCGCTGGTAAGGCTGACTGCAAAGAAGGGGCGGCGCGAGGCACGGATCGGCAGCATCAACATCGGTGGAGCGAAAACCGGTGTGATGGACAAGGATCAGATCGCTTTCTCGTATGAACAGATCGCGCCGGGAATCTTCAAGGTCCAGTCTGACGCTCCGCTCGAGCCTGGTGAATATGGCCTGATCTACGCCGTTGGTGGAGGGGTGGGGCCCGGCCTGGTCGGCAGCGCCGGCACGGCTGGTGCCCGGGTGTTCGAATTCAGCATAAAATAGCGGTTACATCGGTTTGCGAAGAAGCCGCCGCAGAAAGCTCTCTCCGGCGGCTCGTCCGCACAAGGCAGGCCGATCAGCCCTGGCGGGTGCCCGTCAGCGGCATGTCGCCGAAGGCGCCGGCATTGACCTTGCCGGTCAGGCTGTCGCCATCGATGGTGGCGGTGCAGGTCAGCTTCATCGGCATCGGGACGACCATGTTCATCGTCCAGTTGATGGTGTTGCCCTCGATCGTGCCGTCGGCGATGTCCATCGCGCCCATCCCACCGGCCATCGAGCCGGTGAAGCTGGCGCCGTCATCGCCGGGATTGACGGTCAGCGTGCCCTTCTGGTCGCCCATCGGGCTCTTGACGGTGGTTTCGTAGGTGCCGGCTACGGACATGGCATTTCCTCTCTCGTTTGGGGATGGAATGATGAGGCTTAATCTTCGTTGCTGACATTCGTGTCAACAGCGAGATAGGTGACAGGCAGCCCCAGCCTGCCCAGTTGCGCGTCGATCAGCTTGCGGTCGCCGACCACCACGATGGTCAGGTCTTCCGGGCCCAGATACTGCCGCGCCGCCGCGTCGATGGCGTCCTTGCCAATCGCGCGATAGCGGGCGGGCAGGGTGGCGTAATAATCGTCGGGTCGGCCAAGGCGGGCATTCTCGCTGATCGCGTCGAGCACCTGGAAATTGGTTTCGAAGCGATTGGGCAGGCCGCGGATATTGCCATCGGTGACGCGGTTGAACTCGGTGTCGTCCACCGCTTGCGCACCATTGGCGAAATCGCGCGCGATATCGAGGATCAGCTGGACCGAATCGGCGGTGCGATCGGACTGGACCGCGGTGCTGATCGCGAACAGGCGCGGGCCCTGAGGATCGTCGACCTCGCTGCGCGCGCCATAGCTCCAGCCCTTCTCCTCGCGGATGATCATGTTGATGCGGCTGAGGAAACCGTTGCCGAGTACCTCATTGGCCAGGTCGAGCGATTCGAGGTCGGGCGTCGGGCCGGTGACCGGCAACACGCGCCCGGCATAGATCACCGACTGCGGCGAATTGGGCCGGTCGATCACCACCAGCCGCTTTTGCGGCGCGGGGGTTGCCCGGTCGAGCTGCTTTGCAGGGGCGGCTTCGCCTGCACCGTGCCAGCCGCCGAAAGCGCGTTCGAGTTGGGGCAGGAGTTCGTCCACGGAGATGTCACCGACCACGAAGATGCGGGCATTCTCGGGGCGGATCCATGCCTGATGCTCGGCGCGAAGGGTCGCCGGGCCGACGGTCTTGATTACAGGAACGAGGCCGAGCGAACCGACCGAGCCATAGGGATGGCTTTCCCCGAACAGCAGCGGGCGCAGCGTGCGGCCGGCCAGTCCGCCGGGCGAGGACAGCTGCTGCGCGATTTCGGCCAGATGCTGGTCGCGCACGCGCCGCACCTCGGTTTCGGCGAAGGCGGGATTGCGCACGATATCCGCCATCAGCGCGAGCGAGGGCGCGAGGTTGGAGGTCAGCGCGTTCATCGACACCGTGCTGGTGTCGAGCGAGCTGTCGATACCGATCTGCGCGCCAAGCCGTTCCTGTTCCTCGGCGATCTGGACCGCGCTGCGGCTGGTCGTGCCTTCTTCGAGCAGGTCCATCATCAGCGACTGCGTGCCGGCATGGGCCGCGCCGTCGGCGGCATAGCCCGCGTCGAATTCGACCGAGATCGCCAGTTTGGGGATCGCGGTGCGGCGGGCCAGCGTGACTTCGATCCCGTTGGCCAGCTTCGCGCGCTCGACCGTCGGGAAGGTCAGCGGGCCGACCGGCTGCGGCGTGGGCAGGTCGCGCGGCGGGCCGGTGCGGGTGACTTCGACCGGCGCTGCGCCACCGGTGGCCGGGGCCGCAACGCCGGCTTCATCGCCCCAGCCGCCCATCGTGCCGCCGTTTTCGACCCGCTCGCCCGGAACGATGGCGAGGCGGTAGGCGGGGTGCCGCATCCAGCGGCCCATCGCTTCGCTGACCTGCGCGGGGACCAGCGCCGCGACCTGCTGAAGCGTCTTCTTGTAGAACTGCGGGTCCTGCGCATAGAGCAGGCCCTCGGCCAGCGTGGTGCCCTTGCCGCCAAACCCGCCCACGCGTTCGAGCCCGTCGATCTCGCTCGATACCAGGCTGGTCGCGGCGCGTTCGAGCTCGTCGGCGCCTGGGCCCCTGGCGAGCATGTCCGCGATCACCTCGTCGAGCCGCCTTTCGGCCGCCGCGCGATCGACGCCGGGCTTGATGTCCATCTGCGCGACGAGGACCGAGACCTGTTCGGACTGCCAGTCAAAGGCGCTGACCGAGGTCGCGAGCTGTTCGTCGCGCACCAGCACAGTGTCGAGCCGCGAGCTGGCAAGCCCGCCGAGCACGCTCATCCCGATGCTCAGCGGCACCGCGTCGGCGTGGCGCAGGCCAGGGCCGGTCCAGGCGCGGTAGATCCGCGTCTGCGGGACCTGGTCGATCAGCTCGCGCGTCTTTTCCGCCGCCAGCGTGACCGGTGCCGCCTGCACCGGCGTGACTTCGGCCCCGCCCGGGATCGCGCCGAACCACTTCTCGACCATCGGTCGCGCGGTCGCGGCGTCGATGTCGCCGGTGAGCGAGAGCACCACATTGTTGGGTGCGTAATTGTCCGTGAACCATTTGCGCACGTCGGCCAGGCTCGCCGCGTCGAGATCGGCTATCGAGCCGATGGTCGAATGGCGATAGGGGTGGCCGACGGGGAACAGCCCTTCGAGCAGCGCATAGAAGGTCAGGCCATAGGGCTGGTTGTCACCCTGACGCTTTTCGTTCTGGACCACGCCGCGCTGCTTGTCGAGCTTGTCCTGGCTGACCGCGCCGAGCAGATAGCCCATGCGGTCGCTTTCCATCATCAGCGCCAGATCGAGCGCGCCCGTGGGCAGCGTCTCGACGTAATTGGTGCGGTCGAAATTGGTCGACCCGTTGGTGCTGGTCGAACCGGCCGCCTCGAGCGGGATGTCGAAATTCTCGACATTCTCGCTGCCGCCGAACATCAAATGTTCGAACAGGTGGGCAAAGCCGGTGCGCCCGCGCGGCTCGTTCTTCGACCCCACGCGATAGTAAGTGGTGACCCCGACGATCGGCGCCTTGCGATCGGTGTGGACGATGACGGTCAACCCGTTGTCGAGCGTGAAGCTTTCGTAGGGGATATCGACCTTTTCGACCAGCGCGGCGAGCGTCGGGGCCCCGGCGGGTGGCGCGGGCGGCGGCGGCGCCTCTGCATGGGCGGTGGTTCCCGCGACCAGTGCGATCGCGGCGAGGCTGCTGAGAAACTGGGGGCGCATCGAAGCTCCTGTTAGCGGTTCGGCCGGTGGGTGACGGTGATACGCGACGCCGCATTGGCGAGCACGTCCTCGCGCCAGAAGTGGGCAGGTTTCAAGCGGTGCTGGACGAACAGCGCAGCCTGATCGGTGTAATGCGTCGGACCGGTCGCAAATGATGTCCGCGCAAATAACCGCGCGTGGACAGGCGGATGCCATCGCGAGTGGCCCGGAACGGCTCCCCCGCCGCCAAGGCCGTGACGGTGGCGATCAGCAGTGCCCGCAATACAAAGCCGATGCGCCCGAACCATTTTCGCATGCCTCATATCCTCTCCCGCAAGGGGTTAGCCGGATTCCGGCGGGGCGGGAAGCGGCTCTTTCGGCTGGGCAAAACCCGTGCGCGACCCTTTCGTTAACGGGGTTCGGCCCGCTAGCGCAATCGGTGTGACTGCCCGCATCACCATCGGCCACGACGCGTCCGGCAAGCCGGTCGAATTCGATATCGAGGAACTCCTCGCCACCCGCCTGCTCGTCCAGGGCAATTCGGGCAGCGGCAAGTCGCACCTGCTGCGCCGCCTGCTCGAAGAAAGCGCGCGCATGGTCCAGCAGGTGGTGATCGACCCCGAAGGCGATTTCGTCACGCTGGCCGAACCCTTCGGCCATATCGTGATCGACGGCGCGGCCTGGTCGCCTGCCGAGATCGAGGCGCTGGCGCGCCGCATCCGCCAGCATCGCGCCAGCGTGGTGCTGGCGCTCGAAGGGCTCGAGGTCGAACAGCAGATCCGCTGCGCCGCGCAATTCCTCACCGCGCTGTTCGATGCCCCGCGCGAACACTGGTTCCCCGCGCTGGTGGTGGTCGATGAAGCGCAGATGTTCGCCCCCGCCGTCGCGGGCGAGATCGCCGAGGATACGCGGCGCATGACGCTGTCGGCGATGACCAACCTCATGTGCCGCGGGCGCAAGCGCGGGCTGGCCGGGATCGTCGCGACGCAGCGGCTGGCGAAGCTGGCCAAGAACGTCGCCGCCGAAGCCTCGAACTTCCTCATGGGGCGCACCTTCCTCGATATCGACATGGTCCGCGCCGCCGACCTGCTGGGCATGGAGCGACGCCAGGCCGAACGCATCCGCGAACTCGAGCGCGGGTATTTCCTCGCGCTGGGCCCGGCGATCACGCGGCTGCCGGTCGCGGTCAAGATCGGGCCGGTGCGGTCGGGCCTCAAGGCGCGTGCCGAGGGGCTGATGGCAATGCCTGACACCGCGCCCGCCGACATGGAGGTGCTGCTGACGCGCGACCTGGCGAGCGAGGCTGCCAAGGCCCCGCCGCCCGCGTATCCGCCGCCGCCGCGTTGGGAGGAAGTCGAGGATTCGATCGCCCATGCCGAGGAGCGGCAGGTCGAGGCCCTGCCTGCGATGGCGGATTCCTCGGCGGTGGCACAGCAGATCGAGGCGATCCTTGCCGCGATGGCGCAGGAAGAAGGCGCCGCCTTCCAGTCGGCCGGCGCACAGTACCAGACCTTCCTGTCGCGCTGCCGGCGCGCGCGCATCGTCGGACCGATGCCCGACATGGGCGCCTTCCGCCGCCGCTTCGCCGTGGCGGGTGCGCGGCTCGACCTGCTCGACGAAGCCACGCGCACGCGGATCATGCAGCTTGCGCGGGGCGTCGAGGACGATCTGCTCGCGCCTTTCCTCATTCTCGCCAGGACCGCGCGCGGCGGCGAGGCCGAGGTGGACGAGGACGCATTGGCCCTGGCCTACGGCACCAGCTCGCCGGGCCGTATCCGCCGCCTGCTCGACCACCTCGAGCGGCAGGGGCTGATCGTGGTGCGCGAGGATTTCGGCGGCACGCGTTCGGTCATGGTGCCGGGGCTGGAAGGCGAAGCGGCCGAATAATTTCGCTGCGCTCTGGCCAAAACCCCGGCCACCCGTATATTCAAGTAACACACCTCGCGAAAAATCGGGGAAGGGCTTGTGTTGCATTATCGCAACACCATATCCGGGCTAGGTTCCAGTTGAGGGCAGGACATGAATCTCGAAAAATTCACCGACCGCGCCAAGGGCTTCCTCCAGAGCGCGCAGACCGTCGCGATCCGCATGAACCACCAGCGGATTTCGCCCGCACATATCGCCAAGGCGCTGCTCGAGGATAACGAGGGCATGGCCGCCGGGCTGATGCAGCGCGCCGGCGCCCATCCGGGAACAGCGGTGACCGAGATCGACCTGGCGCTGGGCAAGCTCCCGGCCGTGACCGGTGGCGGTGCGCAGCAGACGCCGGGTCTCGACAATGATTCCGTACGCGTGCTCGACCAGGCCGAACAGCTCGCCGAGAAGTCGGGCGACAGCTACGTCACCGTCGAACGGCTGCTGCTGGCGCTTGCTCTGGCCACCACCACCGCGGCGGGGCAGGCGTTCAGGAATGCGGGGCTCGATCCCAAGCGGCTCGAGCAGGCGATCACCGACCTGCGCGGCGGGCGCAGCGCCGACAGCGCGGGCGCCGAAAACGCCTATGACGCGATGAAGAAATACGCCCGCGACCTGACCCAGGCCGCGCGCGAGGGCAAGCTCGACCCCGTCATCGGGCGCGACGAGGAAATCCGCCGCACGGTGCAGATCCTCGCCCGCCGCACCAAGAACAACCCCGCGCTGATCGGCGAGCCGGGCACCGGCAAGACCGCGATCGCCGAAGGTCTGGCGCTGCGCATCGCCAATGGCGACGTGCCCGACAGCCTCAAGGGCCGCACGCTGATGGCGCTCGACATGGGCGCGCTGATCGCGGGCGCGAAATATCGCGGCGAATTCGAGGAACGGCTCAAGGCCGTGCTCGACGAGGTCAAGGGCGCCGAGGGCCAGATCATCCTGTTCATCGACGAGATGCACACGCTGATCGGCGCGGGCGCGTCCGAAGGCAGCATGGATGCCTCCAACCTGCTCAAGCCCGCGCTGTCGCGTGGCGAACTGCACTGCATCGGCGCGACCACGCTCGATGAATACCAGAAATATGTCGAGAAGGACCCGGCGCTGCAGCGGCGCTTCCAGTCGGTCTTCATCGGCGAACCGAGCGTCGAGGACACGATCAGCATCCTGCGCGGGATCAAGGACAAGTACGAACTGCACCACGGCGTGCGCATCACCGATGGCGCGATCGTCGCCGCGGCGCAGCTGTCCAACCGCTATATCCAGAACCGCTTCCTGCCCGACAAGGCGATCGACCTGATGGACGAAGCCGCCTCGCGCATCCGCATGGAGGTGGAATCGAAGCCCGAGGAGATCGAGAAGCTCGACCGCCGCATCATCCAGCTCAAGATCGAGGAGCAGGCGTTGCAGAAGGAAAGCGACGCCGCCTCGAAGGAGCGGCTGGAGGCGCTGCGCAAGGAGCTGTCCGAACTCGAGCAGCAATCAAGCGAACTCACCACGCGCTGGCAGAACGAGCGCGACAAGATCCACGCCGAGGCGCGGATCAAGGAAGAGCTCGATGCCGCGCGGCTCGAGCTCGATCAGGCGCAGCGCACCGGCGATCTCGCCAGGGCGGGCGAGCTGCAATACGGGCGCATCCCCGAACTCGAGAAGACGCTGGGCGAGGCCAGCGGCCAGACCGAGAACGCGCTGCTGCGCGAGGAAGTGACCGAGGACGATATCGCCGGCGTCGTCAGCCGCTGGACCGGCATCCCGGTCGACAGGATGCTCGAGGGCGAACGCGAGAAGCTGCTCCAGATGGAACAGATCCTCGGGCGTCGGGTGATCGGGCAGGCGCAGGCGATCGATGCGGTCAGCAAGGCCGTGCGCCGCGCGCGCGCGGGGTTGCAGGACCCCAACCGCCCGCTCGGCAGCTTCCTGTTCCTCGGGCCCACCGGGGTCGGCAAGACCGAGCTGACCAAGGCGCTGGCCGGCTTCCTGTTCGACGACGACCAGGCGATGGTGCGCATCGACATGAGCGAGTTCATGGAAAAGCACGCGGTCGCCCGGCTGATCGGCGCGCCTCCGGGCTATGTCGGTTACGAGGAAGGCGGCGTGCTGACCGAGGCGGTCCGCCGCCGCCCCTATCAGGTGGTGCTGTTCGACGAGGTCGAGAAGGCGCATGGCGATGTGTTCAACGTGCTGCTGCAGGTGCTCGACGACGGGCGGCTGACCGACGGGCAGGGCCGGGTGGTCGATTTCACCAATACGCTGATCATCCTGACCAGCAATCTGGGCAGCCAGTACCTCGCCAATCTGGCCGACGGGCAGGACGTCGAAAGCGTCGAACCGCAGGTGATGGACGCGGTGCGCGGGCATTTTCGGCCCGAATTCCTCAACCGGCTGGACGAGATCATCCTGTTCCACCGGCTGGCGCAGGAACATATGGCGCCGATCGTCGATATCCAGGTCGACCGGGTGCAGAAGCTGCTCAAGGACCGCAAGGTGGTGCTCGACCTGACCGATGGCGCGAAGAAATGGCTGGGCAGGGTGGGTTACGACCCGGTCTATGGCGCCCGCCCGCTCAAGCGCGCGGTGCAGCGCTACCTGCAGGACCCGCTGGCCGACAGGATATTGCGCGGCGAGGTGCCCGACGGATCGACCGTCCACATCGACGAAGGCGACGGCGCGCTGGCGATGCGCGTGCAGTAGGTATCGTCAAGATCGAGGTTTGCTCGTTACGCCCAGGTCGAGCGGATGTTCCCTGATCCACCGCGACAAGAGAAACTTCTCGCCGCTGGTGACCGGCATCCCGGCGTGTCTCATGATCGGATCCGGTCGCCGATTAGCCGTGACGTTTGCAAAACAGATTGCATCGCCAACCCCGCAGCGAACTGACAGATTACCTGCGGGAAAGTGAGTAGCCCCGCCTTCGTATTCTTCGTTCAGATAGACGAGAAAGGTCAGGATGCGCTGGTTATGCACATGGTTCAGCGCATCACTGTGCAGGTGGTACTGCTGGCCCGATTGATAGTGAAGCACCTGGATTGGCTCGCCCTGCGCTGGAATGGTGCCGGTGGCGACAGCAATTCTACGATTGATGGCGTGGAGAAAGGGGCCTTCGTCGATGAACGGGAATGCGGTAGCTTGTGAATCGCGCACGGGATCGCGGACAAGTTGCCCAGTCTGCGGGTCGACTACCACTGCTGGTTGTAGGCGCGCGCGCGTCATGGCGATAACTGCAGCGCACTCGGCCGAGGAAAGGAACTGGCGGAACACGACGATCCTGGGTTGGTCGGACAACACGGCATGTTGCAACCGCTCAACCGGATCGCCGATTTCGTCAATCGCCATGACACCGATCAGGCGTAGCTGTTCGGCCAGAAAAGGATCGGCCTCAGCGTAATTGCTCAACATTCTAATTGCTACGGACCAGTCCCTTGGCAGGCCGCCGGCACCATTGCCCAGCAAGGCGGCAAGGATCGGACCGGCTGGACCGTGGCCCCATTCGTGGGCCTGCTGGAAGAGGAATCGTGCCCGCGCGATATCGCGGGGTACGAACAGGCCCATTATGGCCCAGTTTGCCAGGACGAACGCGGCTTCGCCTTCGCGCTGAGAATAGCATTGCGCGACGAGGTCCACTGCAGCCTGGTTCTTACCGCTTTCCAGAAAGTGGTCGACTTGGTGTTGCAAACTCATCAGCCGACCATGTGACCGTCTGATCAAAAAGAAAAGCCTGGCGAAGAATAGGGGCCGGATCCAATCGGACCCGGCCCCCTTGTGATTGCCCTAACGGGAATTAGAACTTGGCTTTGACGCCAGCGTAGAGGTTGCGGCCTCGCACACGATAAATCGCACTACCGCCACCGATGCCGGTCAGGCCCAGCGGTGGGTTGGTGTTGAGCAAATTGTCGACGCCTGCGCTGAATTCAAACCCGTTGTCGAGTTCCAGCCCGAAACGTACGTCATGATAGAACACGGCCTGATAGTTGATGGTATCGGCATAGTCTTCGTTCTGCGGCGTACGATCTTGCAGAGGATTGGTATCTTCATACAGGTTCAGAACTTGGGGGCCGATGTACTGCATCGTGTATCCAAGAGATATTGGCCCCTTCTTAAGGTCTACGGTCCAGCGGAATTCATCCTGTGGGTCGCCAAGTTCGTTCAGGATACGGTTTTCGAAGTCCGGAGTGGTCGGGTTTTCGAAGTTGCTCCGCTCGAACAGATGCGTGTAGATCAGCCGTGAATTCAACTGGAAGTCATTACCCAGGTCACGATTGTAGCCCACATCGACGTCATAACCACGAACGGTGCGCGCCGCGAAGTTGACGCCGCTAACTACGAGATTCCTTTCGAGGATCTGGCCGGGGATTTCATCGTTGGGGCCGGTGCCCGGACCGCGGAAACGATTGATCAGCGCGCAGAACGGGTTGTCAAGCGTCGGCAGATCATAACAGGTGTTGACCAGCTGTTGAGCCGAAACCGAAGTAATAACGTCGTTTACGCGGACGTCGAAGTAGTCGACCGTGAGCGACAGGCCCGGAATGAACCGCGGGGTAAAGACCGCGCCAAGGGTGTATGAATCTGATTTTTCTTCAGTCAGATTCGGGTTGGATCCGCTGAGAATTTCGAGTGAATATGCTGGCAGCGCTTGGAAGCCCGGATCGTTTAGCAGTGTGCCAAGGTCGGCAGCGCAGTTAACGGCGCGGTTGGCATTGTTGCCGATATTCTGCGGCAGACACGGATCAGAAAAGCCCGGAGCGAAGTTCTGGGTCAACGGGAACGAGGTTTCGGTCAGGTTCGGCGCACGCACCGAGCGGCCATACTGTCCACGGATGCGGATATCGGGGATGATCTGCCATTCGAAACCGCCGTTATAGGCCCAGGTGGTGCCTACACTGCCGTCATAGTCCGAAATGCGGGCGGAACCGCTCAAGGTCAGCTCGTCGATCAGCGGGATGTCCCGGAGAAGCGGGACGCGAAGTTCGCCGAATGCTTCTTTCACCTCGAACGCTTCTGGCGCGAAGGTAGGTAGTGCGTTGTAGAACGTGCGACCGGCTTCGACGATCGGGTCAGCACGGTAGAACAGCTTCTCACGGCGGTATTCGGCACCGACGGCGAAGCCGAGCGGACCGCCCGGAAGATTGAAGAACCCGCTGGTGTCTCCTGAAAGGAAGGCGGAAGCTACAAACTGCGACAGCTTGGCATTCGAGACAGTATCCTGGGTGATGTAGTCTCGGGCCGCGCTGTTGTCAGGCGCACCGAACGGGTTGTAGGGCACGCAGTTCGCAATTTCGGCTGCCAGGTCAGCTTCCGAATCATAGGCGAAGGCAGCGGTCGGATCGATCTGCGAACGGCAGACGATGTTACCGGTGGCCGGATCACGAACGGAATCGATCGCCAGCAGGAAGCGCTGCGGGATGATGTTGCCGAGGATCGTAGTGTCTTCCCTGACTTCACCATAGTTGAGCGACAGCTCGTAGCTCCAGTCGTTGTTGAATTTACCGCGCAGACCACCGACAATGCGGTAGACATCGCGATCGGACTTTTCGTCGCGCGTGCCCAGGTCCTGAAGGAAGCGAGCGACAGTGAAGCGATAAGTGCCGGCGGCGATAGCGGCGATGTCACCCGCTGTTAGTGCCGCGCGATTGGTCAGGCTGCTGCTACGCAGGCCCGAAGCGAGCAATTCGTTTGCGATGAGAGTGCGGGCTGCCGGATCGAGGTAAGGGTTATCGAGCCGCGGGCGTTCACGCGAATCGCCAAGGGTGCCACCCTGGATGAAAGCCGGGGTCGACTGCTGGCCCTGCGTCTGTATCTTGACGAACTTGGCTTCGATGAAAGGAACCAGCGCCGGCGAGATTTCGAAATGGGCCAGCAAATTGACGTTGAAGCGTTCTTGTCTGGGTAAGACTGTCAGGAGTTGGAGTTCACGACCAGTCTGGCCGTTGCCGCCGACGATACTACCGATCGGACCAGTGCCAACACGGGTGCCGGTCTGCGGAACAAGTTGGCCATCCGGGGCGAAGATGTAGGTGCAGTTATACGGGGTGCCGGTGTTCGTGGGAGCACCATTGGTCGACCCGATGCCAATGCCGCACCTGGCCGTAGCAGTCGGCTGAGCGATTGGCACGAGACCATCGTAGTGGATGCTTGCTGACCTGATATCGGTGAAGAATGCCCGGTCAGGGAAGCCATCAGAACCATTGGTTAGACCAGCGGGATCGACGTCGATGGTTAGGAAACCGTTCTGACGCCGCAGCCAATCCAGTTCCGAGCCATAGACGCGATCTTGGCTCGCATATTCGGCGTGGATCAGGACATTGCCGCGCTCGTCAGCGAAATTCGTGCCCGCAAGCGCGGAAACGTACTGGCCGCCAAACTGACCATCGTCGTTAACATTTGCGTGGCCGCGCAACTGCAAGCCTTCGAAGTCATCCTTCAGGATGAAGTTGACGACACCAGCAATCGCGTCGGAGCCGTAGATCGCGGAGTTGCCGCCGGTCACTACTTCGATCCGCTGAATCAGGTCATTCGGGATGGTGTTGACGTCGGTCGAAACACCGTTGTTCAGGATATCGGATGGGACGTGACGACGGCCATTGACGAGCGTCAGTGTCCGCTGGGTACCAAGGCCGCGCAGGTCGAGCAGGTTGAGACCGGTGGTGCCAAGGAAACGTCCGGCGTTGGTTTGACCAAATGTGCTACGCAGCTGAGGAAGTTCGTTCAGCGCGTCACCGACGTTGATGTTGCCTTGCTTGAAGATTTGCTCGCCGGAAAGGACCGTGACCGGAGTTTGGGCATCAAGGTTAGGGCGCGCGATACGCGAACCGGTAACGACAATGGCCTGACTGGGAACGGAATCTTCTTCGGCAGTTGCGTCGTCAGCCGCTTCCTGCGCCATCGCCGGCTCGGCAATCGCAAGCGCGGCAATACCCACGCCGGTAAACAATGCGGCCCGCCCACCCAAGGTGGATATCGTCAGTTTCATGCTCTCAGTCCCCACTATGCGAACCGGACCCGACCGGTTCGATTAAGGCATAAGAGCAATCCGTTCATTCCATGGCAAGGGAGCGCCCGCCGAAAAAGGCGGAATCGGTTCAATTCGATGGGCCTGGTCGCAGTTTTGCAACAGGTTGAGGATAAGCGCGCTGCGCCGCTTCCGGGAAATTCCAATGAAATTGATTTCCTTGGAATTTTCTAACAACAGCATGCGCGCAAGGATTAGCGAATCCGCGTGCCCTTGACCCCGCCCTGGCCGTTGATTCGCAGGAAATAGGACGAAAGCGCCGCGTTCTTGATCAGCAGCGTGTCGCCCGCCTTGGGCTCGAGCAGCCGCCGGGGCACATCGTCGATGCGCCACACCGCCCCTTCGGTGGTGCGGATCACATAGCCCGCCCCGTGCGAGCCCGAAACCGATACGATCGCGGTCTCGAGTTCCTCGATCGTGTCCTGATCGTCGCCCCCCTTGTCGCTGTCGCGCCCGCCGAATATGCCGAAGTCGGGAAGCGAGAAGCCGAACAGCTTGCGACGGGTGGTGCGCACTTCCTCGCGATCGACGATGCGCAGATCTCCGGCTTCGCTGGCTCCGACGATCGTGGCTGCCGCAGCGTCGAAGCAGGCGAGCCTCGCGGCGGCATCCTGTTCCTGCTGGCACGCCCTGAGGGTCGCGAGATAGGTGCTCTCGGGCTTGTCATCCCGAGCCAGCACCGGGACGGCGTGGCTTGCTGCGAGGATCCCAAGTCCTGCGACAACGCCCCAGCCGGCTTTGCGTCCTGGTTTCACGAACTGTTCCTTTGCTAGACTCGTTCCGGTTCCGATCGAACCGACTCCGGTTTATCTTGTGTTGGCCGCGATTTCCGGGCCGCCGGATGGTTCCATCCGGCTCGAAATCACCCCAGGCTATTTCCCGGGCGGGTACGATATCGGCTCGGACGGCGAAATCCAGCAGAAGATGACCCCGCTCGGGATTGGATTTGTGCGTCGGGATGGTGGATTTGCGCGTCAGGATAGGTTAACCTGTCCATTCGATTGTAACCGGATGCTGGATTCAACGATGAAATTCTTTGCCGTACCGACCCTTGCCGCGCTCGCCTTCGCCTCGCCGACGACGGCTCAGGACAGCAGTGCTCCAGCGGTCGAAGCACCTGCCGATGGGGGCATCGTTGTCGAGGGCGAGAAGGAAGATCCCGATGCCGACAAGGTGGTCTGCAAGACAGAGCGGGTCCTGGGCTCACGCCTCAGCACCACCAAGCGCTGCCAGACCCGGCGCCAGTGGAAAGCCGAACAGGCTGCCAACCGCCAGGATGTCGAGCGCGTCCAGAACGGCCGCTGGAAGAGCAACTGACCTGACGGGCGCGGACGCGCCCTGCCGCGATCGCGAATTCTTCTGAAACCCCGACGCCCCGCGGGTCGTCCTAGGCCTGCGGCGGATAAGCCATCCGTTCGGCCCACGGTTCGAGGATCGGCAGGACCGGTTCGAGCTGGCTGGCGTAGCGCCGCCAACGATAGCTCGCGCGGGTATAGAGCGATTCGCCGATCTGTGCATAGCTTGCGGTCCGCACCCGCCCGCGCTCGCGCGCCGTGGTGGTATGGTCGAGCAGGCGGTCGTTCCATTGCAGCCCGAGCCAGGACACGATCGGCTCGAGCTCGGTTCGCGGGTCCACGACCAGCCGTTCGTACCGCACCGCGCGCCAGTCCACCGGGAACAGTTCGATCGCGCGATGCCAGGCCCGCCACACCGCGTCATAGGTCCGCGCCGCTTCCTCGAGCCCGGTGAAGCTGCGCATCGCGAAGTTCAGCGTGAAATTCGCCATGAAGCAACTGAGAACCACATCGTAGGGATGACGCTCGGCCAGGATCAACCTGGCCTGCGGGAACAGGCGCTTGATCAGCGGCACCCGCTGCATGTTGAGCGGATGCTTGTCCACCAGCCAGCGCGAACTGTCCCATCCTTCCTCCAGCGCGGTCGCGAAATAGGCGTCGCGCAGTTCACCGATCCGCGCGGCATCATACCTGGCGATGTCGTCCTGCTCGGTCAGCTTGACCAGACGCGCGATCATCGGCCGTTCCTCTAGGACGCTGAGCTCATCCAGACCCATCAGCATCGTATCGAGCAAAGTGGTCCCTGAACGCGGGAAACCGACCAGGAAGATCGGGTCGCGCCGGCCATCCTGGGTAACGCAGGGGCTTGACCATCCGGCAGCCCACTGGGGTGTCCAGGCCGCCAGGTCGCGCTCGACCGTGTCACGATAGGTCGGCCCGCGACCGGGGCGGGCCTCCGCAATCGCCGCCTGGTTCATCCGCTCGAAGGCGGCAAAGGCCTTGTCGGTGTCTTCCAGGCGGTCGGCTATCCCACCCACCAGGTCCCAGCGGCGCATCGGCAGCACGGTTTCCGGGATCGCGTCGGCCAGCCGTGCGGCCTCCTCGAACTTCCCGGCCCGCCGTGCGGCCCATGCCCGCAGGAAAGCGGCCTCGGGCGTCGCGTCGTCACGGTCGAGAGCGGCTACCAAGGCTGCCAGTTCATCGACCCGGTTGAGCTTCTCCAATACCATCCCGTATTCGATATGAGCCTCGCCGAAGCCCTCCGAAAGGTCCACGGCACGTCGGAGGATGGTCAATGCATTGTCGAAGTCGTCGGCATGGGTGTATGCCATTCCCAGATCGGTCAGCACGCGAGCATCGTCGGGCGCGATCGCCTGGGCATCCTTCAAAACCTTAAGTCGAGGCCGGGGTCGATCCGCGAGGCGAAGGACTTCTGCCAGGTTCAGATAGATCCGGATGTCTGTCGGCGTTAGCGTGATGGCACGTTCGAGAACGCTTACAGCCGCATCGAATTCCTGCATGCTGGCAAGGACATTGCCCAGATTGTTGAGGCTGGCGAGATCGGCGGGCTCCCCCGCGATAGCCCTGTAATAGGCGGCTGCGGCCGATTCCATATCGCCGCGTTCCTGGTGGATAAAGCCTTCGATCCGTGCAAGCGATGGAACGGGTGAACCGCCGGCGATCTCCAATGCACCATCCGGATCGCCCGATTGGAGGAGCGCGGCGGCCAGGTTGTTGCGGCTCGGCTGGTCGGCCGGGTTGATTTCGATCAGCTCGCGCAACATGGGCACGGCCTTTGCCGGTTCGCCTATCCTCAGCGCTGCCAGGCTCCCTACTGCAAGGTACGGCGCCCGTTCGCCTCTTGCGGGTAATACCTGTTCGACAATGGCCAGCGCTCCTGCCGGATCTGCCATGGAAAGGCACTGCATTGCCCGCATGAGATCTTCGGGCGGAGGAATGGGGGCATTCATGTCTGGTCACCGATCCGGTCTTGCGTGGGGCGGGCGATGTCGAAGGCGATCGTCATGCGCTCGCCCGAAGCGAAGGGGCGCGTACCATGCCACATCGTCGAAGGAAACAGCACGAGCCGGCCGAGCTTCGGTTCGACAAGGCGAACGGGTTCGAGATCGGCTATCACGTCGCGGCATTCGCCCAGCGACAGCCATCCTTCATGCCCCGATGCGGGTTCGGCTTCGGCCTGCGCGATGGAGGGGGGAAGGGCGAGATAGAGCGCCGAGCTTATCCAGCCCTTGCCGTGGACATGATCGGCGTGGAATCCCGCATCGCGCAGGCGGACCGACCACGATCCGGCAATACGCACCGGGCTGCGATCGCGGATGCAGGTCGGGTGACCAGCCTCGAAGGGCGGCAATTGCGCGATATGCTGCTCGACCGCATCGCGGATCACGGCCCGCAATGCGCGCAAGGGCGGGTCTTCGCGGATGAGCAGGTTGCCGTCGGTCTGGGTTCCGCCGCGCACCGATTGATCGAGCGGCTGCTCGGCGGCGAAATGCAGCCGGCGGACATGTTCGACAAGGCCCGCAAGGTCACCGATCCTGCCGGCGAGGTCATAGACCCCGACCAGCCGCCCGTCACCTTCCAGCCAGTCCCAGCGAGGATCGCCCGTCAGTCGCCATGCCAGCGAGAGATAGGGCCACAGCATGTGGTCATAGTCCTTGTCGATCAGCGGCTCCAGCAGCGGCGCGACCAGTTGCGGGCGGCCGGCGCGCAACAGGTGGCGGGCATGAAGCGATGCGGCGTTGACCGATAGGGTGGTATCGAGCGCTGCGAACCGGGTGTCTGCCTCGTCGATCTTCCCGATTTCCGAGGTGACATGCGCCTCGAGCAAGGCGCGGCGCGGGTGGTCGCCCAGGCTTGCGCGCGCTTCGACCGAGGCTTGCCATGCCAGCGGCAGGTCGAGGGCCTCGAGCGCGAGCGATATGCGCAGCAGGTGCAATTCGTCCGCGTCGGGATGCCTGCGCAGCGCAGCGGCGAGGCTGGCGTATGGGTCCAGTCCCAGCTGCCCGCGAAGACGCGCCGCATCGCGGTGCCCGTCGAGCCACAGCGGATTGGCGTCGGTCAGCGCATCGAGCATCTCGACCGCCGCTTGGGCCGACTGGTCGTGCAGGCGTGCGGCGGCAAGGCCGAGCAGCACTGTCCCATCCTGCGGAGCCAGGCGCGCCGCGCGCTCGAACAGAAAGACCGCGGGCCGACCCGCTTCGAGCGTGGCGCGTGCATGGGAGTGTGCAATCAGCGCATCGCCGGGCGCGAGCCGGGCGGCGCTGGCGAAAGCTATCGAAGCTTCGCCACTGTTCTGTGCGGCGCGTGCCGCCAGGCCGTGAAGCTGGTGGATTCGCGGATCGCCGGGAAAGCGGGTGGCCAACTGGCGCGCCGCGGGCAGCAGCAGTTCGGCATGGTCGGCGCGAAGCAGGGCAATGCCGCTGGCAAAGGCGGCACTGCCATCCGCGGTGCGCAGGGCGGCCACGCGAACAAGGGCTTCGCTTCGGTTCACGGATACTCCGCTGGCTTGCGGGGCAGGGCCCCAAACGAAAATGGCGGACCCGAAGGCCCGCCATTCCCTGTCTATCGCGTGTGATGCTTAGAATTCAAGCGTCACACCGGCGTAGATGTAGCGACCGATGGCGTCGTACACCTGCGCGAAAGTATTGCCGTTACACGGGCCAGCCGGACAGGACTGGCTGCCGGTGGTCGGCGGCGACTTGTCGAAGATGTTGTTCGCGCCCAGGCGGAAGTCGTAGTGATCGCCAATTTCGAAAGTGAGTGCCAGATCGAGGTAGTCGACCGACGGCAGGCTCGCGAGGGCCGGACGGAAGACGCCGCCTGGTGCCGGACCTGAGTTGCCCGTGCTGAGCAGGTTGGTGTTGTCTTCGAGAGCCTCGTTCCGAACGCCGTCGAAGTGGCGCCAGCGAACCGAAGCACCGATACCGTTGCTGAAATCGAAGCCGACGCGGGCCTGGTGGCGCCACTCGGGGTTCGGACTTCCGCAAACATTGCCGTACAGGCCGACGCAATCGTAGGTCTGATCAAGATCAGGAACGGCGATGCCCGTATCGGTAACCAATTCGTCAAGCCAGGTGCCGACGAAGCTGATCGACAGACGACCGAGGTTACCGATCTGGCGCGAGTAGCTCGCGTTGATATCGACACCCGAGGTCGAAACACCACCGATATTCTGCGACAGGTCGTTCACGAAACCACTCGAAGTACGCCACAGCGAACCCGATGCATCGCGATTGATCAAGCTGCAGTAGGTGGGATTGGCGGTAGCGGTACAAGCCGCGAGGATCGTGTCGGCACCGATGCCCGAAATCGCCCCTTCGACCTTGATGTCGAAGTAGTCGACGCTGAGTGCCAGACCAGGTACGAACCCCGGCGTGAACACGACACCGGCGGTGTATGTGTCTGCGGTTTCCGGAACGAGGTCAGGGTTGCCACCGATCAGGCCGTTGTACTGGTTGGCGGGGTTCGAGGCCACGAATTGACCTACCGAGAGACCCTGGGCGATACAACCGGTGTCGGCAGCGGTGATCACGACATCCGCGCACGGATCGGTCGAACCATCGAGGGCGACGCGTTGCGGAGCGAAGAGATCCTGCACCGTCGGCGCACGCACCGCGCGGTTGTAACCGCCACGCAGGCGAATGTCCGCGGTCGGGGCAAGTTCAGCCTCGATCTTGTAGGTGTCGGTCGTCGCTCCGGTGCTGTAGTCCGAATAGCGATAGCCACCGGTAATCGTGAATTCGCGGATGAAGCTATCCTGCACGATCGGCAGACGAACTTCGGTGAAGAATTCCTTCACGTTGAACGAACCGGAAACCGGAAGTGTCGGAGCACCCTGGCCGGCGAGATCGCCGGTCTGGAAGGCCACGTCGGAGAGGAATTCGAGTCTCTCCTTGCGGTATTCGCCACCGAGCACGATGCCCACACCTTCCGACGCCCACGGCGACTGGATGCCGTATTCGCCCAGTGCACCCGAAACATAGCCCGAGAGGACCTGCTCCGACACGATGCCACGCTGGAAGCCGGGAGTCGAGAGGTAGGCAATCGCGGCTGCGCTCGGCGCGACCGTACCCGGCGAGAAGACGTCCCAGGGAACGCAGTTCGGATCGGTCCCGTCAAGTACCGAGCGGCAGATCGGATCGACGACGCCCGGGGTGCGGGGATCGTCGACGACGTCCAGCGCACGGGTCGCGCGGGTCACCGAAACGTCGTTGGTGTAGGTTTCCGCGAAGTTGGTGCGTCCATATTGATAGTAAACGTCGTAGTTCCATGCCGACCCTAGGTCGCCGCGGGTACCGATGACCGCACGATAGCTGGTGTGCTGGAGGTCGTCGCGACGCGGACCGCCTTCGACATTACGGCGACCAAGCTGCAGGAAGCCGCGGTTGTACGTGTTACCGGTGATCGGATCGATGAAATCGAACGGCGTGGTCTGCAGGATCGGTTCACCCAAGCCACGGGCTGCGCGAGCCGTGTTTTCTGCGGCAACGTTGCCCACTGTGACGAAGGCGTCACCCGACAGGGGGCTGACCAATAGATTCTCGTCGTCGCACAACACAGCAGACTGGGCTGCGCCAAGAAGCGGGTTGTCGCAGTTGATCGACACGGTGTTGAAAAAATCGCCCGACGGAGCGATCTGGGCAACCGTGCGGTCGTCCAGGAAGTTGAACTCCAGGTACGGATGGATCGCTTCGCTGATTTCATAATCAGCGAAGACGCCGGCCGTGTAGCGTTCGTCCGGACGCTGGAAGTAGTTCAGCGGCGCGAAGTTATACGTTGCAGCCTGACCTTCGAGGAAGCCACGGTTCGCGGCGAACTGACCGATGGTCGAAGTGAACGAATCCGCAACGCCATCGGGTTGGTCGCCGTTCGGGCCGCCACCTTCGAGGTCGGTGAGATTATCGAAGTCGTCAAAGTAGAACGCCGTACCGAACTGAGAGGTGAGCGAACCACCGCAGGAATACAGCTGACCGTTGGCATCGAACTGGGTCTGGGTGCGCCCGGAAAGCGCACAAGCCGAATAATCGCGGCTCGACTGAGTGACGGCCTTGATCTTGCGGTAGCCGACATAGGCGGTGGCGTGACCGCGACCGTCGTCAAAGCTGGTCCCGAAGGCCAGAGTCGCATCATATGTGCCGCCATCGGTCGAGTTGCCACTCGGGAAGGGGTTGCCACTCGACGTCAGAGGATCGACATAACGAGAAGCACCGCGATTGTTGTGGTTGTAGATCGAATATTGCGTATCGAGCTTGAAACCCTCGAACTCGGTATCGAGCACGAAGTTGACAACGCCCGAAACCGCGTCGGCACCGTACACCGACGATGCACCGCCGGTCAGCACGTCGACGCGCTTGATCAGCGCGGCCGGGATGACGTTGATGTCGGCTGCCGACGTGCTCGGGTCACCCGGAACGAGGCGGCGGCCGTTGATGAGGACCAGCGTCCGTTCGGCGCCGAGGCCGCGCAGGTTCAGCGTTGCCGTACCCGTCGCGCCGTTCGAAACGTTCGCGCCCTGGCCGGCAAAGACCTGCGGCAGCGAGTTGACGAGATCTTCGACGCGGGTCGTGCCGGTCTGCGTGATTTCAGCCGCGCTGATGACGGTGACCGGGCTGGCCGATTCGAGATTGGGCTGCTTGAGGCGCGAACCGGTGACGACGATCGACCCGGCCGTATCCTCTTCGGCGCCCTCTTCCGCGTCCTGCGCCATCGCCGGCTGCGCGAGAAGCGCGAGACCGAGAACGGCCGGGGCCGCGCTGGCTTTGAAATATGTCTGGAGTTTCACTCTTTGCAGTCCTTCTTCCGTTCCCCGACCGATGACCGGCCGGGTCTGAGAATTCCCATGGATGAGCCGCGTGACGCAGCGATGCTGCACACCGGCCATCGGCGGAGCGCGGTTTCTGCATCGGGGGATAGTTACATTGCAAAGCAATTTTCCCGCGCGCCGGGGTTTGGCCTGCCCGGTGTTGCGTCGAGAACACACTCCCTCCCCGACTATGCGCAACCACCGTGGCTACGTATGCAAACGACAGATTTCGTCGCCCGAAGGCCAGGCCTTGACCGGGAATTGCGGGCGACCTAACGCCGGTAGCAATTCGAAACTCAAAATGGAGGCCTTGTCCGATGCCCGAAGCCTATATCGTCGATGCCGTGCGCACGGCCGGTGGCCGCCGTGGCGGTCGGCTGGCAGGGGTACATCCCGTCGACCTGGCGGCGAGGTCGCTCGACGCGATCATGGAGCGGGCGGGACTGGACGCGGGCGTGATCGACGATGTGGTGCTGGGCTGCGTCAGCCAGGGCGGCGAACAGGCGATGCAGGTCGGGCGCAACGCCGTGCTGGCGAGCAGGCGGCTGGGCGAGGGCGTGCCCGCGGTGACGATCGATCGCCAGTGCGGTTCCTCGCAGCAGGCGGTGCATTTCGCGGCGCAGGCGGTGATGAGCGGGACGCAGGACGTGGTGATCGCGGCCGGCGTCGAAAGCATGAGCCGCGTGCCGATGGGCTCGACCGCGATGTTCCACATGAAGGAAGGCCTGGGGACCTACAAATCGCCCGGCCTGGAAGAGAAATATCCCGGCATCCAATGGTCGCAGTTCATGGGCGCCGAGATGATCGTGCGCAAGCACGGCCTGACCAGGGACGATCTCGATCGTTTCGCGCTGGCCAGCCATCGCAAGGCGATCGCCGCGACGCAGGCCGGTGCCTTCACCGCCGAAATCGTCCCGGTCGAAATCGAGACGCCCGAAGGACCCCAGCTGCACACGATCGACGAAGGTATCCGTTTCGATGCGACGCCGGAAAGCATCGCGGGCGTCAAGCTGCTCAGCCCCGAAGGCACCATTACCGCGGCGACCAGCAGCCAGATCTGCGACGGGTCGAGCGCGGTGCTGGTGGTGAGCGAGCGCGCGCTCAGGCAATACGGGCTGACCCCGATGGCGCGCATCCACAATTTGACCGTGACCGCGGGCGATCCGGTGATCATGCTGGAAGAGCCGCTGTTCGCCACCGACCGCGCGCTCGAACGCGCGGGGCTGACGATCGCCGACATCGACCTCTACGAGGTCAACGAGGCCTTCGCCCCGGTGCCGCTGGCCTGGCTCGGGCACACCGGTGCCGATCCCGACAGGCTCAACGTCAACGGCGGTGCGATCGCGCTCGGCCACCCGCTCGGCGCTTCGGGCGCGAAGCTGATGGCGACGCTGGTCCATGCGCTGCGCGCGCGGGGCAAGAAATACGGCCTGCAGACGATGTGCGAAGGCGGCGGTGTCGCTAACGTCACCATCATCGAAGCACTTTGATTCGGTCTATCTGAGAGGACTTATCCCATGGAAGTTGGTGCAAACACTCCCGCCGTCGTGACCGGCGGCGCCTCTGGCCTCGGCGCGGCGACCGCCCGCGCGCTGGCCGCCAAGGGCGCGAAGGTCGCGATCTTCGACATGAACGAGGAAAAGGGCGCGGCTCTCGCGGCCGAAATCGGCGGGGTCTTCTGCAAGGTCAACGTGACCAGCGATGACGATGTCGATGCCGGTTTCGCCAAGGCCCGCGCCGCGCATGGGCAGGAACGCATCCTCGTCAACTGCGCGGGCATCGGCAATGCGATCAAGACCGCCAGCCGCGACAAGCAGACCGGCGAGATCAGGCATTTCCCGCTTTCGGCCTTCGACTTCGTGATCCAGGTCAACCTGATCGGCACCTTCCGCTGCGTCGCCAAGTCGGCGGCAGGCATGATGACGCTCGACCCGCTCGACGAGAACGGCGATCGCGGTGCGATCGTCAACACCGCCTCGGTCGCGGGCGAGGACGGCCAGATCGGCCAGGCCGCCTATTCGGCGTCGAAGGCGGGTGTCATCGGCATGACCTTGCCGATCGCGCGCGACCTGATGAACGAGGGTATTCGCGTCAACACGATCCTGCCGGGCATCTTCGACACACCGCTGCTTGCCGCCGCGCCGCAGAATGTGCGCGATGCGCTGGCCGCCTCGGTGCCGTTCCCCAAGCGCCTCGGCCAGCCGGTCGAATACGCCAGACTTGCCCTGTGCATGATCGAGACCGGCTATTTCAACGGCGAGGACGTCCGTCTCGACGGGGCGATCCGCATGGCGCCCCGCTGATCGGTTGCCGGCGACGGCGCGGTGACGGGTGTCGGGGTGCCCATGCAACTGCCCTTTTCCACTCCTGACGGCGCGAGCCGGGTTTCGAATAGTTGCGCGTGAGATGGTTACTGCGGCAACGGACTTGCCAAGCGAGCCGCGAAAACTATGGATTGCGACATGTCCAAACGCCAGCCTGCCCAGCGCCTCGCCGATTTCCTGCCCTATCAGCTCTCGGTCGCGTCCAACGCGGTATCGACCCGGATCGCGCAGCAATATCGCCAGCGCTTCGGGCTCAAGACCACCGAATGGCGCATCATGGCGGTGCTGGGCGACAGCGGGGCCCAGACCCAGCGCGAGCTGTCGCAGCTGACGCTGATGGACAAGGTGCCGGTCAACCGCGCCTGCAAACGGCTGGAGGAACGCGGGCTGGTCAGGCGCACGCCGAACACGCGCGACGGCCGCTCGCACCTGCTCGAACTGACCGAAGCGGGTTGGGCGATGCACGGCGGGGTCATGCCGCTGGCGGTCAAGATAGAGACCGAGATGTTTGCCGTGCTCAGCGCCGAAGAGCGCGAGGCGCTGCACGAGATGCTGCACCGCGTCCGCGAGAATGCGGGCGATTTCGATGCGGAAAGCCTGGCCGAATAACCGGCCAGGCTCGCTCGCGTCCCGTCCCTTTCGGAGGCCTGCCGGCCTACCCGATCCCGCCGCTGAAGGCGTCGGCGATCGAACAGGCCGCCGGACCGAGAATGACGATGAACAGCACCGGCAGGATGAACAGGATCAGCGGCACGGTCATGATCGCGGGCAGGCGCGCGGCCTTTTCCTCGGCGCGCATCATGCGTTCGTTGCGGAATTCGGCCGACAGCACGCGCAGCGCCGATGCCAGCGGCGTGCCGTAACGCTCGGTCTGGATCATGGTCGTGACCACGCCCTTCACGGCATCGAGGTTGACGCGATAGGCCAAATTGTTGAAGGCCATGCGGCGTTCGTTGAGGAACGACAGTTCGATCGCGGTCAGCGCGAATTCGTCGCCCAGTTCGGGATAGGCGCGGCCCAGTTCCTTGGCCACGCGGTTGAACGCGGCGTCGACGGTAAGGCCCGCCTCGGCGCAGATGACCAGCAGGTCGAGCGCATCGGGAAGCCCCTTGCGGATTGCGTCCGACCGCTTCTTGGCGATATTGCCAAGATAGAGTTCGGGGCCCTTGTAACCGGCGAACAGGGCAGCGGCGAGCGCCATGACGCGCTTGATCTGCCAGTCGGGATAGATTTCCGCGACGTAGAGCAGGATGAAGGCCGTGCCGCCAAGCAGGATCGGCAGGACCATGCGCAGGCCGATGATCAGCACCGCGAGTTCCTTGTTGCGGATGCCGGCGTGGGCCAGCTTCTGCTGGACGGTCTCGATCTGGCTCTGCTGCAACACCTTCATGTTGCCGAGCACGTCCTTGATCTTTTCGGTCTGATCGCTCTTGCGCACCAGGCTCTGGCGTTTCTTCGCGCTCGAGGTGACGAGGCCGAGCTTGAGCTCTTCACGGCGGCCCTCGAGCGCGCGGACGCGCTTGGACATCGGGTCTCTGATGGTAACGGCCGAATAGATCGCCACGATCACCGCAAGGGCCGCGACCCCGGCAAGGATCGAGCCGACCAGGATGACGTCGAAGCCGAGCAGCTTGGGACCGGCGGAACTGGATATGGCCATGGGTCTGTGCTCTTCCTTGCTCAGATTTCGAAATTGACCATCTTGGCCATGATGAAGCCGCCCATGGACATCCACACCAGGCCGCCAAGGCCGGTGACGATCAGGCGATCGTCCTCGAAGAATCCGCCGATGTAGCTGGGATTGATCCACCAGATCAGCGAGAACACGATGAACGGCAGCGAACCGACGATATAGGCCGACGCCTTCGATTCCGAGCTCATCGCCTTGATCTTGAGCTTCATCTGCGCGCGCTTGCGCAGCACGTCGGCAAGGTTCGACAGCGTTTCGGCAAGGTTGCCGCCGGTTTCGCGCTGGATCGCCAGGGTGATGGTGAAGAAGTTGAATTCCGGGATGCCGAGCCTGTCGGCGGTGTCCTGGAGCGCGTCCTCCATGGTCTTGCCGATCTTGATCCGTTCGACGATGCTCTTGAATTCCTGGCCCACCGGACCGGGAATTTCCTGCGCCACCACGCCCAGCGTTTCGGTCACCGGCAAGCCCGAGCGAAGGCCGCGCACGAGCAGTTCGATCCCGTCGGGGAACTTGGCGTTGAACTGGTTGGTGCGTTTCTTGATCTGGCGACCGACGATGAAGTGCGGCAGGCCCGCCCCGAACAGCGTTCCGACGCCCAGCGACAGCGCGATCGACCCGCTGCGCAGGAACAGCAGCAGGGCCACGCCAAGGCCAATCCCGATCGAGGTATAGGCGTACTGGCTCAGCGTCCAGTTCTTGCCGGTGCGGTCAAGCCGTACCGCCAGCGCGTCGACGCGCGAAGTCGAGCCTGCGACCTTGTAGCGTTTGGGCTTGCGCGCGGCGATCGCCTTCTTGAGCTGCGATTCGACCTTGGCGTCGGTGCTCTCGGAGTGACGGTAACGCAGCTGCTGGAGACGTCGCTGGCTCGCCTTGCCGGCATTCGGCCCGGATATCAGCGAATAGCCCAGCGCCAGCAGCGCGAGCACTCCGACCGCCAGCAGCACGACCTGAATGATATCCATTGCCGAATCCGTCCCTACATTCTGCACCGGGGCCGGATCGCGCCGCGGCGGGCGGCGATCCGGTCCGGTCGATTATTCCGCGGCCGTTTCGAAGGCGACGGGTTCTTTCTTCTTCTGCAGCAGGCCCTTGAAGTCGAGCCCGCCGAGGAGCGACTTCTTCGCCGCGCCACCGGCCTGGGCCGCAGCTTCCTCCTCGCTGCCGATGCCGATGATGCGCGCGGCAAGCTGCTTGATCGCGGCGGTCGCCTTCGATCCGCCGTTGGCGTCGACGAAGGTCTTGCCCAGCTTCGCCGCGTTGGCGGCGGCCTTCTGGTCGAACGGGATCGTCACGTCGATCTTGCGTTCGATCGAGGCCTCGAAATCGGCCTTGCTGATTTCCGAGGCACCCGGCTGGACCTTGTTGGCCACGATCAGCGGCGTCGCGTGCGGCGCGTTGGTCTTGAGCCAGGACAGGATCCGGATGGTGTCGCGCGCCGAGGCCAGCGACATCTCGGCGGCCAGCACCACCACGTTCACCTCGCTCAGGAGATGCGGGAAGTTGATCATCATGTTGCGCGGCATGTCGACCACCGTCATCTCGAAGGCATGACGGAACTCGTCCTGCAACTGCATGAAGGCCGATCCGTCGGTCATCAGCGGCTGGTTGATCGGCGCTTCGGCCGAAAGGATCGCCAGATTGTCGTTGGCGCGGATCATGGCGCGTTCGATGAACAGCCCGTCGATGCGGCTCGGATTGTCGATCGCGTCGGTCAGGCCACGGCCCGGTTCGAGGTCGAGCGCCAGCGCGCCCGTGCCGAAGTGCACGTCGAGGTCGAGCAGCGCGGTCGACATCTTGTGATCGCTGGCGAAGATCCAGGCGAGCGAGGTCACCAGGGTCGAAGCGCCGACCCCGCCGCGCGTGCCGATGACGGCAGTCGAGACGTGGCGCTTGGCCATCTCCTCGTCGCTCAGGCGCGGGGCGGCAAAGACCGCCTGCGCCTGGTTGAGCGAATCGCGCAAGGTGGCCGCCGACAGCGGCTTCAGCAGATAGTCGTGGATGCCGCTGGCGAGCAGGTCGCGGTACAGGCGCACATCGTTGACCTGGCCGACCGCGATCACCACCGTGCCGGGTTCGCAAACTTCGGCGAGGGCGTTGATGTCGTTGAGCGGGTCGCCGCTTTCCGACAGGTCGACCATCAGTATGTTCGGGCTGGCCGACACCGACAGCGACTGGACCGCGTTGCGCAGACCGCCCTTGTTGCATTTTTCCGGCTGCCAGCCGAGTTCGATCACCACCGGACGCAGCGCGTCGAGGGCGGCTTCGTCGCACAAATAGGCGGCGAAGGAATCGCGATTGCCGGGCATGGCTGATTTCAACGACGCGCTCATGGCTTATTGGCCTCCTTCGGTGCTGGCGACTTCCTTCAGGCCCTGGGCACCCGTCGGCGGTGTTTCGCGGTAGGTGTCGATGGCCTTGTTGGAGCTCAGGATCACGGTCCCGCCGCTACCCTGCTGGCCATGGATCAGATCCTCGGGATTGGCCACCATCGCGGCCAGGTTCGAGTTCACCGCGCAGCCGTAGTTGGGATAGGTGGCGTTGCCGTAGTTGATGTCGCTCTTGGCCGACCAGTCGGGGCAGCCCGGCACGCCGGCGAGCGTGCGCGAGATGACCACGCGGACGCGGCCCGGATCGACGAAGCCGGCGGTCGGCGGGGCGCCGTCGCTGACCAGCAGGCCATAGCGACCGGCCAGGCGCGCCACCGCGTCGCGGACCCCCGCGCTGCCGGACGGGTCGTCGACCGAGATGCGGTCGCCGTAACGCAGGTCCATCGAATCGAACCAGCCGACGAGGCGCTGCTGTTCGCCGACCGGCAGGCTGTCGCCCTGGGTCGTGACGTCGAGCGTGAAGTGGGTCCGTTCCACCACCGGCTGTTTGGTACTGTAGAGCGAGGGGTTGTCGGCAACGCCGCCGCATGCCCCCAGACCCAGCGAGAGCGAAAGGGCCAGCGCGGCGGCCGTCTTCCTGGTCAGATCGTTACGCATCGCTAAATTCCTTCTCACTCGAAGCTGAAGCCGGGCTTGGCATCGACGTCGGCCTCGGCACGGCGCGGCTGGGCCGGACCGGTCGCCACATTGGCCGCGCCGGCGGGCTGGGCCTGCGACAGGTCCGGGGTCGGCGGTTCGGTGCTTTCGCGCGTGGTCGGCACAGGGCGCTTTTCGCCGCTCTTGCCGTTGTTTTCCAGGTAACCGACGATGCTCTGGATCTCGTTGGGGGCCCTGAAGCCGTCGGTCGGCAGGACGATGTCGTTCGCATCGACCGGCTTGACGAGATAGGGGGTCACCACGATCACCAGTTCGGTCTCGCCCTTCTGGTAGCTCTTCGAACGGAACAGATTGCCCAGGATCGGAACATCGCCGAAACCGGGGGTCTTCTGCAGCGTGTTCTGCGAACTGTTCTGCATCAGTCCGGCGATCATGAAGCTCTGGCCCGAGCCGAGCTCGATCGTGGTTTCGGCGCGGCGGGTGGTGAGGGCCGGGATCGAGAAGCCATTGACCACGACTGCGCCGCGGGTCGACAGTTCCGACACTTCCGGACGGACGCGGATCGAGATGCGGCCGTTCGACAGCACCGTGGGCGTATAGGTCAGGCTGACGCCGAAGTTCTTGTATTCGACCGAAGTCGTGCCAAGCCCCTGGCTCTGCGGGATCGGGAACTCGCCGCCCGCGAGGAACTCGGCCGTTTCGCCCGAAAGCGCGGTCAGATTGGGCTCCGACAGGGTGGTGACCAGGCCGACCTGTTCACCAAGGTCGAGCGCGCCGAGCAGGTCGAGGCCGAGAAAGCGACCGAACCCTGCGAAGGTCGAACCGAGCGCGAGTGACTGGACGCCGGGACCGTTGATGGTTTCGGGTTCGCCGGTCAAGGGGTTGAGAACCTCCCTGCCGGGGTTGGCCACACCGGATCCGACGCCGAGAGGCCCGTCGGTGCGGAAGGCGCCGCTGGTGAGCGTGCGGCCCGTACCGACACCAAACCGGAAGCCGTTGCTGCCATCGATCGTCGTCAGATTGGTGCCGATGTTGCGCACCAGCGAACGGCTGACCTCGGCGAAGCGCACCTGCAGGTTGACCTGCAACGGCGTCGCCATCTTGAGGCGGGTGATGACATTGGTCTTGTCGCCGACGAAGGCTTCGACCAGGCGCTGGGCCTCCGACGCGTCTTCGGGGGCCGCGACGGTGCCGGTCAGCAGCACCGTATTGGTGCCCATGGTCGAAACGGCGATCTTCGCTTCGGGCATCGCCAGCGCCAGCATCTGGTCGATGCTGCCGATGTTCGAGCCGACGCGGACGTTGGCCGACCAGACGATGTCGCCCGCCGCGTTGCTGGCATAGACCGTGGTTTCGCCGCCGGCCTTGCCGAAGACATAGAGCTGGCGCTGGGACTTGACCTGGACATCGGCGACGGCGTCATCGGCGACGAAGACATCCGCCATCGTTCCGGGCACGGTGACGAGTTCGCCACGACCGATCGACAGCACGACTTCATTGGCCGGCCGGGCAACCGACTGCGCGGTCGCGACATTCGCCGGAATGCCGGCCAGCGGCGCAAGCGTCAGGCTGGCAAGCAGCATTTTGGTGGGAAAACGACGGTTCATGGAATTGCCCCCTGAATGGCTTCCTGTCTTGCTTGCGCGGCTCATCGGATCACCGTGGCGCCCGCAGCGGGAACGGTGTTGGCTGCGGCGTTCACCCCCTGGCCCTGTGCCTGGAGCGCCGAAGAGATCACCTGTTCGAATACCGAAGGCTGCGTGGTCGGGGCCGCGACGGCCCTCCCGTTGGCACCGATCGGTACGGTGGTGGTGGTCTTGCCGCGGGTCACGCTGACGACCGGGCCCTTGTGCTGGACCGTCTGGCGGCCGAAGATGTCGGCGGGGCTGGAATCGCCACCGCCCTGCGGCGCGGTCTGCGCGGGAACCGTGCGGCGCTGGAAGCGCGACACATCGCCGCCGGTCACATAGGTGCTCCTGCTGTCATCCGGGCGCGCCAGCGCCTCGTGCAGCATCTTCTCTTCCTCCTCGGGCGAGACGCCGTCGGGGATCTTCACGTCGCCCGCGGCAATGCGCCGTTCGAGCTCGCTCTGACCATCGGCCAGCGAACGCAGCGAAAGGCTGAGCGTGCCGATGGTCTGGGCAACCGCGATCTTCTCGGCGATCGTCGGGGTCACTTCGAGGGTGACCGTGCGGAAGGCCTTGACGACGGTCGAGCCGTCTTCGGCCGTCTCCTGCGTGGTCGACTGGTCGGTCGCCAGCACGCGAAGGTTACGCAGGATGGTTTCCGACGCTTTCAGCGACGTGGCCTCGGCGCCATTGATGGTCTGGGTCAGCACCATGTCGACCCGGTCGCCCGGAAAGACGAAGCCCGCCACACCCGACTGGGCGGATACCGGAACGGTGATGGCGCGCATGCCGGGGGTGAGGGCGGCGGCCAGAAAGCCGCGGTCGCCCGGGCTCACCAGCGAACCATGCGTGACCGGCTCACCCGCGGTGATGGGGTGGCGGACCACGGTGCCGAGCAGCTTGGCCATGTCGGCATTGCCTTCGAGGTAATAGGCATCCTGCACCAGTTCTTCCGGCCACAGCTGATAGCCGATGGCGTCGGCGGTAATGATGGTGCCGGCCGGCAGCGCGCGCTGGGCGACGAGGACCTTGGGTCCCTGCGGCTCGACCTGTGCGGCTTCGGCCTGCGGCGCGGACGCGCCGGCGAACATGCTCCGTGCGATCAGGGCGGTGCCGACCGCGACGATCAGTGCACCCACCAGCAGAAGCAGTTTCTTCCTGTCCATGGCTATCTAGCCCCCTCGTATGACCCGCCGAAATCCTGGTGCGGGGAAGTATGGTTTCAGCCTCTACGGGCGAATTGGTTAAGATCGGGTTTTCAGCCGATTGCCGCCGCCGCCGCGGCGCGACCGAGCGGCTCGGTGCCGAGCACCCACAGGCCGGCGACCGCGATGGCGAGGCCATAGGGGATGGCGATGCGGTCCTTGCGCCGGCGCGCCAGGTGCACCGCGCCGAACACGATCGTCAGCAGCCCGCCGACCAGCGCCATGACGACCACCAGCTTGAGGAACGGGTAGGGCGGGATCCACAGCGCCAGCGCGGTCAGCAGCTTGACGTCGCCGCCACCCATCTGGCGGATGGCGAACAGAGCGCAGCAGAGTGCGAAGACGATCACGGCAAATCCCAGTTGCATGACGGCATCGGGCCACAGCGCAAGGCCGCTTGCCCACCACCACAGCGGTGCCGCAAGCGCGATGGCGGCGTTGAGCCTGTTGCCGATCTGGCGGCGCTTGAGATCGGTGAACGCAGCAACCAGCAGCGCGATTGCCAATCCGCCAAGCAATACGTAGGTGATTTCGAAATCGGCCATCATGCCCCCCGAAGGTCTTGCCGCAGGGGTGCTACAGGACATGGCTTACCAAACAGTAACCATAGCGGAGCACGCGAAGCCTTGGACCAGCCAGCCTCACTGCCGATCGATCGCCGGACCATCCCCCCGCTGGCGCGCGAAAGCCGCTGGGAAGCCGCCGATGCGCATGTGCTGCGGCGGATCGACTGGCCGGCGGGCGATCCGCCGCGCGGCTCGATCCTGTTCTTCCCCGGCCGCGGCGATTTCTACGAGAAATACCTCGAAACGCTCGATCAGTGGCATCGCGCGGGCTGGCAGGTCACGGCGGCCGACTGGCGCGGGCAGGCGGGATCGGGCCGGCTGGGCGATGACGCGGTCACCGGCCACATCGGCGACTTCTCGCAATGGGTCGATGACCTGGCGGCGTTCTGGCGCGAGTGGAAGGCGAGGGCGCCTGGGCCGCATGTCCTCGTCGCGCATTCGATGGGTGGCCATATCGTCATGCGCGCGCTGGTCGAACGCGCGGTCGATCCCGATGCCGTGGTGCTGAGCGCACCGATGCTGCGCATGGCCGGTCCGCCGCTGCCGCTGCCGCTGTTGCAGGGCGTGGCCAGGCTGATGGCCATGATCGGCAAGCCCACGCGCCCTGCCTGGAAGTGGAGCGAGAAGCCGGGCGAGATTCCCGCGCAGCGCCGCGACCTGCTCAGCCATGATGCCGAACGCTATGCGGACGAGCTGTGGTGGCGTGAAAAACGCCCCGAACTGGTGATGGGGCCGGGCAGCTGGGGTTGGGTCGAGCGCGCCTATGCCTCGACCCGCAAGCTTGAATCCAGGGGCGCGATGGAGGCGGTCGCGGTGCCGGTGCTGATCGTGGCGACAGCCAACGACAGACTGGTAAGCTTCCCGGCGGCGGCCCGCGCCGCCGAACGCCTGCCCATGGGTGAACTCGTCGCTTTCGGCAAGGAAGCCCGCCATGAAATCCTGCGCGAAGCCGATGCGGTGCGCGACCGCGCGCTTGCGGCGATCGCCGGTTTCCTCGACCGGGCGGCGCCTGCCCGGTCGTGACCATGCATGATTTTGCCATCGTCGGGGCGGGCATCGCCGGGGCCAGCCTGGCCGCCGAACTTGCGGCGGGCGGTGCGCGCGTGGTGCTGCTCGAGGCCGAAGACAGGCCGGGTTACCATTCGACAGGCAGGTCGGCGGCCTTCTGGGAGGAATGCTACGGCGGGCCCGAGATCGTCCCGCTGACCCTGGCTTCCGGACCATATTTGCAGGAGGGCGGATTCCTGTCGCCGCGCGGCGCGCTCTATATCGGTCGTGCTGCGGACGGGCCGCAACTCGACGGTTTCATGGAGCGGTTCGGGCCGACCGGCGTGACCATCGAACGGCTCGATGCCGCGGCGCTTGGCCGGCGCCTGCCGGGGCTGCGGGCGGACTGGACCGGCGCGGTGTGGGAACCGGCCTGCGCCGATATCGACGTTGCCGGGCTCCATGCGCACTATCTCGCGCTGGCCCGGCGCGGCGGCGTCGAACTGCGTGTCCGCGCCCGGCTGTCCGGGGCAGTTCGCCGCAACGGCGTGTGGGAGCTTTCAACCCAGGCCGGTCAAGGCGCGCGCGCGCAGGTACTGGTCAATGCCGCGGGGGCCTGGGCCGACGGCATCGCCCGGCTGGCCGGTGCGCGCCCGTTGGGCATCGCGCCGCTGCGGCGCACGGTGGCGCAGTTGCGGGTCGATCCGCCCGCGCCCGCCGACCTGCCGCTGGTGCTCGACATTGGCGGCGGCTTCTATTTCAAGCCGGAGGGCGGGCGGCTGTGGCTGAGCCCGCATGACGAGGAGCCCAGCGCCCCTTGCGACGCCGCGCCGGAGGAACTGGCGGTGGCCGAAGCGATCGACCGGTTCGAGCGCGCGGTCGACTGGAAGGTCCTGGCGGTGGAGCGCAAGTGGGCCGGGCTGCGCAGCTTCGCGCCCGACCGCTGCCCGGTCTATGGCCGCGACCCGCGCTGCGAAGGCTTCGCCTGGTTCGCGGGGCAGGGCGGCTACGGCATCCAGACCTCGCCCGCCGCCGCGCGGCTTGCGGCGCAGCTGCTGCTCGGGCTCGAGCGCGATGCCATGACCGAAGGGCTCGACGCCGCGCTTTATGATCCATGGAGGTTCGGCTGAGTGATTTCGAGCCGGATGGAACCGTCCGGCGGTTTGGAAATCACGGCAAACGAAAGATAAAGCGGAGTGGTTCGGTTCGATCGGAACCGGAAGCACTCTAGCCAAATCTCCGTCAGTCGCTAAGTGTGGACGCCGGAGCCAATCAAGACAAAGGGGAGTATCGGTCCGATGGCGCATCACTTCGAGATTTACAAGGACAAGGCGGGCGAGTTCCGGGTTCGCTTCAAGTACAATTCGGAAACCATGTTCGCGACCGAAGGCTATAGCTCGAAGGCGAGCGCCCAGAACGCCATCGATTCGATCAAGAAGAACGGCCCCGACGCCGAAGTCGTCGACAACAGCTGACGCGATCAGCGCTCGCCGGTGGCGGCGCGGTCCGCGGCGTCGCTGGCGAGCCGGTCGACCCGCTCGTTCTCGTCATGCCCGGAATGGCCCTTGACCCAGTGCCAGGTGACCTTGTGCCGCGCGGTCAGTTCGATCAGGTCATGCCATAATTCGGGATTGCGGACCGGTTTCTTGCTGGCGTTGACCCAGCCGTTCTTCTTCCAGCCGTGGACCCATTTGGTGATCCCGTCGATCAGATACTTGCTGTCGGTATGGAGTTCGACCTGACAGGGTTCGGTCAGCGCGCTCAGGCCCCGGATGGCGGCCGTCATTTCCATCCGGTTGTTGGTGGTATGGGATTCGCCGCCTGACATTTCCTTCTCGCGGTGCCCCATGCGCAGCAGCGCGGCCCAGCCGCCGGGGCCGGGATTTCCCTTGCAGGCCCCGTCGGTGTACAATTCGACTTTCTTCATGCGAACAGGCTTTCTCCGTTTGCGCGGTAGAAAGCCAGCCGCCGCGCGAAGTCGAGCGGGTCCTTGCGGACCACCAGGGCATCGGCTGCGGTGAATACCCAGTCGTAGGCCCGCGAAGAGAGGAAACGCATACAGGCGCCGCGCACCAGCACCGGCAGTTCGGCCCGTTCGTCGTCCGACAGCTCGCGGCCGAGGGCATAGCCCGCCAGCAGCGCGTCGGAGATTTCCGGGCGAAAGGCGTGGCCACCGGGGCCGAAGCACCAGGCGGCATGGGTCACGGCGAGGTCGTAGGCGAAATAGTCCTCGGCCGAAAAATAGAAGTCGATCAGGCCCGTCACCCGATTGCCCAGCATCAGGACATTATCGGGAAACAGGTCGCAATGGACCACGCCATGCGGCAGGCCCGTGGGCCAGTGGGCGCCAAGATAGGACAGTTCTGCGTAAGCGGTGGCCGACAGCCCGGGCGCAATCGCCTCGAGCCGGTCGGTCCCGCACAGGTGGATCAGCCGGTCCCATTCGGCCAGGCCGATTGTCTGCGCGCCCTTCAGCGGGAAATCCGCCACCGCATGATGCAATTGCGCCAGCGCCGTCCCCACCGCCCGCGCCTGTTCCGCGGTGGGGCGGTCGACGGAAACCCCGGGCAGGAATTCGATCAGCGCAACCGCCTTGTCCCCGACCATGCGGAAGGCGGCGCCTTCGCGGTCGTGGATGGTGCGCGGCACCGGGCAGCCCCTGGCCGAAAGATGATCGAGCAGGCCAAGGAAGAAGGGTAGCTGTGCGGTGTCGATGCGCAGTTCGTACATCGTCAGGATGTACCGCGCGTGGGTGGTTTCGATCAGCCAGTTCGAATTGGACACGCCTTCGGCAATGCCCTTGGCCGAAACCAGCTCGCCGACGTCATAGGCCGCGATCAGGGCCGCCAGGTCCTCGGCACCAAGATGGGTATAGACCGCCACCTATTCGGTCAGCAGCCGGGGCAGCTTGAAGATCATGTTTTCCTCGGCGGTGGCGATGGTGTCTTCGCTGACGGCGCGCCAGGTCCCGAGCCGGTCGACCACTTCGCGCACCAGCTCTTCGGGGGCGGACGCGCCGGCGGTCAGGCCGACCGCGTCGACCCCGTCGAGCCAGGTGGCGTCGATCTCGCTGGCACGCTGGATCAACCGGGCCTGCGTACCAAGCCGCTGCGCCACTTCGACCAGCCGCAGCGAGTTCGACGAATTGGGGGCGCCGATCACCAGCACCAGGTCGCACTGGGGCGCGATCTGCTTGACCGCGGCCTGCCGGTTGCTGGTGGCGTAGCAGATATCTTCGGCCCTGGGCGCAACGATTTGCGGAAACCGCGCCTCCAGCGCCTCCACGATCTCGCGCGTATCGTCGACCGACAGCGTGGTCTGGGTAAGGAAGGACAGCTTGTCCTTCGCGGTGAAGGCCAGCCTCCCGACATCTCCGACCGTCTCGACCAGCGTGATCATGCCTTCGGGCACCTGCCCCATCGTGCCGATCACCTCGGGGTGGCCGGCATGGCCGATGAAGATGATGTGCTTGCCTTTCTCGATCTGCCGTTCGGCCTGGCGATGGACCTTGCTCACCAGCGGGCAGGTCGCATCGACATAGAGCAACTGGCGCCGCTGCGCTTCGGCGGGGACCGATTTGGGAACGCCGTGGGCGCTGAACACCACCGGCGCATCGTCGGGCACCTGGTCGAGTTCCTCGACGAAAACCGCACCCCGCGCCTTGAGGTTGTCGACGACATAGCGGTTGTGGACGATCTCGTGCCGCACATAGACCGGCGCACCGTATTTCTCGATCGCCCGCTCGACGATCTCGATCGCCCGGTCGACCCCCGCGCAAAAGCCGCGCGGCGCGGCGATGAGCAGCCTGAGCGGGGGAAGTTCGCGACCTTCGCTTGCGCCAGCGGTGGATGGAAAGGGGGCGTTCATGTGCCGCCCTCTAGCGCTTTCGCCCGACCCAAGCTAGGGCGTGTCCGCGCCCGATGGGCGCCGCGAATACGAATTGCGACAGTTACGAATTGCGACAGTTATGAATTGCGACAAGGGAACCGAAGCCGCATGACCAGCCGATATCGCCTCTTTACCGTGCTTGCCCTCGGGCTGGCACTCACCGGCTGCAAGCGGGAAGGCGAGCTGGTGGTCGATGCCGGGGTCGGCATCACCGCGGTCCGTACCGCCTGCCCGGCGGTCGGCATTCCCGATTTTACCGGCGATATCACCACTTTCCGCAACTCCGGTTCGACCACGCTGGCCGACCTCGACGTGAGCGCGGCGATCACCAATCTGCGCTCGACCTGCGACGATGGGCCCGAACGGGTCTATACCGAGGCGAGTTTCGACGTGCTTGCCCGGCGCAGCGATACGCGCGGCGCGCGCACCGTGACGCTGCCCTATTTCTCGACCGTCCTGCGCGGTGGCGGCGCGGTGGTGACCAAGCGGGTCGGTTCGGTCACATTGCAATTCGCCGACGGGCAGGAACGTGCGCAGGCGCGCGGCACCGCCGGTGCCTTCGTCAACCGCGCCGATGCGTCGCTTCCCGCTGAGATCCGCGAACAGATCACCCGCAAGCGCAAGCCGGGCGATCCCGATGCCGCGCTCGATCCGCTGGCCGATCCGGCGGTCAAGGCGGCGGTGCAGCGCGCCAGCTTCGAACTGCTGGTCGGCTTCCAGCTGACCGAAGATCAGCTGCGCTACAACGCCACGCGCTGAGCGCCCCCCTGACGGCTTGCGATTCCGGCCCAATGGGCTAGGCGCGCGCCATGGCTGATATCACCGATAACCTGTTCGCGAAATTCGTACGCAAGGTCGACGCGGCGCTCGACGCGCTCGAGGCGCGCGCGGCAGTCGCGCCCGCATCGCGCGAGGGGCTGACTCTAGAGCCTCCGCGCGATGCGGCGCATGGCGACCTGGCGACCAATGCCGCGATGGTCCTGGCCAAGCGCGTGGGCATGAATCCGCGTGCGTTGGCTCAGCTGATCGTCGCCGAGCTTGCCAGCGATCCCGACATCGCCGCGCTCGACATCGCCGGGCCCGGCTTCATCAATTTTCGCGTCGCGGACGAGCTGTGGCGCAAGGAGTTGCGGGTCATTCACGCGCTGGGTGGCGATTATGGCCGCTCTTCGATCGGGGCGTTCCGGACGGTCAATGTCGAATACGTCTCGGCCAATCCCACCGGCCCGATGCACATGGGCCACTGCCGCGGCGCGGTGGTTGGCGATGCGCTGGCGGGCCTGCTCGAATTCGCCGGGCACAAGGTGGTGCGCGAATATTATGTCAACGACGCGGGCGGGCAGGTGGATGTTCTCGCCCGTTCGGTGCACCTGCGCTATCGTGAGGCGCTGGGCGAGGATATCGGCGCGATTCCCGCGGGCCTTTATCCCGGCGATTACCTGGTCCCGGTCGGCCAGCAGCTCGCGCAGGAGTTTGGCGACACCTATCGCGACGCGCCGGAAAGCGAATGGCTCGGCCTGTTCCGCAACCGCGCGGTTGCCGCAATGATGGCGATGATCCGCGCCGATCTCGCCCGGCTCGGCATCCATCACGACCTGTTTTCCTCCGAGGCCGAATTGCAGGCGGCGAACAAGCCCGAAGCGGCCGAGGCCTGGCTGCGCGCGAGGGATCTGGTCTATGACGGCGTGCTCGAAGCGCCCAAGGGCAAGGCCCCGCCCGAGGATTGGGAACCGGTCGAACTGCCGCTGTTCCGCTCGACCAGATTCGGCGACGACCAGGATCGCCCGATCAAAAAGTCCGACGGTTCGTGGACCTATTTCGGCGCGGACCTCGCCTATCACCTGCAAAAAGCGCAGGACGCTGACGAGCTGATCGACATCTGGGGCGCCGACCACGCGGGCACGGTCAAGCGGATCAAGGCCGCCGTCGCCGCGCTCAGCGAAGGGCAGGGCAAGGCGATCCCGTTCGACGTCAAGCTGGTCCAGATGGTGCAGCTGATGAAGGGCGGGCAGCCGTTCAAGATGTCCAAGCGCGCGGGGAATTTCGTGACGCTGGCGGATGTGGTCGACATGGTCGGCAAGGACGTGGTCCGCTTCACCATGTTGACCCGCAAGCCCGACGCGCAGATGGATTTCGACTTCGACAAGGTGGTCGAAGCCTCGAAGGACAACCCGGTGTTCTATCTCCAGTATGCCCACGCGCGGATCCGCTCGACGCTGCGCAAGGCGGGCGTGGCGCCGTCCGACGCGCATCTCGACCGGCTGGGCGCCGACGAACTGGCATTGGTGCGCGAGGCGGCGCAGTTCCCGCGCGTGGTCGAAGCCGCCGCCAGGGCGCGCGAGCCGCATCGCATCGCCTTCTTCCTCGGCGACCTCGCGGCAGCGTTTCACAGCTTCTGGAACGCCGGGAACGATGATCCGACCAGGCGCATCATCCAGGAGGCAGACGCGGATATTACCGGCGCAAGGCTTTATCTGGCCGATGCGATCGGGCAGGTTATCCGCAACGGGCTTGCGATCCTGGGGGTCGAGGCGGTCGAGGAGATGTGACGATGGCGGCAACGCCCTATGACACCGACGGGGACTGGGACGAGGACGAACAGCTCGACCTTGCCCGGGACGAGCGCCTGCCGTGGCTCGAATCGGGCGACGAGGACGAAGGCGCGGGCGGCTTTGCCACGCAGCGCCTGCTGTTGCTGGGCGTGCTGGCGCTGCTGGTTCTGGCGGTGATCGTGGGCGGTATCTGGTTCGTGAGCAACACGGCTTCGGACGAACCGCCGGCCGACGGCAGCCTGATTGCCGCACCCGAAGAACCCTACAAGACCAGGCCCGCCGAACAGGGCGGCAAGGTGTTCGAGGGAACCGGCGATTCGAGCTTTGCGGTGGGCGAGGGGCAGACGCGCGAAGGCAGGCTCGCCGACAAGCCCGCCAGCGCCGCCGGCGGTCCGTCGATTGCCTCGACCATCACCGAAGCTGTGCCTCCGGCGAGCCCGGTGCCGGTGAAGCAGCCGGTTGCGCAACCGCAGCCGGGCGGCGCGGCAGTGCAGGTCGGCGCCTTTCCCCGGCGCGAGGATGCCGAGGCGGCATGGGCCGCCTTGCTGCGTCAGACCGAGGCGCTCGGCGGGGTGGACCACCGCGTGGTCGAGGCGCGGGTCGATATCGGCCGGGTCTATCGCCTGCAGGCGATGGCGGGGGACCGCGCGGCGGCGAAGCGTCTGTGCGACGCGCTCAGGGCCGACGGGCTCGCCTGTTTCGTCAAATAGGCTTCGCTCGGGCCTGATTTCCACACCTGCCGATGGGTTCGCGCTTGCCTGCCCTCGGCAAAAGCCGCAGTTTCCGCGCATGACGCCTGCCATCTTCGGCATCTTTGGCCCCGAACTGACGGTCGACGAACGCGCCTTCTTCCGCGAGGCCGATCCGGCGGGCTACATCCTGTTCGCGCGCAATTGCGAAACCCGCGAGCAACTCCGCCGGCTGACCGACGATCTGCGCACCATCCACGGGCGCGACCGGCTGGTGGTATCGATCGATCAGGAAGGCGGGCGCGTGGTGCGGATGACGCCGCCCGAATGGCCGCGCTATCCGGCGGGCGAGGCCTTCGCCCGGTTGTTCGAGATCGCGCCCGCATCCGCGATCGAGGCGGCGCGCGCCAATGCCGAGGCGATGGGGCGCGAACTCGCGCTGGCCGGGATCAGCGTCGACTATCATGCGCCCTTCGACGTGCGCCGCCCCGAAACCGATAATGTCATCGGCGACCGTGCGCTGGGCAGCGATCCGATGCAGGTCGCCGCGCTGGGTCGGGCGGTGCTCGACGGGTTGGGCCGCGCGGGCGTGGTCGGCTGCCTCAAGCATATGCCGGGCCATGGCCGCGCGACGGTCGACAGCCACAAGCAATTGCCGCGTGTCACGGCGAGCGCCGCGGAGCTGGCGGTCGATATCGAACCCTTCCGCACCCTGCGCGCGCACCCGCTGGGGATGAGCGCGCATATCGTGTTCACCGCCTGGGATGCGGATAACCCGGCAACGCTGTCCGCAACGGTCATTGGCGAAGTGATCCGCGGCATGATCGGCTTCGACGGGCTGCTGCTGACCGACGATATCGACATGCAGGCGCTCGCCGGAACGATTCCCGAACGGGCCGAACGCGCGCTCGCGGCAGGCTGCGACATCGTCCTCAACTGCTGGGCGAAGCTCGGCGACATGGCCGCCATCGCCGAGCGCTGCGGGACCATGAGCGAGGCGAGCGCCGCCCGGCTGGCGCGCGTCCACGCCGCGATGGGCGATCCGGTCGATGCGATCGAGACGGCGGCGCTGCTGGCCCGGCGCGACGCCCTGCTGGCGATATCGGGGCAAGCGGCATGACCGGCGACGGGCTGCTCTTTGCCGAGCCTGTGGCCGGGGACGAATGGGACGGCATCGCCAGCGAGGCGAAGGTCGACGGGAACGCGCTCTACCTCGAACTCGACGGGTGGGAAGGGCCGCTCGACCTGCTGCTCGACCTGGCGCGGCGGCAGAAGGTCGACCTCAGGCAAATCTCGATCCTGGCGCTGGTCGACCAGTATCTCGGCTATATCGAACGGGCCGAGGCGCTGAGGCTCGAACTGGCCGCCGATTACCTGGTGATGGCGGCGTGGCTGGCCTATCTCAAATCGGCGATGCTCCTGCCCAGGGACGAGCAGGAAGAGCCCAGCCCCGAAGAGCTGGCGATGAGGCTCCAGCTGCGGCTGCAACGGCTCGGCGCGATGCGCGATGCGGCGGCGCGGCTGATGGGCGGCAACCGGCTGGGGCGCGACGTCTTCCTGCGCGGCGCGCCCGAGGGGCTGGAGATCGCGCGCAGGAGCCGCTGGCAGTGCGACCAGTTCGCGCTGATCGAGGCCTATGGCCGGGTCAAGGCACGCACCGCGCCCGCGATCCACATGGTCCGCGAACGTCCGGTGATGACGCTCGAAAGCGCGCTCGAACGGGTTTCGCATATGCTGGGGGTGACGCTCGACTGGATGGAATTGCGCGAATTCCTGCCGCCCCATGCCGAACCGCGGCTGCGCAAATCCGCGCTCGCCTCCAGCTTCGTCGCCGCGCTCGAACTGGCGCGGCTGGGCCGGGCCGAACTGCAGCAGGAGGACGCCTTCGGTCCGCTCCACCTGCGCCGGGCTTCGGCGCATGGATGAGCTGATCCGCGCCGTGGAGGCCGCGCTGTTCGCGGCCGAAGAGCCGATGGCGGTGGAAGAACTCGCGCATTTCCTGGGCGATGCCTCGAGTGCCGGGGTGCGCGATGCGCTGGCTGTTCTGGCGGGGCATTACGAGCAGCGCGGCGTGCGGCTGGTCGAACGCGGCAAGCGCTGGCATTTCGAGACCGCGCCCGACCTTGCCCACCTGTTGCGCCGCGAGAAGGAACAGGTCCGCCGCCTCAGCCGCGCCGCGACCGAAGTGCTGGCGATCATCGCCTATCACGAACCGGTCAGCCGCGCGGAAATCGAATCGATCCGCGGGGTGCAGACCAGCGGCGGGACGCTCGACGTGCTGATGGAGGCGGGCTGGGTGAAGATCGCCGGCCGCCGCGAAGTGCCCGGACGGCCGACGATCTATGCCACCACGCCCGAATTCCTCGACCATTTCGGCCTTGCCAGCCGCCGCGACCTGCCGGGCATCGCCGAATTGCGCGCCGCCGGCCTGCTCGATCCCGTGGACGATGCCTATGGCGCGCTGCTGGGGGATGAAGTCGCGCAGGTGGCGGAAGATATCGAGGCCGACAGCGAAGCCTGACTGGCGTTGCGCTTGCTGCGCGCCTATATGGAAGCTCCAGTCATCAAGAAGGTTACCCAAAATGTCGCTCGGCCCCTGGCAACTCATCATCATCGCCATTGTCGTCCTTGTCCTGTTCGGGCGCGGCCGGATCTCCGAGATGATGGGCGATTTCGGCAAGGGCATCAAAAGCTTCAAGCAAGGCATGGCGGAAGAGGACAAGCCCGCACCGCGCATTTCCGCGCCCGATGCCAAGCCGGCTGAAGACGCGCAGCCCGCGCCGCGCGCCGATACCCCCGACCTGCGGGGCTAGGAGGCCCTCCCATGTTCGATGTCGGCGCCAGCGAACTGCTGGTGATTGTCGTTGTGGCGATCCTGGTGATCGGCCCCAAGGATATGCCGCGCGCGATGCGCACCGCGGGCCGCTGGATCGGCAAGGCGCGGCGCATGTCGAACCATTTCCGCGCCGGGATCGACGAGATGATCCGCCAGGCCGAGATCGAGGACATGGAGGCCAAGTGGGCCGATCGCAACAAGCAGATCATGGCCAAATACCCGACCGGTGACGAACCCGCGGGCGGCGCGCCCGGGGATCTGCTTCCACCGCAGATGGAGCCGCTCGATCCCGTGCAGGCCGATGCGGCGGCCGAGGCGGCGATCAGGCGCGCCGCGCCGGTCAAGGCTCCTGAGCACGCTCGGGAAGGCGACGGCGAACCGCCGCTGCCGCTCGACCCGCCGCCTGCCGCGAAGGACGCATAAGGTGGCGGTGATCAAGGACATCGACGACACGCAGGCCCCGCTGCTCGACCATTTGATCGAATTGCGCGCGCGGCTGGTGCGCTGCGTCGCCGCGCTGGTCGTGGCCTTCGGCATCTGCCTCTATTTCGCCGACCCGATCCTCGGCTTCCTGATCCAGCCGCTCAAGAACGCCTTCCCGCAAGGCGAAGGCCAGCTGATCTTCACCAAGCTCTATGAAGTGTTCTTCGTCGAGATGAAGGTCGCGCTGTTCGCGGGTTTCTGCCTCAGTTTTCCGGTCATCGCCAACCAGTTGTGGGCCTTCGTCGCGCCGGGGCTCTATGCGCGCGAGAAGAAGGCTTTCCTGCCCTTCCTGCTGGCAACCCCGGTGCTGTTCATCATGGGTGCGGCGCTGGCCTATTACGTGGTCATGCCGACCGCGTTCGAATGGTTCCTCGGCTTCGAGGGCGAGGCGGGCGGGCTCAAGATCGAGGCGCTGCCGACCGCCAATGAATATCTCGGGCTGGTGATGCAGTTCATCCTCGCCTTCGGGATGAGCTTCCTGCTGCCGGTGCTGCTGCTGTTGCTCCACCGCGCGGGCATCGTTTCGCGCGCGCAGCTGGCGGGCGCGCGGCGTTATGTGGTCGTGCTGATCCTGACCCTCGCGGCGATCATCACCCCGCCCGATCCCGGATCGCAGCTGCTGCTGGCGATACCGCTCCAGCTGCTGTTCGAAGGTTCGCTCGTAATCATGCGGCTGACCGAACGCCGCCGCACGGACGAGCCGGAACCCTCGGGCGAAGGCGAGGAGCCTCAGTCCGCGTCATAGACCTTGCGCCCGCCGACCCAGGTTTCGAGCACCCTGGTCGTGCGCAGTTCGGCGGGTGTGGCAAGCAGCGGATCGCGATCGACCAGCACGAAGTCGGCCCGCTCGCCGGGCAGCAACCGCCCGAAGCGCCCCTCGGCGAAGCCCGCGAAGGCCGCTTCGCTGGTGAAGCCCGCCAGCGCCTGTTCGCGGGTGACCCGGTCCTGCGCGCGCCAGCCGCCGAAGGGCTGGCCGCCGGCGTCCATCCGCGTCGCCGCGGCGGCCAGCCCGGCGAAGGGATCGGGCGATTCGACCGGTGCGTCCGAGCCGAAGGCGAGCTTGCCGCCCAGCGAGAGGATGGTGTTCCAGGCATAGGCGCCCTCCAGCCGGTCGGGCCCCAGCCGCGCTTCGGCCATCAGCCGGTCGCTGGTCTGGTGGACCGGCTGCATCGAGGCGATGATGCCGAACTTGCCGAACATCGGCAGCTCCGCCGGATCGACGATCTGCGCGTGCTCGATCCGCCAGCGCCGGTCGCCGGGAAAGCTTTCGGCGATTTCGCTGACGGCATTGAGCACTTCGGCATTGGCGGCATCGCCGATGGCGTGGACGGCGGGCTGGAAACCGCCCTGCGCCGCGCGCACCAGGATGTTGCGCAGTTGCGCGCCGTTGGTCAGCGGCAGGCCGGTATTGCGCGGATCGTCGGCATAGGGGCGCTTGAGCCAGGCGCCGCGGCTTCCCAGCGCGCCGTCGATGTACAGCTTGACCCCGTTGAGCCGCAGCCTGTCGCCATAGAGCCAGGGCGAGGGGCGCGCGCCCGCGATCAGCTCCATGGTCTCCGGCCCGCCGGCATAGGCCATGATCCGCAGCGTCAGCGTGCCCGCATCGCCCGCGCGGCGATAGGCCTGCCAGTCCTCGATCGTGGTCCCCATGTCGGCGACCGCGGTGATCCCGAAACGGTGCAGCACCTTCTGCGCTTCGGCAAGGGCCAGGTCGCGCTCGACCGGGCGCGGCGCGGGGATGGCGCGGGTCATCAGCTCTTCGGCGGCGTCGACGAACACGCCCGATGGCGCCTGTGAGCCCGACAGCCGCTCGATCCGCCCGCCGGCGGGATTCTTCGTCGCGGCGGTGATGCCCGCGGCCTGCATCGCCAGCGTGTTGGCCCAGCCGGCATGCCCGTCGACCCGCTGGAGATAGACCGGGCGATCGGCCACCGCGCTGTCGAGCTCGGCGGCGGTGGGGAAGCGGCCGAGGCCCCATTTCTCCTGGTTCCAGCCGCGCCCCAGGATCCATGGCCGCGCCTCGTTTTCCGCGGCGAAGGCGCGGATCCTCGCCAGCGCCTCGTCGAGCGAGGTGGTGTCCGACAGGTCCAGCGTCAGCGCGCCGATGCCGATCCCCATGACATGGGCATGCGCGTCGATCAGCCCGGGGATCATCACCCGCCCGCGCCCGTCCTCGCGATAGTCGGTCTGCGGTTTCCTGTCCGCGCGATCGAGCACCTGTGCGACCTTGCCATCGTCGTCGATCACCAGCGCGGTAAAGCGCTTGACCCTGCCCTGTTCGTCGAGCGTCAGCCCTTCGACATTGTCGATCAGCACGTCGGCCAGCGCAGGCGTGGCGATGCTGCAGGCGAGCAGGGCGGCGAGGAACTTGCGCGTCATCAGGCGATCCCGTTTCCAGTCAGAGCGGCGGCGATAAGCGATAGCTTGGCGCAGGCAAACCCTTTCCGCGATTGCGCCGCGCCGCGCCGCGCCCTAGGGGCGGGGCATGACCCAGGCATCCCCCGCACGCGCCGCCGAAAAGGCGACCGACCTGCTGACCCTCGACGATGTGCGCGCCGCCGCCGCGCGCATCGAAGGCGCGGTGGTCAAGACGCCGATGCTGCATACGCAGACGCTGTCGCAGATCACCGGCGCCGACATCTGGCTCAAGTTCGAGAACCTCCAGTTCACCGCCGCCTACAAGGAACGCGGGGCGCTCAATGCGCTGCTTCATTTGACCGAGGAGCAGAAGGCGCGCGGCGTGATCGCGGCATCGGCGGGCAACCATTCGCAGGGGCTGAGCTACCATGGCCGTCGGCTGGGCGTGCCGGTCACCATCGTGATGCCGCAGACCACCCCCAGCGTGAAGGTGATGCAGACCGAAAGCGTCGGCGGCGATGTGGTGCTGCATGGCGAAACCTTCGACGAAGCCTATGCCCACGCGCGCGAGCTGGAGCAGGAGCGCGGGCTGACCTTCGTCCATCCCTTCGACGATCCGCTGGTCGCGGCCGGGCAGGGCACGGTGGCGCTCGAAATGCTCGAACAGAAGGGTGATTTCGACTGCCTTGTCGTGCCGATCGGCGGGGGTGGGCTGATGAGCGGGATGGCGACCGTCGCCAAGGCGCTCAATCCCGCTATCGAGATGGTCGGCGTGCAGGCGCGGCTGTTCCCGTCGATGTATTCGGCGATCACCGGCGACGAACTGCCCTGCGGCGGCGATACACTGGCGGAAGGCATCGCGGTCAAGGCCCCCGGCCAATTCACGCAGGCGGTCATCCGTGCGCTGGTCGACGAAATCCTGCTGGTGGACGAATCCAGGCTCGAACATTCGGTCGCGCTGCTGCTGCAGATCGAAAAGACGGTGGTCGAAGGGGCCGGTGCGGCGGGGCTGGCTGCGGTGCTGTCCTATCCCGAAAAATTCGCGGGCAAGACCCTTGGCCTGGTGCTGTGCGGCGGCAATATCGATACCCGCCTGCTGGCCAATGTGCTGCTGCGCGACCTTGCCCGTTCGGGCCGCCTCGCACGGCTCAGCATCGTGTTGCAGGACCGTCCCGGCGCCTTGTTCAAGGTGATGCGCGAGTTCAACGCGCACAACGTCAACATCATCGAGATCTACCACCAGCGCATCTTCACCACGCTGCCGGCCAAGGGCCTCACCGCCGAAATCGAATGCGAGGCCCGCGATGCCGACCAGATCGAGGCGCTGGTCGGGGCGCTGCGCGCCAAGGGCTACAAGGTCGAGATCGCCGAACTCGCCTGACCTGCCGAGTCCGGCAGTTTTCCCCGGTTTGCCCGCCGTTTGTCGACGCTGGGCCGGTTTTCATGGTTAAGGGACTTTTAACGCCGAACCTGCTGCGGCATAACAGAGTCAACAAGGTGTTAACCCGCATTGGGCCTCCGCCTTGCTGACGAAAGGATGCACTGCCCGTGACGGCCCCGATCCGCTTCCCGCGCTTCTTCGTGACCAGTCCCGCGCCGTGCCCGTACCTGCCGGGGAAGAGCGAGCGGAAGGTCTTCACCGAACTGCGCGGCGACAGCGCGGACGAGCTTAACGAAGCGCTCGGCCGGATCGGCTTCCGCCGCAGCCAGACGGTGGCCTATCGCCCCTCGTGCCTCGATTGTCAGGCCTGCGTATCGGTCCGCGTCGTGGCGGACGAATTCAGGCCTTCGTCGACCCAGCGGCGCGCGCTCAAGGCCAATGACGACCTCGTTTCGATCGAATGCCGCCCCTGGGCGACCAGCGAACAGTTCGAACTGCTGCAGAAGTATCTTTCGGTGCGCCACCCCGGCGGCGGCATGACGCAGATGGAAGAGAACGACTTTGCCGATATGGTGGAACATACGTCGGTATCCAGCTATGTGATCGAATACCGGGAGCCGGGGATCGGGGGTGAACCGGGCCGCCTGGTTGGAGCATGTCTTACGGATTTCCAGGGCGACGGGCTGTCGATGATCTACAGCTTCTACGACCCTGAGCATGAGGATCGCGCCGGGCTTGGCAATTACATCATCCTCGACCACATCCGCCGGGCGGCGCGGCGCGGCTTGCCCTACGTCTACCTCGGCTATTGGGTCGAAGGTGCCGAGCGCATGCAATACAAGGTCCGCTATCGTCCGCTCGAACGGCTTGGGCGGGCCGGGTGGGAGCGCATGCCCGACGCCGAGCAGAATCGCCTCATCGCCGCCACCGCCGCCGCGCCGCGCAATGGCCGCCGCGACGAAGCGCTGCCAGCCAAGGACGGCAACCAGGTCGAATATCGCCTCACCGATTGAGGTCTTGTGCCACGCCCTGATCCCCGCAGCCGCTGCGCTGGCGCTCGCCGGTCCGCTGGCGGCGCAGGAGACCCCGCCGCCGCTTTCGCTGGAGGACCTGATCCCCGACAGCGCCGTCGACAATCCGGATGACTGGGCCGAGCGCGGGACAAGCGACGCCGACCGACCCGAGGTTGCGCCGACGCCCGAGATCGAAGCCGATACGCCGATCGCCGACCTGCCCGAAATGGAGCTCGCCTGGCCCGAGGATGTCCAGCTCGACGTGCTCGATGAACTGCCCGCGCAAGACGATATCGAGTTCGTTCAATTGCTCGACGATCGCCGCCAGGTCGCGCTCGACCGGGCGGAAACCGTGCCGCTCTCGCGCGAGCTTGTCCTCGGTTTCCCGCAAAGCGAGCCGCCGTTCGATGTCCGCGACGAGTTCGTCGCCCGGTTCACCGCGCTTTCGACGATCGAACAGTTCGAGGACGGCGAGGAGAATGTCGCGCAGCTGGCGGCACGGGCGCGACAGGACGAGGAACTGCTGGGCAACCTGCTGCGCGTCTATGGCTATTACGACGGCCAGATCCTGCGCACCATCGGCGCGCGCGACCCGGACGACAGCAAGCTCGCCGAGCGTCCGCAGGTGCGGTTCGATGTCATTCCCGGCACCCGCTACCGGTTCGGCGCGATCGACCTGGGGCAGATCGATACGGCGCCGGATGCGGCGCGCCTGCGCGACAGCTTCGGCATCGCCAGCGGCGATTTCCTCCAGAGCGACCGGATCGTGGCCGAACGGTTCAACCTCGACCGGGCGCTGGGCGAAACCGGCTATCCCTTTGCCGAGATCGACGAGCCCGAACTGCTGATCGATCACGAGCGTGACGAGGGCGATCTTGCCATGCCGGTGCGACCGAACGGCAGATACGTCTTCGGCGAAGTGGTCAGCAGCGATCCGGCATTCCTGTCCAGCCGCCACCTCGCCAGCATTGCGCGGTTCAAATCCGGCGATGTCTACCAGCGCAGCCTGGAACTCGACCTGCGCCGCGCCGTCACCGCCACCGGACTCGTCTCGACCGTCTCGGTCGCCCCGCGCGAGGTCGTTCCGTCGCAGGGCGACCAGCCGGGCGTGGTGGCGATGGACGTCACGCTGGAGCGCGCCAGGCCGCGCACCATCGCAGGTGCGATCGGCTATGGTTCGGAAGAAGGTATCCGGATCGAGGCGAGCTGGGAGCACCGCAACCTGTTCCCGCCCGAAGGCGCGCTCAAGGTGCGCGGGATCCTGGGTACGCAGGAACAGCTCGCGGGGGTAACCTTCCGCCGCAACAATCTGGGCGGTCGGGACAAGGTCCTGACGCTCGACGCCTTTACTTCGAGCGTCGACACGGTGGCCTATGACGCGCGCACGGTGGCCATTACCGGGACCTACGAGCGCCTGTCCAACCTGCTGTTCCAGAAGCCCTTCAGCTGGGGGCTGGGGGCAGAGATACTCGCCACGGACGAGCGGAACCGCGTGATCGGCGGCGTCGAACGGCCACGCCAGACCTTTGTCATCGCCTCGCTGTTCGGGCGCGCGACGCTCGACAGCAGCGACTCGCTGCTCGATCCGACGCGCGGCTTCCGCCTGTCCGCCTATCTCGCGCCGGAAACCTCGCGCAGCGGAGGGCGGCAATACACCTACCTGCGCAACCAGTTCGACGCATCCTATTACCAGTCGGTCGGCAAGAGGACCGTCGTGGCGGCGCGCGCACGCTATGCCAGCATCCAGGGTGCGCCGCTGTCCGCCATCGCCCCTTCGCGGCGGCTCTATGCCGGCGGCGGCAGTTCGCTGCGCGGCTATGGCTATCAGTCGGTCGGCCCGAAGAACGACTTCCTCGAAGCGACCGGCGGACGCAGCCTGGTCGAAGCCTCGATCGAGGCGCGCATCGGCACCGGCCTGTTCGACGGGGCGCTGTCGGTGGTGCCGTTCTTCGATCTCGGCGCGGTGTCGGTCGACACCACCCCCGATTTCCGCTTCGTCAAATTTGGCGCGGGCGTGGGCGTGCGATACGCCACCAGCTTCGGTCCGATCCGGCTCGACCTCGGCGTGCCGATCAATCCCGACCCCGATGATTCCGCCTTCGCGGTCTATGTTTCGCTGGGGCAGGCGTTCTGATGGCGGAGGCAGCCATCGAGGGCGGCTCGGCGCCGCGCCGGTCATGGGGATGGCGGCTGGCGAAGTGGGTCCTTGGGGGTCTTGCAGCATTGCTGCTGCTGGTCGCTGCCGGGCTTGCCATCCTCGACACCCCGCTGGGCGAACGCTTCCTCGCCAGCCGCCTTGCCGAACATACCTTCGGCAACGGCCTCAACATCGCCATCGGCCGGCTCGAGGGGAATATCTACGGTGCGGCGGTGCTGCACGATGTGCGCCTGTCCGATCCCAAGGGCGTGTTCCTCACGATTCCGCGCGCCGAGGTCGACTGGAACCCCGGCGGCTGGTTTTCCAACCGGCTGGACATCGACAGCTTTGCGGCGCGGCGGGCGCGGCTGGTTCGCCTTCCCGAGTTCCTCCCGAGCGAGGAGGATTCGCCGATCCTGCCCGGCTTCGACATCGCGGTCGACCACTTCGAGATCGACAATCTCACGCTTGCTCCCGGAATCGCCGGGGATCGTGCGCAGCGGGTCGACCTCGACGGACAGGTGCAGGTCGCCGACCGCGTCCTGCATGTCGAGACGCGCGGCCGGTTCGGGCATCGCGATCGGCTCGCGCTGCTGCTGAACGCCGAACCCGATGGCGACGATTTCGACCTGGCGCTGGATCTCGACGCAGCAAAGGATGGCCCGATCGCCGCGCTTGCCGGGCTGAAGGCAGCGCATGTCGCGCGCGTTCGCGGCGCGGGGACATGGCACAAGTGGGACGGCGGCCTGCTGGTGCGCCGCGAAGGGCGGCGCGTGGCCGCGCTGCAACTGACCAACCGTTCGGGCCGCTTCGGCGTGCTGGGCAAGGTTGATCCATCGCACTTCGTCACCGGCCTCGCGCGGCGCGCGCTTGGTTCCGACGTGGCGCTGAGCACGCAAGTCACCATCGGCAATCGCGTCTTCACCGGGTCGGCGGTGGTCGTCGGCTCGGGCCTCCAGGCAAGCGTGCGGGGCGTGCTCGACCTTGCAGAGAACGAGGCGCGCGCTGTGAAGGTGGATGCAGCGGCGCGCGACCCGGCGTTGCTCGGCAAAGGCATCCGGCTCGCCGGCGCGCGGCTCAGGGCGACGCTCGACGGGCCGCTGGCCGCATTGTCGGCGCCGCATCAGCTGACGGTCGCCATGCTCGATGTCGACGGGACGGTGATCACCGGCCTGCGCCAGCACGGCACGGCACGGCTGGCGCAGGGGCGCTGGATCTTGCCGCTGGATATTTCGGTGGCGCGTGTCTCCAGCGGCAAGGCCGTGATCGACCGGCGACTGGTCAGGGGCACCGGGCGGGGCACGCTGGTGATCGAGGGCGCGCGCCTCACCTCCGACGACCTTCGCCTGGCCTTCCCCGGCGCGACAGCGAACCTGGCGCTGCGGGGTGACCTTGCGCGCGGCATCTATGCGTTCAGGGGGCCGCTGCGGGTCGATCGGCTGATGCTCGAGGATATCGGTGCGCTGGGCGGCACTGCCATGCTCGACCTGACATTGGCCAAGGATACGCCGTGGAGGCTTGTCGCGCAGGTCGATGCGCGGGTCGCGCCGGTCACCAATGCCACGCTGGCAAATATTGCCGGGGCCCCCATTCGCCTGCGCGGCGCATTGTCCGCGGGCGGTGGCGCTGCGCTGACTTTCAACCGGGCGCGGGTCGATTCGAGCAAGCTGGCGCTGGCGCTCGATGGCAGCTTGCGCGCGGGGACCACCCGCATCACCGGCAGGGGGCACCATGTCGATTATGGTGATTTCACCCTCGAGGCTTCCATTGCCGGGGGCAAGCCCGAAGCCGTGCTGGTGTTCGCCGCACCGGCGAGCGGGCTCGACAATGTCCGCGTGGCGATCGCCCCGTCCGACCAGGGTTTTGCGATCGACACCGAAGGCGGCTCGATGCTCGGCCCCTTCGTCGGTCGGCTCGGCCTCGCCATGCCTGCCGATGGGCCGACGCGGATCGCGGTCGAAAGCCTGCGGGTCAGCGGGACCACCGTTACCGGCGCGCTCGTGCTGGTCGACCGGGCTGCGCAGGGCAGCCTCGTGCTTGCCGGAGGTGGCCTCGACGGACAGATCGGGCTGGCACCACGCGATGGCGGGCAAGGGTTCGACGTCGATCTGCGGGCCCGCAACGCCAGCTTCGGCGGCGCGGTCCCGCTGCGCATCGGCCGCGCGACGGTGCAGGGCAGCGGCCTGTTGCGCCAGGGCCATTCCAGTTTCAGCGGTTCGGGCCGCGCGGCGGGCGTATCCTATGGCACGCTGTTCATCGGACGCCTCGCCGCCAAGGGCGAGGTCACCGACGGTGCCGGCAGCTTCGACGCGTCGCTTGCGGGGCGCCGGGGCGAGCGGTTCCAGCTTGACCTGAACGGCCGGGTATCGCCTGACAGGATCGCGCTCGCCGCGCGTGGCGAGTTTGCCGGGCGCGCGCTGACCATGCCGCGCCGTGCGGTGCTCACGCGGGACGCGGGTGGCTGGCGGCTTGCCCCGGCGCGGCTGGACTATGGGCAGGGCGGGGTGGTCGCATCGGGTCGCTTCGGTGATGGGGGCTCCGAACTCGGCCTCAGGCTTGCGAAGATGCCGCTCTCGCTGATCGACATGGTTCGTGCCGATACCGGGCTGGGCGGCACGATTTCGGGCACGATCGATTACCGCGTCGGCGAAAATCGCATGCCCGTGGGCACCGCCAAGGTGCTGATCGAGGGCCTGACCCGTTCGGGCCTGGTTCTCACCTCGCGCCCGCTCGACGTCTCGCTGCTCGCGCGATTGCACGAGACCAGTTTCGAGGCGCGTGCGGTGCTGGCCAACCAGGATATCCGCAAGGGCCGGGTGCAGGCGCGAATCACCGGCCTGCCGCAGTCGGGCGAAATCCTCGAGCGGCTGCGCGCGGGGCGGCTGTTCGCGCAGCTGCGCTATAGCGGCGCGACCGAGAGCCTGTGGCGGCTCGCCGCGATCGAGGCTTTCGATCTCACCGGCGCGGTCTCGATCGCCGCCGATGCCAACGGCACGCTGGCCGACCCGCATGTGTTCGGCTCGCTTGCGAGCGATTCGCTGCGGGCGCGCAGTGCGCTGTCGGGGACCGATATCCGCAATATTTCGGCGCGCGGCCGCTTCTCCGGCTCGCGGCTGCAATTGACCCGGCTTTCCGGTTCGACCGCCAATGGAGGCACCGTCACCGGCAGCGGCTTCGTCGACCTGCGCACGCTGGGCGAACCGGTCGAGGGCCGGGTGCTCGAAATTCGCGGGCCGATCCTCGATTTGCGCGCTTCGGCCAGGAATGCACGGCTGGTCGATGCGCAGGGCCTGAGCGCGACGATCACCGGACCGCTGCGGATCGTGTCCGACGGGCTGGGCGGAACCATCGCCGGACGGGTGACGATCGATCGCGCCAGCTGGCGGCTGGGCACGGCGGCGGATGATTTGCGCCTGCCGCAGATCGCCACGCGCGAGGTCAATTCGCCCGACGACAACGGCCCGCTGGTGCACCCGGCGCGGCCCTGGCGCTATCTCGTCAACGCGAAGGGCGGCAGCCGTATCGACGTCGACGGCTTGGGGCTCGACAGCGAATGGGGCGCCGACATCACCTTGCGCGGCACCACCGCCGATCCGCGCATCGGCGGGCGGGCGCAGGTCGTGCGCGGCACCTATGCCTTTGCCGGTACCCGGTTCGAGCTGACCCGCGGCCGTATCGAGTTCGACGCGGCCAGCGCGATCGATCCAAGGCTCGATATCCTTGCCGAATCCGACCGCGACGGCCTGACGGTCGAGGTTGCCGTGCGCGGCAGCGCCACCCAGCCGGAAATCGCCTTCGGTTCCAACCCCGCGCTGCCCGAAGAGGAGATCCTTGCCCGGCTGCTGTTCGGCGGCTCGATCACCTCGCTTTCGGCGACCGACGCGCTGCAACTCGGCGCGGCGGTGGCAAGCCTGCATGGCGGCGGCGGGTTGGACCCGATCAACCAGCTGCGCAGCGCCATCGGGCTCGACCGGTTGCGCATCGTCAGCGCGGACCCGGCGCTGGGGCGCGGCACCGGGGTGGCGCTGGGCAAGAATTTCGGCCGCCGGTTCTATGCGGAGATCATCACCGACGGGCGCGGATATAGCGCGACCGAGGTGGAGTTTCGCATAACCAGCTGGATTTCGCTGCTCGCCGCGGTCTCCACCGTGGGCCGCGACAGCGTGCGCGCGGAGATCAGCCGCGACTACTAGCCGCCCGAGCGATAGAGCGCGGCCTCCTCGCGCCGCCGCCGGGCCAGTCCCTTGAGCACGCGGCCGCCGGCGCTGCTCCAGCGGGCGAACTCGTTCGCCGCGGCCTCGAACTCGCCCGCGCGATGCAGCCTTGTCAGCGTCGCGCGGGCGATTGCGCCGGTGTTGTAGTGAAAGCCGACCAGCGCATCGAATTGGGCCTGCGTCGTGGGCGCATCGCCGATCGCTTCGCGCACATCGCGGGCGTGCCGCGCGACATCTGCCTCGAGCCGGGCATCGCACTGCGCCTGCGTCCACACCGTCCCCGGCCCGATGCCCGCGCCGGTCGCGCCCCAGCCGATGGTCCACGGTGTGCCGCCCGTACCCGGATCGGGATAGGCTTCGATCAGCCCGTCGCGGCGCAGGCGGGCGCAGCCTTCGAAGCGCTTGATCAGTTGGAGGCCGACGGGCGAAACCCTCAGCGATGGAACACATGGAACAGGGTCCTGGGACAAATTCTCCGCCGCATCGAATGCGGCGTCGAGCGCCGCGACCTCTGACTGGCGAAAGCCACGGCCGAGCAGGCGGCGGACAAGGTCGAACACGGGTTTGCGTTGCATGGGGCACCTCTTCGTCAGAAAGGCGCGTGGAGTAGGCACGAATTGCGCGAGTAGGAAAATCCTTCCGCCGCAAGTCGCCGCAACTGCGTGCGAATTTCCTGTTCGCGAGCTTGCGACAGGCGTATGGGACGGGTGACAAGCCACGAGGTCAAAGACCGGGTCGCATCGTGTTTCTGGGAGTCTGACACATGAAGCGTTCCGCGATTGCGGCGAGCATCGGCTTCGTCGCGCTGGCCGGTATCTGGGCCGTTCCTGCCTTCACGCAATCGACCGCCGCTCCGGCGCGCTACACCATGGATGCCGGGACGATGTCGGGCATGGCCGCGATGGGCGGCGGGGGCGGCATGGGCGCCGCGCTGGCGATGATGCGGGGCGGAGGCGACAGTGTCGCGCACCAGCTGTTGCTTCGGCTGGGCTCGGGGCAGGCCCCGGCAGGCGCGGCGAAGGCCGATCACTTCATGCCCGGCGGGGCCGGACTGGGCGCCTCGGTGCCCCTGACCTTTACGCCGGGGCGGGGCGAAACCGGACCCGCTGGGGTCGAGACGCCGCGCGGCAAGCTCTACCTGTTCTGGGGCTGCGGCGAACATGCCGGACCGGGCCAGCCGGTGGTGATCGACTTTGCCAAACTGGCGAAGGGCCAGATTCCGCCCGATCTCTATGCCGCGGCGGTCGACATTCCCGAGGAGTGGCGCGTCACCTCTGCGAACAGTCGCAGCTTTGGCGAATGGCCCAACAGCCGTGACTCCAAGGCGCTGACCGGGCGCTCGTCGCTGCTGGGTGCACACCGCATTGCCAGCAATTATGCGCCGGAAGTCTCCTTTTCGCTCGACCAGGACTTCATGGCGCCGCTCGCCATGCAGGGCAGCCGCAAGCCGACCGGCGCCTGGGACCTGCGCTGGAACGGCATTGCCGGGGCAACGGGTTATTATGCATGGGTGATGTCGGCCAGGACCGACCGACGCGGCGAGGCTGCCGAAATGGTATGGTGGACATCAAGCGCAACGCGCGCCTTCGGCGGGCCGATGTGGGATTGGCTGTCGCCCGCAGCCGTGGCCAGGCTGGTCACCGCCAGGACGGTCATGCCTGCCTCGCAGACCAGCTGCACCGTCCCGGCCGAGGTCCAGGCCGCCGGGGGTGAGGTGATGATGGCCAGTCTTTCGGGCTTCGGGCCGGAGAAGGACTTCGCCTATCCGCCCAAGCCCGCAAAGGCCGCTGCGTGGAAGCCCGAATGGATCGCGCGCGTGCGCTTCCGTTCGACCACCATGGCCATGCTCGGCATGGACCTGCCCGGGACGGATGGGAGCGGAACGGCCGATGCCGCGGACGGGGCGCCGCCCACGCAGGCCAAGCCGAAGTGCAAGGGGCTGGCCGGCATAGCCAAGCGCGCCGCGGGGCTGTGCGAATAGAGTGACTCCGGGCCACGCCGCGCTGGGTGCGAAAAAGGGGCGCCCGGATCGCTCCGGACGCCCCTCTCTCGGTGATCTGCTGGCCGTATGGGGCGATTGTTACGAACTGTAGTACATGTCGAACTCGGCCGGGCACGGCGTGGTTTCGACGCGCACCACATCTTCCCACTTGAGCTCCATATAGGCGTCGATCTGGTCCTTGGTGAAGACGTTGCCCTTGAGCAGGAACTCGTGGTCGGCTTCGAGCGATTCGAGCGCTTCGCGCAAGCTGCCGCATACGGTCGGGACTTCGGCCAGCTCTGCCGGGGGCAGGTCGTAGAGGTTCTTGTCCATCGCTTCGCCCGGGTGGATCCTGTTCTGGATCCCGTCGAGACCCGCCATCAGCAGCGCGGCATAGGCGAGGTAGGGGTTGGCCATCGCATCGGGGAAACGAAACTCGACGCGCTTGGCCTTGTCGCCCGAACCATAGGGGATGCGGCACGAAGCCGAACGGTTGCGCGCCGAATAGGCGAGCAGCACGGGCGCCTCGAAGCCGGGCACCAGCCGCTTGTAGCTGTTGGTGGTCGGGTTGGTGAAGGCGTTGAGCGCCTTGGCGTGCTTGATCACGCCGCCGATGTAATAGAGGCAGGTTTCCGACAGGCCGGCATAGCCATTGCCGGCGAAGGTCGGCTTGCCGCCATCCCAGATCGACATGTGGGTGTGCATGCCGCTGCCGTTATCCGCCTTGATCGGCTTGGGCATGAAGGTCGCGGTCTTGCCATAGGCATGGGCGACCTGATGCACGACATATTTGTAGATCTGCATATTGTCGGCGGTTTCGACCAGCGTGCCGAAGGTCAGGCCCAATTCGTGCTGCGCGGCGGCCACTTCGTGGTGATGCTTGTCGCAGTTGAGGCCCATCTCGATCATGGTCGAAACCATTTCGCCGCGGATGTCGACCGCGCTGTCGACCGGGGCGACGGGGAAATAGCCGCCCTTGGCGCGCGGACGGTGGGCGAGGTTGCCGCTCTCGTATTCCTTGCCGGTGTTGGTCGGCAGTTCGATGTCGTCGATGGCATAGCCCGAACCGGCATAGCCGTCTTCGAAACGGACATCGTCGAACATGAAGAATTCCGCCTCGGGACCGACGTAGACGGTGTCGCCGATGCCGGTCGACTTGAGATAGGCTTCGGCGCGCTTGGCGGTCGAGCGCGGGTCGCGCGCATACCATTCGCCGGTCGAGGGTTCGACGATGTCGCAGAACAGGATCATCATCGGTTCGGCGCTGAACGGATCGACATAGACCCGTTCGAGGTCGGGCTTGAGGATCATGTCGGATTCATTGATCGCCTTCCACCCGGCGATCGAGGACCCGTCGAACATCAGGCCGTCTTCCAGCTCGTCCTCGCCCAGCACCCTGGAAACCATGGTCAGGTGCTGCCACTTGCCCTTGGGATCGGTGAAGCGCAGGTCGACCCACTCGATGCCTTCTTCCTCGATCTGCTTGAGGACCTTCTTTGCACTGGACATTGGTTCTTCCTTCTTAAGTTCCCTTCCCGCCCCGGGGAGGGTGGGGTGATCAGATGGCGTCGTCGTCGCGTTCGCCGGTGCGGATGCGCAGGGCGCTTTCGATCGACGAGACAAAAATCTTTCCGTCGCCGATGCGGCCGGTCCGGGCGGCAGCGGCGATGGCTTCGACGGTGCGTTCGGCAATATCGTCGGTCACGACGACCTCGAGCTTCACCTTGGGCAGGAAATCGACGACGTATTCGGCGCCGCGATAGAGTTCGGTGTGGCCCTTCTGGCGGCCGAAGCCCTTGGCTTCGATCACGGTGATGCCGGACACGCCGATTTCGTGCAGCGCCTCTTTCACCTCGTCGAGCTTGAACGGCTTGATGATCGCTTCGATCTTTTTCACGTCTCTCTTCCGACCCCCGGTATGGCTGGGAATGCGCTTCCTCGCGCGTTTCGATCCAAGAATCGTGCCAACACGCGTGGGTCACGCCTAGACGAAGAATCCCCTGCTTCCAAACCACCTTGGCGCAATTTTCGCTTAGCCGGTCACAAGCTCGACGCAATGTCAGGCAAGCGACAGCTCTCGCCTGCCCAAGCTCTAGTCGGAAATTGCCTAAATTTTAGGCACAAGCGAGGCGCAGGCCCGTGGTTTCGGGCAGGCCGCACAGCAGGTTGAGGCTCTGCACCGCCGCCCCGCTGGCACCCTTGCCGAGATTGTCGAGCCGCGCCACGAGGCGGGCGTGATAGCCCCCGGCATTGCCGCAAACGAACAACTCCAGCCGGTCGCTGGGTGGCGCGGCGGCATCGAGCAGCAGTTCGCCTTCGATGCTGCTCCCGGACACGCTGACGATCGGCGATCCCGCGTAGAATTCCTGCAATCCATGGCGCAGCGCATCGGCGGTGATCGTGCGGCTCATCGCCCCGAGATGCAGCGGAACTTCGACCACCATGCCGCGATAGGCCGGGACCACGGCGGGCGCGAAAATGACATCGTGCTCCAGTCCGGCGTGGCACTTCATTTCGGGCAGGTGCTTGTGCGCCAGATCGTAACCATAGGCACGGAATGCCGGTGCGCCGGGCGCCTCGAACCGTTCGATCAGCGCCTTGCCGCCGCCCGAATAGCCGCTGACGGCATTGACGGTGTAGGGCCAGTCGGCGGGCAGCAGCCGAGCGCGCACCAGCGGGGCGACCAGCGCGAGGAAGCCGGTCGGGTAACAGCCCGGATTGCTCACCCGCCGCGCTTCGGCAACACGCGCTCGCCCGACCAGTTCGGGAAAGCCGTAACACCAGCCCCGCGCGGTGCGATGGGCCGAGGAGGCATCGATCACCCGCGTGCCCGACGCCGGGTCGATCAGCGCCACCGCCCCGATGGCGGCCTCGTCGGGCAGGCACAGGATCGCGACATCGGCTTCGTTCAGCGCCTCGCGCCGCACGCTTGCATCCTTGCGCCGGGCATCGTCGAGCGTGACGAGCGCGAATTCGCTGCGGCCGGACAGCCTCTCGGCGATTTCCAGCCCGGTGGTGCCCGCTGCGCCGTCGATGAAGACCTTATGCGCCATGTTCGGGTGCCAGCACGCCGAGGCGCACATAGCCGCTCGGCCCGTCCGGACCGCGCGTGACCCAGGCCCAGTCGCCCGCGATGTCGAGCAGTTCGACCGCTTCGCCCGCCGCGAGCGTTGCGCCATTGTCGGCGTCGTCGCGCATCCCCAGCTTCAGCACCGCTCCCGCGCCGCCGACAGTGCGCTGCCGCGGGATCACGTAATGCGCCGCAAGATAGCATCCCGCCAGCGCGACATGCGCGAGATCGCCACGCAACGGCAGGGTCCCGGGAACTGGCCTGTCGACCGGACCTTTCAGCCCGACAATGCCTTCGGGTAGGGAATACGCTGCGGGCCCGGTCACGCTGGGATTCAAACTCGATTGTTGACGTTGCGCGCGCTTAACCGCGCGCGGGCATTCCCGCAAGTCACCCGCCGGTCATGCTCCACCGAAACGCTTGGCGAGCATGTGCCAGGCGGCGCGCAGGCCATAGGCGTCGCCGCCCTTGGGCCGGCCGGGCTTCGCGGTCGGACGCCAGGCGAAGGTGTCGAAATGCGCCCAGTCGATCCCTTCGCCGACGAAGCGGTCGAGGAACAGGCCGGCGACGCTGGCACCGGCAAAGCCGTTGGTCGCGGAATTGTTGAGGTCGGCGACATCGGACGACAGCCATTCGCGATAGGCCTCGGGCAGCGGCAGCCGCCAGGGTTCGTCGTCGCAGGCCTTGCCCGCTTCGATCAGCGCCAGCGCGGTCTCGTCGCGCCGCGTCATCAGGGCCGGGAAATCGGGGCCCAGCGCCACCCGCGCCGCGCCGGTCAGCGTGGCGAAATCGACGATCAGTTCGGGCTTCTCCTCGCTCGCGCGCTGGAGCGCATCGCCAAGCACCAGCCGCCCTTCGGCATCGGTGTTGCCGATTTCGACCGTCAGCCCCTTGCGGGTCGCGAGGACATCACCGGGGCGGAAGGCGTTGCCGGCAATCGCGTTCTCGACCGCGGGGACCAGCAGGTGCAGCCGCAGCTTGAGCCCCGCGCGCATCACCAGCCCGGCCAGCGCGATGGCGTGGGCGGCGCCGCCCATGTCCTTCTTCATCAGCAGCATTCCCGAAGCCGGCTTGATATCGAGCCCGCCCGAATCGAAACACACGCCCTTGCCGACGATGACGAGCACCGGGGCGAGCACCGGATCGCTCGCCTTGCCCCCCGATGGGGACCACGTCAGGTGCAGCAGCCGCGGCGCGTGGCGGCGCGACGCGGCCCGGCCCACCGCATGGATCATCGGATATTCGCGTTCGAGCGTATCGCCCTTGGTCACCGACAGCTTGGCCGAATGCTGCTTCGCCAGCGCTTCGCAGGCGGCTTCGAGCGCTTCGGGCCCCATGTCCTCGGCGGGGGTGTTGACGAGGTCGCGCACCAGGCACACCGCCTGCGCTTCGGCGGTTGCGGCCTCGATGCGCCCGGCTGCGCGGGTCAGCAATATGCGCGGGCCGACGGGCCGTTCGGGCTTCTTGTAGCGGTCGAACTGATATTGCCCGGTCTGCCAACCATGCATCGCCGGCCCCGGATCGCCCTCGGCCCGACGATAGGTTCCTTCGGGCAGGGCTTCGGCGAGTCTGGCCATGCACCAGCTCGAAAGATTGTTCGGATTGGCCACACCGCCCACGGCGAACCAGCCATCGCCATCGGGCACGATGCCGACCTGATAGCCGCTGCCGTCGAATTTCTGCGCCTCCAGCGCGGCGCGCTGCCCGGCGGACAATTGCTTGACCCAGTTGGGGAATGTCTCGCGCGTGACGAGATGGATGGCGATCGCCTGCTGGCCCTTGTCGGGCTGGATAAGCGGCACGGTGTCGGCCATAATCGGAGCAAGTCCCCTGTTGTCGGTCCCGAGCGGAAGGAAACCGCGATGCGTGCGCCCCTGTTCCTGATTTCACTGCTCCTGTCGAGTGCGGGATGTTCGGACGCAAAGGAGTATGGGCAAAAGGCGGGGGTGGGGCCCGCTGTGGCGGCGGCATCGGCCAGTGCCGGGCAAGCTGCCCCCGGCAAGCAGGCAGAAGCCTTTGCGGTCAAGCAGGAATTCAGGGAAAGCGGCGGGGGCAGTTTCGATTTCGCCTACGAATGGCCGGCCAGCGTCAGCGCCGAACCGGATCTTGCCGCGCAGCTCGACGCGCATCGCCGGATGATGTTCGACGAGACGAAGGCGGATTGGGAATCCTCGGTAATGGATTGCCCCGAAGGGGCGGTTTCGTGCCGCAATTATTCCTATGCCAATAGCTATGAAGTGATCGCCGACCTGCCGCGTTTCCTGAGCCTGTCGAACAGTTTCCATACCTATACCGGCGGGGCGCACGGCATGTATGGCCGTGGTTCGCAGGTCTGGGATCGCGAGGCCGGGCGGCTGATCGATCCCAAGGCGATGTTCGTCTCGCAGGACGCCCTTGACCGGGCCGTCGGCAGGAAGGCCTGTGCAGCGCTCGACCGTGTGCGGAGGGAACGGCGCGGTGAAGCGCTCGATGGGCCGGCGGGCGAATGGCCCAACAACTGCCCCGGCCTGGACGAGGCCACGCTGTTCCTGGGTTCGTCCACCGGCAAGGCCTTCGATCGCCTCGGGCTTTACTATGGCCCCTATGTCGCCGGGCCTTATGCCGAGGGTGAGTATGAGGTCACCCTGCCGGTCGATGCCGCGGTGATCGCGGCGGTCAGGCCCGAATTTGCGAAGGTATTCAGCGTAAAGCCCTGAACGCCTCGCAATCCGGCGGCATAATCGCTATGTGGCGCGCATGACCGAATATCAGGTGATCGACAGCGACCAGACCGTCTACCGTGACGGGACCATCAAGCTCCACGGGCCCGAGGGGTTCGAGGGGATGCGCAAGGCCGGGCGGCTGGCGGCCGAAATCCTCGACGAACTGACCACATTCGTGAAGCCTGGTGTGACCACCGGGCAGATCGACGATCTGGTGCGCCAGATGACCTTCGATGGCGGTGCGGTGCCCGCCACGATGGGCTATCGCGGCTATGCGCATAGCTGCTGCACCTCGATCAACCACGTGATCTGCCACGGTATTCCGGGCGACAAGCCGCTCAAGGACGGGGACATCGTCAACATCGACGTGACCCCGCTGCTCGACGGCTGGCACGGCGATACCAGCCGCATGTACTATGCCGGCGACGTGCCGCTCAGGGCGCGCAAGCTGGTCGATGTGACCTATGAATGCCTGATGCTGGGGATCGAAGCGGCATCGCAGCCCGGCGCGCGGCTGGGCGATATCGGCGCGGCGATCGAAGCGCATGCGCGCCAGTACCGCTATGGCGTGGTGCAGGAATTCTGCGGCCATGGGTTGGGACGCCTGTTCCACGATGCGCCCGAAGTGATCCATGCCGCCCGCGCCGGGACCGGGCCCGAGCTCAGGCCGGGGATGTTCTTCACCATCGAACCGATGATCAACCTGGGCCGTCCGCACGCCAAGATCCTGGGCGACGGCTGGACCGCGGTGACGCGCGACAAGTCGCTGAGCGCGCAGTTCGAACATTCGCTCGCGATCACTGGGAGCGGGGTCGAGATCTTCACCGAAAGCCCCAAGGGGCTGCACAAGCCGCCTTACGCCTGAGTTGGGCCAGGTTTAGCCTTCGCGTGCAGCCCGGATCGCCGCGCCCGCCGCGAAGGGGGCCAGGGCCACAAGCCCCAGGCTGATCGCCCCCGTCAGAAACAGGGCGGACGGGTCGGGCCGCGCCAGTGCGCCCGCGCCGAAGATCAGGATCGGGACCGCCAGCGGGATCACCATCAGCCCTGCCAGTGCCGCCCCGCCGCGCAGGCCCGCGGTAAGCGCCGCGACCGCCAGGCCGACCGCGGCAAGGCCCGGCGTTCCCGCAAGCAGGCCGAGCAGGACCGTGCGAACCGTCTCCTCGCCCAGGCCCAGCAGCGCCGCGGCCGGGATCGTGGCGAGCAGCAGCAGCGGGGCGAAGGCCAGCCAGTGGGCCAGCAGCCGCACCGCCATTGCCAGTTCCTCGCTCACCCCGCGCAGGTGCAATTGGTCGAACACGCCCGCCTCGAGGTCGCCCGAAACGAGCTTCTCGAGCGGCAGGATCGCCGCCAGCAATGCCGCGACCCAGATCACCCCGCCGCCGGTTCGCGCCAGCAATTGCGCGTCGGGTCCCACGGCAAAGGGATAGAGCATCGCCACCGCGAGGAAGAACAGCAGCGGCAGCACCCCGCCGCCGCCGCGCCCGCCGGGAAGCAGCAATCCGAGGTCGCGGCGCAGCAGGCTGGCGATCATGCAACATACTCCGCCAGGTCGATCCGCCGGGGCGAGGGCAGCGCGAAATCCTGGTGCGAGGCGACCACCGCGATCCCGCCGCCCTGGCAATGCTGCGCCACCAGCGCCTCGAACGCCGCCTGCGCCTGCCGGTCGAGGCCGTTCAGCGGCTCGTCGAGCAACCATACCGGGCTGCCCGAATTGAGCAGCCGTGCCAGCGCGGCGCGCTTGCGCTGTCCGGTCGAAAGATAGCGCACGGGTACGTCCATCAATTGGGCCAGTTGCAGCAGGTCGAAGGCGCGGCCCGTGTCGCAGCTGTCGTCGAGGCTTTCCCAGAAGGCCAGCGCCCTGCCCAGCGGCAGCGCCTCGTCGAGCGCCAGCCGCTCGTCGACCAGCCCGATCATGCCCTCGCGCTCGACGGTGCCGGAAAAGGGGCGCAGCAGGCCGGCCAATATGCGGATCAGGCTCGACTTGCCGATCCCGTTCGCCCCAGCAACATGCAGCGCGTCGCCCGCCTCGCATGCGAGCGAGAGGCCACAAAACAGCAGCCGCTCGCCACGGCGGCAGGCAAGGTCTCTCGCGGCGAGGCGGGCGTTCATGGAAGCCAGCGTTAGGCGCAAAGGGACACAGGCGCCAAGTACCCGAATTGCCTTGTCAACCGGGCGGGGCGTGGTTCGCGCATGCGGAAGCGGCGCCTGCGGGACCATTCCTGCGCCGTGGCCGTTTTCATCCTTGCGATTCCCCGCTACCCGATCGTGCTCGAGCCACGCGGCATGGGCTGCCTGCGGGTTCCCGGGTCAAGGAGGCGGAATGACGGTCGAACGATTGACTGGCGAAGAACGCGACAGCTGGTTCGCCGCGCTGCCCGAATGGGTGCTGGCGCGCGATGGCGACGCAATCGCGCGGACCTTTACCTTCGCGGATTTCTCCGAAGCCTTTGCCTTCATGACCCGCGTGGCCATCCTGGCCGAGAAGCGCGATCACCATCCCGAATGGTTCAACGTCTACAACCGGGTCGAGATCACCCTGACCACGCATGACGCGGGCGGGTTGAGCCTGCGCGACGTGACGATGGCGCGCAAGATCGACGCGCTGTTCTGACCGCTTACTTGCCCAGCGGGCGCATCGAGGTGCGCATCTGCCTGCGCAACCGGCCCGGCATCCAGCGTGCGGCGAAGGCCAGTTGCCTGGCGGTCTTGCCGACCGTGGTGTGCAGGCGATCGCCGTGGACCGCATCCCATGCGGCCCTGGCCACTTCCTCGACCGGGGTGATCTCCAGACCCGCTTCGGTCACGCGCTGGCGGATGTCCTGATTGGTCAGCGAATTGGGCATGTGGTCGAGCAAGGGCGTGTCGATGAAGCTGGGCATCAGCGAACGCACCTTGATCGCGTCTTCGGCCCATTCGCCATCGAGGCTTTCGGTGATCGCGCGCACGCCGAACTTGGTCGCCGAATAGACGCTGGCGCCGGGGGTGCCGTAGATTCCTGCCGCGCTGGCGGTGTTGAGCAGGCACGATCCGCCGGCTGCCGCCTTGAGATAAGGATAGGCCGCCTGCGCACCGAACAGCACGCCCTTGAGGTTGATGTCGAGGCAGCGCTCGATCTCGTCCACCGTGTTCTCCACCAGCGATCCGCCGACCGGAATACCGGCATTGTTGGCCAGCACGTCGATCCGCCCGCCCGCCGCCGTTGCAAAGGCATCAAGCGCCTCGCCCCAGGCCGCGCGGTCGCGCACGTCGAATTTCCAGGCGAAGGTGAAGCCGTGGCCGATCAGCGCCAGCGTTTCGTCCATCCCCGTCTGGTCGATGTCGCCGACACCGACGAAATAGCCGCGGTCGCCGAAATATTTCGCGATTGCGCGGCCGATGCCCGAACCCCCGCCGGTGATGAAGATGGACCTGCGCGTGCTCATTGCGCTCTCCCCGCTTGCGCAGCCCTACAAGGCCGCGTTGTTATAGGTGTGCCAGGTGAAGATGGCCATCGCCCCGCGCCAGGGGCGCCATTTCTCGCCCAGCGCGCGGGTATCCTTCTCGTTCGGCCGCGCGGGCAGTTCGAGCAGCCGCCCGACCGCTTCCTGCACCGCCAGGTCGCCCGCCGGCCAGATGTCCTGCCGCCCTTCGGCGAACAGCAGGTAGATTTCCGCCGACCAGCGGCCGATGCCCTTGATCCGGGTCAGTTCGGCGATGGCTTGCTCGTCGTCGCCGGGCAGCTGGTCGAACCGCAACTCCCCGCTCGCGACCAGTTCGCACAGCGAGCGGGCATAGCCCTGTTTCTGCCGCGACAGGCCGCAGGCGCGCAGCGTGTCGAAATCGCGCGCGAGCAATTCCTGCGCGGGCATGTCCACGCCCAGTTCGGCCTCGAGCTTGCGCCACACCGAAGCCGCCGCCGCAACGCTGACCTGCTGGCCGACGATCGTGCGCAGCAGCGTGTGGTAACCGGTCGGGCGGATGCGCTCCTGCGGATAACCGCAGCGTTCGAGCGCGGCGGCCACGAGCGGGTCCTGCGCGGCGACCGCGTCGAGATGCTCGCGCAATTGCGCATTTGTCAGACCCATGGCGCTCCGGCTTGCCTTCCTGTGCACGATTGAATAGCAGCCGCTCGCATAGGGTCGGTCGGTGGCCCTTTGCAACCGAGGATATGCGCAATGCCCAGGCTGATTGTCACCACCCGCGAAGGCGAAACCAGCGAGATCGATGTCGCGGACGGCCTGACCGTGATGGAAGCGATCCGCGACAACGGCTTCGACGAGCTGCTGGCACTGTGCGGCGGCTGCTGTTCCTGCGCCACCTGCCACGTCCATGTCGATCCCGCCTTTGCCGACAGGCTGCCGGTGATGAGCGAGGATGAGGACGACCTGCTCGAATCGACCGACCATCGCGTCGCGACCTCGCGTCTTGCCTGCCAGATTCCCTTTACCGGCGAGCTCGACGGGCTGAAGGTTACTATCGCGCCTGAAGATTGATGTTGTTTGCCGGTTGCGGTGCGCACGCCTACCTCGCAGGGCATGATTGACATTCCCGTACGCCAGCGCACGCTCGATCTTATCGGCAATACGCCGCTGGTCCGCCTTGCCGGACCGAGCGAGGAAGCCGGTTGCGACATCTTCGGCAAATGCGAATTCCTCAACCCCGGCGCTTCGGTGAAGGACCGCGCCGCGCTCTACATCATCCGTGATGCCGAGGCGCGGGGCGAACTCAAGCCCGGCGGCACGGTGGTCGAAGGGACCGCGGGCAATACCGGGATCGGCATCGCGCTGGTGGCCAATGCGCTGGGCTATCGCACGATCATCGTGATGCCCGACAACCAGTCGCAGGAGAAGATGGCGACGTTGCGCGCCCTGGGTGCCGAGCTGGTGTTGGTGCCACCCACCAAATATGCCGACTGCAACCATTTCCAGCACGTTTCGCGCCGCATGGCGGGCGAGATCGAGGGCGCGGTCTGGGCCGGGCAGTTCGACAATACCGCCAACCGCAAGGCGCATATCGAAACCACCGCGAAGGAGCTGTGGAGCCAGCTCGAAGGCCGGATCGACGGCTTTACCTGCGCCGCGGGCACCGGCGGCACGATCGCGGGCACCGGCATGGGCCTCAAGGAATTCGACGAGAATATCGTCATCGCGCTGACCGACCCGCACGGCGCGGCGCTCTACAACTACTACGCCCATGGCGAGCTCAAGGCGGAAGGGTCGTCGGTGGCCGAGGGTATCGGACAGGGACGCATCACCGCCAATCTCGAAGGCGCGCCGATCGACACGCAGTTCCGCATTTCGGACGAGGAGGGCCTCACCTGGGTCGCCCGCCTGCTGCGCGAGGAAGGGCTGTGCCTGGGTCTGTCGAGCGGGATCAACGTCGCGGGTGCGGTCGCGCTGGGCAGGCAGTTGGTCGGCGAAGGGCGCGAAAACCCGCGCGTGGCGACGATCCTGTGCGATACCGGCTTCCGCTATCTTTCGACGCTCTACAATGCCGAGTGGCTGGCGGCCAAGGGCCTGCCGGTCTTCGAGTGGCTGAAGCTCGCCGATTGACCGGCGCCGGGTCCGCGGCATAGACTGCCTCATGGCACATTTCTTCGACATGAGCCGCAGGCCTGCCGCAGCCGAACCGGCCGAACTGTCGGGTGGCGATGCCCGCCGCGAACGCACGGTCCAGCGGTTGCAGATCGGGGTTACCGGGGTGGTGCTGATGATCCTGCTGGTCGGGCTGGCCAGCGTGATCGAGAACCGCGCCGCGCAAACCGATGCGGCGGTTGTTCCCGAAGCGGCGGCGACCACCGAACCCACGGCCGCCGCGACGCAGAGCGATCCGCTGGTCGAAGCCGGGGTGGTGCCGGATATCCCGGCCCAGCCGCAACCGGCGGCGACCGCCGCGCCCACCCCGGCGCAAGGCAATGCGGCGACCGCTTCGCAATAGGCGGATCGCTGCCGCGCTGCTGGCGCTGGCCGGGTGCCGGCCCGGCAGCGCGAGCGAAGATGCCGAACCGCTCCCCGCGTTGGGCCTGTTCGGCACGATCCCGGTCTACTGGGGCGAAAGCGACGACATCGGCGAGGTGCTGGCCAGCGATGCCAGGCCGGATTGGGTACGGTCGAGGCTGGAGCAGCGCTTCGCCCTCGTTCCGCTCGACGCGCTCGAGGATGATACACTTGCCGGCCAGCAACGCTTGCTGCTCGCCCAGCCGCGCGCGCTGGCCCCGTCGGAGAACCTCGCGCTCGATCGCTGGGTGCGCGCCGGCGGGCGTGCGCTGGTCCTTGCCGACCCGATGCTGACCCGGCGCAGCATGTTCCCCATCGGCGATCCCCGGCGGCCGCAGGACGTGGCGCTGCTCTCGCCGATCCTGGCGCGCTGGGGGCTCGAACTGCGCTTCGACGAGAGGCAGGGCGATGCAGAGCGCTGGATCGCGGAGGGCGGTGGTGAACTGCCCGTGCGGCTGGCGGGCGAGTTCGTCACCGTGCCGCACGATGGCGCCGCCAACTGCATCCTTTCCGCCTCGAAGCTTGTGGCGCGTTGCCGCGTCGGCGCGGGGCAGGTGACGCTGGTCGCGGATGCAGCGGTGCTCGATGGTGACGATGCGGGCGAGGCCTCGGCCGATCGTCGGCGCTCGCTCGACGCGCTGGTCGCCGAATCGCTCGGCGAGTGAACCCGGGGATTTTGCGGGAAAGACTCGGCGATGCCCCGGGAACGGCGTGCGACGCTGCAGAAATGCGTGTATTTCCAGATATCTCGTTAGCGAAGTGGTAAGAAAGTCGAACCCGCGTCTAGAAAATTAAAAACATGAAAACAATGGCTTGCGGATTTATCCCGTAAAATCCCGCAATTTTCCCTTTCATCCCCGGTGGTCCCGCGATAAATCGACGGGACATCGGACAAGGCTTTCTGTGCGTGCAGGCCCGCAGGCGCTGCAGCTCGCCCCCGCACGCGGGCGAGCGGGGGGAGGTCTTGTCCGGGGGAGGTGTTGAACGCTTAATCGGGATTTGGGGCAGTGGTTTTCGCAGGATACAGCGGACAGGCATATTCGCCTGCGGGCGACAAGGGTCGCTTCGTGCTGCCTCCGCTGTTCCGCAAGGCGGTGAGGGACAGCAGCGAGGGCCGCGTCCTGTGCCTGATGAAGCATCCCGGCTGGAACTGCCTCGTCGGCTTCGGCCTCAGCCGCAAGGAAGAACTCAACGCCCAGCTCGACCGCGAGGAGGAGATGGCGATCCGGCTCGGCAAGGAGTTCGATCGCGACACCCGCGCCAGCCAGCTGTTCGGCTTCCTCGAAATGCCTTTCGACGACAGCGGCCGCTTCGTCATGCCCGAACATTTGCGCCGGATCGGCCTGATCGAGGACGGGCTCTACTTCCAGGGCGGCGGCCGCTTCTTCACGCTGTGGAACCCGGCGGAACTGGCCAAGATGGGCGATGACTGGGCCGGCGCAAAGGCGGCCTGCGAAAGCTTCCTCGAAGAAGCGAAGGCGAAGGGCAAATGACCCCGCGGCAGGCCCAGAGCGAGCGGGCTGCCCCGCACATTCCCGTCCTGCTCGACGAAGTCATCGAAGCGCTGGACCCGCAGCCGGGCGACGTCGTGATCGACGCGACCTTCGGCGCGGGCGGCTATACCCGTGCCCTGCTGGCGCGGGGCGCGACCGTGCACGCCTTCGACCGGGATCCCGACGCAATCGCATCGGGGCGCACATGGCGCGAGACGGAGGAAAATCCGCCGCGCCTTTTTCTCCATCCGCACCGCTTTTCCGAGATGCTCGACGTCATGACGTCGGCCGGCGTCGCGCGGGTCGACGGCGTGGTCATGGACATCGGCGTATCGTCGATGCAGCTCGACCAGGCGCATCGCGGGTTCGCCTTCTCGGCGGACGGTCCGCTGGACATGCGCATGAGCCAGCAAGGGGCGAGCGCCGCGGACTTCCTCAACAGCGCCGACGAGAAGGCGATCGCCGACATCCTCTACACCTATGGCGAGGAGCGCCAGTCGCGCCGCGTCGCGCGCGCCATCGTGGCCGCGCGGCCGCTGTCGACCACGGGCGATCTGGCGCGCGTGGTCCGCAGGGCCCTCGGCTTCAAGCCGCATGACAGGAAGGACCCGGCCACCCGCACCTTCCAGGCCGTCCGCATCCATGTGAACGGCGAGCTCGACGAACTGTCCCAGGGCCTGTCCGCCGCCGAACACCTGCTGAAGGAAGGGGGCCGCCTTGCGGTGGTCAGCTTCCACAGCCTCGAAGACCGGATCGTCAAGCGCTTCCTGCGCGAGGCGTCCGCAACCCCGAGCGCCTCGCGTTACGTCCCCTTGGCGGCGCAGGACGATCCGGCCTTCTTTCGCGTCAGCAAGGCGATCAAGCCCGGTGAGGCCGAAATCGCCCGCAACCCGCGTGCGCGCTCTTCGGTGCTGCGCCACGCCACCCGCACGGCCACGCCGGCAAGGGAGGCCGCATGATGATCGCAGGATCGCGCATTCGCCAGATCGGCTGGGCCATCGTCCTGTCGGTGTGTTTCGGCCTGCTGCTGGCGCTGACCTTCCGGGTCAATGCGGTAAAGAGCGACGTGCGCCTGACCGAGCGGCGGATCATCGCCGTGCAGCGGGCCAAGCTGATGCTCGAGACCGAATTCCAGACCCGTGCCAGCCAGCAGCAGCTGGCCGACTGGAACACGGTGGAGTTCGGCTATGGCGCGCCGCGCGCCGACCAGTATCTCGAAAGCGAAACCCAGCTTGCCGCGCTCGGCACGCCGCGCGGGATCGATGCGCCCGCACCCATAAGGGTGGCGCTCAACACCCCGCCGCGCGAGGATCGGGGCCTGCTGTCGGGCTGGATCGCTCGCGATGACGCCGTCCCTGCAAGCGAGGCCCGCCCGATGCATCGCGGTCTGGCGGCGGCCGATCTGGCGCAGCGCCTTGCCCATCCCACCGGCGCGATCGTCGGCGTGACCGAGGTGGCGCGGTGAATGCCTTTTCCGGTTACGGCCCCGCGATAGCCGCGGGTCGCAGCGGGCACGGCGCGGTCAGCATGGCGGTGGCCTCGGGCCGCGTGCAGCTCGTCACCGTGCGCCAGCGTTCGCTGACCGTGGCGCGGTGGCGCGTGCTGTGGATCGCGCTGTGCTTCGCCTTCATCGCGCTGATCGCGCTGCTGCGCATCGCCTATCTCGGCCTATCCGACCACGGCTTGCGCGCGACCTCGTTCGAGGAAGCGCTGCTGCCGCCGCGCGGCGAGATCAGCGATCGCAACGGCGTGCCGCTGGCGCGCGCCTTTCCCGCCTATGCGCTGTGGTTCAACCCCAGGGCGATGGGCGAGGACGGCAGCCCGCTGGTGCATTCGCCGCAGGACGTGGCCGCGCGCCTCAAGGCGATCTTCCCCGACCTCGACGAAAGCCGCGTGGCGAAACAGTTCGCCGCCGGACGGCAGGGCTATATCCGCCGCCGCGTGCTGCCCGAAGAGGCGAACCGCGTGCAGGACATCGGCGAACTCGCGCTCGAAATGCCGATGGAGAACGACCGGCACTATCCACAAGGGTCGATGGGCGCGCATGTGCTGGGCTATGTCGGCGCGGACGGGCATGGGCGGGTCGGCATGGAACAGGTGCTCGACCGGCAGTTGCGCGATCCCGCCACGCGCGGCACCCCGGTGGCGCTGTCGATCGACGTGCGGGTGCAGGGCGCGCTCGAGGACGAGCTGCGCCGCGGCATGAAGCTCAACGATGCGCAGGGCGCCGCGGGCATCGTGCTCGACGTCGACACGGGCGAGGTGCTGGCGCTGGCATCGCTGCCCGAATTCGATCCGAACAGGATCGATGCGCGCGGGCAGAGCCTGATGTTCAATCGCGTGACCAACCAGGTCTACGAACTCGGTTCCACCTTCAAGCCGATCACCATCGCCTCGGCCATCGACGCGGGCGTGGTGCGCGACCTTGGCCATCGGTACAGCGCGACCCCGGTGCAGATCGGGCGTTTCACGATCAAGGACAGCCACGCGCTGGGTGCCTCGCTCAACGTGATCGAGGCGCTGATCCATTCGTCGAACATCGTCACCGCGAGGATCGCGGACGAGCTGGGCCCCGATCGCCTGCGCCGCTCGATGATCGATCTCGGCATGAACCAGCGGCCCCATATCGAATTGCCGGCCAAGGGTTTCCCGCTGTGGCCGGGCAAGGACTGGGCGCGGCTGACCAATATGACGGTAAGCTATGGCCACGGCATCGCGGTCACGCCGCTCCACCTCGCGTCCGCCTATGCCGCGATGGTCAATGGCGGGATCTGGCGTCCCGCCACCCTCAAGAAGCTGGGGCCCGGCGAAGCGCCCAGGGGCCGCCGCGTCTTCAAGGTGTCCACCTCGAGCCGCATGCGCCAGCTGCTGCGCGCCATCGCGGTCTATGGCACCGGTCGCAACGCCAATGCCCCCGGTTACCGCGTTGGGGGCAAGACCGGATCGGCCGAAAAGCCCGGCGCGCATGGATACCGCAAGAGCGCGGTGGTCTCGACCTTTGCCGCAGCCTTCCCGATGGACCGCCCGCGTTACGTCGTGATCGCCATGCTCGACGAACCGCGCGGCACGATCGCTTCCAGCTTCCAGCGCACCGCCGCCTGGAACGCCGCGCCGATCGTGGGCCGGCTGGTGCCGCGCATCGGCCCGCTGATGGGCGTGCGTCCCGACGACACGCGCGATGTCGATACCTCGGACATCCGCCCGCTGATCCCGGGGGCCGACGAATGAGGCTGGCCAGGCTGTGCGACATGGCGGGGCTGGATTGCGCGGATGCTGCCGCCGAGGTGACCGGCTTTGCCATCGACCATCGCAAGGTCGCGCCGGGCACGGTGTTCGGCGCCTTCCAGGGTGCCAGCGTCAACGGCGAGGATTTCATTCCCGCTGCGCTCGCGGCCGGGGCGGTCGCGATTGTCGCGCGGCGCGAGGCGCGGGTCGAAGGCGCGGTGCACATCGCCGACGCCAATCCGCGCAAGGCCTTCGCCCGGCTGGCCGCGGGCTTCTTCACGCCCATGCCCGGACATATCGTTGCGGTGACCGGGACCAATGGCAAGACCTCGACCGCCGAGATGACCCGCCAGATCTGGCGCATGGCGGGCGAACGCGCGGCGAGCATCGGCACGCTGGGGGTCACCACATCGGGCGAAAGCGTTTCGACCGGATTGACCACGCCCGACATCGTGACCTTCCTGTCGAACCTGTCGGGGCTGGCGCGCGAAGGCGTCACCCATGTCGCCTACGAGGCGTCGAGCCACGGGCTCGCGCAATACCGCAACGAAGGCGTGCCGGTAGAGGCGGCCGCCTTCACCAACCTCGGCCGCGACCATCTCGATTACCATACCGACATGGAAGACTATTTCGCGGCCAAGATGCGGCTGTTCGACGAGGTCGTCGCAGACGGTGCAACGGCCGTGATCTGGATGGGACCGGATCGCAGCGCGTGGAATGCCCGCGCGGTGCAACATGCCCAGGCACGCGGGCTGACGGTCATGACCGTGGGCGAGGCGGGCGAGGACATCCGCCTGCTCGATCGCCAGCCGACCCAACTGGGACAGGTGCTGAGCGTCGAACACGGCGGGCAGGCACGCACGATCACCTTGCCGCTGATCGGGGCCTATCAGGTTGCCAATGCGCTGTGCGCGGCGGGCCTGGCGCTGGCCAGCGGCACCGAAGCGGGTCTTGTGTGGGACGGTGTTGCACGGCTCCAGCCGGTGCGCGGGCGGCTCGAACGCGCGGTCATCGCCGCTTCGGGCGCGCCGGTCTATGTCGATTATGCCCACACGCCCGACGCGATCGAAGCCGCCATCGCCGCGCTGCGCCCGCATGTCGCCGGGCGGCTCATCACGGTTTTCGGCGCCGGGGGTGACCGCGACCACGGCAAGCGCGCGCCAATGGGCGAAGCGGCCGTCAAGGCCAGCGACGTGGTGATCGTCACCGACGACAACCCACGCGGCGAGGTTCCTGCGGAAATCCGTCGGCAGGTGCTTGCGGGGGCAAGGGCGGGTAGGGAACAGGAGAAAGTGCGCGAAGTGGGCGATCGTCGCGAAGCCATCTGCGCTGCCATCGCCGAAGCGGGCGTGGACGACATCGTCCTCATCGCGGGCAAGGGTCACGAAACGGGTCAGATCATCGGATCGGGAGAAAACATGCGAGTGCTGCCCTTCGACGACGTCGAGGTCGCGCGCGAATGCGCGGCGAACTGCGTGCGGGGTGCGGCATGAGCGCCGCCATCCTGCGCCATCCGGCCTATATCGAATGGCCCGCCGACCCGCGCGACCGCCTGCCGCTGACGCTGTGGTCGGCAAAGGCCATCGCCGCAGCCGTGGGCGGCACCGCCAGCCATGATTTCCAGGTCGCCGGGGTCGAGATGGACAGCCGCGAGGTGGTCAATGGCGACCTCTTCGTCGCGCTCAAGGGCGAGGCGATGGACGGTCACCGCTTCCTCGACAAGGCCTTCGCCAACGGCGCGGCAGGCGCGATCGTCGACCGCCCGGTCGACTGGCCGCACATTCTGGTCGGGGATACCACGGCCGCGCTCGAGGCGCTGGCCCGCGCCGCGCGCGAACGCACCTCGGCCCGGATCATCGGCGTCACCGGATCGGTCGGCAAGACCGGGATCAAGGAAGCGATCTTCGCCGCGCTCGAACGCGCCAGCCGTGGTGCGGCGCACCGTTCGATCCGCAGCTACAACAACCATGTCGGCGTGCCGCTCAGCCTTGCGCGGATGCCCGCGCGCAGCCGTTTCGGCATCTTCGAGATGGGGATGAACAATGCCGGCGAGATCGCCGGACTGACCACGCAGGTGCGCCCGCATGTCGCGGTGATCACCACCGTCGCCCCCGCGCATATCGAAATGCTCGGCAGCATGGAGGCGATCGCCGATGCCAAGGCGGAAATCTTCCTCGGCCTCGAGCCCGGCGGCACGGCGGTGATCCCGACCGACACGCCGCACTACGGGCAACTGCGCGATGCCGCGCTGAAACTGGGTGCGAAAGTCGTCAGCTTCGGCAGGGCGCGCCATGCCGACATGCGCCTGCTCGACGCGATTCCCAGCGCCAATGGCGGCAGCCTGGTCACTTGCGAGTTTCCCGAGGGGCGGCTGTGCTATTCCGTCGCCGAACCGGGCGAGCACTGGGTGACCAATTCGCTCGCGGTGATGGCGGCGGTGCGCGCGGCGGGTGGCGACATGGCCGCCGCCGGACTTGCTCTTGCCGAGATGGGCGGGCTCAAGGGGCGCGGCGCGCGCCACGGCATCGACGCGCCGGGCGGCAAGGCGCTGCTGATCGACGAAAGCTACAACGCCAACCCCGCCAGCATGCGCGCTACCCTCGCGCAACTCGGCCAGACGCCCTCGACCCGCCGCATCGCGGTGCTTGGCGCGATGAAGGAGCTGGGCGACTTCGGCCCGCAGTTCCACGCCGCGCTGGCCGAACCGCTGCTGGCGGCGGATGTCGACTTTGCCCTGTTGGTCGGCGACGAGATGACCGCGCTGGCCGGGGTCCTTGAGCGCGAACTGGGGAAACCGCAAAGTTCCGTGCTTGGCAAGCCGATTGCCTGGGCGCATTGCCGGACCGCCGACGAGGCGATCGAACTGCTCGAAGACTTCGGCGTCGTCGCGGGCGATGCCGTGCTGGTCAAGGGCTCCAATTCGGTCGGCCTCGGCCGGCTCGTGGATCACTTCATCCGCGCCCGCTAGGCGCGAAAGAGGCCCAATTGCTGTACCTGCTCGCCGAATGGTTGAATTTCGAAGGCGTTTTCAACCTCGTGCGCTACCAGACATTCCGCGCCGGGGCGACGCTGATGACCGCGCTGGTCATCGGCCTGCTGATCGGTCCGCGCTTCATCGTCATGCTGCGCGTGCGCCAGGGCAAGGGCCAGCCGATCCGTGAGGACGGGCCGCAGTCGCACCTGGCCAAGCGCGGCACGCCGACCATGGGCGGATTGATGATCCTCATCAGCCTGGCGCTGTCGGTGCTGATCTGGATGGACCTGCGCAATCCCTTCATCTGGTCGTGCCTGGCGGTCACGCTGGGGTTCGGCGTGATCGGCTTCCTCGACGATTACGACAAGGTTACCAAGGCCAGCCACAAGGGCGTGTCGGCCCGCGTGCGCCTGTTGCTCGAATTCACCGTGGCGGGGATCGCGGCCTGGCTCACCGTCAGCCAGATCAACACCTTCCTTTACGTCCCCTTCTTCAACGATTTCGGGATCGAGCTGGGCGTGCTCTATTTCGCCTTCGCCGCGGTGGTGATCGTCGGCGCGGGCAATGCGGTCAATCTGACCGATGGGCTCGACGGGCTGGCGACCATGCCCGTCATTATCGCCGCAGGGACCTTCGCGATCATCGCCTATCTCGTCGGACGGGTCGATTATTCGAGCTATCTGGGCATTCCCTATGTCGCGGGCGCGGGCGAGCTGGCGATCTTCTGTGCCGCGATCATGGGGGCGGGGCTCGCCTTCCTGTGGTTCAACGCGCCGCCCGCCGCGGTGTTCATGGGCGATACCGGCAGCCTCGCGCTCGGCGGGGCGTTGGGCGCCATCGCGGTGGCGACGCATCACGAGATCGTGCTGGCTATCGTCGGCGGGCTGTTCGTGTTCGAGGCGCTGAGCGTCATCATCCAGGTGTTCTGGTTCAAGCGCACCGGGCGCCGGGTCTTCCGCATGGCCCCGATCCACCACCATTTCGAACAGCTCGGCTGGTCCGAGAGCAAGGTCGTGATCCGCTTCTGGATCGTGGCCATCGTGCTGGCACTGCTCGGCCTCGCGACATTGAAGCTGCGGTAGATGTCGTGAAGTCTGGTTTCTCTCTGCTCCCTTTCCTCGCCCCTTGCGGGAGAGGAGGGAGCGTCGAAGACGCAGAAGGAGAGGGGGTGGCAGCGCAAGCTGCCGCTGTCGCGGCAGACCCCTCTCCCAACCCTCTCCCGCAAGGGGAGAGGGCTATTGCGGCGCATCACACATGATCACCTCGTCCGCCTGGAAGGACAAGAAATACGCCGTCCTCGGGCTGGCGCGCTCGGGCCGGGCGACGGCCGAGGCGCTGCTGGCGAGCGGGGCCGAGGTCATGGCGTGGGATGCCCGCGAGGACGCGCGCGCCGAATTCGCGGGCCGCGTGGACCTCGCCGATCCGGTGGCGGCGGACCTTACCGGTTTCGCCGGCGTGGTGGTCAGCCCGGGCGTCCCGCTCAACACCCACCCGATCAAGCCGCATGCCGACAGCTTCGGCGTGCCGGTGATCGGCGATATCGAGCTGTTCGCGCAGGCGCGCGCCGGGCTGCCGCCGCACAGGGTGGTCGGCATCACCGGCACCAACGGCAAGTCGACCACCACCGCGCTGGTCCACCACATCCTCAAGACCGCGGGCGTGCCGACCACCATGGGCGGCAATATCGGCCTGCCGATTCTGGAGCAGGAGCCGCTGCCCAGGGGCGGGGTCTATGTGCTCGAACTGTCGAGCTACCAGATCGACCTGACCTGTTCGCTCGACTGCGATGTGGCGGTGCTGCTCAATGTGACGCCCGATCATCTCGATCGGTATGAGAGTTTTGAGGCCTATCGCGCTTCCAAAGTGCGGCTTTTCGAGATGCAGTCAGCCGACCACACCGGGGTCGACGCCAGTTGCGACCCCGCCATTCGCGATGCGTTGCTGGCAATCGACGGGCCGGGCGAGATGACCACACTCAACCCCGATGCGAAGGACAGCGACTTCCTCGATCTGGCGTCCGCACCCTCGCTGCAGGGTCCGCACAACGCGCAGAACGCCTACGCTGCATGGGCCGTCGCGTTCGACCTCGGGCTGGATCGCCCGACCGCCAATGCCGCGCTTGCCAGCTACCGCGGCCTGCCCCACCGCATGGAGCGTGTTCGCGAGGTGCGCGGCGTAGCTTATGTCAACGACAGCAAGGGCACCAACACTGCCGCCTCGGCGCCTGCGCTGGCGGCGTTCGAGCGCATCCACTGGATCCTCGGCGGGCTCGCAAAGGAACCCGGCCCCTCTGACTCTTTATTGGGCGAGTGCGAGGCACAGCTCGGACACGTGAAGGCCGCCTATACCATCGGCAAGGCCGGGCCGGATTTCGCCGCGCTGCTGGAAGGCCGCGTTCCGGTGGAGCAATGCGAAACGCTCGACCGCGCGGTTGCCAGCGCCGCTGACCGGGCCGAGGCAGGCGATACCGTGCTGCTCTCGCCCGCCTGCGCCAGCTTCGACCAGTATCGCGATTTCGAGCAGCGCGGCGACCATTTCCGCACACTGGTGGAGGCGCTCGGATGACCACCACCATACAGCCATATATCCCCGGCAAGCGCCAACCCATGCACCTGTCGCGCCACAGGCTGTCGCGCTGGGCCGAGCTCAGGATCTGGTGGCGCGAGATCGACCGGGTGCTGCTGCTGCTGGTGCTGCTGCTGATGAGCTTCGGCACCATCGCCGTCGCCGCTGCCAGCCCGGCCAGTGCCGATCGCCTGTCGACCGCGAACGAGACGCTCGATCCGCTGCACTTCTTTTACCGCCATGTCGCGTGGCAGATCGTGGGGCTGGCCATCATGTTCGGTGTTTCGCTGCTCAGCCGCGACAATGCGCGGCGCTTCGGCGTGCTGCTGGCCGCAGGGATGCTCGGCCTGCTGTTCCTCGTCCCGATCATCGGTCCCCAGATCAACGGCGCGCGGCGCTGGATCAATATCGGGATGCAGTTCCAGCCGTCCGAATTCCTCAAGGCGGGTTATGCCATCACCATGGCGTGGGTCCTTTCGTGGAAGGTTCGCGATCCCAATCTGCCGGTGATGGGGATCGCCACCACATTGTTCGGCACCATCGCCGCGCTGATGATGCTGCAGCCCGATTTCGGCGGGACGATCCTGTTCGCGGGCGTGTGGTTCGTGATGGTCGTGCTCTCGGGCGTCGACATCAAGCGGCTCGGCGGGCTGGCCGGCGGGGCGATGGTGGGCCTGACCGCGACCTATTTCCTCTATGACAACGCGCGCCACCGTATCGACGCCTTCCTTGGCGGCGGCACCGCCTTCGATCAGGTCGACCTGGCCAGCCGCACCCTGCTGGCGGGTGGCTGGACGGGGGCGGGATACGGCCTGGGTATCCGCAAGATGAGCCTGCCCGAAGCGCATACCGATTACATCTTCAGCGTCATCGGCGAGGAATTCGGGCTGATCGCCTGCGCGATGATCCTGTTGCTTTATCTCACGATCGTCGGGCGGGTGCTGATGCGGCTGTTGGACGAGGAAGACCTGTTCGCGCTGCTGGCGGGCACGGGCCTCATCGCGCTGCTGGGCGGGCAGGCCTTCATCAATATCCTCGTCAACCTGCAACTGTTCCCGTCGAAGGGCATGACGCTGCCGCTGGTCAGCTATGGCGGGTCCTCGACCATCGCCGTGTGCATGGGGGTGGGCCTGCTGATCGCGGTGACGCGGCGCAATCCCTTCCTCAAAACCCGGACCAGGGGGCTTGGCGACCTGATCGGTTTAGGGCAGGCGGATTCGATGACCGAACAGTCGAGCCACAAGCCGCGCGAGATTTTTCCATGACCGGTGCCAGCCGCCATTACGTCCTTGCTGCCGGGGGCACCGGCGGTCATTTGCTGCCCGCCTTCGCGCTCGCCACCGAGCTCGAGCGGCGCGGGCACCACATCGCGCTGATCACCGACGCGCGCGGGGCGGAAATCCCGGGCAAGCCCCATTTCATGCCCGCCCACGTCCTGCCCGCCGGGCGTTTCGGCACAAACCCGCTGCACTGGCCCAGGGGTATCGCCGCCGTGATGGAAGGGCGGCGCATGGCGCTGCGCCTGTTCGAAAGCTTCGCGCCGAGCGCGGTGGTCGGCTTCGGCGGATATCCTTCGCTGCCCGCGATCCTCGCCTCGACCTCGGCGCGCATTCCCACCGTGGTGCATGAACAGAACGCGGTGCTCGGCCGGGTCAACCGCCTGCTCGCGCGCCGGGTGGACGCGATCGCCACCGCCTATCCCGAGGTCGAGCGGCTGGCCGCCAGGCACCGGGCCAAGGTCCATCTCGTCGGCAACCCGGTGCGTGCGGGCGTGCTGAGCCTGCGCGACGAACCGTTCCCCGCCTTTTCCGAGGATGGCCTGCTGCGCGTGCTCGTCACCGGCGGCAGCCAGGGCGCGCGGGTGCTGTCCGAAGTGGTGCCCGACGGGCTTTCGATGCTCCCGCCCGCGCTGCGCCAGCGCTTGCAGGTCACCCAGCAGTGCCGCCCCGAGGATCTCGACGCGGTGCGCGAACGCTATCGCGCGCACGGCATTCCCGCCGAACTGGCGACCTATTTCGAGGATATGGCCGCGCGGCTGGCCGACGCGCATCTGTTCATCGGCCGCGCGGGCGCCTCGACCATCGCCGAACTGACCGCGGTGGGGCGCCCGGCGATCCTCATCCCGCTGCCGATCGCGACCGACGATCATCAGGCCGCCAATGCGCGCGAGCTTGCCAGGTCCGGCGGGGCGCGGATGATCCGGCAGGAACGCTTTACCGGCAAGGAACTGGCCAAGCAGATCATGGCGCTGGCCGACAATCCGCAAGGGCTCGCCCGCGCGGCGCATGCGGCGTGGAACTGCGGGCGGCCCAGGGCGGTCGAGGACCTTGCCGATCTTGTCGAGAGCTTCGGCGGGGCGGAGATGATGGACGTCATCCGCGTCGGCGGGAACAATGCGCGCGGCGCTTCGCAGGGCGTTCGCGCGGGGCAGGCCCTGCGACAGGCTCGGGGTGGTGAGCGGGTGGCACGGGAGATGACCGAATGAGGGGCGTTCCGACCGACATCGGCGTGGTCCATTTCGTCGGCATCGGCGGCATCGGCATGTCGGGGATTGCCGAGGTGATGAACAATCTCGGCTATAGTGTGCAGGGCTCCGACATGAAGGAAAGCGCCACGGTCGAGCGGCTGCGGCGACAGGGGATCGCGGTGCATATCGGCCATGCGCAGGAGAACGTCGAAGGTGCGGCGGTCGTCGTAACCTCGACCGCGGTCAAGCGGACCAATCCCGAGGTCGCCCATGCGCTCGAGAACCGCGTCCCGGTGGTTCGCCGCGCCGAAATGCTGGCCGAACTGATGCGGCTGAAATCGACCGTCGCGGTCGCGGGCACGCATGGCAAGACCACCACCACCAGCATGATCGCCGCGCTGCTCGATGCCGGCAACATCGACCCCACGGTGATCAACGGCGGGATCATCGAACAATACGGCTCGAACGCGCGGCTGGGCGACAGCGACTGGATGGTGGTCGAAGCGGACGAGAGCGACGGCAGCTTCCTGCGATTGGACGGGACCATCGCGGTGGTCACCAACATCGATCCCGAACACCTCGATCACTATGGCGATTTCGAGGGCGTGAAGGACGCCTTCGTCGAATTCATCCACAACGTGCCCTTCTATGGCGCGGCGGTGCTGTGCATCGACCATCCCGAGGTGCAGGCGGTGATCGGCAAGGTCCGCGACCGCCGCGTGGTGACCTATGGCTTCTCGCTCCAGGCCGATATCTGCGGGGTCAACGTCCGCCCCGACATGGGCGGCAATTGCTTCGACGTGATCGTGCGCCAGCGCGGTGAAGAGGATCGCCGGATCGAGAACGTGCGCCTGCCGATGCCCGGGCGGCACAATGTCCAGAACGCGCTCGCCGCGATTGCGGTGGCGATCGAGATGGGCTGCAGCGACGAGGTGATCCGCGCCGGCTTTTCCAGCTTCGGCGGGGTCCGGCGGCGCTTCACCAAGGTCGGCGAAGTGCCCCTGCGCAGCGGCGCGGTGCCGATCATCGACGATTATGGCCACCACCCGGTGGAGATCAGGGCGGTGCTCGCCGCCGCGCGCGAGAGCGTGGGGGGCGCAGATCATGGTGGCCGCGTGATCGCGGTGGTCCAGCCGCATCGTTATACCCGCCTGCGCGATCTGATGGACGAGTTCCAGAGCTGCTTCAACGAAGCCGACATGGTCTTCGTCACCCCGGTCTATGCCGCGGGCGAGGACCCGATCGAGGGCGTGAGTTCCGAAGCGCTGGTCGCCGGGCTCAAGTCGCGCGGTCACCGCGCCGCGGCGACCGTGGCGGACGAGGACGATCTGGCAAAAAGGCTGGCTGGCGAACTCGCGGCAGGCGACATGGTGGTCTGCCTGGGCGCGGGCGATATCACCCGCTGGGCGGGCGAGCTTGCCGGGCGGATCGAGCGGGAGCGCACGGCGTGACCAGCCGCCAGCCCGACGATGTGTGGAACCACGACAGCGGCATGGCGCCCGATTGCGAAGTCGACGGCGCGGTGGCCGCGCCGGTTTCGACCGCCGGTTTGCGCGGCAGGCTGACCGCAAATGCGCCGCTGGCGAAACTCGTATGGTTCAAGAGCGGCGGCACGGCCGACTGGCTGTTCGAACCCGCCGACCTTGAAGACCTGCGCCTGTTCCTCGAACGGCTGGGCGGGAACCTGCCGGTCATGGCGCTGGGCCTGGGCTCCAACCTCGTCGTGCGCGACGGCGGGGTTCCCGGCGTGGTCGTGCGGCTGGGCAAGGCCTGTGCGGGGATCGAAGTGCGCGAGGACTGCGTGCTCGCCTGCGGGGGCGGGGCGCATGGCATCCTCGTCGCCTCGGCCGCGCGCGATGCGGGGATCGCGGGCCTGGAATTCATGCGCGGCATCCCCGGCACGGTCGGCGGCTTCGTGCGCATGAACGGCGGTGCCTATGGCCGCGAGGTCAGCGACGTGCTGGTCGATTGCGACGTGGCGCTGCCCGATGGTGCCATGTTCACCCTGCCCGTTGCCGACCTGCACTACACCTATCGCCATTCGGACCTGCCCGAAGGCGCGGTGGTGGTCGGCGCGCGGTTCAGGGGCGTGCCCGGCGATCCCGAAATTATCGGCGCGGAAATGGACCGCATCGCCGCAGCGCGCGAGGCGTCGCAGCCGCTGCGCACCAGGACCGGCGGGTCGACCTTCAAGAACCCTCCCGGTCAAAAGGCCTGGGAACTGGTCGATGCCGCGGGCTGCCGCGGTTTGCGCATGGGCGGCGCGCAGGTCAGCGAAAAGCACACCAACTTCCTCATCAACACCGGCGATGCGACCAGTGCCGATATCGAAGCGCTGGGCGAGGAAGTGAAGCGCCGGGTCTATGCCAATTCGGGCGTCGAGCTGGAGTGGGAAATCCAGCGCGTGGGGCGACCTTAGGAAAGCATTGCAATGACCGATCTCCCCAAACTCCACATCGCCGTCCTCATGGGTGGCTGGGCCAATGAGCGGCCTGTTTCGCTCATGTCGGGCGAAGGCGTCGCCAGGGCGCTGGCGGCGCGCGGGCATCGCGTGACGCGGATCGACATGGATCGCCAGGTCGCGGCGCGAATTGCCGAAGTCGCCCCTGACGTGGTGTTCAACGCGCTGCATGGCGTGCCGGGCGAAGATGGCACCGTGCAGGGCATGCTCGACCTGATGGGCGTGCCCTATACCCATTCGGGGCTGGTCACATCGGTCATCGCGATCGACAAGCAGCTGACCAAGCAGGCGCTGGTCCCGGCAGGCATCCCCATGCCCGGCGGGCGGATCGTCAGCAGCGCCGAATTGCACGAGCGCGACCCGATGGCGCGGCCCTATGTGCTCAAGCCGGTCAACGAGGGCAGCTCGGTCGGCGTGGCCATCGTTACCGACGAGGGGAACTACGGCAATCCCATCGCCCCCGACGCCAAGGGGCCATGGCAGGCATTCGCCGAGCTGCTCGCCGAACCCTATATCAAGGGGCGCGAGATGACCGCTGCGGTGATCGATTTTCCCGAAGGGCCGCGCGCGCTGGCGGTGACCGAACTCAAGCCCAAGAGCGGCTTTTACGACTTCGACGCCAAATATACCGAAGGCATGACCGATCACGTCTGCCCGGCCGAAATTCCCGACCATATTCGCGACCTGTGCCTCGACTATGCATTGCGGGCGCACAGGGTGCTGGGTTGCAAGGGCACCAGCCGCACCGATTTCCGCTGGGACGAGGAACTGGGCGAGGAAGGGCTGTTCGTGCTCGAAACCAATACCCAGCCGGGCATGACCCCGCTCAGCCTGGTGCCCGAACAGGCGCGATACCTCGGCATCGATTATGGCGAGCTGTGCGAGATGATCGTCGCCGCCGCGCTGCGCGACCGTGCGATCCACGGCGGGAACCCGGGCAGGGGCGGCGATGGCTAAGGTCACCCGCAAGCAGCAGGGCGTTCGCCGCTCGGCCGCCGCGCGCAGCCGCAGCCAGACGGCGCGTGCCGCGCGCAAGCGCACCAGCGGGCTGCTCGACAATGTCATGGCCGCACTCCCCTTTACCGAAGAGCAGTGGCACAGGTTCTTCCTCACCGCGATCGTAGTGGTCGCCCTGGCGATCGCCTGGACGATTGCCAGCTATGCCGGCCTGCCTCGGATCGCCCGAAACGAGATGGCCAAGTCCGCCTCGCGCGCCGGGTTCGAGGTCAGGAAAGTGCGCGTTTCGGGCGTGGTGCGGATGAACGAGGAACTGGTTTACGAGCGTGTCCTCGCTGAACAGGCGCGGCCGATGCCGCTGGTCGACCTCGATGAGGTGCGCGAACGGCTGCTCGAGCTGCCGTGGGTCGCCGATGCGCGTGTGTCGCGCCAGCTGCCCGACACGCTCAAGGTCGATATCGTCGAGCGCGAGCCGCACGCGGTGCTGGCCAGGCCGGGGCGGCTGGTGCTGGTCGACGGGCAGGGGCACGAGCTCGAACCGGTCAGCGCCGCTGCTGCCAGGGGCAAGCTGCTGATCGAAGGGCCCGGTGCGCAGATGCAGGTCGCGGAACTGGGCAGGCTGCTCGACGCGGCGCCGGCCCTGAAGCCGCAGATCGCCGCTGCCGAATGGGTCGGCAACCGTCGCTGGAACCTGACCTTCAAGACCGGGCAATTGCTCGCCCTGCCCGAAGGCGATCTGGGTGCGCCCGCGCTGGTCAAGTTCGCCCAGCTCGACGGGATGCACCGGCTGATCGGGGGCAAGCCGATCGCCATCGACATGCGCGTGCCCGACCGCGCCTATCTGCGGTGCAAGGACGGGCCGTGCCCCAGGTCGATGGCCGCGAACGGAGGGGGCGAATAATGGCCGCCCCGACCCCGCGCATCACCCGCGTCCTTGGCGCGGTGAACATCGGGTCCTTTCGCATTTCCGCCATGGTGATGGGCCAGGCCGAGAACGGCGACATGCTCGTGCTCGGTTCCAGCCACCGCGCGAGCGAGGGGGTCAAGCGCGGCTACATCACCGATATGCGCGCCGCCAGCCACGCGATCCGCAACGCGGTCGAAAAGGCCGAGGGCAATGCCAACACCACCGTGTCGAGCGTGTGGATCGGTTGCGCGGGGGCGGGGCTGACCAGCCGCATCGCCAGCGTGGAAATCGCCATCGGCGGGCGGCGGATCGAGGAAGACGATATCGAGCACCTGCTCTATGCCGCGCGCGACCACCTGCACCCCGACGGGCGCATGGTGCTGCACGCGCAGCCGGCGCATTACACGCTCGACGGCGCGCACGGCGTCGCCAATCCCAAGGGCCTCCATGCCGAAGCGCTGGGGGTCGACGTCCACGTCACGCTCGCCGAAGGGGCGCCGGTGCGCAACCTGATCGAGGCGGTGCAGGGTGCGCACCTCGAGGTCGAAGGGGTGGTCGCCAGCCCGCTCGCCGCCGCCTACGCCTGCCTCTCCGCCGAAGAGCGGGATCTCGGCGTGGCGCTGGTCGAAATCGGCGCGCAGGTCACCAATGTCTCGGTCCACGCGGCGGGCATGCTGCTGGGCCTGCGCTCGATCGCGATCGGATCGAACGACATCACCGACGCCATCGCCTCCTCGCTCGGCATTCGTCGCAGCCAGGCCGAACGGCTCAAATGCGTTTCCGGTTCGGCCATCGCCACCCCGACCGACCACCGCGAACTGGTTGCGGTCAACGCCCCGGGCGAAGAGGCGGGCGGGCGGCTGGCGCGCGGCGCGGATGAACACAACCGCATTCCGCGCGCCGAACTGGTGGCGATCGTCACCGACCGGCTCGGCGTGCTCAGCGGCGAGATCGCCAAGGCGCTGAAAGCGCTGGGTTTCGGTGGTTCGCAGGGTGGGCAGGTGGTGCTGACCGGCGGCGGGGCCGAACTGCACGGGATCGCCGAATTCATGCAGGGCGCGCTTGGCCGCCCGGTGCGCATCGGCAAGCCGCCCGCGCTGACCGGCCTGCCCGAAGCGCATGCGACCCCCGGTTTCGCGACGCTGGCGGGCCTGTGCCTCTATGCCGCCGACGATCCGGTCGACATTCGGTCCGTGGGGCCGGGCTATCAGCCGACGCGGCGCTATTCGGGCCTCGGCCTGGTGAACCGCGTGATGCAGGCGGTGCGCGAGTATTTTTGAGTATTGAATCCCGGGGCAAGCGATCATTAGCCCTTGTGGATAAGGATGTTCCGCCGCGCGCAAGGCGATTCGTTTTGTGCGAGATGTGTGACATAGTGTTTGTCTTGGATTTCGAATTCCCGGGGGATACCCAATGAGCATCAATATCGGTCCGGCCTCCAGCGACGAGCTGCGCCCCAAGATCATGGTGATCGGCGTCGGCGGCGCGGGCGGAAACGCCATCGCCAACATGATGCAGGCCCAGATCGAAGGCGTCGACTTCATCGTCGCCAATACCGATGCACAGGCGCTTTCGACCTCACCGTCGGCAAAGCGCATCCAGCTGGGCCCGGACATCACCGGCGGGCTCGGCGCGGGCGCGCGCCCCGAAGTGGGCAAGGCCGCGGCGGAAGAGACGGTCGAGGATATCGAGGACGCGCTCGAAGGGGTGAACATGGTCTTCATCGCCGCGGGCATGGGCGGGGGCACCGGGACCGGTGCGGCCCCGGTCATCGCCGAAGCGGCGCGCCGCAAGGGCGTGCTGACCGTCGGTGTCGTGACCAAGCCGTTCCTGTTCGAAGGCACCCGCCGGATGCGCGCGGCAGACGCGGGCATCGAAGAGCTGCAGAAGCACGTCGACACGCTGATCGTCATCCCCAACCAGAACCTGTTCCTGGTCGCGAGGGCGGAAACCACCTTCAAGGAAGCCTTCATACTCGCCGACGAGGTGCTGCAGCAGGGCGTGCGCTCGATCACCGACCTGATGGTCATGCCGGGCCTGATCAACCTCGACTTCGCCGACGTGCGTTCGGTGATGAGCGAGATGGGCAAGGCGATGATGGGCACGGGCGAGGGCGAAGGCGAAAATCGCGCGCTCGAAGCGGCCGAACGCGCCATCGCCAACCCGCTGCTCGACGGGGTCAGCATGGCCGGGGCCAAGGGCGTGATCATCTCGATCATCGGCGGCGAGGACATGAAGCTGCTCGAAGTGGACGAGGCGGCGAACCACATCCGCGAACTGGTCGACGAGGATGCCAACATCATCTGGGGCTCGGCCTTCAATCCCGATCTCGAAGGCAGGATTCGCGTGTCGGTGGTGGCGACCGGTATCGACGGCGACGGTTCGTCTGTGGCAATCGCGCCGCGTGCCTTCACCCTGAACGAACAGCGCGCGCCGCAGCGGCCGGTGCTCGACCTGCCGAGCGAGGATATCGCCGAAGAGGAGCCTTTCGAACTGTCCGAAGGACTTTCCGCCGGGGTCGAGGTCGAGGTCGAAGAAGAGGAAGCGTTCGACCTTGCCGAGGCAGCCGTGGTGCATAGCTCGGTGCTGTCGGAAGACCTTGGCTACGGCCTCGATGACGAGGAAGAGGAAGACTACGACGATGTCGACGGCATCGTCGATCCGCTGGCGGGTCTGCGCAACGAGGAGACCGAGCGCTTCGAGGGTGGCTGGGGTTCCGGCGAGGAGGAAGGAGCCGGTTCGACGCTGGATCTCTCCTCCGCGATGGAACAGGGCGCGCAGGACGAGCTTGAACTGGGTACGGACCAGTATGTCGAAGGCAGCAGCCCGCTGGCAAGCAAGCCGATGCGCAAGCGGCCGCTTCTGGGTGGCGACTACGACGAGGATGAAGGCTTTGGTGGCGGTTCGGGCGGCGGTTCGGGCGGTAGCTCGGGTGGTGGCGGCGGCTCGGGCGGCGGCTCGGGCGGCGGTGGCGCCTCCTCGCAGGGGAGTACGCTGTTCGAGCGCATGGCCAACCTCTCGCGCGGGGCGAACAAGCCCGAAGACGGCGAGGAAGAAGACGAGGACGATGGCGAGGGCGGGGGTGCGCTCAATATCCCGCGTTTCCTCAATCGCCAGAACAACCAGTAGGCCGCAGCTGCGCGGATAGCCCGCGCAAGCGCCGGTTCGCGCGCGCAGGCAGGAACGGGATCATGGGACGAGACCTGCGAAGTCTGCGCGCCGCTCTGCTGCTGGCCGCTGCGATGCATCCGGCCATGGCGCTGGCGCAGCGCGAGATCGTCCAGCCATTGCCGCCCGAAGGCGCCGCGCAGCTCAACGATGCATTGGGCCGGCTGGCGCGCAACCCGACCGACCTTGCAGCGCTGATCGATGCCGGTGAAGCCGCGCTGGCGGTGGGCGATATCGCCGCCGCGATCGGCTTTTTCGGCCGCGCCAACGAACTTTCGCCGAACGACAGCCGGGTCAAGCTGGGGCTGGCAACCGCCTATGCCCGCTCGCGCCGCCCGATCGAAGCCTTGCGGCTGTTCGCCGAGGCCGAGCGCGCCGGGACCGACCGTGCGCGCATGGCCGAAGATCGCGCGCTCGCCTTCGATCTGGTCGGCGATGCCGCCAGCGCGCAGGAGCTCTATCGGCTGGCCATCGCCAATGGCGCCGGGGCCGAAACGCGCCGCCGCCTCGCGCTGAGCCAGGCGATTTCGGGCGATCGCGCCGGGTTCGAAGCGACCTTGCTGCCGCTGCTCGAACAGAAGGACCTCGCGGCCTTCCGCACCCGCGCCTTCGGCCTCGCCATCCTCGGCAGGACCAGCGAAGCGATCGGAATCGCCGATGCGATGCTGCCGCCGCCGATGGCCGCGCGGATCCGCCCCTATCTCGAATACATGCCGCGCCTCACCCATGCCCAGCAGGCGGCGGCCGGGTCGCTCGGCATCTTTCCGCGCACCGCCAGCATCGGCACCGACGACCCGCAGATTGCCGGCTATGCCGGTGCGCGCATGGCCGACGCGCGGCTGGCCCCCTCGACAACGCTGCCGGGTGCGGGCACGGGCGCCGAACCGGCGAGCGAGGACCCGCGCACGCAGGAGCGTCGACGGCGTCCCGATCGCACGGGGTCGCGCGCGGATAGCGATGGCGCGGCACCACCCCCTCCGCCACCACCACCCCCTCCGCCACCACCACCACCTCCTCCTCCTCCTCCTTCTCCTCCTCCTCCGCAGCCGACGCCACATGCTCCAGCCCCGCCGCCGCCTGCCCCGGCCTTGCCCGTCGTCACGGGCGCGCCCGGGGAATTGCTGCCTTCGCCGGTGGTGATCGCGCGGAGCGAACAGTCCGGGCCGGTTGTGCAACCGGCGGCACCCCCGGTGCGCATTATCGCGGTTGCGCCGCCTGCGCCCCCCGCGCCGCCGCCTCCCGCTCCGGCGCCGCAGGACGATGCACCCAGCCTCGCGGAAGCCTTCGCCAGCTTCACGCTCGAGCAGGATCAAGCTGCACGCCCGGCCGACGGGGCGGTCGACATCACTCGAATCGCGATTCCGCGCGAACGGGCCAAGCCGCCCGCACCGCCACCCCCGCCCCCGCCGCCGCCGCCGCCGCCGAAGCATCCGGCGCGCTATTGGGTGCAGGTCGCGACGGGCAAGGATCGTTCGGCGCTGGCCTTCGACTGGCGCCGGATCGAGCGGCGCGCGGAGGGCAGGCTGAAGGGCAAGGGGCCTTTCGTGTCTCGCTGGGTGCAGGCCAATCGGCTGCTTGCCGGCCCCTTCAGGAACGAGCCCGAAGCACGAAGCTTCATGAACGATCTCAAGAAGATGGAGATCGACAGCTTCACCTTCCACAGCACCGAGGGCGAGGTTGTCGAGCCGCTGAAATAGACCGCGAGCGGGCGCTTGTGCACAGGCTATGCACAAGCGAAATCGGTTCTCCCCAACGGCGGCGTGACGCCGGATTGCCAAGCGCCCCCTTGCTTCTGCATCCAGCCGCCATGACGCGCACGGGACAGGCACGATGAGAATGGCGGGCGAGGATTTCGAGGCCGAGGACGCCGCCGCGCCGCTCGACATGCTCGTGGCCCTGTTCGAGGCGCGCGGCTGGCCCTGCGAAAGCGGCCAGGGCGAAATGGCGGGCGAAATTCCCGGCAGCTGGACCAGCTATCAGGTCAAGGGCATCTGGCGGTCGGAGGACATGGTGTTGCAGATCCTCTGCCTGCCCGAGATTCGCGTGCCCGACGGCAAGAAGAAGCAGGCACACGAACTGGTTGCGCGGATCAACGAACAGATGTGGCTGGGGCATTTCGACATCTGGTCGAACGGCGGGGTCGTGCTCTATCGCCACGGCACCATGCTCGGCGACGAGGGGTTGCTGAGCCTGTCGCAGGCGCAGGCGCTGGTGGAAATCGCGGTCGACGAATGCGACCGCTTCTATCCGGCGTTCCAGTTCGTGCTGTGGGGCGACAAGACCCCTGTCGAGGCGCTCGACGCGGCGATGGTCGACGCGGTGGGCGAAGCCTGATTTCGCTGAGCCATCCGGTTTATTCGCATCCGGGCCTCTTGGACCGGTTTCGCTTGAAATCACCATCGCAAACCCCGATATTGCCACCCTGTGGAGCGGCTGTTCGACCAAAGCCGCCTAGAGGAGTGATTTGAGATGGCGAACTGGAACGACACCGAGCAGAAGCAGGGCTTCGGCAGCGTGCCGCGCGCGGGTGACGCCGTTGCGAGGCAGCAGACCTTCGATCTCGGGCTGCGCAGGCATATGCTCTCGATCTACAATTACATGGCGTCGGGCGTGCTGCTGACTGGCCTCGTGGCGCTCGTCGCCGCGTACTCCGGCCTCGCCATCAGCTTCGCCAGCGGTCCGCTGATGTGGATCGTGGCGCTGGCGCCGTTCGGCTTCATCCTCGCGATGAATTTCGGGCTCAACCGGATGAGCCAGGGCACGCTGCAGATGCTGTTCTGGTCCTTCGCCACGGTGATGGGCCTGTCGCTGTCGACGATCTTCCTCGTCTATACGGGTGAAAGCATCGCGACGACCTTCTTCGCCACGGCCGGCGCCTTCGCGGGGCTCAGCCTCTATGGCTACACGACGAAGAAGGACCTTTCGGGCTTCGGAACCTTCCTCATCATGGGGGTGATCGGCCTGTTGATCGCGATGGTGATCAACATCTTCCTGCAGTCGAGCACGCTGGCGCTGGCGATCAGCTTCATCGGCGTGCTGGTGTTCGCCGGCCTTACCGCCTGGGATACCCAGCGGCTGAAGACCGAATACCAGTATCTGCGCGGGACCGAATTCGCCGGCAAGGCGATCATCATGGGCGCGCTGAACCTGTATCTCGACTTCATCAACATGTTCCTCTTCCTGCTGCGCTTCATGGGCAGCCGCGACTGACCCTTCGGTCTGCCGCAAGGGCGACTCGCTTGATCGTGCCCGGGGCGTAATCCACGTTCCGGGCATTTTCTTTGCCGATACGAAGCGCTAGGTTGACGCTTCATCCCCGGTCAAGCGTCGCGGGTGCATGATGGAATTGGACGATTTCGAGGAGGGTCCGCGCGCCATGAGCCGCGATATGAAGCCAGTCATTCGCCGTGCCATTCTTGCGGCGGGCCTTGCGGTCGTGGCTGCCTGTACCGCACCGCCGCCACCGCCGCCGCCGCCGCCACCTCCCCCGCCGCCCCCGGCGCCGGTCATCCCGCCGCGACCACTGCCGCCCGGTGGCGCAACCGCCAGCATGACCGTCCCGATGGTCGGCCCCGATGGTGTGCGTCAGACGGTCAACGCCAACCTCAGCAGCGCGCAGACTACCTGGAACCTGCGTTCAGCGCTGAATGTGGCGGCGCTCAACTGCCTGAAGCCGCAGCATGCCGGTATCCTGCCGGCCTACAAGGCGTTCCTGAACACGCATGCGCGCAAATTGTCTTCGACCAATGTCGCGCTGCAGGGTGAATTCCGCAAACGGTATGGCGCAACCTATCGCGACGTGCAGGATTCCTACATGACGCAGGTCTACAATTACTTCGCGCTGCCGCCGGTGCTCAACAGCTTCTGCGACACGGCGCTGACGGTGGCGACGGAAGTTCCGGCCACTGCGGGCGCGGATCTCGATCTCTTCGCGTCGGGCGCGATGCAGCGGCTCGAAGGCGTCTACGAGAACTTCTTCCGCGCCTATGAACAATATCGCGTCAACCTCAACGCCTGGGACGCGCAATATGGTTCGACCGTGCAGGCCCTGCAACCAAGGCCCGTTGCCGCCACCGTCCCGACAATTTCATCGGAAGCGGGGTTGCCCACTTCGGGGCCAATCTTCCAGTCAGGGGAAAAGGTGCAGGCCGAGAGCGGACCAAGCGGCAGGCAATAGCGTCCCTCTCACCGAAATTTGTCCTTTGCAGGCACGCCGCCATTCGCTAAGGCGCGCGCCTGCCGCAGCCCCTGCCAGTCCGGGGCTTGCCGCTAGAGTGATTTCGAGCCGGAGGGAATCATCCGGCAAACCTGGAACGGGGCCGTAGCTCAGATGGGAGAGCGCGTCGTTCGCAATGACGAGGTCAGGGGTTCGATCCCCCTCGGCTCCACCAGGTTTCTTTGGCCCCGCCAATAAACGGTGTGGCCGCCGTCGGGCTCGGGCGTTAGGCAGGGTCAATGAATTTCCCCGCCGAATCAATCTCTCCCACCGAACCCGTCCTGCTGCTCGTCGGTGCGGGCCATGCGCATCTGGGCGTGATCGACGACTGGCGCCGCCGGGGTCCGCCCAGGGGGCGCACGCTGCTGGTCGAACCACTGGCCGCGATGCAATATTCGGGCATGGCGCCCGGCTGGATCGCGGGCGAATATCGCGCGAGCGAGCTGTCGATTCCGCTCGCGCCGCTGGTCGAACAGGCCGGGCTCGAATGGCGGCAGGCGCGGGTGCTCGGCATCGATGCGCAAGCCAGGCGCGCGCGGCTCGACGATGGGAGCGAGATCGCCTTCGACCTCTGCTCGATCGCCACGGGCGGGGCAGGGCAAGCCGCCCGCTTGCTGGGCGAGGATCCGCGGCTGCTCGATATCCGCCCGCTCGACCGTTTCGTCAGCCGGTGGCAGGTCCTGCGCGAATCGGGGCCCCGGCATCGCCGCGTGGCGGTGGTCGGTGGCGGCGCGGGCGGGGTGGAACTGGCCTTCGCAATGCGCAATTCGACGCACTGGCGCGATGTAGAGGTCACGCTGGTGGCGGGGAAGGAAGGCCTGCTTGCCTCGCACGCGGCGGCGGTGCGCAAACGGGTGCGGCGCGAACTCGCCGCGCAAGCGATCGCCCTCGTGGCACAGGACGCGCGCTTCGTTGGTGGCGAGCTTGTGGCGGGCGGGCGGTCGCCCGAACCGCTCGACCTTGTCGTCGCGGCGGTCGGCAGCGGCGCGCCTTCGTGGCCGCGCGAAAGCGGGCTGCCGGTCGACGGGCAGGGCTTCATCGCGGTCGATCGCTACAATCGCGCCTGCGGCGTTGCGCACATCCTCGCCGTGGGCGACGTTGCGCGGCGCACCGACCGCGCGGTCGAGCATTCGGGCGTCCATGCGGTTTACAGCGGTCCGGTGCTGGCGCGCAACCTGCGGCGGCTTCTCGCGGGAAAACAGCCCCGGGGCAGCTACAGCCCGCGCTTCATGCATCTGTATCTGGTCAACACCTGTCGCGGCGAAGCGATCGCCAGCTATGCCGCGCTGGGGGCGCAGGGACGCGGGCTGCGGGTCCTGAAGAACTGGCTCGACCGGCGCTGGATCGATCGCTTCACCCGCCCAGCCGCGCGCTGATCGCCTTGCGCAAATCGCGCACACGCGCGGCATTGTAGCCGAGGTCGGACACGCCCACCCGGCTGACCGAGCGCAGGTCGATCCGGCCTTCGCGCACGCGCGCCACCACATCGTCCCTGAAGCCAAAGGCCAGGGTTTCCGCGGTGCCCTCGACGCGGCCCGCAGCGGCATCGCTGCGTATGTCCGACAGGCCGATGTCGTCCATCGCCCTGGCCACCGCCGCCATGGCATCGGCATCGCTCGACGAATAGGCGATCGGCTTGAGATCGCCATAGCTCTGCGCGATGATCTGCGCATGGCTTTTGGCCGCGACCGGAAGGCCTCTGAACCGCTCGCTTTGGGCCCACAGCGGGATCTGGTTGAGCGCGGTGGCATAGTCGTCGACCGGATTGGCGCCGAAGCTTTCGCGCATGGCCAGCGTTTCGGCGGAAAATTCGGGTGGGTTGGCAGTGTCGGTGGCGACGTCGTGGATCGGCGGGACGGCCTCGCCCTGCGCCTTGAGCGACAGCAGCCCGGCAAACAGTGCCACGGGAATCGCCAGCGCGGCGGCGGCTTTCCACCATTCGCCGCGCGGGCGCTTCACGACGGCCATGACCAGCGCGATCACCGCGACCAGCGCGACCACGCCCATCAGGGCCGGGCCGACCGCCACGAGCATGGTCAGAAAGCCGAGCTTCCAGTCGATCAGGCCGAATTTCGGCCCGAACACGGCAACCAGGACATACACCACCAGCGCAAGCGCCAGCCAGAGCGAAATCCGGGGTAGTCTGGCGCCCATGCCGGGGGTCTCCTCTCGCTATCCGCGCCCGCGATAGGGCGCGATGCCCTGATCGGGCAGCCACAGTTGCGCGGGCGGCGCGCCGCTTTGCCAGAAGACATCGATCGGGATGCCTCCGCGCGGGTACCAGTAGCCGCCGATGCGCAGCCAGCGCGGCTGCATTTCGTCGAACAGCCGCCGGCCGATGCCGACCGTCACGGCTTCGTGGAAACCGCTGTGGTTGCGGAAGCTGCCGAGGAACAGCTTGAGGCTCTTCGATTCGACGATGGTTTCGCCGGGGGCATAATCGATCACCAGATGCGCGAAATCGGGCTGGCCGGTGACCGGGCACAGCGAGGTGAACTCGGGCGCGGCGAAGCGAACCAGATAGAGTTCGCCCACGCGCGGGTTGGGCACATAATCGAGCTCGGCCTCTGCCGGCGAGGCGGGCAGCGGGCTGTCGGCACCGAGGAACCTGGGGCTGGGTGTGTCGCTCATGCCGCGCATCTGCCGCGAATAACGCGCGCGCGCAAGGCGGGGGTTGGAGGCGCGCGCTTCAGTACCTATTCAGCCCGGCGCACGGCATATGCGCGCATTTTCACGAATCCGGCCCCCAATGACCCTTCGCATCCCTCTCCCGCTCCTCGCGCTCGTGCTGGCCTTGCCGGCTCCCTTGCTGGCGCAGGCGGCGCAGGACTTCTCGCTCCCGCCAAACCCGGCGCCTAGCTCCACGCCGCGGGTCCAGGGGCCCGTCGACGAGGAGAGCGGGCCGGTTCCCGCGCGCCCGCGCGCCATTCGCACGGCCACGCCGACGCCCGCGCCTGCATCTACGCCGACACCCTCGGTCACGATTCCGATCGACGAGCGGGTCTTCGCCCCCGCGTCGCGCCAGCCAGCCCCGGCAACCCGCCCGCAAGCGCGCCCGGCCGCCCGAGACGCGGCCGATACGCCGGCTGGACCGGAGCGGACCGGGATCACGCCTGCGCCGCTGCCGGCCGTGCAAGCGCCGGTGGCAAATCCGGCCGCCGTCCCCGCTGCGGCTCCGATTCGTCCGCGGGTGGCGGACGAGTCCGGGCCTGCTCTGCCGTTCGACTGGCGCTGGCTTGCGGGCATCGGCGGGGCGCTGGTCGTGGCAATCGGTGGCCTGCTCTACTGGCGTCGCCGCCGTGCCAGCGCGCCGCCGCCCGCAATCGAGCGCCCGGTCGTGGGCAGCGCGCAGGTGCCCGCGGCAGAGGCGCTGACGATCCGTTGCGAGGTGGAAAAGCTCACCCGCAGCGCGGTCTTCGCCACGCTCAAATACCGCTTCACCCTGATCAACCGGACCGATGCGCCGCTCGGCGATGTGGCGATCGGGCTCGATCTCGTGTCGGCCCATGCCGGTGCGCCGATGGAGGAGCAGGTCGCCACGCCCGGCACCCCGCTCGACACCCGGCATCGGCTGGCACGGATCGCCCCGCACCAGACCGTCGCGGTCGAGGGGCAGGTGCAGCTGCCGCTCGCCGGGGCGCAGGTCATCCTGCAGGGGCGCCATCCGCTGCTGGTCCCGCTGCTGCGCCTGCGCGTCGATGGCGCGGGCGAGGGGGCGCTGGTCAAGACCTTCGTGGTTGGCCAGGGCCTGCCCGGCGGCGGGCGGGTCCAGCCCTTCCGGCTCGACGAGGCACCGCGCAGCTACGCCTCGCTGGCCCACCGCGAACTCGCCTGAAACGGGCCGCACGAGTCGACTTGCAACCGGCGCGGGGCTAACCGGGTGATATGAACAGACTCGTTTCGACCGAATGGCTTGCCCGAGAGATCGGCGCTCCCGATCTCGTCGTGCTCGATGCCAGCCTTCATCTGCCCGATGCCGGGCGCGACGCGCGGGCAGAGTTCCTTGCGGGGCACATTCCCGGCGCGCGCTTCCTCGATCTGGAAAGCTTCATCGACGCATCATCGCCAGTGCCCAAGGCCATGCCGAACGCGGCGCAATTCGCCCAGCGGCTGGGCGCGCTGGGCATTGCCCCGACAACGCGCGTGGTGCTCTATGACGACAGCCAGGTGAAGAGTTCGGCCCGCGCCTGGTTCGTCTTCGCCCATTATGGCTTTGCCCAGGTCGCGATCCTCGATGGCGGGCTGGCCCATTGGCGCGATCAGCAGCGACCGCTCGAAAGCGGCGCACAGGCGGTCGTCCCGGTCGACTGCCCCGCTCCCGCCGTCGCTCGCACGGTGCGCTCCAAGGGCGAGATGCTGGCCAATTGCACCAGCTGCGGCGAGCAGGTGGTCGACGCCCGCGATGCCGCGCGCTTCGCCGGGGCCGAAGGGAGCGGGTCGCAAGGCCATATCCCCAACGCGCTCAACCTGCCGTTCGGGCGCATGTTCGAACCCGACGGGACCTGGAAGGACCCGGCGGCGATCCGCGCCGAATTCGAAAGCGAGGGGGTCGATCTTTCGCGTCCGTTGACGGCCAATTGCAACAGCGGGGTTACCGCCTGCGTGCTGCTGTTCGGTCTGGGCCTTGCGGGCAAGGACGACGCGGCGCTTTATGACGGCAGCTGGATGGAATGGGGCGCCGACCCTGCGACCCCCAAGCAACAGGGGGCGGCGCGCTAGGCATGGCCACGGGCGACGACAGCAGCCAGGCACCCGCCACAAGGCTCGTCACCAGCGGCCGTTCGGGCGACTTCGCCGCCAGCGTGGTCAATCCGCCCGTGTGGCGCGCCAGCACGCATCTCTATGCCGATGTCGCCGCGCTGCGCGAAGGGGTGAAGACCAACGAGGACGGGCGCTTCTTCTACGGGCGCCGCGGTTCCCCGACGCAATGGGCGCTGTGCGAGGCGCTGACCGCGCTGGAACCGGGCGCGGCGGGGACGGTGCTCTATCCCAGCGGCGTGGCGGCGATCGTCGGCGCGCTGCTGGCGGTGCTGCGCAGCGGCGACGTGCTGCTGGTGGCCGACAATGCCTATGACCCCACGCGCAATGCGGCGATGGGCCTGCTCAGGCAGTATGGCGTCGAACACCGCTTCTTCGACCCGCTCGATCTTGCTGCCTACGAAGCGGCCTTCTGCGAGCATACCCGCGCGGTCATGCTGGAAGTGCCCGGCAGCCTGACGATGGAGGTCTGCGACATCCCCGCGCTGGCCCGGATCGCGCGCGCGAAGGGCGCGGTGAGCCTGCTCGACAACACCTGGGCGACCTCGCTCGGCTTTCCCGCGCTCGAACGCGGCTGCGACATCGCGATCACCGCGCTGACCAAGCATGTCGGCGGGCATTCGGACCTGATGATGGGCGCGGCCAGCGCGGGCGGGCGCTGGTATCCCAAATTGCGGCTGGGTGCGCAGCGGTTGGGCCATGTGGTCTCGCCCGACGATGCGGCGCTGGCGCTACGCGGCCTGCGGACCATGGCGCTGCGGCTCGAACGCGAGACGGCCAGCGCGCTCAGGATCGCGGCATGGCTGCGCCAGCGCGACGAAGTGGCGCATGTGCTGTGCCCGATGTTGCCAGACGCGCCAGGCCACGAGCTGTGGCGGCGCGACTTCACCGGCGGGTGCGGGCTGTTCAGCTTCGTCCTCAAGCGCCGCGACGATGCGGCGCGCTGCCGGCTGGTCGACGCGCTCGACCTGTTCGGCATCGGCTATAGCTGGGGCGGCTTCGAAAGCCTCGCGCTGCCCTTCGATGTCGAGCCGGTGCGCAGCCGCATGGCCTGGCCCAAGCCCGGCTGGGAGGGTGCGGATCGCCATGCCGTGCGGCTGTCGATCGGGCTGGAAGATGCCGACGACCTCATCGCCGACCTCGCGCACGGTCTTGCGGCGATGGACGAGGCCGGGGTTACGAAAGAATAGGTTGCCGGTTCGGAAGGGTGGATTTCAAAATTTCTGCTAGTCAGGCGGACACGCATTCTGATTGGCGTGGCGCGGCCATGCAGCGCATTTTTCCGCGGCATGGCAAAAACCGGAACCATCTATCTTGTCGGTGCGGGACCGGGCGATCCCGACCTGCTGACCATCCGCGCCGCGCGGCTGATCGAGCGCGCCCGCGTGATCGTGCATGACGGCCTGGTCGATCCCGCGATCCTGGCGCTCGCGCACTCCGGGGCTCGGCTTGTCCCGGTCGCCAAGCGGCGCGCACGGCACACCATGCCGCAGGACGACATCAACGCGCTGCTGGTATCCATCGCCCGCGCGGGTCGCGATGTCGTGCGGCTCAAGGGCGGCGATCCCTTCATCTTCGGGCGCGGCGGCGAGGAAGCCGAAGCGGCGCGTGCCGCCGGTGTCCCGGTGGAAGTCGTGCCCGGCATCAGCGCCGCCAATGGCGCGGCCGCCGCGGCGCAGATCGCGCTGACCCACCGCGATGCGTCGAGTGTGGTCAGCTTCGTTGCCGGCCAATGCAAGGGGCTGAGCGAACAGGATTGGGCCGGGCTCGCCGGCAAGGGCCGCACGCTGGTGATCTACATGGGGGTCAAGACCGCGCCGCAGATCGCCGAAAAGCTGATGGAAGATGGCCTTGCGCCCGACATGCCCGTGGCGGTGATCGAGAATGGCGCGCGGCCGACCATGCGCGTGCTGCGCGGCCTGCTGGCGGGCCTGCCCGACCTGGTCGCGCGCGAAGCGGTGGTCAGCCCGGCGCTGATCGTGATCGGTGAAGTAACGGCGCGCGACGATGTCGCACTCGCCGCGATCGCACAGGAGACCGCACGATGAGGATCCTTACCGGTAACGACCTGAGGACCGGCGCGGTCACCTGGTGGGACGGCAATGAATGGTCGATCCACGTCGAGGACGCCGTCGACGTCACCGGCCACGAGGACGAGATCGCCCGCCGCGAGGAAGCCGCGCGGCGCGTCAACGTACCCTATGCCATCGACGCCGAACTGCACGGCGGTTCGCCGCGCCCCTCGCATATCAAGGACCGCGTGCGCGCGCTCGGCCCGACCGTCCGCCCCGACCTGACCCTCAAGCCGGCCGACCCCGATATCGGCAACTGGGTGATCTGATGTATCTCTACGACCAATACGACCAGGCGATGGTCGATGCGCGGGTTGCCGAATTCCGCGACCAGGCCCGCCGCCGCCTGGAGGGCAGGCTGAGCGAGGACCAGTTCAAGCCGCTGCGGCTGATGAACGGGCTCTACCTCCAGCTCCATGCCTATATGCTGCGCGTCGCGGTCCCCTATGGCACGCTCTCCAGCCGCCAGATGCACATGCTCGCCGATATCGCGGACAGGTATGATCGCGGCTACGGCCATTTCACCACGCGCCAGAACATCCAGTACAACTGGATCAGGCTGGAGGACGCGGGCGATATCCTGGCCGACCTCGCCAGCGTCGAAATGCACGCCATCCAGACCAGCGGCAACTGCATCCGCAACACCACTTCGGACCATTTCGCCGGGGCTGCGGCGGATGAGGTGGTCGATCCGCGGCCCTATGCCGAACTGATCCGCCAGTGGTCGAGCTTCCATCCCGAATTCAGCTATCTGCCGCGCAAGTTCAAGATGGCGGTGATCGCCAGCGACAAGGATCGCGCGGCGATGCGGCTGCACGATATCGGCGTGCGGATCGTCGAGAGGGACGGCGCGCTGGGCGCGGCCTTCCATGTCGGCGGGGGCATGGGCCGCACGCCGATGGTGGCGCCGCTGATCCGCGATTTCGTGCCGCTCGACCAGTGGATGACCTATGCCGAGGCGTGCCTGCGGGTCTACAACCGCCACGGCAGGCGCGACAACAAATACAAGGCGCGCATCAAGATCCTCGTCCACGAACTCGGCGCACAGGAATATGCGCGCCAGGTCGAAGAGGAATTCGCGCATCTGCTCACGCTCGGTATCGAGCCTCCCGCCGCCGAGCTTGACCGCATCAGGAGCTATTTCGAAGAGCCGCTGTTCGAGGTGGGACTGTCCGAAGCGATCGACCGCGGCGATCCCGATTTCGCGCTGTGGGTCGATCGCAACACGCATCCGCACAAGGCGCCCGGCTATGTCTCGGCGGTGATCAGCCTCAAGCCTGCGGGCGGCATCCCCGGCGATGCCAGCGCCGAACAGATGCACCTGATGGCCGATCTTGCGCGGGATTACAGCTTCGACGAGCTGCGCGTGATGCACACGCAGAACATCGTGCTGCCGCATGTGCGCAAGGCCGATCTTGATGCGCTGTGGACCGCGCTCGATGCGGCGGGGCTGGGCAGCGCCAACCTCGACACGATCGAGGATATCATCGCCTGCCCGGGCCTCGATTATTGCAGCCTCGCCAATGCCCGCTCGATTCCCGTGGCGCAGAAGATCGCCACGCGCTTTGCCAGCACCGGCAAGACCGCGCGGCTGGGCGAACTCAAGCTCAAGATTTCGGGCTGCATCAACGCCTGCGGCCACCACCACGCGGGCCACATCGGCATCCTCGGCGTCGACCGCAAGGGGGTGGAGAATTACCAGCTCCTGCTCGGCGGCAGCGAGGCGGAAGATACCAGCCTGGCCAGGATCACCGGCCCCGGTTTCGACGAGGACGGCATCGTCGATGCGGTCGAAACCGTGACCAATGTCTACGAACGCGAACGCCAGGACGGCGAACGCTTCCTCGATACCTACCGCCGGATCGGCATGGATCCGTTCAAGGAGGCGCTTTATGGCTGACGCACTTGGCACCAGCCCCGATGCTGTGCAGTTCCGCTTTCGCGATGACGAGCCGGTCGACCAGCCGGCGGTGACGGTCGACAATTGCCGCGAGCAGGCCAATGCCACCGCGGTGCGGATCGAACCGGGCGACGATGCGCGCGAGCTGATCCCCTTCCTTGGCCGGCTGTCGCTGATCGAGGTGAATTTCCCGTCCTTCGGCGACGGGCGCGGCTATTCCTCGGCGCGGATCCTGCGCGAGGCGGGCTATACCGGCGAACTGCGCGCGGTGGGCGAGGTGCTGGTCGACCAGATCGCCTATATGCGCCGTTGCGGCTTCGATGCCTTCGCGCCCGACCAGACGCTCGATCCCGACGATGTCGAAGCGGCCTTCGCGCGCTGGCCCGAGGTCTACCAGCCCGCCGCCGATGCGCGTTCGCCGATCTGGGCCTTGAGAAGCGCAGGCGGGAGGCACGCATGAACGAGCTTCGCGCCATCGACCGGCTCGACACCGCGCCGCGCTTTGTCGAACACGATGCGATCCGGCTCAACCGCATGTTTCGCGGATACGAGACCGAGGAATGGCTGCGCGCGGTGATCGAGGGCAATCTGGCCGGCGACAGCGCGGTGGTTTCCAGCTTCGGCGCGGAAAGCGCGGTGCTGCTGCACCTGATTTCGCGGGTCGATCCGAGCGTGCCGGTGCTGTTCCTCGAAACCGGCAAGCATTTCGGCGAAACGCTCGCCTATCGTGACGAGCTGACCGACCGGCTCGGGCTCAATCTCGTCAATCTCCATCCCGAGATCGCCGAGCTTCAGGCGCGCGACGAGAGCGGGCTGCGCTGGTCCTACGATCCCGACGGCTGCTGCGATCTGCGCAAGGTCAGGCCGCTGGCCAAGGCGCTGGCCGGGTTCGATGCCAGCTTTACCGGGCGCAAGGCCTTCCAGTCATCGACCCGCGCCAATTTGCCGCGCTTCGAACTCGATAGCTCGGATGCGCAGGGGCGGCTCAAGATCAACCCGCTGATCGACTGGTCGGCCGGGGACATCGCCGCCTATCTCGAGCGGCACGACCTGCCGCGCCACCCGCTGGTGGCGCAGGGCTTCCCCTCGATCGGCTGTTCGCCCTGCACCCGGCCGGTGGCCGAAGGCGAAGATGCGCGCGCGGGACGCTGGTCGGGCTGGGACAAGGTCGAATGCGGCATCCACAGGCCGGGCGAGGAACCCTTCCTGTAGTGAGGTGGTCCAAGGTTCGCATCATACAAGATTCGAGCCGGATGGAAGCATCTGGCGGCCCGGAAATCACGGTAAAACAAGAATCCGGAATGCGCCTTTGATGCAATCAAAGCCGGCATTCTAGAGCGGCTGGCCCTCGTCGGTTTCGTAGAGCCGCAGTTCCCGCGCAGCCGGGGGATTGGCCGCCATGACCTTCTGGAACTCCGCCATATGCGCAGAGGTGCCGTGCGCGGCCAGCGCCTTGCGGTCGCGCCAGCGTTCGAACAGGATCAGGGTGTCCGGATCAACAAGGTCGCGGGCAAAGGTGTAATCGAGGCAACCGTCCTCCGCGCGGCTCGCGCGGACCATCTTCACCACTGCGTCGATCACGTCCTGTCCGGCATTGCCGGGCAGCTTGATGGTGCCGTTGATCTGGATCATCGTGCTTTCCCGTTCGTCAGAAACTGTGTTGATAGACCTGCCTGATGTCGCCGCCCCATTCGCCATGGTAGCTGTCGAGCAGCACCTGCGCGGGGACCTTGCCCGAGTTGACGATCTCGTCGAGCGCCTCGAGGAAGCCTGTCTCGTTGTCGCCCGAGGCGTTCAGCTTGCCGCGGGCGGTGAGCCCGGCGCGGGCGATTTCGAGCACGTCCTTCGCCAGGTCGCGCAGCGTGCCGCCACCGGGGATCGCCGCGCCCAGCGCCTGTTTCGGAACCGCGCTGCGCAACGCCTCGCGTTCGTCCATCGACCAGTGCTTGACGAGGTCCCAGGCGGCGTCGAGCGCGCCCTGATCGTATAGCAGCCCGACCCAGAAGGCAGGCAGCGCGCAAATCCGGTTCCACGGACCGCCATCGGCGCCGCGCATCTCGAGAAAGCTCTTGAGCCGCACCTCGGGGAAAGCGGTCGACAAATGGTCGACCCAATCGCTCGCGGTCGGCCTTTCGCCAGGGAGGACCGACAGCTTGCCCGCCATGAAGTCGCGGAAACTGAGGCCGGCGGCGTCGATGTATTTCCCGTCGCGGAAGACGAAATACATCGGCACGTCGAGCATGTAGTCGACATAGCGTTCGTATCCGAAGCCGTCCTCGAACACGAAGGGCAGCATGCCGGTCCGCTGCGGGTCGGTGTCGCTCCAGATGTGCGAGCGATAGGACAGGAAGCCGTTGGGCTTGCCCTCGGTGAAGGGCGAATTGGCGAACAGCGCGGTCGCCAGCGGCTGGAGCGCCAGGCTGGTGCGGAACTTTTGCGCCATGTCGGCTTCGGACGAATAGTCGAGGTTCACCTGGATGGTGCAGGTGCGCAACATCATGTCGAGGCCCAGGCTGCCCACGCGCGGCATATGGCGCAGCATGATCGCATAGCGCCCCTTAGGCATGACCGGCAGTTCTTCGCGGGTCTTGTCGGGCCACATGCCGAGGCCGAGGAAGCCGACCCCGAAACGTTCGCCGATCGCCTTGACCTGTTGCAGGTGACGCCCGGTTTCGGCGCAGGTCTGATGCAGGTTTTCGAGCGGAGCGCCCGACAGTTCGAGCTGGCCCGCAGGTTCGAGGCTGACCGCCCCGTCGTCCCCTCGCAGGGCGATGACCCGCTTTCGACCATCGGGGCCTTCCTCTTCGACCGGCTCCCAGCCGTATTCGGTCAGCGCCATCAGGATATCGTGGATGCCGCGCGGCTCGGCATAGGATGGCGCGCGGTGGTCCTGCTGGAAGAACACGAGCTTCTCGTGCTCGGTCCCGATGCGCCATGCATCCTTCGGCTTTTCGCCGTTTTCCATCGGCGCGACCAGCTGGTCGCGGGATTCGATGATCGGATCGTCCGACCCTGATTCCTCTCGGGTGCTCATGCCGGTTGCGGTAGGCAACGCAAAGATTTCAGGCCAGCCATTTATTCTTGCCCATTCACTCCTGAATCGCCCAGTCCCCGCTGGTTGACATCCACGATGCGGTGGCGGCGATCGCGGCGGTTTCGCCGCGCAGGATGCGCGGGCCGAGCGTGATCGCGCGGGCCGCAGGATGCGCGCGGATCGTGGCGCGCTCGGCATCGTCGAAGCCGCCCTCCGGCCCGACCAGCAGCGCCGCGGGGCCGTGGTGCGCGGTAAAGGCGTCGGCCGCCGTGGCGCCACCCAGCTCATCGGCGAAGAACAGCGCCCGGTCCTGCGGCCAGTCGGCAAGCAGGCGGTCGAGCTTCACCGGTCCTGCCACTGCCGGCAGCGCGGTGCGTGCGCATTGTTCCGCCGCTTCGGTCACGATCGCCTGCGCCCGTTCGGCATTGAGCCTGTCGGCCACGCAGCGGCGGGTGAGCACCGGCGCAATCCGCGCCACGCCCAGTTCGGTCGCTTTCTCGAGCACGAGGTCGAAGCGGTCTTTCTTGAGCAGCGCGGGGCACAGCCAGAAATCGGGCACGGCCTCGCGCTCGCGCAGCTTCTCGCGCGGCTCGAGCAACAGGTGTCGCTTGCCAAGCTCGACCACCTCGGCGGCCCATTCGCCGGTTGCGTCATCGCACAGGATCACCACCGAACCAGGGCCCACACGCATCACCTTGGCGAGGTAGTGCGCCTGGTTCCCCTCGAGCGCAACCGGCGCACTTGCGGCAATCGGTCCGGCGACGAACAGGCGCGGCGCGCTTCTGGGAGGCCAGGCGGGGGTGGCGGGCATGGCTTTCCTGTTGGCGGCTCGGCGGGTAGGAAGCAAGCGATGAGCGATACCGCCGCCAATCCTGCCATCGTCCCCGACAGCGAACATCGCGGCCTCGTCGCGCGCCTGCCGCAGCTGCCGCGCGACCTTGCGCAGCTGGCGCGGTTCGACCGGCCGATCGGCTGGTGGTTGCTGTTCTGGCCCTGCGCCTGGGGCGTGTGGCTGGCGGGCGCGGGGTGGCAGGTCGGGCTGGTGTTGTGGTTGCTGTTCGGCAGCATCGCGATGCGCGGGGCGGGCTGCGTCTATAACGATATCGTCGACGCCGACCTCGACCGGCGGGTCGCGCGCACGGCGCTGAGGCCCGTGGCGAGCGGTCGCGTGTCCAGGACGCTCGCATGGGGCTGGTTGCTGGCGCTGTGCCTGATCGGGCTGCTCGTACTGCTGCAATTGCGCCTGTTCGCACAGGGCGTGGCGCTGGCGAGCATCGCGCTGGTCGCCGCCTATCCCTTCATGAAACGCATCACCTGGTGGCCGCAGGCGTGGCTGGGCCTGGTCTTTACCTGGGGCCTGCCGGTCGGCTGGACCGCGCTGCGCGCCGACAATTGGGACGCGCTGGCCGCCATGTATGCGGGCGCCGCGCTGTGGGTGGTGGGTTACGACACGATCTATGCCTTGCAGGACCGCGAGGATGATGCGCTGGTCGGCATCCGCTCTTCGGCCTTGCGCATGGGCAAGCGGGTCAGGGGCGGGGTGGCATTGTGCTATCTCGGCGCGGTGGCGCTGTGGGCGCTGGCCTTCTGGCTCTATCGCGCGGACTGGGTGGCGCTGCTGGCGCTGGTTCCTGCCGCGGGGCACCTTGCCTGGCAGGTGGCGACGCTCGACCCGGACGACCCGGCCAACCCGCTCGACCGCTTCCGCGCCAATCGCTGGGCGGGGGCGCTGGTCGCGGCGGCCTGTTTCGTGGTGGGCAATGCCTAGGGTCAGGGATGACGCCGGAGCCGGAGCGGACGCACGGGCCATGGCGCGGTCGTGGACAAATCGGGATGAACGCGATGGCGGGTTTCGCCGGCGCGCGCGTCAGTCGACCCGAACCCCGCCTTTGACCACGGCATCGACGCCGGCCAGTTCGCCGACGTCCGCCAGCGGGTCGCCCGACACTGCTATCAGGTCGCCCCACGCGCCGGGCCTGATCGCGCCGACCTGGCCTTCCTGGCCCAGCGCCCTGGCCGCATTCACCGTGGCTGCGCGGATCGCCTCGAGCGGGGTCATGCCGTATTCGACCATCACCGCGAACTGTCCGCCCACTTCCTCGTGCGGCATCACCCCGGCATCGCTGCCGAAGACCATGCCGACCCCGGCCTTGTGCGCCTTGCGGAAATTGTCGCGCTGGATCTGCGCGATCTCGCGGTCCTTGCGCAGATTGTCCTCCAGCACGCCGTTCGCCTTGCCGGTGCGCTGGGTGTAGTCGGTGTTGTAGATATCCATGCTCAGCCAGGTGCCGTGCTCCCTGGCCAGCCGGAGACCCTCGTCGTCGATCAGGCTGGCGTGTTCGATCGTGTCGATCCCGGCGCGGATCGCCGCCTTGATGCCGCTTGCGCCATGCGCGTGCGCGGCGACCTTGATGCCCCAGAAATGCGCCTCGTCGGCGATCGCGCGCAATTCCTCCTCGTGGAGTTGTTGCTGGCCAGGCTCGGTGTTGCGGCTGAACACCCCGCCGGTGGCGCAGACCTTGATCACTTCGGCGCCGTATTTGCGTTGCTCGCGCACGCGCAGGCGAAATTCCTCTGGCGAATCGGCCACGCCGGGGCTCTTGGCCCCGAAGCTCGGCGGCAGGTAGGTCTCGTCGCAATGCCCGCCGGTCGCGCCCAGCGCGTAATTGGCGGTGACGATCCGGGGCCCGATGGTCCAGCCTTCCTCGATCGCCTGGTCGATCGCCTTCACATTGTAATTGCCGTCGCCGACGTTGCGCACGGTGGTGAAGCCGGCGCGCAGCATGCGTTCGGCATTGACCACGCCGAGCACGGTCGTGAAATTGTCGGTGAATTCGAGGCCGTTATAGCCGCCGTATTCGGGCCGCCCGTCGAGGTGGACGTGCATGTCGATCAGGCCGGGCAGCAGCGTGCGGCCTGCAAAATCGATGTGCTCCGCACCGTCGGGCACGCTCCCGCCCGATGTCACGCTGGCAATCTTGCCATCCACGATCACCACCACCGGGCTGGCGACATATTTGCCGCTCTCCACATCGAGCAGGCGGTCGGCGGTGACCGCGACGGTTTGCGCGGACAACGGGGCGGCAAGCGCCAATGCGGCAGTGGCAATCGGGAATCGGTGCATGGGGTCTCCCTTGGTCAGGCGAGACGATACACGTGCTTTGGCGTTTGGGAATGGGGAGTTGCAGGGGGAGGGGGGAGAGGGGCGGCGGCTGCCCGTCGCGCTTCGTCCTTTGCGTTGCGGCGAGCGAACATCGGTTCGCGCAGGATGATCTCATTCATAGCTGACCACCTCGAATTCGATTCCGTCCCAGTCGAAGAAATAGAACCGGCGGCCCGGCGCGTAGGCGGCATGGTTGAACGGTTCGAGCCCGTGTTCGACCACGACCGCCTCGGCGGCATCGAGATCGTCGACCAGCAGGCCGACATGGTTGAGCGGCACGCCCTTGGCGAAGCCGCCGCTGGCCTTCTCGTTTGTGTAGATCGCAAGATATGTGGTCCCGTCGCCGACGTGGATGGTCCATCCGCCAAGCTGCGACGGGCCGCGCCAGCGTTCGTGCCAGCCCAACAGCTGCTTGAACAGATGTGCGCTGCGGTCGGGGTCGGTAACGGTGATATTGGCATGTTCGAGCTGGCCCTTGGGCATGGTGCATCTCCTGCTTGTGCCCCGCATCGCGAGGTGGGTGAAAGGTGATGCCCGCACAGGTACAACATGAACCTGGCTTGAGGTCAAGAATCAAAATTGCTATGGCCGTGATCGATGAAAGCGAACGATCTGCTCTCGATCGGCGAACTGGCGCAGCGCACCGGGCTCAGCGTCTCGGCGATCCGCTATTACGAGGACAAGGGGCTGGTCGAGCCCTGGCGCACGGGGGGCAACCAGCGCCGCTATCCGCGCAGCGACATCCGCCGGCTGAGTTTTATCCTGATCGCGCAGAAGCTGGGCCTCTCACTCGCTGAAATCGAGGGTGCCATGGCCCGCTTGCCGCAGGGTCGCACCCCCGATGCGGCCGACTGGAAGCGTATCAGCGGCACGATCAGGAAACGCATCGACGCGCAAATCGCGCAGCTGGAAAAAGTGCGCGAGGATCTCGACGGCTGCATCGGCTGCGGTTGCCTGAGCCTCAAGAAATGCGCGCTCTACAATGCGGGCGACAAATGGGGCGAACGCGGCAGCGGGCCGCGCGTGCTGCGCTGAAAGCCGCAGGTCGGTGCGCGCGGAACCATTGTGGCTGCCGGTCCGCATTCTCGGCGGCATCCTGACACTCAGCGCCTGCGCCGTTGTCGCCCGCCCGTCCGCAGCATTTTAAGTGGCGCGCAGAATTACGGTGCCAGTTTACTAAATACACTTAATTCTCCGCTTCCTTGGGCTTCGGCCCGCGTTTGCGTGGTTTGAGGGTGCGGCCGGTCTTCTCTTCCAGTTCTCCCAGCCATGTGCTGCTACCAAGCGGCCTGCCCGAAGTCTCGGACATGCGAAGCGCCTTCCACTCCGCCTCGTCGGCACCGGCGTCGCCCAGAAAATCGGCAAATCGCCCGTAGCGCTCCAGCACCGGGGCAACCGTGACCAGCGGATCGTCCGCTTGAATTCCGGGGACAGTATACTTATTTCTGTCAAGCTGTTGCCTTTCGCTTGCGTCCCGGTCTTGCCGGTTGAAGCTGTCGGCCAAGCGCGGCTTCCTGCCGTGCGATCCACTCGTCAGCCGCCAGCGG